>CAYFKW010000004.1:26298-50068 GCA_964343845.1 uncultured Desulfobacula sp. | reverse complement strand
AATCGGAGATATCCTGGTTGAGTCCCGTGTGCTGACAACAAAGCAGAAAAATTCCATTTTAAAAGAACAAACCTTTCTGGACAGGCAGGCTGAAAAAATTATCGCACCTGATCAACCTGAGCCTGATCATGCGTCTCAAAAAAATCTTCAGGAAGAAATTAAACTTACAACATATGAAAAGCAGTTTTTACAGATACAGGCATTGGATCAGGAATTTGCTGCCAGTGTAATTGAAAAGGGCCTGGCATCTAAAAAAGAAGTTAAAATCGCACAAAAAATTCAGGAAGAAGAATTTGAAAAGAAAAACACGATTCAACGTCTTGGCAGCATAATGGTGGACCTGAATTTTTTAACCGAAGAGCAAAAAAACCTGGTACTGGAGGAACAGAACAGATCAGAGGGAATAAGTCAAATTAACCCTGCCGTTAAAGTTACTATCAGCCAGGATCAAATGGAAGCCGCGATTGAAATAAATGAGGATGTTATTGGAAATATCCGCTTGGAAGATATCAAGAAAACGCTTAAGAACAAGGGAATAAAGTTTGGAATATATCCGGATGCGATTCTTCAGTGCAACCTGGATATGCTGAATACTAAGTTTGTTGCTGTGAAACAGGATTTTTCTCTAGAACTCATCAAAAACAAGAAGGCAATTTACCATTTTGATACACAGAAAATAGATACTCGACTTAAAAAAAAGGGCGAGACATTAGCCGAACAAAGCTCCTCTGGAGAGAGCTATCTGAAAAAGAATATATTTGGAGAAAGCATTGAGCAGAAAAAGGGATATGACCTAACTTTCCGATGCACACATGGTACACGATTGTCAAAGGATAAAACAAAAGCCTTTGCCGGGAAAACAGGATTTCCTTCCTTATCCATCGAAAGAAAGCTTTATATTCATCCCAGCATCAATGTTCTTGAAGATGCTGATCTTAAATACGGGCCGCTTGAAAATAATGCGAATTTGAATATATCAGGGGTTCTGACAGGTGCCTATCCTGTCACTGCCGGAGAAATCCAGGCAAGAGAGATAAGAGGTGCCAGGATTGACGCCATTGGCGGTGTAAAATCACAAATCGGTATTACAGATTCTGTCATCAGTGCTCAGGGTGATATTCATGCCACTTACCTTCATAATTGTAAGATTGAAACCTTTGGTAATGTTTATATCGAAAACGAAATCATTGACTCCCAGGTTTTTTCAAGTGGTAAGATTGCTTCACCGAAATGCCGTATTTTATCTTCAACTTTATACGGCAAAAAGGGAATTGAGTTGGCAGGTGCAGGTAATGATAAAACCAAGGCCTGCATTTTAGGAGCAGGGACAGAACATCATATTCTTGAAAAAGCCAGAAAAATTAATTCTCAAATAGATATTATCAGGCGCAAACTTGATGACCTGACTGAAAAAATGAACGAGCAGAATCATTATGAGAAAAAAACTTTTCAAAAAATGATCGAGTTGAAAATTTTTCATGACCGCGCAAAAAACAGAAAGAAAAAACTTTCAGCTGAATTTAAAAAGAAAAAAGATTCATACAAAAAAAATAAATTAAAAAATATTGTATCATTAATAAATAATTTTGAAAAAAGAATGAGCTCATCTATTTCTTCATTAAAAAAATTAAATGAAATAAAAAAGAAATATGAAAAAGAAAAAAATGATTTGCTAACTAAAATTGAAAAACTAAAACCAAAAATCAAAAGAGAAACTTCAGAACTTCAAATAGACCTGTTTGCTTTTTTTGAATGGACAAGAAAACAAGAAAACATATCACAAATAAAATTCAACGGAACAGTTTTTCCAGGAACCATTTTAAAAGGAATTTTTTCAACACTTGAAACTGAAAAAAAATTAAAAAATTTTTCTGCATATGAAAAGCATATTGCAAAAGACAAACATGAAATCGTTATTCAAAAAGACAGCAATTAAAATTTACACCTGTGATTTATTGTTTGCCCGGCAGGTTATTAAAGTTGGACAGAAAAAACAGTTTTATGGACTGCACCTGAAGATGTCAGTTCACTTTCATAAAGCACTATTTGTTTAACCATAAAATCATCTGACCGCATATCTTTATATTCGCTTATCAACCCAACAACCCGTTTTGGGGCAACAGCCTTTTTAACTCTTGCAAGCGTTAAATGGGGCGAAAACCGTTTTTTGTCTTTTTGAAGGCCCATGTCAGTAAAAAGGGCATTTTCAAGATAAACTGCCAGTTTTCCCAATTCTTCTGTCCGGCCCCTTGTTCCAGTCCAAAATACCTTTGTGTTTTTCACAGAAGGGAATACCCCCAGCCCTGATGCATACAGGACATGTCTGGGTATTTCCTTTACAGCGTTTATCATGCAGGACTTTATCGGCTCAATCTGACGGTACTCTATATTTCCTAAAAACTTTAATGTCAGATGCATGGCAGCAGGTTTTGGCCAAGATCCCTTGATACCTTCTTTTTGCAGCTCCTTTTGAAAGGCACATAGAAACGCCTTTGTTTCTTCGGGAAGGGGAATGGCAATAAACGCTCGGAAATGTTTATGGTCTCTACTCATTTAGAGCCTTATTTTTAAATCCTAAAAACACGCGATACGGGCCAGGTGTTCCGGGTGGTACCAATGCCACCCTGTCATTATCCCTTAATTGTGTTTTAAAAGGTGCCACTTTACCATTAATGAACACAACTTCTACTTCTTTTTGATCCAAGCCGAACTGATGAACCAGGTCTATTGCCCTGGTGCCTTCGGTTATCGTCAGGCTGACATTGGAATATTCAAAATTTTTTTCTTTTAACTTTTTTTGCAGAAATGAAAATGCATTAAATGTAATAACAGGCATATCAATACCCCATTTATCTTTTATGGTTTTTAGAACTATAAAAGGATTTTCATAGATTCTCAACAATTTTAATATTGAAAATTTGCACCAGCCGCAGCAAACAAACCGGTTGCCCAAAAATTCTTCATTTTGTAAAGATAATATATCATAGATAATTAAAAGCAGTGAGGTTGAAATGGCATAAACTCATCATGAAAGCAGGCGGCTGGGAATTGGTAAAATGATTGAAAAAGATCTTCCATATCGATATACTGATTTGTATGCGGCTTAGAACAATCATATTGATATTGGCACTGTTTGCATTTTTATCTGCTTCTGCCGGCGGTATACTCTATTATTATTCTTTCAGAAAAGCTGCCTTTCAGAAAACAGAAGCTGATGCTCATTCCAGACTAAAGCTTTTAACGGATCAGCTTTCAACCTATCTCTCAGAGCATATCAAGCCTGTCAGGACACTTTCAGGTATCAAGGAATTAAAAACCGCGCTCAAGGATACAAATTTAAATTCAATATACAGTGCCAACCAGATCCTGGATAATTTCACAAAATCCCTTGATGTTGAAGTCAGCTACCTGATGGACCGGAATGGGATTACCATTTGCTCCAGTAACCGGAATGCAAAAGACAGCTTTGTGGATAAAGATTTTTCCTTTCGGCCTTATTACAAAAAAGCCATTAATGGAACCCCCTGGACATATTTAGCCCTGGGGACAACTTCTGGGAAAAGAGGGGTTTACTATTCCCATCCTGTTTATAATGAAAATAATAAAGATATTCTTGGTGTGGCAGTCATCAAAGCGTCTGTAGAGTTTGTTGAAACCAAACTGTTCCCGCAATCAAATGAAATCCTTTTTTTTGTTGACCCAAATGGCCTTATCTTTATCTCAAACAAAAAGGAGTTCAGGTTCAAATTGCTGTGGCAGTTGGGAGAAGAAAAGATAACTTCCATCGTAAACTCCAGACAATTTGGCAACGGCCCCTGGGAATGGACCGGATTTTCAACCTATAAAACTGAATATGTGACAGATAAAAGCAGTGAACAATTCCTGTTTACAAGCCTTGATGTCAACAATTACCTTGACTGGAAAATCATCAGTTTAAGAAATTATAAAGGGATCGAAAAACAGGTATCTGAACCCTTTGTCAGGGTTATCGGCCCTGTTGTTATATCTATTTTAATGTTTACCGGAATTTTAGTTCTGGTTCTCTACCATTTGGGTGTCCAGGAATTATCCAAACGCAAAAAAGCAGAAAAAGAACTGCGGCTCAGTGAAGAAAGGTACAGGCGTATTTATCATAAAACGCCTGCGATGCTGCATTCCATTGATATTAAAGGACGGATCATAAGAGTATCTGACCACTGGCTGGAAGTAATGGGGTATGAAAGAAAAGATGTCATTGGCAAACAGTTGGTCAGTTTTTTTACACCTGAATCAAAAAAATATGCTATTGATGTTGTTTTTCCTGAATTTTTCAGTACAGGCTTTTGCAAAGATATCCCCTATACATATATCAAGAAAAATGGGGTAAAAATGGATATCATGCTGTCCTGTTACGGGCTTAGAGACGAAAATGACAATGTCATCCGCTCCCTGGCTGTCAGTGTGGATGTCACAGAAAAAAACAGGGCACAAAAAGATTTACAGGTCGCGACTGAAAAACTTTCTCAATACTCTTTAGACCTCGAACAACAGGTGAAAAAACGGACCGCGCAACTGGAAAAAGCGCAGGACAATTTAAAGAATCTCTCTAAAAACATTATTGCCTCCCAGGAAAGAGAAAAAGCAACTGTTGCAAGAGAGCTTCATGATCACCTGGGGCAGGTGTTAACTGCACTTCGCATCGATGGTGTGTGGCTTAAAAAATTTATTACTCAAATAGATGAAACCGCTGGGGAAAGAGCAGATAAAATGTGCTCGCTTATCGATGATACCATTAATGATGTGCGGGACATGGCATACAGATTAAGGCCAAGGGTTTTAGATGATTTAGGGCTTGTGGATGCCCTGGAATCACTGCTTCTGGACTTTGAAAAACGCTCCACTGTATCCTGTGTATTTAAACACGATGATATCCCTGAAATAGGTGATACTCTGTCAACAGCGTTGTACAGAATTGCCCAGGAAGCTGTCACCAATTCTCTTCGCCATTCAAATGCATCGACAATCACACTCGATCTGAAGACAGATGAGAATGGAGTTATTTTAACCATACAGGATGATGGGACAGGCTTTGATGCTGCCAATGACAATGGATTTGATGGATTTGGCATTGAAGGGATGAAAGAACGCGCCAACCTTGTTGGTGGAAAACTGGATATATTTTCTCAAAAATCTAACGGTACAACCATTTGCTGTAAAGTAAAAGTGAAAGGATAATTCATGATTAAAGTACTTCTTGCAGATGATCACAGCATTGTCAGGGAAGGCTTAAGAAAAGTGTTAGAAGACAGCAATGAAATAGAAGTGATTGCTGAGGCACCAGATGGTGAAACAGCCCTGGACCAGGCAATGAACAAAAAACCTGATGTGGCCATTGTCGATATCTCAATGCCGGGTATGGATGGATTAGAAGTTGTGACCCGGATTAACAGCTATTGTCCTGAAGTCCCTGTCCTCATATTAACCATGCATGAGGAAGAACAGTATGTTATCAGGGCCATAGAAGCAGGAGCAATGGGATACGTGACAAAACAATCTGCACCAGAGCAGCTGGTGGCAGCCGTGAAAAAAATCTATTCAGGAGGAAGATACTTAACCGAAAAAGCAAGCGAAGCACTGGCCTTAAGAGTGATTCGTGGAAATAAAAGCCAGACCCTGACGGAATCCTTATCTATGAGAGAACTGCAAGTGCTGCGTAAACTTGCGATGGGATCGACAAACAGAGAAATTGCCGTTTCTTATAATATCAGTGTAAAAACTGTTGATACGTATCGATCCAGAATACTTAAAAAACTGAATTTAAGAAACAATGCTGAACTATCCAGATATGCCATCCAAAACAAACTGGTTGAACTCTAATGGTATTCAAATTGTATTAATCATGATCTGACACAAACTGCCTGAAAGTTTTAACTCAACAATTTTAGATATGATGGACATTTTTAATAAATCCTATCCAATTTAAAGATGTAAATTTATAGCCTTTTGCTCTTGATTTAATTATTGAAGAGTGCTTTATCTCCATAAAAGGGGAATTTTAAATAAAAGGCTGAATTTAAGAACCTTGAAAAGGTATTTTCTGTTTGGATACGGAAGCCGGTGGAAAATATCTTTGAACCTTTTCTGAATAAAACTATACATATTTAACAGAAGTTAACCACTTATATTATAGGAGATAGATATGGATTTGAAATTTTCAAAATTCTATCGAAAAATATCAGTTTTAGCCATAGGTTTATTCTTTTTATGTACAATTTTACCTTGGGCAGCCCAGGCGAAAAGCAAAACAGATGAAAAATCTGTTACGAAAAAAGAAACTGTTACAAAAGAAAACACCAAGACGAGGGGTCAGGTAAAAAAACCTTCGAAATCCCGAATTCTGCCCCCAAAAGTGGAACAAGCCCTGGAGATAATCCAAAAGAATTCAGATCTTAAAACCATGGGACAGGCCATACAGAGGCTGAAGTTGAACGAGAAAGAGAAAAAAATTTGCGCCCGAGAAATAAAAAAACAGCCATACGCAGGAAGGCTTAGCCGATTAGCCAAAAGCGCTCAAAAAAAATCTGAATCAAAATTAAAGTCACAGGCAAAAATTAAAATCGACAGGTTAAAAAAACAGGCTAAGCGGAATCATACCAGTAAAATTCAGAACCTTAACCGTCAGGCAACGACACACTTGGCCACTCTAAAATCGAAGACAACAGTGATTTCAGCCAACACTGAAAGAACAATGTCAGCTGCTGGCTGGTCAAACAGGTTCAGTGACGAACCGCCTCCCCCTCGGGTAAATATCAGGAATGTTAATCCCCGGACAGTTGCTGTTGGTGGAAATGTGACAATAGAAGGGGAAAACTTTGGTGAAACAGAACGAAATATTTATGTGATACTGGATGATAAAGGATATGAATGTGAGATCAATTCGTGGTCCCAGACCCATATTAATGTCACTGTTCCGATCTCTTTGGCAGATTTGGTGGGTGAAACAACAGCCAACGCCTTTATCTGCCTTGTCCGGCGGCCGTTTATCTATCCGCTGCGCATCACACCAGTCCAGGACACGTTACAGCCCCAGATTACTGAAATATCAAGTGAGACGATCACACCGGGCCAGACATTGATTATTGAAGGGGACCGTTTTTTAACCGGTAGCCAAGGGCAAGTTATTTTTCGTTTTGATGGCAGAAGTATCTACGGCAGGGTTGATCAGTGGACTGATGACTATGTATCTGTCACTCTACCAGAAAATGTTGAAAGTTTAGGACCGGTGACCGGGATTGTAAAGCTGATAAATCATGTTGGGAATGAGGACAGCCGAAGTGTTGATTTTGAACCTACCATCATATCTGAAATACTTGAATCAGAGGAGCATGAAGCCTATGCCTTTTGGTTTTTCGGATCAGAGAGATTTTGGAAAGACAATGATTTCACCCTAAGAAACGGTTGGACTGTGACCCGCTACTGGCTCGAGATAGAAGACAGAGTGTTTGGAGGTGGCTGAGAGTATATCAGGGAGCCCAGTATGGGCGGCACAGACTGTTATTCACACGGCAGAGTTTGGGCGGATCTTTGGGGTGGGAGTCATTGCTGGAATTACCTCGAAATACAAGGGCCCAAAGGACTTCCCTATCGATAAACAGAACCGGCATTTTACATTTTAAAATTTATGTTTCCAATGTCTGTTTATGCATATTGATTCTAAAAATTGGAAAGCCAAATAAAAGGCAGAGTCATTTTTTACTCTGCCTTTATTGCTGATATTTTAACGTACTACTGATTAGCATCATTAACCTTAAGCCTAAAGAATCGAATTAACGACCCTACATAAATTGTCAGATCAAATACAGGTTTTCTACAATTCAACTTAACGATTCAGGCGGTCAAAATTTGAAAAAATTTTATTTAAAGTGCTTTTACACTGAGCCATCTCTTCAGAAGGAATTGCTTTTTCAGCTTCCTCTAACAACTCCTCAACAACTGCAATTAAATCTGCCTTAAAATCTTTTGCTTTATTGGTCAGGTATACCAGCTTGCTTCGTTTGTCATTTCGATCTGGAATTCGTAACACGACATTCTTTTTTTCCAGGACATTCAAAAGCCTTGTAATGGCAGCTTTATCTTTTACGGCAATATTAGAAAGCTCCTGCTGGGTCTGCCCGTCTTTGCGATAGAGATGAACAAGGATACTCCACTGTTCATAGCTGACATCAAATCCAGCATCTGTAAATTTTTTTGTCAGCCGTTTGATGATTGATCTGGATGTACGTCCCACTAAATAGGCAATGGAGTTATCAATGACTTTTTCAAATGTTTCCATAAAAATAGATATACTTTCAATTTATAATAATTATTAGCGTTTCAAACAAAAAAATTGAATAATTGTTTGATTTTGTCTCTAATTTAAAGCTGTTGTATCATACTATCGTACAAAATAGTTGATAATGCAACTATTTTATTTTTTTGCCTGATCTTTAATTCTGAAAACCGGTTACCCTCTTCCGGAGAAATAAAAGAAACGACAGGTTAAGCAGATCTTCTATGAATTCTTACACTTTGCCAGAAGAAATACCATCATCTTTTTAGACCAGGGGATTGCAGATTTTAAAAAAACCAGTATGATGATTAAAATAAAAGATTGAAACAAAAACATCACAGACTCAGGATAGGAATCATTATGTTTTTACTCACAGGTTGTATTATTTTAGCAGTTGGCGTATATATGTTTACAAAAGGCCGCAAAAAAACAGCTGTCCTTAAAAAATATGAAGATGAAAACCGCCTTTCAGACGATACGATTCATTTTGATGATATCGATGCATCCCGAACCCATACGGCTGATCGAAACCTATTTAGAGTTATCACCGCCTTAGGATTCTTCACAGGGCTGTTTGGCCTTATCCTAGTAGGGTATGGACTCAGTATTTTCACACACACCATGTGATGTTTATAAATCTGTAAACATTATCAAATAACAAAAATCCCCTCGACAAAATTGTTTATGCCGAATGATATAATACCAATTGAATACCCTTCTTATAATAAGAGCGGCTACTCTTTGAGATAAGTATTTGAAACCTAACGTGATATGTCAAACTTTATTTAAAAAGTGACTTGTCACTATTTAAATATTTGTATATAATCTTCACCGATTGATTAATTCATTTTGTCACCAGAACAGGAGATACCTTTGAAAATTAAGAAACCATTGACTCAAAAACAAAGGAGCTCAGCAACCCGGCGAAAATTGCTGGATGCGGCAGCCAACGTACTCATCAAAAGGGGATATTCAAATTTAACAACTACCAGAATCTGTAGGAATGCTGGTGTGTCCCAGGGCGCTTTATTCAAACATTATACCTCAAAAATGAAACTTATCGCTGCCCTATCTGAAGATTTATACTCAAGCCTGGCCATGGATTTCAAAACGCTGTTTGAAAAGCAGGCACCTGACAAGGATATCATCCATCAGAGCATCCTTGATCTCTGGACAGTTTTTTCATCAAAAAAACAGCTCGCATCATACGACCTTACCATTGCTTCCCGAACTGACCCTGTTCTCAAAGAAATTCTGGAACCCATTGTCTTAAGTCACCGGGATCGCATTCAAAAAATAGCTGACACGATATCTGGAAAAATAGATATGGAAAAAACGAAATTTTATGCTCTGGCCGATTTTATCCTGATGGCGATACAGGGGATTGTTATCAACAGTATTGCATCACCGGAACCTGAAGCTATTGAAAAGCGACTAACCTATATCGAAGTTACCGCTAAAAGGCTGGCAGGTGTATAAAATGAGGAGGCATCATGATTAAAGATCTGATAAAACGCTGTATCAAGAGGCCAAAGAAGGACCAAGACATGCTCCCTGGCAAAACAGTCTCGCAAGACCTGCCTTTGGACACTCAAAGTCCCTGGCCTAAATTCAGAGGAAATGAACTTCAAAATGGACGATCATCTGTCAAACCAATAGTTTCTGATGCCAAACCCTGGGCGTTTCAAACCGGAAAAGGAATTTTTTCTTCCCCTGTAATTGACAACAACGGAACAATCTATATCGGATCAGCAGACCATTATTTTTATGCTTTGTCGAAACAAGGAGAGCTAAAATGGCAGTTTGCAGCCAGTGAAATAATTGATTCATCCGCATTACTTGATGACAGACAAAGAGTCTATTTTGGATCAGGTGACGGCCATGTTTACTGCCTGGATCGAAATAACGGGGAACAGATCTGGAAATTCAGAGCCCATTCTACAAAAGAAGTTAAAGAAATATTTAATATCAAAACCTACAATTTGAACTGGTTTGAAGGCAATATTGCCATGCTCAAAGACGGTACCATCCTTGCGCCAAATGATAATTACCTGGTTTATGCCCTTGACCGGGAATCAGGAGAGTGCAAAACCCTTTTTTTTGGAAATGAGATGATCTGGTCCTGCCCTGCAGTTAACACTGATACTGATCGAATTTTTTTTGGTACCTGTTTTATTGCAGCAATCAATTTTTTCTGTTTTAAGGCAAGTACGGGAAAAAAGATATGGACATCCGGCGGTCTTGGAACCGTTTCCGGGTCTCCTATGCTGACATCGAAGAGTTCGAACGGAGCAGTACTTGCAGGCGGATTTGACGGTATATTAAGAGCACTGTCCCAGGATAATGGAAAACAGCTTTGGGCATTTGGTACCAGAGATCATATTTACGGTAGTCCTGCCCAGCTGTCCTGCGGTACTATTGTCCAGGCTTCATGTGATGGAACGGTTTACGGTCTTGACCCAGAGAGTGGTAAGGTCATATGGACCTTTGATACACCTGAGCCCATTCGATCTTCTCCTGTTGTGGATGCTGAGGATCACGTCTATTTTGGTTCTGGTGAAGGCAGGCTTTATTGTATTAATAAAAACGGAACATTTAGATGGGCTTATCAATGCATTGATAGTGATCGGAATGACCTGAACGGGTCTCCAGCTTTAGGGAAAAAAGGAATCTGCATTGCAGGCGAAAACGGCAACATTTTTTTTATTCCCTATGATTATCCTTTAACAAAAGAAGGGAAAAAAGATCCTAAATCCATCATCGATCTGGATTCTCCTCTTCCCAAAGACGGCGCTCACTTTTTTTGCGTCACCCCTTTTGGAAAACTCCTAAAAAAAATTCCAGACAAAATAGATGCCAATGAACCGATCATATTGACCCATTTCTTGAGAAAAGATGGCAGAACCCTCTTGTCAGCCATTGACACAAAAAGCCTAAAGGTATCATTCTCCCTTAAACAAAAAGCACGGGTAACAGTTTCAGCCAACCGTAAATTTATCACGCTTATCCCGAAGGAGACCTGGACAGGCCCTGACGGAGGGCAGCTTGAATTTAGCATTCAATGCAGATTTATAACGAAGCTTAAACGGTTTGGGTTAAAATTTTTTTTAGGGAAGAAAACACATTCCTTCTCAGGCCGTTTAAAATTTAAGGTTTCTTCCTACAAAAGCAATGGCAATAATTTAGATCATCCACCCATGCCTTATTTAATACCGGTAAAAATTGGCGATCCATCCACAGTATTTGAAATCAGTCGTCTTTCCTGCCCCAATCCAACCATGCTGCCATCTTATAATCAAATTGGATTTGATTCTCTTCATTACCTTGCAGGTATTGTGGAAGGCATAAAGGATTCTGCTGTCCTCTGGGTGGTTCCGGGCAGACTGGAGGAACAGACAAAAAAAACAGTTGTGGATCCAAAGCTAAGGGATGTTTATGTTATTTGCTTGAATTATAAAAATGGCCTGGTAACTTTTCATAATTATGATGGATTCATGATCAGCTTTGTTGGATCATGGGATATGCCGTTTCAGTTATACAGAATTGCTTCAAAGGTAAACCAGAAAACAGGGGCCATAGAAAAAACAGGGGCATTAAATGCACAGGTTCAGTGTGATAAAATTAAATTTTATGGTAAATTTCTAAAGCTCATGGGTATGTCAGATATAAAAACAGGACTCATGAGTATCTCCGGAGGGGTGAATCTGGATATCTGGGAACCTGATCAGCGCAAAGAATTAACAAAAGAAAGTGAGGTATCTCTAAAAATTGCCCCTGAAATGGCAAGGGCTAGTCTTCTCAATTGCAACCTGAGAAAAACAGATCATGTATTCGGCATCCTTTTAATCCACTCAAACACAGGTCTTCCTGTCCCGGTAAATTATGCCAGGAAAACTCAGTTAACCACAGATGAACAGGATATTGTCACAAGTGTCACAATTGATTATAGTGAAATGCAGCTAAAGGGAAAGATAAGAGGTTATGTCATGGTAGACACCTATGCCATTTTCAGGACTGAAATACAGATATGAGAATAAAACCAAACAGAATTCCCAGGAGATACAGGCAATGAAGATAAAAACCGGAAACTGGTTTAAAACTCAGCATATGGGTAATGGAATCACAAGGATATCTGAAGCCTTTATTGACCCTGGTGTTGCCTGCAATATATGGCACATCAAAGGGAAAGAACGAAACCTCTTGTTTGATACAGGTACAGGACTTGTCAGTTTAAAAACAAGTCTTCCCCATTTTTTCAAAGAGCCTGTTGTCGTCGTTTCAAGCCATACCCATTTTGATCATGTTGGCGGAAGTCATGAATTTGATGACCGGCGGCTGCATTTTTCTGAAAAGCATATTATTTCTCATCCTACCCGGGAAAATACTACGGTAGAAGGATACATGGACTTAGAACTCTTTGATGCTCTGCCCTTTGAAGGGTTTAATCCAGAAGAATATCAAGTCAGGCCTGCACCGCCGAGCAGTTTAGTAAAGGATAAAGATACGATTGATTTAGGGGATAGGCGATTTGAAATCCTTCATCTACCGGGTCATTCTCCTGGAACTATAGGGCTCTATGAAAAAGCAACCAGAATTTTCTTTTCAAGTGATGCCGTATATAATGGCAAACTGTATGATGATGTGTTCCACTCAAATATTTCTTTGTATATTGATACAATGAAACGTTTGCTGTCTTTGCCGCCTTCCATTGTCCATCCAGGACATTTTGACAGTTTTGACCAACATCATATGAACCTTTTAATTCATTCCTACCTTCAATCCAGACAAACCAGGAGAAATAATGCCTGATACCCATACATCCGGTAAAGATTTTGTCAGAAGCGCAGCGAAACTTTCACTGGCAACCATTGTATTGTATAACCTTGCTGGGTTTGCATTTAATTTATATGACACCATACTTTATGCATGGCTGCCTTATTTTTATACACCGCCTGAAAATTCCAATGCTGTCCAATATGTTTCTCTTGCCACATTCGGCATTATCCTGGCCGCCGGCCGCATACTTGATGCAGTTTCCGACCCCTTTGTGGGATACATAAGTGACCACAGCAACACCCGCTGGGGAAGACGAAAACCCTTTATATTTGTATCCAGTCCGCTTCTATTCATTACATTTGTTTTGGTCTGGAAACCTCCGGTTCAAGAAATCAATATGATGAATGCAGTTTATCTTGGGACTGTCCTGTTTTTTTATTACTGGTCATATACCGGCCTACTGGTTCCCTGGCTGGCAACTCTTCCTGAATTGAGCAGAAAAAATGACCAGAGGGTGAAAATAATTTCTATCGGTATTGTCATTGGTATTCTAGGTGCCATGGCAGGTGGCGGCCTCTCTGGTATCCTTATTGAAAAGTATAGTCCCTTTGCTATGGCAATGATTCTTGGTTCATTTGCCCTATTGGCAGGGGAGTTGACCTTGCTGGGTATCAAAGAAAATTATACCCCGCCAAAAGAAAAAACATTAAAGAAACAGAGCTTTATTCAAACCGTAAAAAAGATATTCAATGACAGACAGACCTTGTCCTTTTCAGGCATGATAATGTTTGTACAGATCACTTATCAGCTCATGCTCATGAATGTTCCCTACCTTACCACCCTGATTCTTGGAAAAAGCAAAGCAACGGCTTCAATCCTCATGGGTGAAGTGATTCTTCTCATGGCCCTGTCAACGCCTTTCTGGTATTTTTTATTGAAGCGATATCCAAAACGACAGGTTATGCGATATATAATTGGTCTGATGGGGATAGGGTTTTGCTTTTGTTTTTTTATCGGCAGATTTTCCATTTTTTCCCCTTTTACTCAAGCCATAATTATCATACCCATTGCCGCAATACCCATGGGTGGAATGTTTACCGCATCTTTAGGACTTATTGCCGACCTTACTGATTACGGAGAAATTAAAAATGGGACCCGGACTGAAGCTGTCTATTTTGGAATATACGGGATTGTACGAAAAACAGGCTGGGCATTCTGTTCCATTATTCTGACGATGACATTTTCAATTTTTGGCTACAGTGTGGAAAATCCTTTAGGTGTCAGCGTCATATGGATCATCTGCACCATCTGCTGTATTATAGGTTTAATTTTGTTTATTCCTTACAAACTTGGAGACAGCATTGATGAAACCAAGAAAATAATTCGTACATAAGTTTACGGCTGATTATCCTTGTAAAAAAATGTCTTTCTCACAAAGCTGAAATCAGCAATTTTTTGCAAGAAATGATTTTCAGATATTTGATATTTGATTATCCCTGAAGTATTTAAAAAGTGATTTTAAAATATGGGTCTTCAAATGAATAAAAGAAAATATGAATTAGACTGGATCAGGATAATTGCTATTCTTGTTGTTTTTTTATATCACAGTACCCGGTTTTTCAACCTTGAAGGCTGGCATATCAAAAATGCTGAAACATATCGATGGGTAGAGATTTGGTGTGTTTTTGCAGTGCTCTGGATGATGCCGATCTTCTTTATTATTTCAGGAGCAAGCCTCTATTATGTTTTTGAAAAAAAGCCTGGTTTGAAAAAATACTACAATGATAAATTTTCACGCCTGATGGTCCCTCTGATTTTTGGCGTTGTCACGCACAGTGTACTGCAGATCTATCTGGAACGCATCACCCATAAACAATTTTCAGGCTCTTTTTTTTCATTTCTTCACGCCTGTTTCTCAGGTCTTTATCTTGAAATCGGTGGTACAGGCAACTTTGCCTTCCACGGCATGCATTTATGGTACTTGATGTTATTATTTCTTTTCAGTTTGTTGTGCTACGTTCCTTTTAAATGGTTAGCAGGAAACGCTAAGCAAACGGTTACCAGGATAATAGATTTTTCTGCCACCCCAGGACTAATGATTCTGCTTTTTTCTATCCCTTTATTATTGATGAAAATTTTTATACCGGCATCTATTTTAAAGACCGGCAGCGGTGGTTGGGGGTTTGTTCAATATTTATGGTTCTTGATAGCAGGTTTCATGATTGTCTCCAGTTCAAAAATAATAAAGAAAATCCCGGACAGCCGCTGGCTGTCGCTTTTAATCGCTGTTTTTTCCACACTATGCTACCTTTATCAGGTTTTCAGCCCAAACAGTTTTGAATATCCACTCCTTATCGGTCCATATTTGCATTCCTTTTTAAGGTATGTTTCCTCCTGGGCCTGGCTTATGGCCATTTTGGGTTTTGGTATCAGACATTTGTCTTTTGACCACCCTTTGCTCAAGCCTCTTAATGAAGGCGTGATGCCTTTTTTTATACTCCACCAGACCGTGATCCTGTGTATGGGTTACTTTTTAATGCCCATGACAATTCATGATTTTTTTAAATGGCTGATTATTTTTATTGGTTCTTTTGTAATTATCATTGTGAGTTATATCGTTGTCATACAAAAATTTGATATCGTTCGATTTCTGTTTGGAATGAAAACATCCCGATCTCTGGTCGGTGAAGGCAGGAAAAAATATTTATTTGGGATTTTACACATTATTTATGCTGGATTAATTTTTTATGCCGCCAGCCATTCCGCTTTGGCATCGAATATGAACCAGGCGGCCTCACCGCTGATTTTTGATAAAAAAAAGGATGTTCTGCTGGATATCAATTCTGTTGCAAAGATGTCGGATAATGGTGCAAAACAGGTCAGGGATGCTGATACCGCAAGCGGTCTGGCCATTGAATTCGCAGAAGGTGCGATTTCTAAACCCATGCCTGATCCCTCATCTTATGTCGATATGACATTTTCTGCTGCTGCCGGCAGCTATATTGTCTGGCTGAGAGGAAAATGCGAGTCTGACGATCTTTATGCTGACTCGGTCTGGCTCCAGTTTGACAAACAAGTTGGAACCGGCAGCGGCCGGATGTTTGGCAACTGGGCAAATCTTCATCCGCCTGACACATGGGGCTGGGCCAGTGATGGATCTAAGGCTGTGACTGTCATTTTGAACCATTCCGGAAAGCATACCTTGCGGATTCAGCCCAGACAGGTTCCCCACAGGATGGATCAAATTTGGCTAAGCAGGAACCAATACAGGATCCCGGATACAGGTGCACCAGTCAATTAGCCTTGTCATAATTTTTTTTTAGTCTAATGTTCGGCAAGAACAAAAAATCACCCCTGACCGATGGATAGGGTAGTCAGGGGTGATTTTCACAATTTCTTTACAGCTAAAATGGGCTAAAAGCAATAAAGAAAGTCTTTTTATGCTGCAACTGGTCGTTTCTTAAAGTAACGGAACCAATATCCGCTGAGCATATATGAATACATCCAGGTACCAAATAGTATGATGGCCATCCAAACGGCAATCTCGATTCTGGAATCTGAAAACAGCGAAAACGCTGGTACATATCCAAAAAGGAAGGGACCCAGATATAGGAATTTTGCAAACTTAAATGATGTAAAGGCTGTCTTCCACATATTTGCTTTTGCTATGGTTGCACCGGCAAATGCCGCAATGCAAACAGGGGGTGTTATATTGGAATCCTGTGACAACCAGTATACAATCATGTGAGCTGCAATTTCATTTACGCCCAGATGGGTAAGGGCTGGGACTGCAACAACAGCTGTTATTAAATATGCTGCTGTTACCGGTACACCCATGCCCAGAACTAATGATGCAAGGGCAACAAGCAGAATTGTCAGCCATAAACGGCCACCGGCCAACTCGATCATAATATCGGCAAATGTAAGAACCAGACCGGAGAAAGTCAAAACGCCTATAATAATACCGATAACACCGACAGTGGCACCAATTTTAAGGCTGCTTTCAGTTCCAGAGCGGGCTGCATTTAAAAAATTTGTGAACCCTGGTTTAACCTGAGAAGGGAACTTCAGATAAATTACAGCAGAAGCGGCAAGCCCTACGATCAAGCCTACCCATTCAGATACAACCTTTTCTCCGGAGTCACCGCCTAAAAATAAATTTATCATGGCAACTGAAAATATGGCCGATACAATACAGGCCATCGTTAAATCTATTCTCTTTTCCTTGTTGACCCAACTGATAAAAATACAGGAGACAAGCCCTATGATCGCGGAATACCCTGGTGAATAACCTGTGAGCATAAAAACAGTAATGACAGCTAATGGAAGGATGAAAAACCATTGCTTTCTAAAGATTTCTCCAGCTGAAAACTCTGATTTATCACCGACAATATTATCTTTTTTGGCTTCATAATGAACCATGCAGAACACTGAGAAAAAATACATCACAGCAGGAAATATCGCGACAAGCATAATCTTGGAATAGGGTACGCCTGTCAACTCTGCCATGATAAACCCACCCGCTCCCATAATGGGTGGCATAAACATTCCTCCGATGGAAGCAGCAGGTTCTACACCACCGGCGACATGGGGCTTAAATCCCGCTTTTTTCATCATTGGAATGGTAAACATACCAGTGGAAACTGTATTTGCAATGGCTGATCCTGAAATAGAGCCAAATAGTCCTGATGCGATAACTGAAACTTTACCCGGCCCGCCGATTTTATGACCGACGGCTGCAAGCGGCCAGTCAATAAAAAATTTCTGGGCGCCGCATTTTTCCAAAAAAGCACCAAACAATACAAATAAAATTACATAGGTAGCCAACACATTGGCCATTATGCCGAATACACCGTCACTTTTGTAGAATATGCTGATACACAACTCTGTAAACGGTGCACCTGCATGGGAAACCAGATCCGGTGCAAGATATCCGTAAACACCATACACCAGCATAAGGGCACCCAATATTACAAATACATTACCAACGACTCTTCTTGCCAATTCGATACCAATTAACACACCGACAATGGCAAATACCATATCGACTTGTGTTTCTGCACCGGTTCGATAATTAATCGTCTCGAACATGAAAATCCAGTATCCAATTGAAGCAATGGAAAGAATGATGAGAATATAATCCACCACCCGCATAATCGTTGATTTGGATTTGTAAAGAAGGAAGACAAGAATATAGGTTATTATGACATAAACACCTCTGTGATACTGGGTTGCCATGGGTTGAATCACAGCTGCATAGGTGTAAAAGACGACCAGGATCACTGAGCATATATCAAAAACGATTTGCTCAAATCTATTTAGCTTTTCGTACACGATTTGCCTTCCTCATTGTTTTTATTAATAATGTTGTTTTTTTAAGGGTTGACTGTCATACGGGTTCTTTTGCTTAGAAGAACCCGTATGATCGTTTATTTATAACAATTTAATCAAGTTGCGTCTATTTTAAAACACCTTTTTCTTTCCAGAATTTTTCAGCACCTGGATGGAAAGGCGTTACAATACCATCTGCACCTGTTGCGATGGCCATATTCTTAAACGTCTTTTTCTGGGCTTTCATATGTGCCAGGCCTTCATCAGTGTAAATCAAAGACAGCATTTTATACACAACATCTGCTGATACTTTTGAGTTGGCTACCCAGAGTGCAGAGTCCTGGAAAGAAGGAGATTCATAGTCTACACCTTTGTAAGTATTTGCCGGAACAGCAAGTTTAGCAAAGTAAGGATATTTGTCATAGAATCCACTTGCTTTTGCATCTGCATCAAGGTTTACAAGGGCAATATCATTTGTCTGTGCTGCCATGATCACAGCACCGCTTGGGAATGCGGTAAACAGCCAGAAAGCATCCAGTTGTTTGTTTCCAAACGCCTGGGCTGCATCATTATAACCCATCGCGTTTCTTTCAATTTTATCCCAGACACCATTGTGAGTGAAAAACAATTCACAATTTGCAAACGCGCCGGAACCAGCATTACCAACACCAACTTTTTTACCCACGAGATCTTTTACACTTTTGATCCCGGAACCTGCACGGGTAACCAATTGAGCAGGTGCGCCATAGAGCCATGCAACGGCCAGAACATCTTCATATTTTTTGGTATCATTTTTCATCATACCATTCCGGCCAAGATAAACATGACCAGAATACACAACACTCATCTGCTGACGGCCAGCGTTTGTTTTTCTCAGGTTTTCAACAGATCCTGCTGAAGACTGAGCCTGTACTTTAAAGTCTGCTGCTGCTTTAATGGGTTTGTATACCTGAATACCATTTGCAACGACCTGGAATGTTCCACCAGCAGGTCCGCCACCAAAAACAACTCTTGCTTTTGCAATGGCTGACTGGCAAAACGCCATACCAAGAATGGCGATAAAACCCGCAATTAATAATTTTTTGCTACTCATACGATCCTCCTCTGTTAATTGGTGTTAAATAAAAAACCTTTTTTAACCGGTTATGAGACTAACAGAAATGAGGTCAACGAAACAATTGGAGGATTTCTGATTATGATGTAGGTAAATTTCTTACAAAAATATCTGTTGAATGAAGAAATCAGGATAACGGTAAGGGCTTTTATTTATCGGTAACAATTTGATCGACAGAAGATAGAAGATGAGAAAACCGCTGCCCGTTTTTTGAGTTTTCTTTGTAAAACCTGATCGCTTTTCTTACAATATCCAGCACCTGATCATCTGTTTTAAGTCCCGGGACCTCCATACCAAGCCTTGGGTGGCGCCCCAGCCTGCCGCCTAATAACACCCGAAACCCTTTCCGGCCTTTTTCTATGGTACCTGTTGGACATGCTTTTATACATTTTGCACACATCAGACATACCTGATAATCAATGCTTACTTTTTCATGAATGCTGTCCACGGTAACAGCCTTTTCATCACAGATTTCCACACAGGCATTACACAGCGTGCAGGGCGTATCGCAAATTGCGGGCAACACAGCACCGATGATACCGATATCAACAATTTGAGGTCTGGAACATGCATTTGGACAATCAGACAGTCCAACTCTGAACTCATGATGAAATTTTAAATCTTCTTTTACATTTTCTTTTAAAAAGGAAAGGATATCTTCTTTTTTAAGGATATCTTCTATCTCTTTTGCAAGCTGTGCACACGACATTGCAACATTGGGACATCCAGAATTTCCAAAACAAGAGGAGACCTCATATCCCCTGATATCTTTTTCCATGCCGCCTTTTGAAAGAAAGTTTTTTTTAAGTTCCTTTACATCTAAAAGATCAACACATCTCTTCCCTTTTTGGACGGCATAGGCCTCAACTTTTTTTTTAACTTTCTTTCTTATAAAAAATGGTACTTTTTTTATGGCCGTTTCTGCCTCCTGGGACCATTTCATGAAAGAATTTCTCCCCGTGCGCTCACAACCACTTCCTCAAACGGAATCTCTACATCTGCTTTTTCAAATGCTTTTTTGACAATGACAGGCAATGCTGAACAGCAGGGAACTTCCATCACAACAGATGTAATGCTTTTTATTCCGGACACCTTAAACACCTGGGAAAGTTTTTCAACATATTCTTCTGCATTATCAAATTTAGGGCACCCGATCATGACGGCTTTGCCTTTAAGGAAATCTTCATGAAAACTGGGATAGGCCACAGGCACACAATCGGCTGCAATCAACAGGTCTGCATCTCTTAAAAAAGGAGCACCCGGCGGTACCAGACGGATTTGAACCGGCCAGTGACCCAGGGCAGATTTGCCGCCAGACGGCTGAATTGCAGGGTTGTTTGCACATCCGCAAGGGTCTGCTGCTCCTGCTGTAGGAAATGTTTTCATTGCAGCAGAAGGACAGCCGCCTGGAACAGGCTGCGCCTGCTTTTTCTCCTGCGCTTGTTTTTTTAACAATTCTTCAACTGCTGCTTCATCAAAATCATCAGCTTCTCTCTCGATGATCTTCAGCGCATCTTCAGGACAGTCTCCGATGCAGGCACCCAGACCGTCACAATATTTATCCGCAATGACTTTGGCCTTTCCATCCACAATTTGAATCGCTCCTTCTGCACACGCAACCACACAATTACCACAACCATTGCATCGTTCTTCATCTATTTCGATGATTTTTCTCATAACTTTCATTTGTTGTCTCCCCGTTTTATTTCAAATTGAATAATCTAATTTATGCCTTTTTTAATTATTCAACAAAAATTTCTAATTTGATTCTATTAATACCTGTTTAGCAAGTTCAGTGCCTGATGCCGTCAGAAAAATCTTATCTATTTTGGTTTGAAAGGCTTCTTTGCCAACACCATTTTTCTTCTCACATGCAGCCATATGGGTCAGTTTATCTGCATCATGCAGAATTTTTCGACTGATATCATCATTTTTTTCCGGGCGTGTATGGTGCCCAACAATTTCCATTACTTCATTGATTAATTCTTCTTTGGCACCCAGTTTTTCCATTAATTCTTTTGCAACTTCAGGGCTTTCTTTATCCAGGTACTCAGGATCGATTGAATCATACTTTTCAAGCGCATTTTTCACACCAATATCATATAAATAGGCTGCGCAAAGGATGACGGGTAAATTGGCCCGTTCCTTTTTTCCAATTTTTTCAGCATAATTGGCCACTTTTGCCGCATGGCCGATCCGTTTAAAATCTGTGCCCAGGTATTTTTTCATTTCTACTGCTACCCGGTCTTTAAACAGGTCTTCTCTCTGGGCAACAAACTCTTCAGGCAGTGTCCCCAGGCACTGTTCTGCAAACTTGCAGTAAGCAGCACAGCCAAAATCCAT
The DNA here is from genome assembly GCA_964343845.1 of uncultured Desulfobacula sp. GTDB lineage: Bacteria > Desulfobacterota > Desulfobacteria > Desulfobacterales > Desulfobacteraceae > Desulfobacula. The sequence continues at coordinate 28,196 of CAYFKW010000004.1, read as the reverse complement.
TTTAGGATTCACAATTTTTTTCTTACATCCACCACAGCGTCTGGTGGCATCATCCTTGAAAAACTCCATTGGATGACCGCATTCCGGGCATTCAGTTTCAAAGATGGCATCTTCACTCCAGTATTGAGTATCTTGTCCTGGACATTTCATTATAAGCCTCCTTGCAACCCTTCTTTGCTGGGTTTAAAACCGGTGCATGGATGATCATGCACCGGTAAGCTTTATCTTATTGACCCTGCATGATGGCTTTTACATCAGCTTCAGGTTCAGTAATGGGTTTAATATCAAAATTTTCAACCAGTACATTTAAAACAGTTGGAGATACAAAAGCAGGCAGTGTGGGTCCTAATCTGATACCTTTCACTCCCAGGTGAAGCAGGGCCAGAAGAACGGCGACTGCTTTTTGTTCATACCAGCCAATATCAAAAGACAGGGGAAGATCATTGATGTCATCCAGCTCAAACACTTCTTTCAGCTTAAGTGCTATCACGGCAAGAGAATAACAATCATTACACTGGCCTGCATCAAGCACCCTTGGAATACCACCGATATCACCAAGATCCAGTTTATTGTATCTGTATTTTGCACAGCCGGCTGTTAATATGACTGCATCCTGGGGCAATTTCTCCGCAACTTCCGTAAAGTAGTTTCTTCCCTTTTGACGGCCGTCACATCCTGCCATTACAACAAATCGTTTAATGGCACCTGATTTTACCGCGTCCACCACTTTATCTGCCAGTGCCAAAACTTGATTATGGGCAAATCCACCCACAATGGTACCGGTTTCAATTTCAGTGGGCGCAGCGCATGTTTTGGCTTTTGCCACAATAGCGCTGAAATCTTTTGCCCCTCCATTTACCCTGTTTTCAATATGGGGGGTATCAGGATAAGATGCAACCCCGGTTGTAAACAGCCGGTCCTGGTAAGTGTTTTTGCTCTTCAGGGGAACCAGGCAGTTGGTTGTCATGAGAATAGGGCCGTTAAAGGATTCAAATTCTGCATTTTGATGCCACCAGGATCCGCCATAATTTCCCTTTAGATGATCGTATTTTTTAAATGCAGGGTAATAATTGGCAGGCAGCATTTCACCATGCGTATATACATCCACACCTGTACCCTGGGTTTGTTTTAAAAGCTCCTCCATATCTTTAAGATCATGCCCGGAAATCAATATTCCAGGGTTTGTTCCAACCCCTATGTTTACTTCTGTTAATTCCGGGTTCCCGTATGCTGATGTATTGGCTTCATCTAAAGCAGCAAGTGTTGTTACGGTTATTTCCCCTGCTTTGAGAACCAGCCCTACCATCTCATCAACAGAGAGATCTTCAGTGGTGGACGCCAGCGCCTGATATAGGAAATCCCAAATATCATCATTGGTCACCCCCAGTACAGCGGCATGATCTGCATAAGCTGCAATCCCTTTAAGACCAAGAATAAGCAGCTCTCTTAAAGATCTGACATCTTCATTCTCTGTGGCCAGTACACCCACAGCGGCAGCCTTGGTTTTAAACTGGGACACATCATTAGAATACCATGTGGCACTCTCGTGAAGATCTGATCCAATTTTATCTTTCGCAGACTCAAAAAGCTCTTTTTTGACAACCTGGGCTTTATTAATCCAGTTGATAATATTTTCATCGTTGAAATTTGCATTGGTGATAGTTGTAAAAAGCCCTTCAGCAACAAACCTGCCTGTTTCTCCGGAAACAGGTACGCCAGCAGCTTTTGCTTTATCAGCGATAACACCGATCCCTTTAAGGTTATAAATCAAGAGATCCTGAAGATCTGACGTCGCACCTTCTTTTCCGCACATCCCTTTTACTGTACATCCTTGTCCTTTTGCAGCTTCCTGACATTGAAAACAAAACATGGTGTTTCTCCTTTACATTAAATTTACA
>CAYFKW010000004.1:0-26288 GCA_964343845.1 uncultured Desulfobacula sp. | reverse complement strand
TTTTCTCCTTTGATTATATGTTGATCAATAAATTATCTTTATCTTTACTTCCTGGCTTGAACTTATTATAAAAAAGGACGTTGCTCCTTGACCTGGATCAAGTAATCTTACTTTTTTTATTTTTTTTGAATTAACTTTTATTTTTTATAGAATTTATAAACTTAAGGATTATACGATATTAAAAAGCTAAAAACAATTCCCCTGTTTTCCGGTCTGTCTGATGACCATCTTGCAAAGATTGATGCCATTGCCTCTACACTTAACATTAATAAAGGAGAAATGATCTTTAATGAAGGCGACAAAGGAGATGGGTTTTATATGGTAGAAAAGGGAAGAATCAAAGTTTTTAAGCTTTCCGTTGAAGGGAAAGAACAAATCCTTCACATTTATGGTCCGGGCCATACATTTGGTGAAGTGCCTGTGTTTGCGGGTAAAAACTTTCCTGCTTCTGCCATGGCACTTGAAAAATCTACTGTTATTTTTCTTCCAAGGTCTAAATTTGTAAACCTGATCACCCAGGCACCCGGGCTGAGCATGAACCTTTTAGCAGATCTTTCCCGCCGCTTGAGAGAATTTACCATACAGATTGAAAACTTAAGTTTAAAAGAAGTTCCTGCGCGGCTTGCTGCTTATATTCTGACGCTTTCCAAAGAACAGGAAAATGAAAAACAGGTTACACTTCCTATTTCAAAAGCTCAATTATCCAATCTAATCGGTACGACACCAGAAACAGTTTCAAGGGTATTAAAAAAAATGATGTCATCATCATTTATTGATGTACAGACAAAAACCATTTTTATTAAAGACATAGAAGGGCTTATTGACCTGTCAGAATCAGGAAGCCTTTCGTAATCGGCCTGTAAAAAATGTCAAAAAAAGTGCGCTACAATATTTTTGGAGAAAACCTTGATCCTGCTGCTGTGGCACAAATGGAAGATGCCATCCGTTTACCTGTTTCTGTAAAAGGCGCGTTAATGCCGGACGCCCATAAAGGGTACGGTCTTCCCATCGGGGGTGTTTTAGCCGTTAAAGATGCAGTTATCCCCTATGCTGTGGGCGTGGATATTGCCTGCCGAATGAAACTATCTGTGCTTCCTGTACCTTTTTCAAAATTTGAACGCCATAAACAATCCTTTAGGCAGGCACTTGAAACACAGACAAAATTTGGGGTAGGAGAAGGGTTTTCCAGGCCAAGGCAGCACCCGGTTATGGATGAAGACTGGACCTTCTGCCATGTTGTTCACGCCTTAAAAGACAAAGCATACAAGCAATTGGGAACCAGTGGGTCCGGCAACCATTTTGCCGAATTCGGCAGATTAACGTTAAAAACAGAAGATATCGGTCTGGATGCCGGGGAATATGTTGCACTTTTAACCCATTCCGGCAGCAGGGGCACTGGCGCTAAAATTGCTGACTACTATTCAAACTTGGCAAAACAGCGTCACCCTGAACTGGGGAAGCCTTTAAACAATCTTGCCTGGCTGGATATGAAAGATGGAGAAGGGATTAAATATTTTAACGCCATGGAATTGATGGGGAGGTACGCGTCCGCCAATCACGAAATCATCCATACCGCGGTTTTAAATTTCGTCGGTGAAACATCGCTTACTTCGATTGAAAACCATCACAATTTTGCCTTCAAAGAAAAAATTGGTTTGCAAAACGTGATTGTCCATCGAAAAGGCGCAACTCCGGCTCAAAAAGGTGTATTGGGTATTATACCGGGTTCTATGGCAGATCCGGGGTTTGTGGTTCGAGGCCTTGGAAATGAAGACGCACTAAGATCTGCTGCTCATGGCGCTGGAAGAAGAATGAGCCGGAATGCTGCCATGAAACAGTTTTCTTTTAAAGATTTGCAGAAAATTTTACAAAAAAAACAGATAAAGTTGATTTCTGCTGGACTTGACGAAATTCCCATGGCATACAAAAATATTATGGATGTTATGGATCAACAAAAGGGTCTTGTTGATATCGTGGCAACATTCGAACCGAAACTTGTAAAAATGGCTCCACCCGGCAGAAAAAAAAGACGTTCCAAAAAAAGGAGATAATTATTTTTTATTAACATAAAAGACAAGCAGTCAAAAATTGTATGGGGTAATTTTTAAGGCTGCTTGACACTCAAGCCAAGGAGGAAAAAATGGGGAAACTTTTAAGGGTCAACGCCAAAGCAAAAACCTTTGGTTTCGAAGAAGCTCCAGAAGCTTACGCAGGTCTTGGGGGCCGGGCGCTCACATCTAAATTGATACTGGATGAAGTACCGGCGACCTGCCATCCGCTTGGAAAAAACAACAAACTGGTATTTGCACCGGGCATCCTGGCAGGATCACCTGCTGCAGATTCAGGGCGGCTTTCAGCAGGGGCAAAATCGCCGTTAACCGGCGGGATCAAAGAAAGCAATGCCGGCGGTCTTGTTTCGCAGAAACTTGCCAGGCTGGGCATTTGTGCCATTGTGCTTGAAGACAAACCAGATGCAGATGATTACAGCCTGATTGTGATTAACAATGACGGGGTTGAAATTCTGCCAGCAGGTGACCTTGCAGGAAAAGGCAATTATGCTGTCATGGAAGCCCTGTGGGAAAAATACGGGAAAAATGTCGGTGTACTGAGTATTGGTCAGGCAGGGGAACAATGCCTCAAAGGGGCCAGCATCAACCAGGCGGACATGAATGGAAGACCCGGTCGGGCACACGGCAGAGGGGGTCTCGGCGCTGTAATGGGATCAAAAAAAATCAAAGCCATTGTTGTGGATGATAAAGGCGCTGGAAGAGTTGAAGTCAAGGACGGTGATGCGTTTAAGGCTGCCAATAAAAAATGGGTTGAAATTCTAAGATCTCACCCTGTTACAGGAGAAGGTCTTCCTGCACTTGGGACCGCTGTTCTGGTCAATGTTATCAATGAGGCAGGAACACTTCCTACTAAAAACTTCAGATCAGGCCGGTTTGATCATGCCCAGGACATCAGCGGTGAAACCATGGCTGAAACAATTGACAAAAGGGGCGGTGTCCCATCTGAACCCTGTCATCCGGGATGTGTGATTAAATGCTCTAACGTGTACCATGACAAAGACGGCAAATACCTGACCACTGGATTTGAATATGAAACAATCTGGGCATTTGGCGCTCATACCACTATCAAAGAGCTGGATGACATTGCTGTGCTGGATAAACTCTGCGACGATTTTGGACTTGATACCATTGAAATGGGCGTTACACTCGGTATTGCCATGGATGGCGGAATGATTCCATGGGGAGACGGCAAGGCGGCAATAAATCTTTTATCTAAAATCGGGGACTATGCACCTGAAGGAAAAATTATTGGTAATGGCGCCCTTTTTACAGGGGATGCACTTGGCGTAGACAGAGTACCTGTTGTAAAAAAACAGGCGCTCCCGGCTTATGACCCAAGATCGTGTAAAGGCGTCGGGGTTACCTATGCCACATCTCCCATGGGTGCCGACCATACAGCAGGATATGGCGTTACTGCCAATATTCTTGGCGTTGGCGGCAATGTAGACCCCCATAAAAAAGAGGGAAATGTCGATTTATCACAGGGGCTTCAGATTGCAACGGCTGCGATTGACGCTGCCGGACTCTGCCTGTTTGTTGCCTTTGCAGTCCTTGATAATGAGGACGGCCTTCCAACGGTTGTGGATATGATCAATGCCCAATACGGCCTGTCTCTTACAACAGATGACGTTATGGAACTTGGAAAATCAATTTTGAACAATGAAAAAGAATTTAATAAAAACGCTGGATTTACAAAAATTGATGACCAGCTGCCAGAAATGTTTCAAGAAGAATTTCCACCCCATAACACCCAGTGGGATTTTTCAAATGATGAATTGTCAAAAGCACTTGATTTTTAACTGGTTCTTAAATTGATATCGTAAATAATAAGGGCAGATTTTCTGCCCTTATTATTTTACAGCCAATGAGCACATGAGCTTTTTTTTCATTTTCAGCACTGTTCTTTTCATTATCTACCTCTATACAGGCATTCGATTAATCCCTTCATTGTTTAAATTTAAAACAGCTGTTTTTATCTGGGTTCTGCTTATCCTTTCTTTAATGACGCTTATGCTACATATTTATTTAAGGGTCACCGGTCGTTACCCTGATATTTCCCATTTATCCGCGTGGATAGGATATTCAGTGTTAGGGCTGATGAGTTACCTGTTCTGCCTGACTATTTTCCGTGATTTTCTAATTGTATGTTCACGCATGGGAATCAAACTAAAGCAATTGATTCAATTTTCTGAAAAACTGCCGTTAAACAAAAAAAGAAGACACTTTTTATTTAAAGCCTCCGGGTATGCCATCGCCGCTTTAGGCACGACAGCATCAGCATATGGATTTAAAACGGCTTTACAACCCCCTGAAGTTGTTAAAATAAATATGACAGCAGAACAGAATTTTAAAAATCTCAAAGGTCTTAAAATTGTCCAGCTTACCGACCTTCATGCCGGTCCGACCATAGGATATGATTATGTTAAAAAGGTGTGCGACACTATTCAACATCTTAAAGCAGACCTCATTGTATTTACAGGCGATCTTGCAGACGGCGCACCGCAGGATCTTGATCATGCAGTATCTCCACTCATGGATATTCAGGCACCGCTTGGAAAATTTTTTGTCACAGGCAATCATGAATACTATTCCGGTGTAGACCGGTGGCTTCATAAGGTAGCAGATATGGGGTTTCACCCTTTAATGAATGAACATCGCGTGCTTCGCTATAACAAGGGGCTCTTGACACTGGCCGGCGTGACAGATATCAGAGCGGGCAGATTTTTGAGAAGCCATAAATGCAATGCAAGGGTCACCAAACAGTAGTTTCAAGCTGCTTTTAGCCCACCAGCCCACCTCTGTTTACGAGGCATCCGAAGCTGGTTTTGACCTCCAGTTATCCGGTCATACCCATGGCGGGCAATATGTTCCATTCAACTATTTTGTTCAGCTTGACCATCCCTTTGTTAAAGGAATGTATCAGTATCAAAACACGAAAGTTTATGTCAGCCAGGGAACAGGTTACTGGGGCCCGCCCGTCAGGATTGGTACATTTCCTGAAATTACCCTGTTGACGTTTATTTAATGGATTTATGGACCTGCTTTTGCTATAAAAAGAAACAGTGTTTATATGTTTGAAATTATACGTAATTTCATTATAAGATAGTAATTGACAACACAGATGTCATATATGGATAGACAATAAAATGAAAATATTTCAATACCCTTCAAAAAATGCAGAAAAAAGAGTCAAAGATACAATTGACAGAGGCTTGGGCTTTTCAAAAAAAGAGTATGAAATCGTTGAAACCTATCTCGAAGATGTAAAAAAAAGAGGCGATGACGCTCTTGTTGAATACACCAACAAATTTGATTCAAACAGTGTGACGATTGAGACCTTAAAGGTCAGCCAAAAAGAATTTGATTCGGCAAAAAAAGATGTAGACAACTCTTTTTTGCGCTCCCTTGACCGCTCTGTGAAGCAGCTTGAGTATTATCACTCCAAGCAGACAGAAAATTCATGGATTGACACCCCAAGAAATGGTGTAATGGTTGGACAGCTTGTAAAACCTGTGAGTGCTGCAGGTGTTTATGCACCCGGCGCAAAAGGCGGAAAGACACCGTTGGTTTCCTCTGTTTTGATGGGTGGAATCCCTGCGAAAGTTGCTGGCGTACCCTCTATTAATTTAATGACCCCTCCCATGGAAAACGGAAAAATCAATCCCCATATTCTTGTTGCGGCACAGAGGATCGGCATTACATCGGTTTTTAAAGCTGGAAGTGCCTGGGCCATTGCCGCACTTGCCTATGGTACCAACACTGTTCCAAAAGTGGACGTGATTGTCGGCCCTGGAAATATTTATGTAACACTTGCCAAAAAAATTGTTGCCGGCAGTGTCGGGATCGATATGATCGCAGGCCCCAGTGAGATACTGATCATTGCAGATAAAGATGCAAACCCTGATTTTATAGCGGCTGATCTGCTGTCCCAGGCAGAACATGATGTGATGGCTTCTTCCATATTGGTTACAAACTCACAATCCCTTGCAGAAAACACAGCCGCATCTGTTAAAAAGCAGATTGAACAACTCCCCAGAAAAAATATCGCAAAAAAATCGATTGACGATTTTGGTGCGATTATGGTGGTTCCGGATATCGAAACCGGAATTGACCTTTCAAACAGATTGGCACCAGAACATCTTGAATTAATTGTAAAAGATCCGTTTGACTATATGGATCGTATTCAGAATGCAGGTGCTTTATTCCTGGGAGCATATACGCCCGAACCTATGGGAGATTACATAGCCGGCCCCAACCATGTTCTGCCGACAGCCGGAACTGCCAGATTTTCCTCTGCATTGAGTGTTGAGCATTTTACTAAAAAAACCAGCTTAATTCATTATTCAAAGGCTGCATTTCAAAAAGAAGCCGATGATGTCATCCGATTAGCAGAAACAGAAGGCCTGGGTGCCCACGCCAGCTCTGTGAAAATCAGGAAAGAGGAAAACGACGTGTTAAACAGACCATAACATTTAACAATACTGAGATCGGTACAGCTTTTTTCTATCGTCTGCCGGGGGGTAACCATGGCAAAAGAGTTTAAAATTAATTTTCAGGCAAGATGGGCTGACATGGATTTCAATGGCCATATGAGAAACACGGCTTTCCTTGAATATGCTGCGGATTCGCGGATGCTGTATTTTAAAGAAAACGGGTTTCCCCTGGCCACTTTTGCAAAACTGCAAATTGGCCCTGTCGTCTTCTCTGACACCATTCGCTATTTCAATGAGCTTTTTATGTACGATGAATTTTCAGTTAAGCTCATGCTGAAAGAAACAAATAAAAATGGCTCAAAATTCACTTTCATCAATGAATTCAAAAAAACAGACCACACTCTGGCTGCGTCAATTGAGTCAAAAGCCTGCTGGCTGGATTTAAAAAACAGAAAGGTGGTGGCACCGCCTGAAAAATTATTTAATATCATTCAGAATTTAGAACACACAGATGATTTCAGGTTGTCTGACTGACCAATTTCACTGGTGGGAAAATTTATTTATACCTGACGGTAATAAGGCTACTGCAGTTTGATTAATGCATCTTTCAGGGTGGTTATGCTAAACGGTTTGGCAAGCGCCAGGGAAAATCCATAATCTTCACAATTTTCCATAATGACATCATCTGAATATCCGCTTGCAATGATGGCTTTGATATCCGGATTCAACGCTGATAATGATTTAATGGTTTCTGCCCCGCCCATACCTTGTTTTACTTCTAAGTCAAGGATTGCAATCTCAATTTTTTCACCTGCATCGACATACTGTTTGTACAATTGAACGGCCTGCTCACCGTTTTCTGCAATAACAGGGTCATACCCAAGTTTTTTTAGAATTTTTGCACTGATATCTGTGATCATGCTGTCATCATCCATGACCAGCACCCTGGTGGGTTGAAGAGGGAGGGGCGCTTCTGTTTTCTTTTCAGGCTCTTCTTTCGATGCCCCGGTTCCAGAAGCGTTGTCCTGCATATGCTTATCCTGATAAACGGGTAGAATAATATCCACCCGGGTCCCTTTGCCCGGTATTGAATCAACCCGGATATCGCCCTGGTGATTTTGAATAATTGAATAAGCTATAGACATACCAAGCCCAGTACCTTTATCTTTTCCAAACGGTTTTGTTGAATAGTAGGGTTCAAATATTCTCTCTATCTTCTTTTTTTCTATCCCTTTTCCCTTGTCCTGTACGGAAATAACAACATAATCTTTTTTTGAGTCATGCAAATTAAATTTAATGTGAACTTCACCTTTTTTGTCCATTGCTTCATGTGCATTAAACACTACATTTTTAAGCGCTTCTTTAAGCTGTTGCGGATCTGCCTCAATTGTTTCCGGGATATTGCCGATGGCCAGTTGATATTTTATTGCCTGCTCTTCAGATATGGTGTCAATTGCCGTTTGAATAAATGCTTCACAATGAATTTGTTGTTTTAATATATTGCCGCCCTTTGAAAACACAATAAATTTTGATGCAAGCGCTTTTGCCTGCATCACAGATGTTTCTGCATCATCAAGGATATCTGTCAATTCAGGGTCTTTAGACAGAATCTGCGCCAGGTTGATATTTCCAAGTGTTACAGACAATGTATTGTTAAAGTCATGTGCAATTCCACCGGCCAGAGTTCCGATGGCTTCCAGCTTTTCAGACTGAATTAATTTTTCCTGTGTCTTTTTTAACAGTGCTTCAGACCTTTTCTTTTCAATTGACACTGCTATCTGGTCTGAAACAAAGCTTAAAACGTCTGCATCAGATTCTGTAAACTGATGTTCATTGGTATAGCTTTGGACTGCCATAACACCTAAAACATCATTTTTAATCATTAACGGTACCCCTAGCCAGACTTTTGGCACAAGGCCTCTTACCCTTCCTTTTTTATTCAGGGCCGATAACTGGTCGTGATTTAAAAACACCGGTTTTCTGGCCAGGATAACATCTCCGGTTAAAGACCGGTTTTCTGTAAAGTTCTCAATCCACTCTTCTATGTTTTCATCACTTGTATCCACTTGATAAACAAACCGGATGGCATTTTTCTGTTTATAATAAATGGCGATATAAAAGTTTGTCATGTCCATCAGATTTTCAAGGGTCTTATGGATGGAACGGTACAATTCCTGGAGACTCGAGGATGAATTTAAGGAGTTGGCAATATTAAACAGCGTTGTGTTAATGTGCTCTGTTCTCAAAGATTTATACACTTTATCTTCAAGCTGTTTTACATACAATTCCAATTCTTCGTAACTGGGTTTTTTTTTCATGCGTATTCGCTTAAAGGATGTTTGCATTAACTTTCTTCAAATTTTATTCATTTACGTCTGTGTTTTCAAGTTTTTTATCCAAGCAAAGCCATTTAGATGAACTATTTATTAAAACATCATTTTACATATTGACTAACGATCTGATTTTAATCTATAAATAACGGTTGGTTTAAATATTGAAAATAAAAGAAAAAAGATACCATAATGCAGACGATTCGAGGGTTTAGAGATATACTGCCGGAACACATTCATCTTTGGCAGAAAGTAGAAAAAGAGGCAGTGACATTATTTTCAGCTTTTGGTTTCAAAGAAATCCGGATACCGATTCTTGAAAAAACACAGCTATTTGCAAGAAGCATTGGAGAAGCGACCGACATAGTTGAAAAGGAAATGTATACCTTTCCGGACCGGAAAGGACACAAACTAACCTTACGGCCGGAAGCAACCGCTTCAATCGTCCGGTCCTACATACAGCATAAGATGTATGCCACCGATCCCATTAGAAAATTTTTCATGATTGGCCCCATGTTCAGAAGGGAACGCCCGCAAAAAGGCAGATACCGTCAATTTTATCAAATAGATGCTGAAGTTTTTGGTATTGAATCCGCCTTTATTGACGCGCAACTGATCTTTCTGCTGAACGAGCTGTTTAAACGGCTTGGGTTGACAGGTCTTTCAGCCCATATTAATTCGCTTGGGTGCCCGGATTGCAGGCCCTCTTATCAAACAGCGCTTTTAAACTTTATCCAGTCAAAAAAAGAGACCCTGTGCGATAATTGTCTTCGGAGAAGGGATAAAAACCATTTAAGAATCCTTGACTGCAAAGTGCTGGAATGCAAAGAGGCGCTGAAGGATGCGCCAGCCACTCTTGACCATCTGTGTGATGGCTGTGAAGATCATTTTAAAACAGTAAAAACATCACTTAAAACACAAGGGGTTGATTTTATAGTGGATAAATCTTTGGTCCGCGGCTTGGATTATTACACAAGAACTGCCTGGGAAATCCAAACCACCACCCTTGGCGCTCAAAGTGCTGTTGCCGGCGGCGGCAGATATGACGGCTTAACCAAAGAACTGGGCGGCCCTCAAACACCGGCTATTGGCTTTGCCATCGGGTTTGACCGCCTGGTTGAAGTGATGGAGCAGCTTGAAACATCTCTTGATAAGTCAGCCTTGGACCTGTTCATTGTATCCCTGGGTGGTGCTGCTATGGAAAAAGGATATCACTGGTCCTGTGAACTAAATAAAGCCGGCATCCGTACGGAGATTGATTTTAGAGGGAAAAGCATGAAAGCCCTCATGAAAAGAGCAAACAAGCTCAATGCCCAATATGTATTGATAGCCGGAGAACAAGAACTGGATGAAAAAGCGGTGATTCTAAGAAATATGAACACCAAAGACCAGGTTTCCATACCCCTTGAAACACTTGTTACAGAACTCAAAAAGATATTTAAAAAATAATATAGAGGAAAAACTACGTGACTGATTTACTATTAGATATGAAAAGAACACACCATTGTTGTGAACTGAACGACTCAGATATTGATAAGGAAGTCGTGTTAATGGGCTGGGTCCAGCACCGACGTGACCATGGCGGCGTTATCTTTGTTGATTTAAGAGATAAACAAGGTATCACCCAGATCGTTTTTAACCCTGAAATCTCAAAAAAGGTTCATGAAAAAGCCCAGGACATAAGAAATGAATATGTTTTAGGCGTTAAAGGCACCGTAGCGGCCCGGCCGGATGATATGTTAAACCCGAATATGGAAACAGGTGCCATTGAAGTTTTAATAGATGAACTTCGTATTTTTTCCAAAGCAAAAACCCCGGCGTTTCAGATCGAAGACCGAATAGAGGCATCAGAATCCATTCGATTACAATACCGGTATCTTGATTTGAGACGGCCGCAGCTTAAAAATAATATACTGGCAAGACACAAAGCCACCATGGCGGTTAGAAACTACCTGGACAGCAATGATTTCATAGATATTGAAACACCCTTTCTAACAAAAAGTACGCCAGAGGGGGCAAGAGATTATTTGGTCCCTTCAAGGGTCAACCAGGGGCAGTTTTATGCCTTACCCCAATCGCCGCAGCTATTTAAACAGCTTTTAATGATTTCAGGGTTTGATAGATATTACCAGATCGTTAAATGCTTCCGGGATGAAGATTTGAGGGCAGACCGCCAGCCTGAGTTTACCCAGATTGACATGGAGTTGTCTTTTGTGGATGAACAGCAGGTCATGGATGTTGCCGAAGGTATGATAAAGGCCATTTTCAAAAAAGTGCTGGATGTTGATCTTAATACGCCATTCCCGAAGATCACTTATGATGAAGCAATGGAAAGATTCGGACTTGACAGGCCTGACCTGAGATTCGGGTTGGAACTGTGCAACGTGTCTGATATCGTAAAAGACGCCAATTTTAAAGTATTTGCAAATGTTGTTAAAAACGGGGGGCTTGTTAAAGCAATCAATGCAAAAGGATGTGCAGCCTTTACCCGAAAACAGATTGATGACTTAACCGATTTTGCGGCTGTTTACAAAGCAAAAGGGCTTGCCTGGATAAAAATAAAAGAAGATGCGTGGCAATCTCCTATCGCCAAATTTTTTACAGATGAAGAAAAAGAGGCATTAAAGAACCGTCTTGATCTTGAACCTGGAGATATTGTTTTCTTTGTAGCAGACCAGCCGAAAATAACAAACGAAGCACTTGGTCAGCTTAGAAATGAACTGGCGCGGCAGCTTGAACTGATTTCAGATGATACATTTGAATTTACCTGGGTCACCCATTTTCCTCTGGTGGAGTATGATGACATAGAAAAACGATACCAGGCACTCCACCATCCGTTTACATCCCCTCTCGAACAGGATATTGACAACCTTTCTTCTGACCCGCTATCTGTGAAGTCGCGGGCATACGATTTAGTGCTGAATGGAATTGAAATCGGTGGCGGCAGTATTCGTATTCACTCTTCTGAACTTCAGTCCAAGGTGTTAAATTGTCTTGGTATTGATGAAAAAGAAGCCAATGAAAAATTCGGATTTCTTTTAAAGGCGTTAGAATCCGGTGCTCCGCCGCACGGCGGCATCGCCTTTGGATTGGACCGGCTCATTATGCTGCTTTGCAAAGAAGACTCCATCAGAAATGTTATTGCCTTCCCCAAGACCCAGAAGGCAACCTGTCTTTTAACCGAAGCCCCATCAGCATCTTCAGCAAAACAATTGCAGGAACTTGCCATCAAAGTATCCAAAATGGAAGCGTAACTGAAAACAGTTAATACGGTGTTTTTCAATTCATGAGAAAAGCACCGTTTTTATTGTTTAAAACAGCTCCTTATATTTTCCATAACCGCTTTCTTCCAGCTTTTCCTTTGGGACAAACCTTAATGACGCAGAATTGATACAATACCGCAGTCCTGTCGGCATCGGGCCGTCGTCAAATACATGGCCTAAATGAGAATCACCATATTTGCTCCTGACTTCTGTCCGAACCATGAACAATTTCCTGTCGGTTTTTTCAACAACATGATCTTTTTCAAGCGGTTTTTTAAAACTGGGCCATCCTGTGCCGGACGCAAACTTATCTGTGGAACTGAACAAAGGCTCTCCAGACACAATATCCACGTAGATACCCTGTCTTTTATTATCCCAGTACTCATTGTTAAACGGCCGCTCTGTACCGTCATTTTGAGTTACATCATATTGCAACGGTGTCAGCCTCTGTTTAATCTGATCATCACTTGGTTTTGACCAGGGGGGGTGTTCCCCGGCTGTATTACTGCCTGTTATTGTCTCGTATTTTTCCATATCCACATCCTTCCATGTCCTTTTTAAGAACTGATCCCGGCCAGATCCCCACCGGTAATATTTATACCGTTTTAAGTTTCTTTTATAATAATCCTGGTGATACGCTTCAGCAGGGTAAAATTTTTCAAACCTGGTAATATTTGTTACAATGGGCTTTTTAAAAATCATTGATTTTTCAAGCGCCTCTTTGGACGCTGCTGCCTGCTGTTTTTGTTTATCATTGTGGTAAAAGATTTCTGATCGATACTGAGATCCCCTGTCTACAAACTGCCCTGCCGGATCAGTTGGATTGATATGCCGCCAGAATACACTCAGCAATTTTTTGTAACTCACGATAGTAGGATCAAAGTAGACCTGCACCGCCTCGGTATGTCCTGTTTTCCCAGAAGAAACACTTTTGTAAGTCGGATTTTTTTCATGGCCGCCCGTATATCCGGATATGGCTTCCTTAACCCCATCTACCATTTCAAAATCAGATTCAGTACACCAAAAGCACCCTCCTGCAAACGTCGCGATCTCCAACCCCTTTAATTCCTTTTTCTCAATTTCTGATTCTTCGGCAGGCAATTGATAACAGAAAATAAACCCCGTTAATATGATCATTATTCCTGTAAAAAACTTCATATTCATTCTGCATCTCCTTTTCAGCGCTGCTGCCAAATCCATTCATTAAATGCCCCAATTATGGGTATAATCTTTATCAGAAAGCTCTTCCGATACAGCCGATAGTTATAAGGGGCATCCCTGTCATTAAATTTCCAGCTGCACCCTCTTAAACCATCTACACTATATCATCTTCACAAAATGAAAAACTTAATGACAATCTGTATATATCCAATTTAATCACGATTTGGGCAGGATGCAAAAAATGGCTGTTGTTTTCAACTGCCTGGTTGTGAAACGGCAGATTCTTAGGAACTGCCAGGAAAGAAAAAGACCGGCATATCAGCTTTTTATCGAGTGCAGGACTTTCACCCTATACGGAGTTATAACATTCGCCGGAAAGACTTTTTTGATACAACCGATGCTTGGCAGGGGGGTTACCTGTCGTTAAAAAGCTGAAATCACCATTTTACGGCATCCTGCCAAAATGCTGATTTAATGCCATTCCAACCAACCCCCCTGCCAATCTCATCTATACAAGTTAAAAAGTTTACTGAAAATCTCTATAAATGATCATTATTCAGGAACATTAACATGAGAAACGCTATGATTTTATTTTGTTATCTGATGGACAAAGGCATTAAACCTCAAAAATATAAAAGCACTAAAATAACATCACAACGAACAGATCATTTTAGTGCTTTTAGCTTAAAGTATAAACAGGTTAAGCTCTTTTCCTTTTTACATGAAGGATCGGGGTGTTAAAGACGAGAGCAGACACATCATCATTTCTTTTCACTTCCAGCTCCAGTGATTCCTTATCTATTTCAAAATAGTTGGAGATGACCTTGACAATGTCTTTTTGCAGGTCCGTAAGGGTGGTATCATTTACCTCAAGTTTATCATAGATTAAGGATAATTGGAGTCTTTTTTTAGCGTCATCTTTACTCGCTGTCTGACCGGTAAATCTTCTCAACAATTCAGTGAACATTCAATTCTCCTTATCTGTTAAACCCAAAGGTTTTACTGATTTTGCTCCACATACTTGTATTATGATTTGGAACCTCTATGGGCAAATCTGCCTCTCCATTGAGTCTTCTGGCAATACGTTTAAATGCCTGACCCGCCTTTGATTCATTTTGTAAAACAAGCGGTGTCCCGGTATTAGAAGAAATCAATACATGTTCATCCATTGGAACCAGCCCTGCAAGGTCAATCGAAAGAACTTCCAACACGTCTTCATGACTGAGCATCTCGCCTCTTTCCACCCGCTGCGGTTCGATCCTGTTAACGATCAATTTGGGTGTTAAGGATCGCGAATATAAAAGTCCGATAACCCGGTCTGCGTCCCGCACAGCTGACACATCAGGTGTGCAGACAACCAATGCTTCATTGGCACCGACTATGGAATTTTCAAATCCCTTTTCAATACCTGCCGGAGAATCCATGATCACATAGTCAAATTCTTTTCTAAGCTGATTTGCAACCCGTTCAACACCTGACGTGGTTAAAACATCTTTATTATCGCTTTGCGACGCTGGTATCAGAAAAAGGTTTTCTATCCGCCTGTCCCTGATAGCTGCCTGATTGATTTTACACCTTCCATGAACGACATCAACAATGTTAAATACAATCCTGTTTTCAAGCCCCATGACAACATCAAGATTTCTCAACCCGATATCCATGTCTACAATGGCAACCCGTTTGCCTTCTAAAGCCAAAGCTGCGCCAATAGAAGAAGTGGCCGTGGTTTTCCCCACACCGCCCTTTCCTGATGTTACGACAATTACTTTACCTTCCAATTCACACCTCTATTCATAAATTACATTTAAATTGTTTCTGGCCAAGGCATTTTCCGAAAAGGATTTGCCTTCATATAATCTTTAACAACAATGCCATCATCCTCTACACATGCATATTCCGGTTTTGCATCCACATCCTCATCAATTCCAGCAGCAGCAACCTTTCCAATCTTTACCTGTGTGGGCTTAAACTCCAGTGCAAAAATAATAGCTGTTTCATTATCCGGGCATCCTGCATGAATTTTCCCTGCCAGCTTGCCTAAAACAATCACATCACCCCCAGCACTGATTTCCGACCCTGGATTGACATCTCCTGTAATCACCACATGCCTGCTGGATTCTATTTTTTGTCCTGATCTAACTCTCCCCCTGAGCATTAACACATTGCTTCTGTGATGATTCCACCCCTTTGAAAGGTCCCTTTGACGAATCCGTTCTGTTGGTATCGATCTTTTTTTAGGCGGCTTGGATACTTTGGCAACCTCAAATTTTTTTTTTAAATATGATTCAATATTATCGATAAGAACATCATGGCCTTTTGCATCCCCGACATCAATAACAACACTTGAATTGATGGCCAGATGTTTAAGATTCTTGAATAATTTATCTATTTCTGACTTGATTTTTTCTTCAGGATGAATTGGGTCGAGCGTAATCCAGAACCCATCGCCAACCCCTTTTAATTTTACTGGTGCGGTACTGTCAAAATTTATCATTTTATATCTTTAGAAAAACAAACATTTCTTGTCATTATTTTCAAGGACTATAGAAAATCATGACAGGGCTGTCAAGCATTGAATGCGTTTAGAATCAGGGATCTTATAGCAAGGGCTAAAGGCCCTAACCATAAGGGTATAGGCGAACTTATATTTCTAATACTTCTCTTAATTTATGAGAAAAATCAATCACGCTGTACGGCTTTAAAATATATCCTTTGCACCCTTGTCTGAGCATCTCCTGGGCCTTTTCATCTATTGAATATCCTGTGGACAGCAAAACTTTTATATTCGGGTTGAATTTTTTAAGTGCCAGGAATGTTTCAAGTCCATTCATTTCAGGCATAATCATATCCAAGATAACCAGGTTGATCTGTTCTTTTTTTTCTTTATATATTTTTAATGCTTCCTTACCTGAGGCAGCTGTAATTACACTATATCCCAGTGCTTTACAAATTTCCCTGCCAACCGTAAGAATTCTTTCCTCGTCATCTACCAATAGAACAGATTCATTTCCCATAACCAGTTTTTCATCTTCAGCCGGGATATCAATATTGTCTGTTGTCTCCTTTAACGGCAGAATAACAGAAAAAGAGGATCCTACATCAGGGGAACTCCATACATCAATCACACCACTATGGTTTTGAATGATTTCTCTGGCAAATGTTAATCCAAGCCCCTTTTTCTCGGGGTAACGCTCATGATCTGCGGAATAAAAAGGTGTAAAAATATTTTCTAACACATCTTTTTCCATTCCGATCCCTGTATCTGTTATGGTAATTTTTGCAAAAAAACCAGAGTCCAAACTATAGGCTTCTGCTCTTCCATTTAAAATGGCTGCTGATTCTGTTGAAACAGAAAGTTTGCCTCCCTTTGGCATCGCCAGCAAGGCGTTTTGAATAAGGCTCATCAATACTTGATTTATTTTATCCGGGTCTGCTTCGATCAGTAAGGGCTTTGAATCAAGGTCCACATCCAGAACAACTCTTTTTCCTTTAAGGTCAAGATGCTCTACAGCTTTTCTTACCAGTCGGTTCACATCTATGGAACACGTATAATACTCATCTACCTTTGCAAAACCCAGCAGCTGATTCGCAATTTCAGATCCTTTATCAATACACCGTATGATTTCGATAATATGTCGATAAAGGGGATCTGATGGTTTTACACTGTTCATCATCAATGATGCTCTGCCTTTAATTGCGGCTAAAAGATTATTAAAGTCATGGGCAATCCCGCCAGCAAGGGCTTCCACTGCATCGGGAGTCTCATTTTTTAATTGAATATGTTCCATTTTAGCACCTTACCTTAAAAGCGTTCTGAGAAAAATTAATTCAAACACCTTTTATATAGTAAAACATAATCGCTATTGCAATCAGGGTAAACCCCTAGTTTCGATAAAAAGTCCGTTTTTTTTATTCCAGAGAAACAATTCCCTCCTTTATGGCAAATTTTGTAAGTCCGGCTATGCTGAAGATACTTAATTTTTTCATGATATTTCTGCGGTGTGTTTCAACGGTTTTAATGCTGATATTGAGTTTTTCAGCAATGTCTCTGGTTTTTTCTCCCTCTGCAACCAGTTGAAGAACCTGTCGTTCTTTTTTTGAAATTTTATTTGATTTGGGAATGTCCTGACTTGCTGTAAACGTATTTCCCTGGCTGTCAACATACATTCTTGCAATAGAAGGCGTTAAGTAAAAGTTACCTTTATTTACTTCCTGAATGGCATCATACAGCTCATCAAAAGCTGTCTCTTTGAGGATGTATCCTGATGCACCGGAAGCAAACATTTTATCGATTATCTTTTTACTGGAATGCATGGAAAGTGCAATAATTTTAGTGTCCGGGACTTCTTTTCTAATGGCTGCCGTCGCCTCAACACCATTCAGATCCGGCATTGAGATATCCATCATTACAACATCAGGCCGGTACTTTACTGCCAATGCTATTGCTTCCCTGCCATTTTTTGCAATATCAATGACCTCTACCCCTTTTTTTTCAAGAAGACTTTTCAGGCCTTCCCGAATAATGGCATGATCATCTGCTATAATTACTTTGGTTCCCATACACGCTCTACATTTATTGTTTTCAAAAACTTTATCCTGATGACCTGGGAAAATCAAACAATTAATTCAAACTTTTAATCTTTTTGTTGACAAACCGTTTTTTTTCTTTATAATCAATCTTCACCATGATGTTCTTATGCATAGAAACAAATAAACGCCGATTGACAAAGACGGCTGGTTCAAGAAGCGATCGCTGCTGGCGCTGGTGGTGCAACATGCCTGCAGCAACCCTCTAATCTAATGGATCAGAGGATATGAATAAAAATAAAAGGCTGCAGGTGACACTGGCAGCCTTTTTCTATTTCTCAGGCTGACAATATCCCACAGCCTTTTTTATTGCTCAAACGATTGATTACTGATACAAAACCACATGGAGGCAACAAATGTTAGTTGTAATGGAAAAAGGCGCAACAGAAGAGACTGTTCAAGCAGCGGTTAATGCAATCGAAAAAAGAGGGTACACTGCCCGTCCCATACCCGGAGGCGACAGGGTGTCTATTGGAATTTTACACAACAAGGGTTCTGTTGATGCTGCCCATTTTCTTGGGTTAGATGGTGTAAAGGAGGTAATTCCGGTGACAAAACCATATAAGCTTGTCAGCCGGGAGTTTAAGCAGGAAAATACCCACGTAAAAGTTGGTGATGCTGTTTTTGGCAATGGCAGCCTGCCTATCATTGCCGGCCCCTGTGCTGTTGAGAGCGAAGACCAAGTTTTATCGATAGCCAGATCGGTTAAAGATGCCGGGGCTCAACTATTCAGAGGGGGTGCATTCAAGCCAAGGACCTCTCCATATTCTTTCCAGGGGCTGGGCAAAAAAGGCCTTGAATTCTTGGCCAAAGTTCGTGAAGAGACAGGGTTGCCAATTGTTACAGAAGTCATGGATGTTGAAAATTTTAGCCTTGTTGAATCGTACACAGATGTTATCCAGATCGGCACCAGGAATATGCAGAACTTCACCTTGTTAAAACGTGCAGGGAAATCAGAAAAACCGGTTATTTTAAAACGGGGGATGTCAGCGATGCTTCAGGAATGGCTGATGGCTGCAGAATATATCATGGAAGAAGGAAATGACAATGTTATCCTTTGTGAAAGAGGGGTTAGAACCTTTGTCAGGCATAGTCGGAACACGTTAGATTTATCAGTGGTGCCGGCCGCTAAAAAAGAAAGCCATCTTCCCATCATTGTCGATCCCAGTCATGCGGCAGGTGTCAGAGATCAAGTCATCTCCCTGGCATATGCATCTGCAGCTTTAGGTGCAGATGGTGTAATGATTGAAGTTCACAACAACCCTGATGAAGCCATGAGTGATGGTGCCCAATCGCTATACCCTGAACAGTTTTTCACTGTTATGGAAAAAATGACAGCCATCCATAAAATTATAGAGTCATAAGAATGGAAACATTCCAGGTTAAAGGACAATTAGGGCTTTCTTCCATTTATGTGGGAGAAAGCCTTCATCACCTTGAAAACTATCTGCCAGAGTCTCAGGTCATTATTGTTACGGATGAGAATATAAAGCATCTCTATGAAAAGGACTTTCCTGATGCACCCGTCATCACCATTGGTACAGGCGAGGGGATTAAAACCCTTGCCACTCTTGAATTCATTTTAAGGGAACTTATCTATCATTCCTGTGACCGGTCAAGCTTTATTGTCGGAATCGGCGGCGGTATTGTCTGTGATATTACAGGATTTGCTGCGTCCTGCTTTTTAAGAGGCGTAAAATTCGGGTTTGTCTCCACCTCTCTTTTATCCCAGGTGGATGCAAGTGTTGGCGGAAAAAACGGTGTCAATTTAGATTCCTATAAAAATATGGTGGGTGTTTTTAACCAGCCTGAATTTGTTCTGTGTGATATCGACCTGCTGCAAACGCTGCCCAAAAAGGAAATTTCAAACGGATTTGCAGAAATTGTTAAACATGCACTCATTTATGATGCTCACATGTTTGACTTTATCGAAAAAAATATTCAGCAGGCGCTTGGCCTTGATTATGATACCATTTTCAGACTGGTCGCCGACTCGGTAAAGATCAAATCACAGGTGGTCCAGCAGGATGAAAAAGAATCCGGTGAAAGACGAAAACTCAATTTTGGCCACACCATTGGTCATGCCATTGAAAAAACAGAGAAAACAGGGCATGGCAGGGCTGTTTCCATGGGAATGGTCGCTGCGGCTAAATTTTCTGAATCAAGGCAGATGATATCAAAACAAGATGTGGAACGGATCCAGTCGCTTTTAACAGACCTGAACCTGCCCACAACCCTGGATTATTATGCAAAAGACATTACCAATGCTGCAGGAAAAGATAAAAAAAAGTCAGGAAAAGACCTTTTTTATGTTTTTCTCGAGCGCATCGGCAGTGCCCAGGTTGAAAAAATAAGCTTTGACGAGATGAATGCATTCATCTCATCTATTTTTAAGTAATTTACCCTCAGCCATGTAAAATCTGATAAAGCTGGATTAATTTTTTTAACCTCCGGATAAACATTTTTTATGGAGGAACGAGAATGAAGTATGCCCTGAAAGTCAGCAGCATATGCGCAGAAGCGGTACACCTGTTTTTTAGCAAAACACAACTAATTATCCTACCTTTTTAAAATCTTCAACCAAAAAAACTTATTGAGAAATAGGTATTATCACCTATTGTATTGCTAATTTTCATACTGTATTTATAGAGAAGAATATTTCCGGTTGTCCTGAATTGAGCTGTTTATTTTTTGATTCAAAATGTTAGTAAAATCACAAATTTTTTTATGAGATTTAAGGGAGCACTATGAATTGCTGGGAATTTATGAAGTGCGGCCGTCAACCTAATGGGGAAAAGGTGGAAGAATTTGGAATTTGCCCGGCCACAACTGACTCAACTCTGGATGGTATAAACAGTGGAAATAATGCAGGAAGATGTTGTTGGAAGGTGGCTGGAACCTATTGTAATGGAAAAATGCAGGGAACAACGGCCTCAAAAATTGCAGACTGTATTGAATGCGATTTTTTTAAAGCTGTACAAAAAGAAGAGGGACACGATTTCCAGTTTTTAAGTTAAGGATAAAGCTCAAACTTTGTTGTTCGTCTCCCAATTGAACGAAAAACCAAACCATATTCAGACAGCAATAACTTCCCAGAAAGAAAAAGTTATCTGAAAAAGCGTCTCTGTTTATGAAGGCCGTCAATTTTCTTTTCGTCTGTTTTAGGATTGTATCTGCATCGCTTAAATATTCTAAAAGCAATGCTTGAAGTGAAACGTTTAAATTTTTATAATAACATTTTATTTGCGAACCAAATGCAGTTTTCCTTTAACGAACAGGGTGAAAAGTGAACAACAAAAAACAGCTCAACCCTTTTATCTCAGGTTTAAGTACATTTCAAAGATATCTTGTCAATCGGATGGTATATCCGTATTCATTTGAAAAAGACAGTCTTATAAGATGGCGGGCCGTCATTTTATCCTCACTTTTAATCGCCTGTCTGGCATTCGGCCTTTTTGCCTTTATTGCAGCCGCCATGCTGATTGTAAAAGAAAATGCCTGGGCTTTGGCAGTTGTTGATGTTTTAGGACTTATCATCTGTATCATTTTTTTATTTGTCCATAAAATCAGGTTTGAAATCAGGTCCTCCATAACACTTCTGGTTTTTTTTTTAATCGGAGTGGCTGTGATTTTGAATGTAGGCCCTTTAAGCGGAGGGCCTGCCTGGCTGTTTGCCTTTGCTGTTCTGGCAGGTGTCCTTATGGGGAATTTAGCCGCTTTTTCTGCCATACTGATGAATGCCATTTTTATTTCTACAATCGGGATATTAATTTTAACGGGAAAATATGGAAACGAGTTCCCTTTTTTCAATACCCCGCAAGCAATGGTAGCCGCCGGAGTGAATTTTATTGTACTCAATGCAATAACAGCAGTCTCAGTCTCTGCATTGGTGAAGGGATTGTTTCATATATTCAAAAAAAAAGAAGAGTTGGCACATGGTCTTGAAAAAGAGCGATCAGAATTGATTGAAACCAAGCAGTCCCTGGAGTTAGAAATACAAGACCGGAAGCAGACACAAAAAGCATTGCAGGAAAGTGAAGAGCTCTTCAAGCTGATAACCGAGCACACCAGTGCCCTGGTTTCAATTCATGATTCAAATGCCGACTATTTATTTGCAAGCCCGTCCCATGAACGATTGGGATACAGATCTGAAGACCTTATCGGACAATCTGGTTTTACAATGTTGGAAGAGGAGGGGGTCGGGGCGCTGCTAGATCATTTAGACAAAGCAAAAAAAGGAGAATTATCAACTGCCCTTTTAGATTACCGTCTCAAAGATAAAAATGGTCAGATTCACAATTTCCGCGGTTCCTTTGATGCTGTTTTTAAACCAGACGGCTCTCTTGAAAGGATCGTATGTGTTGGAGAAGACCAGACTGAACTGCGGAAGGCTCAGGAAGAAAAAATAAAAGCCCTTGCCGTTGCATCTGAGGCCAAAAAAATGGCAATCATCGGCCAGGTTGCTGGAAAGATGGCTCATGATTTTAATAATATTTTAGGAATTATAATGGGTATCTCCGAGCTGATTTTGATGGATTGTGTTGATGATAATATAAAGAAAAACCTGGAGCTGATATTAACCCAAACGCTTCGGGGAAAAAACCTGACAAAAAACCTTGTTGCATTTGCAAGATCCCATGAGCCAAAACATGAATTTTTCAATATCAATAAAACAGTTGATTTAGTATTGACCTTGATGAAAAAAGATATGGAGCATATCAAAATCAATGTGGATTGTACGCCTGATTTACCGGATTTGCTTGCCGATCCTGGAATGATTGAACATACTTTGGTGAATATTCTACAAAATGCAGTCCATGCAACAGCTAGGCAAGAGACTCCTATAATTAAAATTAAAACTTATACACTTGACCAGAATATCTGTATAGATGTTGAAGATAATGGATGTGGGATACCACAGAAACATATTGAAAATATTTTTGAACCCTCTTTTACATTAAAAGGCAGTAAGGATTCAATTGGTGCCTATGAAAGAGATGTTAAAGGAACTGGCTATGGGTTGGCAAATGTAAAAAAATATATTGAACAACACAATGGCAAGGTGTCAGTAAAATCAGCAGTGAATAAAGGTACAGCATTTTCAATTGCCCTGCCTGTGACAAAGACAGAATTGTCAAGAAAAGAAAAAACAGCAATTGAAAAAGAGATTACACATATTAAGAAATATATACTCCTTGTTGAGGATGAGCAGGCAATATCAAATGTCCAGTACAAGATACTGACACAGGATCCATGTAATCATCAGGTGGATATTGCAAACAACGGACAGGATGCCATAGACTTGTTTAGTAAAAATACGTATGATTTTGTCAGTTTGGATTATGTTCTTCCAGGCAGTATTAATGGAATGGATGTCTATAACCATATCAGAACAAAAAATGAAGAAATCCCCATCCTTTTTATTTCAGGAAACATAGAATTTTTAGAGTCCATTAAAGAGTTGATGCAAAAAGATACCCATATCGATCATCTGTCAAAACCTTGCCAGAATACAAAATATATTCGTAATATCAACAGCCTTTTATCAAAATCTTTTCCATAGTTATATTAAAGTATTTTCTTAGCCCTTATGCCCAAAGGCTTATCTAAGCGTCTGAAGTAATTTACCCGAAACGGCCAAAGTTATGATCAATTATCCGAACGCGGCCTAGTCACCACTCGGATTTTTTAAGTTTGTCATTTGAATACACAAATGTTCAGTTCCTTTATACTGATACAAGATAATATGAGACAGCTGGCCTCCCGCGAGCTGTGATATAATCGATAGATTTTTTATTGTTCATCAACATTTTTTTTGGTTAAACTTGTACACAATATGTAAAAATGATTATTTATAAATTAGCAGTTTTTCAATTTATACGCTAAAAAGTCTAATCGCTTGTAATCATATAGGAGATGAAATATGAGAAATATATTCAAAAAAATATGGACTGCCAGTTTTTTTATCATCATATGTCTCATGAGTTGTCACTTTAGCTTTGCAGCCCAAAAAACTGATCAGGTAAAAACAAAACAAACAAAGGCTAAAAAGATAGAAAAAAAGGCGATCCAAAACAAAATCATTAAAAAAGAACCGGTAGAAATTTCTGTTTTTTCTATTATTGAGCAAGAGGGACAGATTAGCATTGTTTTGCACAGAAAAAGTGAATATTTAATAGATAAGATTTCAGCAAATCGTATAAATTTGAACGTCAAAATTGGGAAAAATCAGCATGTTTGGCGACTAAAGCAGATTGACCCTCAGTTAAAAAAAATCAATAAAAAACAAGGGAAACTCACATTTAAAACAAAGATTCCTTTAAAAAAACCCACACGGATTATGGCTCAACTAACAGGTGGTAAACCTCAGAAAGAATTTGTTGTAATGCTCAGGCCAAAAACGAAATCCGCTAAAAAATCCAGGGCACAGGCTTCTAATGAGATAGTGTCTTCTTCCTTTATAGGATCAGGAAAAAACACCAAATCTACAACATTGCAGTCTGACCCAGTATCAATTGATTTTGATTTATATGTAAAAGAAATGATCATTAAAAAAAACAGGTCAGGTACTGAGATAGAAGCTGCAGTTCGGGGAAAAGAGGTTTTTTTATATTACATTTTAGCTAAAAAAGGGTATTACAGCCGCCCGGATACCAATTATAAATTAAAAACCTATTTTGCATCATCTGCTGATCAGATAGGGCCAGATACTTTGATTGATGAACAAGAAAAAAAAATTAGTTCAACATCAGAATTTAATGGATTTTATTTGGATTATAAAATTCCCGAAATTACACCTATAGGTTCTTATAATTTTTATATGGTGATGGATCAGACCAATCGGATTAAAGAGGCCGATGAAAATAATAATATTAAAACCGCGCCGATTGTTATCAACCCCCGGCCTGTAACATTAAAAGATCAGGACCTACCGAAACCAGACCTTTTTGTAGAAAACATTGTAATTTCCAATAATACAGTTCAAACACGAGATTGGGTCATTATTCAATTTGATATCGTGAACCAAGGGAATGCCATCTCTGCTCCCTGTCAGTTTGCGGTCTCAGCCTATTATACTCAACCTGAAACAACTTATTCATCTCAAAGCCGTACAAATTTGATATCAGGCACAATACCAGAATTAGGTATAAACAGCCGAATTTCTTTGAATAAATATATAAGATTTCCTGATGCATCAGCTGCAGGTGATACAGGGTTTCAATTTTTGGAAGTCCTTGCAGATTCTGATGAAACGATTCCTGAAGAAAATGAGAATAATAACCAGAATGATCTTCCAATAAACATTTCTTTAATAGAAGAAAAGCCAGATTTATTAATAGAAGCAATCATTTATAATGTCAGAGAAACCAGACAGGTTTTAGAACGGCCTGGTGGTAGAGATCGCGTCGGCAGAGAGTTTGATGTGCAAGTTAAAATTAGAAATCAAGGAAATATATCAACAGACAATTCTTTCTATGTGACATGCTGGTTTTTTGCAAGCACAGGAGAATACGGTGACATAGAGGTTGATTCTTGGACGCGTGAGATAGGCCCTCTTGATGCGAATACAACATACACAATCACAGAGCCACTTCGTTTTGCTGCTTTTCCGAATCCTTCTCAGGAGGCAATCGCTAACCTACATGGGTATTATGTGGGGGTCAAAGTTGACGGTGGAAACATGACTGCTCCGCCACCGCAGCGGGGTCGTGTGTGGGAAAGCAATGAAACTTCAAATAACTATACGTACCGTCAGGCATTTTAAAAAATACCTCCCGAGCATCATAGTCTACAATGGTGTATATGCTTGATTTTGATTGAATGAGATTCAACTTTTTATAAATTGTAATCTCTTAACAAATTTGCAAAACGCAATATATGGTTCTTTTATTTTCTGGAAAGCGTTTATCCCGAAGTATTCCATAGTAGACATATTGTACGGTTTTGATTAGGGTTAATAATACTGAATAAAAAAAAGAGTCTTATATTAGATGTGGCTGAATTAGACCACAACTTTGATGACTACTCCTATTATTCCAGCCATTTAAATGCCTTATTTCTATTTTTAAAATAACGGAGATTAAACCCTTCTAATCCTGCTACTCTTTCAAAATATTTTCGGTGAGTTTCTGCCTCAGAATATACAAATGCAATCTTAACATGAGGTTGAATACCAATGGTTTCCATAAACTTGGTCAAAGCCATAGCACCAACCATAGGCTCATTTGGATTAAATGATGAATCTGTTAAATCAATTAAGACTCGTGAATATTTTGTGATCATCAACTGGTTTGCTATGGAAAGCAATATCTCCTTTCTAATGTCTTGGGTAAGCAAACAAGTTACTTGAAACTTAATCAAACGATTTTCTGAATCAATTTCCAAATCATTGCACCTTCCCAAAAAATTGGAGCCGGGGTTAAGCCACATTTTTTAGGTTGTACC
>CAYFKW010000003.1:212180-292872 GCA_964343845.1 uncultured Desulfobacula sp. | reverse complement strand
ATAGTAAAAAAGCAAACGTCCGGCTTTTATCGTGAACACAGAAGTCCTGACCATTGTGGCAATGCCAGGACCTTTTTTCTGGTTGATATCAGCCACTCTGGCTGTACGAAAACAACCAGTAGATCAGAGTTTGTTGAGAGTTTACAAGTCTTTGTTATTATTAAAAAGACTGCCTACATCTTTCCCACACACATTAATATAAATTTCAGTCAAGCCACTTTTTATTTATCTATTTGATATTTAAAGAAAAATTAGAAAAGCTTTACATTTATCAGCACGTTTCTAAATGGTGTAGAATTTGTTTCCGTTTAAAAAACGCTTTACTAAATTGCGCATTGAAGAGACATCAACACCATTCTTGTCTGGTACATTTATTGCTCACTAAATCCGGAAAGACATATGTATAAAAATGAAATTTTTAAACTGGAGGAAACATATGAAGAAATTCTGGGTCTTAATATTCTCATTATTTATGGTTGTAGTTCTTCGCCCATCAACTGCCTTTTCTGCTTTAGTTTTGTATACAGGAGAACCGCAGTATTTAGGCACTTATCCGCTAAATACAAACCGACCGATTGTTGCTGTTGAATTTACCAATTCTCAAGAGTGGACCATCGATAGTATAGAAGCATATTTTTCCATATCTGAAGATCCGTCATCGATTCAGACAACCATCTGGAACCCACATTCAACTTTTACACGGCCTGATATTAGCAGTGTTGTATTTCAGGATGATATTACATTGAGCGGTCCTGGCTCTGGATGGATGGGATCAAACGATCTCAATTGGACATTGTCACCGGGTACCTGGTGGGTCGGATTTATATATGCCAGCGGTGGTAATGCAGGCTGGGGCTCCAATGCAACAGGCGGGCAAAACCTGGTAAACGAAGCGCAATACAGTAATAGTTATGACACATGGTATGTCAATGATCTATATAACCTTCCCATCAGAATAGATGACGGGTCTGCTGTCCCTGTACCATCAACGTTGTCTTTACTGGCGATTGGTGTTTTTTGTTTGGCTGGAATTGGCAGAAAGAAAAATTAAGGAGGATCAAATGATGCATATTAAACTAAGCGTAATCTCTATATGTCTTGTGATTTTGTTCTCACTGTCTCAACCTGCAGCTGCTGATCTGGTCAGACCAGATTCAGCGTCTCTTCAAATTGGCACCACTCTTGCCTGGGGGGCTCCGACAAGCGCCATTGAAAACGTTATAGATGGCAATATACAAACGCATCGATATCTGGCTTTGGGAGAATATCCAGGGGACGGTACATTTTCTTTCCAGACGGTTGAGTTCGATTTTGATCAAAGTGTGGATTTGACGCATTTTTATTTATGGAACAACGGCGGTACTGAAACAGAAGCAGGCCATGGAGACGGTGAAGGAGTGACAGCATTTGAACTGGCTTTTTATGATTCAAGTGATATCCAAATCGGGGAGATTGCAAGTTTTACGTCTTCAGACTTCGGTGGGATGGAGATATATGAGTTCACCGCTGTCTATGAAGGTGTTTCAATGGTTGAATTCACAATTACAGACAGCGGTCCTGACGACGCGCAAACCCCTCAAAAAAGTTATGTTATTTTTCATGAGGCAGCCTTTGAAACTGCACCTGTACCAGTTCCTTCGACTTTTGGCCTGCTTGGTCTGGGTCTCCTGGGCTTAAGTGCGATCAGCCGAAAAAGAAAACCATAACAATCAACATCTTAATTTCAAGGCAGGGTATGATAGTATCATCACCCTGCCTTTTTTTATAATAGATGGCTTGTAAAGTCTTTTAAAGTTATTAAATTTAGACATAACAGGGGGGAGAAAGATAAAATTTGAGTTGAGGCAGCTAAAGGGAAAATAGGAACAAAATGTCTATTCAATCCAACCCGCATCATCTTGTTTTAGGGGAGCTGAAAGATTATTTGACCGGTGAAATTTTACCGGACACATATGATGAACGCTATCGCCAGAAAATCGCAAAAAGACTTGTACATGAATGTGGTTATAAGAAATCAGATATACTGAATAATATTGTTTTTGAAGTAAAAGCTGGAGAGAAAAACGCCAAAATAAAAGTTGATTTTCTAGTAAAATTTCGCAATAAAATCGTTGTGTTAATCAAATTTGGCCCAGGGTCTATAGTGAGCAGAAGGCTCCCGGCTTTAGCATTGTCCAGGATTATTAAATCCTATCAAATTCCCATTGTTGTTGTTACCAATGGTGAAGATGCAGAAGTTTTGGATGGATACTCTGGAAAGGTTATTGCTGCCGGTGTAGATAATTTGCCGCATTTTGATGAAATAAAAACTGATGGGGACTTTTTCTTGTTTGAGCCGATCAAACAGAGTGTTTTTGACCAGGCGTCGAGAATTGTATATGCATGTGAGGTGGATGGGGCCTGTGAGTGTGACACAGACATATGTATTTTAAAATGACGCCGACCGTAGTCCAATTGCTGCGCCAAAAAAATCAAGACTCACAGCACTCATTGTACATCTGCGGGTCACATTTTTTTCCGTGCAATAAAATAAACGTCAATGCTTCATTGACGTTTGATATTGGGATATAAACTACTCTAATGTGAATTGTGAAAAATAAAAAAGCATTAATCGGATGGGTTAAACGGGATCGGCTATTTGTTCAACACTTTTTTCAGATAATACCCGGTATACGAATTCTTATTTTCTGCAATCTCTTCAGGCGTTCCTTCTGCAACAATTTTTCCCCCTTTGTCTCCACCTTCCGGCCCAAGATCTATAATGTGATCTGCACATTTAATCACATCCAGGTTGTGCTCAATGACAACGACTGTATTTTTTGCGTCTACCAATTTATCTAAAACAGATAATAGTTTGTTTATATCATCTGAGTGAAGGCCTGTTGTTGGCTCATCTAAAATGTATATGGTTTTTCCAGTGCCTTTTCTGGATAGTTCTTTTGCCAATTTAATCCTTTGAGCTTCACCTCCAGACAAGGTTGTGGCTGCCTGACCAAGTTTTATATATCCAAGACCTACCTCTTGAAGCACGATAAGTTTGGACCTGATTAAGGAAATGTTTTCAAAAAACAGAACAGCTTGATTGATTGTCATGTTCAGGACCTGGGCAATGCTTTTACCTTTGTATTTGATATCCAAGGTTTCTCTATTATATCGTTTGCCCTTGCAGACATCACAAACCACATAAACATCCGGCAGAAAATGCATTTCAATTTTGATAATCCCGTCCCCAGTGCAGGCTTCACAGCGACCGCCTTTTACATTGAAACTGAATCGTCCGGCCTTATATCCCCTGGCTTTTGATTCACGGGTTTTTGAAAACAGATCCCTGATATGATTGAACACCTGGGTATAGGTACCAGGGTTACTTCTAGGTGTTTTCCCTATGGGCGACTGATCAATATGGACAACCTTATCTATATGGTCAATTCCAACGATGTTCTCATAATTGCCAGTGATTTTTTTTGAGTGGTTAATTCTGTTGGCAAGGGTTTGGTATAGAGTAAACAGTACCAGAGTGGATTTCCCAGAGCCTGAAACTCCGGTAACACAGGTAAAGCATTCCAGTGGAAATGCGGCATTTATGGATTTCAGGTTGTTCGAGCTTGCGTTGTAAATGGTTATCTTTTTATCTGAGCGTTTTCTTCTTTGTTTTGGAACAGCAATAAATCGTTCTCCTGCCAAATAAAGACCAGTCAAGGAGGATTTATTTTTGATAAGCGCTTCAGGCGGACCTGAAAAAATAATATTTCCACCATTAATACCAGCTGCCGGGCCAATATCAATGACATGGTCAGATGACCGGATCGTTTCTTCATCATGCTCGACAACCAGAACGGTGTTGCCAAGGTCTCGAAGGTTCATTAAGGTGGTTAAAAGCCTGGCATTATCTTTCTGATGAAGACCGATACTGGGCTCATCTAAAACATAAAGGACCCCAGTGAGTTTTGATCCGATCTGAGTGGCAAGGCGGATTCTCTGGCTTTCTCCTCCAGACAGCGTTGCTGCTGATCGATCAAGGGTTAAATATTCAAGACCTACATTTTCTAAGAAGCCTAATCTTTCATGCAGCTCTTTTAGAATGCTTCCAGCGATTAATTGATCTTTATTGTCGAGTTTCAGCGATTTTATATATCTAATTGAGTGGTGTATGGAAAGAGATGTCACTTCCCAAATCCGTTTGTCACCGACCCGTATTGCTCCTGATGCTTTATTGAGGCGGGTT
This sequence comes from uncultured Desulfobacula sp., assembly GCA_964343845.1. Taxonomy (GTDB): domain Bacteria; phylum Desulfobacterota; class Desulfobacteria; order Desulfobacterales; family Desulfobacteraceae; genus Desulfobacula. The sequence continues at coordinate 288,647 of CAYFKW010000003.1, read as the reverse complement.
CCGTTGCAGGCAGAACAGGTTGTAAAATTGATGAACTTCTTTAACTCTTCCCTCCTGTAGGTGGAGTCGGTTTCAATGTACCGTCGCTGCAGATTTGGGATAATGCCTTCAAACGTTTTTTTATACACAATTTTTTTATCATTTCTTTCGACATAAAAAGGTATTTCCTCTTTGTTTGAACCGTATAGCAATACCTGTTGAAATTTAGGGGACAATTCTTTAAACGGTGTATAAATGTCTTCTTTATAAAAGGAGACAAGTGCATCTAAAAATTCCATAAACTGGACAGAGTCTCTCCCCTGCCAAGGCAAAACAGCTCCCTGTCTTAATGAGAGCGCAGGATCCGGAACAACAAGATTGGGATCAAATTGTGTAACGGCGCCTAATCCGTCACATTCAGTACAGGCACCTTGGGGAGAGTTAAAGGAAAAAAAGGCAGGCGTAAATTCAGGATAACTGATTCCACATGTTGTGCAGGATGCTTTTTCACTGAAGAAAACCTCTTCTTCACGATTGATATTGACGACAATGACTTTCCCTTCAGAGAGCCCTAAGGCAAGTTCCAAAGAGTCAGACAGCCTTTTCTCAATTCCTTTTTTTATGATTAAGCGATCAACTACTGCATCAATTGTGTGCTTTTTATTTTTATTCAGTTTAATGACATCATCAACTAAAATAGTCTCATTATCAATCCTTACCCTTGCAAACCCATCTTTTTTAATTCTGGCGAGTAATTTTTCATGAGATCCTTTTTGTCCTATGATTAGTGGTGCCAAAATCATTATTTTTGTTTTGTCTTTAAATCGCATGACGCAGTCTGTGATCTGGTCAATGGACATGGAAGAAATAGGGTTGCCGCATTGATAGCAGAAAGATTTGCCGATTCTGGCATATAATAAGCGGAGATAATCATAAATTTCAGTGACGGTGCCAACTGTTGATCTTGGATTATGGCTGGCTGTTTTCTGTTCTATAGCGATGGCTGGGCTGAGCCCAATAATTGCATCAACGTCCGGTTTGTCCATTTGCCCTAAAAATTGTCTGGCATAGGATGAAAGGGATTCAACATATCTGCGTTGACCCTCAGCATATAGCGTATCAAAAGCAAGGGTGGATTTTCCAGATCCTGAAAGCCCTGTTATAACGGTTAAACTGTTTCTTGGGATCTCGACACTAATATTTTTAAGATTGTGCTCACGTGCACCTTGAATGATGATTTTATTTTCAGCCATATTGTTAAGAATTTTTAATCGTTACTGTTTCGGGCTTGAAATGCAGCCATTTTTATTGCCTCCATAAGACTTGAGTGATCTGCAATCCCTTTCCAGGCAATATCATAGGCTGTTCCATGATCCACAGATGTCCTGATAATAGGCAGCCCCAGGGTTGTGTTAACACCATCTTTAAAATGAATGAGCTTAAACGGTATCAGGCCCTGATCATGATACATACATATAACTGCATCATATTTTCCATGCATTGCCTGGTAAAAGACAGTATCCGGAGGTAATGGGCCAATGGTTTTTATCCCTTTCTTTTTTGCAATGTCTACTGCAGGAGAAATGATCTCTTGTTCTTCTTTTCCAAACATTGAATCTTCTCCTGAATGGGGATTAAGTCCTGCGACCGCTATCCTGGGAGAGCGGATGTCAAATCGGGTTTTTAGTGAATGATGCGCCAACTGGATTTTTTTTACAATTTTTTCGACTGTAAGCTGTGTTGTTACTTCGGATAAAGGGATATGGATGGTCACAAGAATAACGTTAAGATGCTTGCCCGTTAACATCATGGCAAAATCATTGGTATTTGTCCTCTTAGCTATCAATTCAGTATGCCCGTGGAATTTTGAGCCTGACAGTCTTAATGCAGTCTTTGTAATGGGACAGGTCACTATCCCTGAGATTCGATTCTGCATCGCAAGGTCTGTTCCTTTTATAATATATTCCTGTATAGCAGTTCCTATTTCAACAGTAGGACCTGAAAGTTTCGAACATTCAAGATGCAGGTTAGACATATTAATAATATCTATTGTTTTAAATTGAAATTTACCTTCATAAGGGTCTGTTATAATATGCATGTCATACGTCAGATTTAACAGGGTTAATGCCTGTTTAATGATGTGTGAATCACCGATGACAACTGGATGACATATCTGATAAATCTCTGAATGCCTCAATACTTTTACCAGTATTTCAGGACCAATTCCAACAGGGTCGCCCATGGTAATACCGATGATAGGAAGATCAGATAAGTTTTTCATTTAAAATAGTTAAACTTTTCAGGGTAAATAATAAAAAATAAACTGCAATATACTATTCGAAAATGAATGTGTAAATATAATTTATGTGACAGAATTGTGAAACCCCGGTAAAATTTAGACTTTAAAAAAAAGTTAGATTTTTATTAAATTAAGAGAAAAACGAAGGAAAATAGAGGAAAACAAAGCAAATTTTTTTTATCAAAGTTGAATATTTTAGAATAAATGTAAAAATCTCTTGAAAAAATAAGCAGTTGTAGAAGTGGCTGGAATGTTTAGAAAAAATTTTGTTTCACAGAAAATATTCAATAAAATCAAATAATTGAAAAATTATGCCAAATAAAATCCTAATATTTTGCTAACACTTCTTATCTGATTTGACCAATAAAAAATATTCCACTAAAAAAAACCATACTTTTAATTTGAATGTCAGTTCATCAGATATTAATAGTGATATTTGCTTTGTGTACCCATGTTTCAATTTTGAGTTGAAAGGAAGAGGATTTTTTTGAAAAATATGGAGTCTTTCTGGGAGAAAGTAAAATACCAAATCAAAAAGACATTACCTGACCATTCTTACAGGATGTGGATCGAACCTGTAAATTTAATTGAATTTGATAAAACATCGCTCAAATTATCCAGCCCAAACACCTATTTTATAAAACGGTTAAAGAACAATTATCTGCCTATATTTAAGAAAGAATTTTCCAAGCTTGGCGTAGATGACATCAATATTGAGTTTAAAGTTCATTCTAAAACAAAATCCAGATCAAAGAGTCCTGCCAAGAGGAAAGGTGCATACCCTGCTGTGTCATTACCCGGGAAAAAATCAAATCAAATGAATCTGCCAGGACTTAAATTTAGATTTAATAATGGAAGAATGTTTAAAAAAGGGTTTACGTTTGATGATTTTGTTGTGGGTGATAATTCCAATTTTGCATACTCAGCATCTTTGTCCCTTGCACAGGGAAGAATAAAGGGTTCAAGTATTCTTTATCTTTTGTCAAAGACTGGCCTTGGGAAAAGTCATTTATCACAGGCAGTTGGACAGCACATCATTACAAACAGCCTTTCAAAAAGAGTCTACTACGTGACAGCAGAAGATTTTACCAATGAAATGATTTTCTCCTTAAAAAATAATTCCATAGATCGATTTAAAGAAAAGTATCGTACCAAATGTGATGTGTTGATCTTAGAAGATATCCATTTTTTATCAGGAAAAACTGCCACACAAAAAGAACTGGCGATTACCTTGGATTATCTTCTTGAAGCAGACAAAAAGATAATCTTTTCCGGGTGTGAACTGCCAGAGGACATCCCTAAATTGAATAAACAGTTAAAATCACGGTTGAGTTTAGGGCTTGTAACAGAAATCGGTGTGCCTGACTATAAAACGCGTCTTAGAATACTCCATAAGAAATCAAAAAAGTTTGGCTATGATATTCCAAGCCAGGTTACAGAGTACATTGCCCAGGAACTCTGTGATGATGTGCGCCAGCTTGAAAGCGGCCTGTTTGGTGTTGCTGCCAAAGGGCATTTGATGGGGTGCAATATTGATGTTGAGTTGGCAAAAAGTGTTTTAGCGAACATTAAGAAAACAAAAAAAAGGATTACAATTGAATCCATTAAAAAACTGGTTTGTAATGAATTTTCTATTTCTAAAAAAGATATCGTGTCTGCATCACGGAAAAGCAGAATTGTAAAACCAAGACAAATGGCAATTTTTCTTTCAAAAAAATATACAGATCTTTCCATAAAAAAAATCGGCAAATCATATAATAAATATCATGCCACTGCCATATACTCCATCAATACCGTTGAAAGAGAACTAAAACAAAAAGGTGTTCTGTTCGAACAGATGAATTATCTTTCAAAAAAAATTGAATCAGGTAATTTCTAAATGGGGCTTTCTCGTTCTATTTTAACATGCCTCCGGAAAATTGTAGGAAAAGAGAATATAACAGATCAAAAAGAAGAACTGCTTTGTTATTCCTATGATGCAACCGGTAACTCTTTTTTACCTGATGCAGTTGTGTTTCCTGAATCAGAAATAGAAATTTCTGAAATTTTACGAGTGGCATCCAGAGAAAACTTTATTGTTGTGCCCCGTGGGGCCGGATCCGGTATGACAGGCGGGGCTGTGCCAGTTCAGGGCGGTATTGTCATGGTGACAAGCCGGATGAACCGTATCATAGAAATTGATGAAGATAATTTTTTTGTAAAAGTCCAGCCTGGTGTTATTGTATCTGATATTCACAAAAGTGTAGAAGCAAAAGGTTTGTTCTATCCGCCAGATCCTGCAAGCTCCTCAGTTTGTACAATTGGCGGTAATATTGGTGAATGTGCAGGAGGACCAAGAGCAGTCAAATATGGTGTGACCCGGGATTATGTTTTAGGATTAAGAGCTGTATTACCGTCAGGAGAGGTTATTCAAACAGGTGTAACCACTGCCAAAGGGGTGGCAGGATATGATTTGACACGACTGATAGTTGGCTCTGAAGGCACCCTGGCCGTTGTATCTGAAATTACATTAAAGCTTATACCAAAACCAGAGACAATTAAAACCCTGGCTGTTTTTTTTGACAGCACGCAGAAAGCTGCGGAAACTGTTTCAGCGATCATGCGCGAGGCTGTTGTTCCCAGATGTGTCGAATACTTGGATGAAGCCTGCCTTCAACTGGTTAAAGACTATTTAAGCTTTGATTTGCCGGAGGATATAAAAGCATTGCTGATCATAGAACTTGACGGCAATGACAGTATTGTTCAAAAGGATGCACAAAATATTAACGATCTTTGTGTTAATAACAATGCAGTCAAAGTGATGCTGGCCCAAAATGAAACTGAAGCACAAACATTATGGGATGCCAGAAAAGCGTTGTCACCTGTGCTATATAAAATTGCAACCAACAAGATAAATGAAGATATTGTCGTTCCTATCGATAAAATCCCTGATATTGTTCTCGTCACTCAGAATATACAAAAAACATATGGGTTAAAAGTGGTCAGTTTCGGACATGCCGGAGATGGAAATATTCATTGCAATATTATGTATAACAAGATGGATGATAATGAATCTGAAAAAGCAAAAAAAGCAGTGGATGATCTTTTCAGCGCCACGCTCAGTTTGGGCGGGACCATTACCGGAGAGCATGGCGTCGGGATAACAAAAATGAAGTATCTGCCCAAAGAAATCGGCAAGACGGAAATTGAAATCATGAAAGGGATTAAACAGGTTTTTGACCCCCAGAATATCCTCAACCCGGGCAAAATTTTTAAATAGGCAAACCAAAAATATCATTTAGTCATATTTCGTTACCCGGCTCAAAATTTAATACGCGGCATATTCCCATATATGTTGAGTATTAATTATTTTATTTAACGCTGAAACTGGATTAAAGAATGTTTCTTAGATGTCTTCTAATGGAGTTTGATGGCATATTGGTTATGAATCAACAGCTTTTCTAAAATGTCAATTTTGGGTTGTTTGTTTTGCAGGATACAACATTTAATAGAAATAGAACAATAAGTTGCACACAGTTTGTTCTTTTTATTAAATTCACCAAAGCAGTCAGGGATGTCTACAGAGTCCTTTTTTGATGTGTCACTGATGATTATCTGGTCCAGTTGTTTAATTTCCATATTCAATCCATGTATTGGTTTATTTTTTTATTTAGTGTAAAAAATTCTATTGGTCAACACCTATTTTTTTTATTTTTGAACCATTGATTCCAATTTTTCAACCAAAGGTTTCAGTGTCTGTTTTTGAATGGCAGATACAGGAATCCCTTGATTTAATAGCCATTTGTCATCAAATGAATCCATATCAATTTTGTCTGTTTTGTTATAGACATAAAGGGTCGGAATCTGGTCTAAATTCAACCGTTTCAAAATTTTTTCAACAGAGTCTTTTTGCTGCTGATAGCGGGGATTGCTGATATCGATAACATGCAGGATGATGTCTGCATCAGACAGTTCTTCCAACGTTGCATGGAAGGCTTCCATTAATTCTTTTGGCAGATTTTGAATAAACCCCACTGTATCTGTTATAATGACTTCAGTATCTTTTGGGAATCTCAGTCGTCTGCTGGATGGATCAAGGGTGGCAAACAGTCGATTTGCTGCAATAATTTTGCTTTGGGTTAATGTGTTCAGCAAAGTTGATTTGCCAGCATTGGTATATCCGACAATTGAAATTATGGGCAGCGCTTTTCTTTTCCGCCTGGCCTTCTGCTGATATCGTTGTTTCCTGATTTTTTTAATTTCTTTTTTCAGCCGGTTAATTCTATCTCGCACGCGTCGCCGGTTAAGCTCAAGTTTTGTTTCACCTGGTCCTCTCCCGCCGATGCCGCCTGTTAACCGTGACATGGCAGTGTTTTTAGTGATCAGCCTCGGTAGAAGATATTCCATCTGGGCAAGTTCAACCTGAAATTTTCCTTCTCTGGACTTGGCTTGTTTTGCAAAAATATCAAGGATAAGCTGGGTCCGGTCTATAACTTTCATTTCAACAAAGTCGGTAATGGATCTAATTTGTGATGCAGACAGCTCTCTGTCAAATACAAGCATGGTTGCATATCTTTGAATTGCCTTGATAATAAGGCTGGATAGTTTCCCCCTGCCCACTACAAATTTTGAATCAATTATCTTCCGCCGCTGAACAGAACTGCCGATAACATTAATGCGGCTTGTTTTGCATAACTCTTTTAGTTCGTCTATGGAAGAATAGGCTTCTTTTATGCTGGTGGTTGTTGCATTAATTAAAAATGCATTCTCAGCGCCAGATTCAGGAGAATATAAACGATTCTTTTTTGTTAGTTCGGATTCAAGAGCAAGAATTTGATCTAAACAATCACTGCTTAATTCCTCAAGGGTACTTGCATCTAATATGTGATACGGGGTTGTCTCCTTATCTGGTAATATATGTCCTGAGTATACAGGGCCCGGTGCGCCGTCTTTTGAAATGCAAATGGCTGTAATATAGTCTAAACGGAGCAGTGCCAAGTCTGTCAGGTCATCACGGGTCAGTGTTTCATTTTTTAAATGCGTATGAACAAGTCTTAACCCTTTGAGCTTTCCCGGGATAGCCATATAACCATGTGTGACCGGAATCACAATCTTCTGAGAATCACCGACAATAACATAGATGATCTTACCATTCCGGTCTATCAGTAATCCGATTTGACGCCTGATATCATAAGATAAAGCGACCAAGTCATTTGCAGCATCAGGGTCAATGACCTTTTCAGGAGAGGAACTATAAGTATAGAGGTTCTCGATTTTTTTGATCTGGGTTTTTCTTAGTCCAGACGTGTTTCCGTACAGCTTTTTTTTCATTCAAATTCCTGGTATGAATCTGGTGCAAGTTCTTCAAAACGAGTATATTGACCAAGAAAATGCATAAAGGCTGTGCCTGTAGCCCCGTTTCTGTTTTTGGAAACAATTATTTCTGCGGTTCCTTTTTTAGGATTATCAGGCTCCTTGTTGTAAACTTCATCCCGGTAAATAAATGCGACAATATCTGCATCCTGTTCCAGCGCACCTGATTCACGAAGATCTGAGAGCATAGGGCGCTTGTCAGATCTTTGTTCCAACATTCGATTCAATTGAGATAATGCGAGAATAGGGACATCCAATTCTTTGGCAAGGGCTTTTAAGGATCTTGAAATTTCAGCAATTTCTAGATCTCTTCTATCTGTTTTAAACGGCGGTTTCATCAACTGCAGATAATCGACAATGATGAGGCCAAGTTCATTGTTTTTTTGATACAATTTTCTTGCTTTTGCACGTATTTCCATGGCCGTAATATTTGGAGTGTCATCAATGAAAATCGGCAGGTCATTAAGAATTCCTGCTGCATCTGTTGCATTCTGCCAGTCTTCCTGGCTGATGAAGCCGGTTCGAAGCCGATTCGAATCAATTCTTGCTTCTGATGTTAAAAGCCGCATAGAAAGCTGCTGGTTAGACATTTCAAGTGAAAATACCGCAACCGGTTTGCGTTCTTCAAGTGCTACATTTCTTGCTATATTGAGTGCAAACGCTGTTTTTCCCATGCTGGGTCTGGCCGCTAAAATAATGAGATCGGATCGCTGAAGTCCAGATGTGATATTGTTTAACCGTATATATCCAGTTGACAAGCCTGAAAGTCCGCCATCTTTTCCCTGCTGCTCTTCTAATTTATCAATATTTAAATTGATTAGTTCTCCTAAACTTTGAAAAGATTTCTGAACCTTTTTTTCTGAAATATTGAAGATAGAGCTTTCAGCATAGTCCATGATGTCTTCAAAATCGCCTTTGTCTTTCAGGCATTTTTCAATAATACTGGAAGAAGCAGTGATTAACTGTCTCAGAGATGCTTTGCCTTTGATGATTCGTGCATAATGGACAGCATTCACGGCAACAGGCGCAGCATCTGCAATCGTAGCAAGATAAGCAGCACCGCCAATGGATTCAAGCTCTTCCTTTTCTTTTAACCGGTTGGCAACAGTTACGAGATCAGCAGGTTCTTCTTTAAGCGCGAGTTCAACAATGGCCTGAAATATTTTTTTATGGGCACCTTTGTAGAAATCCTCTGGAGAGAGAATGTCGATGATATCGTGAAGGTTTTCATTGTTAATAAAAATAGCACTGAGTATGGATTCCTCCGCATCAATATCCTGCGGTGGTGTTTTGTTCAGGAGAGGATCTTTTACTATTTTATTTTTTGGGGTCACCATAATTATTTCATTCTTGTTTCCGGGAAAAATGAAAAATTTCCCCGGAAACGATCTGCAGCCTATTTTTCTTCAGATTCTTCAGCAACAACATTTACTGTTATTTCTGGTTCAACATCTTTGTAAAGACGAACAGGCACCTTGTATTCACCTATTTCTTTAATGGGTTCTGCAAGGAGGATGGACCGGCGTTCAATCATCACTTCCTGAGCGGTTAATGATTCTTTAATATCATGAGTTGTCACTGATCCATAAAGATAGGTTTCTTCATGAACCTTGGCTTTAATTGTGCACACAACATCTTTAACTTTGGCAGCCATTTCTTCAGCAAGTTTTCGTTCTTTAGCAATCTGAAGTTCCAACTTAGCCTTTGCCTGCTCCATGACTTTTCGATTCTGGGGCGTTGCAAGAACAGCTTTTCCCTGTGGGAGAAGATAGTTTCGGCCGTATCCTTCCGCCACCTTGCATTCAGATCCGGCAATGCCCAGTGTGTCAATGGTTTCTTTTAATATAACTTTCATTTAAACCTCCAAAAAAGGTTCAGCCACTAATCTTTTGTGGCCAACTTAATTAATTTTGTTTCATATAACTGCATCAAGTTTTCTAAAATTTATCCATGTATCAAACAGTCCGAGTCCGATAACAAGAAACATAAAAAGAGGCTGAATTGCAATTAAGGTGTAAAAAAAAAATCTTAATGCAAGTGGTGCACTCTTTTTATTGAAAAAAAATGATACAATCGCAATCCCCTGAAAAAAATATACAAACATTAGAATGATCAAACAGTTTACAGCAGCAAGCCTAATCAGGTTAACCGGTAAAAAAAGCAGAGCAGAGAGTCCAATCACACCAAATACTAGAAATTCAGGTGCTCTCCAATGGGTTAAATTTTCAATGCTTTTTACAACAATTCCTTTATTTAAGAGAAGTTTCTTAATTAAAAGGATATTGAGCCATACCATTGTCAGGTAGGAGTTGATAAAGATTCCCGGGAAAACATATATAAACAATGTACTTGCTTTCTCAAGTTTTTGAGGATCTATTTTCATTTCTGGATACAATTGTACGGATTCAGAAAAAAGCTGAAAAGACAAGGTTTGGTACTTGACAATGAACGTTGAAATCATTGTCCCAATTCCCTGATGCTGCTGAAGAGAGTATAAAAATAAGACAGTTATGCAGATTCCAAAAACTGCAGAACTGGTGTAAAGCATTGTTTTTTCGATGCTCAAATGTTTCTCAACAAACTCACCAAGGAAAAATCCTGTCATTAACAAAGACCCAAAGTACAGTACATTAAATGCAATGTTGCTGGTGAATACGATCAATACAGATAAGCTTATTGCCATAATAATGCCGCCACCGTTTCTGCCGGTCTTAAGCCTGTAAAAAAGAACAGGCAATGGCAGAAAAACCCATGCAAAAATACCGATTAGCGGTATAACGTACATGATAGCAATAATCAGCATGCACAGAAGGATACCGGTTAGTATATCCTTTATGGCTGCCGGCTGTATTAGCGTACCCGTCACCTTGAGCTGCTCCTGATGACCTTAATACATTGGTTTGCCAACAAATGGCAACAGTGCAATCTGTCGGGACTGCTTAATCGCAACCGTCAGTTGACGCTGGTGTTTGGCACACGTGCCTGTGATTCTTCTGGGAATTATTTTACCGCGTTCTGTAATGAATTGTCTAAGTGCTTTAGGTGTTTTATAATTGATTTCAAGATCATTATCCACACAGAATCTGCATATTTTACGGCGTTGATAAAACCTGCTTTTACCTCCGCCTTTTTGATTTCTACGGTTATACATTGGTGATATCCTCCAATCTTAATTAGCTGGTTTCTTCTTGTGTTTCTTCAACTTCCTCATCATTGTCAGAAGTGTCTTCCGCATCAGTTTCTTCTTCAACAGCATCTTCTTTGCTTTCTTCTGGTGCTTCTGCTGGCTGGGGTTCTTCCTGGGTGTCTTGCACTTCTGATTTGAGCTGTTCTAATGTCATGTCATCAGAAAGAAGGATTGTCATGAATTTTAAGACAGCATCACTTAGACGGAAATTTCTTTCTAATTCTTTAACAAGTTCCCCTGTTCCGCCGTAAGTAACACAAACATAGTGGCCGCGAAATTTTTTTTTGATTTCATAGGCAAGCTTTTTATTGCCCCATTCATCAAAATTTAAGATTAGACCTTTTTCATTTGAGATAATATTTCTGACTTTATCAAACAGTTCTGCACGTGCCTTGTCCTGAAGATCAGGGTCAGAAATAAAAACAGTTTCATACTTCCTCATTTTTTCTCCTCACGGATATAAAGCTCCTGCAAAAAGCAAGAGCAAGGATTTAAACAAATTGTTTTACCTGCCATCCAGGTAATTAAAAAACCATTCTATATACCATTATATATAAAACAGGTCAATATTATTCTGTATTGCTGGTATTGCAATTTGGATGATCGTAGAAAGCAAGTTTGTTTATTAAGTTTATGATTATAGAAAGTCTTTTCTTTCGGCAAGCGCAGGAAACGTTTCTCTTGCCTCTTTGACTTTTGCCAGATCAATGTCAGTTTTGACAATTTTTTCTGTTTCACCAGCCGTTTTTATAACTATTCCCCATGGATCCACCACCATGCTGTGACCTGTAAATTGAACACCGTTGTTCATCCCGCATGCGTTGGCTGAAATCAGAAAACACTGGTTTTCAAGTGCCCGAACCCTGTTAAACAAAATCCAGGGGTCCAGTCTGGGGTAGGGCCATGCAGAACAGACCAGGAATAATTGGGCGCCATGATCCACCATGGTTCGAAAAAGTTCGGGGAATCTTAAATCAAAGCAGGTTGCCATCCCGATATTTCCCAATGGTGTACTGACGGTGATCGGTGTGGTTCCAGGCGTAAGAATTTGAGTTTCTTTTGACTGAAATCCAAATAGATGAATTTTTCTGTACATGGCTAAAATGTCCCCGTCTGGTGATAAAAGAAGGCTGGTATTAAAATACTGGTCATCGTCTTTTTCAATAAAACTGCCAGTGTGGATAAAGGCACTGACATCTTGTGCAAGATTTTGAAGCAGCGAGATCGTTGGGCCATCAATTTTTTCAGCCTCATTTATATACTGTTCAAAGCTCATAAAACCGATGTTCCAAACTTCCGGTAAAACAATAAGATCCGCTTCACGGCACTTTTTAATTGCAGTTTCAGCTTTTAATTGGGTTGCTTTTTTGTCGTTTTCAACAACAGAAAATTGAATAGATGCTATTTTCATGACGGGTGCTCCTTTTATCTGTTTGACACTGCTTGGTCATTTTTTCTACCTGCTTACAAATCAAATTGAGCTGTGGATAAGTATTTTTTTGCATATTTGATATGGGTGTTGGATTTAAAAAACAGCGTGACAATGTGTCTGTCAATGTGATTTTTCTCTCCCATCTGTGTCAGCAGCTTTACGGTCTGGCTCAATTTCATAGGCTCTTTATAAGGTCGGTCCGGCGCGGAAAGTGCCTCAAAAATGTCAGCAATGGATAATATTCTGGCCTGCATGTTCAAGTCATTTTTTTTCAATTGCAATGGGTATCCTGATCCATCAAGTTTTTCATGATGTGCACCAGCAATGGATGGAAGATTGGAAAGTTTTTTCGGCCAAGGCAGTTTGTCTAAAATTTTAGTCGTTAAATAGGCATGATTATTGATAATTTTTCTTTCTTTGGGTGTAAGTGTGCCTTGAGGGATGCTCAGGTTGTCAAATTCATCATCACTTAAATAGGGAATGGTCCGGCCGGAAATTGTATGGATTTTTTTATAGATTTCTTTTAAGTGACCAATTAAATTTTTATCAAGGGTTTGCTTGTTTTTATTTATTAATGACAAAGTTTCAAATTCTTTTTCTAAAGTTTTAATTTTTTCGCTGCATAAACGATCAATTTTTTTTATTTCTTTTTTCTTTTGCCTATGATCGAAAAGAGACAGTTTTTCTTCAGCAGCCAGAAGTTTTAGATGGGTCTTGAACAGATCAAACCGCACCTTTATTAATTCAATTCTGTCATAAAGGGTTTCCAATCGTGTTGATTTGCTCATCACGTGATCAGGTGTTGTAATTTTACCTGTATCATGCATTAAAGCCGCCATTCTCAACTCATCCATCTGATCATCAGAGAGCACCTGGTTTTTGAAATATGTTTTGTCCTCATTAATTTTTTGAGCAAGCATCATACAAAGTTCAGTTACCCGTTGGATATGACCGCCTGTATGTTTTGATTTTTCATCAATTGATATGGCGATGGCCTTGATAAAGGCTTCAAATAGTTCTCTCATCTCGAGGATGAGAAACTGCTGGGTTAAGATGACTGATGCCTGGCTGGCAAGGGCCGCCGCTTTGTCCTGATCTTCTTTACTGAATGAAATGGTTTTGTTGGATGAGATATTTGTTGCATTTATCAATTGAAGAATTCCAATAATATCATCTTCATGATTTCTCATTGGAATGACAATCATTGATTTACTTCGATAGTGCAAGGATGCATCAAATTGTTTTGTACCTTTAAATTGAAATTTTTTTATCTTATATACGTCTTTGATATTGATGATTTCACCTGTGTGAAATGCATAGGCAGATACGTTAGTTAAATTCGGCGCCTCTCCATGGTAAAGGCTGACGCCTGGAAGGTTTATGGGACTGCCTGTTTTTTTAATTTCCAATGATTTGTTCTGGATAACTGTGAAAACCAGTTTTTTTTGGTTATTATCTACAAGATACAGCGTGCCGCCATCAGCATTTGTAAACTTTCGGGCAAGAGATAAAATCATCTCAAGCAGCACACTGATATCTTTTCCAGTTCCGAGTGCTTTTCCAAGGGTCGTTAATTCTGATATTTCTTTTGCCTGCTGTTCCAAAAAAGGGCAAAGATCATTCAGGATGTTTTCAATCAGAATATTTATTCTTGGATTTTCAGAAAAATTAGTTTTTTTTGCCATGATCTGACCTAAAGATAATTATTGTCGGGCTAACGGCTGTTGAATAGAAATGTTGGCCCTTTTTTGAATAAGTAAATAAAGATAATTGAAAAAATTAACAGAAATTGTGCATTGAGACAAGGAAAGAAAAATCTTAAAATAGAATTCATTTGATTTTCTTGCTATTTAGGTCTGATTATGGCATCTATAAAAACTTAAATAAAAATAATAAACACGCAATATTTGAAGGCCAGACTTTCACAAGGAGCAAGTGTAATGGAGGAGCGGTATCATCCTGAATCAGTAGAACCAAAATGGCAGGCGTATTGGAAAGAAAATCATCTTTTTAAAGTCTCCCGTGACCCGTCAAAAGAAAAATATTATCTCTTGGAAATGTTTCCATATCCTTCCGGGAAAATACATATTGGTCATGTCCGCAATTACACCATTGGTGATGTTGTGGTCCGGTACAAAAGGATGAAAGGATTTAATGTGATCCATCCCATGGGGTGGGATGCTTTTGGAATGCCGGCTGAAAACGCAGCCATTGATAACAATACACATCCTGCGGCCTGGACGTATGACAATATTAAGGCCATGCGGGAACAACTGAAAAAAATGGGATTCTCCTATGATTGGGATCGCGAAATAGCCACCTGCCGTCCTGAATATTATAAATGGGAACAATGGCTTTTCTTGAAAATGTTAGAAAGGAAAATGGCATACAGGAAAGAATCTTATGTAAACTGGTGTGAGAAATGTAATACCGTACTTGCCAATGAACAGGTAGAACAGGATAAGTGTTGGCGATGTTCTCAGACGGTTCAACAAAAGAAGTTATGGCAGTGGTTTTTTAAAATTACAGATTACGCTGAAGATCTTTTGGTTCATTGTGATAAATTGCCGGGTTGGCCGGAAAAAGTAACCATTATGCAGAAAAACTGGATTGGACGAAGTGTCGGGTCTGAATTAAGATTTCAAATTGATGGTTCAAATGATGATATTGTTGTGTTTACGACAAGGCCGGATACCGTATTCGGCGCAACATTCATGTGCCTGGCACCTGAGCACCCTCTTGTTGAAACCCTTTCAAAGGGGACAGACCAGGAAAAGGATGTTGAGGCCTTTGTTCAAAAAGTATCCAGTCAGGAAAGATCTGCTGAAGGTGTTGAAAAATATGAAAAAGAAGGTGTATTTACAGGGGCATATTGTATTAATCCTGCAACCGGAGAAAAGATTCCTGTTTACACGGCAAATTTTGTATTGATGGAATATGGCACAGGCGCAATTATGTCTGTTCCGGCAGGAGATCAGAGAGACTTTGAGTTTGCAAGAAAATATGGACTTGAGATACGGGTGGTTGTTCAGCCGGAAAATGAAAAACTGGATCCAGCAACCATGCAGGAAGCGTATACAGGTGAAGGATCAATGGTCAATTCCGGCCAGTTTAACGGCATGAACAGTAAAGAAGCCATGGATGCAATGACCGAATGGCTGGAAAAAGAGGGGAAAGGGAAAAAGACGGTCTCTTATCGGCTCAGAGATTGGGGTATCTCAAGGCAGAGGTACTGGGGGGCGCCGATTCCAGTGATACATTGCCCGGACTGTGGTGTTGTCCCCGTCCCTGAGTCAGAACTTCCCATAGAACTGCCGGAAGATGCCCATCTTCTTGAAAAAGGTGGATCTCCGCTGCCCCATCTTGATTATTTTGCAAAAGCAGTGTGCCCTGCCTGCGGAAGGGAGGATGCTAAAAGAGATACGGACACAATGGATACTTTTGTAGAATCTTCATGGTATTATTTGCGCTATTGCTCCCCTCGTTTTGACAAAGGGATGTTTGACCCGGAAGATATAAACTACTGGGCACCTGTTGATCAGTATATCGGTGGTGTTGAACATGCCGTACTACATCTGCTGTACTCTAGATACTTTATGAGAGTTTTACATACACTTAAAATGATCGATTTTAAAGAACCGTTTACACGGCTTCTTACCCAGGGTATGGTGTGTAAAGAAACAATGACCTGCCCAGAACACGGCTACTTATATCCTGAAGAAGCTCAAAAAGTGGATGAAGGCAGACTGGTGTGCTCAAAATGCAACAACGATGTAGAATTGGGACGTGTTATCAAAATGTCCAAATCCAAGAAAAATGTTGTTGATCCCAATGAATTATTGGAAAAATATGGTGCAGATGTTACACGGCTTTTTTCATTGTTTGCCGCACCGCCGGAAAGAGATCTTGAGTGGAGTGAAGATGGTGTAGAGGGAAGTCACAGATTTGTGAACAGGGTTTGGCGTCTGGCGCTTGAATGTATTGAAAAAATAGATACGACAAAAAGTTATGATGGTGCAGCATCAGAGTTACGTTCATCTCTTGCTAAAGATTTGTATATCAAAGCAAACCAGACCATTAAAAAAGTGACAGATGATATTGATAAAAGCTTTCATTTTAATACAGCCATTTCTGCAATTATGGAACTTGTGAACAGTTTGTATGCTGTTGATATTGAGTCTTCAGATGATGAACTTAAAAAAGTGATCATATTCAGCCTTGAAAACATCCTCTTGTTATTGTCTCCGATTGTACCCCATTTTTGCGAAGAGCTGTATGAAAAATTGGGTAGAAAAGGATCTATTCTTGAAAAACAGTGGCCTGTGTATCGAGAGGATTCTCTTGAAACAGATGAGGTCCTTGTTGTTGTTCAAGTAAATGGTAAACTTAGATCAAAATTTAATATCAGCGCAGATAGTGATGAAAAATTGATTAAAGAAACAGCATTGGCAGATAAGAAAATTCAGAAACATCTGGGTGATAAACAGCCAAAAAAGGTCATTGTCATCAGAAAAAAACAAACACTTGTAAATATTGTGGTTTAAGATGAAAAAATTTATATGGATCTATATTTTTTGCACGCTCATGTTTTTTATGTCCTGCGGGTATCAGTTCGAAGGGGGCGGTTATCTGAAAGATGATGTAAAACGGGTTGCTGTAAGAGCGTTTGAAAATAAAAGTTCAGAAATTGGCGCCGGGATCACATTCACAAATTCACTGATTAAAGAAATTATTGAAAAGACTGATACAAAGGTTGTTGATGAAGCACAGGCAACGGCTGTCCTTAAAGGAAAAATTAACGCAATTACATTTTCCACTTTATCGAGGTCCAGCACAGAATCTGTTATAGAAAGAAGTGTTTCAGCCAGGATTGATTTAAAGCTTATTGATGAAGGCGGCAAAGTGATCTGGTCTGTTAAAGATTTTTCATCAACCGAAGAATACACAGTTTCTCAGGACCAAATTACTGATGAGAACAATAAAAGGGACGCAGTGCAGAAAATTGCAGATAGAAGTGCTGAAAAGGTGCTTAACAAATTGTTAATAAATTTTTAATATTAAAATAAAGACAGGATTTAAATAAATAATTTCTACATAAATCCTGTCTTAAATTTTGGTATGAAATAAAAAAACGTGAAAGCGCTAAGCGTTCATGTATTTGAAAAGTCTTGAAATTTTTCTGGAAGCAGTCTTTTTATGAATAACACCTTTTTTGGCAGCTTTGTGAAACGCAGCTTGAGTTTCCCTCAAGATTTCATCTTTGTCACCACTGCCTTCTTCTTTTGCAATGCGAACTTTTTTTTCCAGGTTTTTCAACGATGTTTTTACAGATCTGTTTCTAAGCCGTCTTACCTGACTCTGTTTTGCACGTTTTTTTGCAGATTTATGGTTAGCCAACTTGGTCTTGCTCCTTGTATAAGTGTAATAAATTTAAAGTTAAGCCATATTTCAAAAACGGAAACATATACGGTTTAATGCTTTTTGTCAAGGAAAACTTGTGAGGAAACTATTCAAAAAGGCTGCCCTGATCAGTGGTTTAACATTCAGCAGCCGGATCCTGGGTGTTGTAAGAGATGCACTTATTGCAGCATTTTTTGGCACCTCAATCCAGAGTGATTCTTTTTTTATTGCATTCAGGCCTTTTGATCTTTTGCGGAAACTGTTTTCTGAAGGGATATTAAGCACTTCTTTTGTCCCGCTTTTTTCAAAGACGAGACAAGATAAAGGGGTTTCCAAGGCAGCTGCCATGGTGTTCTCTTTTTTTTGCTTTCTGTCTTTGATCGGTGTTATCCTTATTATTGCCTGCATCATTTTTTCCCCGTTTATCCTGAAACTGATTGCACCAGGCTTTGCAGTTTCATCCTACCAATACAGTCTGACAGGCCTACTATTCAAAATTATGCTGCCATATTTCTGGTTTATTTTTATTACAGCCCTTTGCATGGGAGTTTTGAATTCATTTGATAATTTTGGTATTCCAGCCCTGACCCCTGTAATTTTTAATCTTACCATCATTACATTTACGCTTGTTATCTGTCGTTTTCTCAATACGCCAATCATTGGGCTGGCTGTCGGGGTGACAATTGGCGGCATGCTACAGCTTTGTGTTCAGATTCCATATATGAAACAGCTGGGCATGCTGAAAGCGTCACTATCCAATTTTTTTCAACCAGAAGTCTTAACAGCTGTAAAAATAATGGTCCCCTGTATGATAGGCGCAGCTTCCTACCAGATTAACATAATGGTGGCCTCTTTTTTTGCTTCAACACTGGCGCATGGAAGTGTTTCCTTTATTTATTATGCGGATCGCATGGTACAGTTTCCTTTGGCCTTGTTTGCAGTCTCGACCGCCACTGTTTTTTTGCCGGAACTGTCAACAAAAGCTGCCTCGGGTAAACTAAATGAAATTTCAGTCGTTTTTACAGACAGTGTCAAGCTCATTGTTTTTATTATTATCCCTTCAATGGCAGGATTGATGGCGTTAGACGAAGCGGTCATTGCTTTCATATTTGGATATGGTGCGTTTACAATGGCTGCGATTCAAAACACAGCAGACTGCCTGTTTATTCTTGTGTTGGGGTTATGGGCTTTTTCAGGGGTGCGGCTGTTTGTTACGCTGTATTATGCATTGTCCAGTATAAAAATTCCATTCTATTCCGGGATGATATCCATAGGGTTGAATATCGTTCTGTGTTGCATTCTTTTAGAAACCTTTGGTTTGAAAGGACTTGTTGGCGCTGTATCCATATCGTCTGTTTCCGGATGTATCTTTTTATTTGTCAACCTGCCGCGCCATGTGAAAATTGACAAATATGAGATCATTGTTTCTGCTTGCAGAGCGCTTTTTTTATCTGTTATAATGTATTTCCTTGTTAAACTGGCTGCCGGTTTAGTGTTAACTGCAGCAACAAATAAAGTGTGGTTCGGATTCGGTGTTTTAGGGTGTATATGTTGGGGTGTCATCATATATTTTGCTGGCAGTATTCTCATTTCAAGCCCTGAACTTGCTATTTTAAAAAAAGCATTAAAAAAAGAATAGATAATGACAGTACTTGAAAAAACGGGGTTTTATATTTCTATCATTTTCATTCTGGTGTTACTGGGCCTGATTGTTTTTTCTGAAAAAGGTGTCATAGATTATAATGACTTGAAAAAACAGGAAAATGTTATTTTGAAACAGACAAAAACAATTGAATCAGAAAATCAGAAAATCGAAAATGAAATTAATAGTTTAAAAACAGATATCGAATATATTAAGCATGTTGCAAAACATGAGCATGACATGGCAGAAGAAGATGAACTTATTTTTAAGGAGAAACCAGTCAAAAAAAAGGACACACCATGACCCAGGAAATCAAAACCATAGAATTGGCAAAACTGTATGAAAGTCAAGGCCACCATGAGGAGGCCCTTGATATATATAAAACCTTAGATGAACAGAACAGTTCTGCAGAAATTAAGGCTGGGGTTAAGCGGATGGAAAAACTGATCGAAAGTCCGGGGCAGGGGGGCAGCAATCCGGAAAAAAAAATTTCAGCTCTGTTTGAAAAGTGGCTGATGTTGATGGTACTAAAACAGCGATTAAATAATTTTAAAAAAATAAAAGCGCGATTATCATAAACATGCTTGAAAAAGACCTGAAAGGCTGCTTTTTTCTTCTTGTTTTTGCAAGCGCCTCAGCTTTCTTATACAATCACTTCTCTCCTTATGGCATTGCTGTCTTTGGGCAATGGAAACCGTCAGAAGGTGTTGTTTCAGCCATCCAGAAAGAGCAGTCTTTGAATGCATCCCTTGAAATTAATCATCCTGAGATTGTGAAACAAATCGTTGAAAATAAAAAAAGAATCATTTTAGATGTCAGATCCCTTGAAAGTTATAATAAAGGGCATTTGCCAGGTGCATTATCTTACCCGTTAATGGATTTCGATCAATTAATCGGCCAGCTATTTACGGTAATAAAAAAAACTTCTCCCATACTTGTATACTGTTCAAGTGCTGAATGTACAGATAGTCACACCTTTGCGGAGCGGTTGAAACAAATGAAATATGAAGATGTGAAAATATTTTCAGGTGGATTCAGGCAATGGGAAGAAATGGGGTATCAAATTGAAAAAAATGAAAACTAATTACTCAATCTTCCTTGTTTTTGCTATTAAATTGGTCCTTGGCATCACCTTTATTTATGCCAGCTGGCATAAAATAGAAGATCCTGCCGGGTTTGCAAAAATTCTTTATGGATATGACATCTTTCCTGGGTTTTCCATTAATATTTTAGCGATTGTGATCCCGTTTGTAGAGCTTGTTGCCGGATTCAGCCTGATAATGGGGTTATTCCCAAGATCTGCTGTGCTGATTTTAAATGTTCTGTTGTTCGGGTTTGTTCTGGCTGTGGGATTTAATTTACTACGGGGCCATCAGTTTGACTGCGGGTGTTTTTCGTTGGCAGATCAAAGTCATACAACATCAAACATATCTTTGTTGATTCGTGATATCCTCCTGCTTGTTTCAGGGATATATTACTACAGGAAAACTACGGCATCCTGACGATACGGAACCCCAGGCTATTTCGTCTAACCCCTGGTTTATACATGCTTCTGTAAGCAGATCGCTGATATTTGCTTGTCTGATACCATCCACCCCCACGGATAATCCTATGGTCGCCTTTTTTGCTCAAGGGATCCACTATATTCGCTTTATAAGTGTCGGTCACAACGCCTACCTTTGTCCGCCAGAAGTTGCGCCATTTACAAGAATCAAGCACCCACTCCTGTACGTTTCCATGCATATCATACAGCCCCCAATTATTGGGGAGTTTTGTTTTAACAGGTTTTGGTTTAAAATCCCGGGCAGGATTGGCTAGGCCTGTATTATAACAATACCATGCCATTTCCATAATGGAACGTTCAGGCTCATTGCAGCTGAAATTTGTAAGTGTCATTGGACCGCCTGCAAAAGCAGTTGTGGTGCCGGCCCGGCAAGCATATTCCCATTCAGCTTCTGTTGGCAGCCGATATTTGTCTGTACCTTCCCATTCATTCAGGACACGAATAAACTCTACACATTCATTCCAGGAAACTGTATCAACAGGATAATTCTTCCCAAGCTTTGAAAATGAAGACGGGTTAAATCCCACAAGTTTTTCCCACTGTCCCTGAGTTACTTCAGTCTCCTGCATGTAAAAGCTTTTAGTAATCACTACGGTATGACGTTTTTCATTCCATTGCCGGCCGTTTTCAGCGGCAGGGCTTCCCATCATGAAACTCCCGGGTGGAATGCGGATAAATTTCATGCCAAGTTTATTGGTGAAGGTTTCTGCTGCTGCCGGGTGCAGTTGAAAAGTGAATACTAAACTAATACAAAAAAAGATTAAAGAGATAGTGGTTAAGCCATGCTTCATTGAAATATCCTGTCCGTTTGTGAAAAGTGTAATTTGTAGAGAACCCTACCATACTATTGCGCTGAAGTTCAATGATGAAATTTGACGGCCGTCATATAAAATTACACATATAGGGTTGAAAATACCGTTTAAAATGATATGAAGTTGGTAGCCAATTAAATTCAAAACAGGAGCTTTTCGATGAAACAAAAAGGTAAACCTGAGTCAAAAATCAGAACAACTAAAACCAATACCAATAAAAGAAAGGCCCCTGAGGCGCCCTCAAAAGAAAAAAAGTTCGACGCCTCCCTGATCAAGAAAAATGAATTTGCAGTCATTCTGCTGGGAGCACTATTATTAACCGTCATTATATTCTTTGTTTTTTTCAGGTCCTCGGAACCCAAGACTGATTCCAGGAAACAACCAATGGCCGGGACATCTTTTGCTGAACTTGAGAAACGGATCGAACAAATAGAAAACACCCTTCAAATTCAAAATAAATCGGGTGATCCTGGAAGCGTGAATAAAAAAATATCGGGTGTAGACCCGCTAAAGGAAAGAGTAACAAGGCTTGAAACAGCATTTTCAGTTAAATTTGATTCCTTGGTAGAACAGATGGAAAAACTTGAAAGAAACATGATGGCGCTTAAAAAGAAGTCTGCTTCTGCCCCTGCACCCCAGAAAAAATCTGTTGCAAAAAAATCAGCACCGCCCGTAAAAAAGACGATGACAAAAAGTAAAAAAGCATCCATGTTTCATACGGTCCAAAAAGGAGAAACACTCTATAGTATCAGTAAAAAATATAATACAACTGTTTCTGCTTTGCGGAAGCTGAACAATTTTTCTGAAAAAACCAAAATTTACCCAGGAAATAACATACTTATTCGATAAGTTATGAACCGTATATCAAAATGAATCATAAATATTTTTGACAATTCTTTTTTTTTCGATATAATCATTCTGGATTGTTCAACAGGTTTTACAATCCAATCAGAAGTTGCATCTGATACGGTTTTCATGCTGATGAGCTTCTGATACCGTCTTTTCTGTTGTTGACCTGCATTTTAAGAGATCTGATTTTCCATTCACTGATTTTTTTTAATTTCTTCATTATTCATTAGGAGGTAATTATGAGTGACAGTGTTTACAAAGTTATTGATCTTGTCGGTTCAAGCCAGACATCATGGGAAGAGGCAGCCACCAATGCAATTGAGAAAGCGGCTGGTTCATTAAAGGATCTGAGGATTGCCGAAGTCCAAAAACTAGATGTTAAAATCGAGGCTGGCAAACCCGCACAATTCAGGACAAACATTAGATTGTCTTTTAAGTATCAAGACTAACCCGGAAAGTCATAAAGATTTGGCTGCATAAAAAAAATCAACTGTGAGATTCCCGGGCAAAATTCCCATCCGGATATGTCAAGGCAGCATATCCAGATGGGAATGCCGTGAGTAAACATAATTGTTGAATACTGCTGATGTATGAAATGCTTAAGTTTTTATCCGGCGGATAAAAGATCTGACTTTGTTTAAGTCTTTTATCCCATAGCTTTTCTCGACACCGGAAGATACATCTATGCCTGCAGGGTTTGTATCTTTTAAAACCTGGCGGATATTATCCGGGCTGAGACCCCCTGCAAGAATTATCGGGGTTCCTGTTTTGATCTGGCAGGATAATCCATAATTCCAGGATTCAGCGTTTCCACCCGGAAGCACCCCTTTGCCGCATTCAATCAGGAAGAAGGATGCGGATGGGAAGGCATCTGCCTGGTTTAAAAAAGGCTTTTTAGCTGCAAATAGTGCCTTAATAACAATAAGGCCTTCTTTTTGTAGACGGTCAATTAGGTCTGGAGGTTCATTACCGTGAAGCTGAACCCCTTTTAGATGACATTGTTTAACTTTTTCCATTATTTTTTCGAACGGTTCATCTACAAAGACACCGATGGTTGCAATGTGATCTGGCAAGGCGCTGGATATTTTCGCGGCCTGATCCAGCGTTACATTTCTAGGGCTCTTCTTAAAAAAAACCAATCCAATGGCATCTGCACCGGAATTTGCACATTCAAGCGCATTCCCCGGATCTGTCAGTCCGCATATTTTAACCCAGGGTGATGATCCTGAGTTTATATGATTTGTTTTATGAGGCTGCATTTCTTAAATTTCTAATAAACGATTGCGTGTCATCGGCCCTGACAATACTTTCACCAACAAGAAAATTGAAAATATTGGATGACAGTCCGTTTTGAATATCAGAGAATGAAGAAATTCCACTAGCTTCAACAGGGATGATATCGTCAGGCAGTATGGCTGAAATACGTTTGGAAACAGTTAAGTCGGTTTTAAGTGTTTGAAGGTTTCTATTGTTGATATCAACAACTTTGGCACCGCAGCCGTAAGCGGTTTCAAACTCTTTTTCAGATGTTATTTCCACAAGAGGTTCCATGCCAAGATTTCGTGCCAGATCAATATAGTCTTTCAACTGAGTTTTGGAAAGAATTGTCGTAATCAGGAGAATGGAAGAAGCGCCTGCCTTTCTTGCCTGGAATACCTGGTAGGAACTGATGGTAAAATCCTTTCTCAAAACAGGCAGATCTGTATGGGTACAAACCGTTTCAAGATCTTTCAAGCTGCCTTTAAAATATGTTGATTCTGTTAAAACTGAAATAGCGCGGGCACCTGCCTTGGTATAGGCGCTGGCATAAGCCGCAGTATCAAGGTCAAGCTTAATATCCCCTTTGGAAGGGGATGCTTTTTTTATTTCAGCAATAATGCCAATATCATTCAAGCTGCTTCTTTCCATTGCACAGAGAAAATCGGGACAGGCAGGGCAGTTTTCAACCTCTTTTTGAATCGTGTTAAGTGGAGTCTTCAGTTTGCTCTCTGATACTTCTTTTACTTTTATTTCCAGCACTTTTTTTAAAAATCCCTGAACTGCCATTTTACCCGTTCTCCTGGGTGTATTCAGATAATAGTTCAAGTTTTTCAAGGGCGTTGCCGGTATCGATAGATTCTTCAGCCATTGCAATTCCGGTTTTAATATTATCTGCCATATCAGCCGCAACCAGTGCCACACCAGAGTTTAAAATGACAATGTCCCGTTTCGGGCCTTTTTTCCCGTCTAAAATGGCCTTTGTTATGCCGGCGTTTTCTTTTACATCTCCGCCAACAAGATCTTTTGTCTGGGCAAACGCTTCAAAGAAATCAAGCGGATTAAGATCATAAGACCGGATGGTGCCGTTGCTGAGTTCAGATACTCTTGTCAATGCGGTTGTTGTAATCTCATCCATTCCATCATGCCCATGGACAACAAACGCCTTTTCAACGCCTAACAGTTTCAGGGCCTGTGCAAACATTTCAGTCAACTGTGGTGCGTACACGCCTAGGAGCTGACAACTTGCTGCTGCCGGGTTTGTTAACGGCCCCAGCATGTTGAAGATACTCCTGATACCACAGTCTTGCCGGGCTTTGCCTGCATACTTCATGGAACCGTGGTACATAGGGGCAAACATAAAGCCTATGCCAATTTCATTAATGGCTTCTTCAACAATTTCAGGGTCGATGTCCAGGTTGACACCTAACGCTTCCAGTACGTCAGCGCTGCCACATTTGCTTGAAATACTCCTGTTGCCATGTTTTGCAACTGTTACGCCTGCCCCTGCCACTACAAAGGCGGTTGTGGTAGAAATATTAAATGACCCCGAGGCATCTCCACCAGTGCCACAGGTGTCAATTACTTTTTTTGAAAGAGTTTGAATCCTTTTTGCTTTTCTTCTCATCGCTCTTGCAGCGCCTGCAAGCTCTTCAAAGGTTTCTCCTTTTGCCGCAAGGGCTGCCATAAACGCACCAATTTGTGCTTCTGTAATCTGGCCTGAGAAAATATCCATCAGCATTGAAGCACTGCTGTCCTGATTCAAATCCTGTCCTGAGATGATTTTATTTAAATTTGTTGTAAAGGTCATGTTTTATGCTCCTTTAATAAAATTTCTAATCAATCTTTTGCCCACTGTCGTCATAAAAGATTCTGGATGAAACTGAACCCCCTGGGTCGGATGTTCCCTGTGTCGAATTCCCATAATTTCACCATCTTCTGTCTGCGCGGTTATGAGTAAATCTGATGGGAGATCTTTTTTTGAAACTGCAAGAGAATGATATCGCATCACCGAAAATGGCTTATGGATGCCTTTGTAGATATGTTTGCCATCGGATTCAATCATAGAGGTTTTCCCATGCATAATTTTTTTAGCATGGATGATTTTGGCACCAAAATGCTGGCCAATGACTTGATGCCCAAGGCAAACGCCAAGGATCGGGACCACGCCTGAAAAGTGTTTCACTACGTCTAAAGAGATGCCTGCATCTTCTGGCCGCCCTGGGCCTGGGGAGATCACAACGGCACCAGGGTTCAATCGCTTAAGGTCATCAATACTTACCTTATCGTTTCTAAATACTTCTACCTCAACCTCTGTATGGAGAATATAGTGAACCAGATTAAAGGTAAAGGAATCATAATTATCTATCATTGCAACTAACATTTATCTGCCTCCGTTTCGATTGCCGATAGCAAGCTTTAAGGCCATTTCAACACTCTTTGCCTTGTTTTGGCATTCTAAAAGCTCTTTTTCAGGGTTAGAATCATATACAATTCCAGCCCCTGCCTGAACAATTAATTTCTCTTTTTCCATAACAGCGGTCCTAATGGTAATGGCAAAATCCATATTGCCTGTAAAAGAGATATAACCTGCAGCGCCACCATAAACCCTTCTTGGTGTATTCTCAAGATCTGAAATGATTTCCATTGCTCTTATTTTCGGCGCTCCGGACAAAGTACCTGCTGGAAAAGTCGCTTTAAAAAGATCATATGCATCATACTCTTTTTTGATGTCACAAGTGATATTGGATACCAGGTGCATGACGTGAGAATAGCGTTCAACAACCATGGTATCTGTCACCTGTACAGTTCCAGGTTCAGCCACACGCCCCAGATCATTTCTACCAAGATCAATCAGCATGACATGCTCTGCTTTTTCTTTATCATCATTTAAAAGCTCATCACTGAGTTGTCTGTCTTCCTGCTCTGTTCTGCCTCTATGCCTGGTGCCGGCTATCGGCCGTAAGGTTGCGATATCATTTTCAAGCCGGACCATGGTTTCCGGTGATGAACCTGCAATAATGATATCTTTAAAATTCATAAAAAACATATAAGGGGATGGGTTAATATACCGTTGAGCACGATAAATCAGAATCGGGTCTACATCTGTTTGACAGGAGAATGGTTGAGAATAGACAGCTTGAAAGATATCTCCTTCAACAATGTGTGCTTTAATTTTTTCAACCCCTTGTATATAGGTATCCGCCGGAGTTTCCGGTGTCAGTTCAACATCTGTCGTGTGTGTTTTTTGCTTGGTTACAAACGGTTTGTTAATGGTATCAAGCATGTTGCTTAAATCATCCTGTGCAGATTCAAAGATCTGCCCGCAGGCATCCTCATTTTCAATATAACAGATTTTAAGACAGGTTAAGATTTGTTTAATATTGTCAAAGATAATCATCTCATCAGGAATGATAAAATGGGCATAGGGAACATTTTCTGGCAGCGAAACCGGAATGTCTTCAAAAAAGGAAACCATTTCATATGTGAAATAACCTGTAAAACCGCTCCAAAACCTCGGTAAGTCAGGAATTTGAGCTGGTATGAACCGTTTCGAGAAATCTCTGATAACCGATAGAGGGTCATGGTGATGAGGGATATTTTTGGTTTCTTTTTTGGTCTTAATTTCAACATGGTCTGAAAAAATTTTTATGTTACCAAATGCAGAAACACCCAGAAAACTGTATTGTGCCCATCTTTCACCGCCTTCAACGCTTTCCAGCAGGAAGCTTTCTTTTTCTTTTCGGTAAAATTTTTGCAGAATAGAAACAGGGGTTTCTGTGTCTGCCAGAATTTGAGTGCACACTGGAATAACATTGGCGGATTCCGCAAGGGCTGAAAATGCCTGTTTCTCAGGAAATTGTTTTAAAATCATTATGAGTTCCTCAAAATTTAAAAGGCTTGCAATTCTATTTAGAAAGCAGCCTATTAAAAACAAAGGCTGCGACACTTGTTTTACTGCCACAGCCTTTGGTTTGTTTTATAATCAGTTGGTCAATCAGCCTGGCGGCAAAAGTATCCACGACCAGCTCTGCCAGCACCAATTAACCATATGTTTGCTATTTAAATATTCTTTTTTCATAGTATCTTGGTTTATAATTCCTACACAAAATAATGGAGATTTTTTCTGGTGTCAAGAAAAATGTTTCTATTTGTAGAAACAAAATGATAAATCATGCAATGGGGATGCTCAGCAGCACTTTCGTTCCTCTGCCTGGGGTCGATCTGATCGAAATCTGGCCGCCCATATTGCTGAACCGTTCAGTAAGGCTGTACAGGCCGAACCCGCAAAAATCGCTTTTATTGATGTCTCCTGAATCAAAACCGACCCCCTTATCTTCCACTGAAATCGAAATAGTCTTTTTGTCTTTAGACAATTTAATGAAAGCCTGTTTTAATCCCGAATGTTTAATTACGTTCATTAAAAGTTCATTTACTGCACGATATGCTGTAATTTTATTTGCTTCAACCAGAGTAACAGAGGTATCAAGATGGTTGATAAATTTGAAATCGGCCTGGTACATTCTATTGCTTTCTTCAATTAGATATCCAAGCGCCTGGTCGATATCAAAATCTTTCAGGACAGGGGGGCATAATTGATATACAAGTAATCGGATTTCCTGGATTGATTTTTCTAGATTTTCCTGTATCAAGGCTAATTCTTCGGGGTTATTCTTAATAGTTGATTCTCTGATATCTTTTATTTTTGAAACGCTTAATCCAAGTGTTTGGACAATACTGTCATGAAGAGCGGCTGCCAGGTTATTGCGTTCTCTTTCCTCGGAGTACACCAGGTATTCATTGAGCCGTTTTAGTGCTGTTGTTCTTTCTTTGACCTTTTTATCAAGTGTTTTATTCAGTTGAATCAGGTCCTCTTCTGCCTTTAAACGGTCAGTAATATCCGTGAGAAGAAACATTAAATGTGTGGCATCATTTTTGATAAACGGCACAAAATAGCAGGCCATACCAATTTCTTTGCCAAACGTACTGGTTACTTTTACCTCCAGATTCTTTGTTTTTTTTGTTTTAACCGCCTGTTTTGCTTTTTTGAGCATCCCTGATTTTTTCCACGATTCAATATCGTTGTAGTTCTGTGATAAAACTTGATCCTGAGTTGCACCAATGATTTTTACCAATGACTTATTTGCAGCAATACACTGTCCTGTTTCATCAAACATACAGATACCAATCGGAGATTCGGAAATAATTTTTTTATTCAGTTTGTCTGCATCCTTCAGCGCTTGCTGAACATGGTTTGAACGTTCATTGGCATTTTCCTCCAATTCTTTTATCTTACGCTCTAACGCTTCATATGTGGGTTTGTCTGCCATGAAAAGACCCCGGTTTTAATTGATCATAAATTCTGCCGAAAGCATCGAATCAATTCAGCTTATGTCAGACTACTATACTTTGTACGCCTTGACAAATTTATTGTAACACAGCCTCATTTATAGGGTGTGGATTTAGAACAAATGTGTTAAAACCATGCTCGAATGTTGATTGATCATGGAGATTAAAAAGTATGGTGTTGATTTTTCCACCGGTTGCCAAACCGTGTGAACCACCCGCGGGTGTTGCCCTTTTATCTGCAGCCTTAAAGGAGCAAGGCATGGATTGCCATATCATTGATGCCAGTATTGGCGGCCTTTTGTTTCTGATCAACTCAGATATCGTGCCTGTGGACTCCTGGTCTCAAAGGGCACTAAAACATCGGGCTGCCATACTGTCAGATTTGAAAGACAGCTCGCTTTATACAAATATGGACCGATATCACCAAAGGGTTTATGACCTTAACAAGCTGTTATCCATCAGTGTAGATAATAAAAGATTCAGAATTACGTTAAGTGACTATTCAGACAGGATGCTGTCATCGGTGAACAGTAAAGATTTGCTTAAAAGTGCCAGGATGTATAAAGAAAATCCATTTTTCCCCTATTTTGAAGAGACGCTTAAACAACAAATAAAAGAGATTGATTCTGAATATATAGGCATTTCTCTCTGCTATTTGAATCAGGCATTGGTCAGTTTTGCACTGGCTGGATGGATTAAAGAAAATTTTAAAAATAAAAAGATTGTAATGGGCGGCGGTCTTATTTCTTCCTGGATGAGCAGACCGGATTATCATCACCCCTTCAAGGAGTTGATAGATGTTACCATCAGGGGAGAGGGAGAAGTGCCTTTATTGGACCTGTTAGGTAAAAGAAACACTAAAAAGAGACACTATATTCCTGACTATGATTTTGTGGCAGACGATGTATATCTGTCTCCAGGCAAAGTTTTACCGTTCAGGGCATCCATCGGATGCTATTGGAGCAAGTGCCGATTTTGTCCTGAGAAGGCTGAAACAAGACCTTACAGCTCCCAGCGGGCGTCTAAAATATTGACCGACCTGAAAACAATAGATAAAAAATACAGGCCGGATTATATCCATTTAATTGATAATGCAGTGACACCTGCTTTTTTAAAATCTCTGGCAGCCAGCCAATTTGATTTTAAATGGTATGGGTTTGTCAGATTTGAAAAAGAATTTTTAAACCGGGATTTTTGTTTTAAATTAAAACAATCTGGTTGTGACATGCTGAAACTGGGACTTGAATCAGGAGATCAGACTGTTCTGAATCAGATGAACAAAGGTACAGATTTGAAAATGGTGTCTGATATATTAAAAAATTTGCACAATGCAGGTATTTTAACATTTGTGTATCTGCTTTTTGGAACCAGTTTTGAAAATAAAACTGCCGCTTGGAAAACCCTTGAGTATGTGAAATCTCATGAGAAATATATCGATTTCCTGAATTTAGCTGTGTTTAATTTACCCAGATTCAGTAATGATGCACAATCTCTTGATACATCTGAATTTTATCACGGGGATTTATCATTGTATTTGAATTTTAAACATCCGTCTGGATGGGATAGAAAGAGGGTGAAACACTTTTTAGATAAAACATTTAAAAAGCAGGTGTCTTTTGGGTCTCGTATCCGTAAAAACCCAGCGTTTTTTTCATCTAACCATGCAGTGTTTTTTGATAAATTAGAGGAAATTTTATGATTGCTCATATCCTTTCAACTGGTGATGAAGTCCTTCTCGGAGATATTGTCGATACAAATTCAGCATATCTTTGTCAAAACCTTAAAAATATGGGGCTTACCGTGGGGAAGATTACCACCGTGGGCGATGATTTAAATTTGATTGCATCTGAAATTGAAACAGTGTCTTTATCGGCAGATATCTGTCTGGTTACAGGCGGTTTGGGACCGACACAGGACGATTTAACCGCGGCAGCCTGCAGTAAAGCTGCAAAAGATAAGTTAATGTTAAACAAGGCAGCGTTAGCATCGATGGCAGTCTATTTTAAAAAAAGGGGCTTTATATTAACCGAAGACAATAAAAAACAGGCCATCCTGCCGTCTAAATCAATTATGTTGAAAAACTGTAATGGCACAGCACCTGGGTTTTATATAAAAATTCATCGTTGCTTGTTTTTCTTTATACCGGGAGTACCGGCAGAAATGAAGGCGATGTTCAACAAAGAAGTCAAACCAGTGTTGGTCAGTCAATTCAAGTTAAAAAATCATATTTTAATTGAACGGCTCACAATATTTGGGCTTGGAGAATCAAGGGTCGGGGTTTTACTGAATGGATTCAGGGATAAATTCCCACAGATGCGCCTGGGATTCCGGGCAAATTTCCCTGTTGTTGAAGTGAAAATTATTCTATCTGCAGCGCCAAAAGATGAACAAAAGGAGCGATCAAAACTTAAGGCAGCCAAAAAATGGACAGTTGATCAGCTTGAAAATAAAGTGATATCTGACCAGGGGTTAAGCCTTGAACAAGTGGTAGGAAAATTGTTAACAAATCAAAAAAAGACCCTTGCCGTTGCTGAATCCTGTACTGGAGGACTGATTTCAAATATGATGACCAATGTTTCAGGCAGTTCAGATTATTTTTTATTTTCAGCAGTTACCTATTCCAATGATGCAAAAATTAATATTTTAGGGGTTCAAAAGAAAACAATTTTGACACATGGCGCTGTCCATGAAAGGACAGCGCTTGAAATGGCCCAGGGGGCAAAGATGAAATCAGGGGCGGATTTTGCCATATCAACAACAGGAATCGCAGGTCCTACAGGCGGAACCAGAGAAAAACCGGTCGGAACGGTTTGTATCGGCATAGCAGGCCCGGGTATATCAGCAGCGAAAACCTATATGTTTTCTTTTGATGATCGATTAATGAATAAAACAATATTTGCAATGGCAGCTTTGGAACAATTAAGAAGACACCTTGTCGGTCTGTCTAAAACACCGTAAGAACCATTTTACGCTCTCTTTTTCAAATTGATCCTGATCTTTTTTAGCGGTCATCTGGTGATCCCCATTTTTATGGATGATTAATTTTTTCGGCTCTTTTGCATGGGTGTAAATACTACAGGCATTTGATACCGGGACCACTTCATCTGCATCCCCATGGAAGATAAGGACATTGGATAAGAGTTTTGATTTGTCGGTAATGTTAAAAAGAAGATTACTTTTGAAAAAGCTTAGTGGAAGGGCAGGCCGTTGTTCATTGGCTTGTGTTGGTATGTTTTCAATGGTGCGGCTTTTAACGGGCGCTGAACAGAGAACTGCACCGCAGAGGTTAAGATCCATTTTCAGCAGGGTTTCCCAGGCATTAATACAGGTAGCTCCCCCCATACTGGAACCAAAGACCGCCAGATTTGAGGCGGTTTTTTTAAGGGATAGAACATGGTTTACGGCACCAATAAAATCAGTTGTCCGTTTCTCAAGTGATGTGTCTTTTATAAAGCTGCCCTGGCTCTGACCGCAGCCGCGATGGTCAAATCTAAAAAAAGCAATGCCGTTTTTTACAAGAAGGTTTGACAATATTTTCTGTTTGGCAGATTCTTTGGTCCCTTCCAGCCCGTGGGAACCAACAACAAGGGGAGGCAGTCTTCCGGGGGGTAGATGTAAAACGCCTTTAATTAAAAACGTCTTGGAATAGAATTCAATTTGATGAGAACGGGTTTCCATAGCTTGTATTTATGCCATTAAACCTCTATAATATCAAGTTTTCAGATTTTGAGTTATAAGAAGCGAGGTAAAAAGAAAAAGCAAATATGAGTATTAAAAAGAGAAAAGCATATGAATTAGAAATTGTTGATCTGGCATTTGGCGGAAAAGGCCTTGCCAAACCTGACGGGTTCCCTGTCTTTATTGACAGGGCTCTTCCTGGCGATATTGTTTATGCAAAAATTTCAAAAAAGAAGAAATCCTGGGCAGAAGGGAAGCTGATAAAAATTATTAAACCATCAGCATTAAGGCTGGAAGGCAAATGTTATTATTGTAATTTTTGCGGCGGCTGCAAATGGCAGCAGATTGAATATGAGCAGCAGCTTAAATTCAAAAAAAGCCACGTAATAGAATCCATGACGCATATTGGTAAATTTAAAACTGTTCCAATTCTGGATGTGCTCCCTTCTGATACTATTTTTGAATATCGTAATAAAATGGAGTTTTCCTGCTCTTCTAAACGATGGCTGCTGCCTTCAGAGCTTGAAAATGATCACATAAAAAAAGATTTCGGGATTGGCCTTCATGTCCCTGGTACATTTGACAAAGTGATTGATATCAAACGATGTGAAATCATGCCGGATCTTGGGAATAAGATTTTAGAGGATGTGCGGCAGTTTATCAAATCATCAGATCTGCCCGCCTACCATTTAAGAACCCATAAAGGATTCTGGCGATTCCTGATGCTCAGGCATTCTGTTGCTTTTAATACCTGGATGGTCAATATCGTGACCAAATATAAGGCGTTGAGCCTGGTCAGGGACCTCACAGATATCCTGACCCGTAAATATCCTGAAATTGAATCGGTCATGAACAATATTACAGATGCAAAATCAGGTGTTTCAATGGGGAAAGAAGAACTTTGTCTTTATGGCGAAGATCACATAAATGAACGGCTGGGAAAATTTATGTTTAAAATATCCCCGAATTCTTTTTTTCAAACCAATACAAGGGCATGTGAAAAATTATATGCCAAAGTCCTGGAATATGCTGACCTGACAGGTAAAGAAGTGGTTATGGACCTGTATTCCGGCACTGGTACAATCCCAATATGGCTCTCAGAAAATGCAAAAACAGTTTACGGTATAGAAATTGTAGAAAGTGCGGTTCTTGATGCAAAAGAAAATGCAAGACTCAACAATATTGACAATTGCGAATTTTTAAATGGCGACATCAAAGATGTCCTTCCCGGACTGAAACAAAAATTTGATGTGATGATCATAGACCCGCCAAGAGTTGGTATGCACAAAGATGTTGTCAGACAGGTTTTAACCCTTGGGCCGCATAAAATAGTGTATGTGTCATGCAACCCGGCTACCCTTGCAAGAGACCTTGAGATGCTTCATCCAGCCTACGATATAAAGGAAATTCAACCCGTGGATATGTTTCCTCATACGTATCATATAGAATCTGTGGCGCTTCTGGTCAAAAAAAGCGTTTAAAGGCATGTACCATTTAGTTTAAACTTTTTTATCATAAGGTCTAATAAGTAATACCACCCATGTTGCGTGCGCAAGGTGTAAGGAAAAAAAAGAGTTCTACTCTTCTTTTGGTTCGGAAAATAGACAGCTCATGATGATCATATCGTCATCTTTTTCCAGTTTTACGGTATAAGGCAGTTTGTGAAACAGTTTTTTCATTCCTTTATTTTCCGGAGATGTATAGGCAACAAGTCCGTTAATACCGTTTTCCTTTGCTGCTCTTGCTAATTTTCTCTGAAGGATCTGAGCAATCCCATAGCCTTGAAATTCCCTGGATACAGAAAAAGCAACTTCAGCCATATTCACGATGGCATTTTTAAAATATTCACCCACAGCGATAATTTTTTCAAAGCCCAGTTCTCCAATGGTTGCAATGATCGTAAGGTCATTAATATAATCAATTTCAATGGTGGTATCGATCTGATCATGAACAAAGCTTTTTTTTTCATGGAAAAATCTGGAAACGATATCGCCCCGATTCATTGTATAATAGTGTTCTTGAATACTTCGCTCATCAATGGGCTTGGCCGGCCTGAACATGATGGGAATCCCGTTGATCGTGATAGTCTCTTCAACTTTTAAAGGGTAAACTCCCTTGATGGCCTGCTTGAACTTTCGGTGGCTGCCAATCAGGTTCAACTCTTTTGCTTTAGAAAAAAGTTCATCCCTGAAATCCGGATGGGCAATGCTGATCAGTGCCATGGCCCTTTCCTGTAACGTTTTACCAAACAGGTTGACCACACCATACTCTGTGGCGACATAGTGAACATCCCCCCTGGGAACGACCACAGGCGTATCTTCTAAATCGGGGACAATCCGGCTTTTTTTCCCATGGTCTGATGTGGCGGTGAGCATCAGGATCGATTTCCCGCCTTTTGACATGGCAGCCCCTCTGGTGAAGTCGAGAAGCCCGTTAATACCGGTATAGTTATTAAAGGGAAGGGCATCTGCTGCCACCTGACCGGTCAGGTCAATCCCAATAACAGTGTTAATGGAAACCATGGAGTTGTGTCTGGCTATGATTGAAGGGTTATTGACATAATCAGAAGGGTGAAATTCAATGGAAGGGTTGTCATCAATAAACTCGTACAAAAGATGACTGCCGACAGCACTTCCTGCAACCAGTTTTCCCTTGTTAAATCCTTTTTTCTTGTTGGTAATGACACCGATTGAAAACAGACGCATGAATCCATCAGATAAAAACTGGGAGTGAACACCAATATCATTTTTTTCAGACAGACACAGCATAATGGCTTCATTGGTTAACCCTAAACTTGTTTGAAGGGTTGATCCATCGTCAATCATGCTGGATATGTGTTTTGCAATTGTGTTGGCGATTTCGGTTTCCGGCAGCGGTTCAATGGTCAGAAGATCTTCTTCGTGTTCAACAAGAAAATCCACATCATTGACATGAATAAAACCACTGCCGAGTACCCGCGGCATCTTCGGGTTGATCTGGCAGATCACAATATCGGCTGATTCACATGCAGCCAATGTAATGTCAACAGAGATTCCCAGGCTCATCCATCCAAAATCATCAGGCGGTGAAGCCTGTATTAATGCCGCATTGATCGGCATCATCCTGGATTTAAACAGCTGTGGTATCTGTGACAGATTAATGGGCGTGGTATATCGCCTGTTTTGACGCAGGCGTTTCGGAGATGCTGACCCCAGATAAAAAGACCGGATGTTAAATTGCTGTGACCGGGATCTGTTGGCAATCGCCGTGAGCGGTCCGCTTTCAATACTTAACAGTCTGACAATTTCAAGATCAGTAAATCGTGATGAGGACTCTGACAAGGTATTAACCAAATGCTGGGGCTCGCCACAGGAAGATCCGATAAAGACCCTTTGCCCGGGTTGTATATGTTGTAATGCCTTTTTGGCAGTTGTTAATTTTTCAATATAATTATCAGCCCAGTAATTTGTTTTTGGCATATGAAGCTGTCTCCTCATGTGCAGTTTTAAAATTGAACATATCATAACATGAAACTGGGGTGGATTTCATTAAAAGTTTTTGAGTTTTTTTAAAAAATAATGTAAATTAAATCATTGAATTTTCAAATAAAAATACATTAAGTCCATTGCGTTATTATGTCTTACCAATCACCCGGAGACAGGGAGAGGAACATGTCATATTTTGATTTTACAGGGTTTGAGATTACGTTTAACCATTACATCAAATATGTTTTAGGCAAGAAAATGGAAGATGCCACCCGTCGTGATTTGATGAATGCAGTGTCAGTTGCCGTCCGTAAATATGTGATGGATATCGGTTTTGAAACCATTGAGCGGTACAAAAAAAGCAATGCCAAAAGAATATATTATTTATCTATGGAGTTCCTGATAGGCCGGCTGTTATCCAATAACCTGATTAATTTGGGCATATATGATCATTGTGCTGCGTTTTTAAAAAAATATGATATTGATTTAGATGAAATTGTGGATGAAGAGCGGCACCCTGCATTGGGAAATGGTGGTTTAGGAAGGCTTGCAGCCTGTTTTTTAGATTCAATGGCAACGCTGGACATGCCAGGGTTCGGTTATGGGATTAATTATGATTATGGACTTTTTAAACAGATCATCGTCAATGGATATCAAAGAGAAAAACCTGATTACTGGCCCAACAGATCTTCTCCCTGGCTGGTCAGACGTTCGGGGAACAAATGTATGATTCCCATTTACGGGAGAATTGAAGATACCAAAGATCGGGACGGTCATTACAACCCAATGTGGACAGACTGGCAGCTTATCATCGGACGGCCCCATGATATTCTTATTACAGGATACGGGGGGCGTACAGTGAACCGGCTGCGGCTGTTTTCAGCATGGGCGTCTAATGATTTTGACATGCAGATTTTCAACGATGGAGACTATTTTAAAGCGGTTGGCGACAAGATAAAATCTGAGACAATATCCAAAATCCTCTACCCGTCGGATTCAAAAGAAATTGGAAAAGAATTAAGACTGGTCCAGGAATATTTCTTAGTGGCCTGTTCTGTTAGAGATATTATTCGAATTTACCAGAAGCATAACAGCGGGTTTGATCAATTGCATGAAAAAGTTGCTATTCAACTCAATGATACCCATCCCGCCCTCACTGTGGCAGAACTGATGCGGGTGTTAATCGATGAAAATTCCCTTGAATGGGATAAAGCATGGGCATTAACGACAGGAACATTAGGATATACCAATCATACGCTGCTGCCGGAGGCGCTCGAAACATGGCCTCTCAATATTGTCGAACGGGTTGTACCAAGACATTTGCAGATTATATATGAAATTAACAAACGATTTATTGATCAGGTTAAAGCACAATTTGGTGAAAACAGTGGCGCCATGATCCAGAAAATGTCTATTATTCAAGAAGGTAATCCTAAAAAGATCCGGATGGCCAACCTGGCGATAATTGGCAGTCACTCTGTAAATGGGGTAGCAAAGGTTCATTCTGAACTGGTTAAAACAAAGCTTGTCCCGGAATTTTATACAGTATATCCTGAAAAATTTAATAATAAAACCAATGGAGTAACCCCGAGAAGATGGATTGTCGCATGTAATCCAGGGCTTACAAAACTGATTTGCGATGCTATTGGAGACAGGTGGATTTGGGATCTTGAAACCATAAAGGCATTGGAAGATTATGTTGACGACCAGAGCTTTCTGGAACAATTTGCGCTTGTAAAAAATCAGAACAAAGTGAAACTGGCTCAATTGATTAAAAACACTGTGTTTGAAGACGTTGACCCTGCATCAATATTTGATATCCATGCAAAAAGAATCCATGAATATAAGCGGCAGATGCTCAATGTGTTAAATATTATTCATACATATTTTTTAATGAAAGAAGACAACCGCGATATAGGACATCCAAGAACGTTTATATTTGCCGGAAAAGCAGCGCCTGGTTATCATACAGCCAAGCTGATCATAAAACTGATTCATTCAGTTGCCAATGTTATTAATGCTGACCCGGCAGTGAACCAATTTATAAAAATTGTATTTCTGCCGGATTACAGGGTCTCTCTTGCAGAAAAAATTATCCCTGCGGCAGATGTAAGCGAGCAGATTTCCACTGCGGGAATGGAAGCGTCGGGTACAGGAAATATGAAATTTGCAATGAATGGTGCTGTAACCATTGGAACGCTTGACGGGGCCAATATAGAAATCAATGAACAGGTGGGGAAAGATAATATCTATATTTTTGGCCATAAAGTTGAGGAGGTAGACCAGATCAGGGCAAACTATAACCCCGGGCAATATCTTGAAAAAGATCCGTATTTAAAGCGGGTGATGGAGGCTGTTCGGTCAGATCTGTTTTGTAAGAAGGAACCAGGCCTGTTTGATCATTTGTATCAGGCACTGGCAGGGCAGGGGGATTATTACCTGCATTTTGCTGACTTTTCATCGTATGTAAACGCCCAAAACAAGATAGGTCAGGATTTTAAGAAGACAAAAGACTGGACTGTCAAGGCGCTGCTGAATACGGCAAGGACCGGCATGTTTTCAAGTGATCGGACCATAAAGGAATATGCCAGAGACATCTGGAACATTAAATCACAAATTTGATTAGATTTTATGGATACGTTAAAATTTTTCTTGCGATTATAACCGTTTTTTTGTAATAATCTGTTCGTCGATCAGTTTATGAATCCTATTCAAAAAATGATGGGGATATTATGGGAATATATGAACGGAAACAAAGAGAGAAAGAACAGAGAAAATTAGAAATTATTAACGCTGCGAGGAAAGTCTTCTCAAATAAGGGGTTTAACTCCGCTACAATGGAAGAAATTGCGTCAGAAGCTGAGCTCAGTCCGGGAACTTTATATCTATATTTCAAGAACAAAGAAGAACTTCACACATCCCTTTCCATAGAAATATTGAAGCATTTGGCAGATGAGATTCAGAAAGTTGTTGCCCAGGATATTACGGTGGAAGAAAAAATAGAACGATTCAGAGACGTTTTTATCGATGTATATGACTATGATTCAAACATATTGATCAACCTGTTTCACCTGCAGTCCGGAGAGACACTGAAGAATCTGTCTGAGGAAGTTTTAAAACAAATTAAAGAGCATTCGGCATCTGCCCATGGGGCGATCATTGATGTCGTAAAACAGGGTATTGATGAAGGCACGTTAATAGATGAACATCCGGTAGCACTTGCAGATGTTCTGTGGGCATCCTATGCCGGTATTGTGTTATGGGTTGATTCAAAACGACTGTTAAACGATCAGAAAGATTTTGTAAAACCAACGCTGAAAACAGCATTTAAAATTATCAGTACAGGGTTAAAAAAATAACGACTTCTATTTGCACAGTCTATGAATTGTCTGGGCATGCCATTCACCTCTGCCGGAAAAGGTGGGTATGCCTTTTTCTTTTAGATAATCTGCAATAACTGCAAAGGTTGCGCCTTTGTTTCTCATTGTTCTGATAATAGTAAGAATATCGTCTTTGGTGTAATGTGTTCCAGATGCATAGCTTGTTGTTGTTTTTGAGCGTTCTATGACCGGGTGAGAAAAAAAATCGTCATTAAAAATTTTATTTAAATTATCAAAAAAATTGGAAACTGCATTATGCTGGCGAATCTTAGCTTCGGTCAGCAGATCATTTTCTTCTAGTATTTTTTCAAAGCTTCGAGTCAGACTTGATGAGTTATCCAAAAACTGAGGAAGCAGGTCCTGTAAACAAACCCAGAGAGATTCCAGATTTTCAGAATAGTTAGACCGCCTGTCAGGAAGCCTTCGGCGATCTTTTTGTGGATAATAATGACCATCGAGGTTTCGCCGTGAATTCGATGGATCTTTTTTATGAGAACTTCTAAGGTTTCTCAAAAAATCACTCATATCGATACCTCCCGATTTTAACAGATATATTAAAGTTTTACGCAGTGGGCAGCTAACAATTTGTGAAAACCAATCGCATGTTTTCAAGGATTTTGAATGTGAATTAGAATATAAACATATTAAACTATCTGAAGGGTTTAAGTCAAGCAAATGTGTCAAATAAAAAATGTAACATAGATGGCAAAATGAATGAAGAACATCTGATCAATGATTCATTCATGGCTGTATGTCTTTATTCACTAATTTTATTTTTTAAGTTCAGCCAGGAACGCTTTTGCCTGGTCTGCTTCATCAAATGCATTGTTTAATTCAAGCGCTTTTTCAACAGCGTCTATGGCGAGTTCTTTATTTCCCTTTTTATAATATGCTAACCCCAGGTGGTAGTTGACGGTAGGGTTATTGGGTATCTTTTTCAGGCTGTCTAAGAATTCATTTGCAGCATTGCTGTACAGCCCTTTTTTATAGTATACCATACCAAGTGTATCCATCACTCCCGGCTCTTCCGGAAGTTTTTCCTTTGCGATGCGGGCCAGCCTGAAGGCTTCATCAACTTCATTTGTATTCTTTATCAGATAATAGGCCAGGTTATTTGCTGCAGGTGCAAATTCCGGATTGATTTCCAGGGCTTTCCTGTAATGGTGTGCAGCCTTTTCATAATTTTTATCACTGTCATAGATGGTGCCAATGATCATGTGGGGGGATGGCAAATCAGGATTCTTCCCCAGTATGGCCTGATATTGTTCAATGGCTTTGTTTTTGTTCTTTTCCTTAAGAAAGATTTTCGCAAGTGTTTCGTAAGGTCTTAAATAATCCGGATAAGATGAGATGGCATTCTGAAGAGAAGATTTTGCCTTTTCAGTTTCATTCTGCGCCAGATACACACTGGCCTGCACATCATGAACCACTGCAATTAATTGCTTTTTTCCTGAATAAATATCCAATTGCTTGTCACACAGTTCCTGTGCTGTCTTAAACTCTTTTTTGACGACAAATACACGGACAAGCTGGACAAAAACATCCACTAACTGATCATTTTTTTCACGGGCAGTGTTTAGATATTGAATCGCTGATTCATACTCTTTCAGGAAAAATTTAAGCATACCCATGTGGTAATACGTAGCAACGTTTTCCGGATAATTTTTGAGCAGCAGCAAATAGTCCTTTTCAGCATCATCAAATTTTTTAAGGCCGATGGAAGACCTTGCTTTAATAAACCGGGCCCGGTAGTCGTTTGGGTTCAGTTTTAATGCGTTTTCAGCCTCTGTCTTTGCAAAATCATAAGAGCGTTTGCCCAGGTGCAGATCTGCCAACAGCATCCGGGCCTTGAAATATCTCGGGTTAAGTTCAAGGGCTTTGCTCACAGATGATATGGCCTGATCTGTTTTTCTGGATCCGATAAAACACAGCCCTTTAATATAATGCACGCGGGGAGAGTTAGGGTCTTCTTTTTCAAGTTGATCCAGCAGCTGTAACGCTTCAGTAAATTTTCTTTCAGAGATAAGTATTTCACTTTTCAATATTTGTGACGGGTAATAGTTCGGTCTTTTTGATAAAATATCAGATATTATTTCTTTTGACAGGTCTCTTTCATTGTTTAGAAAATGAAATCGCGCCTTTGTATTTTTAACACTTATATTATCCGGATCCAGGGCCAGCGCCTTATTATACATGGTTAACGCTTTGTCATTTTGTTTGTTTTTACTATAGAATTCAGCAATGACCATATAGGGTTTGACAGACGAAGGTGAAACGTTAACAGCTTCAAGGAATGCTTTTTCCGCCAGATTGTTTTCTTTTTTGGCGATATAATAATTCCCGAGCAGTATATGAACTTCTGGATTTTCCGGTGAGCTCTCTATGGCCTTATTCAGCTGATCTTTTACTTTTTCTTTTTCGTTCAGCCGATTGTAGAACCCGATTAAAACCAGACGGGCTGCAAGGTTTTTATTATCGATTTCAACTGTTTTTAAAAGAAGCTGTTCAGCCTTATCGGTCCTTTTTTCAAACGCATGAATTTTGGCCATGTTTTGAAGTGCAGGTATATTTTCAGCATCAAGGTTTAAAATTTTTTCATAGGTGGCAAAGGCTTTGCCCCGTAAATTTTTTTGCATAAAAATATGCGCCTGCACAAGCAGGGCTTCCTTGTTGTCAGGGTCTTTTTCAAGAACAAGCTTAATTTTCTCCATGGCTTGTTCAGTATTTTTCCCTAGTACCAGGAATTCTGCTAATTTTAACTGGGCTTCTATATCTGATGCATCAATCTGGATGATTTTGTTATAGATGTTAAACGCTTCTCTAATATTGCCGAGCTTCAACATTGTTTTTGCCAGGAGGTGATGCGCATCAATAAAGTTGGGATCTATTTGCAGTGCATTCTTCAGCTCTATTTCAGCCTTTTTATATTCTTTATTTTCAAAATATGTTGAACTTTTTTCAAAAAAGGATTCTTTTTTTTCAATATCAGACTGACAGCCGGTCAACAATAATGCTAAAAGGATAAAACAAATTGCTTTGATACTTGAGTTCATTTAATTCTCCCAGTTAATATGTAAGCCCTATCAAGGTTTTTTGTCTGTGTGCGGTAATGTGTCACTGTAATTGTAAGAATTTATATCAAATTTAACAAGTTGGCGCCTGCCCCCTGCTTAAATTTATGCTCCTGGTTTATAAAGATCAACGCTTTTAACACGCAATGACCATACAACAATTGATATACCAACTCAAGTTAATAATACTGCTCCAGGACAAGAACAGGTGACCGCCTGTCATCAGAAGTTATAGAATTTGCCAGAAATATTTTCAGATACATTCGACAATTGAAAAGGGGGTGTACTTTTCATCAACGCCACTCCAACCACACCCCCTTTCAACTGTCTGTGATCTATGCACTCTTCACAAAACGAAAAACTTTATGGCAATCGTTATAATAACAAAAGACGGTCACATGAAACAGAAATCGTATTGTTTTTAAAGGCCTTATACCCTTGTATGAATTAAATTATACTTGAATCTTGCTATTATAAACTGTAAGTCTTAACTATTCAAAACGCCTGAGGTTAAACGCAAAAGAATCGTCAAGTTCTGAATTGAATGCTGCAGTAGGGCGGGCGGCTGTAATTAAACGATGATACTCTTTTGAACAGCTAAAACAAGATAACTATGAAATTTTTTCCCATAAAAGTAGCGATCATATGTCTTTTGGTCACCCCGCTGATCTATATTTTTTCGCTTCACTGGCTTGAAAATTACCTGGACAGGCAGTTCTCTTATCAAATTGAGAATATTTTAATAGGGGATTCCAGGTCACTTTTAAATGGTGTATCACTTATTGAAGAGCAGATTTCAAGGAATATACACGACTTTTTAAATGGTAGCAGCCTGGTTCAAACGGCAAAACCGGATCTGGCGATTATCGTTACTACCTCGGACGGGAAAATTGTTTATCCAACATACATAGATGCTGATTCCTTTGACAAAGAGAGTCATGCTGAATTTCAATCTGATGAGATCGCAAAACACAATTACGAGATTTTAAACAATCGCCTGGTGGTAAGAGTTGAAAGCAGTTTGGATTACGGCTCTTTTGTCAGTATGCTTATTTTAGCCGTCTATCTGGGAATATCATGTCTCATTTTTATACTGTTTTACCGCATAGCAGCTTCAAAAGCAGCCATAGAACAGGGAGAAAAGACACAGCTCATAACGGAATTACAAAAAGAAGAGCAGATACACAGGCAGATTTTAAGTGATTTAAAGAACGAACGCCAGGGGCTATTTGAAAATATCAAGGCACTGAATACAAAATACCAAAAAGATAAAGAAAAAGCCAAAATAAATGAAGAGGAAATGTTTGACGAGATTATCTCTTTGGAAGCGCAGTTAAATTCATTTATTGAACTGAAAAAAACCAAAGAATTAGAAATTGATGAGCTTAAATCAAAAATACGAAAGTATGAACGGCGAAAGGGCTCCAAAAATAAACGGCTGGAGTTTGATTTTATTGCCAAACGATTTATCGCACTTTATAAAAATGTTACAATGAATCGAAAAGCATTATCCGGGTTTATCAACCTGAATGAGGAACAACAGATAAAAGCTGAAGAGATCATTCTTTTATTAGACAGGAACCCAGATAAAATTACAATAAAAAGAAAGGTTTTTTCGGGTAAAAAGCATCGAACAGCTTGCTTTGAAGTATTATTTGCATATAATGGACGTCTATATTTTAAAAAAAATAAAAAAAATATAACTGAAGTACTTGTTATTGGGACAAAAAACACACAAACAAAAGATATGGATTTTCTTCATAGTTTATAGCCATGTATGAGTCTTTTTATAAATTAAACAAAAAACCATTTCAGATAAGCTCTGACCC
Organism: uncultured Desulfobacula sp.; assembly: GCA_964343845.1. Classification (GTDB taxonomy): domain Bacteria; phylum Desulfobacterota; class Desulfobacteria; order Desulfobacterales; family Desulfobacteraceae; genus Desulfobacula. The sequence goes on along the minus strand of CAYFKW010000003.1, from coordinate 244,103 downwards.
GGCCTTTATGTGGTTTGGTGAAAAACACAAAGAGGCGCTTGCCACGTTAAAATACGGGATCCTTGATAACAAGGGGTTCTTATTGCTTACCGGTGATGTTGGAACCGGTAAGACAACGTTAATCAATGCACTTGTCCAGAGCCTGAGCGATGATGTGATCTGTTCCATCGTACCGGATCCCGGGCTTGAGAAATTGGATTTCTTTAACTATATCGCAGCTTCATTTGGGCTTACCCAGGATTTTACATCAAAAGGCAGTTTCCTTGTTCATTTCCGTCAATTTCTGCTGGATGCTAATGAAAATGGTAAAAAAGTGCTGCTGATTATAGATGAAGCGCAGCTTCTCACACAGCAGATGCTTGAAGAAATTCGTCTTTTGTCAAATATTGAGAAGACAGACAGCAAGCTGATCAATATTTTTTTTATCGGTCAGAATGAATTTAATGAAGTGATAAGCAATAAGCAGAACAGAGCTGTCAGACAACGGTTGACGCTTAACTATAATATTGAGCCGTTAACACCTGATGAGACAAGTGAATATATTAAACACAGGCTGGGCGTGGCCGGGGCCAGAAAAAATATTTTCGATGCACAGGCAACACAGGAAGTCTTTTTATACGCAGGCGGGTATCCAAGAAGAATAAATGTGATCTGCGATCACTGCCTGTTATCCGGATATGTCAAAGACAAGAAAATAATAACGCCTGATATCGTCAAGGAGTGTGCAAAAGAACTGAACATACCCTCCCATATAAAACAAAGAAGTGTAAAGGGAGAGGTCACGTATCATGAGGAATCAATCCCGACAGTAAAACCGCCGACTGAAACATTAATCGAGCAGCGGATCAGCATCCCGGCGGAAAAATCAAAGGTTAAATTGTTTGTAAACAGTGTATTTATTTTATTTGTCCTGTTGATTTTTTGGTTTGTTTTGTTTCCGGATCAATTTAAAAATTCCATGGGCGAGGCAAGGCAGAATCTGGTTAATCTCAAGTCAATGTTTTTTGATTCTGATCAGCAACGTCCAGACGTAAAGGTACAAAATACAATCGACCAGCAGGGGAAAACAGATATACAAAGAAATCAGCAGGCGTTTGGCACCCCAAAAAGTGCGCCATTGCCGGATGAAGATGGGGGTATGAAACAAGATTTAATAAAACGCCAGCCTTCAAACCAGATGGATCAAAAAAAAACGACAGCTGAAAGTGCTGAAAATATCAGACCAATTGACGTTGTGGAAGATAAAATGATGTTAGAAAAAGCATGAGGACGGGTTTAACAAACTGGTCGAATTTGCCGACATATTAGGATCTTATCCAGAGACTAAAATCCTGATTTCAGGATATACGGATTCTGAAGGCTATCAAAAATACAATCGTAAGCTTTCAGAATTCAGGGCCAATATAGTGGGCAGTTTTCTACTTGGCAGGGGCATTAAATCAGATCAGTTACAGATCAGAGGGTTTGGCAGTGAACATCCTATTGAAACGAACAACACTGCCTGGGGCCGTATGATGAATCGGCGTGTTGAAATTGAAATCTTAAAATAAGATTTCCACAAAAAAAATCACCATTAGAAATTGTACAAATCCAAGTTTGCTGGTATAGTGATATCCAGCTTTTGTCCTTACAATGTACACGAATCTGATATTCTATCTGCAGATCTAATTTCGGCCCTCTTGATAAAAGTACGTTTCAATTTTACTTAAAATGGATATGAGCCGGTTTTTAATCATTTTTTGCAAGGAGACTTACGATGTCTGAGTATTCGGAAAAAAGGCAGTATGAAAGGTATGCATATGAAACCCCGGTTATATTATATAAACTTGATTCTCATGAAACTTACTCATATGCCACCGTAAAAAATTACAGCCAGGGTGGAATGTATATTAAGACAAATGAATACATGGACGTTGACCAGCCAGTTCTCATCCAGACCCAGAATTTTTATAAAGACTCAAAAGGGCCGGAAAAATACGAAAAATACTATGGCAGGGTAGTGTGGACCCAAAGTTTTGAAAATAACACGTTTCATTCTGCCTATGGGTATGGCATTGAATATGACCAGCCGGTTTATTATTCATAAAGATTAATCTGGAACTCATCAGATACCCCGGGTTTCAACCCTTTTGACAACTATTTTTTATAGAGGGCTATGATCCTTTTTTTCAGGATTTTTAGGGAGCACGGGATCTGGCAGAAAAAACAATAAACATATTTACCTGAATCAAAAGGCGTGTCAGTATAATTTCCTGGAATATTTTTTAGGGTGTTATCGGCAGGAAATACGGTACAGGGTCTTGGTGAAAAGTGTTAATCAAACCAAAGTCTGATAGACATCAGAACCCAGAAAAATGATCATATAAAAAGGCAACGATTCATACGAAAGGAAAATCAATGGTTAAAAACATCTGTCATCAATTTCTGATTTTGCTGTTTGTTTTATTGAGTGCAGTCACTTCATCGGCTTATGAATTCAAAGAAGGAAAGTATGAAATTACCACATCTGTTGAAATGCCGGGAATGCCGGCAGGAAGTATGCCGCCACAAACGATTGTTCACTGTTTGACAAACCAGGACCCAGTTCCAAGGACAGGCAGCTCAATGTCCGACTGTGAAATTAAGAATATGGAGCAGAAGGGCAGTACTTATACCTGGGAAATGGAATGTGTTCAACAGGGCCGGAAAATGACAAGCCAGGGCTCAATTACATACTCTGAAAACAGTTTTAAAGGCACAAGTACCATGAATATGGGACCCCAGGCAGGGAATATGACGATCATGTCCAGGATGTCTGGTACCCGGATCGGGGACTGCGATGACGGACAGTAATCTTTGATTCAAGCAGCGGTCCGGTTATTTAAAATTTAAAGAAAATTTAAGTGCAATCGCTTGTTGATTGCAAAGGCTTAAAAAAAAGCCGATAAGCTTAACACGCATGTCAGCACGGTGTAAAAATAGGTGTAAAATCTAATTGTTTTTAATTCTTATTTTTACCCGTAACAATTCGCTATCATCAATATATTGATCCTTGTTTTTATCCAGCCATAAGACAAAAAACAGTTGTTTAAGATTACTCACAGGCAGTTGATTTTTATCTTTCATAATTGAAGAAACCGTATATTGATATTGGCTTTCAAACGGTTTTGCTCCATGACTTTTATTTAATGAATTTGCTCCATCATTATAAAGAACCAAGTACCCTCCAGTTTCCGGCAGTGCAGCATATTTGAATATAAAAAAGGGGGATTTAAAATCTTTATTTATATCTGTTTCGGATTTAGCTGCACTGTATAATGTTTCATCCAATCCTGCACAAGCATGCAGTTCTGGTCCATTAAAGAGAATTGTAAAAGGCTTTGGTTTGATACCTATGACATGATAGTTTTTTTCTACTTGATAAGGAAGAATTTGGCCCTCCTGCATAAAGCGAATATCAGATGTTTGTGCATTAACAGAACAGACAAAACTGAAGGTCATAAGAAGTATCAAGATCCATTTAAACATAATTAGTTTTCCTTTAATAAATTAATAATAGTTTCGTTTTTTAGATGAATGGCTTTTTGTAACGGTGTGACACCATAAATATCGGGACGATCCTTTATTGCCTTGTGGGCCAGCAACAGCTTTACAATGTCAGCATTCTGGTTTGACACAGCCAGGAATAGTGCAGATTCCCCTCTATGTCCCCTAACGTTTATGAGAGCTTTATTTTCCAATAATAAATGAACCATGCGCGTATGATTTTTGACAGCAGCCCACATTAAAGGAGTACTCCTTAATTCAGCATCCTGGTAATCAATTTCAGCTCCATTCTGGATCAATATTTCAGCTATCTTTAAATAACCATTTGCAGCGGCACGGTGTAATGCAGAGATTTCGTTTTCAGTGGAGACAAGGTTCGAGTTTGCGCCATTACGCAACAATAAAGCAACCATTTTTTCATCGCCTGCTTCTACAGCATATAGCAGGGGCGTCCATCCTCTTTTATCATCTTTTGAATTTACATCTGCTCCCTGAAGAATATAGTGGTCTGCAGATTTTATATCTGAGGCCAAGACCGCTCTCCTTAGGTTTCTGCTAGTCTTTTGAGGATCTACCATACAACCTGAAAGAAAAATAAGAGATAAAATAAAAGACCAAATAATGGGATGGATAAATTTAATTTTTGTTTGCTTTACCATGGGTGACCGTCAATCTATTTCCTTTTTTTTATTTAGAAGCAATAACCTCTTAGAATACAATATCCTGATTTAATTCGAAGAATTGTAATAATTCTTTTGAATAGCTAAAAATTTTTCTTCTTTAACAACATAGACACCCCAACGGCTGTTATATAAAACCGGTCTGTCTTTGAGCATTATATCTCCTTGATGATCAAATTTTACTTCACCGATCGGGGTTTTAATAAAGTTGGCCTTTAATTCTTTTTTTAACACACCTGAATTTAACGTGCCCGATCTGTTCGCAGCATCTGCAAACATCTTCAATGCTGAATAAGCATTACTGGCAAATGATCCGGGTTCCTTCCAATATTTTTTTTTATGTTTGGCTTTCAGTTCAATGGAAAGAGGGTTAGAAGACATATCGACTAGACTCGTTGCATATACACCTTCAGCATATTTTCCGGTTCTAGAAATGAAACGATCATTGAAAATACCGTCACAGCCTAAAAAAGCAGTTTTAATCCCCCTTTTTCTTATCTGGCTGACAATTTTTGAGGCATCTCTATCATATCCACCCCAAATGATCAGTTCCGCTTCAGACCTTTTTATTTTTTCTACAAGAGGTGAGAAATCAGCCGAAAGAGATTTGACACCTTGCAATAAAACGACTTCAATCCCGCCTAGTTTTTGAAAATTGTTCCTGACGAGTTCAATATTGCCTTTGCCATAATCACCACTGTCATGAACCAGGGCGACTTTCTTGACATTCAAATTGTTTTTGACAAATGAGGTCATCATCTCTGCCTGGGCACTATCATAACCAATTGTTCTAAAAAAATTGGGGTGCAGGCCTGATTTTGTCAGATCATCATTGGATGAAGATGGTGAAATAACCAATATCCCGGCTTCTTTATAAATCTTATTTGCAGCCAATGTGCTTCCCGAGCAAAGATGTCCTACAATCAACTGTGCACCATCTGAAACCATTTTGTTCGCCATGGCAACTGCGACGTCAACCCTGCATACATCGTCACCGATGAATAACTCAAGTTTTTTCCCAAGAACACCACCCCTGGAATTAATATCTTCCACTGCAAGTTCACATCCTCTTACTACACTAATGCCATACGAAGAAAGACTCCCACTGATAGCGCCAACCACACCAATTTTAATCGTGTCTTTCGATTTAAAAGTGGTTTGTAGTGGTTTTTTGGATTTGATGTCCTGTACAGCCAGTAATTATCGAAATTATAAAAATAAAAAGTATTTTTCTCATATTCAGCCTTTCTTGTCATATTACTTTTTAGTTGCTGTTTAATGTTAGTTGGGTTCTGTTTATTCCATCGTGAAATCAACTCGTTCATTCGCACGAACAATAAAGGCTTCCAAGTCATTAGTTGCATCAAATTCTATATAATAAATAGTAATCCGGGTGGTGCCTGGGTACCCGTCTCCTCCTGGTTGATATAACCAGATTTTTTCACTTGTGTTTTTTTTTCCTGTCCGACTTATTTTTATTCCACAGGAAAACTCCTTATTACCATGAATTTCATTTTCTAACCTCGTTGTCCAAGGTTGGACAACATTCCATTCAGCCATATAAACTGTTTCCATAGAAATCAACACGCCATAAGCTGGTTCTTCATGATTGACAAACCAGTAAATCTTGTCGTGCCACTCTCCATCAGTGTCATTGACTTCATTGTCAACTTCCTCTAAAAATTCAGACCCTTCTTGTATTTTCATTGTAAATTTTGGTTCCTGGGAGGTTTTAAAAATATTTTTTCTTTCTAAAAGTTCTTTATCGACTACAAAGTTGGCTTTTTTCTGCACACAACCTGCTATAAGGATAGTGATCATCAATAATGTTGCAGCCAATATTTTTGAATTATACATTCGAATAGCCTTTCTTTTTTATTAGATAAAGTTAACATCGATTTAGATAGATTTACATTAAGATTTCAAATTATACAATCAGTGATTACCCTAATTTTTAAAAAAGTTATAAACCGGATTTTTTTATATCAATTGTCTTCTATATCAGATTATTTTAATTAACCAATCACTATTGAAAGAAAAACTGGATCAATTTTTAAATTCTTGATTAAGAGGAGGTTTTTGTATCCTTTATTTAAGCACATTTTTAGTGGTCTCGGTGTAATTTTGATCAAATTATGGGGGGGGTGGGGTGGGTAATGATAAAAAAAGCCGACAAGCTTAACACGCCTATCAGCTTTGTTTTATATGGTGGGCCGTCAGGGAGTCGAACCCGGGACCTACTGATTAAGAGTCAGTTGCTCTACCAGTTGAGCTAACGGCCCATAAAATAACGCAGGCAAATCTACCAGCCCCCCTTGAAAAAGTCAATAAATTTTTGATTCCAGTATCTTGCAAAAAGCGGTTGACCCATGAATTGCTGGTTTGATATATTCACATGTTTATAGTTGAAAAATAGTGATATTTAATAATAAAGGAAAAAAATATGTCAACATCAACGTCTCAAGATCTATTTAAAAAAGCCCAGGAGATCATCCCCGGGGGAGTGAATTCTCCTGTAAGAGCCTGCGGATCTGTCGGCGGACAGCCAGTGTTTATTGAAAAGGGTGATAAAGATAAAATTTATGATGCAGATGGCAATGCATATATCGATTATGTTCTGTCATGGGGACCCTTGATTCTGGGACACAGGCCTGCCTGTGTGGTTGATGCCTTGAAAGAGGTCCTTGAGATCGGAACCAGTTTTGGAGCCCCAACTGCTTTGGAAACGCAACTTGCACAGCTTGTGATCGATATGGTGCCGTGTGTTGAAAAAGTGAGAATGGTAAACTCAGGAACAGAAGCAACCATGAGTGCTGTACGACTGGCCAGAGGGTATACTGGCAGAGATATGATCATAAAGTTTGACGGATGTTATCACGGTCATGCAGATACCTTGCTGGTTCAGGCAGGGTCTGGTGTTGCAACACTGGGCATCCCAGGGAGCCCTGGTGTGCCTGAACCTGTCATTTCAAATACATCATCCCTTACCTACAACGACATAGACGGGTTTGTCAAAGTGATGGCGGATGTTGGTGATAAAGTCGCATGTGTGATACTTGAACCCGTTGCCGGGAATATGGGTATGGTAACGCCGGTAGAGGGATTTCTGGAAACCTTGCGGGAGATTACCTCTAAATATGGATCCCTTTTAATTTTTGACGAAGTCATGACAGGATTCAGGGTGGCCAGAACCTCTGCCCAGGGCTTGTATGGGATTTCACCGGATTTATCTTGTTTTGGTAAGGTTATTGGCGGAGGATTACCTGTGGGAGCCTATGGCGGCCGAAAAGAAATCATGGATCATATTGCACCGGTTGGCAGTGTTTACCAGGCAGGCACGCTGTCGGGAAATCCGCTTGCCATGGCTGCCGGGATCGCCACGTTAACTGAGCTGCAAAAAGAGGGTGTATACGACCGGCTTGAGCAAAAAGCACATCGCCTGATGAAAGGGTTTCAGGCGGCTGCTGATTCAGCCGGGATACCGATGAGAACAGGACATGTCTGTTCAATGGCAGGATTCTTTTTCATTGATCAGGACGTACATAATTTTGATGATGCCAAGAAGTGTGACCTTGAGCGGTTTGCAGCATTTTACAGAAAAATGCTTGCCAGAGGCATTTATCTTGCTCCATCACAATTTGAAGCCTGTTTTGTGTCATTGGCCCATACAGATGAAGATATTGATCAAACCGTTGATGCAGCGGAAAGTGTAATGGCAGAGCTATAATATCATGATCAAAAAAATTCATCTGATAGCTGCCTGCGGAACAGGCATGGGAACCCTTGCCTGTATTCTTAAAGAGATGGGATATTCAGTGTCTGGATCAGATCAGAATGTGTATCCGCCCATGAGTGATTTCCTGCGTGATAACGGGATTGAGCTTTTTGACGGATATGATCCTGAGAACTTGGCCTGTGGCCCGGATCTTGTTATTATCGGCAATGCAGTTACAAAAGACAATATAGAGGCCAGGGCCGTACTTGAAAATGGCATCGATTACATGTCCATGCCTCAGGCAGTCAATAAATTCCTGGCACATGACAAAAAGATCATTCTGGTGACAGGGACGCATGGGAAAACCACGACCTCTTCGATTATGTCGCATATGCTTTATACAGCAGGGATGGACCCCTCATTTATGATTGGCGGTATTTTAAAAGATTTTAATTCAAGTTTTCGAATCGGTACTGGAGACTACATGGTAATTGAAGGGGATGAATATGATACCGCCTTTTTTGATAAAGGCCCGAAATTTATGCATTACAGCCCCTATATCACCATTATGACCGGAATTGAATTTGATCATGCCGATATTTTTAATGATATTGACCATGTTAAAGATATTTTTTCATCTTTTGTTAAGAAAAATGAAAAGACAAGCCATTTTATTGCCTTTAGTGGCAATGACAATCTAAAGCAGGTGCTTCACCCATTCGATACAGCGATTGAAACTTATGGTAATAAAGGGTCATGGGCTGTTTTAAACCATACACAAAACAGGACAAAAACCTTATTTGATGTAACAGGGCCAAATGTGAATCTTTCGATTGAAACCCCTTTGATTGGCAGACACAATCTTTTTAATGCGCTTGCCTGCATTGCCGCAGCCAAAAAGATTGGAATTAAGGATAACAGTATCCGTCAATCGTTGTATACATTTTCCGGTATCAAAAGGCGGCAGGAAATAAGGGGCGTTAAAAAAGGGATCACAGTAATGGATGATTTTGCCCATCACCCGACAGCAGTTAAGGAGACGATAAAATCAGTTAAACCGTTTTATAAAAACGGTCGTGTCATTGCCGTATTTGAACCGAGAACCAATACCAGTATGAGAAATATATTTCAGGATGTTTACCCTGAATCTTTCTTAGAAGCTGACCTGGTGTGTATCTGCGAACCTGGTGTTAAAAAAAATATTTCAGCCGGGGAAAAGTTTTCAACTGAACGTCTTGTGGCTGATATTGAAAACCTGGGAATTAATGCATATCATTTTAAAAACAGTGATGGCGTCATACAGTTTTTAATACCGAGACTGAAAGAGAATGATCTGGTCTTAATTATGTCAAATGGAGGGTTTGATAATATTCACACAAAACTGCTGAAGAAGATTGAATGAAAAAAAGGGTCCTTATTCGCATTATTGGAATCGGCGCGTTTCATTCTGTTTTATATGTATATGTTGTTCCGTTTATTATTTATCCGACATTTGGTCAAAACGGATTAATATTTGCAGTTATCGTTGCCACTATCATTTCGATTGCCATATTGGGAACAGTGTATACCGGGAAGAAAAAATAAAGGAGATAACATGAGTACGATTGAAAAATTGGATTGGGAACCAAAATACAGTGTTGATATTGAAGAAATAGACGCGCATCAGAAAAAGATGTTTGAGCTGTTTAATCAACTGATTGATATGGAAAAATCACCATCAAAGGCCAAAGACTGTATCAACATGATTTCTGAGATAAACGAATATAGTAAACTGTATTTCAGTACAGAAGAAAAATATCTGAGAAAAGAGGGATATCCGGATTACAGTGCTCATGCAAAAGCGCATCGCCAATTTACTAAAAGTTCTATTAGTCTGCGACGCGAGATTTCGGAAGATATAGAAAATTTAACAGATGAAGTGATAGAAGACTTAAGAAACTGGTTGATAAATCATATTGTTACATTCGATTCTTTATACATTCCTTTTCTACGGATTAATAAATATATCAAGACGTCAAAACAGAAAAATTAAAGTTGTTTTTATCTCTTGACGATGTTCATGAGCAGATAAGGGAAACTGGGAGAACAGGAAAGAGTGTTGAGAGAGACATGACGTTTGATTACAAAATAATACCTGTTGGAAATGAAACAATTGATTCTCCTCATGGGATTAACGGTTTTTCTGAAAGAAGAAAAACAGTCAGCAGGAAATTGAAGCGCGACAGGCGAAAGCAGAAAAGGGATCGCAGAAAAAGCATCAGAGATGGAGTTATTGTTAATCTTTCTTTTAAAAATAATAGAAGAAAAGGCACTGACAGACGAAGACGACCGCAGTTTGGCAGGATAGTTTAACAACGGTTACGTGGCAGATAACCCGTATTTTTTCATCTTGTTTAAAAAAGCAGTATGCGAGATATTCAGAGCTTTTGCAGCTTTGCGGATACTTGGATATTTATTCAATGCCGACTCAATTATTTCTTTTTCATAAGCCCCGACTATTGTCTTAAGCGAACTGTCTCCAGCACTGTTAAACGGTATTGCCTGTAATCCTCTTATTGTACTTTCAATATCGTGTCCAAAAAGAATTGAATTCTCATCAATGATATCCTTATCCGAAATAATGGCCCCCCGCTCAATCACATTTTTTAGTTCACGTATGTTTCCCGGCCAGGTATGATTAAACAGCTTTTTCATGGCGGCATCAGATAGTTTTTTGGGTTGTACCCCCACCTTCAGGGCCGCTCTTGAAAGGAAATGGTCTGCAAGTAATGGAATATCTTTATATCTTTCTTTCAACGGCGGTACATGAATGGGCAATACATTGATCCGGTAATAAAGATCTTCTCTGAAGGTATTATTTTTAATCATTTGTTCAATAAGCCTGCTGGTAGCAGTGATAATTCTTGTGTTTACAGGAATTTCTCTAACCCCGCCGATTCTTCTGACGCTTTTTTCCTGAATAACGCGCAGAATCTTAGCTTGTGCACCCATTGGCATATCTGCAATTTCATCTAAAAAAAGGGTGCCGTTGTCAGCAATTTCAAACAGCCCTTGTTTTCCTTTTTTCTGTGCGCCTGTAAATGATCCTTTCTCATACCCAAATAATTCGCTCTCTAAAAGAGATTCAGGCAGGGCGGCACAATTAACAGCCACAAACTCGCCTTTTACGCCGCTTTCCGTATGAATCGCCCTTGCGAACAGTTCTTTGCCTGTACCGCTTTCCCCGCGTATGGAGACAATGGAAGATGATCCTGCAATTTTTTGAGCAAAAGAAATAGCATCCATGATGGAAGCACTTTTTCCGATGATGTCACTAAAGGTGTGTTGCGTCGGATAGGTCACTTCATCAGCAAGTTCTTTTAACTCTTTCATGTCCCGCATAATTTCTATGGCGCCTGTTATCTCTCCTGTAATGTCTTTGATGGTGACACCAGCAGAAAAAAATTGGAACCTGCCGCTGGGTGTAATGATATTTCTTTTTTTGTTTTGAAAAGATTTTCCTTTCAGGCAATGAATCAGATCATGGTTCTCAAGCGGTAGTGAAGAGATTTTCTTCCCAAGCGTATCCAGGTGGTTCCATCCCAGCATGTTTTTTGCCACACGGTTAATGGTGGTAATATAGCCAAATTTATCAATGGAAAGAATGCCATCACTGATGCTGTCCAGGACTACTTTCAGCCTTTTTTCCCTAATTTCCTGCGGCATGGAATGAATTTGTGTGATCTCTATTAAATCAGGAATTTTTTTTAGGCTTTTTATGATGATTTTATTGGAGGGTGAAAATCTGGAGCTTTTTGTTTCAATATATATTAAGGTTTTCTTGTCTTTGTTTTCAACTTCCATGGAAATGATATTCAAATCATTTGCACTGACAATTTTAGTTATATCTTCAACAATCTGTTTGCGATCGATAAACAGCAGTTCCAGCTTAAGGGTTGAATTGTCCATATTTCCGGTTGCTCTAAATAATTTGATTATGATGCACTGGCGTAAGGGTATTAAAAATGCAGGTATCAATCAAGTAGAATTCTTGACAGAAAAGATCTAAAAAGATTCTTTGGACCTGGCGAGTTGCAAAACAACAGCAATTGACAAGCATCTGCATACGGTTAAAGACGTTTCATGGAATATTTATTTCAATGGTTTATTTTTCCATCGAAGATTGATAACTAATTTAAGGTGATTAACGAACAGGGGTTGTGTATCATGACGACTTACATTGCATTTGATCTTGAAACACTGTATGAAAATGGTTTTTTCTCAGATTTGGACTATTACTCTGCAAAAACAATTGCCGACGTCTTCAATGAAAAGGATGGTATTGTTCTGGCTTCCTGTGCCCTTGTTTCAAAACAGCTGGCTGAAGGTCATATCTGTATCGATATTGTGCAAGCATCAGGATCTTCACAACCTGTATCTGAAAAACTGCATCAAACAGTCAGGTTCCCGGATGAAAACGTATGGTTAACAGCACTAAAAAATACACCAGTTGTGTCTGCAACTGTTGACAGCCCTATGGTTCTGGATTCTGAAAATCGGTTATATTTTTCAAGATATTTTGATTTCCAATCTCGACTGGCGAATAATATCGCCCAGAGGGTGTCATTGAAAAAGCCGGGAACCGATGAGATGAGAATAGACCAGATCCTGACATCTTTTTTTAAAAAGGAAGACCCTCACACACACGCCCAGAAAATGGCAGTTAAAAGTGCAGTTATAAATCCGGTAACCATCATTTCAGGGGGGCCTGGAACAGGAAAGACCTATGTTACAACAATGATCAAAAAAGTATTGTTTGCATATGCAAAAGAGCAGCAGATTGATCTGCCCAGGATCATCTGTACTGCCCCGACTGGAAAAGCTGCATCAAAAATGGATCAGGGCAGTACCATCCATGCCATTTTAAAGCCATTAAAAGACAGGCCAGGGTTTTATTTTAATAAGAGGAAACCGCTGCATGCAGATGTTGTTATTATTGATGAAGCGTCAATGATAGATCTGCCATTGTTGACGCGACTGTTTGAAGCGGTTCAATTATCTGCCAGGATTATTATTTTAGGGGATAAACACCAGTTGTCATCCATACAGGCCGGTGCCGTGTTTTATGACATCTGCAACGTTAAAGCCCTGTCAGACTTTTCTTTTGTCCTTGAACACAATTTCCGATCAAAAGGGAAGACTGGTATTGAAAATTTATCCAGGGCAATTAATGAAAATAACGCTGATTTGGTTGGAGACATTTTAACATCAAAAAAATACGCAGATATTGTATTTGAGGAAGACCTCAGTAACCTTAAAAAGTATATTTTAAAAGGGTATCAACCTTTTATAACGGCTGCAACCACTGAGGACAGTTTGGATGAGCTGGATACATTCAAGGTATTGTGTGCGCATAATCTGGGAGAATACGGTACATTACAAATTAATCATGTTTGTGAAAAAATTTTGCTGTCAGGGAATAATTCTGATATACAGAACACTCGTTTAAAAAAAGTAATCATGGTGAATACCAATGATTATAAAAAGGGATTGTTTAATGGAGATACAGGGGTCGTTATTGATAGAAATGAAGGAAAGGCTGCGGTGTTTAGATCGCAGGAAAACAAGATAAGACAGTACCGCACCTCAGATCTTCCAGGATTTGATACGGCATTTGCCATTACAGTACATAAAAGCCAGGGGTCAGAGTTTGGTACGGTACTGATGATAATACCGGAAAAACTTTCACCTGTTGTGACACGGCAATTGTTATATACAGGCGTGACTCGCGCCAAAACAAAGGTGATGATACTGGGTCAGTTAAACAATATAAAAATGGCCATGAAAAAAAATACGAAAAGAAATTCCGGCTTTGTGTCATGCCTGGAAAATGAAATACAAACGCATGAAAAAGTTTCTTAAAACCATTACATCATCCAAAACAGTGATTTACCTGTTGTATCTTTTTGTAAGGGTTTACCTGCTCACTATACGGGTCAAGATTGAAAATGATCAAAAATGGGTGAATGAAATCAAAAAAGGAACCCCGGTTTTACTATGCCTGTTTCATCAGCAGTTTTTTTATACGGTAAGATTTTTCAGAAGATACTCAGACCGTTTTGCAACCTGCGTTTTGATCAGTCAGAGCCGGGATGGTGAAATCGGTGCGTTGATTGCCAGGTTTTCCGGCGGCCATACTGTCAGGGGATCTTCTTCCAGGGGCGGGAAACAAGCCATGGAAGGGATGATTGATTTTTTAAAAGGGTCAGGCAGGATCGGCATGAATCTGGTCGATGGTCCGCAAGGCCCCATAGGCGGTGTAAAAGCGGGCAGCATAAGGATCGCACAAAAAGCAAATGCCTTAATCGTACCTGCCTATTTTACTTCCGACAACATCTGGCAGGTCAATTCATGGGACGAATTTATCATACCAAAACCATTTTCATCTGTTACCTTAACATTTGATAATGTGATAAAAGCAGATACAATTAAAACAGATAAGGAATTTGAAGCATTGAGAGTAAAGCTCGAACAAACAATGGCACCTTATCTTAAAAGAAAGAACACATAAGAAAGAAACAATTTTGAAAAAGAAACAAACCATTCCTGAACTTATCTGGCAGTTTTTCTGTTCTGTAAAATTAGCAGTGTATACGCTGATACTGCTCGCAGTCACGTCTGTTATCGGCACCGTCATTTTGCAGAATGGAACGAAACAAGAATATATAAGGCTTTATGGAGAGCCGTTTTACAACCTGATTAAAGTTTTTAATATCGATGATATGTACCATGCCTGGTGGTTTTTAGCGCTGATTGTTGTGCTATGTATCAATATTGTTGTATGTTCAATTGAACGATTGTCTACCACCTGGAAAATTATTTTTCCCAAACAGGTTAAGTTTAATCCCCAAAGATTCAGAAAACTACAAAATCTGGAAAATTTTGAAGTTCATAAAGACGCACAGGACCTGTCCAAGGTGTATGAAGGATTTCTGTCCAAATCTATTGGCAAAGTCCTTAAACAGGAAACCGATACAGGCACAGCAATGTATGCGGAAAAAGGCAGGTGGACACGCATCGGGATATATGTGGTGCATTCCAGTATCCTGTTGCTGCTGGTCGGTGCTCTGATAGGCTCTCTTTTCGGGTTCAAAGCCAATCTTCAGTTGAATGAGGGTGAGACGTCCGATACCGCTTTTTTAGTGAAGAAAAGGGTGCCGGTTAAATTAGGTTTCTCTATCCGATGTAACGATTTTGATGTTAAGTTCTATGACACAGGCGCACCAGAGGAGTTTAAATCAAACCTGACCATTATCGAGAATGGTAAAGAAAGTTTTACAACAGATATAATTGTAAATGATCCGTTGCGGTATAAAGGTATAAACATTTTTCAATCCTCATACGGACAGACCCGTCCGGATAAAGCCACTTTTGAAATTATTAAACCGTCAGATAACAGCGTGATACACCAAACCCTTAAAATCGGCCAGGTCATTGATCTGCCGGATGGAAACGGGACATTCAAGCTGGAGGGGTTTTTACCCCATTTTGAATTTAGAGGAAATGACCTTGGCGCCGCATTTGTCGGCAGGATCACCCAGAATGACAAAGACTTTCAAATTGGACTGCCATTGAGATTCCCCACGTTTGATAAAATGCGTAAGGGTACGCTGGCATTTGTGGTAAAAGAAGTTGAGCAGCGGTATTACACGGGCCTTCAGATTACAAAAGATCCTGGTATATGGTATGTTTATTCTGGTTTTATGTTAATGATTATTGGATGCTGGGTAACCTTTTTTATGTCCCATCAATCTTATTTCATTGAAATTGAGTCTCTGGAAGGGAAGCGTTCTAAAATCAGTATCTCTGGAACCGCCAATCGAAACAACCAGGGAATGAAGCTGAAAATTAAAAAAATTGTAACACTATTAAAGGATAAATAATTCTTATGAACAGTTCATTGGCATTATCTTCAACCACCTTTATTTATGCACTGGCATCTATTTTCTATATTGCATCGTTTTCGTTTAAAAAGAAGGTGTTTGCAAAAATCGGTTTTATTGTCCTTGTCATTGGCTTTTTAGATAATACAGCTGGTATTATCCTAAGATGGATTGAATCCTACCAGATGGGCTATGGTCATGCTCCTTTTTCGAACATGTATGAATCTCTGGTGTTTTTTTCCTGGACCGTTGCTGTCCTCTACATATTTGTGGAACTAAAATATAAAGAAAGTATTATCGGTGTCTTTGCAACGCCTCTGGTATTTCTTGCCATTGCTTATGCGTCGTTTGATCCGAGCATCAGCAATAAAATTTCTCCGCTGATTCCTGCGTTGAAAAGTAACTGGCTGATTGCCCACGTGATCACATGCTTTCTGGGATATGCCGGGTTTGCCGTAGCATTTGGATTCAGTATTATGTATTTTGTGAAACCAAAAAACCCTGAAGCAGAAACGATATTTGCAAAACTTCCATCATGGGAGCTCATAGACGAACTTACCTATCAAATGGTGGTGTTTGGATTTCTTTTCCTTACTATCGGTATTATCACAGGGTCTGTGTGGGCCAACTCTGCCTGGGGCAAATACTGGACCTGGGACCCAAAAGAGACCTGGTCATTGATCACCTGGTTTATTTATGCCATTTTTATGCATTTAAGGATGATGAGGGGATGGCATGGAAGGAACCTTGCATGGGTATCTATTGTGGGGTTTATGGCAGTTCTTTTCACCTATTTCGGGGTCAACTACCTTTTGAGCGGACTCCACAGCTATGGTTAAAAAAAACTGATTTCTTATCAGATGATCTCACAGCAGTTATGCGGTATTTCTACGGCTGCTGTTCCAGGTTCCGGGCTTCGATACCAGGGTACAAAAAAATGACACAATGATCCAGGCTTGTGCATTTCCTGTAATGGTAG
Organism: uncultured Desulfobacula sp.; assembly: GCA_964343845.1. Classification (GTDB taxonomy): domain Bacteria; phylum Desulfobacterota; class Desulfobacteria; order Desulfobacterales; family Desulfobacteraceae; genus Desulfobacula. The sequence continues at coordinate 227,282 of CAYFKW010000003.1, read as the reverse complement.
CTTCATCAAGTAAAATATTATCTAAAAAGCCTGCCTGCTAAGCATTTTCTTTCCCATCAGCATGTTTTTTACTGAACCTTATTCTTCTCTTAATTTACTTGACAACCAAATAACATTTTTAATATAGATTAACGCTAATTACGGACGTTATTGCTAGATGGTTAAAGATTACTGTCTGCAAAAAGGAAATAGTTCAGGCGGCGCAGGAGGACAGGTGCGGCCTGAGCGATATGGTTAAAGTATCATCAACATTTTAAATTGATGGAGTTTTCATGAGTGAAATAGAAAACAAAGCTGAAAATGGTTCCGCGGAAAGTGCAGGGGAATGCACATCCGGAGAAACAAAAGATGATAAAGGGCTGGGACTCGGTGTCATCTTTTTTATTGTGGCGTTTGTTGCCACGTTTTTGTCTGGTACACTGCTGTTCCCCAAATTGCTCTATTCTAAAAAAGAGCAACCTTTTAACTTTGATCACGCGCTTCATGCCAGTGAGGCCGGTGATTGCGACGCTTGCCATTCTGTAAGGGAAGATGGAAGTTTTACAGGAATTCCCAAGCTCGCAGTATGCCTGGATTGCCATGCTGAAGATCCGTTAGGTGAAACAGAGGATGAGGCCGTGTTTGTTGAGGAGTATGTGAATAAAGAAAAAGAAGTTCCCTGGTTTGTCTATGCAAGACAACCGGATTGTGTCTTCTTTTCCCATGCAGCGCATACAGAAAATACAGATTGTAAAGTATGCCATGGCCCGATTGGTGAATCTACTTCTTCCAGGCCATATGAAGAAAACAGGATCACAGGCTACAGTCGGGATATCTGGGGCAAGAACATCTTCGGGATTAAAAAACATTCCTGGGATCGTATGAAGATGGATGACTGCGCAGAGTGTCACAAAAAGGAAACAGGTCATCAGGGATATTGTTTCCAGTGCCACAAGTAACTAACCTAAAACACAAGAATTCAAAAACTTTATAGAGGAATAATTTATGAAAGTTGACAGAAGAAGCTTCTTGGGATTGGGACTTGGCGCAGCTGCTGGTATTGCAGTTTCCCCGGTGGGGATTAAACTGACAGATGATTCTTCCATCTGGAGCCAGAACTGGCCATGGACTCCTGTCCCAGTGGACGGAGAAGTAAGTTATGAAAATTCGGTTTGCAGCCTTTGTCCTGGCAGCTGCGGCATCAGTGTCAGGAAAATTGAGGCCAGACCCGTAAAAATAGAAGGCCTTGCAGAATACCCGATAAATGACGGAGGTGCTTGTCTTCATGGCATTGCCGGTCTTCAATACATGTATGATCCTGCAAGAATTAAAACACCCTTGAAAAAGAATGGTGACAGATTTGAGGCCATTTCATGGGAAGATGCGATCACGTATGTTTCAAGCAAACTTTCCACGATTAGAGAAAGTGGATCTCCTGAAAAACTTGCCTGTATCACAGGCAGTGATCAAGGATCTGTTCCCGGCTTATTCAAGCGATTGCTCAAGACATTTGGATCACCAAATTTTTATACCATGCCAAGCCTTGAAACCTATCTTCAAGTTACGGCTGAAGCGCTGCATGGTGATGGAACCATTGGGTTTGACCTTGAAAATTCTGATTTTATCTTAAGCTTTGGTGCTGGAATCATCGAAGGCTGGGGTTCGCCGGTTAATTGTTTTAAAGCAAATGCTTCAAGAAAAGACAGACATGCAAAATTGTACCAGATAGAAGCAAGGCTGTCCAATACAGCCGCCAATGCTGATAAATGGATTCCCATTAAACCTGGGACAGAAGCGGATTTGGCGTTGAGCATGTGCGGTGTTATTCTGAAAAACAACCTGTTTAACAGTGCCGCAGCCAATTTTGGCGGTGGATTCAATAAGCTTTCGGCCATCATTCAGCGTGACTATGCACTTTCTCAAGTTGCTGAAAAAACCGGAATCAAAGCCGATGATATTGAAAAAACAGCTATCGCATTTGCAAAAGCAGAAATGCCGGTAGCTGTATTCGGCAAGGGCAGAGGAGATGGCGCTCAAAGTTTAAAAGAGCTTGCTGCAGTCCATATGCTCAATTGTATCGTCGGAAACATCAATAAAAAGGGTGGCGCCTTTGTGCTCCCTAAAAATGAGTATATCGAGTTTCCTGATGAAAGCATGGACAGCGTCGCATCAAAAGGATTTTCAAAAGCCAGGATTGGACGGTATGTGAATCAGCTTTTTGAAGAAGTGAATGCCTCAGCCAAACCAGTTGTTGAAGCCCTCTTTATTTACAATGCAAACCCCTGTTACTCGCTGCACGATCCCAAAAAGGTTAAACAGGCGTTCGGGAAAATACCTTTTGTTGTGAGTTTCTCTTCATTTCTTGATGAGACCGCTATGGAAGCTGATATTATCCTGCCCAGCCACACCTTTATTGAAAGGCTTGAAGATGTGCCGTCCGGTGCAGGACTTGCAAAACGTGTCGTCGGGCTCAGCAGGCCTATTGTTGACCCTGTATTTAATACAAAAAATCCCGGGGACACCGTGATCTCAATCGCACAGGCTTTAGAAGGAAGTATTGCTGAGAGTTTTGAATGGGAATCTTTTGAAGCGTGCCTGGAAAGCGTGGTACCTGAAATTTGGGATGCATTATCTGAGGACGGTTTCGCTGTCCTGTCAGACAGCGCACCATCTGGTTCAGCAGATGTTAATGTTTCTTTTCTTGCCAAAAACCCAGCAACGATTCAGGCCCAGGGAGATTACGAGCTTACCTTGATTCCCATTGACAATATGAGGCTTATCAGTGGTGCAACTGCAGCGTCGCCCTTTGCCATCAAGACGGTCGCAGACACAGTTTTAAAAGGTGCCGACATTGCAGTTGAAATCAATCCGGCAACAGCAAAAGGGTTGAAAGACAAGGGGTTTGCAAAACTCACAACCCCGGCTGGATCTGCTAAGGTTCTGGTGAATTTGAATGACGGCATGATGCCGGGTGTTATTGGAATGGTAGAAGGACTGGGCCATACCTTTGATAACAAATATGTATCAAATAAAGGTGTAAATGTGAACGATCTGATCGGCCCGGTAATTGAATCTGGTTCAGGACTGGATGCTGCCTTTGGAATTAAAGCAAAAATTTCCAAGGCTTAAAATTCAAGCATAAATTGCTAAAGAGGTTATGAATGAAACAAGAAAATAATAAAGCACATAAGTTCGGAATGCTTATTGATCTGGACAAATGCACAGGGTGCGGTTCCTGCATGGTGTCGTGCATGTCTGAAAATAATGTTCCGTTTAAGGAGGATGAATCCAATAAAAAGGATAGTATCACCTGGATGCGTGTTTATAAATTAACCAATGGTAAGTCCTTTCCTGATACTGAAATAGCATATATGCCGCGGCCGTGTCAGCACTGTGGCGGGTTAGGGGATCATGGCCATTCTCCATGTGTCTCTGTCTGCCCTGCGACTGCGACCGATTATGGCTATGATACAGGAATTGTCAGCCAGATTTATACACGATGTTTTGGATGCAGATATTGCATGGGGGCATGCCCTTACCATGCACGGTATTTTAATTGGTGGGATCCAAAATGGCCTGAAGGTATGGAGAAATACCTGAGTCCTGATGTATCTCCAAGGATGAGAGGTGTTGTCGAAAAATGCAGTTTCTGCTATCACAGATACCAGGCTGCCAGAGACCAGGCGTACGCAGAAGGTGATAAAGATCATATTCCGGAAGAGAATTATCAAACCGCCTGCACAACGGCTTGCCCGGCTGGTGCAATCGTATTCGGCGATCTTAATAATCCTGAACACAAAGTCCATCAAATCGTTAAACCTGATCCTCATCCAGACCCTAGAAATCATAATGTTGTCGGAAAATCAAGAAACCCTAAAGTTTTCAGACTTCTTGAAAGGCTCGGCACCAATACAAAGGTTTATTACCTTTCTGAAAAAGAATGGGTGAGAAAAGCAGGTGACAATTACCTGGATGGAGAATGGGATAAAATTAAGAATCACTATGGGAGTTCATCCCATGGTTAAGATATCCAAAACTTTACTTAGGAGTGAATAAATATGGATTCTGCATTAATACCTGAAGGTGCAAAACGATGCTCATTCCCCAAGTTTTACCTTGGAATTGCCATCGTAGGTGCCGTACTTCTTTGGGGCGTTTATGCCATGTTCCTTTGCTGGTTTAAAGGCCTGAATCAGACCAACATGAACGACTACTATGGATTTGCCCTTTGGATCTGGGCGGACCTTGCTGTTATTGCTGTTGGCGGCGGCGCATTTTTCACAGGTCTATTGAAATATATTTTTAAAGTTGATGAGTTGAAAAATATCATCAATTTTGCCGTGATCATCGGTTTTATTTGTTATAGTTCGGCGCTGTTGATACTTGCCATTGATATTGGTCAGCCCCTCAGGGGATGGTTTATTTTCTGGCATGCCAATGTTCATTCAATGCTGACAGAGGTAGCCTATTGTCTGTCATGTTATTTTGCGGTGTTAACCATAGAGTTTATCCCCAATATTTTAGAAAACAGGCAGGCCAACAAAGTGCCGTTTTTCCACCATCTCGCACACAACATGCACGGCGTAATGGCGATCTTTGCTGCAACAGGTGCATTCCTTTCCTTTTTCCATCAGGGATCTCTTGGTGGTGTTGCAGGTGTTATGTTCGGCCGTCCATTTGCTGTCAGGGAAGGATTGTTGATCTGGCCCTGGACATTTTTCCTGTTTACATGGTCAGCAGCGGCATTTGGTCCCTGTTTTACTCTTTTGGTCACCAAAATTACTGAGACAGTGACAGGGAAAAAACTGGTAAAAGACAATGTGGTTCATCTTTTAGCTAAAATATCTGGCTGGATGATTACCACCTATATCATTGCAAAAATAATTGACACCATCTATTGGGCAACCGTAACTGCGCCAAGCCTTGGGTTTAAACTCAGCCATTTTTATACCAATAACAGTTTCTATGGCTATTGGATACTGATTACTGAGATTGTCATCTGCGGTGTTGTTCCAGGATTTATTCTGATTAACAAGTCAACCCGTGAAAACCCGAAACTAAGATTAATTGCAATCGTCCTGGGCGTTATTGGCGTCTGCCTGAACAGATGGGTAATGGTGCTTCAGATCATGGCAGTGCCTGTCATGAGTTTTGATACATGGGCACTATATTTCCCAAGCTGGCAGGAAATTGCAACCACCGTTCTGCCGGTTGCGTATGGAATCATCTTAATTTCTATTACATATCGGTACCTGCCTGTATTCCCTCAGGAATATGAATTAAATTATGGAACAGCGGCAGAGACTGATGTACAAGAGGGTGCAGAACCTGCTGCTGAGCCTCTTGCACAGACAGAATAACCCTTTGGGGTAAAGGAGAGTAATTATGTTTCCATTTTGTTTTGAATGGCACTGGGACATCGGTCACATGGTGTTTTTTGGCGGATTCTGGTATGCCATTGGTATTCTGGGTGCTGGTATGACGTATGTTATTCTGAAAGCTGCCTATGATACGGTGAATCAAAGCGAAGAGTCTCATCACTAGATGAGTCGTTAAAATAACGTTTTATACTTGAATAAAGCGCATTTCAGGACTATATAGTCTTGGAGTGCGCTTTTGTTTTTACGTGTGGATAGATTCGAATTTTTAACAATAATCTTATTAAAAATTGGTAACATTTAATCGTCGATGACATTGCTGAAAGGACATATAGAACGGGTAACATTTTCTAGCGAAGAATCTGCATTTTCTGTCTGTAAAATCAAGGTGAAAGGTGAAAAAAACCTCGTTACCATTGTGGGGAATATGGTCAATCCGGTTCCTGGTGAGTTTATTGAAGTTGAGGGGGTATGGATCAGTCACCCCAAATTTGGAAATCAATTAAAAATCCAACACTGTAAAACACTGGTTCCTGCAACACAATTTGGCATCCAGAAGTATCTGGGGTCAGGCCTGATTAAAGGGATTGGCCCTGTTATGGCCAAAAGAATTGTTAAAAAATTCGGTACAAAATCCTTAGACATTATTGAGAAGAACATCAACAGGTTGTCAGAAGTTGAAGGGGTCGGTAAAAAAAGAATCCAGATGATTCGGACTGCCTGGGACGAGCAGAAAGAAGTCAGGTCTGTTATGCTTTTTTTACAGTCGCATGGTGTCAGCACAGCGTATGCTGCAAAGATATTTAAAACCTATGGTCAGGATGCCATTCATATTGTAAAAGAAAATCCCTACAGGCTTGCCAAAGATATTTTTGGCATTGGATTTGTAACGGCAGATCATATCGCTGAAAAGCTGGGAATGAAAAAAACCTCTCCCCAGCGGATCGAAGCGGGGCTTGAATATGTACTGCATCAGCTTTCTGAAGACGGGCATGTCTGTTATCCATACACTGATTTATGCCAGCAGATGGTCGACATTCTTGAAGTGAATAAAAACCTTGTTTTAAAGGGAATTGGGGATTCGTTTGCTCAAAACCGAATTGTTATTGAAGATGTTAATGACAGCATAGAAGGATTTAGAGAAAATCAGAAGCTTGTGTTCTTAAAAAAATTTCACATTTGTGAAATTGGCATCACCAGCAACCTTATTCGACTTCAATCATCCTCAAAAAGTATCAGGCCCATTGATTCTGACAGAGCACTTGAGTGGATTAAAGACCAGATAAAGATCACACTGGCACCGAAACAGGAACAGGCCGTAAAAACAAGTTTAGATGAAAAGGTGTTGATTATTACCGGAGGACCTGGTACCGGAAAGACGACCATCATTACTGCCATTCTCAAAATTTTAAAAATGGCAGGGGCTAAAATTCTTCTGGCTGCACCGACTGGACGTGCAGCAAAGAGAATGAGCGAGGCGACCTGGGAAAAAGCCCAGACAATTCACAGACTGCTTGATTATTCAATGAAACAGGCAGGATTTAAAAAAAATAACAAAAACCCGTTAAATTGTGATGTGCTCATTATTGATGAAGCCTCTATGATTGATACTGTCCTGATGCATCACCTGTTAAAAGCGGTTCCTCAAAAGGCAACGCTTATCCTTGTCGGGGATGTCAATCAACTGCCATCAGTGGGACCTGGGAACGTTCTAAATGATATCATTGCATCTAAAGCGTTCAGTGTTGTTACGTTAGACACGATTTTCAGGCAGGCCAGAAAAAGTTTAATTGTTGTGAATGCCCACAGGATTAATAAGGGAATGTTTCCTGTAGCGGCGAATGAAAATAAAAAGAGCAATTTTTATTTTATTCAAAAAGAAGATCCTGAAGAAGTTTTAAACACGATTATCCACTTGGTTCAAACACGAATACCTGAAAAATTTGACCTTCATTCTGTGGATGATATTCAAGTGCTGACGCCGATGCATCGGGGTATTGTCGGCGCCAGCAATATGAATACAGAACTTCAAAAAGTATTAAATCCAGGTTCGACAGCCGTTCAGCGGGGAAACAGGGAATTCAGGGTGTCGGATAAAGTCATGCAGATCCGCAATAATTATGACAAACATACCTATAATGGAGATATCGGGAGAATCGTTGATATTAATTTTACGGATCAAAAAGTGATGCTTAATTTTGACGGGCGGCAGGTGGATTATGATTTCTCATCCCTTGATGAAATCGTCCATGCCTATGCTGTATCTGTTCATAAATCTCAAGGATCAGAGTATCCTGCGGTTATTATACCGGTCCTGACGCAGCATTATATTCTATTGCAGCGAAACCTGATTTATACGGCCGTTACCAGGGGCAGGAAACTGGTTGTGCTCATCGGAACAAAAAAGGCGCTGGCCATCGCCATTAACACGGTTAAAGCCTCTCTGCGCCATACACGGCTTGGTTATCGTTTAACACAATGAAAATGGGGGCTGGTTTTCAGCCCCCAAATTGTCTGGTAAGGATGTTAGATATCTATGTTAGTTAATAGTGATCTGTTTGACTTCTTCTTTTGTGGTATCCTTTTTAAGCGTCACTTTAAGAACACCATCTGTGTAATCTGCTGATACATCATCTGTTAAAATATCATCTGACAGTGTGAAAGATCGTTTAAAGCTGCCAAAAGATCTTTCTCTCCTGTAATACTGATCTTTCTTTTCTTCATTCTCAACCTTTCTTTCCCCTTTGATTGTCAGAACCTTATCTTCGATATTGATGGAGATATCTTCTTTTTTCATTCCAGGCAGTTCAACATTGAGAATAACCTTTTCATCTTCAGTGAGTACATCTACAGCAGGGTACCAGGATGCAGCAGGTTTTGTTTTTCCATTAAAAAATGAGTCATTAAAAAAGTCGTTAAATGAATTTGAGAAAAAACCAAGTTCGTTAAATGGGTTGTATCTTACAAGTTTCATAATTAATCCTCCTTTTAGGATGTTTTTTGTTTCATATTGCCTTTCATCTTCTTGTTTGAAACAAAATTAATCATAAAATAGAAGACGTCAAGAAAAATAATAATATTTTTTATAATATTACTAAATTTATTTAGAATAGAAAAGTAATGTAAATTATTTTTTCCTCCCGGCCAGTATCCAGACAACAGCCCAGACAAGAAGAACCGGAATAACACCAATCGAAATATACCTTACCACATTCCCCTGCCATGGTTTAAGGACAAGGGCCATGCCGACCGGATAAACAATGGAGAGCACAATACCAGATCTTGTCGCAGCCGTAAGCTTACTCAAGGCTTTTGCTGAAGCGGAATTCTTTACAGAAGGCTCCCCCTTGAACAGCCTGGGAAGGATCAGGATACAAGCAATCAGCAGTACCAGAACAAGGATTTCACTAACGCCGGTCACCTCGTACTCCTCTAATTGTTCATTCCCGGTACGATGATTCTGGAATCTTTTGCTTTTTTCTGTTGTGCCTGGAGTTGTTTTAAGCGTTCAACCACTTTCTGGGTTTCAGCCTCCATGGCCTGGGGGAATACATCCATTGCTTCCTCAAGTGTTTTCCCCTCCAACTTGGACTGAATAGGGATGGGACCCTGGGGTGTGGTCAGCTGGGTCATGCCAAGATAGATGGGATCACGGCTGCTGTCTTCCGAGCCATCACTTAGCACTGGCACTAATTTCTTGATATTGGCAATTCTAAGATCTGTTACGGCTTCTTCGCGATATAAATTATTTTTATCCACTGTAAAATCGAGTTTCCCAGCTTGTTCGCCGTTGTTACTCATATTGTATCTCCAAGGTTTAGGGGTTATCAAAAATGAATCCGGATATAGTATCGGAATTCCCTGCCTTTTTAACGTGTTTGAACGCTTTGCGCAAGAAAAGATTCATGAGGGGGTACGGTTTAAAAGAAAAAAAGGTATTTTTAGTTTCTTTTAACACAAGGAAATTGCTTTTGAATAAAAGAATTCATGATATTCATCACGTTTCCCGGTTGATCTGCATGTGGAGAATGCTGACAATCTTTTATTAAATGGGTTTCGACTGTTTTTACCCTGCCTGCAATTGATTCAATTTGTTTTTCAGTTCCATATTGATCCTCCATCCCCTGAATGGCCATTATGGGTACCTGGATTCGGCTTAGATATTTCTCAATGTTCCAATTCATAAAGTTAGGGTTCAGCCAGACATCATTCCATCCCCGGAACGCGTTGTCTGTCTGCCATGATATTTTTCAAGCCCCTGTTTTAAATTGTGACGATGGTAATTGATTTTAGCCTGCTGGATACTTTTTACTGTAACAGGTTCGCAAAACACATGGGCGGCTTCAGTTATCACTCCTTTGAGTCCTTTAGAATGCGGGCTTCCTGCAAAGATGATGGAAATAGACCCGCCATCAGAATGGCCGATCAAAAGATACTCTTTAATCCGGGCACATTGAAGAATCTGCGGTAGAATTTTTAAGGCCTCCATGTGCATGAAATTCATTTTCCAGGGCAAAGGGGAAGGGTCAGATTTTCCATACCCGAAACGGGAATATACAAATGCAGGACACCCTGTAAGTTCAGACAGCTTTTTGGGAAAATCCTTCCACATTCTTACACATCCAAGTCCTTCATGGATAAAGATCAGGGTCGGCAGATTTTTTCGGTTTTCGTTATGCCACTGTATTTCAATTTTTTTTGAGCCAAGTTTTAGAAAATCAGTCACTGCCGAATCCTTTTGAGTTAAACATGTCAACCGTTACCGGTTCATAAGTGAGTCATACGCTTTCTGGATCTCAAGGAATTTATCATTGGCAAGATCTGAAAATTCTTCACCCAGATGAGAAAGTTTATCAGGATGATATTTTTTAACAGCCTCCTTGTATGCTTCCTGTATCACTCTTTTTGACGCATCAGGTTTAACCCCTAGGATGTCATAGGGTGTTTTTGAACCAGGCGCAGATGTTGATTGTTTCTGGGCTGACTGTGTATTCTGCCCGGCAGATGACTGAGACGTACTGGTTTTTTCTTCAAAGGTTTGTCCGGGATTACCAGGCTGTTTAAACAGGAAGGCCGGCAGTCTGCCTGTTTTTAAAAAATAGATAATGGCTGCAATGATCACGCCGTCATCAAGCCAGCCGATATACGGCAGCACAAGGTCGGGTATAATATCAAAAGGGCTTATCAGATAAGCAATGCCAATAATAATTAGTATAACTCTAAAATATAGATTCACCGATTCATCATCCGTTTAGAACATCAATCATCGTGTATAAAGTTTTGGATGTATCAGACAATTTCATTTTTCCAACCAGAAAAACAACAGCTTCAAATGTGCCGCTGACATATATATCCCTGCCATTGATATTGTGCTTGAACTCAAAAAGAGAAGAACCGTCTGCTGCCTTTAATGTATAGGTGTGCCATCCATGCCCGGTTAAGTATTCTTCTGGGATTCCCCATTCGTTTTCCTGAATGTCAGGATCTCTTATCATCTGAATGTCACTTACGTCAAAGCTGGCGCCCAATTCATTAAAATATCCCACCATGGCTTTTGCCGTACCAGAGGTGTCTGCTTTTCCTTTTTGATGGCTTTCTGAAACCTCTAGTGTGTATCCTTTAAAGAGTCCTGGAAAAGTTCTTGCAGCATATTCCATCATGGCTTGAAAGCCTACAATCTGTTTGGCCATATTCGGGGCAATAACAGCAGGGGTAGATGCATTTTTGACCACATTTTCCAGATGTTCTCTATCTCCTCCTGTAGTTCCCATAACAAAAGGGATCTTGTTTTGAGTGTAAAAGAGAGCATTGGCGTTCACTGCGGTCGGATGGGTATAATCAATCGCTATAAAAGAACCGAATTGGGATTGGATGTCATTGATTTTCTTATCTCTGACATCCGGCCGAATGAGTGTGAAATTAACAGAATCAATGGTGACAGAATCTTCTTCAATCTCCTGTCCTGTCAGAGAAAAAGGGATGATATTAAATCGATTGTCAGCAATGGCAAACCGAGCCATTATCTTTGCCACATTACCTGGAAGGCCGTTTACCATGATTGTTATATGTTCCATTTTTTTCTCCTTTATATGTTCTGGATAAGATTTGCCAGTCTGGGCAGCTTATGTATATTTACCGCGTTCATGATTTTTTTTAAAGATTTTACTGCAGCTGGTATGTGATTTTCAAACCGTGACTTGTTTTTTACCTGGCTCAAAAAACTGAATGCACCAAGGAATTGCAGGTTTCGGGTTAAACAGCAATAGTGATAGCAGTCAAGAAAGTCTTTTTTCCGGTCCTTTGTTATGTTTAGACACATGATTGCATAGTTTAAAAGTTCTTCTTGAATATGATCTTCAAGAGCAACATAAGGGTCAATCAGCAAAGAGGCAAGATCATATTGCAGCGGACCGATCCTTGCTGCCTGGAAATCAATGAAATAGGGGTCGTTTTTCACCACCATAATATTTTTTGACTGCATGTCCCTGTGCATCAATCCCATAACGCCGTTTTTCAGTGCAGCCTGAGCAATGAATTCAAACTCGGTTAAGATGGAATTAAATGAAATATTCTTTTTCAAGTAGGCATTGATAAATTCATCCATAAAATACCGGCATTCTTTTTCAATGATCAACTCTTTGGAATAGGTCGGCGTCTGGCAGGTCCAGCACGGATCAAAATCTGTCCGGCCCAGTGTAGAAAAATCAATTAATCGATCAATAGCTTTTTTGTAAATTTTCAAGGTGAAATCATCGTCCTGTTTATGAAGAACAAGCGATTCAAGGTGGGTATCACCCAAATCGCGTAAGATCACCATACCGGACAGGGTATCGTGATTGAAAATTTCAGGGACAGGAAGTTTTTTTGAAAATAGATGGTTCCCAATATGAATAAAGGCATTAAGCTGACGGTGTTCATCGCTGTCGGGCAGACAAATGCCATGATCAGATATGATATAACTTTTTTCAGACAGGGAGACCCGGTACCATTTTCGATCAGATCCATCCCCGGCAAGTTTTTGAATTTCAATATCCTTGATGCGCTGGTGCGGCACACCAAATTGAGAAGCAGCCAGCAACCCAATTGAAGTGAGCGCATAGGAATCTTTGGTACCGATATCTGACCAATAAATGTCTTTTTCAATAAAGGCTTTGACCTTATGTTTCTGACAAACCTGTTGATAAATATCAATACTTGAAAAGACTTTTTTATTGGGGAAATACTGGTATATTTCAGGAGACAATACCTGAATACCTGTAAATGCAAGTCCATTTTCTGAGGCGTTAAAATTTTTAATGAATCCCTGGGGATCAATCTCAACTTTATTGAATTTGTTGTAGTTATGAAGAACGAGGGTCGCCAGGGCATTAGAAGTTTTATGAAACTCAAAAACAGCAGCCAGATCTACAGTTGAAATAATATCGGAATTGATTACAAAAAACGGCTGTGTATGTAAAAACGGTTCTGCATTTGCTATTGCGCCACCTGTATCCAGGATCGTTGGTTCGTAGATGATTTTAATATCAATCGTATAGTCTTGATGCTGTATGAAATCTGTTATCTGGTCATGAAGATGGTGCACATTGATCACAATTTGTTTACAACCTGTGTCCATCAGCTTTTCAATGGTATGTGCCAGAACCGGTTTTGACATAAGTGTAAACATCGGTTTTGGGATGTGCCGGGTATACGGCAGGAGCCTTGTGCCAAATCCAGCTGATAAAATCAGTGCCTTCATGGGATCAGGAAGCGATCAACCGGGTGAGTCGGTCGAGTATATTTTTATAATATTCTATCTTTGTATGATCCTGCTTCCCTGTAACCCCATTTTTCGAGAAATAATTGGCAGCATTTTTGTAATTGATCTGAGAAAGAGACTCTTTCAATGTGATGATGTCAGTTTTATACAGTTTTGAGCCAATTGAGCGAATTTTTTTAACCCTGTCTTTTGCGTTGTGTTTGTCTGCGTCATATTTTTCAAAATACAGGAGTGTGGTTTTGTAGGATTCAAAAAAGGGTTGTAAAAACGCTGCAAACCATTTCAGTTTTCTCAATCCCTCTGACGTAATTCGATAGGTATCGGACCCAGAGGAATCCGGCACAAGAATACCTTCATTCATAAATCCTTTGATGCAGATGGATATATCCTCGTCACAAGTGGTTTCTTCATCAAAGAAAAATTCATCTGTAAACATTTTTTCAAGGAATTGATAGCGAAGGACCAGATCTGATGAAGCAAACTGAAAACGGTCAATTTCAAGAATGGCAACCGCCGTATAGGCAAATTTAGAGAAAAATGAAATCACAGAATTCTTATAATAATCCAGAATAGCTCTTTTATTTGCTTTGATGATAAAAATGGTGCTGTCAGTAATGTCTTTATCATCTTCATCTCCCAATTCTATAAAGTTTCTTGAAATAAAATTATTTATCACGGCATTCAATGTGTTGTCCGGATCCATCAAAAGCGTGTCTGAGAGATCCGCATTCATGAATGTCAGCATATTCATATATGTGTTGACCCTGGCAATCATCTGTTTTTTTGCAAAACTGTTTTTGGAACAGTTTAATACGGCACTGGCAATAATACCATGCGGGGTTGCCACGGCATTTTTATTTATAGAATTTATCAGCTTGTACCCAAAACTTTTTACAAAATTGATGTATTCATCGTTCGTGGTTTTTGAAAGGTCGATATTTTTTTCTTTGATATAATCTTTTATGGAGATAGGATCATCAAATTTCATGTATACTTTCCCGTATTTTTTCTTTAAAAATTTACGGGCATTGATAAGTCCTTTTAATGTTTCAGGGCTCTTTTTACCGCCTTCAATTTCTTTCAGGTACGCATCTTCCTCAAGGACACGGTCATAACCAATATAGATCGGGACAAAATAAAGGTTGCTGCATGCGCCGCTTAAATAGGCGTTAATAAGCATGGCAAGTCCGCCTGGTTTAGGGGCCAATAGCTTTCCCGTCCTGCTTCTGCCGCCTTCAATAAATATCTTAATGTTAAACCCCTCGTATAACAGTTTTTCTAAATAAGCTGCAAAAATTTTAGCGTACAGCGGGGCACCCTGGAATGTTCGTCTTAAAAAAAAAGCACCGCCGCCTCTAAATAAAGGACCCAGAGGCCAAAACGATAAATTCTTGCCTGCAGCAATATGAGGGCAGGGCATGTTATTCCTGAACATGACATAGGGCAGCAGAAGATAGTCTAAATGGCTTTTGTGGCAAGGAACAAGAATAAGAGGGGCTTCTGTCGATTTCTCTCTCATCCGGTTGATTTCATCCTGGTCAACAATTAAATCTTCAAAAATATTTTTAAACACCCAGGTTAAGAGCCAGTTCCCAAAATTAATAATCTGCAGATTGTAGTTGGATGCTATTTCCTTGATATATCCAGCAGCTTTTTTATGGGTTTTCACCAGGGTGATATTGTTTTCAGATGCATATTCTGCAAGGTATTCACGCAAAGATTTACGGGTTAAAATGTCTTCAGTAATCTCCTGTCTTGATTTTAAGACAGGCCCAGTAATACTTTTTCTCTGCCGATTCAGAATATCCACAAGGTGGCTTCTTAATCGATGGGTTTGGAATTCTGAATCCAGTTGTTCAATTTCCTGTCTGGACAAAAATTCTTTCAGATCAACGGGGTTTGCAAGCTCAACCCTAATTTTTTCCGGGTGACGTATTACCGTAAATATACGCTTTATCAGTCCAGGCTTTTCATGGGTTACAAAAA
>CAYFKW010000003.1:165488-212052 GCA_964343845.1 uncultured Desulfobacula sp. | reverse complement strand
TTTTGTGGCATAACCAGACGTATAGGCATCTTTAGAGTGAAAATGCTGGAGAAAATAATCCAGATGACTTACAAAGATTTGGAACAGTCGTTTGACAGGCAAAAGGAAAAAAAATCTAAAATCAAATCCGACTTGAGGGTAGGGCAGGTCCAAAGATTTAAGCTTGGTATGATAGTATAAAAAATCCAGGGTTCTTTTAGTTTTACTGGCAAAAACGACAATATTGTCGTTATCTATTTTTTTTATTTTCTCAATATTGTGATCATCAAAATTGATTTTTCGAATGAGCCGTTTAATGAGTTTTCTGACTAAATAGCCAGAATCGCTGGGGTAAAAGCATAAAAAGTAATCATGGGTGTTGTCCAGCATACAGTTAATTGTATTACGAAGCTTTTGCCGAATCGTGTTAATACGGCTGTTAAGCTTTTGAAATAATGTCATTATTTTTCCTTTAAAGGATTTTAATTAAATGATTTAGACCTTAATTAATTATCAAAGGTTAATGGGAATGGCAATCTTAAAATGGCCTTGATAAAAACAGATGCTTATGCTATTTTTTTTTATTCCGTGTTGACAATTTCCATATTTGTTTAATTGTAAGTCTATATTATGTTATTTGATTAAAAACTTTAGGAGGTTCTCTTTATGAAAACATTAATTGGTGGAGCTATTGCAGTTCTTCTTGGTGTTGTAGGGTTGGCTGTTTGGTTTGGTGAGTTTTTAGAACTTTTGGCAGGGTGCATACCTCCTGTTCTTTTACTGGGTGGCGGTCTTGCCCTTTATCTTGGATTTGATGAGCTCAAAGACACTTGGAAAAACGAAGAAGGCATAGATTCCCCGGCCCCCCAGGCTGATAAAGATACTGGTGAATAAGCTGTAACAGATACAATAGCATAACAAAAGAATATTAAAAAAGCCTGGCGGTTAATCCAGGCTTTTTTTAATGGCAGACGTTGCAAGATAATCTGCAACTTCATTTTCCTTTATCCCTGCATGACCTTTAACCTTGATAAATGACAGGTCTGAAAATTTTCCCATCAGGTTTTTTATTTTTATAACAAGGTCCTGGTTTTTTCTGGGTTTCCAGTTTTGAGTTAGTAATCCGATAGCATAGCCTGAATCAGAGAAAATACGGACAGGTAAATCAAACCGCTTCAACTCTTCTAATGCCACTTTTATGGCAGTCAGTTCGGCAATATTGTTGGTTGCCCGGCCGATAAATTTTGATACTTCTTTTTTTTTTTCATTGTAGATAAATAGAACACCGATTCCTGCCGGCCCTGGATTCCCTGATGATGCTCCGTCAGTGTAAATTTTTATACAGTTTTCAGGAAGGTCTTCCTGAAAACGGGTCTGGGTTTTTGGAACCTGCTTTTTAGAAGAAACGGTTTGTTTCGCGTCATGAGAATTTGATTTGCTTTTTGCCGGGATTGCCTGGTCTTCCGGGTTTAGATTCTCTGGTTTAACACGGTACTCATAATTCTGATTTAAATTATATTTTATCAGCACAGTGCCTTTTTCAATCACATAGTGACCCCGGGTGTCTATTTGAACCCACACTTTATTCCCTTTGAAGCTCATCCGCTTCCATAAAGGGTTTTGTTTTTCATCATTCATATAAATGATACGTCCTTGAAAGCGTATGAAAATCAGCGATATCGTTTTCCCATTCCCTTGAAACTGCTTTAAGGTTTTGCAAATTTACAATTTTTTCCCGCAGCGTTTTACTGCCCAATATTAAATCAATGGGTTTCTTTTTATATTCATATTCATAAGGCGGTTTTTTAAATTCAAAATCACCTGCATGATATTTTATAATTAACTGCAGCAGTAAAAGAGACGTAAGATAAGCGTTAAATGTTTCCTTTGCCGTGATATGGATCTGGAAACCTTTGCACACCTTTCCACACCATTTCCCAGACGTGGGTTCAAAGTTTACCGGGCGGAGGATGGCACCCTCAATAAATTTATCTGCTGCTTTTTTAATTATTCCGGTGTTTAGAAACGGGGCGCCAAATTGCTCAAATGCCAATGTCGTTCCCCGTCCTTCAGAAATATTTGTCCCTTCAAAAATAACTTGTCCAGGATACACCATACAGGATTCCGGGGTAGGCAGGTTTGGAGAAGGGGCAACCCAGTTCAATCCTGTATCCTGCCAGTACATCCGGCGCTGCCACCCTGTCATTGGGATAACTTTCAGGTCACATCCTATGTGAAACTGTGCATTAAAAAATTGAGATATCTCTCCAACAGTTAACCCATGTCGCATGGGGATTGGAAATCTGCCAACAAACGAGGCCCACTTTCTGTTTAGCATATTGCCTTCAACTTGTAACCCGCCAACAGGATTGGGGCGGTCAAGAATAACAACCTGCTTGTTCAATCTTGCTGCTGCTTCAAGGCAATAAGAAATGGTATATATAAATGTATAAACGCGTGTACCGACATCCTGAATATCAATGAGGAGTATATCAATCTGATCGAGCATATCATCAGCAGGGATTCTTGTTTCATTGTACAGGCTGTAAACGGGGATGTGTAGTTCAGATTCCATAAAATGATCAGATTCAATCATATTATCCTGCTTTTCTGCGTAAAAACCATGCTGGGGGGAAAACAAAACCTTTAACTGGTTTGGATATGTGTTGTAAATCAGGGTAGAGGCGTGGTTGTAGTTCTGATCAACAGATGCAGGATTGGACAGCAGCCCGAGCCGTTTGCCCTTAAACGCATCCACCGGATGTGCAATGAGTTTCTCAAGTCCAAGTGTGACAAGCTTTTTCATAAAAACCTTTATCCATTCTAAGATTTACCTAAAAAATACACCTATCATAATTATTGACAAAATTTCAAATCCTAACTAAGTATTATTTTTTTTAGTGCACATATGGCAGATAGTCTTTTTACAGGGAAAATTTAAGTTATGCGATATAAAATTTGCGATCAGATATCAACGATCAAACCTTATGAGCCTGGGAAACCCATAAAAGAAATTGAGAGAGATTATAAGATTTCTAATGCTGTTAAGCTGGCATCTAATGAGAATCCCATCGGGTTTTCACCAAAAGTGGCTGACGCTGTTTCTGACCATTTAATGGGAATGAACAGATATCCGGAGTCTTCAGCGCCGATTTTACGTCAGAAACTGGCAGATAAATTTTCTGTTTCCCCTCAGAATATAGTGATTGGTAACGGCTCGGATGATATCATAGCGCTTCTGGCGCATGGATTTCTAAACCCTGGGGATGAGGCATTGATGCCGCTGCCCTCATTTCTCATGTACGAGATCAGCGTAAAGACAGCAAAGGGAACACCTGTCATGGTGCCGCTGATTGATTTTTCTACAAACCTTGATGGATTGATTGATAACATAACACCGAAAACAAAATTGATTTTTATCACCAATCCGTTTAATCCAACAGGAAGCACAATTACCAGAGATGAATTTGATGCGTTTTTAAAAAAGGTACCTGACGATGTCATTGTTGTTGTGGATGAAGCATACATTGAATTTGTAAGAGATAAAACGGTTTATAATTCTTTGAAAAATCCTTTAAAAGATTTAAGGGTTGTCAGCCTGAGAACTTTTTCAAAAGCATATGGCCTGGCAGGGTTTAGAGTCGGGTATGGCATTATGGATATGGAGATTGCTGAAATCTTAAATAGAATTCGGCAGCCATTTAATGTAAACACACTGGCACAGGCAGCTGCAGCCGCAGCGATTGATGATGATGATTTTTTACAGCATGCCATTAAAACAACCCACGATGGGCTTGATTTCCTTTTTGATGAACTGTCTAAACTTGATATTCACTGTATGCCAACTCAATCAAATTTTTTCATGCTTGACCTTGAAACAGATGCAACAAAAGTATTTGAGCAAATGCTGAAAATGGGGGTCATTGTCCGGTCAATGAAATCTTATGGGTTTGATACGTATTTAAGGGTAAATACGGGTACTGCTGAAGAAAATGTAAACTTTATTAATGCACTTAGAAAAGTATTAAACAGATAGGGGCTTTCCATATGGAAACTAAAATCATAACGATTGACGGTCCTGCCGGAGCGGGCAAAACAACGGTCAGCAGACGATTGTCTCAGAAGCTTGGATGCATATATGTGGATACTGGCGCATTATACAGGGGGGTTGCATATGAAATTGCCAGGCAGAACATCGATTGGGAAGATGATACCGTTCTGGAACCCTTCTTAAAAAACCTTGATTTGAATTTTGTCATGGAAAAAGATACCCTGGTGCTAATATCGTCCGGTATAGATATTACACCGTATATAAGAACGCCCGACATATCGATGCTTGCATCTTCCTCTTCAGCCAAACCTCAGGTGAGGGCAGCACTGCTGGACATTCAAAGGAATATTGCAAAAACAAATGATGCTGTATTTGAAGGCAGGGATATGGGAACAATTGTTTTTCCAGATGCTGCGTTCAAGTTTTTTCTGGTGGCAGATTTAACGATCCGTGCCAAAAGACGATTTGATGAAATGCCGAATGATGAAAAAGATATTTCTCAAGTGGAAAATGAGATGAAGACACGTGATGATAATGATTCTCAAAGAAAAACGGCCCCCCTCAAGCCCGCAGATGATGCAATAAAAATTGACTCCTCATTCATGACCGTTGAACAAGTGGTCGACAAAATGATTTCAATTATTGATGGGGCTTGATACGCCCCACAATTCTATTGATTTTTTTATTTTCATTTGTTATAAAGGCAAATTGTACTCATCCATATTTCCGTAAATTGGATGCGTATAAAAAATTCGATTAGGGGGAATATTATTAATGAACAACATTGCTGAAGAAAACGAAAACCAAAAAATGAATACTGAAACACTAGAGAAAGAAGAAGCTACAAAGGCAGAAGAACAAGCCGCTTCAAAAGAAGAAGCTGTACCGGAAAAAGAAACCACACCTGAGATTACAGGTGAGGAAACCATGGAAGAGCTTCTGGACATTTACGAATCCAGTCTTAAAAAATTTGAAGAAGGCCAAGTTGTGACAGGGACAGTGATCTCTGTTGGCAGGGATATGGTCCTTGTCGACGTAGGATATAAATCTGAAGGGCAGATCTCTATTCGGGAATTCATGGATGAGGAAGGCAATGTAAATGTCAATGTTGACGATCAATTTGAGGTAATGATTGAGGTTTGGGACGAAGAAGAAGAAACAGTCCTTTTGTCCCATGAAAAGGCCAAAAAAGTTAAAGTTTGGGATAAAATTAAAGACATTTACGATGCAGACGGAACCATAGATGGTGTAATTACGAGCCGCGTAAAAGGTGGTTTCTCTGTGGATATCGGACTGCTTGGGTTCCTTCCAGGGTCTCAAGCTGATCTTAGACCCATCCGGAATATGGATGAAATGGTAAATAAAACCTACACATTCAAAATCCTCAAATACAATAAAAAGAGAAACAACATTGTTCTTTCAAGACGCGTACTTCTTGAAGCAGAACGGGATACATTAAGGACGTCTACACTTGAAGCCATTGAAGATGGCAAGGTAATGGAAGGTATCGTTAAAAATATCACTGAATATGGTGTGTTTGTCGACCTTGGCGGTGTGGACGGGCTTTTACATATAACTGACATTTCCTGGGGCAGGGTAAAACATCCATCAGAACTCTTTTCTGTAGGGGATAAAATCAATGTGAAAATTCTTTCTTTTGATTTTGAAAAAGAAAGAGTATCGCTTGGTATGAAACAATTAACTCCAGACCCATGGACCACTGCAGTTGAAAAATATCCAGTAGATTCAAAAGTGACAGGTAAAGTTGTCAGCCTGACAGATTATGGTGCTTTTATCGAACTTGAAGAAGGGGTTGAAGGCCTTATTCATGTGTCAGAAATGTCGTGGACTAGGAAAATCAGGCATCCATCCCAGATGGTGACTGTTGGTGAAGAAGTTGAAGCTGTCGTGCTTGATCTAAAGCCGGAAAACAGAAGAATTTCTTTGGGGATTAAACAGACAGTAGATAATCCTTGGGAAGTTATTTCACAAAAATACCCGGTTGGTACTATTATCGAAGGAAAAATTAAAAATATTACAGAGTTCGGTCTGTTTATCGGTATCGATGATGATATTGACGGACTTGTACATATCTCTGACATTTCATGGACAAAGCGGATCAAACACCCCTCTGAAGTATACAAGAAAAATGATACGATTCAAGCGGTTGTACTTGATATTGATAAAGCCAATGAACGATTTTCTCTGGGTATTAAACAAACCCAGGCTGATCCATGGGAATCCGTTGGTCAGCGGTATGAAGTTGGCAAAGAAATATCAGGTGTAATCACTAATTTAACAGATTTTGGTGTGTTCGTTGAACTTGAAGAAGGTATTGAAGGTCTTGTTCATGTGTCTGAAATCAGTAAAGAGAATGTGAAAAGTCCAAAGGAAAAATATCAGATCGGTGAAACCATTACTGCTAAAGTGATGAACATTAACAGTGATGAAAGACGGATTGGCCTTTCTATCAAGCGTCTTGAAGAAGATGACGATGATAAATACCTTGAAGAATTTGCCAAGAACATGAAGCCTGCGACCTCTTCTTTTGGAGAAATATTGCGAACCAATATTCAAGAGTCAATTGAAGCCAATAAGTCTCAGGAAACTCAGGACGCTCCAGACGCTCCGGAAGCTCCAGAAGCTCCGGAAGCTCAAGATGCTGAAGAAACACAGGAATCAGGAGATGAGGACGCTGAAGACACGGATAAACAATCAGAAGAATAATATACGCTTATCTATATTATTTTTAAGCGATCATTAGTAAATATGGGCCGGACAATTTAAATTGTCACGGCCCATATTTTTTACTCTTTATAAAATTAAGGAGATATATATGTTTGCCAGAAGACATCCCTTTTTGTTCTTTTTATTGATTCTCTCAGTTTGTGCAACCATCGCATTCTCAGGATTTGTTGTTCTGTTTTCCATAGGGTCGTCCTTAATGAATGGACAACTTGTGCATCAATATGCTTCCTCAAAAGGCAATATTGGTATTGTTGAAATTAATGGGATGATACTGTCTTCAAAAAAAATTATCAAAGATATACAGACGTTTCGTGATAATGATGATATCAAAGCGATTATACTGAGAATTGATTCTCCTGGTGGCGGTATCGGGCCTTCCCAGGAAATTTATCGTGAAGTTATGAAAATCCGAAAAGACAAGAAAATTATATCGTCTCTGGGATCGGTTGCAGCCTCGGGCGGGTATTATATTGCATCTGCATCCAATGGGATTGTTGCAAATCCAGGCACCCTTACAGGCAGTATCGGGGTCATCATGGAATATGCGAATCTAATGGAAATTGCAAAAAAAATAGGAATCTCACCTGTTGTGATTAAAAGTGGTGAATTCAAAGATATGGGATCTCCGTTCAGAGAGCTTAAAGAGTCTGAAAAAAAGTTGTTTCAAGAGTTGATTGATGAACTGCATCTTCAATTTGTCAGTGATGCAGCCAAGGCGAGAAACATTCATATTAAAACCATGGCAGCGCTTGCAGATGGAAGAGTTTATACCGGTCAAAGAGCTCTGAAATTAAAGCTTGTGGATCGTTTGGGAAATCTGGATGATGCCGTCCAGTGGGCTGGAGAAATTGCAGGTATTGAAGAAGAATTATAGCCTGTTTATCCGAGGGAGGATAAAATTTCTTTTATAAAAAAATTAGCAGAAACCCTACTCAAAGATATCAACATCTCCGGCACCGTAACGGATAATCTCAGGTACATCATCAATTAAGGATACAACACTTGATGGTGTACCTAAAACAGGCCCACCATCAATCACCACATCAATTGTTTTAAGAAAATGGTCATGCAGCAATGACGGATTTTCGAAAATATGCCCATCAGGATGAGCCGCACTGGTAGAAAGGATTGGATGGCCAAGTTCTTCAGCCAATGATAAGGCAATTAGGTTATCCGGAACCCTGATCCCGGCTGTTCTTCTTTTGGTCAGCATCATTTTCGGCACAAGTTTTGAACCAGATAACACAAAAGTATAAGGCCCTGGTAACAGCCGTTTCATAGTTCGATAGGCCATATTGGATACCTTGGCATATTTGGAGATATGTTTCAGATCCGGGCAGATAAAACTGAAAGGTTTGGTTTTCTTTCTCTGCTTTATCGTATAAATTTTTTCAATGGCTTTTTTATTCATAATATCGCATCCAATTCCATAAAAGGTATCGGTTGGATATGCGATGATTCCCCCCTTTTTGAGAATGTCAACGACCCTTGAAATATGTCTGTCCTGAGGATTATGTGGGTTTATTTTCAGCAGCATACAGTTTTTTAATGTTTCCCTTGTCAATCATTCATTTTTAACAGGTATTTATAAAGCCAATATCAAAATAACAAGAGACAAATTAACGATAAAAAACGCTTCTGTCAATCAAATTAGGCTTTCACGGGGATATTAAAAAGTATAACCATTACGTAAATCTGATTCCAAAGCTTTTGTTCTCGCGGTTATTCCAAATAACTTTTCCTTTGATTTGAATAGAAACACCAGTGTTTGGTATGTTGCTTTCTTTCTTTGGTGTGATAATTAAAGTCAATGGCATATTCACGTCTGGAACGGGGTAGGATGCAGTGGATACACTTACCCCCTGAACGCAGACATCTTTGGTGCTGCCAAAGTGATAGTTTGATATATTCTTTTTCTGATTTCCTAAAAAAAATGCAACTGGCATGTTTAAAGGGCGTCTGGCATGCAGACGTCTTTCTGTATGAGTATTTTGCATATGATGTATGAGCCTTCCCATTGTGGGCAGGTATGTATATATTTATAATCTATAGTTAAAACCCTGTTCCCTGCTGGTATTTTCTTTTCAAACCAACGAAACTGATAAGGCCCGATACCAGTAGTACAAACGCACCAGGCGCAGGGACTGTGGAGGGTTCAAATTCAACAATATAGGCTGCGCCGTATCCAGCACCACTTCCAGAAACATGATCCACATCGTTCCATCTGCCGATATTCCATTGGTTTGCCCCCATTTTAAGAAAGTCTTGGACATGATGTGCTCCGCCATTATCAGGAGAACCTGCTTCCCAATTTGTCCAGTTCCAGGTTTCGCCAGTTACCCAGACCCAGTTCCCGTCTGGTTCATCCAGTTTGTCTGATTGAAATCCGCCAATCCAGACATTGTCACCATACAGAAGGTTATAGGAAGCGCCCAGAAAGTCAGTGTTGCCGACAAAGTTATTTTCTTCAATAGATGTCAATGTGACCAAGTGGCCCTGCATCCCGTTGAAGGTGGCCGATTGTGCCAGATCCCTGGCTTCTGTCCATGTCATTCTGAGATTGTCAGCAGGCGCCCTGACAATCTCATACCAATGGCCATTTGCGCCAATTCCACTATGCCACTGTACAGGTGCTGCATTAACAATTCCCGATAAGACAACTATACTGATACAGATGATGAAAATTCTATATTTCATGGTTACTCTCTTTTAAAGGTTTAACCCAAACTGCAGATACCTTGGTACAGGAAAGAGCAAAACACATGCCAGATTCCTGATAAGCCAGAAAAGTGTTAGAATTCAGTCTGTTAAGATTAAAGTAAGTCGCCAGTCTGTGAAATCAGCGGCTTTTCTGGCTGATAATGAACAGCCAAAGTGGCTGTTTTCAGCCAGAATACAAATATTACAGCCTGTTGTTCATGGCCTTTTTTTGATATCGTATTGAAAATCTAACCATATTCTGACTATAAGTATTTACTTCAATATAAAATTATATGTTTTTCCAAGGTGAATAAATGGCATCAGAAAAGAAACAACCAGACGCAAATAAATCTAAAGCAGGCAGGAAAAAAGATCATCAAAAGGGTAAAGAGAGCCATCTGGCCAAAAAACGGCTGAACACCCTTTTAAATTTTCTTCCTGATCCAGTGTTTGCCATCAACATCGATAATAAGGTCGAATATATTAACCCTGCATTTGAACGGACTTTTGGATGGACTCTTGAAGAGGTAAAGGGTGAGAATATTAAATTTATCCCGGAACACCTGATAGAACAGGCAAAGAAAGGCACTCGACTGCTGTACGAGAATAAAGTTGTTCATGATTTTGAAACACAGAGATATACAAAAGACGGCCGTGTTCTCGACATATTGATTAATGGATCGATTTTATATGATGAGAATAATCAACCGGCTGGCCAGGCACTGATTTTAAGGGATATGACCATTGAAAAGCGCATGGCAAAAAGCAATAAAATAATGTTCAAGATTTCCAAAGCCCTGCATCAATACCAAAAGCTTGGTGACCTGATAGCGGTTATCAATCAGGAAACCAAGAAACTATTGTCTGTTGAAGGGGCATTTATTCTTTTGGCAGATACAGAAAAAGATCAACTGTTTTTTTATTCAGCTCATTATCGGGACACTGAATCTGAAAAAAAATTTAAAAAAATAAGGTTTTCAGCAGACCAGGGTATTTCAGGAAGGGTGTACAAAACTGGAAAACCCATGATGATTCAAGATGTTTCTAAATGTTCATTCTTCCTGCGCCGGGTAGATGATGAGACTGATCTTGAGACGCGAAATATTCTCTCGGTTCCCATCAAACTCAAGGACAGGACCATTGGTGTATTTGCGGTGGTGAATAAAACCTATGGTGATTTTGACAACACAGATGTAGAATTGCTGAGTATGGTTGCCGGAACCATAGGTTTGCCCATCGAAAATACCAGGATACATGAAGAGCTCAGAAAATCTTACAAAGAGCTTCAAACACTCAACCATGCAAAAACAAAAGTGATTAATCACCTGGCACATGAATTAAAAACGCCTGTTTCTGTTTTAAGTGCTTCTATGACGCTTTTAACCAGAAAACTGAAATCGGCCGGGGTGGAAAACGAGGTAATTGAAAGAATTATTGCAAGGGGGAAACGGAATCTAAATAGAATCCTGGATATTCAATATGAAGTTGAAGATCTTTTGCGGAAAAAAGATTTCAAAGCCTACAACCTTTTAAACAAGCTTCTTGATGCATGCAAAGATGAACTAATCACACTGGTTGAAAGCCAAATAGATACAAAGGATGTTGTGAACAAAGTCAGCCAGACCATTAAAAATCTTTTTGGGCCAAAAAAGATCCTTTCTCAAACCATACGGCTGGATGAGTTTTTTTTAAATCAAATAAAAATACTCAGACCAAAGTTTAAGCATCGTAAGTGCAGATTAGATCTTCAAATCGATAAAAATACATCTGCCTATATTCCATTTGAAATTCTTGAAATCATAACAACTGGTCTTGTCAGAAATGCCTTTGAATATACACCTGATGGCAGTAAAATAGAGATTAGACTGAAGAACAAAAATAAACACCCTGAATTTAGCATCAAAGATTATGGCATAGGATTTACCGAAAATAAATTACATCTTATATTTGAGAATTATTTTACGCCGCCTGAATCTATCGATTATTCAACAAAGGATCCCTATGATTTTAATGCAGGCGGCAGAGGGTTTGATCTTCTTCGAATGAAAATTTTTTCGGAACGGTATCATTTTGATATTGATATTGATTCTAAACGATGTGGTGTGATACCAAAAGATGATGATATCTGCCCTGGGGATATATCGTTGTGCCCTGCATGTACAACGCCTGATGACTGCTATAACTCTGGTGGAACCATTGTGTCTATTCGATTCGGATTAAAAGAGTAATCACATATTGCAGCAGCTGTAATTTTCTGAAACTGCTGTCCAAAATGAATTAGGCAATTGTACCGTCTACAGAGATCAACCCGTTGACCAACCCGTTCAATTTTATGAATTTTTTCCTGAAGTAAAAGTAAATTTTCAATCATTTTCAGACATGTGCCGCTAAAATAGAACTTGCTTAAAAAGATGATATTTGGTAGGAGTACGTGTTTATATACTGATTTGATTTTTCAAATATGGCTGACGGTTTAAACCCTCATTAGATTGTCAGCCGAATAGTATGAATAAACATTTTCCTTTCTGGAGGTTATTGTATGTCCAATATATTATCTAAGGAAGGACTGTCATTCGATGACGTCCTTTTGCTGCCTGATTATTCCGCCATTTTGCTAGATGAAGTTCATACGAAAACCCGGTTAACCAGACATCTTGAATTAAACATTCCTATTGTAAGTGCAGCCATGGATACGGTTACGGAAGCGTTGACTGCCATCAGTATGGCAAGGGCAGGGGGACTGGGGTTTATCCATAGAAATTTAAGCATTGAAGATCAAGCACTTGAAGTAGATCGTGTAAAAAAATCAGAAAGCGGGATGATAGTAGACCCGATTACAGTACACCCGGATGTTCCTATCTCAGAAGTATTGAATATTATGGCAAGATACAGGATTTCAGGAATACCTGTAACTGAAGGAGATACGCTGGTTGGCATTGTTACTAATAGAGACCTGAGGTTTGAAACACAGCTTGAAAAACCGGCCAAAGACGTTATGACCAGTAAAAATCTTGTCACAGTTCCCGAGAAGTGTTCTCTGGAAGAATCCAAAGTGATGCTTCACAAACATCGGATTGAAAAATTACTGGTTGTGGATAAGGCTGGGAAGCTTAAAGGGTTAATTACAATTAAGGATATTGAAAAAATCAGAAAATATCCGAATGCCTGTAAGGATTCTCTGGGCAGATTGAGAACCGGGGCTGCCATCGGGGTGGGGGCAGATATGATGACACGGGTTGAAGCCTTGCTGAAGGCTGGAGCAGATGCCCTTGTTATTGATACATCTCATGGCCACTCAAAAAATGTAATTGAAGCCATAAAGAAAATTAAAAATGCATTTCCGGATTCACAACTGGTTGCAGGGAATGTTGCCACGGAAGCTGGCGCAAAAGCATTGATAGATGCCGGTACAGATGCGGTGAAAATTGGTATTGGACCCGGCTCAATTTGTACCACGAGAATTGTAGCAGGTGTCGGCGTTCCACAACTGACAGCCATACAGAACTGCAATGACATTTCAAAATCAAGCGGTGTCCCGATTATTGCAGACGGCGGAATTAAATTTTCTGGTGATATTGCAAAAGCATTGGGAGCCGGCGCAGATTCCGTTATGTTAGGCAGCCTTTTGGCCGGGACTCAGGAAAGCCCGGGAGAAATTGTTATTTATCAAGGGCGTTCTTACAAAGCATACCGTGGAATGGGATCAGTTGAAGCCATGAAAAAAGGCAGTTCAGACAGATATTATCAAAAAGACACTGGCGCAGATGAAGAGCTTGTCCCCGAGGGTATTGTCGGCCGAATTCCCTACAGAGGAACTGTAAAAGAAAATATTGTTCAAATGATCGGCGGTCTCAAGGCCGGGATGGGGTATGTCGGCGCTTCTACCATAGAAGAACTTCACGAAAAGGCAAAATTTGTCAAAATTAGCTCTGCAGGCCTGAAAGAAAGCCATGTACATGATGTTGTTATTACAAAAGAGGCGCCCAATTATCGGGTTGAGAGTAACCTGTAGAGAATGAGTAAGTTAACCTCTCCATTTTACCATTTACATCTTCATACAGAATATTCACTTCTAGATGGTGCCATAAGACTGGATTCACTGTTTAAGAAATGCCATGAGTTTGGTATGGACTCAGTCTCAATGACCGATCATGGGACTATGTTCGGGGTGGCTGCGTTTTATGAAAAGGCAAAAAAAGCGTCCATTAAACCCGTCATTGGATGTGAAGTCTATGTCGCACCTAGAACCATAAATGACCGGACCCAGATGGATCACAAAGGGTTGAGTCATCTGGTCCTTCTTGCAAAAGATCGGGAGGGATATGCCAATCTCTGCAAACTTGTTTCTATTGCCCAGCTTAAAGGATTCTACTATCGCCCCAGAATTGATAAAGAACTTCTGGCGAACCATTCAAAAGGATTGGTCGGGCTTTCTGCCTGTTTAAAAGGTGAT
This sequence comes from uncultured Desulfobacula sp., assembly GCA_964343845.1. GTDB lineage: Bacteria > Desulfobacterota > Desulfobacteria > Desulfobacterales > Desulfobacteraceae > Desulfobacula. The sequence goes on along the minus strand of CAYFKW010000003.1, from coordinate 198,121 downwards.
ATCCCTAAACGTATTCTCCAAAATAAAATGGATGAAGCAGACAGCTTTGTAAGATTCTATCAAAAGACTTTTGGTGAAGACAATTTCTATCTGGAGATTCAAGAAAATGGAATGGAAATCCAGCAAACTGTCAATAAAGGTATTTTGGATATCAGCCAGAGACTGAGTGTTCCCATGGTGGCAACCAATGACTGCCATTACCTTTCCAAGGGAGATGATACTGCACATGAAATTCTTCTTTGTATTCAAACCGGTGATACATTTACCAATCAGGACAGGTTCAAATTTGAATCAGATCAACTGTATTTTAAATCTCCAGGGGAGATGATTGAAACTTTTTCAGAATATGATGGTGCCATAGAAAACACAAAAGAGGTCATTGCAAAGTGCAATGTTGAATTTGATGATAAAACATATCATTTTCCACGATATGCCCTGACAGAAGAACAATCAGAAGATGATCTCTTTAAGGAAAAAGCCTTACATGGATTTGAAGAACGGCTTAGCGTTATTAAAGCATCCAATCCTGATGTGGAAGAAAAATTGTACAGGGACCGACTTGATTATGAAATTGAGGTCATTCTCGGAATGGGATTTCCCGGCTATTTCTTAATTGTTGCCGATTTTATCGAATATTCAAAAAAGATTGGTGTACCTGTCGGTCCTGGCAGAGGATCTGCAGCAGGTTCCATGGTTGCATACTCAATGGGTATTACCGCTCTTGACCCTATTGAACATGGCCTAATTTTTGAAAGATTTTTAAATCCCTCCCGTATCAGTATGCCGGATATTGATGTGGATTTTTGTATTGAGGGACGTGATCAGGTGTACAAATATGTTATTGATCGATATGGCGGTCCTGAATATGTCTGCCAGATTATTACCTTTGGAAAACTGAAGGCTAAAGCAGTAATTCGAGATGTAGGACGGGCAATAGGGGTACTTTTGTCTGAGGTCGATGAGATTGCAAAAATGATACCTGATCATGCCAAAAACCTGACCAAAGCAATCGAAGAAGTCCCTGCCATACGGGAAAAATGTGAAGAAACTGAAGACAAAACACAGATGCTTGAAGTGGCACTTCTTTTAGAAGGCCTGCCAAGACATGCGTCGACACATGCTGCAGGCGTTGTTGTAGCAGACAAACCATTAAATGAATATCTGCCGTTATATAAAGGTAAAGAAGGTGAGACACTGACCCAGTTCGACATGAATTATGTGGAAAAACTGGGTCTTGTAAAATTTGATTTCTTAGGTTTAAGAAACCTGACTGTTATTAAAAACTGTATTGAGCTGATCAAAAAGCAGGGGAAAACGCCACCAGATCTTCTAAACCTTGATTATGCAGATGCTAAAACGTTCGAACTTTTACAAAACGCAGATACAACAGGGGTTTTTCAACTGGAAAGCTCTGGCATGAAAGATCTGATTTCAAGACTTAAACCCGCCAGTTTTTCAGACATTGTTGCTTTGGTTGCATTGTATCGGCCAGGACCGCTGGACAGTGGGATGGCAGACACTTATGTGGAAAGGCGACATGGACGGGAAGAGGTCGTGTATCTGTTTGAGGAACTGGAAGATGTTTTAAAAGAAACCTACGGTGTTATCCTCTATCAAGAGCAGGTAATGAAAATAGCAGGTGTTCTTGCAAATTACTCCATGGCTGATGCAGACGGGTTGAGAAAAGCCATGGGTAAAAAAATTGTTTCCATGATGGAAGAGCACCGGGAGTTGTTTTTAAAAGGGGCCAAAGAAAATAAACACGATTTAAAGAAAGCTGCCGAACTCTTTGATTTAATGGAAAAATTTGGCGGGTATGGATTTAACAAATCTCATAGTGCTGCCTATGCGCTTATCGCGTACCAGACAGCCTATTTGAAAGCCAATTTTGCACTAGAATTTATTGCAGCGTTAATGACAAGTGAAAGAAATAATTCTGATGCTGTGATTAAGTATATTGACGAATGTCGGACCCATGACATAAAAGTCCTGCCGCCAGATGTGAATAAAAGTGATGCACATTTCACCGTGTCTGATGGATGCATCCGATTCGGTCTTGCTGCCGTAAAAAACGTAGGTGAGGCAGCAATTGAGTCCATCGTTGAATCAAAAAATCAAGAAGGGGAATTTGAAAGCATTTATGAATTTTGTGAGCGGGTTAACGTTGGCAAGGTAAATAAAAAAGTGCTTGAGGCTTTAATTAAATGTGGTGCATTTGATTCTACACATTCCCACCGAAGTCAAATGATGGCTGTTCTTGAAGATGCACTTGAGCATGGGTCTAGAATTCAGAAAGAAAAAGCCGATTCCCAGCTGGACCTATTTGCAGATTCCGATATGGGAACCCAGCTGCCGGTGAGCATTCCAAAGCTGCCGGATATAGAAGAGTGGGAAGAAAATGTACTCTTATCTTTTGAAAAAGAGTCTTTGGGATTTTATATTACAGGGCATCCGCTGGATAAATATGAAGAGATTATTAAAAAGTATACAACAGTGAATTCATCAAGTATTCAAGAGATTGCTGATGAAAAAATGATCCGTATTGCCGGCGCTTTAAAGGTTTTAAAACTTCATAAAACAAAAAAAGGCGATATGATGGCCTTTTGTGCTATTGAAGATCAGACTGGCAGTATCGAAGTTGTGGTGTTTCCCAATCTGTACGCAAAAACACATATGTTTTTAGCAGATGAAGAAATAATAGTGATCATGGAGGCGGAGGTCCAGAAAAGAGAGAATATCGTTAAGCTGATTGCCAATAGAATCGTTCCTATTGAACAGGCTTCCAATGAATGGACATCTGGTGTCCTCATTAAAATTGATGCAAAAAAGTCTTCTGAAGATACGTTGGAAACCCTTAAGATGGTTATTGAAAAATATCCAGGCGACTGCATTACCTGCCTGAAGATTCAAACAAATGAAGACCAGGATGTGTTAATAAAATTGTCAGACGAGTATATGACAAGCTCTGAATCTTCTTTTTTCAATGAAATAGAATCTGTAATAGGGAAGGGGTGTATTGAGACAAGATGTGCCCCTGTCAGAGAAAAACAAAAGAAAAAAAGACCCTGGTTAAAAAAGAGAAAAAACGCTGATTAATTTCCAATGGTCAAATTGTCTACCACCTGGCGATTCCCGCTGACCTTCTGCGTGATGTACAATATTTTATTTTTTTCTGATTCCGTCCGGACAATGCCGGTCAAGGTGACAACATTATTATTTGTGTCAATATCAATATTGGTGGATTGAACATCAGGATCTTTTATCAGCTCTGTTCGAATTTTCCCTGACAATACTGTGTCATTAAATGTTTGTCCCACACTTGTTTTACCAACCACGAGTTGATTTTCAACCCGTCTGACACCGTCTACCCCTCTTGCAATATCTGCTGCCATCCTTTTTTGAGAATCAGATTTCACAACGCCGATTAAATAGACAACACCATTTAACACATCAACATCTATGTTTCTGGCTTCCACAAAGTCATCAGCAATCATTTTGGTTTTTACAGTTGTAGAGATAACCGAATCATCTACCATGGTGCCAATGGAGCGCCGGTCAGTTGCGCCTTTATATCCGCCATAGGCTGCCCCGCCGACAGCAGCAGGTGCGCATCCATAGGCTGTAAAAGAAATGATCAATAGCAGCAGCCCATATCTTAAATTCATTGTTATTTTCCTTTTTAATCGTTGGCTCTATTTATTCAAAATCATCTAAGTTAAGATTGTCCAGATCGGATAAATCCATATCTTTAAGAAGATCATCTTCATCAGGGATGATGTCATCGTTGACAATTTTCGGTTTTTTCTTTCTGGCAGGTTTGTTCTGGACAGCTACGATTTGTTTGTTGGGAAAAAATTTATCTTTTAACATCACGCCCACCGAATAGAGAACAAATCCAAGACCTGCAATATTAAGTATAATAATGAGTACACCAATGATTTGTTTAAACATAAGCATAATTTTTAAGTTTTATCTGGTTAATAGTTTGACGCTAAAAGCTTTTTTGTGCTTATATATAATCTTTATTAAATTATGATACAAGGGTTTTTGATTATAAATTTGAAAGGAAATTAGATGAGCTGGCTTGGTAAAATGATTGGCGGAACCATAGGGTTTGCATTGGGTGGTCCTTTAGGCGCTGTAGCAGGTGCGGCTTTCGGGCATACATTTGTGGATAAAAAAGAACAGGTGTATCTTTCATCACAACCAGGCGCGCAAGCCTCCCTGTCATCAAACGAAGAGGCTCAGCTTGTTTTTTTCACGGCGGCCTTTTCAATGCTGGCTAAAATCTGCAAAGCAGACGGCAAAGTGACCCAAAATGAAATATCTGCAGTTGAAATGTTCATGACAAGGGATCTTCAGCTTGATTTCAACAGCCAGCAGACTGCACAAAATATCTTTAGGCAGGCTGTTAATTCTCCTGAAAGTTTTGATGCATTTGCCATTCAATTTTATTCAGTATTCAGTGCACAGCCCAATATCATTGAATTAATGATGGATGTATTATTAAGGGTTTCTGCTGCGGACGGAAATATTTCAAGCGAAGAGGAAACCATGCTGCTGTCTGCCATACGGATTTTTAATTATACCCAGACCGATTATGAACGGCTCAAATCAAAATACATCACTGTGACAAACAAGTATTATGCTGTTTTAAAATGTGATGAAAATTCAAGCAATGAAGAGATTAAAAAACAATATCGAAAGCTTGTAACCGAATATCATCCGGATAAAATTGAAGCCAAAGGACTTCCTGAAGAGTTCATTAAATTTGCCAATGATAAGTTTAAAGAGATCCAGGAAGCGTATGACAACATAAAAAAAGAACGCAGCATGTAAACGGTTGAGTGCTTGTAAAAGAGCGTTTTACATCAATCCCTTTTCCTTGGCAATCTTCATATAGGTTTCAACAATATTGGCCGGCGGTTCAATCTTTTCTGTTTCTTTTTTGTCCACAAGTGACATGGCATCAAATTCACAGGCGGTCACGCATAAGCCGCAACCAATACAGCGGATGAAATTAATTTTTGCAATTAAATCATCTTCTTTGACATCAATGGCATCCATGGGGCAAATGTCTTCGCATGCAGCACAACCTGTGCACGCTTCTTCATCAACATTGGCTTGAAAATTTGAGCTGACAATTTTTGCAGGCGCCTCAAACTCCTTAATATTTTTAAGGATCTGACAGCAGCAATCACAGCACAGGCAGATATTGGTTGGCTTTTTGGCGTTGGAAGGCTGGGGAACAAGTCCCTGGGCAATACCTTTTTGAACAATTTCCAATGCTTCATCAGAGGATATGGTTCTGCCAACACCACGGTTTTCATAAATATAAGCACCGCTGCCAAAGACCAGACACGCTTCTTCAATTTTATTGCAGCCGGAATTCATTATATTGTGCTCTTTTCTGCAGATGCACGGTGCCACTAGAATTTTGGATTGTGAACGAATGATTTTTTCAACCTGTTCATAGTCCATTATATTTAATTCAGTGTTTACAGCTTGTCCTACCGGTACAACTCTCATTTGCTGTGTTTTATGTTTATACTGACCTTTGATAAGATAAGGGACGTATTCATTAAAGTCTTTGATCAGTTCTCTGGTTAATCTGTTGACCTGATATTCCCAGATACCTACAACAAATTGAAGCAGCATAAAAGAATGATTCCCATCCTTATTCATATGAATAACCAGTCCTTTTTTGCCCATATCCATTAAAAGAGGCAAAATGTCATCTGGATTTTTATTTGCTCTTTGTGCTATTGATTCAACAGGCTCTGGAATCATGATAAGCGACAAGGTGAGTTCAGCTTCCTCTTCAGTAAAAAGCTGTTTTAAAATTCTAAGCTCAACCCCTGATTCTGTTTCAGGGTATCCTCCCGGTGTATTATCCAGGTGCTGTGCTAACTTCTTGTAAATATCTTCCATGGACTAACGCTCCGATATACTAAGATTAATCAAATATTTTTCCGGTAATTTTCATATCACTATCACATTGTTCAGGAATAAGATCAAGAATTTTCCCTTTAAGATTGCTGTTTGCTTCTAAAAAAACGGTTAAATAATTAGAAGTCACTGCTTTGAGTTTACCGGTTTTTTTGTCTGTTTTGTGTTGAACCAGACCTTCAAGAGGCTGGTTAAGGTTGCTGGCAATGAACGCCCTGCGTTTTATCATATCCAGTTCCCGCATCATTGCGCACCGTTCTTTGATCGTCTTTGGATCAACTTGATGTCTAAAATAGTATGCGGGTGTTCCTTTCCGCCTTGAGTAGGGGAAGACATGCAAATAAGATATGGGCAGTTTTTCTATCAATTTGTATGTATTCTCAAACTGCTTATGGGTTTCTGATGGGAACCCGATTAACGCATCCACACCAATGCCGGCATTTGGAATTTTATCATGTATTTTGTAGATGATATCCTCAAAAAAAGAGGTATCATAAGGCCGCTTCATTTTTTTTAAAATATCATCATCACCGGATTGTAAAGGGATATGGAAATGGTTGCACAATATATTCCCCGGTGTGGCAAGGTCGATCAGTTCATCTGTGATTTCACCAGGCTCTATTGAGCTTAACCGGATTCGATGGATCAGCTTCTTTGCATTTATGTTTGCAAGCAGTTTTGAAAGTGAGATAGAAGGCTTTAGATCAAGACCATACATGCCTGTATGGATGCCTGTAAGAATTACCTCTTTAAACCCCAATGCATTTAACTGTTTTAAATGCTGGATCACATCCTGTTCAGACATGCTTACAGATGCACCCCGTGCATACGGAACAATACAATAGGTGCAGAAAGCATCACAACCATCCTGGATTTTCAAATACGCCCGTGTCATTTCTCCTTTAACAGCCTTTGTAAAGCCCTGGAATGTGTTGTTTTTGCTATGGTCTGCTTTTTTAAAGGTCAGGGTCGATTTGTTTTTACATATATTCGAAATCTGGTCTGCAATTTTTAACTTGTCTTTATGGCAGACGATTTTATCAATCCGGTCAATTTTTCTGAGTTGTTCAGGATCGGTTTGGGCATGACAGCCAGTCACAATGATTTTTGCATCCGGATGCTCACGAATGAACTTTCGGATGGCCTGTCGCGACTGCATACTGGCCTTTGACGTTACAGCGCAGGTGTTAATTATAAAAACATCTGCAAATTGTTTTTTAGATCCTTTTTCCCATCCTTTGTTTTGAAGCATGGACGCAATTCCATCACTTTCATATTGATTGACTTTGCATCCCAATGTCTCGATATGGAACTTTTTCATTGTATTATACCAGCTCCCAATACCCTGGTATCTTTGTAAAAAACAGCTGCCTGTCCAGGCGTGACAGCATTTTGAGGCGTTTTAAAATCAATTGTCCCTGTCAATCCTGATCCGGCAGATCCATTTAATGTCAGTAAAGATTGAGCACCTTTATGGCTGTATCTGATTTTGCAGGTTATTTCACTGATGGTTTTTTGAAATGAATAATTCCAATTTATATCCCTCACTTTGCATTTTTCTGAGGACAGGTCCTTTTTAAAACAAACATAAAGGCAGTTATTTTTAACATCGATTTTTTTTACGTAATAAGGTTCTTCTGCCGGGCAGTTGATACCGCGACGCTGTCCAATCGTAAACTGATGAAGTCCAGTATGTCTGCCGACAACGTTGCCACTCAAATCCAGAATATTGCCAGGTTCAGGTGTCAGGTCCTGTTTTTCCAGAATAAATTTGGAAAATGTATTGTCATGTATAAAACATATATCCTGGCTTTCACTGGGGTGTGCAGGGGCAATATGGTTGTCTTTGGCAATTTGTTTAACCATGGTCTTTGCCATGCCCGCCAAAGGGAAAATGATGTTTTTAAGCTGGTCAGAGTTTAAAAAAGAGAGAAAATAACTCTGATCTTTTAGCGGATCTTTTCCTTTTTCAAGGTAGCATCGATCCAGGCTTTTCCCTGGACAGGAGATCTCGTTAATTATCGTGGCATAATGACCAGTGGCTAAATAATCAGCACCCATTTTTTTTGCTTGATCCAGCAGTTCCCCAAATTTTATTTTTTTATTGCAGACAATGCATGGATTGGGGGTTTCCCCTTTGAGATAGGTCTGGATAAAGTACTGAACAACTTTTTTTTCAAAGCTTTCAGAAAGGTCGACAACAGAAATGGGGAATCCTAACTGATGTTCAAGCACCTTAATATCAGTTGGTTTTTTTTCATATCCGGTTATAAAGTGAATACCAAAGACATGGTTGTATTTTTGTTTTAAAAGGAATCCTGAAACAAGAGAATCAACTCCGCCACTTAACGCGACTGCTATAACCGGGTTTTTCATCAGCCAATCGTTTCGGTTTCTGCAGAAAAAAGGCCCATTGCCCTTGATGGACACGTTAAAATGCACAATTCACATACACTGCATTTTTCTTTATCAAACAGTACTTCCATTTCAGGCCGTTTGATAAAAAGCGCTTCTGTGGGGCATACAGCTGTACACAATCCGCAATGCGTACAGACTTCTTCATCCTTAAAGATTTGATGCTCAGGGCTGGAGACAGAGACACCTTGATCTTTTAAGAATTTAACCCCTTTGTTGAATGCAGCTTTTGACCCTGAAGAGATTTCAAGCACCATGTAGCCTTCTTTTTTATTTGATATTTTTGCGCTTAAAATATTAAATAAAAGGTCAAATTTTTTTGTGAGCTGGCATACCAGTGCTTTTTGAGCCACTTCTGATGGAAAGTTCAGTATAAGTATTTTAGAATACAATCTAAGCCTCCGGTTTTAAAGGTATATAAATAATTGTCTTTGACAAAACAGTAACATTAAGTATTATACTCAATAAGGTCAAGATTAACATTAAAAGATTTATATATAATAAAATCAATACTTAAACAATGATGTTTTAAAGGATTGATCAATGAACCGGTTTGCATTTGAATTGTCCAGCTATACAATGAAAACCTTTTCAGGTTTTTCAAAAGCAAACATAAAGATTACCGGGAAAGAGCATATCCCTGAAGGCTCAGTCATTTTTACTGCCAATCATTTTACAAGAATTGAAACCATTTTTCTGCCGTATTATATACATAATATTTCAAAAAAAGAGGTCTGGTCCCTTGCTGCAGCAGAATTGTTTGACGTCTCTTTTTTAAAGGGATTTTTAAATAATTTAGGAGCAGTTTCAACCAGAGATCCAAAAAGAGATGAGCTCATTTTAAAGACGCTTTTGTCCGGCGAAGTACAGTGGATTATTTTTCCAGAAGGCAAAATGGTCAAAAATAAAAAACTCATAAAAAAAAATCAGTTTGCCATAACAGATGATGACGCAGTTAAACGGCCTCATACCGGGGCTGCTATCGTAGCTTTGCGGTGTGAATTTTACCGCGAGCGATTAAAAAGACTGAGGGATATGGGTGAGCCGGAATTTGACAGGCTTGTTAAAGAACTTGATATAAAGGATATTGATAAGGTTCTTTCCCAGGAAACATCTATTGTGCCGGTGAATATAACGTATTATCCTGCTAATCCAAAAGAGAACATCGTCAGTAAAATAGGGCAGATTCTGATGAAGGACCCCTCCCAGAGGGTCATGGATGAACTAATGACTGAAGGAAGTATGCTGTTCTCCAATGTAGATATCACCATACGATTTGGACAGCCCATTGATATCAAGACCTATCTGAAAGATCCTTATATTGAGAGTATGCTGACCGTAAAACGAAAAATCAAATTTGATGCAGATCTGATCTCAAAGCAGATTGTGGGGGAGTTTTCTGTTGATATTATGGGAAAATACATGTCAGCAGTATATGACATGACAAGTTTTAATTATGATCATGTCCTGGCCTGTATTTTAAAGCACTTCCCCTATCGCAGAGACGGTATTGATATCTATGAGTTCCAGTGCAAAGTATTCTACGCCATTGCCTGGCTGGTGTATAATAGAACGTATTTTGTATCTGATAATTTTTATGAAAACCAAATCCACCTGTTAACAGATGACAGGTTTAAGCGAATTGAAGATTTTCTAACCATGGCTGTTGATACCAAAGTGATTGAAATTCACGATGGAAAAATATTTAAGGACCAGACTCGGTTTGTGGTTAAATCGGATTTCCATACCATCAGGATTGAAAATCCAATTTTGGTCATGGCAAATGAGGTTGAACCTGTAAGAGAAGTTGAAGAGTATCTTAAGAAGATAGCCCAGCGGACGTATAAAGACATCCGTCGCAAGGTGAAAGAACGGATAAATGAGAAAATCGAGGTGGATTTCTCAAAGGATTATCATCAATATTATAATGAAAATGAAACCAAGAAGAAAAGAGTCGGCAGACCTATCTTCTTAAAACATGACAATGAAATTGCAGGTGTCCTCCTTATTCATGGATATATGGCAGCGCCAAAAGAGATGGAAGGCTTTGCACACCACCTGCATGAGAGCGGATATACAGTGTATGCTCCAAGGCTGAAAGGCCATGGCACTGCCCCTGAAGATTTGGCAAAAACCAGTTATAGACAATGGATTGAGTCTGTTGAAGAGGCATTTGTCGTGTTACGGCATTCCTGCAGCAAGGTTATCATTGGTGGTTTTTCAACTGGTGCAGGGCTTGCTTTAGACCTTGCCACGAGAGTAGAAGATATAGCAGCGATTTTTGCTGTAGCACCGCCTATCAGACTCCAAGATCTGGGATCACGGTTTATACCGGCCATTGATATGTGGAATGCCATGATAAAAAAAATTCATCTGAATTCAATCGCAAAAGAGTTTATTGAGAATCGACCTGAAAATCCCCATATTAATTATGTCAGAAATCCGATTGCAGGGGTTCATCAACTGGAAAAACTGATGGAGTATATTGAACCAAAGCTGAAAACAATTCAGAATCCCACCTTGGTCGTTCAATCCAGAAAAGATCCTGTTGTCAATCCTAAAGGTGCGTTAAGGCTGTTTAATCGCCTGGGGTCTGAATTTAAAGAGTATTATATTTTTGATTATGATCGTCATGGCATCCTGTTGGGAGATGATGTAAACAGGATTTATGAAGCAATTGAAAATTTTATTAATAAATGGATTTGATTAAGGGTTATGCCCCTTAAAACGAACAGCCTGAGTTTTTGTGCGGCATACAGCAGTTTTGATTACTCGATGTAAGTGTTAAGGCAGTTTCGACATAAATCAGTCTTTTACCAGGTAGGATGAAAACTCCCTTTACAGGTTGGTTTTTTTAAGTACTGGGAATTGAAAAGTCAGGATGTTGCAATTTCCCAGCGTTTGAGGGGTCAAGGGTCCTGTAAAGGGAGAGGCAGGAAAAATATAACTTATTTAGTTTCTCTTCTTTTCCACCCCGCAAGTCCAAGAAGTCCTGAACTGAAAAGCAGCAAAGCCGCAGGGACAGGTACCGGGTCGGCTGTAAATGTCAGCTGTCCATCAAGTGAGATAGGCAGGTCAAACGGAACTTGCAGTGTAAGGGCTCCGCCTTGACTTTGGTTTATCTCACTTATTGCACCGGCTAAAAGTTCACTGGTGTTCCCATCTGTTAATGAAAAGTCACTGATAGACAGGGTGTATTTATCAGGTGTCCCTGCAAATGGTGATACCAAGATATCATAGGTTAAATTTGCATCTGAAAGCGTATACCCGCCAAACTGGGCATTTAACACTTGCGTATCATTATGAGTCAACGGCTGAGTACCATCGCCAATAAAAGAAGACAGATCAAACCCCATGAATTGACCCAGTGCCATATTGTCAAATTGAAGCGTATACCCGATGATTCCCCAAAGTCCAAGTGTTATGTCTGCAGAGAGGCTCCAGTTCATTAATTCTCCCACAGGAGGCGGGTCCTGGGCTATGGTAACAACAAGATCATTAATCGTTGTTAATGATGCTAAGGTGTAGTTTTCTGATACATGAAGATTTGCAAACCCACTTTCAAAGTCAAAATTATAGGAATATGCATAACTCATGGAACACATACCTAAAAACACGATAACTGTTAAAAGTTTCACTTTTAATTTTTTCATTTTTTTCTCCTTTTTTATTAAAGATGCTGTTCATTTGGTCTCTATTAATGGCAAAAACAGTACCAGAAAGGAAAAAATATTATAAATAACTGAAATTTAAGAGAAATATTCAACAGAGAAGTAAATGATATAAATATGGTTGAAACTGTGTACGGCGTTATCCGTTTTTTTTGCAGGGTTTTCCAGACATAAATCTGGACAGGCAGCCGTATGCCTGTGATAAAAATATCACAGAGACTGATACCGCATGGCGTAAAACTAACCTGTTATTTTAATATTTGCTAGAAAGGTTTTTTGTTACAGCCGATACTTGAAATGGGTGTGCGTCGCATTAAACTTTAACGAATATCATGTTCATTAAAAGCTGAAAATCAGGCTTTTTTCAGCTGGCTGCAAAAAATGCTTATCTGTGGCCATTCCAGCGATTCCCTTTTCACCTATCTAACATATACAATCTTCCCAAAACGAAAAACTTGATGAGAATTTTTGTCTGTATATCCGGACAACTGCTCTGTTGCTGTATGTTAAACCCTTCATTCTTATAAAATTGATTTCAAAATGATCAAGTCTGCCTGTGAAATGGCGGATAGCCAGTCTATAAGGAGATGTAGGAATATTCATACGGGGTTCGTATGGTTGATTTATGGAAGTGGTTTTCAAACATCTGTTTTGTTTTGAATTCAGGTACAGCCAACGATTTGTGAATGGAGAACAGGGTGATGACTTTCATGAATTGGATTCCTTTGACCGGCAGAACGCAGCAGTAAATTGAGGCTGCAACGCTTTCACGCTGTTATAGGTTAAATGTGCATTACTCAGGAATATAAATATGAGAACCGTTTAAATGGTTCTTAGTTTTAACATTGATATCGAAAAGACAAAACTGGTAAAAAAAATGGGCTAAGTTCTGTTCGACCTGAACTGGTCAATTTCAAGACTGTATTTTTTTGTTAATTCATAAAAATCAGCCCTATATTTCCCTGCTAACTTGGCTGCTTGCGTTACATTCCCGCCTGTTCTTAAAAGAAGATCCTTGATGTAATCCCGCTCGAATTCCTTTTTGGCGGTTTTTAAAGGCTTAAATTGATTTGACGGCTTGCCATCGGTCAGGTCCGGTAAGATAAGTTCATCACCAATAACATCTGAATCACTCATTGCAACGGCATATTCAATGACATTTTTAAGTTCTCTGACATTTCCAGGCCATTTATACTGCATGATTTTATTCATGGCACTTGTGGATAACCGCCTGATGGTTTTTTGCATGGACTGGGCATAGTCTTTTATAAAATGGTCTACAAGAAGAGGGATGCAGGCATGCCGATCTCTTAAAGGAGGAATGCTGATTGGAATGACATGTATTCTGTAAAATAGATCCTGCCGGAAATTTCCAGACTGCACTGCCTCAGATAAATCCTTATTAGTTGCAGCGATAATACGCGTGTCAAATTCAATCTTTTTATTGCTTCCCAAAGGATAGAATTCATTTTCTTGTAAAACTCTCAACAATTTTACCTGCATTGGCAAAGGGATTTCAGAGACCTCGTCAAAAAAGAAAGTTCCTTGTTGTGCCTGGGACAAAAAACCTGCTTTGTTTTTTGCAGCACCTGTAAATGCCCCTTTTTCATACCCGAAAAGTTCACTTTCAAAAAGATTTTCAGGAAGTGCAGCACAATTAACAGCAATAAATGGGTTTTTTCTTCTTTCGCTTGCAAGATGAACCGATTTTGCAATGAGTTCTTTTCCTGTACCACTCTCACCCGATATCAGAACTGTCGAATCTGTTGAAGCTGCCTGTTTTACCCGGTTAAGTACTTTTATCATTGAATCACTTCGACAGATAATATTTTTAAACCCCAATTGATCTGACACCATATTTCGAAGCGTTTCTACTTCTTTTGACAAGTTACTTTTTTCCAGGCAGTTTTTTACCTGAAGCATTAATTGAGCGTCATCAAATGGTTTAGTCAAATAGGTATAGGCGCCTTGTTTCATCGCTTTTACTGCATTCTCTATCGTACCATAAGCTGTGAGAATAATGATTTGAATCCTGGGCATCATGGGTTGCAGTTTTTCCATTAATTCAACGCCATTTCCATCTCCAAGCTTGTAATCCAGGAGGGCAAGGTCAAATGTTGTATCTTTGGCCACTTTAAGCGCTTCACCAATGCTGGATGCAGCAGACACGTCATACCCGCTGGCTTCAAGTCGCATTTTCAATACTTTTACAATAGAGGTATCATCATCTACAACAAGGATTTTACTCATCTGACCCCACCTTTTTTTTGTCAATAGAATTCAAATCAATGGCTTTAAGCTGTTTGATCTGTTTTTCAAGTTTGGCAATATACACTTTAGACTTTTCTTGTTCCCGGCGTAAGTATTTGATGGATTTCTTATACTTTTTAATTGACTGCTCCAAGGCTTTGTTTGACTGTTTCAAAGCGTTATCTTTTTCTTCAAGACGCCTGGATTCCTCAAGAACTGAATAAATCATAAAAGATGTATAGGATAGAAGGCCTTTTTGCTCCTCGTCATCTAAAAGATCCAGACAGAATAAAGATTTTTCATAATCTTTATTTTCATAATCAGGCTGCGCAAAAATCAATGCCTTTTGTACAATTGCATCTTGTTTCTGTGCAGGTGGAAAAGCATTATACGCCTTTTTATTCTCCTCCAGCGCCTTTTCGAATTCTTTTTTCTTTACATGTTCATTGGCCTTGACTAAATATTCCAAGCCTTCCTTACCTTCAACCGTTTCAATTACAATTTTTGGATAATACTGATACTGACACCCAAAAATAAAAAAAACGGCGATCATGCCACAGGCAGCACAAAAAATATTTTTGTACCTTTGAAATTTTCGCTTTCCGCCCATATTTTTCCTTTATGTGCTTTAATTATATGTTTTGATATTGCAAGACCCAGACCAGAACCTCTCAATGTCTGGTCTCCCCGATCAATTCTTTTAAATTTTTCAAAAATTGCTTCAAGGTTTTTCTTGTCAATACCACATCCATTATCAGACACAGATACCTGCACTTTCCTTTTCTTTTCAAGTACAGATATACTCACCTCAATGCTCCCATCTTCAGGTGTATATCTCAGCGCATTGGAAACAAGGTTGTTGATAACTTCCTCAATTCTGATAACATCCATATTGCATTCTGGAATATCTTTATCAAATATCACTTGAAGATCAATATTTTTGTTTTCAAGTGATGGAACAAATTTTTCCAACGCATTTTTGATCACATCAATTATATTGGCCTTTGAAAACGTATACTCCATTTTAAACACTTCCATTCTGGACAGGTCAAGAATCTGCTCTATGGAGAGAATCAGTCTGTCACATTCACTGATAATCAACTGCGACAACTCTTTTTGTTTTATCGGGTCAGATTGAAAAAGCTGCATGTCAAGCATACTAGAGGCTTCTTTAATAGAGGTGACCGGTGTTCTAAGTTCATGAGAAAAATGGCTGATAAAGTCTGCCTTCATAACCTCCAGTTCTTTCAGCCGCGTGCACATCACATTAAAGTGATTGGTTAGATCTTTGATTTCTTTTGGCGTTGAGGATAGCGGTTCGATTTGATTGAATCTTCCCTTTGCAATCTCACCGGTCTGTTGCTTTAGAAGAGAAATAGATCTGGTAATAACCCTTGTGTTTACGATCGAAATCAACAAACCAAGAAGAAACGCAAATCCGGTAATACCGATTGTTAATTTAATGAATCCATTAATCATGTGGTTGGATAATAGTATTTTAGATGTTTTATCTTCATTTATGCTGAAAATGATATGCCTCAATTTGTTTTCGATTTGGACAACCAGTTGTTCTCTATTTCTGGAAGGATCGGGATCGGTATCCTTGTTTGGCAGATTGTCCAGGTCCTGTGTTTCATTGATAAATGATGTTGTATATAATTTAAAAAGGTTAACCATATTTGCTGCTTGCGCTTGAAGTTCGGGTGTCCGCAATAATTCAACAAGGAAAGCGGTTTCTTCTTCAAAAACGGATTTTAGCTGCAGATAGCGTTTAAAATAATCTTTGTCTTTTGAAATAATGTACTTTTTTTCAAAGGTCAGCATCTCTCTGATAGACGTACTTAAGCTTTCACAAATTCTTTCACCTTTTGTATCCACATCGACAATTGAAATTGATAATGTATGAAGCTTGTCAAGTTGAAAAACCACCAGGGCACCAAAGAAAACAACAAAGCTGAGCATTATCATGTTTCCGGTAACAAGGCGCTTAAGTATGGTTTGTTTCATTTAACGCTATTTCTTCTGCATATCTAAATTATTGTGGTTTACCATAGCCAAATGACGGTTTAAAAATTTTGTATATCACAAACAGATAAAATGAATCAAACCGCTTTCACATGATTGTTTTAACTTTTTGAAATTGATCAGGTCTATTATAAACAGGTGCATCTGCATCACCATAATCCTTACCCATGTGGAAACGGGCCTAAACAACCTGTCTTTGCATGAAACATGACTGTTATCATTATTCATATCTTTTTTTGACGCAAGAGAAAAATCAGCAGTTTTATTATTTTTTTTAGATCTTTATATGTAGCTGATTTTGGAAAAACGGAGACAATTGTTTGTGTGGTGTGAGCACAACATTATCTGGAGCAGCAGGGTTGGGGTCTCATAGCCGGAAACAGTCTGCCAGCAGATGATATTTAACTGTTTTGATGACGGGGCAGCGATATGTCATTGGAAATTCACCTGTTTTTGAACACATTGTTACGGTATTTACTAGAGAATCTCTTGAAAGCCTCAAACAGCCTATTTCAAAAAAAGTCTGCCCTCAGTTTTTAGCTCTACCATGGGAAAAATTTATAGCTGCATGCAAGCTTAAGAGTAGCCAGGATATGCCGTCAGGCTATTGAACGAAATCAGGATTAATATCTTTTTCAGTGAGAGTAAAAAAAGCCGCAAATCATGTCACCTGACTTGCGGCACTGATGTAGAAATTGCTGGTCAGAAATTATGTAAATTCTATCGTCATCATGGTTGCAGGGTCTAACTTGTACCTTCGATCAGTTCGATCCCCATCTTTCAAGATAACGGCTTCGATTTTGTCTTCAACAGGCTGGAGGAAAATTGCTTTATCAAACCTGTCTTTGTGGGTTTCCAATTGAATAGGGAATCCATCCGCACAGAGATCTTCTTCCCGATGGCTTTTCATTGAAAACCAGGTAAAGATTGAGAATTCTTTATTTAAATCTTCTAAAGCAGCAAGCGTATCTGAAATATCTGTATCAAAATTCAATCCGTCAATGATCATTATTGAAGGAAGTATCAAATCTGCTTTAACAAAACTTTTAAGGTAATCACCAATTTTCTGCGTATCAAAAGTGGTTTCATTATAGCTGATGCCGACTTTATTGGGATTGATATCTTCCCATACACGCACAGCTTTTTGCGGATCAACATACCCAATTGAATCGACAAGATTGGTATACCCTTCACTGTATCTGATGTTTATTTTTTCCATGGAATCATCAAGACTGATGTGAAGTATTTTCTGGTTGTCAAGCAGTTGAGTTAAAGCAATCTGAACAAGAAAGCTTGTTTTTCCAACACCAGCTCTTGAAAGAACAGCACCAAATCTGCCGGCTTTAACGTTGTCAATCCCTATGGTTTTTGAAACCGGACTTCTGAGAATAAGATCTTTTTTTAGCATGTTACCTCTCTATCGTATGTATATAAACGTCTTATTTATTTTGCGTTTTTTCTTCTTGTCTTTTTCTGGCAATTTCCTCTGCAACAGATTGCGGCACCTGTTTGTAAGTCGAAAATTCCATTGTAAACTGTGCTTTACCTTGTGTAGCAGATCGAAGGATAGTAGAAAACCCAAACATGTCCGATAAGGGCACCTGCGACTCGATAACAGACATAACACCTTCTTCCTGGGACCCTTGGATAATCCCTCGTCTCTGGTTGATTAACCCCATGCATGCCCCCTGAAATTCATTGGGTGTTTCAATGACCACTTTCATGATCGGTTCTTTGATCACAGGCTTTGCTTTGTTGTAAGCTTCGAGAAAAGCCCCTCTTGCCGCTGATTTAAACGCCATTTCAGAAGAGTCGACTGCATGATATGCACCATCATCAATGGTAACTTTAATTCCTGTAACGGGAAACTCAAGTTTAGGGCCTTTCTCCATACAGGCTTCAAAACCCTGTTCACAGGCTGGTATATATTGTGTTGGTATCCTGCCGCCTGTAATTTTATTTACAAATTCAAATTCATCTTCGCAAGGCTCAATAAACCCTGCAACACGACCGAATTGACCAGCACCCCCGGTTTGTTTTTTATGGGTATAGTTAAATAGTGCCTTTTTGGTAATGGTTTCTCTGTAGGCAACTCTTGGCTTGCCTGTTTCAACTTCAGCGTCATACTCCCTTTTCATTCTTTCAACATACACCTCAAGATGAAGCTCTCCCATCCCCTGAATGATTGTATCGCCCGTTTCATGATCCATGTATGTTTTAAAGGTCGGGTCTTCTTTAGTGAAACGGTTTAACGCTTTTGACATGTTGATTTGAGCTTTATTATCCTTGGGTACAATCGAAAGTGAAATAACTGGTTCCATCACATGCATGGCAAGCATTGAATAGTTGATTTCTTTTGATACAAAAGTATCTCCTGATGCACAGTCAATGCCAAACATCGCACCAATATGCCCGGCAGGTATTGCCTCCACATCTTCCATCTGTGATGAATGCATTCGAATAAGGCGGCCTGCTTTTATTTTTTTGCCGTCCCTGGAGTTAATGAGCGTATCTCCTTTATTGATACATCCCTGGTAGACTCTGATATAGGTAAGCTGTCCATATTGACCGTCTTCAAGTTTGAAGGCCAGCGCAACGGTAGGTTTGTCAAAATTACTTTCAAGGATGACGGTTTCCTCATTATTATCTAAATCAATGGCTTCATTGTCAATTTCAACAGGAGAGGGCAGGTAATTAACGACTGCATCCAAAAGTGGCTGTACAGCTTTATTCTTATAAGCTGATCCAAGGAAAACCGGTGTCATTTCTCTTGCGATGGTTCCTGCTCTGACAGCGGTCATAATCATCTCTTCAGAAATTTCTGTTTCTTCTAGTATTGCATCTGTTAATTCTTCTGAATACAGGGAAGCAGAATCGATCATTTCTTCACGTGCCAGCTGCGCTTCTTCTGCCATGTCACCTGGAATCTCTTTCACGACAACACTCTCGCCGTTATCTCCTTCAAAATAATAGGCTTTCATGGCAACCAGATCAATGACACCTTCATGTTTGTCTTCAAGACCGATGGGAAGCTGCATCATGACAGAATTGTGTCCGAGTTTATCTTTCAACTGGGCGCTGACTTTTGAAGGATTAGCACCGGATCTGTCACATTTATTGA
Organism: uncultured Desulfobacula sp.; assembly: GCA_964343845.1. Taxonomy (GTDB): domain Bacteria; phylum Desulfobacterota; class Desulfobacteria; order Desulfobacterales; family Desulfobacteraceae; genus Desulfobacula. Next base: position 178,690 of record CAYFKW010000003.1, on the reverse strand, counting down.
CAAATGCAATACAGGGAACCTCATATCGCTTCATTTGCTGGTCCACAGTAATGGATTGTGACTGAACACCAGACACGGAGCAAAGTATCAATACAACCCCATCCAATACCCTTAAAGACCGTTCAACCTCAACAGTAAAGTCAACATGCCCTGGCGTGTCTATGATATTAATATTGTGTTTGTTCCATTCACAATATGTGGCTGCTGACGCAATGGTTATGCCTCTTTCTTTTTCAAGCTCCATTGAATCCATAATAGCGCCTGAACCATCTTTTCCTCTTACCTCATTGATCTTGTGGATTCTATCAGTGTAAAAAAGAATTCTTTCTGTCAACGTGGTCTTACCGGAATCGATATGGGCACTGATACCGATATTTCTCACTCTTTTTAAATCTCTGATCATTTTTTAACTCACCTTTATGAATGTATAAGTTGCCTTTAAATTACTTTGTTTTAAACGCACGTGTTACCCAAGGCATTCTCCTGTATAAAATATTGCTAAATTATTGCGATTTTGATAGTGTGAACTCGAAGTTAAACTTAGCTTATAAAGGCGAATATAGTATAGATAAAACCTTAATTTGTCAACTGAAAATCATAAACAATGACTTTTTTTTCATAAGCCGCAATGCCAGAATTTCAAAATAGCATAATCGATGGTTCAAAAACACTTGGTTTGACTGTTTCCAAACAGCAGGTACAATTGATGTCTATTCACGCAAATGAACTGATAAAATGGAATAAACGCATAAACCTTACAGCCATAAAAGATCCGTTAAAAGTGGCTGAAAAGCATTTTATTGATTCAATCGCCGCAACCGCATACCTGAAAAATGAAAACACGCTGGTCGATGTTGGATCAGGGGGCGGATTTCCCGGGATCCCCATTAAAATTATGAATCCCTCATTATCGATTGTATTAATAGATTCTTCGCAGAAAAAAGTTAATTTTTTAAAACACATTATCAGGACATTAAATTTAAAAGATATTGAAGCGATTCATTCAAGAATTGAAGATCTTCATGAAAATAAGAATTACAAAAATCAATTTGATGCAGTGATATCCAGAGCATTTACACAACTTGAAAATTTTGTCTCTCTTGCATTACCTTTAATAAAAGATAAAGGGACACTATATGCCATGAAAGGGAAAAATGCTGAAATGGAGATCACTTCAAAGATGGTAAAACAGTATTACATTCATTCGAACCATTATCAATTGCCATTAGAACAGTCAGATCGATATATTATTCAATTGAAAAACAGATATTAGAAAGATGCAAAGGTAAATATATAAGACTAAATTTTATCAACACAGAATATGTAGAGATAGCTTATTAATAATCCAGTAGCTTTTTAAGTCTGATTTGAGATATCGGCTGGCTGTTTCTTGACGGATTTAAATAATATCGTTTTGCCTTTCTGTTATGAAAGATGAGTTTTTCATTTTTTAAAAGTCTAAAGATGACAGTATTATCACGGATTAAATAAGGTTTATTTGATTTAATAAGAGATATATCAGGTTTGCTATTCAATTGAAATTCAATCGTAACATTTTCTACCGCTTTGAATGAACGGACCCAATCCCTCGAATAAATAGATCCAAAATAATTAAAATATCGATACAAATTCATATTTTTTTGATTTAAAATTAACTCTTTCTGATACATTTTCGGCAGTGTTGCGATAATTTCTAATTTTTCACCCTGACAGGCGCACGCAATCTGTGAAAATTTGGAATAAAAACTGTAATCAGGTTTGTCAACCAAAGGAAGGAAAATTTTTTCTGCCGGGAATCCTTTATTTAAAAGCGACTGCAGGGTTTGAAAATTTAGACAATCCTTGTAAAAGGGGATACCACCATATAAAGGATCTACCATATATTCTTTTTGGGTCTGTTGATGTTTAAAACTTAATACAGAATGACTGCCACTTGAATAATTAATAATATTGAGCTGGCACGCTTCTGTATACCCCAAGCTTGAGACCATCGCGCCCAGCATCCTTACAGCAGAATCACAATAAAAATATTTTTGATTTATCAAGTCATAAAAACCGCTTTGAAATCTGAACCACGATGGAATTTCTTTTCTCTCCAGAATTTTTAATACTGGATTAAGTCGTTCTAAGATATTTTGTTTTGCTGGGTTTTCAATTACCGGTGAAAATTTAGTTTTATTCGTTCTGAATTCATGTTTTTTAGCAACCCATAAGCTGAGCAAAAATATGGCTTGATCTTCTTTGTACAATTTGTTTTTTGCAAGATGTTCAGATGGTGTGAGTCGATCTTCTGTTTCAAATAGAGCATGGTACGTTATTTTTTTTATGGTCAGGTCAGAATAAAATTTTAGCAGCAGAAAGAAAAAGAACAAAAAAATGATGAAGCTGATGATTAATAATATGTGGTTTTTAATATTTAATGATTCAAATTGCATTTAATGATGGATCTGCTTCAGGTTGTCAGGAGTTTATCTTTTTATGTGTGTATCAATACTTGTATTTGACTTTTTGAACGTTACTGCCAAAACAACAATTCAGCTAATTTACCCATACCACAAATACTTAAATAGATACATGATTGTTTTGTATTCTTTAAGGCATTTTGTTTTGTCAATATTTGACCCCTTAATTTCGTTATAGACTAGGTTAAAAGGAAAATAACAATTACAAGGCTTTAATGTGTTAATTCTTGACATTTTAGCTGTTTGGCCGTACAAAGAAAAGTTCAATTAATGAAACTAATTAGATCCGATACCGGAGGAATAATGGACTATAAGAAAACCTTGAACCTGCCATTTACCAAATTTGCAATGAAGGCCAATCTGCCGCAACGGGAACCCCAACAGTTAAAGGAATGGGAAGAAAAAAAGATCTACGAGAAATTAAGAGAACAATCCAAAGGTAAACCTCCCTTTATCCTTCATGATGGCCCTCCGTATGCCAACGGACATTTACACATGGGGCATGCCATCAATAAAATTTTAAAAGATATTATCGTCAGGTCAAGGCAAATGGCTGGATTTGATGCATCATATATCCCAGGCTGGGATTGTCATGGACTCCCCATTGAACATAATGTGGACAAAAAACTGGGCAAAAAGAAAAAAGAGATGACAGATGTAGAAGTCCGCAGGGAATGCAGATCTTATGCAGCTCGGTTTGTTGATATTCAAAGAGAAGAGTTTAAGCGGTTCGGTGTCGCAGGAGAATGGGATGAACCCTATTTGACAATGAACTATCCGTATGAAGCCAGGATTGCTAAAGAATGTGGCGAATTTGCTTTGTCTGGTGATATGTTTTTAGGCAAAAAACCTATTTACTGGTGCTGTAGTTGCCAGACAGCGCTTGCAGAAGCTGAAATAGAATATCACGATCATACCTCTCCTTCAATTTATGTAAAATTTCCAGTGAACAATGATGTTAGAGAAGTACTGCCTGGGATAGAGGATGATATGTTTGTCGTTATATGGACAACAACGCCATGGACGCTTCCTGCAAATCTTGGGATATGCCTTCATCCCAGTTTTATCTATGCGGCTGTAAAGACAGAAAATCAGGGTGTTTTGATTTTAGCTAAAGATCTGGTAGATGATGTGATGAAAGCATTCGGGATCGAAAACTACACTGTTCTTAATGAGATTACAGCACAGGCGCTTGAAAATAAAACCTGCAAACATCCGATATATGATAGAGACTCTGTCATCATTTTAGGGGAGCATGTCACTTTGGAAGCCGGAACCGGTTGTGTCCACACAGCACCAGGCCATGGTGCAGATGACTATATAGTGGGCAGGCAGTATGGATTGGACTGTTATTCACCCGTGGAAGACAATGGTGTTTTTTCAAAAGAGGTTGAATGCTTTGGTGGTGAATTTATCTTCAAGGCAAACACCACGATTAATGAAAAATTATCACAGTTAAAGATGCTGCTTAAAAATGAGGATATGTCTCATTCGTATCCTCACTGCTGGCGGTGTAAAAAACCTGTCATTTTCCGAGCAACCCCGCAATGGTTTATTTCCATGGATAAATTAGGACTTCGAAAAAACACATTAGCGGAAATTAACAATGTGCAGTGGATTCCATCATGGGGCCGTGAAAGAATATATTCAATGATTGAGTACCGACCGGACTGGTGCCTGTCCCGGCAGCGGTCCTGGGGTGTCCCCATTCCCGTGTTTCATTGTCAGGACTGCAAAGAGGTATATGTTACCCGTGAATCTGTAGATAAAATACATGAATTATTCACAGAACATTCTTCAGATATCTGGTTTGATAAAGATGCAAAATTTTTAATGCCTGAAGGGGCAACCTGTGAAAAGTGCGGGTCTGAAAATTTTACAAAAGACCACAATATCCTTGACGTATGGTTTGATTCGGGGGTAAGCCATGCAGCCGTGTTAGAAGAGAGAGAAGGGCTTTCGCGACCAGCAGATATGTATCTTGAAGGCAGTGATCAGCATCGGGGCTGGTTTCACTCCTCTCTTTTAACTGCCGTTGGGAGAACTGGCAAAGCGCCATATAAGGCCGTTCTTACCCATGGGTTTGTGGTAGATGAAAATGGTCACAAAATGTCAAAATCCGTAGGAAATGTTGTGGCACCGGAATCAGTGATTAAACAATATGGGGCAGATGTGTTAAGACTTTGGGCAGCCTCGGCTGATTACAGAGGGGATGTCAGCATTTCAAATAATATCATCAAACAATTATCAGATGCATATAGAAGAATTAGAAATACCTGCAGGTTTATGTTAGGGAATTTTTCAGATTTTGATGTAGCCAAAGACTTAAGTCCGATTCAGGAGATGTCAGAATTAGACCGATTTATTCTTCACAGGCTTCACCATGTTGTAAAACGATCGCTTACATCATATGAAAAATATGAATTTCATACCATTTACCATACGCTGCATAATTTTTGTGTCGTAGATCTATCCTCTTTTTATCTGGATATTATAAAGGACAGACTTTATACATCTCCTGCTGCTGATCCGTTGAGAAGGGACGCTCAGACTGTCATGTTTATTATTCTGGATGCTGTTACAAAGATAATGGCACCGATACTGCCGTTCACAGCCGATGAAATATATAAACATATGCCCGGGGCTTCAAACCAGAAAGAAAGTATCCACCTTGAAGACATGGTAAGTCTTAATGATGAATGGGAAGATCAGACGCTTGCTGAAAAATGGGAACAAATCAGGATGCTTAGAAGTGAAGTGACAAAAGCGCTTGAGGAGGCAAGAAAAGAAAAACTGATCGGTCATCCATTGGATGCAGCCCTTGAAATTAAATTGCCGGACACACCCTTAAAAGCAATTGTTGAGAATTTAACTGAAAATCTTAATGATATATTTATTGTGTCTATGGCATCTGTTGTGGAGATGCTTGACGATTCAGCCTATCAGGGTAAAGAAATAGACGGTCTTGCAATTCAGGTGAAAAAGGCAACAGGTGAAAAGTGTGAGCGATGCTGGCGATTTGATACAACGATTGGAAATGAACCTGAGCATCCCACAACTTGTGGAAGATGTGCAACTGCTTTAAAAAAGATAGTGTAAATTGAATTTGGATTCAAAAGGTTGGATAAGATTGATTCTGGTCAGCGGTTTTGTTGTTTTTGCTGACCAGGTTACAAAATATATAATCAAAATAAATATTGCACTGTATGACAGCATTGGTGTCATTCATAATTTTTTTAATATTACACATATTTTGAATCCCGGGGGGGCCTTTGGTCTTTTCGCCTCGCAGTCACCTGAAATCAGAAAGTTTATTTTCTTGTTCATGTCCTCTATGGTTGCTTTGTTTGTATTGTGGTTTTATAAAAGATGTGCTGCTACCTTTATTTTCCTTTCTTATGGCTTGGCATTGATCTTTGGCGGTGCCATCGGAAATTTGATTGACAGGTTTCGTTATGGAAAGGTCGTGGATTTCCTTGACTTCTACATCGGTTCCTCCCACTGGCCTGCATTTAATGTTGCTGACAGTGCAATTTCTATAGGAATGGGTATTTTAATCTATCATATTTTATTTAATAAACTTCCTGAATTATAAATATCATGCATCCTATCCTTCTTCATATTGGCAGCTTCAGTCTCTATACCTATGGTTTTTTCATTGCTGTAGGACTTTTATCCGCCATATGGGTTTCTCAAAAAATCGGAAAACCGCAACAGGTCCGGCCCCAGATTATATCAGACATATACTTTATCATACTGTTATCCGGTATCGTGGGGGGACGGTTACTGTATGTGATGATCAATTTTAAATCTTACAGCACCAGCTTAATAGATATATTTAAAATCTGGAATGGCGGATTGGTCTTTTTTGGCGGGTTTATAACTGCTGTTATCGCTGCTGCTGTGTATCTTAAATATAAAAAAATTGAAATCTGGAAAACGGCAGACATCATTGCACCTGGTGTTGCCCTTGCACATGCGTTTGGGAGAATTGGATGTTTTTTTGCCGGATGCTGTTATGGAAAGGAATGCGATCTTCCCATTGCGGTTAAATTCACGCATCCTCAAAGTCTTGCCCCTCTGGATGTTTACCTGCATCCGACGCAGCTGTATTCTGTGGGCTCCAATTTAACACTGTTTTGTATTCTCCTTTTCTTAATGAAAAGAAAAAAATTCGATGGAATGGTTTTTCTAAGCTATATCATGCTTTATGCCTTATTCAGGTCCATTATAGAATTTTTCAGAGGTGATTTCCGGGGAGATTTTATTTTTGATTTTATTTCCATGTCTCAAGGTATTGGGTTCGTGGTTTTTATCGTTGCGTTTATTTTATTAAATCAGCTTTCAAGATCCAGTTATGACAAAAAATAACCAGGTGGTTAAACATCACGGCCTTGATGCGTTTTTAAAAGGGGTTCAGGACAAAGACATTCCCAATCTCATTCTGGTTTTTGGTGAACCGTACCTGATAAAAAAAGCGATAAAATCTATTTCGATGCTTTTGCTCGGTGATGATCAGGTTGAATATGCTCAGGAAATATTAGAAGGCGGTTTTGTTTCCATGGGAGACATTATTGAGCATGTCTCTACGTTTTCGTTTTTAGTCCCTAAAAAGATGGTTCTAATTAAAAACATTCCATTATTTCAATTTCACCAAAAAACCCAGGAGATTAATTTTACATCTGCAGAACTCGATCTCTTTGTCGATTATATTGGAAAAGGTATTCCCCGGAATCATTATTTGGTGTTAACCGCTTCCACCATTGATAAACGAAAAAAAGTTTATAAAGCGATTCAGGAAAATGGTCTGATCATCGATTGCTCTGTGGCAAAAGGGGCAAGAAAGGTAGATTTGGATGAACAAAGAGCTGTCCTTCAAAGTGTGGCTGAACAATTCATATCCAGAGCAGGGAAAACATTAGACAATCAGGCGTTTCATGCGTTAGTGGATTTAACCGGATTTAACCTTGACCAGTTTTCCCAAAATTTGGAAAAATTGATTACATATGCCGGTAAAAATCAACACATTACGCTTGCAGATATAAAAGCAGTTATAAAAAGGGAAAGAAAAGACCCTGTCTTTAATTTAACAAACGCACTCATGGATAAAGATAAAAAAAATGCAGTGTTTTATCTGAGTTCTTTACTGAGTGAAGGGTATCATCCTTTACAGATTTTAAAATCATTTGAGAATCAGTTTCGTAAACTCATTTTAGTGAAATGTTTTGCAGTAAAATGGTATCAGGAAAACAAACTTGAATTCAAAAAAATGAATTTTAATCTTTTCAGGCAAACTGTATTACCACTGATCATCCGTCATGATAAAGATATCCGATTAGAAATTGACACGCATGAAAAGTATTTAACCGAAGAGGGGCAGATACTGAAAAAAAATAAATCGACAGATCTTTTTCTTGCGCCGAATCCGAAAAATGCATATCCTGTTTACCAGGTATTTCAAAAATCTGACTGCTTTACATTAAATGAACTAAACCAGATTATACTTTTTTTAAGTGATATAGATTATAAAATGAAATCTTCGTCTTTTGATGAGAAGACAACCCTTGAAGGTTTTATTATCGCTATGTGCAGTAAAGGAGGATTTGCCTATGATGAGAAGAAACACAAAAATCGTCGCTACCATCTCTAATTTGAATTGTTCTCCTGAGTTTATTAAAGGGCTGTATTGGGCAGGGATGAATGTTGTTCGATTGAATACAGCACACATGACACATGCTGATGCGCTAGAGGTTATAGAAAATACGAAAAAAGTATCGGACAAGATCGGTATTTTACTGGATACAAAAGGTCCTGAAATCAGAACCTGCGATTGTGAAAAATCGCTTTCAGTAAAATATGGGGATACCATAAAAATTAAAGGCGCCCCGGATGAAATATCCAGAGAGGATATTATCTGTGTGAACTATGATCAGTTTGTAAAAGACATCCCTGTGGGCAGTTCCATTCTGATTGATGACGGGTTAATAGCATTGGCGGTTATGGATAAAGACGATGAATATTTAAAATGTTATGTTGAAAATGACGGTGTTATCAATGCCAGGAAAAGTGTCAATATCCCGTCTGTTCATGTAACACTGCCGGCTTTGAGTAAAAAAGACAAAGGGTTTATTGAATTTGCCGCAGACAATGATATAGATTTTATCGCTCATTCTTTTGTGAGAAATGAAAATGATGTCCTTGCTGTCCAGAAGATTCTGGATAAAAAAAAATCAGACATTAAAATTATTGCCAAAATAGAAAATTCAGAAGGTGTTGAAAATTTATATGAAATTCTGGATCATGCATATGGGATTATGATTGCCAGAGGAGACCTGGCTGTAGAGATCCCAACCGAAAAGATTCCGCTGATACAGAAACAGATCGTTCGCACCTGCATAGAGAAAAGAAAACCGGTCATAGTTGCCACTCAGATGCTGCATTCTATGATTGAATCTCCAAGGCCCACAAGAGCAGAAGTGTCTGACGTTGCCAATGCCTGCCTGGATCATGCAGATGCCTTGATGCTGTCCGGGGAGACAGCCAATGGCAAGTACCCTGAAGTCGCGTTGAGAACCATGGCAAAAATTGCGAAAGAGGTTGAGGATAAAAAAAGCAGCTTTATTGATGTGCCGTATAATATAGAAGACAAGGTGACAGCCTATCTGGCTAAAGCTGCTGTAAAAGCAGCGCTGCGGTTAAATGCCAAAGGTATTGTTGCCGATTCACTGACCGGACGATCAATCCGCGAACTGGCCGCATACAGGGGAGACAGCCCCATCTATGCGCAAATTTATGATAAAAAAGTAATGCGCCAGCTGTCTCTTTCATTTGGTGTGATTGCCAATTTTATTGAAATGAATGTAACGTCGGCTGAGCCTTTAAAAGATGGGATTCAGATGCTGATGGACGACAAATGCTTTACAGAGGAAGACTTGATCATTATACTTGCCGGCAGTTTTGGTGCCAAACATGGGGCCTCCTATATCGAAATCTGCAAGGCCGGAGATTTTAAAGACAAAGAAAAGAATGTAGTACCATCCATAACTGTTTAATAAGGTGCTGCAATTAACAATTTAGGACTCGAATAAATCCCTGGCCTGATAGGAACTCCGGACAAAGGGTCCGGCCGCGACTTTTTTAAATCCTATTCGATACGCTTTTTGTTCAAGCTGTTCAAATTCTCTGGGGGTGTAATATTTTTTTACATCCAGATGAGATCGTGTCGGCTGCAGGTACTGACCCAGCGTTATAATGTCGCAGCCCTGTTTAAAAAGGTCTGCCATGGACTGCTCAAGCTCTTCCAGAGACTCGCCCAGGCCAACCATAATACCTGATTTAGTTATCATAAAGGGGGCAATGCGTTTTACATTTTTGATGAGTGTCAGAGACTGCTGATAATCAGCTTCCGGCCTCACTGTGGAATAAAGGGAGGAAACTGTCTCAATATTGTGATTTAATACATCGGGTCCTGCTGAAATGACTGTTTTTAAAGCATTTATGCTGCCCTTGAAGTCCGGGATAAGTACTTCGATCTTCGGCAGGATTGAATATGCCTGTTTTATCGCTTTAATGGTTGCTGCGAATTGGAATGCACCGCCATCTTTGAGATCGTCTCTGGTAACAGAAGTAATAACAATATAGCTTAATTTAAGATCAAGTGCGGCTTTGGCGACCCGCAGCGGTTCATTCATATCAACAGGAGAAGGAACACCTGGCATTACATTGCAAAATTGACAATTTCGGGAGCATCTGGTGCCGAGAATCATGAATGTGGAGGTGTCCTTTGAAAAACATTCAAACATGTTGGGGCAACCGGCCTCCTGGCAGACCGTGTGCAATTGAGCCTGTGAAAGCAGTTTTGTAACGCGTTGATAATCGCCTCCTTTTGGAAGGCTTTTTTTAAGCCAGGACGGTTTGCCGTGTTTTTTTATGTGTTTCATTGTTGAATCGTGTAACTGAAGATAGTTGAAAAATGGTTTATAAAGGAGTCCCGGATTTTACTCATTGGAATGTGACTGTCCCTTTTTTGACGGGAAAGTTCTTGCTTTAATGAGGTCATGGCAATGTGCTTTAAACCGCAGGGATTGATCCATGAAAAGGGCTCCAGATCAATATTTATGTTCATGGCAAGACCATGAAAAGAGACCCCCCTTTTGATGGATATGCCGACACTGCCTAATTTTGAATTATTAATCCATATCCCGTGATTACGGTCATCTCTGTTCGCATTGATATGAAAATCCCTTGCGGTTCTTTTCATGATCTCTTCAAGGCCATGCACAAATTCTTTGACTCCGATTTTGTTTCTTTCTATATCAATAATCGGATACAGAACAGCCTGTCCCGGGCCGTGATAGGTTATATTTCCACCTCGCTGCGTTTGGACGGTGTCAATTTTTTTTTCTGCTAAAAAAGAGTCGGGTACACTGAAATTCTCTTTACCGCCCCGTTTGCCAAGGGTAAACACAGAAGGGTGTTGGACAAAATAAATTTTATCTCTGGCTGACGGATTTTTTATCTTTTTGTGTACAGTCTGGATTTGCAAATCAAGCGCTCTTCTGTATTCTAATGTCTTAAGATCAATGAATACAGCAGCGCGCGCCTGCTGACCTAACCGCACAGGCATGGCTTCCTTGCTGCCGTCACCTCATCAAGCCGGGTTACTTTTGTTAAATGAGGTGCTTTCCTCAATTTCTCTGGTTCTGTTTCTGCCTCTTCTGCAATGGCTTTGACTGCATGGATAAACTGGTCAATATATTCTTTTGATTCAGTTTCAGTGGGCTCTACCATAAATGCACCATCCACGACCAGCGGGAAATAGACAGTTGGAGGGTGAAATCCATAATCTAACAGGCGTTTTGCCATGTCCATGGTCGTAATCTGATGTTGACTCTGAAATTTGTCATTAAACACACATTCATGCATGCAGGGTTTATCATATGGCAGGTTAAGGGTGCCTTTTAAACTTTCTTTGACATAATTGGCATTCAATACAGCAAATTTACTGGCATCTTTTAACCCTTCGGCTCCCATGGATAAAATGTATGCATACGCCCTTACCATAACGCCGAAATGTCCGTAAAAGGTATGAATTCTGCCGATGGTATCAGGACAGTCAGTTACAAATCTATATGTATTAAGTTCTTTTGCTACTTTAGGTACTGGCAAAAAGGGCTCAAGCGCTTTAATCACTGCAACCGGTCCTGAACCTGGGCCGCCGCCGCCATGGGGTGTGGAAAACGTTTTATGAAGATTTAAATGAAGGACATCAATGCCGATTTCTCCCGGCTTTACAATCCCCATGATGGCATTCATATTTGCACCATCTCCATAGACAAGTCCTCCTTTTGAATGTACAATATCTGCAATTTTACTGATATTTGATTCAAAAAGACCCAGAGTGTTTGGATTGGTTACCATAATTCCGGCAGTGTCTTCATCCATAACCGCTGCAATTGTTTCAGGTTCAAGGATTCCGTCAGGGCCGGAGGTCACATTAACAGATTCGTATCCGCATAATGTTGCACTGGCCGGGTTGGTGCCATGTGCTGTATCCGGAATAATAATCTTGGAACGCTGTCTGCCTTTTTTGGCATGAAATGCATGGATGATCAGCATGCCTGTAAGTTCACCATGTGCACCCGCAGCCGGTTGAAGGGTCACAGCATCAAAGCCTGTGATTTGTGCCAGAAATTGTTCAAGGTGATACATCAGTTTTAATGCACCCTGGGAAAATTGATCACCCGATAACGGATGCGCACCTGAAAACCCCTGTCGAGAAGCCTGCACCTCATTGGTTTTTGGGTTATATTTCATCGTGCATGACCCCAGCGGGTACATGCCTGAATCTACGCCAAAATTCCATTGAGACAACCGGGTATAGTGTCGAACCACATCAAGCTCTGACAGTTGAGGCAGGTCAGGTGAATCCCCTACAAGGGTGTCATCAAGCTCAACGCGTTTGACATCTGATTTTGGTAAGGATATGGCACAGCGTCCCTTCCGGCTTTTGTCCCATAATTGTGGTTCATTAAAAATAAGTCCGCTGGTTCCTGGTTGAAGCGTCATTACGTCACCTCCTTTACCAGTTGATCGATATCATCTTTAGATGCTTTCTCTGTTGCACAGAATAAATAATGCTGTTGAAGTTCCGGATAAAAGGCGTCTAAATTCATGCCGGCAAAAATACAATTGTTGTTGATTAATCTTGTCCGTTTTTGTTCAAATCCTTTGGGTACTTTCATGACAAATTCATTAAAAAATGCTGTTTCAAAAGCAGGTTTGAATCCATTGTCTTCAAGGCTTGTTTTTAAATAAACAGCTTTGTCATGATTCTGCTGAGCAATTTCTCTAATGCCGATTTTACCTGCCGCAGCCATGTATATGGCTGCAGTCATAGCATTAAGCCCATTATTTGAACAAATGTTGGAAGATGCTTTTTCTCTTCGAATATGCTGTTCTCGGGTCGCCAGCGTTAATACAAACCCCTGGTCACCATTTGCATCTGTTGTTTTTCCTATTAAACGGCCCGGCAGGTTTCTCATTTGTTTTTTTGTTCCAGCAAGCAGGCCCAAACCCGGTCCGCCAAAGGACTTGGGGATACCCAGGCTTTGACCTTCGCCAGCGACAATGTCAGCCCCAAAGCTTCCTGGATTCTTTAAAAGTCCATATGCCAATGCTTCTGTAAAAGAGGTGATCAGCATCACTTTTTTAGCGTCAGCAATAGTTTTAAATGCCCCC
>CAYFKW010000003.1:147531-165478 GCA_964343845.1 uncultured Desulfobacula sp. | reverse complement strand
AAATCTTCGATATTCCCAAAAAAATTAGGTGACTGAATGGCAATCCCTGCAATATCCTCCATTGCTTCCAGGGCAGTGACATCGGTAAGGCCGTCGGCAGTATAGGGAATGTCAACAAGGTCATAGCCAGTCGGCTGAATATATGTTTTAATAATCTGCCGGTGACTTGGGTGCGTTAAAGCGGATACAGCAATTCTGTCAGCTTTTCTGTTTTTCCTCAAGGCGATTAAAGCTGCTTCTGCAAGGGCAGTGCCGCAATCGTAATGAGACGCAGTGGCAATATCCATTCCTAAAAGCTGACCCACCATTGTCTGGAATTCGTAAATTCCCTGGAGTGTCCCCTGGCTGACCTCGGGTTGATAAGGTGTATACGCTGTCATGAATTCAGATCTTGAAATGAGATACGGAATAATCGCCGGGATGTAATGGTCATAGCTTCCAGCACCAATAAAGCATTTATAATCTTTGCAGGCAATATTCAAGGACGCCAGAGATTCCATGTGGTCATTGAGTTCCCATTCAGAAAGCCTTTCAGGGATATCAATGTCCTGTTCTGTTTTAAGATTATCCGGAATACACTTAAAAAGTTCATCCAATGATGTATGACCGATCACCTTTAACATACTTTCTATATCTTCTTTGGTATGGGGAAGATAACGCATGATCGTTTATCCTTTCAGCATCTCAAGATACGCTGCCTTATCCATTAAACCGCCTAGTTGAGATTCGTCTTCAGGCTTAATTTTAACAATCCATCCCTGATCATAGCAGGATTCATTGACTAGTTCAGGCGCATCTTCAAGCGCTTCATTAATTTCAACGACTTCGCCACCAACAGGAAGATAGAGTTCTGATACAGCTTTTACAGATTCAACACTTCCAAATTCTTCGCCCTCATCAAACGTATCACCTATTTCCGGTAATTCTACAAAAACAATTTCACCAAGCTGATCCTGGGCATAATCGTTAATACCGACTGAAACTACATTTCCATCTTGTTTCGCCCATTCATGATCTTTAGAATATTTGATATCATCCGGTAAATTAAGATCATCAATTTCTTTCATGGCAGCCTCCAAATAGTTAGTGTTAAATAAAATTATCTAATTTTTTTCTGGCAGTTCGGTCTGGTCTTATATCTGAAACAATGCTAACATTTATTTTTCTTTTGTTTTCTTTGAGTGTCAACTGTGTTCCCAAACGAAGCTTTTTTGAGACCCTGATAAAACCACAGCTTATGCCTTTTATTTTTATATCCTGAGGAAGATCTTTAGAATTTATACTGAAAATTTTTCCATCATGCCAGGTAATCCCCATATCCGTAGCACATGTCAGTACAGTACCGATTTGATTGTTTTCATCGTCCAGAACGTGTGTGTTTTTCCCAGCAGAAACCTTTCTTAAAGAGTCGCCGACAAACGGATAAACATACGGATCCATGTCCTCCGATAAGAGCGCAGGGGCGCCGATAAAGTCTTTGGTAAACGCAGTTTTGTCTTTATTGAACGGTAATGCAAACTCCCATGGGTGATGAATGAATTTCCAGTCGCCAATATCTTGATGGGATAACGGCAGACAGGCACCCGCTCTTAATGAATCCCTGGCACCCAGCCCGCAAGCGGTAACACCCAGATTTTTTCCAGCGGTTAAAATGTCAGTCCACAGTTTGACAATGGCATCTGGTTCTATGAATATTTCAAAACCAAATTCACCGGTATAACCGGATCTTGATAATAAAAAAGGGGTGTTATCTAATAATTTTACATTTGATTCACCGAAAATGGATTCGTTAAAACTGCCTTTAAAAGAGAAATACGTCATGTGGGAAAATACGTTTTGTGGGTTTTGAATAAGGCTTGAAAGGATTCTGGCAGAATTTTTTCCCTGGATGTCCATTTTTGCAACTTTTTTTGATAAATCTTTAATGAGAACATCCAGATCATTTTGATGTTCTGCCAGATGCTCACAGATGGTTTTTCCCATGCCGGCATTAACACAAATCATAAAATTTGTATCTGTGAATTTATATACGATCGCATCATCAATACAATGCGCTTTCTCATTTAAAAATGCACCATACACACACTGTCCAGCTTTAAGAGAGGTAATGTCTCTTGTAAAACAGTGATTGATAAGTGCATGAGAATCCTTTCCGCTGAGATCGATGCACGCCATGTGGCTGGTATCAAATATACCTGCTGATTTCAGGACAGCAAGGTGTTCATTTTTAACCCCGGTATCATACCATAACGGCATCTCAAAACCGCCGAAGTCCGCCATGTTTGCATTGGCAGCTTTGTGCCATGAGTTTAATGGTGTTGTTGCTAAACCGCTCGTCATGACTAATCGTCCTCTTGATTCAGCCTTTGATTAAAAAATATAAGGAACTTTTAAATTATAAGATTTATAGACAACAAAGGTTTCAACCGATCTGATACCTTCAACCTGGGAAATCTCTTCTGTATAAAATTCTAAAAGACCAAATCCTCTTTTAAATAAAACAGTTGTTAAAAGATCGTATCTTCCTGTAACAACACAGACAGAAATAACCCCCTTCAACTTGCTGATTTCTTCCCCCTTTTCAACCAGGTTCATTTCTGAAAGCTTGATGCCGATCATAACGACACGATGCCCGGGCAGGGTCGCTGGATCCACTAACCCGCAGATTTCGAGCACGCCTTCCTCTTGAAGTTTGTTTACCCTGGACCTGACCGTGTTTTCTGTAATAGCGAGTTTGTCAGCAATTTTTTTAAAAGATTTTTTTCCCTGTTTCAATTCCCTGATGATGTCGATATTGGTTTCATCGATTTTCATGGACGCCTCATTTTCAGCTAAAGATTGGTGGAAAAATAAATTTATATAAATTATGTTGAAAAGTATCGTAATATAATGGTATTGTCAAATAAATTTTGATAAAATTCATGAAAAATTAAATTTTAGTAAATAAAATTAATGGAATTCATTTAGATATGAATAAGATCATCTAAAATGGTGATACGGTAATGATGTTTTAACCATAACTGACATGGAGACCGAAATGCCGACAAAAATAGTTGTTATTGGTGGAGGGCCTGGTGGGTATGTTGCTGCGATACGCGCTGCTGCTTTGGGTGCAGATGTAACCCTTATAGAAAAAAATCATTTAGGCGGTACCTGCCTGAATTGGGGATGCATACCGTCAAAAATCATGAAGAATTCCGCAGACCTGTTTTTAAAATTCCTGAAAGCCGATCAATACGGGATTAAGGTGAACGGTGACGTAAGTGCTGATATCGTATCTTTGATGGCAAGAAAAAAGAAAATAATTGATGCACAGCGAGCCGGTATTCTGTCATTAATGGAGCGCAGCAATGTTTCAGTAGAGAAGGGTATTGCAAAAATAAAAAGTGACGGGCTTGTGGGTATTTTTACGGATCAAGATGATGAAAAGGAAGTTGAATATGATAAATTAATCATTGCAACAGGGACAGAACCTTTTAATGTTCCTGATTTTCCATTTGATCATTCATTTATTTTATCTTCAAATGATCTGCTGACAATTGAAAAGATCCCTGAGTCCATCACGATTGTTGGGGGAGGGGTCATCGGGTGTGAGTTTGGTTTTATTTTTTCTGCACTGGGTTCCAAGGTTACCATAGTCGAAGCCATGTCCCGTCTGCTGCCGCTGCCGTCTGTGGATTTAGAGTGCTCCAGAATTCTGCTCAGGGAAATGAAAAAAAAGAAGATTAAAGTGTATATTGATACCATTGTCAAATCATCAGAAGTTATAGATGGAAAGATGTCAATTCATTTGGCGGCATCGCCTTTTACAGATAACCCAAAACCAAAAAAATTAAAAGTTGATATCATATCATCTGAAAAAATGGCTGTTTGTATCGGCAGGTCAGCGGTGTCAGCAGATTTAGGTTTAGAAAATATTGGCATTACAACAGCAAAGAAGGGTTGGATAGACGTTAATGAGAAAATGGAGACAAGTGTGCAGGATGTCTATGCAATCGGAGATATACTCGGACCTGAAAAAGTAATGTTAGCCCATGTCGCTTCCCATGAGGGGGTGGTTGCTGCTGAAAATGCCATGGGCAAAAAAAGCATCATGGATTATACGGTCATACCCAATGCCATTTTTACAATGCCTGAAATTGGTACGGCAGGATTGAGCGAATCTCAAGCCAGGGAAAATGGGATTGATATTGAAGTGTTTCATATGAACTTCAGGGCGCTTGGGAAAGCCCAGGCAATAGACGAACTTGCAGGTATGGGAAAAATGATAGTGGAAAAGGCAACCCAGAAAGTATTGGGCGTTCACTTGATCGGTGCCCATGCAACAGATCTTATTGCTGAAGCAACACTTGCGATTCAAATGGGGTTGACTGCAGCGGATGTTGCGCATACTATTCATGCACATCCAACATTAGCTGAAATAATAGGGGAAGTCTCTCTAAAAGCAGCAGGAAAAACCATTCATGGATAAAAAAACAGCCAGGTGAATGGTCAAGGCACCTGGCTGTTAAAATTGATTGAGTCAGGGGTTAAAATTTCCAGTCAAGTCCTAACTGAATAATACCTGCATTCATTCCACTATCCCCTTCATCTGCGTGGTGAAAGGGTGAAGACAAATGTTCAACACCATATCCGATGGTAAACTCAAACGGGTTTTTCCCGATTTCGTTGAAGCGGAAACGTAACCCGGTACTGTATGAAAGAATCCCGTATAAATTACTGTCAGCCAGGTCAGGAATATTATCAGAGTCAAATAAATGAGAGAACCCGCCGCCAACTTTCAGGTATAAAAATTTGTAATGAAAATCAAATAACACCCTTAGCTCGGCACTGACAGAGTCACCAAAATTGTCACTCTCAATATACCCCGGTCCGAAGAGTGCTTCCACAGAGAGCCAGTGATAGACAGGTTTCCCAATGGCATAACTGATATTGGTCCAGCTGTAGCCGTCAGCAGGGTCAGGCCCGATCGGCGTCCAGGAGTCTTCACCATAAAAAGTACGGATACCTTGATATATGCCGCTTTCACCAGAAATACACGGGTTGCTGGCTAACAGTAGAACAATAAGAACCATAAACAAATGATAACAGGTAGCTTTTTTCATGAAATTATCCTTAAAATTAATTTATGAGAATGTGTATTTCATTCAGATGATAAAATCAAATAGTTTTATCATGTGTCAATAACTATGCACCTAAGTAAGCTTTTTTCACATCTGGGTTATTCAGCAGTTCATCTGCAGGACCTTCAAGAACCAGAGATCCGTTTTCAATGACATATCCCCTTTGTGCAAATTTTAAGGCCAGTCTTGCATTTTGTTCAACCAGTAAGATGGTTGTTCCTAACTTATTAATTTCTTTAAGAGAATCAAACATTTCAAGCATAAGAAGCGGTGCAAGTCCCATAGATGGTTCATCTAACAGCATCATTTTTCTGCCGCTCATGTATCCTCTGCCGACAGCCAGCATCTGCTGTTCTCCACCCGATAAAGTACCTGCCAGCTGATCCCTTCTTTCTTCCAGCCGTGGAAACAGATCAAACACCCATTTTCTGTCCTTCTCTATTTGGTCACTATCTTTTCTGGCAAAACAGGCCAGGGTAAGATTTTCAGTGACAGTCAGGTTGCCGAAAATTCTCCGGCCCTCTGGAACATGTGAGATGCCAAGTTTGGAAACCACTTTGTCAGTGTTGTACTTCAAAATGTCTACACCTTCAAACTCAAGCACAGAACCTGGTTGAGCCGGAACCATTCTTGAGATTGCTCTTAGTGTCGTACTTTTACCAGCACCGTTGGCTCCTATGATGGTTAAAATCTCTCCTGCTTCAATTGAAAAATTAATCCCGTGAAGCGCCTTTATATTCCCATATGATACTTTTAAATCTTTAACGTTCAGCTGCATCAGGTTAGATCCTCCTTGCCAAGATAAGCCTCAATTACTTCAGGATTATTTTGTATTTCCTCTGGTGGGCCTTCTGCAATGACTTCACCAAAAACAAGCGTTTGAATATACTGACAAAGTTCCATCACGAATTTCATCCTGTGCTCGATTAAGAAAATGGCCACATTAAAATCCTGATGAACCTGCCGAATGATTTTTATCATTTGAACCAGTTCATCCGGTGTCATACCTGCAGTCGGTTCATCTAAAAAAAGAATTTTTGGTTTGGTTGCCATTGCTCGTGCCATTTCTACCCGCCTTTGAGCTCCATATGGCAAATTAGTGACCAGTTGTGCAGCATGTTGTTTTATGTCAAACAGTTCTAACAGCCGGTATGAATTTTCTTCAACTTCGGTTTCTTGTTCCTGGCATTTACGGGTGTTAAAAAAAGATCCTATCAATCCATACGAAAGCTGCGAATAATGGGCCATTTTAATGTGATCTAAAACGTTCATGTGCCGCCAGAGAGCAAGGTTCTGGAAAGTCCTGCCCAGCCCCTTTGCCGCAATTTCATTTGTTTCCAGGCCCTTGATATTTTCACCTTCGAGTGAAATTGACCCTTCAGTTGGTGTGTACACTCCTGTGATTAAATTGAAAATAGTCGTTTTCCCTGCGCCGTTCGGGCCGATAAGACCGGTGATCTGATGGGGTTCAATATTTAAGTTATAGTTGTAAACTGCTCGAAGCCCACCAAAATAATGTGTCATTTGATTTACATTCAGTAATGCAGACATGGTTAGACTCCTTGTTCACTTTTCTGTTTGGATCGCAATAATTTTTTAACATTGATTTCTTTAAAGGAAATCAGACCATAGGGCCTGAAAATCATGACAAAGATTAAGATAAGCGGGATAATGATCCACTTAAAAAGCTCGAGCGGTCGTAATGCTTCACCTAAAATATTGATGCTTACAGCACCCACAATAGAGCCGACAATGGAGTTCAGGCCTCCAAAATAAACCATGGCCAGAATTTCAGCAAGTCGATTGATGCTGAACATCCCCGGGTTGATATATGCAAGGACATGAGCGAATAATCCGCCGGCGATCCCTGCCCAGAAAGCGCCGAACATAAAGGCAGTCATTTTTGTTTTACGCGTTTTGACCGTCATGGATTCAGAGGCTGCTTCATCGTCTCTGACCGCATTTAATGCTTTGCCCATGATAGACGTGACAAAGTTATGGATGATCCAGATGCATAACATGGTCCAGATAAAAATGATGGGTAGCGGTGCAAAGTCAGGCTGCCCTCCCATACCCCTTGCGCCGCCGATGATGTTTAAATTTTCAACCGCACTTTTTACAATGAACATAAACGCCAGTGATATAATGGCCAGGTAATCTCCCCGGGTTCTAAAAGATGGTATGGCCACAAGCAGAGATCCTATCGCTGCTGCAAAGCCACCGGCCAGAAGCGCAAAAGGAAAAAGCCACGGCCCTAGCTCCGGTGATAGGAGCGCGGTACCGAATATTTTGTCATTTACAAAGCAGTTGAGTGTAATAATGGATGAAACATATGCCCCGATGGCCATGAACCCGGGGTGTGAACAGGAGAATTCACCCTGGTACCCATTAATGACATTAATGCTGATGGTTAAAATGATGGAAATAAGGGTCAGCTTGACAACGAGAACTCTGTAATCATTAATGCCAGCCCATTGATGAAGTATCCAGTAAAAAAGAATGAGATGAAGGACAGAGGAAAACCAAACCGGCATTTTTTCAAGCATGGAGGCAATGGGGTTTGTGAAAAAGGTCGTTACTTTTGCAATGAAAAGAACCGGAATCACATATACAATCAGGTCATACCCGATAACACCAGGTATCAACAGTGGTTTCTTAAGCACAACTAAAGTACCAAATAGAACCGGTATTTTTGGGAGACCAAGATAATATGAGATATAATCATATCCCCAAAAATATTCGATCAACACGGCTGTAAGTATGCCGAGCAGCCAACCTAGCATTGGCACATTAGAAAAAGAGTTTTTAAATTTTCTTACTATTTCCATGTAACTTTCCTGTTTAAATCAGTTAAAGAATTACAGTCGAAGTTTCGTACTATGCTCCATTCCAAAAAATCCTCTGGGTCTGTACGTCAAAATGAGAAGTATAATGGAGTAGGCAATTAAATCTCTTAGGGTTGATGGGAAAATCGTTGCAACAAATATTTCAATAAATCCCAATAAGTAACCGGCAAGTGCGGCGCCTTTAATTGATCCCCTTCCGCCAAGAATTGCTGCCACAAATGCCTTCCAGCCAATGATAACTCCCATATAAGGGTCAAGAATAGGGTAGGCCTGCCCATATAAAATGCCGGCAACAGAGGCAAGACCAGCACCGACAGCAAATGTTAACGGTGCAATGATGTTGATGGATACCCCCATCAATGGAACGGCCAGAAAGTCGTAGGACATTGCCCGCATTGCCATTCCCCATTTGGTTTTTTGAATGAATGTATGCAGGGCAAGCATTAAAAGGAGGGATATGATAATAATCATCACCTTTACATTTGTGAAGTATATACCACCAATGTTATAGGAAACAGATTCCATTAACGGTGGAAAGCTCAGGCGGGTTGCGCCCAGCATAATTAAAATCCCTGTTTCAAAAATAATACCGATCATCAGACCGGTAATGGCCGCAGATGCTCTGGGGGCGGATCTCAAGGGTCTATAACCAGCGACTTCTACAAATACGCCAATCCAGGACGCCAGAAACATGGTAATAACGACCGTAGCAACAAAAATGACCGGGCCAGGTAGAAATCCAGAAAACAATGCAAGAAAAAGCGTAGCAATGCCAAAGCCTATATAGGTGCCCACCATAAAAATATCACCATAGCCAAAATTAAACAGCATTAAAACACCATAAACCATTGAATAACCGATGGATATTACGGCATAAAAACTACCTCTTTGGAGTGCATTAATCAGGTTTTGAAGAATATATTGTACAAAATCTGTCAAAGCTTCCATTCACCAACTCCTGTTCTAAATAGAAGTATGACTGCCATGCGCTTTGGCAAGGCAGTCATATTGTTTAAATAAAGATTACCAATTATCTGTTAAGGACAACTGGATTTATAAAATTCATATTCGCCCTGATCATTAATTTTGACAATTACAGCACATTTAATTGGATCGCCTTCTTCAGTAAATGTCATGTTTCCTGTAAGACCAGCGAAGTTTTTAATTTTTGCAAGACTATCTCTTACAGCAGCCCTGTCTTTGCCGATCCGTCCGGAAATCTTGCCAGCATCCTGAATGGCTTTCTGGGCCAGTTGAAGTGCATCCCAGGTCAGCGCTGCTACATCATCCGGAATATAACCGTATGCATCAGTATATCTTTCGATAAACGCTTTTGTGGCACCTTTTGCGCCAGCGGCTGCATAATGTGATGAGAAAAACTGCCCGTAACAGGGTTCGCCGCAAAGTTTTACAGTTTCAGCAGATCCCCAGGAATCTGAACCCACAATGGGGCCTTTCCAACCCAGATCTTTGGCTTGTTTTACAATTAAAGGAACTTCATTGTAATACTGAGGTGTAAATAACACTTGTGCACCGGATTTAACGATTTTGGTCAATTGCGATGAAAAGTCAGTATCTTTTGTTGTAAAGCTTTCATAGGCTACAACAGATCCTGAGCCATGTTTCTTTTCCCATGCAGCCTTGAATACTTCAGCCAGCCCTTTTGGATAGTCTGAGGCAACATCGTAAAGAACGGCGGCTTTTGTAAACCCAAATTCTTCAGTGATAAAATTGGCAACAACAGGTCCCTGGAAAGGATCAAGGAAGCACCCTCGGAATACATAAGGTCGGTCAAGTGTCGTATTTGGATTTGTAGACCAGGGGCTGATCATGACTGTTTTATATTTGTTGGCTACTTCACCGGCCGGTACAGCCTGTTTTGAAGATTGAGGGCCAACTATGGCAAGCACATCATCCTGTGTAATCATTTTTGTGTTTGCTTTTACTGCAGATTCCGCTTTTGACTCATTATCTTCTATAACAAGCTCAACTTCATATTTTTTACCGCCAACCTCAAGGCCACCCGCTTTTTCAATGTCTTCAAGCCACAACATTGCAGCATATTTGGAACCTTCGCCAACTTTAGGTATATCACCTGTCATCGGTGCATTAATTCCAATTTTGATTATTGTTTTTCTTGCACTGAATGCTGATGAAGAAAACATCATCGCAAAGGCAAAGGCCACAACCACTAAACAAGCAATCTTTCGCATGCTACCTCCTTAAACTGTAAATTTAAATTTTTTAAAAGCCTCAAATTTTACGAATTAATTGAGGTAATACTAAATTTAAAACTATGTTTTTGGACAATATTGAATCCTAAACAAATAGTCAACAATTAATTACTAAAATAAAGTTTGCTTTTAAAACACAATACGAGACTAATTTATATGTAAAAATGAACATTAAGTAAAGGATAATAACAGTGTTATTTAAGGCTGGGCAAAAATAATTTTCTATATATAACAGTTACAGGAAAATTTTTTGATACTGTTGAGAATTGAACGGGGGGACCTGTTATTAAATTTTATCGAATGTCGTGTTCATCCGGAAGCTGAAAATAACCATTTTATTCTGCCTGAAACAGTGAGATATAATGAATTATTTAACAGGCGGAGAAACTTCGAATTCATTCATTTTATACAGAAGGGTTTTATAGCTGATTTTAAGAATCTTAGCAGCTCGGGACCTGTTCCAACCCACTTTTTCCAAGACAAAAGTGATCACCTCTTTTTCGACTCTGTCTGATGCCAGCTTTTTTATTTTTTTTAAAGAGATATCTTCAAATAATTTATCAGAACTGGTTGATAAATCGACAAATTCTGAAATAATATTGGTACGGCTCGTTGGAAATTCAGTTGAAAGAAAAGAATCAGCTCCATTGTGTTGCTCACCTGTCTGGGCAGAACTTAAAGCATCTGATTGCTCTTTTGGCAGTTCGTCAAATATTTTTTCCCAGGATTTTAAAACCATTTGCTTTTTAATACAGTTTTGCAATTGCCTTACATTGCCGGGCCATTCATACTGACATAATTTTGAAAGTGTATCTGAATCTGGTTTGCTCCCCTGGCTGTCCGGGTATTCGGATTTATATAGCCTGAAATAATACTCAATAAGAGAGGGAATATCTTCTTTTCTTTCTCTTAGAGGGGGAATATCAATTTTAATAATATTGAGCCGGTAAAAAAGATCTTCTCTAAAAGTTTTATTTGCAATACTTTGTTCCAAATCGTGGTTTGTCGCTGCAATCACCCATACGTCAGTTTTAAATTCCTGATCTGATCCCAATGGAGAGAATTCTCCACTTTGCAGGACATGAAGCATTTTTGACTGCAGCGACAAAGGCATATCCCCGATTTCATCGAGAAACAAAACACCTTTATCTGCAGTTTGAAATTTGCCTGGGCGTTTTTTATGTGCCCCTGTAAACGCCCCTTTTTCATACCCATAGAGCTCACTTTCAAGTAAGGTTTCAGGTAATGCAGCACAATTTATTTTTACAAAGTTCTTTGAGGATCGTATAGATTCAGTATATAAACTTTGAGCGACAACTTCTTTTCCTACACCTGTTTCACCTGTAATTAAAACGTTCAAACATGTGTTGGCTACATGATTGATCAATTCCTTAATTTTTAAGATCGATTTGCTAACGCCGATTAAAGGTGTACCCATAGTTTTTAACTTTACATCTATTGTTTTACATCGTTATCATGATTCACTAATTCAGACACAGTATTTTCAATTTTAAACAGGTCAATCGGTTTAAAAAGAACCACATCAGCTTCCGCCTCAGATGCCAGAGCTCCAGGCTGATCGCCATATCCTGTCATAGCGATTATTTTAAGATGCGGATATTCTTTTTTTACGATGGAAATTAATCCAACGCCGCTTATATTTGGCATAACAAGATCGGTAATCAGGCAATCGAAAAAATTGGATTTATCCCTTAATACTTTTAAGGCCGCAAACCCATCAATAGCAGTTTTCACCTCATACCCCATTGAATTAAAAAATTCATAAAATGTAGATAGAATATCTTCGTTATCGTCGACTATTAAAAGTCTGCATGGCTCTGCCATCTGAAGCCTCATAAATTAATAAGGAAAGTTTATATGCCAGTTACTCCATATAATAGATCTCTTTAACCTTGCAAGAAAAAAATCAAAAAATTACGAAATTGTCAACCTTATTTAAAATACGAAATCAGAATGTAGACAATAAACAGGAAGATGAAAAACCAACCGCTTCTTTTACTTATATTGTTGTATCGATATGCGATAAGGCCTAACACAATGCATATCACCACCATAAAAGGGAATTGAAAATAGTGCAGTTTGTTATCGATCGCCATTGGATTAAAAATGCCGACTGTTCCCATGACAAGGCAGATATTGAATAGATTTGATCCGACGACATTCCCAACAGAAATATCGCTTTCGCCTTTTGCCGCAGCAACAGCAGAGGTTGCAAGTTCAGGTAATGACGTCCCAAATGCAACAACTGATATCCCGATGAATGTCTGTGAAAGGCCGATTTTATTTGCGATATTGATGGCTTCCTGAACAACGAAATTGGCACCGTAGGAAAGAATTATAATCCCTGCAATAATAAATAAAATATTTTTTGAGATGGCTGCAAATGAAACTGCATCAACTGGTCGGTTATTTTTTTTGTCTTTTGCCGTTACAATACCGTAAATTAAAAAACCTGCCAGCAAAATTAACAGGAGGATCCCGTCTGTTCTGCCAATATGGGAATCAAAGCACAGCACCCAGAATATGATAGAAATTAAAATGATATAAGGGATCTGAATTTGAACAATGGACTTTTGAACCGTCACCGGTCTGATAACCGCACTAATTCCCAGGACCAGAGATATGTTGATGACATTGCTGCCAAGAATGTTTCCAAGTGAGATCCCGCCAGATCCTTTAAATGCTGCAACAAGACTCACAAGCAATTCTGGTGCAGATGTGGCAAAAGACACTATTGTCAGGCCGACAATAACCGGCCGGATGGCGAACATTATAGCAGTTGTGGCAGCACCTTCTACCAGAAGGGACGACCCAACATAGAGGAAGACTAATCCAAGAATAAGTATGAGTATTTGTGTGAGCAAAAGTATCCGTTTAAATTTTTTTTAAGTTTCTTGCCTAATTAAAAAATTAATATTATAAGGCGTGCATAATATAGCACGTAGAGAGATTTATCAATATGATAATTTTTGAATAAGGAAGAGTACATGTATAAAAGTATCATTAGAAGTACAGGGATGTTTGTTCCGCCAAATGTTGTTACCAATCATGATCTTGAACAGATGATGGATACATCAGATGAGTGGATCAAGCAGCGGACAGGAATTGAACAAAGATACTGGATTGATCAGGAAGGTGTAACCGGGGCTTCTGATTTAGCGTATGAAGCGTCTGTTATGGCATTGGAAAAAGTTGGATGGACAGCACAGGATTTAGATTTTATCATTTTTGCAACACTTAGCCCTGATATCATGTTCCCGGGCTCTGGATGTTTTCTTGCTGCAAAACTTGGTCTTGACGCTACACCGGCTCTTGACATCAGGCAGCAATGTACAGGTTTCCTTTATGGTATTGCTACTGCAGACGCCTACATTAAAGCCGGACTGGCGAAAAAGATACTGTTGGTGGGTTCAGAAGTTCACTCTTCCGGGCTTGATAAATCAACCCGGGGAAGGGATGTAACGGTAATTTTTGGGGATGGCGCTGCTGCTGTTTGTATTGAAGGTGTTGATTGTGATGAAAGCGCAGGCGTCCTTGCCTCCTCGTTGCACGCGGATGGAAATTTAGCCGAAGCCTTAACAGTGGAACTGCCCGCATCGCGATTTCCTCATCGATTTCCACCTGGTGTACCCATTGATGATGCGAGATACTATCCCATGATGGATGGTCCTGCCATATTTAAAAAAGCAGTCAGAATGCTGCCTCAGGTTATTGAAGAATCTTTAAAAAAAGCACAAATCAAATTAGAAGATATCGATCTTATTATTCCGCACCAGGCAAATTTAAGGATAAATCAGGCCCTTGGACAATTTTTAAAATTAGAAGATCATAAAATTTTTCATAATATTCAGAATTATGGAAATACTACCGCAGCGAGTATACCGCTTGCACTTCATGAAGCAATAGCCCAGAAACGCATTGGCAAATCAGGGGATATTGCTCTCTTTGTCGGTCTTGGGGCCGGACTTACATGGGGAAGCGTACTCTACAAATTTTTATAAGGACCCTTTAAACAACGTGTCAAGATAGAATTTGGATGCGGGATCAATTGAATCAAAGTCATAGGTATGATCTTCATTTTTCCTTTTAATTTGATCCCGTATACCTGACGCAAGAACTTTTCCCAATTCAACGCCAAATTGATCAAATGGATTCACATCCAGTATAAACCCTTCAAACACTGTTTTTGCCTCATAGAACGCGAGCAGCATACCAACACTTTCCGGTGCCAGGTTATTTATTAAAATTGTGGAGGAAGGCCTGTTGCCGGAAAAGTATTTTGCCTTGTTGTCATCATCCTTTCCAATGGCAAGGGCGCTGGCTTGCGCAATCATGTTTGCCCAGAGTTCCTGGTGGTTGTTCACTCCTTTTGATTTCGCCTGCTCATTTTTGTACACAGGATTGATGACACCAATAAATTCTATTGGGAAAGGACTGCCCTGGTGTGCAAATTGAAAAAATGAATGCTGGGCATTTGTTCCTGGTTCTCCAAAAACAATCACACCGGTCTGGTTGTCAACCGGTCTGCCGTCACAAGTAACGTTTTTGCCAAGGCTTTCCATATAGAGCTGCTGAACATGAGGGGCCAATTTGGATAATGCGCTGCAGTAAGGAATAACGGCCTGTGCCGGATAATTTAAAAAATTGGAATTCCAGACACTGATCAAGGCGGCAATTAAAGGGATGTTTTTTTCTTCACTTTCATTTAACGCATGCAGATCCATTGTATGGCATCCTTTTAAAAAGGACTCAAAAACATTAAATCCAAAAGCTAAGCTCAATGGTAAGCCCCCGACCGCAGACGATACAGAATATCTGCCGCCAATATACTCAAACATATGAAACGATGCCAGAGTCCGGTTTGAAGGATCGTCTCCAGGGCTTCCTTTGGCTGTAATCGTAATCAGATGCTTTTCAGGGTCAATGCCATTATGATTTAAAAATAGAAGAACCTGATTCAGATTGGCCATTGTTTCAGTCGTTGTGTATGATTTTGATATAACAATCCATAAACAGGTTTCAGGATCAATGGTTTTGATAATTTGACCGAAATTATCAATATCCACATTTGCCAGAAAGTGGAGATTGATCACCGGTTCAAAACTGGTTTTTAAGGTATGATAAACAAATTCACATCCAAGATAGGACCCGCCTATTCCTATAACGACCGCATCAGTATAGGGTTTACCTGTTGTCCCTAACATTTTTTTATGGTGGATGTTTTCTGTGAAGCTGTTTATGTCCTGGTTCACCTGTTTGATGTCAGAAATAACATTCGTGCCTTTCAGTTTAATGGTATCATGTGTGAAATCCCTTGCTGCCGTATGAAGGGCAGCTCTTTTTTCTGTCACGTTAACCACATTTCCCTTCATCATTTTTGAAAATTTTTCTTTTGCGTGTGTCTCTTTTGCAAAAGCGACTAACGCTCTTATTAAAACATCATTGACGCGCTGCTTTGAGAAGTCATAGAAAAAACCCTCCAGGGTTAAAGAAAAATTTTTCAGTCGATCTGTATCCTTAACCAAGTGTTTTAAATGAAATTTCTTATCTCTAAAGACCTTTGAAAGATGTTTAAGTTTTTGGCGGGCATTTAGGTCATTAAATATGGTCTGCGTCATGATTATCTCCCAATTGAAAATAGATCCTGGAAAGCTTTGATCATCATACGGGAGCGATGGATAAGGGTCAAGGGTTGTTTAAGAAAAACCCTTGACAATTAAACCGATAGGCACTTATTTATATTTTCATGGAAAACAATTTAATTCAGGTCTTGATAAAAAAAGGCGTAAACATTCCCAATCCTGAATCTGTCTTTATTTCAGGAGACGTCAATCCTGACAGAATTTCAGGTGAGAATGTTACAATTTACGCCGGCTGCAAGCTTGTCGGGGAGAGAACCCTGATAATGCAGAATTCTCAGCTCGGATATGAAGCACCTGTAACCCTTGAGAACACGCTTGTTGGAGAGAACACAAAATTAAACGGCGGGTTTTTTAGAGGAACAGTTTTTTTAGGGGACAATACGTTTGGGTCTGGCGCCCATGTAAGAGAAGGATGCATTCTTGAAGAACAGGCAAATGCAGCGCATACAGTTGGATTAAAACAGACTATCTTATTCCCGTTTGTTACCCTGGGCAGCCTTATCAATTTTTGTGACTGTTTTATGGCGGGTGGTACAAACCGGAAAAATCATTCTGAGGTGGGGTCATCTTTTATCCATTTTAATTACACGCCTAACCAGGACAAGGCAACTCCTTCGATGATGGGCAATGTTTATCAGGGTGTCATGCTGAATTCAAATCCAGTGTTTTTAGGCGGCCAGGGCGGCCTTGTAGGGCCGGTACGCATTGGGTATGGCTGCACAACCGCTGCCGGATCCATTATTCGGCAGAATGAGTTAAAAAATGATCGGCTCATGGTTGGAGGCGGCTTTTCCCGGGACGGCTCTATCCCTAAACAACCCAGTGTATATAAAAATGTTTCCCGTATTTTTAATAATAACATCTATTATATTGCTGGATTAATTTCGTTAACGTGGTGGTATAAATTTGTTCGCTCTTTGTTTGTTTATGATGAATTTTCCAGAGAACTCATCAAAGGATTACAGCAGAATCTTGACATCTGCATTGAAGAAAGAATAAACCGGCTGCATTTTTTCTGTAATAACTTAAACCAGTCAAAAAAAATTTTAAAATCAAAAACAGAAAATAAAACATCAAAATTAATTTTGATGCATGATGCGGCCATTGAAAAATTTAAACTCGCAACAAAAATTTTTAATAAAAAAAATGCCGATAAAAATAAATTAAACCAGGAAGGGAAAAATTTTGTCGGCATTGTCGAAAATAAAATGAACCAACCGCGTAAAAAATATATAGACACGATACAAAGTCTTGACCTTGATGATCAGAAAAAAGGCATCCAGTGGTTGCTGAATATTGAAAAATCAATTGTTGAAACACTATTAATCGGACAGGAAAAAAAATAAATGGGAACTCTTTTCGGAACAGATGGCATCAGAGGTGTTGCCAACACTTATCCAATTACATGTGAAGTTGCTTTAAAAACGGGCAGGGCAGTGGGCAGGTTTTCAAAAGAAAATGGATATGCGTCGGTTGTTATTGGAAAAGATACCCGAATATCAGGAGATATGCTGGAAGCGGCTATCGCAGCGGGCATTGCGTCAGTTGGTGTTGATGTAAAGCTTGCAGGGGTTATTCCTACGCCAGGGGTTGCGTACTTATGTTCTTATATCGAAGATGCAGGTGCAGGCATTGTTATCTCAGCTTCTCACAACCCGTATCAGGACAATGGCATCAAAATATTTAAACACGGTGGGATAAAATTATCTGATGATCAGGAAGCCCAGATGGAAGATTCTATCCTGAACAATGACAGTGTTCCACAAGGTGATGCTGGAAAAATCTCTATAATAACAAATAGTTTGGAGAAATACGCAGCTTTTTTACTCAGCAGGTTTCCTGTTAAGAAACTCGATAAAAAAATAAAAATTGTTATCGACTGTTCAAACGGCGCAGCGTCAAAAATCGGACACCTGGTTTTTAATAAACATTTGTTTGACACACAGTTTATTCATGACACGCCGGACGGTAAAAATATCAATAAAAACTGCGGGTCTCAACATACTGAAAGCCTTCAGGAGGCTGTTCTGCTGACCAAGGCCGATATAGGACTTGCGTTTGACGGAGATGCAGACAGGCTG
>CAYFKW010000003.1:126007-147521 GCA_964343845.1 uncultured Desulfobacula sp. | reverse complement strand
TGTTGACGAAAATGGCCAGGAGATAACGGGAGACAGGGTTCTGGCGGTATGCGCAAAATTTGCTTTACAAATGAATCACATGGAGAAAAAAACAGTTGTAAGTACAACTATGAGCAATATCGGACTGACAAAGTGTCTTGACGGACTGGGAATCCAACACCTTAAATCAGATGTTGGCGACAGAAAGGTGCTGGAAAAAATGCATGAGTCAGGGGCTCAGATAGGCGGAGAAGATTCAGGCCACATGATTTTTTTAAAATATCACACAACCGGGGACGGCATGTTGTCAGCTTTGAGGCTGTTGGAAGTCATGATTCAGACAGGCCGGCCGCTGTCAAAGCTTGCTGAAATAATGACAGTTTATCCACAGGTGTTGATGAATGTGACGGTTGATAACTCTAGGCCTGATTTTCAAAAAATAAAATCAATTGCAGATACAATTAAGCGTGTTGAAAAGACGCTGGGCAGTAAGGGAAGGGTGCTTATTCGATATTCAGGCACACAGCCGCTGCTTCGTGTGATGGTTGAAGGGCCTGAGCCTGATCTTACAAAACAGTATTGTCTCGATATATGCGACAGTATCCGGCAAAACTTGTAGGCACATAATTTACGGGCACAACACGTGGTGTACCCGTAAATAAATGACGATCCAGATATAAAATCAGTCTCTGCTGCCGCCAAAAATATGCAGCAGCATAATGAACAGATTGATAAAATCAAGGTACAGGGAAAGTGCTCCCATGAGTGCGCCTTTTCTGATCATGGCGCCGGAAGCATTATCCGGTATTGTGGCAGCCATGGTTTTTAGTTTCTGGGTGTCATATGCTGTCAGGCCTACAAAAACAAGAACACCTATATAAGATATGATCATGCCCATGGCTGAGCTTTGAAGAAAAATGTTGACGACCGAAGCGATGATAATGCCGATAAGTCCCATCATTAAAAAGCCGCCCATGGACGTCAAATCTCTTTTAGTGACCATGCCGTATATAGAGCACGCTAAAAAAGTGACTGAGCATACAACAAAGGTCGATGCAATAGAGGTGGCGGTATATGCAAGAAAAATATAGGACAGGGTAATGCCGTTTAAAATGGCATAGATGGTAAATAAAGCAGTCGCGGTTGTTGCTTTTATTTTTTGAATGCGGGCACTCAAGAAAAATACAAATCCGAGTTCAGCTATAACCAGAGGAAAAAATAATCCTCTCAATGTCGTATAAACAGCCTCGTTGGCAGCCATTTGATATGCAGTGTAATAGGCAACAAACGCTGTAAGACCAAGTCCGATAAACATCCAGTTGTAAACGCTTCTGATAAACGTGTTAACTTTAACAGCAGAAGCAGTTTGTGAGAATGAAGCGTGCGGAACCATTTTTAAACCTCCTAAAAATAATTTATTTGAAACTAATATAACACGAAAAGGGGAGATTTCAAGATTACAATTTGGTTAGGTCTTTATTCTGATTTCGCCCCTGACCTTTTGCCAGGCTAAGTGCTTTATCCACTCTGTCAAAAATAGTATTTTTATTTTTTTCGCCGCCATACCGACAGGGGATATCGCTATCCCTGATACTGGCATTGATAAGCTGTCTCAGCCTGAATAACACTTTCAGTTATACCGTAATGGAATCCGTTTTTATTTTGATGCTTAAAAGTGGGCTTTTACCTCTAAGAATATCTACAATGATAAGATTATGGTGTGAAGTCATGAGAATGCAAAAAAAGTCAGCTCCATATATGGAAATACGGCCTCGGATTGATGGGAAATATCCCTCTGATTAAAGACAATTTGGAATCTACAAAGCAGCATGACCGACGAGGTGGCATAGCTGCTTTGGTGCTGCTGGATTATTTCCAACAGTGCATTGACAAACAAAAACAGATCATTATATATACTGCCCAATACAGATACTGGAATAGAGGATAGAATCATGACAGCCATAAGAAAAATAGCCTTTCGCATTATTATCAGCATGGTTTCTGGGCTTTTTGTTTTATCAACTGCATATGCTGCTCCTGCTCCATATGCCTACCCATTAGATCTTTTTGAACTGTCGGGAAATTCCATGGGGACGATTACGGACGATTTTAATGATGGCATTGTTGATCCAAATATCTGGGATATTGATGATCCTGCTGTGATAGAATCCGGCACAACTGCCACATTTCAAAATCCGGGCACGGTTGACACTGTCGTCCTTGGGACAATCAATATCCAGGCAGAAATGAGCTACGTCAATTCCAGATTCTCTATGTTTGAAGGATTAGGCAGTTACGATGTGATATCACAGTGGTCGCCTGTTATTCCGGGTACGAATCAGTTCTATACCATGGATTTAAGTTCACTCTCCACTGGCCAGCCGGATGAGAATGTGGTGATCGGTGTTGCCAACTTTGAACCAGCTATCGCAGCTTTTTTTGGTGCACCCTCTGGTCCCATGATTTTTTTTGGCTGGGATAATGATGCTCAAGCTGGTAATTTTGATTTTCAGGGCTACAGCTTTACTTCTGGCGATGTAACAGGAGATATCATTCTTCGCCTGGCATTTGATGACACTACGAACCTTTTTTCAGGTTCATTCAGTCTGAATGGCGGATCAACTTTTTTTAACCCATTCACTGATGTTGCGTCTCAAACCGGCGAATTGCTGACAGAGGCTGAATTGAGCCTGGGCGGGGAATCCTGGGAGGTTGTTCCAATCCCATCTTCTCTGGTGCTGATGTTTTTCGGAATTATAGGTATCATTGGTTTAAAAAGAAAATGATTTTATTGACCTGCGTTGTTTGATTAGCATTTCAGAACCAGAAAACACAGCGATGTTCCAGTTGGGCTTAATTGTGACGGCCCGTTTTTTAATGTGGGTGAACTATTTGCAGATTTACCATAGTTGTGAGGGGATAAAAAAAGTTTTTTGACACCTGTCTAATTTAATTCATTATTCATACCAGAAACACTCTGGAGAAGAATGTAGCCACGAAATGTGCCCCAATTTTTCTGACAAATTCTGTGAAGATCAAAATTGATAGATTGATATGAAAAATCAGAAGAAAAATATGTGATTTCAATAGAGGAGTATGAAACAAAATAATATTTAAGATCCCGACCTGGGAGTTATAAATTGATTGTAAATATGATTAAGGTGATAGATTGCGACCTCCAATTTTTAGCTATCGAGGGTAGAACACAAAAAGTTTACATAATATATATTATCAGACCTTGATGAGATATAGCCGTCTGCCGGACATTGATTTCACCAGGCATCTAAACTGTCTTACCATTTATAAAAATAAATTCATTGTGAAATTATTGCCTTTGTTTTATATATATTTGTTTTGCATTTTAAGATAGTTAACAAAAATAACATAGAATGGCAGAAAAAAATACAAGACATATTTACACTGTTTCAAAACTAACAAGAGAAATTAAGTCTCTTTTAGAATCGTCCTATCCCTTTGTCTGGGTGGCTGGTGAAATTTCCAATTATGCGGTTCCAGTGTCCGGACACGCCTATTTTACGCTGAAAGATCAGGATGCCGTTATTAACTGTGTGGTATTCAAAAATCAGCGGTTCAATCTTAAATTCGAACCTGAAAATGGTATTAAAATTATGGGGCTTGCCAGATTAACCCTCTATGAACCCAGGGGATCCTATCAGCTCATATTCGAGCATTTGGAACCTGAAGGTGCCGGATCTCTGCAACTGGCGTTTGAACAGCTTAAAAACAAACTATCTGCCAAAGGTTTTTTTGATGCTCAATTCAAAAAGCCAATTCCTTTTTTACCGAATAAGGTCAATTTTATAACTTCCCTGACAGGTGCTGCCATCCAGGATATTATTACGGTATCTCAACGACGGTTCGCAAATTGCCGCCTGGAAATTGTACCTGTGAAGGTTCAAGGTGAAGGAGCAGAACTTGAAATTTGTAACGCTATTGAACTGATCAATACCTTTCAGCGGTCTGATGTGATTATACTGGCCCGGGGCGGCGGTTCTCTGGAAGATCTGTCTGCATTTAATTCAGAAAGCGTTGCTACAGCTGTATTTAACTCTAAAATTCCTGTTGTTACAGGTGTTGGGCATGAAACAGATTTTACAATAGCTGATTTTGTTTCAGACCTGAGGGCACCAACCCCGTCTGCTGCAGCTGAGTTGGTTCTGCCTGATAAAAAAAACCTAATAAAAAGCGTTATCCAGTTGCAGGAAAGATTGAATGGATCTGCTGTTAAAAATGTGGTTTACCTTAAACAAAAAATTCAGGATTTAAGCAATAGATTAAAAAGTCCAAAAACCCTTGTTTATGATTTCCAATTCAGACTGGAAGATTGTACAGCAAGAATAAGCAATTATATAAATCATTATATACAATCTGCAAATGACAAGGTTCACTGGTTGAGAAATGCACTGATCTATCAAAATCCTGCAAAAAGTATTTCTGCCTATCGAAAAGAAGTTATAAGCCTTATGAACAGGTTGGATCATCA
Source organism: uncultured Desulfobacula sp. (assembly GCA_964343845.1). Taxonomy (GTDB): domain Bacteria; phylum Desulfobacterota; class Desulfobacteria; order Desulfobacterales; family Desulfobacteraceae; genus Desulfobacula. The sequence goes on along the minus strand of CAYFKW010000003.1, from coordinate 143,038 downwards.
GGTCAAAAACAGGATTCAAGGAGCTAAAACACATCATATTCATCTGACATCAAAGCTTTCAGCTCTGAATCCTCAATCGGTTCTGCAAAGAGGATATAGTATATCCAGATCGCTTTCCGATAAAAGAGTGATAACAGATTCAACCCAGGTGAAAAAGAACGATTTAGTTGAAATAATACTTTCAAAAGGACAGCTTGTTACAAAAGTGGAGAAAATAAATGGCTAAGAAAAAAACATTTGAAGCAGCTTTAAAAGAGCTGGAAGAAATTGTAAGAGAAATGGAATCTGGAGATTTATCACTGGAAAATGCCGTTAAAAAATACGAGCTTGGTATGAAACAATCAAAATATTGTCTTGATCTTTTAGAAAAAACTGAAAAAAAGATAACCGTATTAACAAAAGATATTGATGGGAAATTACAAGAAGATTCTTTTTAGAGCATATGAACCATGACATTCGACTTAAAAGCATATCTTAATGAAAATCAAACGTTGATTAACACGTATCTTAAAAAAGTTTTTGAATCGTTCAACCCAGGGCGGAAACTGATCATGGCCATGAAACATTCTTTAATGGCGGGCGGGAAAAGGTTGAGACCCATACTGTCCATTGCTTCTGCCCAGGCATGCAGCAAAGATTTTTTATATGCCCTGCCTGCCTGCTGCGCCATTGAATTAATTCACACATATTCACTTATTCATGACGATCTGCCTGCCATGGATGATGATGATTTAAGAAGGGGTCTGCCCACATGTCATAAACAATTTTCAGAGGCAACAGCCATTCTTGCCGGTGATGGGCTGCTGACACATGCATTCCATATCCTTTCAACGCCTGAGCCTGTATTTACAAAATACCCTGACAATCATATCCGTATGAAATTGATTTCAAAGATCTCTAAAGCTGCCGGGATTCAAGGCATGGTGGAGGGGCAGATGCTGGATATGCAGTCTGTTGAATCAGCCTCGAATGATTACCTGGGCCACTTGAAACATATCCATGCATTAAAAACCGGAAAAATGATTATTGCAAGTGTTGAATCAGGTGCTATTAGTGTTGGCGCCTCTCCTGAAACCGTCAGCAGATTGGCCATATACGCAGATAAAATCGGGCTGGCATTTCAGGTTGTGGATGATATCTTAAATGTTGAAGGTGATCCTGAAATCATGGGAAAAGCAGCCGGATCTGATGCGTTAAATGACAAAATGACATTTCCCGGGATAATCGGCCTTGACGCATCCAGAAAATATGCAAAAACTTTGGTCGCTGAAGCAATTGAAGTCGTTGACTGTTTAAATGAACCAGCAACTGCGTTAAAAGAGATTGCCAATTATATTATTAACAGGGACCGTTAATTGAAAGTAGGGATGATATATTTTGAGCATTCTTGATACCATAAAAAATTCCAGTGATATAAAAAAGCTGAGCAGAAAAGAATTAGCATTACTGGCTGCCACCATCCGTAAAAGAATTATTGAAGTGGTTTCAAAAAACGGTGGTCATCTTGCCTCGAGTTTAGGCGCTGTTGAGCTGACACTTGCCATCCATTCTGTTTTTGACCTTCCAAAAGATACATTGATATGGGATGTCGGACATCAATCGTATGCACACAAATTGATAACAGGTCGAAATGATCAGTTTGACAGCCTCCGCCAGTATAAAGGTATTTCCGGGTTTACAAAAATAAAGGAAAGCCCTTATGACGGATTTACTGTCGGTCATTCATCTACATCAATCTCTGCAGGATTGGGTGTATGTTATGCCAAATATCTGAACAAGGATGAATCTGATGTGATTTCAGTAATTGGAGATGGTTCTCTTACGGCAGGACTGGCTTACGAAGGGTTGAATCAAACAGGGGATCTAAAACGGAATTTAATTGTTATTTTAAATGACAATGATATGTCTATTTCTCAAAACGTGGGTGCCCTATCCTCTTTTCTTAGCCGCACCTTTTCTGCAAAATATCTTCAAACCATGCGCAATCAGTTTGGTGCATTTTTAAGATCATTACCAAAAATTGGAGATGATATCTATCAAATTGCCAAACGCTCTGAAGAATCTTTTAAGACCTTTATTACACCCGGGATGCTGTTTGAGGCATTTAATTTTGATTATTTCGGTCCAATTGACGGACACAATCTTGATCATTTAATTGATATTTTAAAAAACATTAAAAACCCCAATGATCCGGTCCTTCTGCATGTGACAACAAAAAAAGGCAAAGGGTATGAACCGGCAGAAAAAAATCCAGTGTATTTTCACGGTGTCGGCTGTTTTGCAGTGGATACAGGGAAAAGCACAAAAACATGTTCCGGTATTCCAAGCTATACTGAGGTGTTTGGATCTCAAATGATCAGGCATGCAGAACACAATGAAAAGATAGTGGCTGTTACAGCTGCAATGCCGGAAGGTACAGGACTTGTTGAGTTTTCAAAGCAGTATCCGGAAAGATTTTTTGATGTCGGGATTGCCGAGCAGCATGCAGTCACATTTTCAGCAGGACTGGCATCAAAAGGATTACGGCCGGTTGTTGCGATATATTCTACATTTTTACAACGGGCCTTTGATCAGGTTCTCCATGATGTCTGCATCGATTCTCATCCTGTTGTGTTTGCACTGGATCGCGGCGGTATCGTTGGTGAAGACGGGCCGACGCATCACGGCCTTTTTGATTATGCCTATTTAAGATGTCTGCCGAATATGACCATCATGGCGCCAAAAGATGAAAATGAACTATCCAGGATGCTCACCACAGCCGTAAACCACAACGGACCGATTGCGATACGATACCCAAGAGGTGCCGGCGAAGGGACCCAAATAGAAGAGGATCCCAGGCCGATTGGCATAGGAAAGGCGCAGGTTTTAACCAGAGGTGATGATATATTGATCATAGCGATTGGGAAATCTGTCTGTGAAGCTGAGAAGGCAGCACAAACCCTAAAGGAAAAAGGCATTCATGCAACTATCATTAATGCAAGGTTTGTAAAACCCCTTGATGATGATTTAATTGTTGGCCATGCAGAAAAAATTAAGAAAATTATTACGGTTGAAGAGCATGTCCTGGACGGCGGCTTTGGATCAGCTGTCCTTGAGCTTTTATCTGACCATGCTGTCCCAGGGTTATTGATACGGAGAATCGGCATTAAAAACAGGTTTGTTGAACACGGTCCCCAGGATGTTTTGAGACGGGATTATGATATAGATTGCAAAGCGATCGTAAATGCAGCATTGAAGTTACATGGTAATACAGCCAAATAAAAATATTGGTAACAAGACCAGGCTTGATCGAATGATCGTAGAAAAAGGCTGGGTTAAATCCCGAGAACGTGCAAAGGCAATCATTATGGCTGGCAAAGTTCTTGTGGACAATATACCTGTTGATAAGCCCGGTACACAAATTTCCACTGATGCCAGCATAATCGTTAAAAAGGATGATAACCCGTTTGTCAGCCGCGGGGGGCTTAAACTTGAAAAGGCATTGCAGACCTTTCCTGTTACTGTAACCGGAATGACATGCCTTGATATCGGAGCATCAACCGGAGGTTTTACAGATTGTTTACTCCAATATGGTGCAGGCAAGGTGTATGCCGTTGATGTGGGTTACGGCCAGTTTGACTGGTCACTGCGGCAGGATTCAAGAGTTGTAGTGATCGAGAGGACCAATATCCGGCATATGTTTTATGAGCAGATAGATGAAAGAGTGGATATCGTTGTTGCAGATACCTCTTTTATTTCTCTTAAAACTGTTATACCGTCTGCTGAAAAATTTATGAAGGAAAACGCAGTGGTTTTGGCGTTAATTAAACCTCAATTTGAAGCAGGTAAAAAAAATGTTGGCAAAGGTGGTGTTGTAAAGGATCCGGAAATAAGAAAAAAAGTTAAAAATGATTTAACCCTTTTTTTTGAAGAGCGTGGATATAAAGTAAATGGTATCGTCCCCTCCCCTATTTTAGGTCCTAAAGGAAATAAAGAATATGTCATATTTCTGAATTTTTTAAAAAAATTAAAATAACACTATGAATTTTATTTAAATTCGATTATTTAAATATAACTTTTTATTAATTGTTTATAAGGAGCTGTAATGAGCGAAGAAATTAAAACCATGAGAAATGTGGCTCTGGCTGGCCATGGAGGTGCAGGCAAGACAACTCTTGCTGAGGCTATGCTGTTTAAAGCCGGGGTTACCAACCGTCTTGGAAAAGTTGAAGAAGGCAATACTGTCATGGATTTCCAGCCGGAAGAAACCAGGAAACAACAAAGTATTAATACATCATTTATTAAATATACCCACAATAAGCATACAATTACACTGATGGATACTCCTGGTGATCAGAACTTTTTCTCTGCTTCAAAAACATGCTTCCCTGTGGCAGATAGTATGGCATTTGTGATTGACGGCGTCGGCGGACCATCTGCAATGACAGAAGAAGCTGCGGCAAGTGCCTTGGAGTTTAATTTGCCGGGCTTTGTTATCGTCAACAAACTGGATCGAGAGAGAGCAGATTTTGCAACCTGCATTACCGCATGCAAAACAGCACTTAAAAAGAAAATTGTTTCCATATTTTACCCCATTGGTACAGAAGATAGTTTTAAAGGGTATGTGAACATTATGTCGGGTCAGGCATATGAATATGATGCAGATGGAAATCCGAAGAAAATTGATATCCCCTCAGATATGTCAGATGATATTGAAATGGCCAAAGAAGAATTTATTGAGAATGTTGCAGAGCTCGATGATGATCTTCTTGAAAAATACCTTGAAGGAGAAGACATTTCTGAAGATGAAATAAAGGCGGCATTCCGCCAGGGAATTCAGGAAGCACAATTTTATCCAGCCATCTGTTGTTCTGCTGCAAAATTAATAGCAGTTGATACAATTTCTGATATCATTAATGATTTAATGCCCTCTCCAATTGACAGAGGAGACTGGACAGCAAAGGATGCCAATGGAGAAGATGTGGTCATCTCTCCAGACCCGGATGCGGAATTCTGCGGGTTTGTGTTTAATACAATTGTAGATCCTTATGCAGGGAGACTGTCCCTTTTCAGGGTAATTTCAGGTACACTTGGAAAAGAAGGCAATATTGTCAACACAACAAAAAGCAAAAAAGAAAGATTTTCACAGCTTCTTGAGATTGCCGGCAAAGAACAGAAAAATATTACCGGTGCGCTTCCCGGATCAATAGTTGCAGTTGCTAAGCTGAAAGATACATTAACAGGTGACACGTTAACTGGTGGGAAAGATATTCAAATCAAGGCCCCGGCACCCATGCCTCCTGTTATCTCTTTTGCAATTTCACCCAAGTCAAAAAGTGACGAGGACAAAATTCATGAAGCTGTAAGAAAAATTCTTGAAGAAGATACCGGACTTGTCCTTGAAAGAAATGAAGAGACGAAACAGACAGTTCTGTCTGGCAGGGGACTTGTTCATATAGAAGTCACTGCAGAAAAGATTCAAAGAAAGTTTAATGTGGGAATGGACATAGAAACACCTAAGGTCGCCTACAGGGAAACCTTTAAGAAAAAAGTAAGGGTCCAGGGAAAGCATAAAAAACAGTCAGGCGGCCATGGCCAGTACGGTGACTGCTGGATTGTACTGGAACCGCTTCCTGTTGGATCAGGATTTGAATTTGTTGACAAGATTGTTGGCGGCGTTATTCCAAAAAATTACATACCAGCGGTTGAGGCAGGTGTTAGAGAAGCTTCCCAAACAGGAATCCTGGCAGGATTCCCTTGTGTGGATTTCAGGGTTACGGTTGATTTTGGATCCTATCATTCAGTGGATTCATCAGAAATGGCGTTTAAAATGGCAGGGACACTTGCGTTTAAGAATGCAGCAGCCGATGCCAAAGCCACTTTACTTGAACCGATTATGAAAGTCGCTGTGAAAGTACCAGATGACAGTACCGGGGATATTATGGGTGATCTTAACTCACGACGCGGCCGGGTTCTTGGTATGGATTCAGAAGATGACAAACAGATCATCAATGCCTTAGTGCCCATGGCTGAAATGCTTCGATATGCTCCTGACTTAAGCTCAATGACAGGCGGCAGGGGGACATTCACTATGGTATTTGAACAATATGATGTGGTCCCGGGAGACCTGGCACAGAAGGTGATAGACAGGGTAAATACTGAAAAAGAAGACGCAAAATAAATAGATAAGCGCATATAAAAAAACCGGACAATTTTAAATGTATCACAAAAATTGTCCGGTTTTTAATTTGAAGTTGTGTTAAAAGATAATCGATACGTTAATGCCGTATTCACTGGTTTCATTATCCGGTTCGATCCAGCTCCTGCCCCAGCTGTCTGTTGTGATATCAGAATCATCAATATCCCAGTAGCGGTAAAATGCCTTAAAGCTGTATGTTATGTTCTGGAATTGTTTACTAAAGGCAAGAGATAATCGATAACCATATCCGTCTTCCTGATCGTTTTCAATGTCTTCGTATCCTGAAACATAACCCAGGTAGCTCTCCTGCTTTCCAGACCAGAATAAATCATATTCGATTTCAGGGTGCATGCGCCAGCCGTTATTTAAGTTGACAGTCATTCTGATGCCGATGGGACTGTAATAATAATTGGATTCCCGCAGATATCCCAGCTGGTTGGTGGAAGTTAGCATGTTCTCTGAATCATCCTGCAAAAACCGGTAGGCAAAACCAGTATAAGGAAGTACTTTTGTTTTTCCATCATCAAACAGCACATACCCTAAAATGCCCCGTGTATCAAAACAGACATCTTCAATATCGTCCTGTGTTCCGCTTGATGCGCTTGTATAATCCACTTCGCCATAGGATATCAGGCCTTCCAGGCCAAAATAAAACTTTTTTTCATAGGAAAGTGAATATGACAACCCGTAAAAGAAACCGTCATTTTCCATAATACCAGGCTCTTCATATTCATGATAATAGGTTTGAAGGCCTAATTCGAAATTGTAATTTTTCTCAGGCGGTTCAGCATTGGCAATTGTACAACCGATAATCAAAAAACAGATACAGAAGATAAATTTAGTTTTCATGGGAGCTCCTTTCACTTGTTGTTTTATATTTTATACGTGTCCAATATTTTAATTCCAGAATGTTAGCGTCTATTACTGACCAAAGGACGGCTCATATGGATTAAGATTAAAGAGTTTTTTTCTGTATACGTAATCTGTAAGGTCTTTTGACCAGGGCAGATCAATTGTGATTTCCCCGGGATCCTTGAGTCGTAGTGCACAGTACTCAGAATCCAGGGTTTGTTTATTTAGCTGAGATGATAAATATGTGTTTAGAAGACCAGCTATCGAGGAAACTGTATCCGCAATAGTCATTTCCTGTATCTTTGTCCAGGGGATTAATACTGAAGATGTAAACCAGCTTAATGGTATTGTGTCTGAAAAAACAAGCCCTTGTATGGAGGGAGATATTTTTTGCGTCCGTATTTGATAAGCATTGTTCATAGTGAAGCAGCATTTGCCTATGACAAATTTAGGGAAACTGAATTCAAAGTGCATCTGATTTTTTGGCGAGAGCCTGTACCTGTTTTTGACAACCGGCCAGATATTTTTAACATTCATCATATATTCTCAGTCAGAGTGAATAATCAGTTGAAAAAATTATAAAAAGGACAACTTTTTTTAAGTTTATCTATAGTAGATATCAAAAACTTATGCAATAAGCGGTACCCCTGATTTTAAAAAATAATTTAATGCCCTTGCGTGTTATCATCTGTTTTGGCTTAATTTATATATCACCTTAAAAAGATGCTGCTGTAATTGTTCAACTGTCATGTGCTTGTATGAATCATACAAAATGGGCTGGCCGATAGTGACATTTACAATACCAGGTGTTAGTTTCAGGCTGCCTTTTTTATTGAAATCGAATAAACCGCTTATCCCAAAAGGCAGAATATCAGTTTCTGCTGTTTTGGCCAGGTGAAAAGGACCCTTTTTAAACGGCATCAACTCCCCTGTTAAGGTTCGATGCCCTTCAGGCAATATGCCGATATTCATTCCGGATAATAACGTTTTCTTTGCTTTTTCAAGGCTTTTAATTGCATTTTCAAGGTTGTTTCGTTCAATTGGAATGCAGCCCCACTTGCGAATTAAATATCCCCATACGGGTAAGGAAAAATGATATGCAGCTTCAACACCGACAAAGCATAAAGGAATGGCCGCGGGAATAACAAAAATATCAAACAGGCTTTGGTGATTTCCCATGATGATGTATGATCTATTCTCTTTTATATGTTCTGTCCCTGCTACAATCAGCTTTATGCCCATGATGCGTATTAAAATGTGAAATAAAATTCGGGCAATGGTAAAGGTTGTCTTTCTGGGCAGTATAAACATGCAGGCAGCAAGAATGATAAACGTAAACAGAAAATATGTACCGCCTGCGGCCCACCTTAAAATAGAAATAACATATATCATATCAGATACTGAATTGCTTTATGATGAATGGTAATCGTTGTTGGTGTTGCACCGAATAGTTCTCCATCCGGCAGCAATGTTTTATCCGGCCATGTTCTTATGGCAGCTTTTTTTGTCTTGATCTGCTGGACTGCCGGATGATGGATATGGGTTCCTTTAAAGAGTGTGGGCAAAGCCCTGATAAGGCTTATTCTTGACATTTTACGCGCAATAATAACATCCATAAATCCATCATCGATTTCAGCATCAGGTGCCATCATCATATTTCCGCCAGTATATCGTGAATTGCAAAACTCAACAAAACAATTTTCCTGTGAAAGTTTTTTGCCGTCCAATTCAATTTCCATGTAATGGGATTTAAGGGCTATGGTTCTATACAAGACACCAATAATATATGAAATTTCTTTTAAGAATTTGAATTTCTGTGCTGTTTTTGCAACATCAGTAACAAACCCCAAACCTGTAAGGTTTACAAAATAATATTTTTTCCTGCCCTGGGTGAACGCACATAAATCAACCCATTTAGGGGCATAGTTGACGATGGAATTTATCGCATCTTTATAGGATAAAATATCCAGGTCTTTTGCAAACGAATTGCCTGAACCAATTGGAATAATGCCTAAAGGCGGTATGTTTCTGCGGCTGAACGAACTCAGCAGGCCGTTTAAAACATGGAAATTGGTTCCATCCCCTCCCATGGCAATGACAGCATCAAAATCTTTTATGTTTAACTCAGACATTATTTTCAGGATATGTTCATGGTACAGTGACATATACGTTGTATAGCCTATATTGTTTTCCCTCAGCAGTTTTTCAACCAGCGGTAAAATTTTTCCGGCTTTTTTACCGCCTGAATAAGGATTTACAATTAAAGCAATTTTCATGAAGGCGTTTAAATCAAATCTTGGTTTAAATTACAATGGTTAACAGCACTTTTATCCAGTAAATGTCCGAGTTCTCCTTCTTTTCCAGGGAAATATCCCAGACATTTATTCCAGACCTCTTCATCTTCCATGCAAAAATAAATGCACAGATCAGGTGCATATTCTTTTATGCACGAAATGATGTGAGTGTAAAGATTTATTCTCAACGGCTTGAAATATCGCATTTTATTGTCAAGGCCTAAGATAAACTCTCCATAACAAATTGTCGATGTCTTAAACCGGTGTTCAATAATCTGTTTTAGTTTTGGCATAAACCTGAACGTACCAAGACTGATCCAAACGATGCTCTCTTTTCTGACATGATTAAACAGTTGCTGAATTACGTTCTTATAATCCGCTTCACATCCCGGGTAAAGTATCAATGGGTCAAAATGGAATCCGATTTTATACCCTTTGGATTCAGCCAGCCTGGCAGCATTCAGCCTGGCCTTGAGAGATGCAGTCCCTTTTTCCTGGGTTTTGATGATTTCAGGTGTGTTCAGCGACCAGGAAAGAATGGTTTTTCCATTATGATCAACAGGCAGCAATGTTTCAATATTCACGGTTTTGGTTTTTAATTCCAATACGCAATTGTTCTGTTTTGCAAAGGTTTTAACAAGGAATTTGGGTAAAGGGCTGATTTTTTCCCAGATTAATGAATCTGTATATTCTCCTGTCCCTATCCTGAATATCTTATTTTGTTGAAATCTTTGTTCCAATTGGTATGAAATCTTATCCAACCCTGCAAAATACTGCAGCACAGGCGGATGAAAATAAGCCTGTAAAATACAATATGAGCAATCCATGCTGCAGAACGTTCCAGCATGGAGAATTGTATAATCACAACATGTATAAATACTTGTACCAGGGCACTCCTTTATCACTGCCCCTTTGTTCTGAGTAATATAAAGTGTCTTTTTTCCCTTTTCTATGGGATCATCTGCGTTATTGATATCGTCAAAAACAGTTTTGACAGTGCTTATTTTCCGGGGTGTAATATTCAGTTTTGAAATAATATGGGTTACTTCAGGGGTTTTTGGTACAGCATCATCTATAAATAGTGTTTCAATTTTCATTCGTTAAAAATTTCTTTCAGCAGTTTTGTCCTGGACTCATCATACAGCAGGTTCATTTTGTGATAAAATTCTTTTAAGTTTTTAGCCGAAAAAGAGATGGTAAAATTTTGATCTTCAAGGTTCTGAGACGGCGTAACTTTAATTTTATTGCCAAAGTTCAGAGAATTAATTTGGTGCTGAAGCGTTTGTGATGCTTGGAAAATGGTAGGAAACCGCTTCTTGAAAAGCAGCTCTCTTATTTTTTTTGTTTTAAAAACAATATCTTTATTTGCATCATCAAGTATCTCTTTAATCTCTTTTTTTTCTAAAAGTTCAGCAGGGTGAATATTATCTCTTGCGCAAATTTCACTGACATAGGTTATCATTTCAAGCTGCTTATTTTGAGATGCTTTCAGTTTTGAAAAAAGAGTTAAAAAAGACTGGATGATATCTTTTTTTAAATCACACAATCGTATCGCAGATTTAAAAGAAAGAAGGTCCTCAGCCATCAGAGACAGAGCCGGATCAGGCAGAGTACCGGTCTTTAATACATCTGCGATAAATTTTTCATTCAAAGTGGCATTAAAAATGGCATTTGATTTGGCTGCAATTTGTTTTTTATCTAAAAATTCATTCAACCGTTTGGTACAGATAATTAATTCAACCATGGTCAGCGGCCGCTGAAAAGAAAGAGATATAATGGAAATTAAAAGACATTGGTACCTGGTGATGTTTTTTTTAGTTTTATAGACGCGTATGGTTGAATGATTGTTGTTTTTGCATGCTTTGATTGTATTGAACCCTGAAACAACACAATACTGATTTTCTACAGGCCTGACAACCGGAAGGGTTATCAGGCCTGCTTCATTTATAGATTGAGACAGAAAAGAGATGTGATTGTCTGAAAGCGAAATGTTATAGGTTTGATCTTCTAAATCAATATCAGATATATTTATTTCATATGCGGTATCAGACATCAACATCTGTTAGTCGTTTATAGATCTCTTTATAGGTTTTAGCAGTATTTTCAATGACGTCGGCCGGCAGTTTCGGTCCAGGCGGTTTTTTGTCCCATCCTGAATTGATCAGCCAGTCACGAACATATTGTTTGTCGAAACTGTTTTGTCCTCTGCCGGGTTCATAATCATCCAGGGGCCAGAACCTGGATGAGTCTGGCGTAAGGATTTCATCGATAAGGATGATCTCATCATCCAGAATACCAAATTCGAATTTTGTATCTGCTATAATGATCCCTTTTGACAAAGCATATTCAGCCCCTTTTTTGTATATTTCAAGGCTCAGGTTTTTCAGTTTTTCCGCTTTTTCAGATCCGATAAGCTTAATGGTTTCATCAAAACTGATATTAATGTCATGGTCCCCAACTTCTGCTTTGGTTGAAGGTGTAAACAATGGCTGTTCAAGTTTGTCAGATTCTTTTAACCCTTTTGGCAGTTTAATGCCACACACATGGCCTTCCTTTAAATAGGAGCTCCATCCAGATCCGGTAATATAGCCCCTGACAATACATTCAACCGGTAAAGTTTCTGCTTTTTTTACCAGCATACTTCTCTTTTCTAGTGCGTCTGAATATTGTTTGAAATCCTCAGGGTAATCCTCAACATTTGTTGTAATAATGTGGTTTTTTACAATATCTTCCATTTGTTTAAACCAGAAAACAGAGATTTGATTTAATACTTTGCCCTTGTCAGGGATGATATCAGGCAGCACAACATCAAATGCAGAAAGACGGTCTGTCGTTACCATTAAAAGCGCTTCTCCGGTATCGAAAATGTCCCTTACCTTTCCCTGCCTGACCAATGAGAGCTCATCGAATTGAGTTTTTGGTATCAGTGCCATCTCAATCTCCTTTTTTTTACATTTATTTACAAGATTTTTGGTGCTTAATATCATAAAATAAGATATTTATCCATTGTTGAAAAAAAAAGATTGTTGATCATTTTAAATAAGATCGGTAAGCAATTTTTTACAATCATTTTATTAATGAACGCTGTAATCTTGACGCAGATTGCAGAATGATAATATTGTTGACTGAATTTTGAATTTCAATACAAGAGGGTCTTCAAATGATTAAATTACCTTTACAAATATGTTTGATTGCTTTTATCGTATTTTTCAGCCAGGTAAACGGGTTTTGTCAGACTGTTTATACACTGTATGATGTCATATCCCTTGCAAATAAACACAGTGAGGCCATTAAGATTGCAGAAGATGACGTTTATCTTGCACAGCAGGATAAAGCCAGAGCCCTGTCTGTATTGATCCCGCGGGCTACGGCGTACAGCAGTATGACAAAATATAAAGACGATGATATTGCACTGCCTGACACTCATACAAACGGGATTAAACTTACCCAGTCCTTTACATTGAATGGAAAGGAACTCATTGCGTTAGATGTGACCAAAAGACAAATTGAAGGAAAGGAATTTTCCCTCGAAAGTGTTCGTGCAGACTATATGCTGCAGGTTGCCCAGGCGTATTATGACATTTTAAGTGCACAGAGAACACTTGAAATTGCTGAGTCTGATGTCAGTCGGTTAACCACCACCAGGGATGGTGTTAAAGAAAGATTAAATGTGGGTAATGTTACAAAAACAGACCTTTTCAGGGCTGAAGCCGAACTATCTAAAGCCATGACTGAAAAAGTCGTTGCAGGCAATGCTGTTTTGCAGAGGAAAGCGGTTCTTAGGAATCTGGTTGAAATGAACGATGATTTTGAACTCGAAAGAGAAAAAAATCAGGAAATTGAAACGTATCAAACCACATTGGATGAAATTCAGGATTACGCTCTTGAACACAGGACCGAAATTAAAGAAGCCAAAAAAAATCTTGAGGTGGCAACCAAAACGATAAAGTTTGAAAAAAGCGCGTACTGGCCATCAATTTCACTTGAAGCAGGATATAAAGAGACAGACATTAAATATGAGATGTCACACAGGGATGTTGACTATGATACGGAAGACTATTACATTGCCGGGGAACTTGTTTTCACCCTGTTTGACGGTGGATTGAGAAGAGCCGATATCAGGAAGGCGCTTGCAGATCAGAGAAAGGCAAAAAATGCTTTAAGTTTGCAGGAAAAGCAAATTATTCTGGACTCAAAAACATCTTATCTCAGTTATGAAACTGCCAAAGAAGCCCTGGTGAATTTGCAGGATGAGCTCAAATCTGCCCAGGAGAACTATAATGCCGTTCAAATGCAGTACAAATATGGCATGGCAGACAGTATTGATATGGTGGATGCCAATACACTACTGGTATCAGCGGAAAGAAGAATTCTAGACGCAAGATATACCTACTATAAATCTGTACTCAAGATACTTCACACAAAAGGCGAACTGGTTACGTTTTTGCTGAATCAGGTTTAATTTGATGATTGAAAGAATGCAATGACGAATCATGAGCAGTGATTCAATCTCTTTTATGATGATATTTGATTCACAATCTGTTTTAAACGTATTCATACAGATGATTAAATCACTTTTTAGGAATAGGCTAAACCGCCTTGAGAAAAGTGAATCTGCAATGTTTTCCCAGTGCAAAGCTTGACTAAAGCAGATTGTTAAAATATTCTGATCCCATTGAAGTCTTGACTGGTATCAATTCGTTTTGAAAGGAGAGTCACATGTATGAAATAATTGCAAACCCTGAAGACTATCAGATAGATCACCTCATCAATGGCACTGGTAATGCAAACATTGATATTTCCAAAAACGAAAGAAACAAATGGGCAGGTGAAATTGTAAATTTTAGTGAAAAATTGACTGAATTTGCAAAAAGATCCAAAGAACTCGGGAATCTGCTTGCAAGTGACGAACCAATTTCAACGACCCCGGCATCCTTTAAAACTTTAAAAATTCAATTGTTTATGATTAATGACGCTTTGAGCAAGGCAATTGAGATTGCAGATAAATTAGAGTCTGATATTATTAAAAAATAAAAACAACACTTTAAACGGTTACTTTTAAGGCTAAGCGTTCAGCAGCTCACAGATTTCTGTCTTAATACGTGGTCTGCCAGAACAATGGCCATCATAGATTCACAGACTTTATTAATCCGGGGAATCGCTGAGATATCATGACGTCCTTCAGTTGAGATTTCTGCTGGGTTCCCTTTTGTGTCAATGGTTTTCTGACGTTTTAAAATTGAGGGAATCGGTTTGACATGAACTCTGGCAATGATATCATCACCATTTGAGATTCCCGCTAAAATGCCACCGGAATTATTGGTTTCAAACCCTTGCGGCAGCAGCTGATCATTATTTTCAAATCCAGTCATCTGTGCTGCCTTGATTCCTGCCCCGATTTCAACCGCTTTGACAGCACCTATGCTCATCAGTCCCTTGGCAATATCTGCATCCAGCTTGTCAAAAACAGGATCTCCCAATCCGGCAGGGACATTGCTTGCAATGATTTCAACAATCCCGCCCAATGAATCGCCCTTGTTTTTCACCTGTTTGATTCTCTTTTCCATTTGCCTGGAGATTTTTAAATCCGGGCATTGCAAATGGCTGTTTTCTTTTTGAGATATATCATTTAGTTGTTCTGCCTGGATACCGCCCAGTTCAATTGTATAGGCATCAATACGAATCTTAAGCTGATCTAGGACAATCTGTGCGACTGCGCCTGCAGCCACCCTTGCAGCAGTTTCTCTTGCAGAGGCGCGCCCGCCGCCTCTAAAATCTCGAATGCCGTATTTGGCCTGATAGGTGTAATCCCCATGCCCAGGTCTAAAAAGTGAAGCAATGGTGTCATATGATTTTGATTTGGCATCTTTATTTTCAATCATAATCATGATGGGTGTTCCAGTGGTAAGGTCGTTGAAAGTACCTGAGACAATTACAGGAAAATCAGGTTCTTTTCTTTTTGTACTGGAAATACCTTGACCAGGCTTTCTTTTATCCAGTGCTTTTTGTAAAATTTCAGTGGTGAGGGTTAGGCCTGGCGGGCACCCTTGAATAACAACACCGATTCCTTTACCGTGTGATTCCCCAAAAGTAGTGATATTGAATGCATTACCAAAACTGCTGCCTGACATTAGAATAATCTCCTGTAAATCAACTGTATGATTTTTTCCGGTGGTTGATGGGTGGTATCAATTTTTATATCCGCAGTGCTTTCATACAAAGGCTTTCTTTGTTTCATCAACTCCCGGGTCTCTTTTAATAAATTCTGATCCGTAAGCGGCGGCCTGCTGGAACAGGTGTTTTTATCTTTGTTTAACCTGTTGATGACAGTGTTCAGTTCAGCATCAAGCCATATGGTCCGGCCGTGTTGAGTTAAAAAATTTCTGTTTTCAGGATCAATAATGATACCGCCCCCTGTAGCGATAACTGCTTTATCAATTTCTTCTGTATTAAAAAGTGTTTCTTTTTCCAACGCTCTGAATGCTTCCCACCCCTCATTTTTTACAATGTCTGCTATTGATAATTGGGAGTTGTTTTCAATCAACCGATCCGTATCCATAAACCTGAATTTTAATTGTTGTGCAAGGGACTTGCCAATGGTTGTTTTCCCCGTACACCTATAACCGATTAAAAATATTTTCATATCTGCAATGCTTCAAAAATATCCCAATAATTGGGGAATGATTTTTCCACACATGTCTCATTCTCGATTTCCATCCCGGGGATTAACAGCCCTGGAATGGAAAAAGCCATGGCAATTCTGTGGTCGTTGAATGTTTCTATTCTTGCACATTTTGGATTTCCGCCTGTAATTTTTAAGAAATCCTGACCCTGCTCTACTGCAATTCCCATTTTCGTGAGTTGTGAAAAAACAGCATCTATGCGGTCACATTCTTTTTCTCTTAAATGTCTTATGTTTGATATATGGGTAATGCCTTCTGCAAAACTTGCAACAACTGCAATTGCAGGCACAGCATCCGGAGTATCAGACATATCCACTTCAATGCCTTTAAGAGATGACCCGCAAACCCCAATTTTGTCAGATTCGATTTTTATCCTGCATCCCATTCGTTCTAAAATATTAATTTGTTTTAAGTCCCCCTGAAGGGACTGGTCAGAAATGTTTTTTACACAAATCATTTTACCTGTTATTGCACCGATGGCCCAGAAATAGCCGGCATTTGACAGGTCAGGCTCTACAAAGAAATCTCCTTTCTGATAGACCTGACTGCCTGGTACGGTATAGTGCCTTTCATTCACCTGATGTGCTTTTACATTGAATTTGTCCATTATATCTAAGGTTAAGTCAATATAAGGGGTGGATACAGGATTACTGGTCAGATGAATATCAAGTCCGTTTTTCATAAGAGGGCCAACCATGAGCAATGAAGACAAATACTGGCTGCTCTTTGAGCAATCGATAGTTACAATTCCCCCGGTTTTGTTACCGCCACGAATGTGAACCGGCGGTGTGCCGGATTCATTATCTGAGGTCGCCTGTATGCCTAATTGAGAGAGCCCATCAAGCAATTCAATCATCGGCCGTTCGCACATCCGCTGGTCACCGGTCAGGATGTATTCACTGGAACCCAATGCAGCAATTCCAGCAAGCAGCCGCATGGATGTGCCTGAATTACCGAGGTATATCGGGTCGGTATGCCGTTCTGGTGATTCTCCAAATCCTGATACAGAATAGTGATTGTTTCT
>CAYFKW010000003.1:103751-125940 GCA_964343845.1 uncultured Desulfobacula sp. | reverse complement strand
ATCAGGTCAATTTGTGCCCCCATACATTTAAGGGCGTTCATGGTTAACAGGATATCATCGCTGTGGAGCAGGTTATCAATAGTGGATGTTCCGCAGGCCAGTGACGCGCAAATCATCATTCGATGCGAAATGCTTTTAGAGCCCGGAATTGTAACATCTTGATCTGCTATGTTTTTAGAAATTATCTGTTTCAATTAATCATCTCCATTCAGTACAGTTTGCCGCATAAGGTTTATATCAGGTGAAATATCCGTCCACAATTTGAATTGAGCAGCGCCCTGATGAATAAACATAGAGAGACCGTCAATAATTGTACATCCTTTTTTTATAGCGTCCTGTAACAACTTGGTGTTTAAAGGATTATAGACAATATCCATTACAATCATTTGAGCGTCTAAAAGGTGTTCAGGTATTGGTGATTCCTCTATGTCGGGTGCCATACCCATGGAAGTGGTATTAATAATAATATCAGGCTGAATATGTTGTATGGTTTTAATCTCTTCTAAAGAGATAAACCGACCATTATATTTTAAAGCCAGCTTTTCTCCTTTTACTGAGTTTCTGTTGATGATAGTGATATCCCCGCCGTTTTTGTGGATTCCAAATGCAACCGCCTGGGCAGCACCGCCAGCCCCGATGATACAAACTTTTCTGCCTTGAATGCCAAAAGGTTTTAACGGAGATACAGCTGCCTGATAATCTGTGTTAAATCCGTTGAGTTTTCCATTTTGTTTCACAATCGTGTTGACAGCCCCTATTTTATCAGCTTCAGGGTCAATCCAGTCAAGATGTTTTATAATAGACTCCTTAAACGGAATTGTAATGGACACCCCTTTGATATTTAAAGATTTAATAGCCTGTACACCCTGGGAGATACTATCTATTTTAAATGCCAGGTAAACAGCATTTATATGGTATTTCCGGAAACAGACATTATGAATGTCAGGGCTTTTTGAATGGATTACCGGATTCCCGAAAATGCAGTACAGTGAAGTCTGTGAGTCAATCATGCCAGATGCTCCTCTTTTTTGAATACAGGATAAGACCCCAGTATTTTTAATGATAACACCTGTTTTTTTATCTTCGCAATCGTAGCGGAAAGCAGAGCGTCTTTCTGGTGCCCTTCAATATCCAGAAAGAAGAAATAGCTCCAGTTTTGATGTCTTGTGGGCCTGGATTCAAGCTTTAACATGTTCAACCCGGCCTTGTCGATGGGGGCAAGCGCTTTAAAAAGAGCGCCCGGTTTATGGGACGTAGCAAACATAATGGAGGTTTTATCATTTCCGGTCGGGTCTGGATGATTTTTTCCAATAATTAAAAAGCGGGTAATATTGCTGGAATAATCCTCAATTTTTGATTCCACAATCTGCAGTTCATATAGATGGGCAGCCTGCTTATTGGCAATAGCAGCAATGGCTTTATCCCCGGCAGCCAAAAGCGCTGCTTTTGATGAACTGCTGGTTTCATACACCCGGGTATGAGAATATTTATTTTTAATCCAGGTCTTGCACTGGGCAATTGCCTGAGGGTGTGAATATATTTTTTCTACATCGCCTTGTTCGCCGGTGATCGAAAGTAAATCATGGGACACGGGCTCATAATGCTCTGCACAAATATTTAAATCAAAATCAGCAAAAAGATCCAGGGTATGATTTACAGCACCTTCTATAGAGTTCTCAACGGGAATGACGCCAAAGTGACTCTCATTTTTTTCAACCTGTCTAAATATTTCATATAAGTTGGGTTGTTCAATAAACCGGCCGGAATGTTTAAAATGGGTTAATGCAGCAACATGTGTGAAACTTGCTTCAGGCCCTAAAAAGGAAATGGTTTTCGGTTTTTGAATTTCTCTTGTGGCTGTCATAATCACATTGAAAAAATAGCTTAATAACTCTTTGTCAGCAGGGCCCTTGTTTAACTTTGTTAATTTTTCAATGACGCTGCGTTCCCTGGATCGATCGAGTATCTGGCTGCCGGATTTTTTTTTGACACGGCCAACTTTCTTGCCAATTTCCAGTCGCTGATTAATTAAACGCAAAATCTGAGAATCAATACGATCAATTTCTTTTCTTAATTTGGTTAAATCATTTTTAATATTTTTTGCATTCATTTTTTATCGTCTTATGCTGCTAATAAAAAAAACCGCATCAGGTTTTCTTTCTGCTGCGGTTTTGATTGTTTTTTAATATACTGAAAGGTAAATCTCACCACAGACGATGACGTATTTTAAAAAAATACCTGAAAAAATAAAAATATCGTTCTGCAGTTATCATTTTGAATTCCTTTATCATATTTTGGTCATAAAATTTACACTTAAGTCTTTGAATAAGTCAAGGTTATTCTTTTTTTAGAATAAAGCTTTTGATGCGATTTCCATCCATATCTTTCACCATGGCATTCCATTTATCGATAATGACCGACTCCCCTGGTTTTGGAATCCGGCCAATTTGTTCAAGAAAAAATCCAGAGAATGTATCATATGTACTTGATTCAGGGATTTGAATCTGAATTTTTTTGTTTAGGTCGTCAATGTCTATTTTCCCGGCTACAAGCCACTTGTTCCCTTTAAGCTTTACAATATCAGGAACCAAGCGGTCAGTTTCATCAATGATTTCTCCAAAGACTTCTTCGACAACATCCTCTAGTGTGACAATGCCGGAAACGCCGCCATGTTCATCAACAATGACAGCAATATGATTTTTTTTCTGTTTAAAATCCTGCAGCAAAGAATCAAGTTTTTTGGATCCAGGAATAAAATAGGGTTTTTTCATAATTTTTTTAACATCCAACTCCGTCTCGTTGTCAGATGTACTGGCTTTTTGAAAACTGGTAAACAAATTTTTTACATGTAAAATTCCAATAATATTGTCAATGCTGTCTTCAATTACCGGAATCCTGGAATATCCTGTCTCAAGTATTTTACCGATATCTATGTCTTCTGAAACATCTATAACAAACATGTCTGCTCTAGGTGTCATAATTTCAGAACATGATGTGTCATCAAACTCAAAAATATTGGTAATATATTCTTTTTCCTCTTCTTTAATCTCTCCGTCTTCTTCAACAACTTCAACCATGGTCATCAGTTCATCTTCAGTTACGGTATCGTGTGATGTATCAATCGTACCATGAAGTTTTGGAATAAAATTTAATAAATAGATTAACGGATAAAACAATCTTGACAGCCAGAAAAGCGGATAAATTACAGCTCTTGCAACAAGAATGTTATTATGATTAGCAAATGATTTAGGAAAAATTTCTCCAAAAACAAGAATCAGCATTGTCATGATACCGGTAGCAATGCCCACGGCATTTGATTCAAAATAGGAAATGGCAATAGACGTGGCAATAGCTGACGCACCGATATTTACCAGGTTGTTGCCAATAAGAATGGTTGTTAAAAGCGTGTGAGAATCTTCTTTCATACTCAAAATTAATTGCCCTGTTTTAGACCCGTCTTTTGCGATGTGAAGGGCTTTAATTTTGTTTATAGAAAAAAGTGCTGTTTCAGAAGAAGAAAAAAAGCCGGATAAAAAAAGACAGATCAAAAGTAACGTCAATTCGAAAGTCATCAAAGCAGAATATAATCCTTAGTTTATTAACGAAAAAGTATTGTATATGAGAATACTCTAATAATTTTTAACTTGGTTTGTCAAATTTATTATCTAAGATCTTGTTATCTTAGCATTTCAATCGCTATATGAGCGGCTCTATGAGCTGCACCTGGTTTTCCAAGCAGCTTTCTGACCCGCTGCAGGTTATGCTGAAATGGATCTAAGTGGTCTATCATGAACAACGCTTTTTTGCTGATATTGTCCGGTGTTGCATTGTTTTGTAACAATTCGGGCATAACCTCGTCATTGACAATCAAATTGGCCAGCCCGACATATTTAAGTTTAACCACATATGTAGCGATTCGAAATGTAATCGGTGACATTTTATAAACAATGATCGTAGGGACACAACTCAATGCTGCTTCAAGTGTTACCGTACCGGATGCTGCAATCACCAGATCTGATTTTAAAAAAATATTTTTTGCCGATGATGAATCTATTTCAAACAGATGAGGGTTTTTAGTATGAACCAGTATATTTTCTATCTGTTGTTTATTGATGGAAGTTGCCTTGGAAATAATAAATCTGATGTCTTGATTCTGTCTGTAAATTTGTTCACCAGCGTCTAAAAGAAGTTTTAATAAATTTTTGATTTCAGCATTTCGAGATCCCGGAAAGATACCAATTACTAACGGCTGTTTTTCAGATGCAGCGCAGGTTAATTGCAGGAAAGGTTTTGATAAATGTTCAGGATATTCATCTAATAAGGGGTTTCCAACGAACGTGGACGGAATTCCCGCCTTTTTAAAAATTTGTTTCTCGAACGGTAAAATCAATGCTGCATGGTCTGTATATTTTTTTATTTTTTTTATCCTTGATTTTTTCCATGCCCAGACCTTAGGTGTTATGTAATATAAAATTTTGGAGTTAAAATGGTGTTTGGCAAACTGAGCCACCTTCAGGTTAAACCCGGGATAGTCAACGAGTATGATTAAATCTGGTGTATGAAACCTGATTTTTTTTTTTACTAAATCAAACGCTTCTTTTATCTGCTTAAACTGTTTTAAAACTTCAAACAACCCCATGGCTGAGAGTTTTGAAATGTGATAGAAAAGGTCAACATTCTGTTGGTCCAAATGGGTCCCCCCTATCCCGGAAAAGTATATGGTTTTTTTAATCTGTCTTATTTCTCTTACCAGGTGGGCTGCATGCAGGTCGCCGGATGGTTCACCTGTAATCACCATGATATGGTTTAATTTGGCTGGAAGATTCATTTTTTTAAAAAAACGATATATATGTCAAATCTTTGTTTTTTAAGGGATATCATCATCTGTATACCCTAAAATAGAGATGTTATATTGATCTGCTAAGTCAATCATCTCTTCCCGGTCAAACGAAAGAGATTTTTCTGCCTCAAGGACAAGAACAGTAGCACCTGATTGATGCATAATTTCAATGGTTTGTTTTCCGGACGACGGCAGATCGAATCGTAAATCCTGTGACGGTTTAGACAGCTTGATGACAACAGCACCGCTTTTATGAGATAATTCCCCCCCTCTTGTTATTGTAGCGTCAGTCCCGTCTATTGCTTCAACAGCCAATACCGTTCCATTGCTGATCACAACGCACTGGCCGATATCAAGTTTTCCAATTTCTTTTGCAACTTTCCATCCGTGAATGATATCATTTTTTTCAACTTTATCCGGCTTTCTCTTTGTCCAGCATCCTTTAGGACTGATCAACTCCGGGAGAAGGAATGTAGAGGGTAAAATGTCAATTCCCTCTTTTAACAGCAGGTCTGCAAATGACGTCAGTGCAGAATCGTCATGAGTCATGACGGTTTTTGCAAGAAAGGAAAGTGCTTTAAAGTCAGGTCGTATGTCCTTAAAGAAATTTGTTTTTTTAATACTGCCAAGCATGACAGCTTGAGAAATATTGTATTTTTTAAAAAAAGCGATCAGCTTGGAAAGCTGCCCAAGATACAGCCATTTTACATCTTCAGCATAATCGGATAATGCTTTTTCTGTTTCAGTGTTGAATCCTATAGCGTAAACTTTGTATCCTTTATCAATCGCCCTTTTGCAAAAAAGGATGGGAAACTGACCACCGCCCGCTATAAGTCCTATTTTCATTTTTTTACCTGGTCACACCCCTGTTGGATTTTATGATAAAATTAATGAAATTTTTAACTTCTGGTATTTGTTCAACCTCAGCCCTGACGCGTTCAGAGGCCTGTTTTACCGTTAAACCGATACGGAAAAAGATCCGGTAGGTTTTCTTCAATTCCTTGAGGGTGGATTTCGGGAATTTATGCCGCTTTAATCCAACATTATTTAACCCGTGAAGCCTTGCCCGATCCCCTGCTGCAATCACATACGGCGGAATGTCTTTAACCACTGCAGATTTTCCACCAATATAAGCAAAATCACCTATTTGAACAAATTGATGGATGGCCACCAGGCCGCCAACAGTGACATTATCTCCCATAATGATGTGGCCGGCAAGCGTGGAGTTGTTTGCAAGTATAACCTGTTTTCCTGTTTTACAATCATGGGCAATGTGGGTGTAGGCCATAAGATAGTTTTCTTCACCTACTTCTGTTACACCACCGCCGAATTCAGTCCCCCTGTTAATGGTCACAAATTCGCGGATAATCGTTCCCCTGCCAATGGTTAAGTAGGTTTTCTCTCCATGAAATTTCAAGTCCTGTGGTGCACCGCCGATGGACGCATATTGAAATATTTGACAATTTTCTCCTATATTGGTGTATTGTTCAATCGTTGTATATGGGCCGATCGTTGTTCCGGATCCAATACAAACATCTGATTTGACCATGGCATAAGGTCCGATGGTGACATTGGAATCTATTTCAGCAGAAGAATCAATAATAGCTGTCGGGTGAATCATTTTTACTCCGTTTTTTCATTCTTGTGTTCTATTTTTTTTAACCTTTTTTCAAAAGAAAAAAGTCGTTTCCTCATTTCAGGCAGTCTATAGAGAATGTTGACAACTTTTCGCCAACGTTTATGCGGCATCTGCGGGGCGCCAGAAACAATTTCATTTTCCGGGCCATTGCTGTGGACCCCGGAATAAGGTCCGATAATTGCACCATCACCAATTTTTATATGGCCGGTAATCCCAGATTTTCCTGCGATAATAACATTTTTACCGATCTGAGTACTTCCTGCAATTCCAACTTGCGCAACAATCAGTGTTTTGTCTCCAATTTTTACGTTATGCGCAATATGAATAAGATTATCTGTTTTAACACCGTTGCCAATGATCGTTTTGCCAAGCGTACCACGGTCAATGGTATTGTTGGCGCCTATTTCAACATCATTGCCAATTGATACATATCCTGTATGGACCAGTTTGTGATGCTGATCAGCGTCCTGGGCAAATCCGTATCCATCTGATCCGATAACAGTTCCAGGGTGAATCGTTACATTTTTACCGATTCTGGTACCATCCATTATGGTCACATTGGGATTAATTATTGTATTGCTGCCTATGGTGACATTGTCACCGATAAATACGCCCGGCATCAGGTGTACATGACTGCCCAGCACCACATGATCACCGATAAACACATTTGATTCGATGGTTAAATGATCCCCAGGTGTAAAATGACGCCCTATCGTTGCATAGGGATGGATAAATGGGTGTTTCTTTTTTTGAGGATGAAAGATTGAAACGATTTTAAAAAAAGATAACCTGGGGTTCTCTACCTGCAGTAAAACAGACTTACAGGGGGGTTCCTTTTTTGTTTTAAACGTACTGGGGATGATCACAGCCCCGGCACTTGCTTTTGCTAATTTATTTAAATAGGCAGGATCACCTGCAAACGTGATGTGTCTGGCAGTTGCATCATCAAATGAAGAAACCCCCTCTATCAATGCAGATGAATCGCCTATAATTTCAGCCTGAATTATGTGTGCTAATTCATTAACAGACAGTTTCATAAAAGATTATTGAATTTTTGCGATCTGTAAATTATATTTTTTAATGATCTGGTCGGTAATGTCAATTTGTTCAGGATGAAAAAGTACTCCCGCGGTTTTCCTTTCAAGTATCAAAAGAAAGCCTTCATCCTTGCCCATTTTATTTGCGATCTCTATAACCTCTTTTTGAATTTTGTTGATAAGATTTATTTCTAACTGCTTAAATTCTTTTGCGAATTCTTCCTGCATTTTTTTAAAATCATTGACCCTGATTCTAAAATCCCTTTGTTTTTCTTTCTGCTTTTCAGGGCTTAACACAAGCGCTTCTCTTTCAAAGGCTTTTCTGAGTTCATCTAACTGCTCTTTTTCAGTTTTTAATTTTTTCTTGAAATCATTGCCTTTGTCTTTAATCTTTTTCTGAGTCATTTTCCCGGCACTGGATTCAGTTAAAATTTTTTGAAAATCTATTATTCCGATTTTGGCTACATCTGCACTGAACGCAAACGGAACAACCCCTATAAAAAATAGTGTCGCAGCTAAAATGATTATTGTTTTCTTCATTAAATCCTCCTGTATAATTAATTAGAAAGAAGCACCGAACGTGAATGCAAACTCTCCATCACCTGCGTCTTTAATATCTTTGCCGTCTATAACCCAGCCATATTCCAATCTTATTGGTCCCATGGGTGACAACCATCTGAACCCTGTACCAATACTGGAAAACTGATCTCCTATATCAATATCCTCACTGTCTCTATATACATCACCTCGATCATAAAAGAAAACCCATATGACCTCATATTTTTCTGAAAATGGAAAAGAAATTTCAGCATTGAACTGGACCAGTTTTTCACCACCTCTTTTAATACTGTCACCAGAGTTTCCCGCATGAATATCTTCTTTGTCAAACCCTCTGAGGGAATGAATTCCTCCCAAATAAAATTTTACGTAGTCTATATCAAGAGAGTCATCAGTACGATCATCTATATAGCCACCTTTTGCATGAAGTGCGCCGGTAAATTTCCAGAACAAAGGAAAATAAACCCCTGCTTCAGCAACATATTTTGTATAATCAATATCCCCTCCTAGGAACTCTCCGGCATATTGGATAGAAAATTCATGATGCTGCCCTTTTGTAGGGGCAAAATAATCGTTTCTTGAATCATAAGAAATAAAGGGTTTAATACTGCTGGTCAAAAAGGCCCCCTGGGTCATATTGGTAAAGTCCGGCTGGACATTGCTAATATCAAAGTCTTCAATATTGTAATGAATACCAATTCTTGTGTAATCAAATAATTTATATCCAAGCTTCAATGTCAGCCCAATTGAATCTTTATCATAAAATTCGTACTCCTTATCCTCTTTGTAAAGATCGAATCCACCTGAGTATGAGGTGTCAAAAATATATGGTTCATAAAAACTGATGTTATACAGTATGGATTCAGTTGATAATCTGGCAGAGACCTTACCGGTCTGCCCCTTGCCAAATAAATTTCTCTCTTCAACAGAAACAGACCCAAACGGTCCGTCTTCACTTGACACCCCGGCACCCAATGATAAGTTTCCTGTCTGCTGTTCAGTAACATTAACATTCAGGTCCATTTTGTTTTTATCTGCAGTTTTTACCGGTTGGATATCAACTTCAGAAAAATAGCCCAACCGTCTTAAATTTGAATAACTATTCTGTATTTTTTCTTTACTGTACAACCCCTGTTCAAGTACCTTGATTTCTCTTCTAATGACTTTATCCCGGGTCTTTAAATTGCCGCTGATGTTGATCCTGTTAAAGTGAACAGGCTCTCCTTTTTCTATCGAATAAGAGATATTCATCATCGTATTCGCACTGTCTTTGTCAATGACAGGCCTAATGTCGACATTTGCAAATCCTTTATTGGCATAAATATCTGAAAGTGATAAAATATCTTTTCTTACAAATTCTCTGTTATATAATTCCTGCTCCTGGCTTTTAATTTTCTCTAACAGCTCTTCTTTTGAAACAATGATATCCCCTGTGAGTTCTATTTTGTTAATTTTGTATTGTTGTCCTTCGTTGATTTTAAATAAAATAGAAATGAATTTTTCACCAATATCAATTATGGGATCAGATACCTTTGCGTCAACAAATCCGTTGTTTTTGTATAAAGATTCTATCCTTACCGCATCATTTTTGACTTCAGTCTCATTCAGATTCCCGGAAGATGTTATAATAGAAAAGAATCCTTTCTCAGACGTTGCCATTACATCTTTTATGTCATCTGCATCAAAATATGTATTTCCTTCAAATGTGATCTTTTCAACCTTTATTTTATCCCCCTCCTCAATGTTGAATACGATATCAGCCTGGGAATTTTTAACAGAATTAATTTCATAGGAAATGGAACAATTGTAATAGTTTTTTTCAGTGTACATTAACCGGATACGGTTAACATCTGAGTTAATTTTGTGGATATTTAAAATAGAGCCTGTTCTTGAGGTAATAATTTCTTTAAGCTCTTCATCATCAAATATGGAATTATTTTTAAATTTAACCTTCCGAACACTTGGCTTTTCTGTCACTTGAAAAACCACCTTGACCCCTTTATCGTGAGGCTCTTTTTTAACAATGACATTGTCAAAATAGCCCATACCATATATATTTCTTAAATCTTTAGAAATATTGTCAGTTTTGATAATATCACCGGTTTTGGTATTGACTGTTTTTAATATCGCGTCTTCTTCAACCCTCTTGTTTCCTGAAATAACAATGTCAGCAATTATTTTCTTCTGATAGAGCTCTCCGATAATTTCTTTACTGATTTTTGAAATCGCAGAAAACAGGTTTTCAAAACTATCAGCATTGGAATAAAAAGTGGTCACATTTTCTTTATCATAAACATGATAAATTTTTGTATCAATACTGATGCTTTCTCCTGCCATAAAGACAGAACCGGTTAAAACATAGTCTACGCCGGATTTGATTCCGAATTTTTGAAATTGAGAAAAATCCCATTCCTCAAAAGGTGGTTCACTATCAGAGATAATGACCTGTGTACCTTCCTGTTCAAGTTTTTCAGAAAGCATTAAAGGAATTTTTGTTTTTATTTTTGGATTGGGCTGTTCTGCGTCAAGCAGGAAAGGAAGGATGGCCACTTTTATCTTTGTTTGAGCAAAAAGCGTATCCGCTGCAAACAGGCTCGTTAAAAAACAAAAAATGAGTATGTATCTAAAAATAGATTTCATAATATTTTTCCTAGAATTATCTTAATCAATTAACAGGAATAATTTCTCCATCCTTTAATGTAACTTTTCGACCCATCATCTGAGCAAGTTTATTGTTATGCGTAACCACAACAACAGTCATACCGAGTTCTTTGTTTAATTCTTTAATTAACTCATGTACACTTTCGCTATTTTTCTGGTCCAGGTTGCCAGTTGGCTCATCTGCTAAAAGTATTTCGGGTTTCATCACAAGAGCCCGAGCAAGGGCAACCCTTTGTTGTTCTCCACCAGATAAATCCTCTACTCTATGTGAGAATCTTAAAGAAAGCCCTACTCTTTCAAGCATATTTAAAGCACTTTTTTCAATACTTTTTTTATTTTTGTTTGCTATCAAACCTGGCATCATAACGTTTTCAACAGCGGAAAATCCCTGTAAAAGATAATGGAATTGAAAGACAAATCCAATTTTCCGGTTTCGAAAGCCGGCTATTTGTTCGTCCTGATACAGAAGCAAGTCATTCTTTTGAAAGAATATTTTCCCGGAATCCGGCTTATCAAGTGTCCCTATAATGTTAAGCAAGGTCGATTTCCCAATACCAGATGCGCCGACAACGGCTATGGTTTCTCCATTGTATATATTAAACGATGCCTTATTTAATATTTCAATCTTCGATGTCGTAGAATAAAAATGTTTAGATACAGACTCAAGCCTTATCAGCGGCGTCTTTGAATTATCCATATCTTAATGCCTCAACCGGATCCATTTTTGACGCCTTATAGGATGGGTACAATGTGGATAAAAAACAAATAAAAATGGCACTGACAGCGATCAGCATGACATCAAAGCTTTCCAGTTGGACAGGCAATGTAGAAAAAGGGTATGCATCCGGCAGTTGAATAAAATCGTACTTTTTTAAAAAAAAGCAGATAAGAACTCCTGATAAGGTTCCAATAATGGTACCAACCAGACCTATAATCATCCCTTTTATGATAAAAATTTTCCGAATGGTTTTATTTGTAGCTCCCATCGCTTTTAACACTGCAATATCTTTGGTCTTCTCCATTACCATCATGATGAGCGCACTGGCAATATTAAATGCTGCAACAAGTATAATTAAGGTTAATATGATAAACATGGCGGTTTTTTCAAGTTTTAACGCGGAAAAAAGACTTTTGTTAATTTCCATCCAGTCTCTTAAATAGAAAGGATAGCTTAAGATACCAGACAGCTCATCCTTCACGGGTTTAACATTGAACACATCATCAAGCCAGATCCCAATAGCAGAAATCTTGTCTTTTGCACCTGCTAGTTTTTGCGCCTGGTTTAAATGGATATAAGCCAGGGCACTGTCATATTCGTACATACCTGAATCAAAGGTTTCTTTGACAATAAAGCGTTTCATCGAAGGGATATGGCCAACTGGAGAAATAAATCCATTGGGCGACATAAGGATTATTTTATCCCCTTTTATCACACCGATAGAATTGGCAAGCTCTCTGCCTAAAATTATTCCAGGAAGTTCTTTATCATTTAACCCTGAGGTGAGAAGTTTATTTAATTTTTCAGGCCCAAATCCTTTTACAAGGCTGAATCCGCTTTCAGGGTCGATGCCTCTGACCATGACACCTGAAAATGAGTGCTTTGTTCTAATCATTGCCTGGGCAAATAAGATGGGTGATGCACCATGTATCTGATTTTTTGCGGTTATGTTTGATAGAATATCCGAATAATTATTAAACTTGCCTGAATAATTCATCACCAGGATGTGAGGCTCCAGTCCAAGGATTCGTTTTCTAAAATCAGTTTCTGCACCACTCATCACAGCAATGACCACGACAAGAGCCATAACACCAACTGTTACCCCTGCAACAGAAAGGAATGTGATAAGAGAAATAAATCCTTCTTTTCTTTTTGCCTTAAGATATTTGCCTGCTATAAATAATTCAAAAGCCATTCATTTACACACTTTTTTTCATGTGAGGGAAAAGTATAACCTCCCGTATGGAGGGTGAATCAGTTAATAGCATTACAAGTCTGTCAATTCCAATCCCTTCCCCTGCGGTTGGCGGCATACCATATTCTAGTGCTTCAACATATTCCGCATCCATAATATGGGCTTCTGAATTGCCTTCATCTCTTTGTTTTACCTGCATTAAAAATCGGTCATGCTGATCTTGAGGATCATTTATTTCAGAAAAACCATTGGCAATTTCCTTGCCTGCAATAAAAAGTTCAAACCGGTCTGTTAATTGAGGATTTTCATCACATTTCCGGGATAAAGGGGAGACCTCAACAGGATATCCGGTGATAAAGGTAGGCTGAATAAGTTTTGGCTCTACCAGCATATCAAAAAGCTTTGTTAAAATTTTTCCGTGACGGTCTTTTTTAGTGATCTGGATATTTTTGTCCTCTGCAAATTTGAGTAATGATTCAGTATCGTCCAGAATGTCAGGATCAATTCCGCCAATCTGAGTAAGAGACGCGATCATAGGGATGCGCTGCCATCCTTTCTTGAAATCTATGGTATTTCCCTGGTATTCGAATTGAGTAGATCCTGATATTTTTCTTATGATAAACTCAAACATTTCTTCTGTGAAATCCATTAACTCAGTGTAATCTGCATAAGCCTTATAGAATTCGACCATAGTGAATTCAGGGTTATGCCTGGTTGAAACCCCTTCATTTCTAAAATTTCTATTGATTTCAAATACTTTTTCAAACCCGCCCACAACCAGTCTTTTCAGGTACAATTCAGGAGCAATTCGCAAAAAAAGCTCCATACCCAATGCATTGTGCCAGGTTTTGAAAGGTGTCGCTTCAGCACCGCCAGGTAAAGGCTGCATCATAGGGGTTTCGACTTCCATAAATCCGTTCTGTTCAAAAAACCCTCTCATCAGGGCAACAATTCTGCTTCTTTTGATGAATATATTCCGGGTTTCCTCGTTCATGATGAGATCCAGGTATCGCTGCCGGTATCTTTTTTCCGGATCCTTTATACCGTGAAATTTTTCAGGAAGCGGTTTTACAGCTTTTGACAGCAGTTTAAATTCATCTGCTAAAATAGTCCACTCTCCTGTTCTAGTTTGAAACAAGGGCCCCTTTATGCCAATAAAATCACCAATATCAAGTTTTTTAAACAAGGCGTACGTGTCACTGCCTATCCTGTTTTTCTGCAGATAGGCCTGCAACTGGTCAGTCCCGTCCTTGAATCGGATGAAAGAAGATTTCCCCATTTTGTTGATGGCCATCATTCTTCCTGCAATACTGAATTGATCCCCTTCTTCACCTAAAGAATCTGAATGGTCTTGTATGATTTCTTTGAGTTTTTTCATTGAACAGGATGGCTTGAAATCATTCGGGTATAATTGAATTCCGTTCTGTTTTAATTCATTAATTTTTTCTTTTCTAATCTGTAACAGCTTGCTTTCTTTGTCCATAAATAACTACCTTAAGGGTTAATACTATTTCACATCATACAACTCATTCATCATCGGTTTTGATAAAACATAGATAAATAGCCTGGTTTGCTTGAAAAAGTCAAGATTTTGTTATGTTTCATTTGATGAAACAGTGTTAAAAAGAATGGTGAATATTGACCCTTTACCAGGCGTGGATTCAAAATCAATCATGCCATTGTATGTGTCAATTATTCTATGGATGATGGAAAGCCCAAGGCCGGTGCCTTCCGGTTTTGTTGTATAAAATGGATCAAAAATATGATTGTAATCTTTCTTGTCTATTCCAACACCGGTATCTTCGACGATCAGGTATACGCGGTTTTTATTTAATAATTTAAGCTCAATTTTGATCAATCCGTTATTTTCTATTGATTGTGCCGCGTTATTCAATAAATTCCACAGGATTTGATTCAAGTGGTCCCGATCTATGAATATTTTGGCTTTCGTATCTAACTTCATTTTTATTTCAATTTTTTGATTCCATTCAGGGTCTTTTAAAAATAACTCGACGGTTTCCTCAATTATGTCTGAAATGGTCAGGTCTTCTGCATTGTCAGTGCTGGGTTTTGAAAACAGCCTGATATCGTTTACGATTGTCTTAAGGCGGTCGGTTTCTCGTAAAATAATCTGCATGAGCTTATCTTCATATGATCCTGACTGGGTATCTTCATGAAGCAATTGAATGGATCCTGACAAGGAGGCCAGAGGGTTTTTAATTTCATGGGCAATACCTGAAATCATTTCATCCATGGCTGCCATTTTTTCAACTCTTTTTAAATGTTCCTGAGCAATTTTTAAATCCTGTTTGGCACCTTTCAATTGGGATGCTAAAATACCGCTTAAAATGGCAACAGCAAAACAAGCCAGGATTAAAATCACTATTCGGTACAGGATATGGCTCTCCTCAACTGTGGTTGAAAGAAGAATTTGTCCATGGGAAGGTGAAATAATCTGATAGTATTCCAACTCGATAAGGATGCCATATTGAATGCTTGAAAGTGTTGCTATCAGCAGGCTGCCTTTTTGAAGCAGGAGCATGGCAGTATAAATAATAACCACAAGGTAAAGAAACGTAAAAATACTGTCGTAGCTGCCAGTAATAAAAATAATGCAGGTTACGATAAATGAATCAGCAATGGTTTGCAGGTAGGCCAGTAAGACATGGTTTTTATATTTATTTAACCATATAAGATAAATAATGGATAAAATAAGGATACAGACCGCGATTTTTGATACGCTTAAAAAAGGTCTCTGAAAAAAAAGGAAACCATTTCCAGAAGAGGTAATAAAGCTTGAAACAATCAAAACGATTGAAAAAAAGATCCTGGACCAAATAATCCAGTTCAGCTGAATGGATAGATCTATATTTTCCTGAAACTGTCTGTTTTTCACATGTTTATCCCATGGCACCTGCCATTTGGAAGATGGGAAGATACATTGAGATTACCAGACCCCCTACAACAACTCCCAGAAAAACAAGCATGAAAGGTTCAATCATGTCTGTAAGGTTTTTCACAGCCTGATCAACTTCATCATCGTAAAAATCAGCAATTTTTTCCATCATGGTATCAAGGGCACCGGTAGATTCTCCAACAGCAATCATTGAGCAGACCATAGATGGGAAAACACCGCTTTCCAGCAGCGGGTCTGCCATGGAACGGCCTTCAGCAATACCTGCTTTGACATCCTGAATTGCAAATTCAACTATTTTATTTCCAGCGGTTTTCGCAACAATGTCCAGCGCTTCAAGAATGGAGACACCACTGGAAAGCATCGTGCTTGTTGTACGGGTAAATTTGGCAACAGACACTTTTCTGATCAGAATGCCGATAACCGGAAGCCTTAAGAAAAGGTCATCCATAAAAATCCGACCTTTTTCATTGGAATAGATGCGTTTTGCCAGAAATGAAATGACAACCAGCCCGCCAATGATATACCAGATATTTCCTATGGTAAAATCGCTTAACGCAACCACAAAGAGGGTTGGTCCAGGTAGTGTTTTACCAAAATCAGCAAACATTTCAGAAAAGACCGGAATAACAAAAACCAGAATAACCGCTACGACTATGATGGCGACAATGATGGTAATAATCGGATAGGTCATTGCCCCCTTGACCTGTTTTTTTAACTTGGACATTTTTTCCATATATGCGGATAAACGATTTAAAATGACATCAAGAATACCGCCCGCCTCGCCGGCTGCCACCATGTTGATAAAAAGTTCATTAAAAACCTTAGGAAATTTTTTAAGAGAATCAGCAAATGTTTCCCCGGATTCTACGGATTCCTTAATCTTTTTCAAATTCTTTTTAAATGTGGCGTTTTCCTGCTGGGACTGAAGAATTTCAAGGCATTGAAGAAGGGGCAGCCCGGCATCAATCATTGTTGAAAACTGTCTGGCGAAAATAATCACATCT
This sequence comes from uncultured Desulfobacula sp., assembly GCA_964343845.1. Taxonomy (GTDB): domain Bacteria; phylum Desulfobacterota; class Desulfobacteria; order Desulfobacterales; family Desulfobacteraceae; genus Desulfobacula. The sequence goes on along the minus strand of CAYFKW010000003.1, from coordinate 109,371 downwards.
GTTTCACTGACTTTGGGTTGCAGAAATTTTACATTTTCAAATACATCTTTTGGTTTTTTCTTAATTTTAGTCGGTGTTATCTTTCGCCGCAGGAGATTTTGTTTAACCTGGTCGGAAGTCTCAGCTTCCATTTCACCCTTGACTTTTCTTCCTTTGGGATTTTTTCCCTTCCATTCATAAACAGTCGGCATTATCAATCCTTATATTTTGTTTTCAAACCAAGGTAACCTTTGATAAATGACTTATACACCAAAGACGGGTCATTTGTAAAATTTTAACAAATATAATATATAAATTTTATCACTTGATTACAACAGGAGTTATTCTTTGAGTAAAAAAAATAAGGGTATTGCAGCGGAAACAATCATTACCAGTCATATTAATGCAGATTTTGATGCGATTGCTTCAATGCTGGCGGCTCAAAAGTTATACCCTGGTTCTGTCATCATTTTCCCTGGCTCACAGGAAAAGAATTTACGCGATTTTTTCATCAGTTCTACAAGCTATCTGTTTAATATGGCAGATCCGGGTTCCATTGACTTCTCACACACGAACAAACTAGTACTTGTCGACACTAGACAGAAGAATCGATTAACCCAGGTAAAAAAATTACTGGGAAAAAAGAACGTCAAAATTGATATCTATGACCATCATCCTCCTATGAAAGGAGATATTAAGGGATCATTTGAGGTCATAGAACAAACCGGTGCAACAACAACCATATTAAGCACCATTCTGCAAGAAAAAAAAATAAAGCCCAATCCTGAGGAAGCAACCATAATGGCACTGGGAATTTATGAAGACACAGGATTGTTCACATATTCTTCAACAACCCATCAAGACCTTGAGCAGGCAGCATTTCTGCTGTCGTGTGGTGCCAGTTTAGATACCATTGTCAGCTTTGTCGTGAAAGAAATAAAATCCGAGCAGGTAACATGGCTCAATGAATTGTTAAATGAAATGACCATTCACAAAATAAACGGTATTGACATTCATGTATCGGTAATTTCTTCGCCTAAATATATTACCGACCTTGCAACCATTGTTCAAAAGGTTGTGCGGATGGAAAGCCTTGATATATTTTTTGCAATTGTACTTATGGGCAACAAGATTACGATCATTGCCCGGAACAGTATCCCTGAAGTCGATGTTGGAAAAATTTTATCCGGTTTCGGTGGTGGCGGCCATTCTTACGCTGCATCAGCAAAGGTGGATAATAAAACACTTGCCCAGGTAGAAATGATGCTGATTGAGCGGCTCCAGAAGGAAGTGAAAAGTATACAAATTGCAAAAAACCTTATGTCTTCACCAGCAATTACAATAGAGCCGACTGTTACGTGTAAAAAAGCAAGTTCTATGATGACAAGATATAATATCAATACCCTGTTAATCGTTAATAAGAAAAAAAACACGTATGAAGGGTATATTACCCGCCAGATAATTGAAAAGACGCTGTACCATAAACTTTCTCATCTTCCTGTGTCAGAATATATGAATTCTGAAACGAATTATATTTCATCAAATGCAGATGTCTCTCAGATTGAAACAATTATTATAGAGAATAAACAGAGAATTTTACCGGTTATAGATGATGGATGGATAAAAGGCGTTATTACACGGACGGACCTTTTAAACTATTTGGTCCAACACAATAAAGCCCTTAAAAACAACGAAACTGAATTGGGAATCAAGAAAAATGCGAAAAAGAGACATATTGGAAACCTTCTTTATCAGCGGCTTGACAACCGGACAAAGCTGCTATTGGAAAATATTGGAAGGATAGGCAGAGAGCTTAATTTTAATCTGTACGTTGTCGGCGGATTTGTAAGAGATTTGTTATTGAACCGGCCCATTGATGACATTGATATTGTTGTAGAAGGTGATGGGATTAAATTTGCCAAAGTATATGCGAAAAAAGAAGGCTGCCGAATCAATACGTATAAAAAATTTGGAACGGCAATCATTATTTTTCCGGATAATTCCAAAATTGATGTGGCCTCTGCCAGATTGGAGTATTATAAAACACCGGCTGCATTGCCCATCGTTGAAAAAAGTTCAATCAAACTTGATCTGGCACGCAGAGACTTTACCATCAACACGCTTGCGATCAGCCTTAATCCAGAAAATTTTGGTACGATGATAGATTATTTCGGTGCCAATAGGGACCTGAAAGACAAAACCATAAGAACCATTCATAATTTAAGCTTTGTAGAAGATCCGACGCGTATTTTCCGTGCCATTAAATTCTCAAATCGGTTTGGATTTAATATTGGAAAAGTTACATCAAAGTTAATAACAAACGCAATAAAAATTGATTGTTTCAAAAATTTAAGCGGCCTGCGTGTGCTGTCCGAACTCAAACAGATTTTTGAAGAAGAAAATCCCATTCCAGCGATAAAAACAATGGAATCTTACGGGCTTGAGAAAGTGATTCATAAAAAGTTGTCTATTATTCCTAAAACCTATGAATTGTTAGAATCAGTCAACAAAATACTGTCCTGGCACGATCTACTGTATGTTGAGGAGCAGTATCCAAGATGGGCTGTCTATTTTATGGCCCTTTTAAATCGCTGCTCATATCATGTGTGTGAAGAAATCTGCACACGCCTGAACGTACCGTTGAAAGAACGCGGGCTCCTTTTAGAAAAACGATATAAAGCTGAAAAGCAGTTGAACCTGATCGAAAATGCAGAAAAATACAGCAAACAGGATTTATACTGGGCCCTGGTGAATTTCAAGACGGAAGACATTTTGTACATGATGGCATTGGCAAAGAATGAAAAAGTCAGAAAAGCCATATCAAATTATTATACCCATCAAAGAGAATTAGCGCCTTATATAAAAGGCAGGGATCTGCTAAAAATCGGTTTAAAGCCCGGACCGGTTTTCAGCACGGTACTGCATTCCGTATTAAATGCCAAATTAGATGGAAAATTAAAAACAAAAAAAGACGAAATCCAATACGCAACAGAATATGCGATCAAAAACAAACTTATTGATTAAATGACTGGTTTTTGTTACTCCCCCTTTATTTAATTAATTATGAAAAAGATCAGGGACTGTTGAATATGAGAAATGCAGATTTTTTAACCGGAATTACAACCAGTGGAACCCCGCATTTGGGCAACTATGTCGGCGCGATTCGCCCGGCAGTTGAATCAAGCAGAAACAAGGATCTGGTATCGTATTATTTTTTGGCTGATTATCATTCGTTAATTAAAAACCACGACCCGAAATTGAGAAAACAATCTGCACTGGAAATAGCAGCGGCATGGATTGCATTAGGCCTGGATTATGACAACTGTGTGTTCTACAGGCAATCGGACATCCCTGAGATACCTGAATTGACATGGATTCTAACCTGTCTTACTGCCAAAGGGTTGATGAACCGGGCCCATGCATACAAAGGGTCTGTAGCAGAAAATGAGGAAAAGGGGCTCAAAGACCCTGACAAAGGTATTACTATGGGGCTTTTCTCATATCCTGTATTAATGGCTGCAGATATTTTGATGTTCAATGCAAGGAAAGTCCCAGTGGGAAAAGATCAGGTTCAGCATCTGGAGATGACAAGAGATATTGCTGCACGGTTTAATCATATTTATAAAAAATTATTTATTCTTCCCGAAGTTGTCGTTGATGAAACATCTGCGGTGTTATCTGGTTTAGATGGTCGAAAAATGAGTAAAAGCTATCATAATTTTATTCCATTGTTTGATACAGAAAAACGGTTGAGAAAAATGATTATGAAAATCAAAACAAACTCTCTGGGACCGGAAGAACCAAAAGATCCTGACACGTGTACAATTTTTTCAATTTATAAAGCGTTTGCAACTGAATCAGAGACTGCAGATTTAGAAAAACGGTACCGACGGGGAATCTCCTGGGGGGCTGCAAAACAAGAGCTTTTTGAATATGTTAACGCTATTTTAAAAGATCCCAGGAAACGGTATCAAGAATTAGTTAAAAGCCCGGCTGATATCGATGATGTATTAAAGGCAGGTGCAATGAAAGCAAGGGAATTTTCTGTTCCCTTTCTTGAAGAAATACGAAAATCAATCGGGATTTCAAAACTGGGTTAAGTTTCTAATCTCTTTTTGAGATAAATACCGCCAATGTCCTTGTTTTAACCGGCCAAGATGAACATCTGCCATTCGAATTCTTGTCAGGGAAGAAACAGTGTTGCCTGTTTTTCCAACCATTTTTCTGATCTGTCGATTCAATCCCTGTTTTAAAACAATTGAAAATTTGTTCTTAGACAGCCGGTTCACTTTTGCTTTTCTTGTTTTTACATTGTTAATCATCATGCCTTGAGCCATTCTTTTTAATGCGTGATCTGACATGCTGGTGCCGGTTGTCACAATATACTCTTTTTCATGATTGTAAGAGGGGTGGGAAAGCCGATGGTGCAGGTCTCCGTCATTGGTTAACAATACAAGTCCGTCAGAATCTTTATCAAGCCTTCCAATGGGATAAATTCGTTCCTGGATATCAATCAGATCAAGAATGATTTTGTCGTTTTGCTGAGAACAGGATGTGACATACCCTGCAGGCTTGTTCAGCGCAATATATACCTTGGCAGTTTTTAGATTAACCCCTACAGGTTTATTGTCAAAAGAAACATGGTCTTTGCCAGGGACAATTTTGGTCCCGAGCTTTTTAACAACCTGGTGGTTAATTTTAACACGGCCTGCCAGAATATATTCCTCAGCCTTTCTTCTGGAACAGAGTCCTGCATGGGCAAGATATTTTTGAAGCCGCATTTCTGATGGATGAGAAGCCATAACTATGTTCGGTATTCAGCATTGATTTTTACATAATTTTCACTGAAATCACAAAAGAAAAAGGTATCAGATGCAGTGCCAATATTTAAATCTAGTGTAATCAGGATGTCATCATTTTTCATAATCCGGGCCGCTTTTATCTCTGCTTCCTTACCCAGCCAGCGCCCTTTTGCAACCAGAGCCTGATCATTAAAAAATAAATCCATCTTATTTGGATCAACCTGGGCGCCAGACCGGCCTGCAGCAGCCGTAATTCTTCCCCAGTTAGGATCTTCCCCGTAAATAGCAGTTTTTACAAGATTTGAGTGAGCGATGGTTTCACATGCTTTAAAAGCATCACTATCGGATTGAGCGCCTTTCACGATAATTTGAATCAGTTTGGTTGCCCCCTCCCCGTCTTTTACAATTAATTTTGCAAGTGAAAGGCAGACATCATTCAGCATGGTTTGAAATTTGTTCCTGGATGCCGATGACGTTATTTCAACATCGCCAGAATCGCTTGCCAGTGCAAAAAGAGTGTCATTGGTGCTGGTATCTCCATCAATGGTAATCCGGTGAAAGGAGTGATTATTGGCAATAGACAAACACTGCATAAGATCTTGTTGAGAAATGTTAACATCTGTACAAATATAGGCCAGCATTGTTGCCATATCAGGCCGGATCATCCCTGAGCCTTTTGCAATGCCAATAATAGAAAATGGTCTGCCATTGATTTGTCCCTCTTTTTCAACAATTTTTATATGGGTGTCAGTTGTCAGAATCGCCTCAGCAAAGTCTGTTATAGCTTCTCCAGAAAGATGCTTCACCGCACTTGGTATGCCTGCCTGAAATTTATCCAT
>CAYFKW010000003.1:86490-103741 GCA_964343845.1 uncultured Desulfobacula sp. | reverse complement strand
GACGAAAACAAGATCATCATTAATATTCATGCAGTTTGACACAAGATTGGAACAGGTCACAGCGTCCTGGAAACCTTTGTCACCTGTAAAGCAATTGGCATTACCGCTGTTTACCAATATGGCCTGACATCGGCCTTTCTTAATTTTTTCTTTCCCCAGAATTATGGGGGCGGCAATTACTTTATTTCGCGTAAACAGAGCGGCTGCAACAGCTGGTTTGTCACAGTAAATCAATCCCAGATCTTTCTGGCCGCCCTTTTTAATGCCTGCATGAACTCCTGAGAACTTAAATCCTTTTACCATATCTGCTCCTAATATTAAAAAAACGAATTATACGCTGCAATTGGGCAGGTGTAAATCAATTTATATCAACGCATTCTTTATCGTTCTAAATTACCTGGTCGAAATCTATCTGTCTTTGTTTGTCTTTTTTTTTTGAGTTATCAGACAGGTATATTTTATCCGGATAAAAGCCGTACAGTTCAGAGTTGAATTTTTCTAGAAAGAAATGTGTATTGTCTATGATCTGCGGTCCAAACGCCTTTTGCAGGAAATTGAATTTTTTTACATATTTTTTAACAAGTTTTATATGAAGAAGGGTCTGAGGTACTTTTTTCAGACGTCCTGACATCTGTAGACCAAAAATTTGATCCAGGTCATCTGAATCGTGAAAAATGGCGCAGGAAACCAGGTTGTTATTCCCTGCATAACGGATGTGTTTAGCATTTTTATTTGAAAAAAAATAAAAATGCTTCTCAAAAAAAATAAAATAAACAGGTGAAGTCCATGGAATGTTGTTCATTGAGACACCGACTGTCATCACTCTTTTTTTATTGAGAAGATGGTAGATCTTATTTTTTAATTCTGCATCCATGAAAAGGCTCGTTTTGCCAATATGTTATATGAATCTTCTAATTTCTTACCATTCTTATAATAATAAATTTATTCAAAGAATCATAAATGGCATATTTCGATTCAGAATAATTGTCTCTTGAAAACCCAATGCTGCCGACATCTAAAAGATATTTCTGCCCTTTTTCCAGATAAATCGTACAGTTTTGAGTAATTCTTTGACGCATCACAATATTGTCTTTATAAGTGATGAGCTGTAGTTTGTGTGTGTGTCCGGTAAAAAAAACCTGCTCTTCAGACTCGTCAAAAAGAGATTTAAAATAATAATCATTTACATCATAAATATATGTATCAATTTTATCCGGCGGTGTGCCATGTATAAAATGACAGTTTTTCAGCTTTAAATAGGGAGGCGTTGTTTCAAGATACCGTATGGATTCATTTGTAAGGATTGCCATATTGTTAAGTAAAGGCTGTTTTTTAACCTTTGGGAATTTTTTCCGATACTCTTTATCAAACATGGCAAGTTCATGGTTTCCCTGTATGGTTGTGACATTGTTTTTAATTAATAATTCCACTGTTTCTTCAGGTTTATCTCCATACCCTATGACATCACCCAGACAGATGAACTGGTCAACTTTATTTTTTTTCATATCAGCAATAGCTGTTTTTAGTTTTGAATAACAACTATGTACATCAGAAAAAATTGCAATTTTCATAATAAGTTTCCTAGTATGGTTAATGAGCAGCAGCCAAATTAAATTCATTTAGGGATGTTATGGCAGAACACTTGCCATTAATGATTCAACACCCCTATACAAAGATTCATTAAAATTGAACGTATCATCGTATCATATAAGGCATTGATGCTGATGAATAAGTTAAAATTTAAGCATAACTTCAATCAGCTTCTGTAAATAGTTCTATATGTTTTAATTCCTGAAAAGCAAGTTTTTTTCTTTAGATTTTTAATCAATTAAATTTGCTTGACCGGGATAACAATTTTAAATAGGTTTAAATTACCGGTTAAAATACAACCAAGGTTGACATATGATCGCGAACATAATAATTGTACATGCAATTGATATGATATGAGGTTCTTATGGAAACCAATGAAAATTTTCTCGAAAGCTGCCTGTTTTTTAATACAAATGCGTTATCAAGATATTTACTCAAGCTTGCTGAAAAGGAATTCAAACATTTAGACTTGTCTCCAGCGCATGCCTCTTTATTATTGCTGGTGTACGACACACCCGGGATCAGCCCGAAACAACTGAGCTGTCATCTCCACTTAACACCATCTACGATTACACGGTTCATTGATTCACTTGAAAAAAAGAAATTGGTTGTACGCAAAGCAAAAGGCAAGTCTGCATTAATAACTGCAAGTGATAAAGGGCTTGAACTAAAACGGTCCATAGCCCTTTCATATAAAAAATTATACCTTAAATATACTAAAATTCTTGGAACAGATACAGCCAATCAACTTTCGTTTAAAATTTTGAAAGCCAATAAAAAATTAGCTGATTTTTTAGACAGAAATGACTGACAATTTTAAAATTGTTGTTGAATACGATGGGACTGATTTTTTTGGCTGGCAGCGACAGGCGGATAAAAAAACCATCCAGGGTGAGATTGAAAAAACGTTAGGTCAGATTCTAAATCAGGAAATTAGGATTTCAGGCTCTGGCAGAACCGATGCAGGCGTCCATGCGTTCGGTCAAACGGCAAATTTTTCCGCAGAAACGACCATTGATCCCGGTGATCTTAAAAAAGGATTTAACAGCCTTATCAAACAACCCATAGTGATAAAAGAAATAAGTATTGAAGCAGAAGAGTTCCATGCTCAATACAATGCTGTATCCAAAGAATACCATTATTATATTTTAAATGCACAGGATCCGTGTGCCATTGGCCGTCAATACCAATGGCACATTCGACAACCACTTGATATTGATCGTATGAATCAATGCTGTGATATTTTTCAAGGTGCCTTTGACTTCAAATCATTCGAAAACACAGGCAGCCCCCGTTCTTCAACTATCCGTGAAATATTTTTTGCGCGCATTGACGCGATAGGCAATGATAAATTTGTATTTAAAATCTGCGCAAATGGGTTTTTAAAATATATGGTTCGTAATATTATCGGGACCCTTGTGCTTGCAGGGCAGCACAAAATTTCTGTCCAGGAATTTAAAGCCATACTCGAATCAAGAGACAGGACCAAAGCCGGACCAACGGCGCCTGCTCATGGATTGTTTCTGAAACAGGTAAACTATTCGTGATCTTTGATTTTTTTGATATGATCGTTATAAAAGGAGATAATATCACGCCTGTAAATAAGGCCGATAAGGTGGCCGAAATCTTCTTCATCCACAACAGGCAAAGCATCGATATTTTTTTGGGTTAGTTTTAAGAGAGTTGTGTTCAGATCTTCATCAAGTGTCGTATAAATCAGGTCAGATATCATAATATCTTTCATTACCACTAATTGCTCAATATGCAATGTGAAAATAACTTCTCTAACATCATTGGATGAAAAAATTCCTGAAAAATCCCCCTTGCTGTTAATAACAGGGAAATAATGCTGTTTTGTGCTTGAAAAGATCTTTTTAAATTCTACAAAGGGCATATCCTCATTCACACACCGGACTTCTTTGACCAGGTGTCTTAGATCTTTAACTTTCAGCGTTTGTAGAATATCCATCATAAATTCACCTGCATGGGCCGGAGAATCAATCCTTGATTTAACTTGATTTTCAAAAATCGTCCATTTCTGGCTCAATAAATAGCAGATGGAACATACCAGAAGGCTGGGTAACAGCAAGTGATAAGAATTTGTCATTTCACTGATAAAAATAATGGTGGATATGGGTGTATTCGATGCTGCAGCAAAAAAACCTGCCATGCCGACAATAACAAAAGATCCTGGCTGTGTCACAATTGAGGGGATAAGTAAATTAAAAATTTTTCCAACAGCACCTCCCATTGCGCCGCCGATGACGACAGATGGTCCGAACACGCCGCCGCTGCCGCCTGAACCAATTGAAAATGACGTTGTAAAGATTTTACCGATTGCCAGGGCAATGAGAGTAGAAATGGCGACTTCATTGAAAATAGCCTTTTGGGCCATTCCATATCCAAACGCAAGGGTAAACGGGAGAAAATATCCGATAATTCCTGTAAGCAGCCCGCCAACCGCAGGTTTAAAATGATTGGGAATCGACAGCTTTTTAAATATATCGATGACACCATAAAACACTTTGATATAGAGAATGGCAGTAAGAACCAGAATGCCGGCAAGAACAATATAAGGCCCTAATTCAAGCGGATTCCGAAAAATAAAATCTGGAGAATCAAACAGAGATCCCCAGCCAAAGACAAGACAGAAGATGCAATATGCAACAACAGAAGAGATACCCGCAGGTATAATTACTTCAGACTCAAAGTCAGGATCCCGATATAAAACTTCAGCGGCAAAAAGAGCGCCTGCTAAAGGCGCACGGAATATTGATCCGACACCGGCACCAATACCCGCCGCCATCATGATTCTTCTCTCTCTTTCAGATAATTTAAACTTGGTGGCCAGAAAAGATCCGAATCCAGCGCCAATCTGGGCAATCGGTCCTTCCCTTCCCCCTGATCCTCCTGTGGTTAACGTGATGGTGGATGCAATGGTTTTTATAATAGGAATCCTGCCCCGGATAAGGCCGCCTTTATGGTGATATGCGTCAATTGCAGCATCTGTTCCGTGTCCCTCAGCTTCAGGTGCAAAGGTATACACAAGCCAGCCGCTGACAATGCCGCCTAATGCCGGCAGAATCAACAGCATCCACCTGTTGAAAGGTGTTTTGGTATGGGGCAGCAGCAGGTGTTCACCCGCAGGAGAATCGGGTCTGTATCCAGCCATGAAATCCAGGAAATAGTGCATGCCTAACCCGCATAGATAGTGAAAGACAATAGCGCCGCAACCTGCTATGAGTCCTATCAGTACAAAGTAGAACAGCCATTTTCCGGCAACTTTAATTTCCTGCGAACCGACCCGACCTCTGAAGCCCATTGGTATTTAACCTTTTTTCAGATCACTAATGCCGCTCAATATGATATCAAATAATGTTTCCACATCATCTTCTTCCAGACAGGAGAATGCCACTCGAATATTCTTGTCACCAATTGCAATCAACCCTGTTCCGTATTTTTCGAGCAAGAGGACTCTTAGGTCTTCTGCATTCACATCCTTAAGCCGGATACACATAAAATAGCCTGAATTAAACGGATATACATCAAAGGCTTTTTTGAATTTCGGGTCTTTTAAAACAGCTTTCATTTTTAAAGCCCGTCGTTTCAAAAGATTAAATTTTTCTTTTTTATAGGTGTCATACTTTTCATCAGCCATTGACTTTAAAAGTATGGTCTGGCTTAAATGCGAGCAATTGGAGATATTACCTCTAATGCACCCTGCAGTTTTCTTTTCCAGTGATTCTAGCACTGATTCATCATCGCCATAAACGCCATAGGTTAAAAATCCGGTTCTAAAGCCCCAGACATAGTCTTCCTTGGTTGCACCATCAAGCTTGATCGCAACCAGGCGTTTGTCAGCACCCGCCAGTTTTGTAAATATTGATTCCTTACTCGTTTCCTCTTCAAAGAAAAGTCCAAAGTAGGCATCATCACATGCGGCAACTACATTGGTCCCCCCTTTTGCAATATCAATAAGAATATCCGCAACCCTCTGTGCTTCATTCACGCTCAAGGAGTATCCACTTGGATTATGGGGAAAATTCAAAACTGTTACGATTTTATCATTTACTTCGGCCTGCTGGCGGATTACTTCTTCAAAAGAGTCAACATTGAACTGAGTCAATTGATCGTCATACGCTTTATAATGGACGATCTTTCCACTGTTTCGGATACAGAATGTCATGTTGTAATTGCCCCACATCATATCCGGCAGAACAATAACATCATCTTTATCAATCCACATGTCCGAAAGAATGCTGACACCGTGGGTAATGCCGGAAGTTACAACCGGAAGGCTCACTTTTTGACCCTTTAATGAGGGGTTCTTTTTATACAGTTCCTCTTTCCATTTGTTTCGAAGTTCCGGAATACCAAAAGACGGTGCATAAGGCAGGTAATTATCCGGTTCAATATTCTGGATATATTGTGTAATTGAAGAAAGACTTAAGACAGAATTTTTTTCTTTTGCAATTCCAATGGTAGCATTTATTTTATCCGCTTTCTGTTTTGCTTCAGCACTCTGACTTAAAATTCCTTTTGGAAAAAATAATGCTTTTCCCATGTCCGAAAGCATTTCAAAAATATGGGGATTCGCTCCTTGGATAATCGAGTTTAGTTCTTGTGCAATAGGATTCATAATTCTCTCTTTTAAAAAAGGTTGGTTCATATAATATTTTTTTCCCGCTGGTCGTTCTTCCCAAAAAAAAACTCTGCAGCTTTATTGGGACAAAACCACAGAGTTCAAATAAAACTGATATCGTAAGATTATCTTCTTTTAGATGCTTTAATAGGATTAATCTTTTGTTTTTTGGTTGCTTCAATTGTTTTAACATGCGTGGCAACATTGCAATTGCCATTTTTCCATTTTAAAGACGGGTCTGGAGCCGCTGTACAATATTTACCTGTTGGAAAATCTGAAGTTCTTTGACATCCATTGCATTCATCTATAATCGGGAGGCAGGCGCCGCCATTGTAGCTGCAGCCGTCCGATTTCATAAATAAACAATCATCGCCTTCTCTAACTGTTGTACAAATCATAATACTAATCCTGTTGTTAGAATTTATAAAAATAAAAATTATATAAATAATTTAAAAATCAGTCTCTCAAGGACTATAAACCTTAATCAAATATCATAGTGATAACAAAGTGTCAATAATTGAGTCCATCTGCGCTGAAGAATTTTTTTGTATGAAAAACAGCTTGACTATTGTATAAACAGAATCAGTATTCACTTTTTTAACTTATTATTGATCCGTTTTATTATGATTATAGACAAAGCAAAAGAAGTATTAAAAATCGAAGCAGACAGCATATTAGAATTAACAAAAACGATCAGCACATCTTTTGAAGAGCTTGTAAATACGATTTGTGCATCAACAGGCCGTGTTATTATCTCAGGTATAGGGAAATCGGGCCTGATTGGCAGAAAAATTGTTGCAACACTTATAAGTACAGGGACAAATTCAATATTTTTACACCCGGTTGAAGCACTGCACGGTGATCTTGGGATTGTCAGCAAAGACGATGTCTTTATCGCTATTTCAAATAGCGGCGAAACCAATGAACTTAACCAGCTGCTTCCCTTGATAAAAGAGATCGGATGCAAGCTTGCGGGTTTCACCGGTAAAACAGACTCAAGCCTTGCGAAATATTGTGATATTATTATTGATACAGGTGTTAAAAAAGAAGCCTGCCCATTCAATATGGCACCCACATCAAGTACAACAGCCCAGCTTGCCATGGGAGATGCGCTTGCCGTTGTTCTGATCACCATGAAAAAGTTTAAAAAGAGTGATTTTATGAAATCTCACCCTGGCGGTATGCTGGGTCAGCGTCTGTCCTGCAGGGTGGGTGAAATCATGTTTAAAGCATCGACAGCACCATGGGTTTCAACAGGATCATCAATGACACAAGCACTTGACACAATGGATCGATACAGACTGGGGGCAGTGATTGTACTTGATGACAATAATAAATTAAAAGGCATCATTACAGATGGAGATATCAGGCATTGTGCTGCACACAAGCAGACTGAGTTTCATAAATGTTCAGTAGATGAAATTATGACTGAAGACCCTTATACATTAAGCTCCGATGCATTTTTATACGATGCATTGAATATCATGGAACGATACCAGATAACTGTGCTTCCAATTGTTGATAAAGATAAAAAACTTGAGGGATTATTGCATTTACATGATATTCTCGGGAAAGGTTCTTTTCAATTTAATGGAGGGAATTAGTGAAAAATTTTACATTTAAAACCCAGATTCCAACACTTGGGGAAGCAAAAATTTCATCACCCTTAAAAAAAAACACAAAGCCTGGTGAGCCTGCAAAAAGGTTTGTATCGGATGATGCCAGGATTATTGTTGATGTTCAGATGGATCGTTTAGAGCCCCGTCGGAAAAAAAAACAGAAAATCATCAGCTTTGATCAGGCAGGTCCCAGAGAAAAAATATATTTTGACCCAAGCAAAGTGAAATGCGCTATTGCCACCTGCGGAGGCCTCTGCCCGGGGTTAAACGATATTATTCGCTCAATTGTTCTGGAACTTTATCACATCTATAACGTAAAAACCATTTACGGCATAAGACATGGGCTTCAAGGATTTATTCCTGATTTTGAACACGATGTTGTCGATTTAAATCCTGATACAGTATCTGGAATCCAGAATACAGGGGGCTCCATTTTGGGGTCTTCCAGGGGAACCCAGGATATTGGGTCGATCATCGACTGCCTTGAGAGAATGAATATTGGTATCCTTTTTATGGTAGGCGGTGACGGTACCTTGATGGCGTCAAAAAAGATTGCTGAAGAAATTGATAAAAGAAAATTAAAAATTTCAATTATTGGGATTCCTAAAACCATTGACAATGATATTTACCTGGTTTCCAGATCTTTTGGGTTTGATACAGCTGTTGATGTGGCAACACTTGCTATCAAAGGAGCACATAACGAAGCGGTTGCATATCCCAACGGTATTGGGCTGATAAAACTTATGGGTAGGCATTCTGGATTCCTTGCAGCCACAGCCGCATTGGCACAGCAGGACGCCAATTTTGTTTTAATTCCTGAAGTTGATATCTTTCTATATGGGAAAACAGGGTTTCTCCAGGCGCTGGAAAATAGAATTGTTCATCGAAAACATGCTGTGATCATTGTTGCAGAAGGTGCCGGTCAAAATTTGTTTGAAGACCAGGAAAAAGAGTTTGATCCTTCCGGCAATATCATTCTTCAGGATATCGGCATGTTTCTCAAAGAGAAGATATCGCAATGGTTTAAAGCCAAAGATATCCCCATCTCTTTAAAATATATTGATCCCAGCTATATTATTCGAAGTCTTCCGGCAAATGCAAATGACAGCGTGTTCTGCGGCTTTTTAGGCAGAGATGCTGTTCATGCAGGAATGGCAGGTAAAACAAAACTATTAATCAGCTTCTGGAACAATCATTATGTCCACGTTCCCATGGATGCTTCAGCCGGGACAAGAAAAAATTTAGATCCTCAGGGAAGGCTGTGGCAATCTGTTTTAGAGGCAACAGGTCAGGACGCTTTTTTCAGCGACTGATTTCAACAAATTTTCCATTTCTAATTGTCATGAGAAAAAGATCCCTGTGGGCTGTTCCATTTTGATCAAAAACTGTATTCCCTGTAACACCTTCAAAAATTCGCTGGCTCTGTAATGCGTCTTTCAGCATTTTCCGAGAAGCTATTGTTTCATCCATAGCCGTTAAAAAAAGAATTGAAGCCGTATCAAAAGAGATGGCTTCTAAAAATTTTGGCCTGGCGTTAAACAGACGTTCATAATCTTTTGTAAATAGTGCTGTGAAGCTGTTTTGACTATTGTCAAAGAAACCATCTGTAATAATGGTGTTTTTGTTGTAACCTTTTGAATCTTTCAGCAAACTTTTATGGTGCCATAAATTTGTTCCTACAAGGTACATGTCTTTTGCGTCATTAAAAGCAAGCTGGGGGAGGATTAAATTTATTTTTGAAGGTGAATCCGGTATAAACAGTGCTTCAAAATCAATCTGGATTTTTTCCTCGTCCTCTTTTTCTTCTTCATCCCTTATATTACCCATGTTATCTTCTATGAAATCCGTATTTCCAGCATCTATGAGTAAGTCCCCGGTCTGAGTCTCAATCGGGTCTGGCTTTAATACATCGGGCATCGGATAATATTCGCCGGTCAGCTTTTGAATCGGTTCCGTAAAATCTGTTTTTTCTCCATCATATGATTCAACACCAACAACCTCCCCGCTGTATTCATCAACAATATCCCAGAAAAGCGTCATATATGTTCTGCCATATGTTTCATCGGGATAAAGAATAGCCACTTTTTTGATTCCAAGGTCGGCAAATAAATATGTCCCTAATGTCCGAACCTGCATTTGCGGAGTGATAAAATTTGCAAACAGGTAGTCCCCCTGTAAAGGGAAATCGCTTTTCTGGGTTAAGGCAATCATCGGAATTTTAAGTTTTTCAGCCTCAAAGCCTGCTTCGTTGACTGTCAGCAGCGGTCCGACAATCCCAACAACATTCTCCCGATGCAGCTGCCGTACACCTTCAATCGCTTTCTGTGGATCTGCCTGTGTATCTTTTATAATGATTTTAAATTGGGTTGAATACTTTTTCGACAGTTCCTGGATGGCCAATTGAATTCCTGTCAATGCTCTTTGTCCAAAGATGGCATATTTGCCAGTTAACGGAAGAAGGCAGCCAATGGTATTCCTGTTGAAAGAGAATTTTTTTATATCTTTAACCAGGTCAGCAGCATCGCTGGCATAAGGATGGTCAGGGAATTGATCCAGAAAGGCTTCTAAAACCTCTTTTGATTCCTGAGACTTGTCTTCCAGTGCCAGATTTAAGCCAAGCCAGTACATGAGCAAAGATTTTGGAAGTTGAATGTTTCTAATTTCAAGAAATTCCTGTATGGTCCAGGTTGGTGTCTTGGATAGAACTGATTCAATGAGCAGCGTTAATTCAGGACGTTGATCAGCAGTTGCATGGGACATTGCCTGATTGTAAATAAACAAGGCATCTTGATAATTTTCTTCCAGAGAGAATTTTTCAGCTTCAGTCAGCAGGATATGGTAGATATCTGTTTTTTTATCACGATCTTTTTCTATGGATTTTAATACATCCTCAACTTCCTTGCTTCTCTCGATTGGTTTTTTTTCAGGAACAGCACACGCAGACAGATAAACAGCCAGGAAAAAGAGAAAAAAAAGTTTAAGCGTTTTTTTTGTCAGAAGGTATGTTTTCATTATTGTATGTATAATATCAATATATTTCTGATTCTTGTTGAGTGTCACTATATTCAGGAACGGACTATATGTAAATTTATCGGTTATGTCAAAAAATCTTTTATCAGTTTCTTTGCTGTATCAAGTTGTGTCGGCAAAAGCCAATTGATTTCCTTGTCTTTATTAAACCAGGTAAACTGCCGTTTAGCATATCGTCTTGTGTCCCTTTTTAAAAGCCGAACAGCTTCTTCCCAATCGACCTCATTATTAATAAACAGACCCATGTGCTTGTACCCGATAGACTGCATTGGTTTTAAATCCAGGGAATACCCTTTTTCAATGAGATGAAAAACCTCTTTTAGAAGTCCTTGATCCAGCATGATATCAACTCTTTTGTTGATCCGTTCATAAAGCATCTCCCTGTCCATATAAAGCCCTATCTTGAGACTTTCATATCGCTGTTTTTTAAAACGGTGTGATTTTTGTCTATCCGATATTTTTTCCCCGGTTGTATGAAAAACTTCCAGCGCTCGTATAACGCGGAACGTATCGTTGGGATGGAGTTTTTCAGCCGCTTTGGGATCGCAGGATTGAAGTTTTTGATAAAGGCTTAATTTACCATTTTTCTCCAACTCCTTGCTTAATGTTGAAATCGTGTGTTTGCAGATGGTATCAGAACGAAACAATCCGTTTAACACCGCCTTGATGTAAAGCCCTGTCCCTCCTGCAATTATAGGAATATGACCACGTGCAATTGTTTCATTGATAGCAAGATCAGCTTTTTTTACATAAAGGCCTGCATCAAAATCTTTTTTTGGGTCCCAGAAATCTACAAGGTGGTGTCTGGCCTGCCTTAATTCATCAGGCGAAGGTTTAGCAGTACCGATATTCATATACTTATATATCTGCATCGAATCAGCACCGATGATTTCTCCATCAAAATGCCTGGCAATTGAAATGGCAAAAGAGGTTTTTCCAATGCCTGTCGGCCCGCAAATGACAATTGTTTTTTTCATAAACAAAGTTTTTAATATTTCAATATATGGTTGACAACTTATAAGTGTTAGCTTTATAACATAATATTTTGGTTATGAAAATATGAGCTTGATTTAGGTCATGAAAAATAATTCATAGTCATACAATATGATTTATATATGTAACAGGAGAAAGTTAAAATGAATAATAAACTAACCGGATCTGTAGTTGTGATTGGTGGCGGTATTTCTGGCATGCTTTCAGCTCTTGATCTTGCGAATTCCGGGTACTATGTTTATTTAGTTGAGAAAGGTCCATCAATTGGCGGAGTGATGGCACAGTTAGACAAAACCTTTCCGACAAATGACTGCGCGATGTGAATAATCTCACCAACACTGGTCGAGGTCGGCCGGCATTTAAATATTGAACTTTTAACCCTTTCAGAGGTTCAGGATGTAAAGGGTGAAAAAGGAAATTTTACGGTAGAGATTTTAAAAAAACCCAGATATGTAAATGAAGACCTGTGCGTTGGATGCGGCGCGTGTACTGAAAAGTGTCCAGGAAAATTTGACGATACGTACAACGCTGATTTAAAAAAGCGCACAGCCATTTATGTAGAATATCCACAAGCTGTACCCTTAAAATACGCTATTAACCCGGATGTCTGTTTAAAGTTAACAAAAGATAAATGCGGTACCTGTGAAGATGTCTGCCCTGCAAATGCAATCGAATATTTTCAAAAAGAAGAAAAGATAAGCATCCAGGCCGGGTCGATCATATTTTCACCAGGATTCAAGCCCTTTGATCCTTCAAAGTTTGATAATTATCAATATGCAAATTATCCAAATGTCATTACGTCAATGGAGTTTGAAAGGCTTTTATCAGCAACAGGCCCAACGATGGGGCATGTAACTACCTTACCGAAGTTGCCACTTAAACCCAAAAAGAAAAAGGACAAGCTTTTAGCAGAAAAGAGAAAAGATCCTAAGAAAATTGCATGGTTTCAATGTGTGGGATCCAGGGACATTAACAAATGCGATAACGCATATTGTTCCTCTGTCTGCTGCATGTACGCCGTAAAAGAAGCGATTATTGCCAAAGAACATGCTGGCGGAGATTTAGATTGTTCTATTTTCTTCATGGACATGAGAACACCTGGCAAGGAATTTGAAAAGTATTATCAAAATGCAAAAGACAAACACGGTATTAATTTTGTTCGATCCAAAGTTCATTCGGTTACACAGGACCCTGGAACGCTGGATTTAAATATTCGGTATGTAGATGAATTGGGTCAAATTGTTGAAGACACCTACGATATGATTGTTTTATCAGTGGGTCTTGAAATTTCAGAAGAGACAAAGGAATTTGCACAGAAACTCGGTATCGAGATGACATCCAGCGGCTTTTGCCAGACCGACTCTTTCGAACCGGTGGCAACTTCCAGGGACGGGATTTATGTCTCTGGTGTGTTTAACAACCCCAAAGACATACCGGAATCTGTTCTGGATGCCAGTGCAGCAGCATCTGCTGCGGGTGACGCCTTAAGTTCAGCCAGAAACACGCTGACAAAAGAGGTAGAGAAAATAGAAGAGGTTAATGTAATTGGTGACAGGCCTAAAATAGGAGTAGTGATTTGTGACTGCGGTTCTAATATAAAGGGTGTTGTTGATTGTGAAGCCGTTACTGAATACGCAAAAACACTGCCGAATGTTGAATTTGCAGACGAATCCATGTATGCCTGCAGCCAGGATGCCCAAAGTAAAATGGTGGAGTTTATAAAGGAAAAAAATCTAAACCGGGTGGTTATTGCAGCATGTACGCCAAAAACGCATGAACCGTTATTCCAGGAAACGCTGGTCAATGCGGGTCTCAACAAATACCTTTTTGAAATGACCAATATCAGGAATCACAACTCATGGGTTCATAAAAACAATCCGGATATTGCGACAGAAAAAGCAAAAGACCTGGTCAGAATGGCTGTAGCAAAAGCAGCGCTAGCAGAACCATTAAAAGAAGAAAAAATAAATGTAAATGATTCTGTAGTTGTGATTGGCGGCGGTATTGCCGGCATGACCTCTGCAAAAAGCCTTGCTTCCCAGGGGTATAAAACACATATCATCGAGAAAAAACCCCAATTGGGTGGTGAAGCGCACAAGATATATCAAACAGCCCAGGGTGAAGATGTCCAGGCAAAACTCAACGATTTGATTAAAGAAGTTGAAAACAATGAAAACATTACGGTGCATTGTAATACCACAATGAAAACAGCAGATGGTTTTGTCGGTAATTTTAAATCAACGTTAACATCGGCGGATGAAGAGTTTGAGCTTGAATACGGCCTGGCGGTTCTGGCCACAGGTGCTAAAGCACATATTCCTGAAGAATACGAGTATGGGAATCATCAGAATATTATAACCTCTCTTGATCTGGACAAAATGTTCAAGGAAAATGATTCAAAGATAGCTGGTTTGAATTCAGCTGTTTTTATACAATGTGTCGGATCCAGGCAGCCAGATCGTCCCTATTGTTCGCGGGTCTGCTGCACGCATTCAGTTGATAATGCGATTGAACTTAAGAAACGAAATCCGGAAATGAATGTTTTTATTCTCTATCGTGATATTCGCACCTATGGTGAAAAAGAGCTTTTATATAAAAAAGCACGGGAGCTTGGTGTGATTTTTATACGGTATGATGTTGAAAACAAGCCGAAAGTCAGTATAAAACAAGAAAAAATAAGTGTCGAAGTCATTGATCATGTTTTAAATAAACCAGTTGAAATTGTAACGGATCTGTTAACGCTTGCATCTGCAATTGTACCTAGAAAGGATGAAAAACTTGCAAATTTTTTCAAAGTGCCTTTGAATGATGAAGGTTTTTTTGTTGAGAAGCATGCAAAACTGGGTCCCGCAGAATTTGCAACGAGCGGCGTTTTTCTCTGCGGTTCCGGGCATTACCCGAAACCAGTGAACGAAGCTATTACACAGGGGCGGGCATCTGCATCAAGAGCATTAACCCTGCTTGCGAAAAAAGACAGCCTTTTTACCAGTGGAACAATTGCAAATATAGATCCGATGAAATGCAGTGAATGTGGCGTGTGTGTTTCCATCTGCCCGTATGCTGCACCCCGGTTTGCCACTGAAGGCAGGTTTGAAGGTAAAGCAGAAATTAATGCTGTTCTCTGTAAAGGGTGCGGCCTTTGCGTGGCATCATGCCGCTCAGGCGCTATCGGCCTTAGAGGATTTGATACAAACCAGATATTTTCACAGATTTTTGCGCTAGGCGAAGTGGTTTAAAGGAGAGATTAAATAATGGCTGAAAATGAAATTAAAATTGTAAGCTTTCTATGCAACTGGTGCAGCTATGGTGCAGCAGACCTTGCCGGCGTCAGCAGGCTTGAATACCCTGCTGACATAAGGGTCATTCGAATCCCGTGTTCAGGGAGAATGAGCCCCAAATTTGTGCTTTCTGCCTTCAGGGAAGGAGCAGACGCAGTCTGGGTGTCCGGCTGACATCCGGGTGAATGTCATTACCTGGATGGTAATTATTATGCACGAAGAAAATTCGGACTTATGGGCAATCTGTTAGAGCACATGGGTATTGAAAGAGACAGAATACATTTCTCCTGGATCTCCTCTGCAGAAGCAACAAAATTTGTTGATGTTGTAAAAGAGATTTCAGAGAAAGTAAGGGCACTTGGGCCAAATAAGAAACTTGTAAAGGACTATAGCGAATAATGGATACCTGTACAAAAAAAATCAGGGAACTTTCTTTGAAACTTCTGAAAAATAAAGAAGTTACCAAGGTGATTGGTTTTGCAAATGGAACCATTCCCATGGCAACAAGTCCTATTGCCATAACATCTGAACAGGATGTAGATAAACTTGTTTTTAATTCAACATGCGGACTTAATCTTGCCAATTATATACGAAATCACAAAGGCAGAATTGCTGTCATTGCCAAAGGGTGTGATTCTAGAAATATTGTAACACACATTGTTGAGAACCAAATCCAGAAGGATCAGCTTTTTATTATCGGTGTCCCCTGCAAGGGAATGATCGATAAAAGAAAAATCGGGTCACTGTTTGAAGATGATATTATCGAGTTTACAGAAGATGAAGATTCTCTGTTTGTCAAATCTGCTTCAAAAGAAGAAAAATTGAATAAACAGGATTTTTTAAGAGATAATTGCAGGCTCTGTCTGCATAAAAACCCTGTTTTATCCGATGAATTGGTGTCAAATCCTGTTGAGGAACAAACACTTGATACGCCTTTTCCCGATGTCGATGAAATAGAGGCAATGGACCCAGACACCAAATGGAATCATTTTGAAGAATTAACAAAAAACTGTATCCGGTGTTATGCCTGTCGAAATGCCTGTCCATTATGCTATTGCCCCACTTGTTTTGTGGACGAATCAGGACCGCAATGGGTTGGCAAGGGTCAGGAAAAAGCAGATGTGAACACATTTCATTTTTTAAGGGCATTTCATTGTGCTGGAAGATGTACTGATTGCGGCGCCTGCGTTGAAGCCTGCCCCATGAATATTAATGTCAGGGATTTTACGCGGAAGCTGAACAAAGATTCTTTTGAAATGTTCGGCTGGGAAGCAGGGTTGGATATCACTCAACGTCCACCCTTAGACGCCTACAGCCCGGATGACCCCAATGATTTTATCAAGTAAAGAATAAAGGGCAAATAATGAAATTTATAACGATTGATAAAAATGAATGGGCCAGAGGCATTGAAAAATCAAGGGAAACCTACAAGCTTTTTGGTCCTGTAAAAGATAAAAACGGCTGTTTTATTAAACGCCTTGGTAACAATGATTTGCCTGACATGGATTATCATGACGCAACCATGTCGATCAAATCAGTTCTATTCCCGCAAAGTGAGTGTATTTTAACAACAACACTTGATGAATCACAGGATGATCATCATATCATGAAAAGAGCAAAAACCGATTATTCACCAAGAGCAGTAATAGGTATCAGGCCATTTGATGCCAAGGCGACGCAACTGGTTAAACTCAATTTTGATACAGATGACTATCGCGACCCTTATTGGTGCGATGCGTATGATGTCACCACGTTTGTCGGTCTGGGATTAAACAAACCCGGGCCGCATGATTTCTCTACTTCAGCTGGATCCGGTCCATTTGATGAAGAAGGGTTGGATATCCTTTTAGCTGATATGGATGATAAATTTATCGCAAAGGTCCTGACAGAAAAAGGAGAAACCTTTGCTGCTGCCTGCGGGTTTGACTCTATTGCAGATGAAAAAGAGAGTTCTTCTCTGTTTGATATCTTAAAAAAAGAGGCTGAAAAAAATATTACCTCTCAAATCACAACGGATAACTTAAAAGATAAAACAATCCTTGACCTTCATGAGGCACCGTTCTGGGATGATGTTGCCTTTTCCTGTATCAACTGCGGCA
>CAYFKW010000003.1:33727-86443 GCA_964343845.1 uncultured Desulfobacula sp. | reverse complement strand
TTTGTCTGTCCTACCTGCTGGTGTTTTGATATTCAGGATGAAACCAAGCGTCAATCTTCCAAACGGTTCAGAAACTGGGATACCTGCATGTCTCCTTTATTTACAAAACATGCAACAGGTCACAACCCAAGAGACACAAAAACCCAAAGGGTTAGACAAAGATTTATGCACAAGCTTAAATACTTTCTGGATAAATATGACAAAGGGATTATGTGTGTTGGATGTGGAAGATGTGTTAAAAGCTGTCCGGTGAATATCGACATACGTGAGGTGTGCAATATGATGAATTCATACGAGAAACAAGAGTAGCGAACAAAGGAGGAAACATGGAAAACCCCTATATGCCTTATCCGGTTCGCATTGATAATATTGAAATTGCAACTGAAGATAAGTCTTTAAAGACTTTTAAATTTGTTTTTTTAAACAAAGAGGACGAAGAAAAGTTCTCATACCAGGCTGGACAGTTTGCTGAATTGTCTATTCCGGGTGTGGGAGAAATTCCTATTGGTATCGCCTCATCACCTGTTGAAAAAGGATTTGTTAAATTTACTGTTTTCAGGACAGGTGTGGTTACCTCCCATCTTCATAACATGAAAGAGGGAGATATTATGGGAATCAGGGGACCGTTGGGCAACTGGTATCCCTGGGATAAACTGGAAAATAAAAATGTAGTAATCATCGGCGGCGGATTTGCTTTTACAACGTTAAGATCCTCAATTATCTACATGCTGGATCCAGCCAACCGCAGCAAGTTTAAGAATATTGATGTTGTTTACGGTGCAAGATCACCCGGTATGCTTTTATACAGAGAAGAGCTGTATGAGTGGGAAAGAAGAGATGATATCAATATGCATATCACTGTTGATTCGACAGATGACCCAAACTGGAAATATCATTCCGGATTTGTTCCTCAAATAGTAGAACAGCATGCACCCAAGGCAGATGAGGACACATATGCCATTATCTGCGGGCCGCCGATCATGATAAAATTTACCCAGCCGTCATTAACTGTTCTGGGGTATAAACAGCACCAGATTATCATGTCACTTGAAAATAGAATGAAATGTGGTATTGGGATGTGCGGCCGGTGCAACATTGGTAAAGAACTTGTTTGCAAAGACGGCCCAGTCTTCACTCTTGAAGAAATTAACCAAACACCAAAAGAATATTAACAGAGGGTTATTTTATATTGACAAATAACCTTTGAATATATATGTTTAGTCTTTAAATATCGAAGCTAAGACAGTAAGTCTTAAAATGATAGTAAAAAAATAATTTTAACGGAGGAAATTTTAAATGGCAACAGTCGAGTTTAATGGGAAATCTTTCGAAATAGATGAAGATGGCTTCCTTCTTGATTACAATACTTATTGTGAAGAGTGGGTTGATTATGTAAAAACTCAGGAAGGTATCGACGAGCTTACTGATGAACACTGGACACTTGTAAAGGTTCTCCAGGATTATTACGAAAAAAATGGTATTGCTCCAATGGTACGTGTTCTTTCTAAACTGACCAAGTTTAAACTTAAACACATCTATGAATTGTTCCCATCAGGACCAGGAAAAGGCGCTTGTAAAATGGCCGGTCTTCCAAAACCAACCGGATGTGTATAGTAAAATCAGTATTCTATATATTTGATTAGCTTTTAAAGGCTCTGCATTCATTTTGATGCAGGGCCTTTATTATTTTTTGCCGTTAGTTAAAACACCATAAATGGTTCATTTAACGTTGACGTGTAATCCTGAGGTTAACATATGACGCTGCTTGATGATTGTAATAAAAAAATTCTTAACGCAATCCAAGTTGATTTTCCAATTGACCCGAGACCATATAAATGTCTGGCTCAGAAACTTAATCTTTCAGAAGATGAGTTGATTGACCGCATCACCCAAATGAAAGAGGATCTGCTGATTAGACGTATCGGAGGGAATTTCAGCCCGGATAAACTGGGCTATCATTCAACGCTTTGTGCTGCCAGAGTACCAGAAGATAAAGTTGAATTGTTTACAAGAACTGTCAATGAATATTCAGGCGTTACCCACAATTATAGACGGGATCACACATTTAATATATGGTTTACATTTATTGCGCCATCAGTGGATATAATAGAAAAAAATCTGAAAGACATCTCGATTGCCACAGGTGTAGATACCATCTTAAATCTGCCAGCAACAAGCGTATTTAAAATTAGTGCAAATTTTAAATTATGAAACCAATTAAAGCTGCTCTTGTTGTTCAGAACTGCATTGCAGGCAACTTTGAACAAAATATTGAATCAACCGTCAAGTTTGTTTTAAAAGCATCAAAGCGCGGTGCAAAATTTATCGTGTTCCCTGAGATGAATTTGACCGGCTATGTTTCAGGCCCTGATATCCTTTCAATCAGCAGGCCGTTTAACACTGAAATTACCAAAATTTTTTCAGTCCTGTCCAAGGACCAAACCGTTACCATTCTGGTTGGAATGGCAGAGAAACAGCATTCAGAAGATATTTTTGCCACCCACTTTGTTTTTTATCCGGATGGTACGGTTGATATGTACAGGAAAATACATACTGCACCATTTGAAAAAGATTTTTTTAAACCTGGAAATCAGGTACCTGTATTTAAATCACAGGGACTGACTTTTGGTGTACAGCTCTGTTATGATGCACATTTTCCAGAGCTTTCCCTTGATATGGCCTTAAAAAATGTAGACATTATATTTATCCCCCATGCATCCCCGCGGGGAACTTCTCAGGAAAAATATGACTCCTGGACTCGACATCTCAGGGCCAGGGCATTTGACAATGGTGTCTACATAGCGGCCTGTAATCAGGTGGGGGAAAATGAAAGCGGCTTGTCGTTTCCCGGTATCAGTATTCTAATTGGCCCTGACGGCCATATAATGTATAAGTCGGTAGACAATACAGAAGGTATCCACGCGGTTGACATTGACAAGACCCTGTTAGATCAGGTCAGATCCCATAAAATGAGGTATTTCCTTCCCAACCGGCGAAATGATCTTTTTAAGTTTTGAGCAGGACCAGGTTAATTTTTTTCTGACCATGGGATCCATCCAGCCAGAGAAACCTGTGAAAAGAACTTATTGTCTTATTCAGCTACTTTTTTTGCGCGGTTTTTAATATATGCATCCCGTATTGCTATGTATGGATTTACAGCAGCTTTTTTTAAGGCTTCGTAGTCACCAATATGCAATGATGTATAATTGACCGCATCCACAGCCTGAAGTCCCCAGTAAATTTTCCAAGGCTTTCCGTAATCAAAAAAGTCTGTATTGGGATGATTGATAGGAGTGATGAAATAATCGCCAACCCGCCCTATCGTATCTCTAAGCGTAGACGGTCCTAACAGGGGAAGCACAATATAAAATCCGTTTCCGATACCGTAGGAACCGAGTGTTTGACCCAGGTCTTCATCAGATGTTTTCATATCAAAATGTTCCTGGGCAACTTGACCAAATCCCAGGAAGCCGGCCGTAGAATTAACAAGAAAAATGCCGACTTCAGATCCGGCATTCCCTATTTTCCCCTGCAGAAGATTGTTTATAAATCGAACAGGGAACATGAGATTATGAAAAAAGTTATTCACTCCTTTTCGTAACGATGTCGGGGTGATCGCCTTATAGCCCTGTGCAACCGGTTTTAAGACAAAATGATATAAAACATCATTTATCGTATACATTACATAGTTCAGGTAATAAAGGGGATCTGCAACGCTTATGGCTTCATCATCTGCGTAGTCGTCCATAAGTTCGTCCGTTAATTCATCATCTTCAGGAATGGGCTGCGTGTTCACAGCAATTAAAAACAATTCATTTTCACTGCTTTGCTTGAAGTATTCTATTGAATTGTCATCAGATAAAACCGGAATGATAATCTGATTGTCTTTGGCAAAACCATACGGTGTCAGGAGAAAAACGAATAAAACAACGACCACAAATAAAAAGCAAGATTTTTTTTCCATCGTTAACTGTTTCCTTTTATCTCGTCTACGTTAGCAATTATTCTTAAAATGCTTATAAATTCAAAGTGTTACACAGCGAAGAACTACTTACTTTCTTTTTCAAAAATGATTTTTCTCACCAAAGACTCAATATCCAGAGAAGATTCTGTGTTGTATATTTCTTCTCCTGGTTCCAGCATAATATCTGAGCCCCCAGGCGAAATATCAATATATTTTTGCCCTATTATACCAGAAGTCTTAACAGATGCAATAATATCTTCAGATAACTCAATATTTTTATCAATGCTTAACTCCACTTTGGCAACCAGCCGTTCTTTCTCAATGCTGACATTTGAAACTGTTCCAATTTCAACTCCTGCCATTTCAACCCTGGCACCAGGTTTCAACCCGGAAACCGAAGTAAAGAAAGCATAAACCTGATACCGTTTATCTTTAATAAAATTTATTTCACCCAGAACAACAAATAAGTATCCGGTGCAGAGAATACCTATAATAACAAAAAGGCCGACATAAAATTCAATTTTTCTTTTATCCATAGTTATACCTTGTAATACGTATCTTGACTCTTCATCGGGCTTAAATATCCTGGCCCTTTATAAAAGCGCTTAAGACCGTGCTGTGTGACTCAAGAATGTCCTTTTTGCTGCCTTCAAATTTAATAATACCGTCATCGAGCATTGCAATTCGCTGAGCAACATTAAAAATATCAGGAATATCGTGGCTGACAATGACAGCAGTAAATCCGAATTTTTCCTGATATTCCTTAATCATCGAGTGTACATTGTTTTTGCGAACAGGATCAAGACCTGTAGTGGGTTCATCAAAAAGTACGATCTTTGGATCCGTTACAAGCGCTCTTGCAAGAGCGACTCTCTTCCTCATCCCGCCTGAAAGCTGTGACGGAAATTTATCTTCTATATCATCTAAGCCCAATTGATTCATCCGCTTCAGAACTTTATCTTTAACCTGGGCTTTTGGGAAATTCGTATTTTCAACTAAAGGTAGAGCAATATTATCATAAATGTTTAAAAAATCAAATAAAGCATTTTCCTGGAACATATAGCTGAGCTCTTTTTGAAATGAAGTGACTTTTTCCAGGCTTAAATGGTTCAAGGGCTCGCCATTAATGAGGATCTGGCCATGATCCGGCTGTACAAGGCCGATAATATGTTTCAGTAAAACAGATTTCCCGGTTCCGCTTTTTCCAATAACAGCAATTATTTCTCCCTTATAAATAGAAAGGTTGACGCCCTTTAGAACCTCCTGTCTACCAAAACTTTTTGTAACATCTTTGAATTGTATGAGTGGTGCTGTCATTTTTTATACCAAAAAGAATGTGATAATATAATCCGAAATAAAAATAAAAATACAGGACTGAACCACTGCATTTGTGGTTGAAAGACTCACGCCTCTTGCGCCAAACCCGCTGAACAAATGGGTATAGTATCCGCGATAACAACAGATGGTAGTAACGATAACGGAAAATGCCAGGGCTTTATAAAATCCACCGGTGATATCCTCAATCCTGATGCTGCTGATGACTCTGTCCATATATACATAGCGGTTAATTCCAAGCATAAAAGATCCTGAAATATATCCCCCGATAATTCCAATAACATTGAACAAGGAGGTCAGCAGAGGATAACATATAATGGCGGCAATAATCCTGGGAGTGAACAGGAACCGGACAGGGTTTATGTGCATTGTTTTTAGAGCGTCAATCTGTTCTGAAATTCTCATGACACCGATTTCTGCGGTCATGGCTGAACCTGCCCTGGCAGTAACTATGATGGCAGTAAAAACAGGACCTAATTCTCTAATCAATGGCAGTGCAACTGCAGAACCCAATGCAGCTTCAGAACCAAATTTTACAAGAGAATAATATCCCTGAAGTCCTAAAACCATACCGGTGAACAGACCCGTCAGCGCAATAACAAAGATGGATTTAGTCCCGATAAACCAGGTATGGTCAATCACTTTTTTCATCTGAAATGGCAGGACAAAGATATTTGTAATACCAATAACAAAAAAAAGAACGATTCTTCCGATGGATTCTATCAGATGGATAATTTTTTGACCGAATTTTTCGATGATTCTGATTCGCATGATGCTTATATATAGCTTCATAGCTGTTAAAATTCAAGATGCTTACTGTTTATTCATATAAATTTGTGTAACAAGATGTAAAATTTGTCTATTTTGATATTGACACGTACAGAATAAAAGAATACGTATAGATAGTTTCAACCCATAATTTTCAGGATAGAAAAATGACTCAAAAAATTACATTAAGTATCCCTGACCTGCTTCATGAAAAACTTAAGGAATGGCGGAATTCATTCAATTTTTCAAAAATGTTTCAAGATGCATTAACTGATGCTATCCAGCGAAAAGAAGCGTTTCAAAAAAGATTTTCCGAAGAGTTTGATATGCCTGAAATCATTAAACGCCTGAAACATGAAAAGCTTGTCTGGGAAAAAAAATATTATCAACTGGGCAAGGAAGCGGCACTTCAATGGTCAAAAACAGCACATTACGAAGATTTGTTGTACGTGGTTCAGTTTGACGGTACGTATCAAATTATTTCCGATCCAAGAATGAATCAGTATTTTGAGCAGGTATATAAAACCTCTGATCTTGTGAAATATAAAAATTCAGATGTTGTTGATCATGAAAAAATGTTTATTGACGGATGGTTTAAAGGTGTTGCTGAATTCTGGAATCAAATAAAGGAAAAAATATAATAATGACCCCTTCTACACATATTCTTGGGCTTGATGTCGGTTCTGTATCGATTCATATTGTTGTTTTGGACACTGCTGGTAAAATTGTTCATAAAGACACCTCATATCATTTGGGAGAAGTTAAACAGTGCCTGAAGCGGTTAACCAGCAACCAAATCGTCGAAAATATAACGCATATTGCTGTAACTGAATCAACGCCTTCCTTTATCAGGAACAGCGCTTCTTATGATGAGCAGTTAACGATAATACGTGCAGCAAAATATTTTCATGACTCCTTTGACGCTATCTTACACATCGGCGGCGAGAAGTTTTCTTTAAGCCGGTTTGATAAAAATCAGAATTTTATTGGCGCACACCATAACACATCCTGTGCCGCGGGTACGGGTAGTTTTCTAGATCAGCAGGCGCGAAGACTGAACCTGCTTGGCGGATCTGAAGAACTGAGCAGAAAGGCGCTTGCCAATTCGAAAAAAATACCTGATATCGCAACACGGTGTTCGGTTTTTGCCAAAACAGACCTGATCCATGCACAGCAAGAAGGTTACAGTGTTGACCAGATATGTGAAGGCCTCTGCTGTGGGTTGTCAAAAAATATTTCAAATACGCTGTTCAAGTATCAATCAATTGGTGAAAAAATTTTATTTTGCGGCGGTGTTTCCTTAAATCTGTCTGTTAAGAATTACCTTGAGAAAATAACCGGGTATAATTTAACCACTGATTCAAATTCACTGTACTATTGTGCAACAGGCGCAGCCCTTTGCTTATTAGATGAATTACAGAACAAAAAAACAAATCTGACCGCACCCTGCATCTCGATAAACAATTTGTTTACATCATCAAAAACAGAAGAAATACTTTCTTATCCGCCGTTAAACCTGGAACGGTCAATATATCCTGATTTCCATAATTTTTCTTCATTTGAAGAAGACGGCGTTGAGGCAGACATTTATCAGGATCCAGACAGGATAGATACCAGTAATGGTTATTTAGGGCTGGATGTTGGATCAACCAGCACAAAAAGTATTTTAATCAATAAAGACGGGACCCCCATTGTTGGATTTTATACCAAAACTGCGTCAAGGCCCGTTATCGCGGTCCAGAAAATTTTTAAAGCCTATGACCGTTTTTTTAAAGCCTATGATATTCAAATCAATATTCACGGATGTGGTACAACCGGCTCCGGCAGAAGAATCAGTGCCAGGATAATCGGTGCTGATATTGAACCTGATGAGATCACAGCACATGCAACAGCCGCATCTAGTTTAAACAAAGATGTGGATACCATCATTGAAATTGGCGGACAGGATGCTAAATTCACCTTGCTGAAGGATGGAATGGTCACCTCCTCTGTCATGAATACAGTTTGTGCTGCGGGTACGGGAAGCTTTATAGAAGAACAGGCCTTGAAGCTTGACTGCCCCTTGTCAGAATATTCTGATCGAACGGTAGGTGTCTCCTCTCCTGTTGCAAGTGACAGATGCACTGTCTTTATGGAAAGAGATATAAACTACTATTTTGCACAGGGGTATTCAAAAAACGAAATACTTGCAAGTGTTTTACATTCAGTAAGGGACAATTACCTGACAAAAGTTGCCAATGTCGGTCAAATTGGAAACTGTATCTTGTTTCAGGGGGCAACGGCAAAAAATAAAGCCCTTGTTGCTGCGTTTGAACAAAAACTAAAGAAACCCATCCATGTCTCAAAATATTGCCATTTAACAGGTGCGCTTGGTGTCGCCCTTTTATTAAAAAACCGGGGGAAAAAAGTGTCAGCGTTCAGAGGGTTCGGCCTGTGGAAGCATCAAATACCTGTTCAACAGGAAACCTGTAAGCTGTGTACCAATAACTGCAAGCTGACAATTGCCGATATCTGTGGAGAAACCATCGCGTATGGTTTTTTATGTGGAAGGGATTATCAGACCAAAAAAATGATCCCAAACAAACGGTTTTTTGACCTTTTGGATTTAAGAAAAAAGTCTATCCAGAACCCGATGCGGACAGGCATTAAACACTCCTTTACAATAGGAATCCCCAATGCGCTGCATTTAACAGAGGACCATGATTTCTGGGTGTACTTTTTCTCGAAGTTGGGGATAAAGACAATATCAAGTTCACAGATAAAAGATCCTGTAAAAATCGGCAAAGCCTATACAGGGGCTGAATTCTGTTCACCGATTGTATCACTGCACGGCCATATTCATTATTTAATGGAAAGAGCAGATTATACATTCCTGCCGTTTTATTTTGAAGAAAAGACAAAACAGAAAAATCGACGCCGCCAGCATTGCTATTATACGCAATTCAGTCCTTCTGTTATTTCATGTCTGCAGAAATTTGATAAGAATAGACTCATATCTCCCACGATTAAATACCTTTACACGACATTTCATACAAAATTACAATTATATAAGGCATTAAAAGATATTTCATCTGAATTCTTGTTCTCATTTTTTGACATATCTTCTGCATATGACAGTGCAGTTCATTACAGGGAACACTGCAGGCAGAAGTATAAAGAACTTTATTCAAAGCATAAAAATAATGCCGGCAATATAAATGTTGTCCTTTTAGGCAGGCCCTATACTGTTTTAAGCAAGTCAATGAACAATAATATCCCAGGCTTATTTGAAAACTTAAACGTAAAACCATTTTTCCAGGACATGCTTGATTTTGAAAATTATGATTTTTCAGCTATTAATGGACTTTTAACTGAGATTCACTGGAAGTATGTTGCGCAAATTTTAAAAGCTGCCTACATTGCCGCAAACACAGATCATCTTTATCCTGTTTACATCAGTTCATTTAAATGTGCACCTGATTCTTTTGGCGTTGAATATTTTAAGCAGATGATGGAAAGCTATAACAAACCATACCTGGTGCTGGAATTAGACGAACATGATTCCAGTGTTGGGTATGAAACAAGAATCGAAGCTGCTGTCAGCGCCTTTTCAAATCACAACAATTTAACAAAAAAAGCCAGACCGAAAAGTATTTCACACCTTCATCCGAAATTTGTATCCACCATTGAGAATAAAACCATTATATTCCCCAACTGGGATTCTTTTACAGGCGATTTAATTGTTTCAACGTTCAAAAATGAAGGAATTGACGCCATTTTAATGGAAGAAACACCTGAAACACTCAAAAAAAGCATGCTGACCAACACAGGGCAATGTATTCCTTTAAATGCTGTGGCTGCCGGGTTTATCCATACAGTTGAGCAGCATGATTTAGATCCATCAAATTGTGTATTGTGGTTAAATCATTCAGAAATTGCCTGTAATATAAAGATGTACCCCTATCACATTAAAAAAATACTGGAAAAAAATAAAAATGGTTTTGAAACATCTCAAATCTATAAAGGTGAGCTTTCCTTGTTTGATATTTCATTTAAAGCATCAACAA
Source organism: uncultured Desulfobacula sp. (assembly GCA_964343845.1). GTDB lineage: Bacteria > Desulfobacterota > Desulfobacteria > Desulfobacterales > Desulfobacteraceae > Desulfobacula. Next base: position 76,330 of record CAYFKW010000003.1, on the reverse strand, counting down.
ATGCCTATTATGCTTATATGTTTGGCGGGCTTTTAAGAAGTATGGGCTGCAAAATCAGACCCTATGAAATAAACAAAGGTGAAACCGACAGGGTTCTTAAAACAGGGTTAAACGTCTTATGCGATGCATTTGAAAAAGGATCCTCCAAAGAGGCTGCGCTAAGCCGTATTCTGAAAATGTTTTTACAGATCAAAACCAGAAAAGAACAGCGTCCCAAGGTGGGTATTTTTGGTGACCTTTATGCCAGGGACAATGAAATCATGAACCAGGGCTTAATGCATTTTATTGAAGAAAATGGCGGAGAAGTTGTTACGACGCCCTATTATAAATATATCAAGATTATTGCCAATTCTTATTTTAAAAAATGGTTTAAGGAAGGAAAATACCTGAGTTTGATGTCAAACGGCGCCCTTCTTGTGGCGATGCAGGCAATGGAAAAAAAATATTATAAATATTTTGAACTGATTTTAAATAAGTCTGCATTTGAAGTAAAAGACTCTTATGAGAATATTTTACCTGAATACAGCATTCAGCCTGAACATACAGGCGAATCAATGGATAATATTTTAAAGATCCATCACATAGTGAACGAATATCCTGATTTAAAATTACTGGTTCAGACAAACCCTGCTTTCTGCTGCCCAGGACTTATAACTGAAGCTATGGTACAGAAATTGGAATCTAAAATTCATATTCCGATTGTCAGTATCACATATGATGTATCCGGTGGGAACAAAAACAAAGTCATTCTTCCGTTTTTAAAGAACTCAGGGGCAAAAGGCTACTCCCATAACCTAAAGGTATCTGTCTGACGCTCTCCAGGAAGGTAGGGTTTAATCTTCGGATGCTGGGATAGATATTTATTCTGGAAATCAATACGTTTGACGTTGAATTTGTTGTGGCTGTCTACTGCCCTGCGATATCTGATGTAGTATTCATCATAATTTTTAAGATGCTCTTTTGTTTTGTGCTCTGTAATATGGTAAAAATTGACATAGGTGTATTTTAATAATTCTTCAAAATTGTCCAAATATTTTTGCAAACTCTTGTAATGTGAAATAACATTACGGTTGTTGTAGAAAGTTTGAATATTAAACACCCACTCAAGGTCTCTTCCGGCAAAAAAGTCTTTATAATCAGATGTATACTTAACAAGACGTTTGATCGCCTCCTGGTTTTCCTGCATGATATTTCTAAGAACACCTATAAATTCTATGGTATTTTTAATTTCATGGATTCTGGACTCAACTTTGCTGAGATTTTCAAGTTTAACCAGTGCTTGATCAAGGGACATCGTGCTCACCTTTAAATCTTCAGAAAGCCGGATGAGTTGTCTTGTCATTGGGGGTAAATGGGTATATTTATTCTTTTCATAATACTTTGAATATAAATAGGCTTCAAGGGCTCCAACAGCAGAAAAAGTTGTTAAAAAAACCATCAGGAGAATAATCCCTGTCTCTTTCCGGCTTTTTAAAATAAAATACGGTGTGGTAATCGGTGCAAATAAAACCATGAGTGCCCACCACCTGGGCTGAGTCCTGTTGTGGCATTCATAGAGCATCAATAAAGCCAGAATGATGACATAAGGAAAATATATAAAATACAATGTTATCTACCTTTATAGGTTAATATATGATAGTCGGCTCCATCACTTGATATAAAAACAGCCCCATCACTGTCTGTTCTAAAGGTTTTAATTTTCTTGTTTTTATATCGCTTTAAAACCATACTGTCCGGGAAAGCATACCTGTTGCGCCATCCACAGGATATTATTACACTTTTGGCCTGTACTTTATCAAGGAAAAAGTTATTACTGGAAGTTGCACTTCCATGATGAGGAGCCAGCAGGACATCTGATGAAAGATTCATTTGAGTATTACGGCTTAAACTCAGCTCTCTTTTTTTTAAGATATCTCCTGGAAACAGCATGGAAAAATCTTTATAAACAACCTTAAAAACAAGGGAGTTGTTATTATAATTATACAGTTTTCTGTCTTGCATTGGCGAATAAAAAACCAGATGAGTTTTCCCCAGCGGGAACAGGTGGGTTTCATTGACAGGATGCCACACTTTTATCTTTTTCTTTTTACAGGTATCCATTAGCATTTTATAGTGAAAGGAATCATTTACATCTGTGTTTTTTATCAGCATTGAAACCTTAAAATTCTGTAAAATGAAAATAAGCCCGTTTAAATGATCAGATTCAGGATGAGTCAGTATCACATAGTCGATGGTTTTTATTTTCTTCTGCCACAGATAGGGGGCAACAATAAACCGTCCTGTGTCAAATGACGACAAGCCGGGAAATCCGCCGCCGTCGACAAGCATAATCTTGTTGTCAGGCGTGTGGATAACGGCACTGTTCCCCTGCCCCACATCAAGAATGGTTATGTTCAGGTCTGCATTCGCCGGTGTTTGCATAACCGTTGAAAGGACATTGATCGATCCGGTGCAAAGGATAATTGCCAATATAACCGCCGATTTTTTAAACTGCCTTTTTAACAATAGAAAAACAGCGAATGCGGCCAGGTATAATAAACCAATTTCGGCCCACTTCAGTGAATATACCCGGATCCATGAAAAGGGAAGTGAACTGAAAAAGTGACAGATAGAAAATATAAACAAGATCAATTTTTCACAAATGAAAATAAAAATCGCAGCCAGGGATGGAACCCACTGAAAGATCATAAGCGTGATAAGGCCCATCGGTAGAACAATAAACCCGATGACCGGAATGGCAATCAAATTTGCAGCGATTTGAATGAACGATATTGTATGGAAATAATGGGCGGTTAACGGCATGGTTCCCAATCCGGCAAACAGGGTGATCATAACGGCCATCTGGACATTCCGGACCATTTTATTTTTTACGACAGATACATACTGGTGATGCAGAGACAGACCATAAACAATAAAAACAACTGCCATAAATGATAATTGAAAGGATATTGAAAAAAGGGCGCCTGCATCTGACAATAATATTAAAATACCTGCAATAGAAAGGCTTGATAATATATCTTTTTCTTTTTCAGAAATAAAGGAAAATAAAAAAACAGCCGTCATGATAAATGCCCGTTGAGTAGATGGTGTAAACCCTGAAAAAACAGCATACGCCAGTAATGGAAAAAGTGTTAAAATACCGGCTGTTTTTTTGGCTATTCCAGAGATCAACCATCTTTGGTGAAAACTTAACATCCAGTAAAACAGATTAAAAAACAGAAACCCCACAATAGATAAATGAAGGCCTGAAATCGCCAGAAGGTGACTGATGCCGGCTTTTGAAAACAAATCTCTTGTATCCGGCGTTATTGCTTCCTTTTTTCCTGTCACAAGCGATGCTAGAATGTTATGGGCACCTGTGGTTTTTTGGTCCTGAAGGTTTATGACAAACGCATAGTAGTCATTCCGTTTTTTTTCAATCAGTCGAATGAGCTTAAAAAACAGGTTGTTTTTGTGACGTTGTTCCAACACCTGGATGGTTTTAATATCTGCATATGAAGTACCATATATTTTTTTAAATTTTAAAAATCGTTCATAATCAAAACTGCCCGGGTTCATAAAGTTTCGGATCGGTCTGATAGAGGACTGAAATACAATCGTATCTTTGAACCCTGCAGGCTGTTGTTCAAACTTGCCGTAAATATTTAAATTAATTTTTCCAGTAACAGGGATATCCTGGCCATTCTCTGTTTTTAAATTACGGCACAAAACTACTACTTTGGATTTTCGTGGATAATGCTTTGTAAAGGAATCGATTGTCCCTGTAATGGTATATTTTTTTTGAGTTAGAAATGCTGATATGTGGTTTTCCGGTAAATCCGGATACACCTTGTGCTGGATAGCAGTATAACCGATGCAGAAAATAAAACAAAAAATAAACAATAAGATGGATTTTCTATAATAAAAGAGTGTTGTTAAAAGAAAAACAAAGGGAACCAAACGAAACAGAAACGGAAATGTTTTGTAATCAGGCGTAAAATTCCCAATCAGAATTCCTGCTGTTAACGATAGGAAAATATAAGCAGAGACAGGTTTTAAAGGTTTGAAAAATGTGGTCACATCATCTCACCTCGTTTTGGTTTAAGATATGCGCTTTATATCTGCGCCAAGAGAAGAAAACTTTTTTTCGATGGCTTCATATCCCCGATCCATATGATAGACCCTTGAAATTACGGTGGTTCCCTCAGCCACAAGGCCAGCAATTACAAGCGATGCGCTGGCTCTTAAATCAGATGCCATCACCTGTGCAGCCTGTAGTTTTTTAACGCCTCTGACCATGGCATATTTCCCATTGGATATTGAAATATCAGCCCCCATTCTGAGCAGCTCATTGGCATGGATAAATCGGTTTTCAAAAATAGATTCATGAATCACACTGTTTCCTTCTGCGATGGTCATTAACGTCATGAACTGGGCCTGCATATCAGTCGGAAACCCTGGATAAGGAAGTGTCTTGATATCTACAGGGTGAATAATATCTTTTCCCCTGACCCTGATTTGATTTTTAAATATGTCAATTTCTGCACCTGTTGCCCTGAGTTTGTTTGCAATGCCGCCTATGTGGTCGGGTTCACAATCTTTTATTAAAATATCCCCGCCTGATGCAGCACCGGCAACCATGAAAGTCCCTGTTTCAATCCTGTCCGGTATGATGCTGATGTCTGCAGGGGTGAGTTTATCGACCCCTTCTATGGTAATAATAGCCGTTCCGGCACCATGGATTTTAGCGCCCATTTTATTTAAAGCGTCTGCTAAGGCAACTATCTCGGGTTCCCTGGCAGCATTCCGCATCGTGCTGGTGCCTTTTGCCAGGCATGCTGCCATCATAAGGTTTTCTGTTCCTGTTACCGTTGGCATGTCAAAATAAATCTCATTACCAATAAGTTTGTGGGCTTTTGCTTCAATATACCCATGATCAATGCTGATTTCAGCCCCTAACGCTTCAAGCCCTGAAAGGTGCATATTAACTGGCCTTGCCCCAATAGCACAACCTCCGGGAAGGGAAACTTTTGCATGGCCGAACCTGGCAACAAGGGGACCCAATACTAAAATGGAAGCCCGCATTTTCCTGACAAGGTCATATTGCGCCTCAATTTTATTTATGGACGCCCCATTGATTTCAAGACAGGCATCAGAAGATTCACAGGCAGCACCTAAATCTTCCAAAAGCAGTTTTATGCTTTTGATATCCATCAGATCAGGAACATTTGAAAAGCATGTTTTTCCGTTTACAAGAATACTGGATGCAATCAAGGGAAGTGCTGCATTTTTAGCACCGCTCATTTTTACTTCGCCAGTTAATTTTTGACCGCCTGTTATTTGAATCTTATCCATTAGACCATATGTATCGCAGTTTAGGGTGAATATAATTTAAAAAAGGGCTTTGGTAAAAAGGCCAAAACCCTTTAATTTTTTTTGGTACCTGGGACGAGAGTTGAACTCGTACAGAGAATTTCTCCGAGGGATTTTAAGTCCCTTGCGTCTACCAGTTCCGCCACCCAGGCATGGGCATCTCTTATAATCGAAAACAACCGGTTTGTCAATCCTTCACTGATTTATAAACAGTGTTTTTTAAGCCGCTTTCCTGTTTTTCCCTATTCTTTTTTTAGTCACTATACAGCCTGCAGATGAGCCAAGGATATGTGAAACCGTGAAGTTCATAAAAAAAATGTTTGAGACCTTAGACACCACATGATTGTATCACTTGATAATTTCTGGTAAAAGGAATGCCATGGAACCGATTAATCATAAACCGCTGATTCTGGCATCTAAATCTCCCAGAAGAAAAGAACTGCTCGAGAGTATAGGACTGCACATTACCATCGCGCCTTCAAATGTTAATGAGGACAGTGTCGGATTTAAACAGCCTTATGAATTTGCCGAAGAACTTTCTTTTTTAAAAGCAGACAGCATTTCAACATCTTATCCTGATGTATGGATTATAGGCGCTGATACCATCGTTGTGGTTAAAGGCGAAATTCTAGGCAAACCAAAATCCAAATCTCACGCAAGAGACATGCTCAGTAAATTGAATAATACTGAACACAGTGTTTTTACAGGATTCTGTCTGGTACATAGGCGCAAAAACATGATAATCAAAAAATCGGTTGAAACAAAAGTATATTTTAAGGATTTAACCAGCCGGGAAATATTGTGGTATGCTGAATCTGATGAACCGTATGATAAGGCCGGTGCATACGGTATACAGGGCATTGGTTCATTCCTGGTTAAAAAAATTTCAGGCTCCTATACCAATGTCGTTGGATTACCGGTTTGTGAGGTTTTTGACGTACTTAAGGATTTAGATATTATTAACATTTAAAGGGTTAATTAAATATGACGTCATCGATAAAAGAAAATTTATATAAAATTAATAAACAGATTCATGATGCAGCCATTTCCTGCGGAAGAAAACCAGAAGATATCCAGTTGATTGCTGTCAGCAAAAGAAAAAGTGTTGCAGCTATCCAGGACGGGATCAAATCCGGGGCAAGACATTTTGGTGAGAACTACATCCAGGAGGCCGTCAAAAAGATTGATGAAATTGGAATAGAAAATGTTTGCTGGCATTTTATCGGTCACCTGCAATCAAATAAAGCAAAATATGCTGTAAAGTATTTTGACTATATCCACACCGTTGATACTGTAAAGCTTGCAAATGAATTAAACAAGCAGGCAGAAAAGATCCAGAAGATTCAAAAAATCTTTGTACAGGTCAATATTGCTGATGAAAAAACAAAATCCGGCACAGAAGCTGAAAACACGCTGGACCTGGTTGCAAAAATAAATGATTTAAAAAATGTTTCCCTGCATGGATTAATGTGTATGCCCCCTTATTTTTCAGAACCTGAGGATGCAAGAATTTATTTCAGGCAGCTGGTAAAAATTAAGGAACAAATTCTTAAAAAAAAGTATCACAATGTTTCGATGAGGCATTTGTCCATGGGGATGAGTAATGATTTTAAAGTTGCCATTGAGGAAGGATCCACAATGGTGAGAGTGGGAACCGCCATTTTTGGGAGCAGAGATTGAAACTATTACTGCATACATGCTGCGGGCCCTGTTCAATTTACCCTGTCCAGGTTTTAAGACAGATGGATATGGATGTAATGGGTTTTTTTTACAGGCACAATATTCATCCTTTTCAGGAATGTTTAAAAAGGGAAAATACATTACGGCAGTATGCCCAGTCCATTGATTTTGGCGTTATTTTTCAGAAAGACTATAAAATAGAACAATTCCTGCAGTCAATTGCATTCAGGGAAAAAGACCGGTGCCGGTATTGCTATCATGACCGGTTGAAAGCAACAGCCTTAGTTGCCAAAAAAGGAAAATTTGATGGTTTTTCTACAACCCTTCTGTACAGCAGGTTTCAAAACCATGATTTGATCCGGCAAACCGGGGAAGCTGTTTCAAAGACATATGGCGTAAAGTTTTTTTACCATGATTTCAGGGAAGGATGGAAAAATGGGATTGAAACATCTAAAAGGTTAAACATGTACCGTCAGCAGTACTGTGGGTGCATCTACAGTGAAAAAGAACGGTACTTTAAAAAAACTATTTAGATTTGGCTCTTTTTATCTGCTTTAGCATATTCACAAAACGTTTGTCAGTGTTATCCAGCCGTGTGGCAATAATTTCAAATAAGTGCTTGGCAACATCAGGATACTTTTCTATGACTTCAGTAAGTTTATCCCCAGGAAACCGCTTTACCGAAGACCGTCCCTTCGAGATAACTGATGCAGACCTGGGCTCTCCGGTAATCGCTGACATTTCCCCGAAATAGTCACCCGGCTGAACGATTTCAGCGATTTTTTTACCGCCTTTGACAACATAGAGTCCGCCCTGGACAAGTTTGAAAAAATCGATGTCTGTATTTCCTTCTCGTATAATAACATCTTTATCTTCATATTTTTCAACATCAGGATTTATTAGATAGGCCGGCAGTGCTTCTTTGGTAATGGTTGTTTTTTTAAGCACTTCTTCAAGAGATGTTTCCGCAGTCCTGATTTTTTCGAGCCCGGCATCTCTTAATGTCACCATTCCCTCCTGCATGGCAACTTTTCTCAACTGGTCTTCAGGGACTTCCGCGCTGATGGCTTTACTGACATCATCAGTGACTTCCATTAATTCATAAAGCCCTACCCTGCCCTTATAACCTGTACCATTACAATTGCTGCATCCCTTTGGTCCGTAAATTTTAAGATCATCCAGTTCTTCTTTGGAAAAACCATGAAATTGAAGTTCTTTTAAATTGTGGCCTGTGACAACTTGTTTACATTCCGGACACAGCCTTCTTGCGAGCCGCTGAGATAAAACCATTGTAACAGAAGCGGCCAGCATATAGGCCGGGATTCCAATATCAACCAGTCTGCCGATGGTTGACGGACAGTCATTTGTATGGAGTGTTGCAAAAACCAAATGACCTGTCATGGCAGCTTTGATAGCAATCTCTGCTGTATCAATATCCCTGATTTCACCCACCATAATGATGTCAGGGTCCTGACGTAGAAACGCTTTTAATGCCGCAGCAAAAGTCATCCCAACTTCTTCTTTTACAGGTACCTGGTTGATCCCTTTAAAATTGAACTCAACAGGATCTTCAGCCGTCAGTATTTTTATATCATCTTTATTCAGCCGGTTCAGCACTGAATAAAGAGTTGTCGTTTTCCCGCTGCCGGTAGGTCCTGTAACAAGTAAAAGTCCATATGGTCGTGTAATACATCTTTTCAGGCTGTCAAATGTACTGGCTTCAAATCCAAGTTTGGTTAAATCAATATTGAGAGCACTTTGATCCAGAATACGCATGACGATACTCTCGCCAAACAGCGTCGGTAAAGATGACACCCTGAAATCAATGGATTTTCTTTTTCCAAATCGCAGCTTGATTCTGCCATCTTGAGGCACGCGCCTTTCTGCAATATCAAGTTCTGCTAAAATTTTAATTCTGGAAATAACGGCATTTTTAATCGTAACCGGCAGATTCATGGCTTTATACATTGAGCCGTCAAGCCTGTACCGCACCTGGAAGGATTTTTCAAATGGTTCAATGTGGATGTCACTGACCCCGTCATTAATGGCTTTGGTAAGAATACCATTCACCAGTTTAATGATGGGTGCATCAGAAGCCATAAATTCATCTTGATCATCTTCTACATCTGCAAACCCGACCTCCATCTCCTCTGCTGCCTCAGACACCAAGGACCCGAAGTCATCAACGGAAGTCACGGGCTCATCATCTTCAACATCATCTTCAAAATGTAGAAAGCTTTTATACTCTTCATCGCTTATTTTGTAGAAATCACGATACGCCTGGATAATATCATTTTCCGTTGAAACAAAAACCTGAATGGTTTTTCCGATCTTTTTTTGGAGATTTTCAACAATCGTTGTATCTGTGGGTTCAACCATGGTGATGGATAATTCTTCGCCATTTAAATCAAGGGGGAACACCATAGATGTTTTGGCAATTTCAAAGGGCAGAAGTTCCAGCACTTCCGGTCCCGGTTTTATCTCAGATATTCTGACAACATTATAATTATAAAGCCTGCCCAGGACATTGATAATCGTATCAGGGTCAATGTATCCTTTGCTCAGAAGGATGCTGCTGAGTCTTTCATTTGTTTTTTTATGAATTTTTAGCGCTTCATCCAGCTGCATACTGGTGATCTGACCTTCTTTTGAAAGAATCTCGCCAATTTTTGTTTTGCCAGCACCAGATTGATCTTTTATGGTTGCTTTAAGGCTGGACGATTTGCGCATATAGTACCCTTTTTATTATTTGTAGTTCTTATAAATTCTAATACCACCGGCTATAATCAGAAAAGCACCAAGGAGATAAGAACATGCTTTAACAATACCAATCTTTTGTCTTAAAAATTCAATCGTTTCTATTCTAGGTACCACCTGTGGAATTCGGTAGAAAACCCCTACCCCAACGGCTATTAAAATAATACCATAATAAAATCGAAATTTCTTTTTGTCCATCTTAATTTTACCTTTCAACTTCTTTTAACTTCAATTCAAACGATAATTCAGTTTCTTCAAGCAATTGTATTTGAACCTCAAGGTCCTCAAATAGAGTTTCATTTAAATTCTCAAGTTTAGCAAGTTCTTTAGCAATCTCTTGAATCTTCTTCCCGTCCTGCTGCTGAGTTGCCTCGAGTATCTGACTGTTTTTCTTGACGATTAAGAGGTCATTTTTTTCAATATCGTTTTCAAGTTTATCAATCTTTTGTTTGATGGGTCTTACTTTTTTTGACTTTTGAGTGATAATTTCAGATTTTTTTTGGCGGCGTACTTTCCTGGACTGAATGGTCGTCTTTTTCTTTTTTTCAATGACGACAGCATCATCGCCCCACCCTTCTTTTTCTAAAAAATCCTGGTATGATCCTTCAAAAACCTTTAATTTTTTATTTTTAAATACAACAAGACGATTGGCAAGAGAGTGAAGAAACATTTCATTATGCGTAACGATAACAACCGCTCCTTCAAAGTTATCAAGGGCTGACACAAAAGCATCACAGGATTCCATATCAAGGTGATTGCTGGGCTCATCCAATAACAATAGATTTAATGGAGACATTAAAATTTTTCCCAGCATAACCCTGGATTTTTCTCCGCCGGACAATACTGATATTTTCTTGAGCGCATTATCCTGCTCAAACATCATTGCACCGCAAATATTGCGGGCCAGTTGTCGATTCGCATCTGGTGAAGATAGCATCAGTTCATCCTCAATCGTATAATGATCATTTAAGGACTGGACATTTGTCTGTTCAAAATAATCATACCTTACCCCGGGATTCACTTTAAGTTTGCCTGACGTTGGCTGTATGTTCTGGCTCATCAGTTTTAAGAGAGTGGTTTTCCCTTTGCCGTTTTTACCAATAACGGCAATACGGTCTCCCGGGTATACAGTTAAGGAAAAGCGATCAATGAGTGTTTTACTCTCTTCCCAGCCAAAAGATAAATTATCCAGTAGTAAAACCTGCTTCCCGGCAAACGGGTGATAGTTAAAAGAAAATTCAAGATCTTTGAGTTTCTCAAGTTTTTGTTTCGTATCTGACTTCTCAAGTGTTTTTATCCTGGACTGAACCATATTGGCAAGCCGGGCCTTCGCCCGAAACCGCGTGATAAACTGCTCAATTTCTTTTTTTCGTTTTTCTTCATTCACCCTTGTCTTTTCATAAACTTCTTCATCCTGGGCAACCTGTAAATAATATTTAGAGGTATTTCCCTTTATCTTCTTTATTTTGTGCCGGTGAATACCGGCAATGTGGGTGACAACCGTATCCATAAAACTTCTATCATGCGTTACCAGTAGAACTTCTCTTGGCCAGGAGACTAAAAATTGAGATATCCACCTGATGGACGTAATGTCAAGATAGTTTGTCGGTTCATCCAGGATAAGCAGGTCAGGTTCGGAAACCAGTACTTTGGCTAAACTGAGCCTTACTTGAAATCCGCCTGAAAAAGTTCCAGGGTCCTTTTTGAAATCCTGTTCATCAAACCCAAGTCCGGAAAGTATTTTTTCAGCTTTCCAATAATGATCTTTTTCGTGCGCTAAAAGACCTGACATCACTTCATCCAGTATGGTTTTTTTTGTAAAAGAAATCTTCTGCAGCAAAAATCCAATTCGATAAGCATTTGGACAGGTGATCGACCCTTGATCCGGGTGGTCCCTTCCTGAGATCATATTTAAAAGCGTTGTTTTACCATGGCCGTTTCGACCGACAAGCCCTACTCTCTCTCCAGGATTTATCTGAAAACCCGTACTGTCCAGAAGGAGTTGATCGCCAAAACTTTTTGATATGTTATCAATATTGAGCATCTGTCAGTTTCAAATAGTTACGTATTCTTTGTAAAAAGAGATATCATACCACTGTGAGCCGTATTTATAAACCAAAAGAATGATAAATTGTCCAATGAAGGTATAAAAAGATCAGGATAATTTCGTGTAGTTTATAACAGTGTCCCGGGAAAGATAAATGATACACGGCAGGTTAATCTGTATCAACCCAGTACTGTGACCACTTGCATCTTTCTTTATAGGGATATTTGATAAGTTCAGTCGCTAAAATGGAAAAATCTTTATGTCTGATAGTGTAGTAAACAACTTGTTCTTTCCCTAAAATTGATTTTAGCCCGACGGCTGCATAAAGTGTCAGATGTTTGTCCACGACAAAGCATTGTACAGCGCCTGTAACAATCTTCAGATCTGATTCATGCTGTATGTCGAACAGGTCAATCATCGTAATGCTGAAATGTTTACCATTGAAATGATCGGTTGCATCTGTCCGTGTTAATTCACATGTCATAAAATTTTTAAAACTCATTTCCATTTGAGTGAACTCAAATTCATCTGCAGCAGCAAAGTTATTTGAAATAAATATAAAGAAAGCAGTATAGATGGGAAAGATAACCTTGATCATAAGTTTAAGCACTCTTTTTAATTAATGTTTCAATTGTCTTTTCAAGGTTATTTAAAATAACCGGTTTCAGGTGGACCGTTCTATGGTTTGAAAATTTTGTTTTGATTTCATTCTCAGCTTTTTGATTATTATATCCAGTATCGATAATGATGGGGATGGTGTGATTCACTTTTAATATCTGTTCAATAAGTGCGGAAGAAGGTTCCCCTGATATATCATATTGAGAAATGATCATTTTGAATTTTTCTGGCTGTAATTTAAAGGATTTAAACGCCTGTTCACCCGTTTTGAACGTAACAAGACGGTATCCCATTTTTTGAACAATCGTTTTGATCAATTGTGATCTTTTCGTGTTGGGATCGAGCAGTAATATATTGTTGTTTCCTGAAAATGTGTTCTGGGGGTCACTGTTCATGGGCGCTTTAACCCATTTGTCTCCATTAAATGGATGAAGAGATGTCACATCTATTTCAAACGCTTTTGAAGAAATAAACAAATCTGTTTTATCATCCTGCACCTTTGTAATGAATTTTTTATTGTGTGCAATATAGTGCCGCAGCCATTTTCGATAATTGTAATCACTGCCTTTAAGGACTAGCAGCTTCGGACCTGCACTGGAATTGACCTGGATGGAGTGATAAATTAACGGCGTATAAGAGAATTGGGCCTGTGTTTCCTTGTAATTTTCCTCTACAAACTCGACAATGAAGTCCCTGGCAGAACATGGCAGTGCACATGTGGTAAAAAATAAACAAATGATTAACAGTTTCTTCATCCATTGTCCTAAATTAACAGATTTAAACGCCTATTCAGGCTATCGACATATTTTTAAAAATCTTGATCTTTTTTCGATCGGCGTTCCTCATTACCTGTCCCGGTAAAAGGAGCCTTTTTAAACAACGGTAAGCGAAACCCAGAGCATCAGCAGAGAAATAATACCCGTTATGATCAATACTTTTTTGTGATCATTTTTTCTCCTGCCGCGAAATACACTTAAAATTAAACCGGAAAGGCTGAAAAAAATACCAAAAATAACCGTATATATGAGATAATATAAGAATTGAATATCCCATTCTGTCCTCAGGTTCAGGCGCCAGAATCGATCAAAAAATGTTTCAAATTCCGGCTGTGCCCGGTGGAAAATGAGCAGCATTGAAATCAACAGGATCCATGCAGTCATATTAAAAAAGAACAACAGCCTTGCCCAGAAATCAATTGTTTTGCGACGATCCAAGAATATCCCTTCTTTTTTTATTTTAATTTTCCTTTTAATATATTATTATTCCGTCATGGATTCTATAGTTCTTTCAAAAAAAGAATTTAATGATTTAAGACAGCTTGTTTATTCTTTCTCAGGGATCAACCTCCACGAAGGTAAACTGGAACTGTTGAAATCTAAAATTGCCAAGCGGATGCGGTTAACCAAAAAAACATTGAAAGACTACCTTAACTACCTGAAATCAGACGAAAAAGAAGTAATCGAATTTATTGATACCGTCACGACAAATCATTCTTTTTTTTTCAGGGAAAACAAAAGCATTGAATATATTATAAACCAGTTCAACACCCATCCTCAAAGGGAAAAAAAAGAATTTAAAATCTGGTGTACTGCCTGCTCGACTGGAGATGAACCCTATTCTGTTGCCCTGCAGCTTAAAAATTCAGGGCTTTCTTTTTCAATTCTGGCCACTGATATTTCCCATACGGTACTGGACGTCGCTGCCAGGGGAATCTATAAAAAAGAAAAAACCAGTAAAATACCTACCCCGATTCTTCATCAGTTTTTTCAAAGAGGCACAGGAAAATACATTGGTCACTTGAAGGTAAAAAAAACAATAAGCCAGCATGTTGTTTTTAAAAAGTTCAATCTAATAAAAGATGCAGTCCCACCCATAGAATTTGATGCTGTCCTTTGCAGGAACGTTATGATCTATTTTGATCAAAGAACCAGTGAACACGTCATAAACAAACTGTATGAGACCATTGTCCCCGGAGGTTTTTTTGCCATTGGAAACGCGGAAAGCCTGTTAAATTTGAAGCATCACTACAAATCTATAAAAAAAGTACCCAGTCTTTACACAAAATAGACTGATGGACCGAGAATGAGCCAGATATAACGTTTATTGGCGTTTAAAAATAACAACACAGCAGACAGGATGGTATTATGACACATGAAGACAAAGGACATTATTCAGCAAAACATGATGATAAACAAATTGATGAAACCATTGCTCAGAAGATACGTGCCAAGGCAATCGATAATAGTTTAACGTGTGCATCTGCACATCAAATCGCAAAAGCACTTGGTAAGTCTCCCCTGGAAATCGGTGTCCAGATAGATCTTTTAGAATATCGCATTACAGAGTGTCAACTTGGGATGTTTGGATATCCGGACGCCAAAAAAAGATTTGATCCGGATATTGTTATTGATCCTGAAGTGAACCAACAGATTGATCAGGAAAGTAAGGAAGGAAGAATTTCCTGCCTTCAATGCTGGAATATTGCCAAAGCCTTAAAAATAAAAAAACTTGATATTGGTTCAGCCTGTGAGAAAAAAAATCTACGGATGAAACCTTGTCAACTGGGTGCTTTTTAAATTCCAGGCCTGCCAGAATCATGGTTGTCGGAACAGGAAAAATAAAATTTCGTTTGTATGATGTACATTCCTTAAAAGAAAAACGCAGCATCGTAAAAGCCATCATCCAGCGATTGAACAATAAATTCAACATCTCTATTGCAGAAACAGATCTGAATGACAGTTTAGACTGGGCGGAAATTGGATTTGCCGTCGTTGGGAACGATGGCCGGTTAATTAATTCAAAGCTGGATAAAGTGATGAACATGTCGGATGATTTGGGACTGGCGATGATAGCAGACAGTCAGATTGAAATTATTCACCTGTAGACTGCTTTTTTTTATGTCTGCGTTTTCTTCTCTGTTTCTGTTTTCTTTTTTTTTCTATTTTTAGTTGTTCTTTTTCAGAAATTCCCTGTTGCTTTGCTTCTATTTTATCAACCAGGCGTCTTAACGCCAAAAACCGGTTTAATTTTTGAGATCTTGATTTCCCCTCTTTTACGGAAATCTGAGTTAACGTATGTTTTAAATAAACAGCTGAAGAAGATTTATTCACTTTCTGTCCTCCTTTTCCAGAGGATTTTATAAATTTTTCTTCAATATCTTTGTGCTGAAGACCCAGCGCTTTCATTCGCTGTTCAAGTTCATCTATTTTTTTCTGACTCGGTACCATTGAACGCCTTAAATAAAAATTTTCTTTTACATTTATGCTGAAATAAACTAATAAAAAATTGATATTTAAACAATATTTAATGAAGGATTTGAAACTTGGAAGAGAAAAAAGACAACAATCATACCTTTCTTTACAGTTTAACCTTTCTCTCAATTGTTGTGTTGGTGGGATGTTTTGCAACGCATCTTATTACTGGAAAGCCCGCGATTATGCAGATGGACTCGCTGCCGGGAAGCGTGCTGATCGGTATTGTATTATTTTTATACTTATGCTGGTTTATCTATGAATCCAGGGAAAAAGAACAATTGCCCTTGAAAGACGCCATCAGGTTGAACTTGAAACATAATCCCGCTGTCATCGGCATGTATTTTTTCTGGTTTGTTTTTATACTGGTGCCCGTCATTGCGTCTTTGTTTTAAAAGACGGATACGCTAAGATGACAAAGGATGCCGGAAAGCGTTTTAAAAGAACCCCCCTTTTAATAATTGTTATCATTGTAATCATTGTCATCGGACCTCAATTATTCACTTTCTTTTTCCCGACAACCGCCAGAATAGACCCTTGGGGAAAGGTTCTATTTGTCAAAGCTGATTCAAAAACTCACAAAAAAATCAAGATTTCAGGAGAAACCCAGGATATTAAATCAGGGTTTTATATCTGGCTTGTCCTGACTAACCATGATCAGACAGACTGCATGCCACAAAAGCGGGTATTACGAAACACGAGGTTTCAAACATCCTTTTTTGTGACAGCATTACCCACAAAAGACATGTTTCTTGCCATGTATATTCTTGATGAGGACGCTCACAGGAAATGGCAGCATTCTGCGGATCAGAAAAAGTTGGAAAAGGTTAAGTGTCTGCCGGAAAAATATTTGTTGGATATCGTTGAAATAAAGCAAAGTTATGATTAAATGGAGGAATATGAAACGCTATTTTTTCTTTTTTCTTGTTATATTGTTTTACCCAGTCTGGCTCATCCTGTTATTGATACTGAAACAAACTGTATACAGTGATCAGATTACAAAAAAACATTTTATGCCCTGGCTGTTTTTAAAGCATAAGCATTAAAACAGGTTAATTATCTGTACCATTCCACATTCTTCCCGGATCTCTCAATCACAGAAAAAATGGTTAATTAAAAACGTGTTGGTGTTTTTTTGGGATGTTGATCTGCAGGCGGCAAATCAATTTTCAATGCAAAGGGGTCATTGTTGATTTCAGATGAAGTAAACAGCGTTTTGTGTTTTTCTGTATGTAACTGATCATTTAATGACTTAACAAGGGATCTTAAATCATGGACATGCTGCAGTAAAAGAAATTTTTCATTTAATGAGCATCTTAGTTTCTGGTTTGCAGCATTAAGCTCATCTTTTAATTGTTCACTGGTGATTATCTCTTTTATTTTTTCCATTTTTTCCCTCATGAAACCATTTTTTTAAGAAAAACTTGTTTTCGATACCATCCATACTACGGTCACAAATGAATTACAATCGGGGTTTTCCCTTAGTTTTGCATTTTTTCTGCATTTTTTTGAATAAATTCTGAATTTTTTGGTATAAGTATTGCAATTTTTATAATTTCAAGACGTTAGTAGGAAAATATATCCATGTGAATAGGATATTTTCAGTTTAATTGAGTATAGCTTTGGAGGTAAGGATGATATTCAACCCTAAAATTGCTTCAGTGCAAAATAAAATAACAAACTCTGTCCAGAGAAAAACGGTTAACAGGAAGTTTAAAAATGATAAACGAAAACGTAAACTTGACCGGAGAAGCAGCGTAAGAGACGGGGTCATCGTAAACTTGTCATTTAAAGGAAACAGGCGAAAAGGAACCGATAGAAGAAAACTTCAGGCATGGTATTAAAAAAATCCTTGCCCGCTTTATAACCGTATACGAGTTAAAAGTAATCTCCATCTGCCTGCTTTAACCATTCCAATTTTTTTCCCCAGACACCCCTTTGATTTTAGATATAACCAACAATTCTCTGTTAAATAATCGTTGTTCAGGAAGATTAATATGAGAAGCGATATAGTTAAAATCGATATTTTATGCTGTAATTTTATCTAAAAAAAGGTTAAGATACGTATTTATACAATAAGACAACACAATACTCTCACTTAAAAACAGGTTTTAAAAATCGGTCACCTGTAAGGTAAACTTATTTTTACTAAAGGTAATTTTTAATGTTAAAAATCACGCCATCTGAATATGCGCTTATGAAAGGATATATTAAAGATAGCTGCGGTATTCATCTTGAAAAAGATAAAGAATATTTGATTGAAACGCGGTTAAGCAGCCTGGCGAAAGAAAGCAACTGTCACTCCTTTAATGAGTTTTACTTAAAAACTAAATCCGATGATTCTGACAAGCTTAAGGACAGGATAATAGATGCCATGACAACCAATGAGACCTATTGGTTCAGGGACGAAAAAACATGGCAGTATATTTCAGAAATTGTTGTTCCGATGCTGCTTGAGAAAGCCAGGCAGAATAAAATCGTAAGGGTATGGTCTGCAGCCGCTTCTACAGGTCAGGAAGCCTATTCCCTGGTCATGCTTCTATACGAGACAGCAAATAAGATGGGAGACCCTCAATTACTGGACAAGATTGAAATTATTGGTACTGATATTTCCACATCCGCTCTTTTTATGGCCATTGCAGGGGTTTATGATCCCGTATCAATGGAACGGGGAATATCGCAGATGAGACTGAAAAAGTACTTTGCGAGGCAGAATGATGTCTGGCAGTTTGATCCGGAATTAAAAAAACAGGTGACATTTAAAAAGTTTAATCTTTTAAACGATTTTACCCTTTTAGGGAAATTTGATCTGGTGTTGTGTCGTTATGTCTCTATTTACTTTGACAGCGCTTCGAAAAAAGAATTGTTTTTGAAAATTGCAGAAATGATGGCATCCGGGTCAATCCTGCTTCTCGGTGCAACAGAGTCGATCAGTGTATTAAGTGATACATTTAAAATAAACTATTATAAAGGCGCTGTCCTTTATGAAAGGCTTTGACAGATGTGCATGCCGAAATCTTTAAATTATGGCCTTAATGTACAGGGTGTTGATATTGTGGAGGGGTAATGAGACAAACGATACTGGAACGCATAAAAACAAAAGGGAAGTTACCTGTACTCCCTGAAATTTTAGTAAAACTCCAAACCCTTTTAAAAGATCCGGATGTTAATATCCCGGATATTGCCCGGCTGATTGAACTTGAGCCGACACTTGCAGGCACTATCCTTAAACTGTCAAACAGCACATATTATAAAACCGGGTACCAGAAAGTAGATTCACTCTTGATGGCTGTCAATAAGCTTGGCATTGAAAGGGTTAAACGAATGGTGTTTTCACTTGAAATCACCAAATTATTTTCAAAAGCGCCGTTAATCGATACAGTTCAATTCTGGAAGCACAGTCTTGCAGTGGCAAATTTTACGCAGCTGCTTGCAGCGTATACAAAACATTTAAAAACAGTTAATGATACCGCATACCTTTCCGGATTGATGCATGATGTTGGGATTCTCGTATTCTGTTATATTATTCCGGAAGAATATTCTGCTTTTTTAAAAAACCTTGACGCCCGGCAGAAAACGCTGGAGAACCAGGAAAAAGAGGCGTTCGGCATCAATCATCAGGAACTGGGCGCACTGTTTATTAAAAGGTGGTGGCTGATGGACAAGAACATCGTTAATGCGGTCAGATACCACCATTTCCCATTTACAGGGACAAAAAAAGAAAGACAGTGCCAGCAACTGGTTCATCTGGCAAACGGGATCTGTTCAGCCACAGGCCAGACCAATGGTATCAACTGCTACCATGATGTTTTTAACAACGGTGCATGGGAAAATTTAGGACTTTCATTAAAAGATGTTGAAAAAATGATGACAGATGTGAAATTGTCAATTTCTCAGTCAATGGAATTGCTCGGATATAAATAACTGCAATATGGATAAACACCGTTTTTTCTACATTTTTTTGTAGATGAAACGTTTGAAAATATAAAAGGCAGAGTGTTCAAGATACCCTGCCTTTTTAAATGAGTATGAAAAACTGTTGTTATTTTTTTCTGCCTAATCTTGCCAGTCCTAAAAGTCCTAAGCCAAATAACATCATTGTAGCAGGTTCAGGTACAGGATTTACTTCTAATCCGGTAATAGCTCCTGATCCAGCAAAATAAACTTCAATCCGATTAAAATCAAAACCGCTAAAATCCTGGGTCCTTCTCCCATTATTTTCAGTCGGGTCAAGAATGTAAGTATGCAGTAATGTGTCTGTATCATATAATCTTAATTCATGGCTGTCTTCTTCAATATCCAGAAATGACATGCTCCCGCTATTAAGATAAAAGTTAAAATTGAAATTGATCACACCAGCTGGTCTGCTTCCTTCATCGTCAGGGTCAGATGAGTCCCCGTCTTCAGAAAGAATCATGATCATTCCTAAATCACTGGCTGCAAGGTCACTGTCCCCTCCAGTTGGGCTTGCTGAATTAAATGCCATGGCCATATTTGGATGATTTGCATCTGGGTGGTAATTATCAGCAGTGATATTAAGACCCCATGAACTGTATTCATCATCAAAAATTTGTCCTGCAGTGATTGTATTTCCTGCAGCATCGGTATCAAAGTCGATAGTAAAGGCACCTGCAGAACGAGGACTCATGGATAAAAACATCAGGAAGGCCGTCAAACAAGAAATTTTGTAAAAGACCTTAACATTCTTTAAAAAGCATGTCATTTTTTATTTCCTTTAAATAATTTGGTAAAATAAGAAAAAAAGTGAGCAAAATTTATACCATTCAAGAAATATATAACACTATAACTTAAAACCGTTTTAATTTAAGAAGGTTAAAAAAATACTCATGTCTTTTTTGGACTTGATGCAGTCTATACAGGTGAAAAAAATGTTACAAAACTATGTATTTTATGTAATAAATATAGGAGTTCCTTTTCATTACCTGGAAGATGAATACCTGAAACAGATCTAATGAATTGAATATTGAGGGGGTGGACCTTTACGAGGGGACAAAGACACACGACTGCATCAGAAGTGAAAACGCCCTACTTATGCTCTACTATTTTGAGCCTATTTTTTTATATAACATATTGAAATGATGAACAATGAATGGTGGAGGCGGCGGGAGTTGAACCCGCGTCCGAAAACAATCATCCCAGGCTTCTACATACTTATCTCAAAATTTAAATTTAACCACCCTGTCTCCTTTGAGATGGATACAGTTTGGTATAGCCTGAAAAATTTAACCTTCAAGGCTCAGGCATCCTTAAAAGGCGGTCCTGCAAAGTCGACGCCCTGACCTGAATCTGCAGGAAGGATGTCAGGAGGACGGAAGCTGCTTTAAGCAGCTACAGCGTAATTATAATCATCTGCGATTATGTTTAAATTCTGCCAAGTTTACGAGCTGACAAAAGACTCGGTATGCTACCAAAGGCCTCAAAATCTCCGTCGAAGCCATTTCGCCCCCAAATTGTAAAAGATCAGATGACTATAAATATAGTTCAGGGTGTCTAAAAAGTCAATATTGACAGGCTAATACCCCTGTTTTTTTCTTTCCCTGTCAAGGTCTCGTTTCATATCTTTTTGTTTAATGCTTTCCCGTTTATCAAATAATTTTTTCCCTTTACCCAGCCCGATTTGAACTTTGATTTTATTGTTTTTAAAATAAATTTTTAACGGGATCAAGGTATAGCCTCTTTCTTTGATTTTCCCCAGGATTCGTTTGATTTCATACCGGTGCAGCAGCAGTTTTCTTGTGCGCAGTGCTTCATGATTGGCATTGTATGCGTATTTGTATGGGGAAATGTGCAGTTGCCGTAAAAAGACTTCTCCATTCTTTACATCTGCATAAGCGTCTTTAAAGCTTACCCTGCCCTCTCTTATGGATTTGACTTCAGAACCAACCAGTACAATGCCTGCTTCATATTCAGATTCTATGTAGTAATTAAATCGGGCTTTTTTATTGGTTGCAATGACCTTTATATAATCTGCACTCATACATTACTCTTCTGCCTCACGGAAGGGAAGCAGGTCTTTATATTCTTTGATCACAAAATCATAAATCTCCCGGACACTGTTGAGCTTCATGATTTTTTGGGCTGTCTTTTTTACTTGTTTGGTATCAAGATCCCTGATAAGCTTTTTGACGACCGGAATGGAAGCGGAACTCATGGAAAAATCTGTTAACCCGATACCGACCAGGACAGGTATGTTAATCGGGTCACCTGCCATTTCACCGCACATAACAAGATCTATCTTTTTCTTCCTGGCAGCATCATAGGTCATCTTGATCATCTTAAGTACAGCAGGATTCAGTGCCTGGTAAAGATGGGCAACCCTCCTGTTTCTCCTGTCAATCGCCATGGAGTATTGGATTAAATCATTGGTCCCGATACTGAAAAAATCCACGTGTTCTGCAAGATCTTCTGCCATCATCACGGCTGACGGCACCTCGATCATTACGCCCAGGGGGATATCCTTATTAAAGATTTTGTCTTCCTGTTCAAGTTCCAGAACAGCTTTATTAATGATTTGCTTGACCTGGATAATTTCTTCTATACAGGAAATCATGGGGATTAATAATTTAATGCTGCCAGATGCGGCTGCCCTGAAAATAGCCTTTAGCTGTGTGATGAACACCTCTTGATTTTCAAGACAGAATCGGACGGCTCTCATCCCTAAAGAAGGATTTGCTTCCTCATAGGCAGTCAAATACGGGTTGACTTTATCTCCATTTATATCCAGGGTTCGGATGGTGACACTGTTCGGGCTCATCAATTCCACCAGTTCTTTATACTTGCAGAGCAGTTCATCCTCTGTGGGGAATCGTTTTAAATCCAAATATAAAAATTCTGTTCTGAAAAGCCCGATATCCGTTGCGCCGTAATCTTTTGCAGCCACCACCTCTTCGACAAGCTCTATGTTGGCCATAAGATTCAAGCTGACGCCGTCTTTTGTCACAGCAGGAAGGTGAGATTCCCTTTCAATGCCTGCCCTGTACTCTTCAAATCTTGTGAGGCGCTCCTCGTATTTAAAGAGCGTGTCTTCATCCGGATTGATGATCAGGGTTCCTGTAGAACCGTCTACAATTAAAATGTCATCATTTTTGACATGGGCTGTAGCTGTCCCGAGCCCTAAAACAGCCGGTATTTTTAACGATTTGGCAACAATACTTGTATGGGAATCTTTACCGCCGCGGTCTGTGACAAATCCTTTAATCCGTTCAAGCTGGATTTGACTTGCATCAGCAGGTGATAAATCATGTGCAACTATAATAACCCGTTTGTTAATATCCGATATCTTTATATCCTGAGCGCCGACAAGATTTGACATGATCTTGTCTGATACCTGGACAATGTCATTGACCCTTGCCTGCAGGTATTGGTCATCAATTTCCTTAAACATGGTTTTGATGCGTTGAGATACTTTTTTTAAGGCCCATTCAGCATTAATTTTTTCAGTGGAAATGGTATCGATGGTTCTTCCATAGAGCATTTTATCCTTAAAAAGAACCATATGAGTTTCAAGGATATTTACATTTTCACCCAGGTCTTCATCAAGCGTCTCAATGATTTTTGCATGGTCGCTTTTTGCCTTGGATACAGCCTGTTTAAACCTGTCAATCTCTTTTTGAACAAGATCACCACTGACAGGATAGCGTTTTGTTATGTTGACACCTTCTCTGTCAACAACGTAGGCTTTCCCGATGCAGATACCAGGAGACCCGCTGATCCCTTTAAGCGTTGTTTGCTCTGGTGTTCATCTGTTGAGTTCTCCAAAACCATTTTCAAAATATTCAACAATCTGTTCGAGAACCATTATATCTTTTTGATTTTCTATCTCAACCACAATCTGGGTTCCTTTAACAGCACAAAGTGTCAATATATCGATGATGCTTGTTGCATCTACTTTTGTCGAATTTGCACACAGCCATATGTCAGATTCGGCTGACTCGGCCATCTGTGCGATTTGTGATGCCGGCCTTGCATGCATTCCCAGCTCGTTTTTAATCGATGTTTTACGAGTAATTATTTTACCACTTTCCAATTTTAATCTTTCTTTGAAAAAAATTTTCTTCTCTTTATATCTTTCCTTCAAAAATGTCAATGTGAACCATGACTTATAATTGACTGTTATATTTTTGTGTGATAGGCCTTTGCACCTAGAATAATTGAATTTGATATTGTTTTTTTTATCACATTTAATAAATGATCAAACAATCACATGGAAGATTTTGGGAAAAGTCATATGGAAAAATTTACGGCAAATGGGAAATATCCCATTAATGAATTTAAATCAGGTGAATCCTGGCGGTTATTTAAAATTATGGGCGAGTTTGTAGAAGGTATTGATTCATTGCACAATCTTGGCCCGGCTGTTTCTATTTTTGGTTCTGCCAGAACCCATCCCAATCACAAATACTATAAAAAAGCTAAAAATCTGGCTGCGCTGTTTGCTAAAAATGGATATGCCGTCATTACCGGCGGCGGCGGCGGTATTATGGAAGCTGCCAATAGAGGCGCTGCAGAAGAAGATACTGAATCTGTCGGTCTAAACATTATGCTGCCCTTTGAGCAGAAACCAAATCCATATGCGACAACACAAATTGAGTTTAAATACTTTTTTGTCAGAAAGGTCATGTTTATAAAATATGCACAGGCTTATATCATCATGCCTGGCGGGTTTGGCACATTGGATGAATTATTTGAAACCATGACATTGATTCAGACACAGCGAATAAAAAGGTTTCCGATTATCCTGGTTGGAAAAGAATACTGGGGCGGTTTGATTGACTGGGTAAAGGATAAATTCTTAAAAGAAAAAATGATTTCAGAAAAAGATCTCGACTTGTTTCATTTGCTGGATGACCCACAGGATATTGTAAACGTGGTCATTGATTTTAATAAAGAATAATATCCTGGCTATCTTGCAACACCTTTAGAAAAGTAGAAAGCTGTATTTAACGGCATCTGTGTGATACCAATTTGTTTCATGATGTGCTGCTTTGTTTTGTCCATGGATGCAAAACCTTCTTTCGAGTAAAAAGATTTGCAGAACATTTCCCCCCATGAATTTAAGTAGATAGCAGTATATTCTGTCACCTTCTGCTGTTGTTTGGGCGCATAAAAGTTTATGGAGATAAAAAGGCAGACCACCCGGCTTTTCATCAGTAAATGATCAAATCCGATTGCTTTTTTAATCACGGGTTTAAAAAATTCAAACATGGCTTTATACAGCTTGCGGATATCATCAAAGGTGACATAGGTGGGATTCGGCACCAGGTTAATCACACTGTTTTCATTATAAAGGCTGTTGTTGATCAGCCAGGCACCAATCTCTTCGATGGTATTGGCTTTAATCAAAGATTCTCCGTGCTTATGATAGGATTTCGGCATTTTATTAAATAATCCCCAGGTTCCTACTTTGCTGTTCTTTTTTTCATATTTTAAGTGCAGTCCCTGGAAGTGCCTGTCACTTCTTGATACAAGAAGCACTTTTTCTACTTTGCCTGGTTGTTTTGAAAACTCGATAAAAATTTTTCTGCCCAGAACAGTTCTATCTTCTGCACTTATTCTTGAACGTCCATGAAACAGGCTGTCAAATGCTTTATTAACAATCTTATATTTTCTGACCATATATTTTTCTATGGTGTCAGATAAATAGGCAATATCGCTGTATTGCCAGGTTTTAAAACTGCCAATCTCAAAGACATTGTTTTTGTTCCAGCCCCATTTATCCATGCATTTTTCAAGCAGGATTTTTCGAAGTCCGAATATAGTGTTATCGATTTGTGAATCTCTTGATATACCAAGCTTGAGAAAAAAGCAGGTAAGCAGAATAGTTATGGATTGGTCATCTTCAGCATTCTGATAATACTTCAGGAGGTTTTTTAAAAGAATATAGTATGAATCATTCTGAGCTAGTTTTAAGTGGTCCCCTGAGTTCATCCATTCATCTTTATATTTATTGCACAGCAGCGATTCTTTGCCATATTCATAAATATATTTTTCAAGCAGGGCCATTTTAATGACGGATTTAAAAGGGCTTTTCAGCCATTTGAACATTTGCCAGATAGATGCACCAAAATATTCACTGGTGGATATGGCATGGATATCACCTAAGTCAATATACCTGGAAAGGTTGGGATAATTTGATACCTTGTCTAAAATGCTGTTGTAATAATTCACACTTATTGCTGTGGGAAGAACTGACCAAAGTGGTATTTTCCCTTCTACATAAATCATTGTTCGATAAAATTCTTCTTTTAAAAGCCTGGCCTGTGCAGAGCCGGAGCTTTCAATACTCGAATCACCAAAATCATTATTTTTGGCTTTCAGTATATCCACCAGGAAAAAAGTTACCTTTGTATTAAACTGCTGCGTTGCCAGTATTTCCAGTGCTTCCAATTTACTTTTAAACAGATCCAGGTCCTGTATTGAATAATGCTCTTCGTTAATACATACCCAGTAATCGATATCAGAATCTATTGTCTGCGCAAGGGATCCTGTACTTCCGATTGTAAAAAGTCCTTCAATTGCATATCGCTGGTGTCTGGTGACTGGTATATTTTCAGACCCAAGATATTTTTTTAAAATGTCCTGGGTCTCCAGGCTTGGGATATAGTCGCAGATACCATGCGGTGTCAGCTCATGAATGGGTTTTGCACCAGGAAATGAAATGTTTTCATGAAGCAGATACGGTATAATCTGAAATAAATCTGCCTGTTTGGTTTTGAAAATATCAAAAGCAGTCAGCAGGCTTAATTGATTTTGCTTTAAAAATTTTTTTTCACCATAGTGTATGAATTCCGTAAATATCAACATATCTATTTCAGTCACAATTGTTTCATCCATCTGCGGCATGTCTTTGAAAGATAATTGAAATTTCCTGGCATTATACTTGATATCATCACTTCGTATTATTGATCTTACACTGGATGGAAACCTGCAGAACCTGGAATTCACACCTGAAAAATCTGCTTGATCGACATTGGCCGTAACAAAAGATACCGCCGAGATATTTGAATATGCAAAAGAGGAACAGGACAGGTTTGTCTGTGAAAAAGACGTTTTTGAAATTGTTGAGTTTAAGAATGAAGCGTCTTTAATGTCGGCCTGGTTAAAATTACAGTTGAATAAGGAGATATTCTGGAAGCTGCAGTTTCGAAATCGTGTCTTTCCTGCATTTACATTAATAAAGGTTGCATTATCAAAATTAACAAAGTCGAACCGGGTTTCCTGCATGTCCACATTATAAAAAATACTGCTTTTAAAAAAAGCATTGTAGAAAGTCGCATGAGAAAAATCACAATTATTAATAACGCACCTGCTGAAATAAAGCGGTGAGGCAAGAAAGTTTGATGAAGAAAGATTTGCATTTTTAATAACTTCACCTTCAAAATCAATCGACTCTCTTTTTTTCTGGTGTTTCAACTCATCAATTTTCTTATCACTGTTTCTTAAAAATAAGGTTTTAAGAATCCCTTTTGATTTTTTTGATTCTTTTTTCGCCCATTCTATGGTTTCATCGAATTCAGTTTCGATGCTGTGTTTTTCCTGGGATAGAAGTTCTTTTGTCTTTTCTATAAATTCAGTAACATTAATCCTTACCGAATCTTTGGAAACATTGTCATACTTTTTTAAAATTTTAACCACCCTTTCAGGTCGTTTTTTGATCATTCCCAGGACGCATGCAAGATTTACCTCAAAGTTTGCATTCAGGTACTGCTCTTTGTTTAAAGCAATATCCTGGATAATAAAAAAAGAAATTTTTGATAGTGCTGAAACCTCAATGTTGATGACCGGCATGAGTGCCGGATAATTGTCCCTTACCAGTTCCAGCAGAGAATACGGGGGTAATTTACCTGCAACGATCAATGCTTTGAAGGCATGGAATGCTTCCTGTTTGTCAGATTTATAAAACAGTTCCAGCACAGGATAAAACATTTCAGAATATGTACCCACAGAAGAATTTTCAATGATATTATAAATGGCAATTCTTACTTTTTTAACTTCTTCCACTGCCAGAATATCAAGGAGCAGGTCTGGCGGAATGTGGGTGATGATCATGGCAAGTGCTTTAAGGCCGGAAATTTTTATTTCAGGAGATTGGGATTTTATTTCATTTGAAATAATTTTATCCGGGTTTCTTAATTCATAGTCAATATTATTTAAAAAGGGATCTGCGTCTCTTTGTCTGTCAAAAAGACTGGCATAAAACTTGATAACCGGATCTCTGTTTTTAATGGATTTTAAAATCCGGTTAAATGAGAACCCGAATTTTAATCTAACACTGGGGCTGGTTTGAAGATACTGGTCAACAAAAGCAAGACGACCTGTTTCAGAAACCGTTGACACAATTTTTTCCATAGCGCTCACTGAAACAAACCCTTTATAAACCGCTTTAAACGCAAAATGGGCCCCTTTACCGTCAAATGCCAGAAGTGTTTTAAAGAAATAGCTTAATTCATTAAAGGCCATTTCCGGGGTAAACTGACTGTAAAGCCTCATGCAGACGGAAGCAGAGGTCTTCATTCCCAATAAATACTGTTCTTTGTTTAAAGGATCTTTTAAAAGATTATGCACTTTGGATTGAATCATTTCAAGGCTTGTTCTTGCATTGTTCCGAACAGAAAAATGATAGGATGTAATCCCTGACAGGATTGGCAGAATGGCCAGTTCAGGTTCTAAATTACCTGCCTTTTTAACGACAACAGCCTTTTTTTCTTCAGATAATTTATCCCACTGTGCCTCAAATGTATCAAAATCAAAATCTTTGATAAATGAATCCATAATAAATTTGATTTTCCCGTTTTTACATTTCTAATTAAAAATGATATAGGGGTATCTTTAAAATCTATTTAATTAAATTTTTATACCACAACATAATAATTTATGAAATTATTTGAACCAAATAACGAAAATAAAAACAAGTCCGATACGTATAATGCAGAGTCAATAGAGATTTTAAAGGGGCTTGATCCGGTTAAACGAAGACCGGGCATGTATACGGATACATCAAGTCCGGATCATCTTGCATTTGAGGTTATCGACAACAGCGTGGATGAAGCCATAGCAGGATTTGCCGGCACAATTCAAGTCATCCTGAAAGAAGATCAGTCTATTGTTGTATCTGATGACGGCCGCGGTATGCCTGTCGATATCCACCCGGAAGAGAAAATTTCAGGTGTTGAACTTATCATGTCAAAGCTTCATGCCGGGGCAAAATTCTCAAACAAGGATTACAGCTACTCCGGCGGACTGCACGGTGTCGGCGTTTCTGTTGTCAATGCATTGTCCTCAAAGTTAACCATACTCATTAAACGAAATGGTCATGAATACCAGGTTGCATTTGAAAACGGACATAAAACGGAAGATTTAAGCATTACAAAGCGTATTGGGAAAAAAAATACCGGCACATCAGTGCATTTTTATCCCAATGCAAAGTATTTTGATACTGCATCGTTTTCCAAAACTGCCATAAAGACAGCGTTGAGATCAAAAGCTATTTTATGTAAAGGACTTGTTACTACCTTTTTTGATGAACGTTCAGGTGAAAAAGTTATCTGGGAATATGATCATGGCATAGATGAATATCTTGATGAAAACTTATCAGAAAAAAAATGTGTATTTCCTTCCTGCTTTTCGGGTAAAAGCAAGGGAGAGGACATTCACATTATCTGGGCAGTCAACTGGACAACAGATTCAAGGCAGAATCCTGAAGAGAGTTATGTAAATTTAATCCCTACTAAATTGGGGGGGACACATGTCAATGGATTCCGGTCTGGGCTTTTGGAATCTGTAAGAGAGTTTTGTAAATTTAGAAATTTACTGCCCAAAGGCCTATATCTGGCCCCAGAGGATATATGGGACCGTGTCGGCTATATCTTATCGGTTAAATTGTCAGATGCGCAATTTTCCGGACAGACAAAAGAGAGGCTTTCATCAAGACACTGCGCCAATCTTGTCAACATACAGGTTAGGGACGCGTTCAGCCTGTGGTTAAATCAACATGTTCAGGAAGGCGAAAAGCTTGCAGCACTTGCAATTGAAAATGCAAAAAACAGGGTTAAAAAATCAAAGAAAATCACAAAAAAAAGATCTTCCAACGGGATCAGGCTTCCTGCCAAACTTTCTGATTGCACAAGTATTGATCAACAGAGACGGGAACTGTTTTTTGTTGAAGGAGACTCTGCCGGCGGCTCGGCAAAACAGGCAAGGGATAGAAGATTTCAGGCTATCATGCCTTTAAGGGGTAAGATTTTAAACACATGGGATATCGAGTCTTCTGCTATTATAGAATCCAAAGAAATCAGGGATATTTCACAGGTTTTAGGTGTTTTTCCCGGGTCAGAAGATATATCAAAACTCAGGTATAATAAAATTTGTATCCTTGCTGATGCAGACTCTGACGGTCTGCATATTGCCACACTTATGTGTGCGTTGTTTTTGAAGCATTTTCCCAAGATGGTGGATAATGGGCATGTCTATATTGCCATGCCGCCGTTGTTCAGGATAGATATGGGCAAAGAGGTTTTTTATGCGCTGGATGAAGCGGAAAAAGAAAACATTATAAAACGGATTAATCGCCGAAAAAAGAGAGGCAAGATCAGTATTCAGCGGTTTAAAGGTCTGGGAGAAATGAACCCTTCCCAACTCAAAGAAACAACGATTTCTCCTGATTCGAGGCGGCTTGTTCAATTATCTGTTGATAACAGCTGTGAAGAGTCAATCAAAGAGGTCCACGAAATCATGGATATGCTTCTGGGCAAAAAACGGGCAAAAGATAGAAAAGCCTGGATAGAAAAAAAAGGGAATATCAAAGAGATTGAATAATGAGAGAAACGCTTCCATCTGCAGTTGAGGATTATGAACAAATACCGTTTCAGGATTTTGCTGAGAAGGCCTATTTAAACTATTCCATGTACGTTATTTTAGATCGGGCACTGCCGCACATTGGAGACGGTTTAAAACCTGTTCAGCGGAGAATTGTTTACTCCATGAGTCAATTGGGACTGTCTGCGACTGCAAAATTCAAAAAATCTGCTCGAACGGTCGGTGATGTTCTGGGTAAATTTCACCCCCATGGAGATACAGCCTGCTACGAGGCAATGGTACTTTTAGCCCAGCCTTTTTCTTTGCGGTATCCTTTGGTTGACGGACAGGGGAACTGGGGGGACCCAAACGACCCTAAATCTTTTGCTGCCATGCGGTATACTGAGTCAAGGTTATCAAAATATGCCCAGATTTTTCTCCAGGAGATCGAACAGGGAACAGTAGACTGGGTGCCCAATTTTGACGGGACATTAAAAGAACCCACGATTCTTCCTGCACGACTGCCCAACATTCTTTTAAATGGCTCTACCGGGATTGCTGTGGGGATGGCAACCAGCATTCTGCCGCATAACCTGCGTGAAGTGTCAAAAGCGTTGATCCATTTGATTGACAATGAAGATGCAACTGTCGAAACTATCTGCAGGTATATCAAAGGCCCTGATTTTCCAACCGAAGCTGAGATCATAACGCCAGGGTCAGAGATTCGTGAAATCTATAGAAGAGGCACCGGCCGGATCAAATTAAGAGCCAGATATCATATTGAAGATTCAGAAATCGTTTTTTCTGCACTGCCCTATCATGCCTCGACAGAAAAAATATATGAGCAGATTGTATCGCAAATTGAAGCAAAAAAATTGCCAATGGTCACTGATATAAGGGACGAGTCTGATCATGAAGACCCGACGCGGCTGGTGGTAATTCCCCGGTCTAACAGGGTTGATTTAGAGGCACTGACAGATCATCTGTTTGCCACTACAGACCTTGAAAAATCTTATACTTTAAACATGAATCTGATCGGTATTGACGGCAAACCAAGGGTGAAGAGCCTGTTAGACGTTTTAACTGAATGGCTTGAATTCAGGGCAGCTACTGTTAGAAAAAAGCTGAAATTCAGGTTAGAAAAGATCCTGGACCGACTCCATATCCTGGAAGGCTTTTTAATTGCTTACCTCAATATTGACGAGGTCATTAAAATTATAAGAAACTCTGATAAGCCCAAGCCTGAACTGATGAAGGCCTTTTCATTAAGTGAAACTCAAGCCGCTGCTATTTTAGAAATCCGATTAAGACAACTTGCAAAATTAGAAGAAATAAAAATCAAATCAGAATTAAAAGACCTGAAAGCTCAAAAAACAAAGCTTAAAAAGATTCTGGGAAAAGAAGCGGCTTTTAAAGCATATATAAAAGATGAGATTAAAGCAGATGCCAGGCAATATGGCGATAAACGCAGATCTCCGATAAAAGAGCGGAAAGAGGCTGAAAAATTTTCAGTTACAGATGTCATTGATGTTACGCCTGTAACTATTATCCTGTCAAAAAACGGATGGATTCGATCTGCAAAAGGACATGAGATTAATCCTCAGACAGTTAAATTTAAATCCGGAGATTCTTTAAAAGGTTATTTTAGAACAAAAAGTGATCAGCCAATCATATTTTTAGATAACACCGGCAGAAGCTACATGCTTTTTTCTCATTCGCTGCCGTCAGCCAGGGGGAACGGAGAACCTTTGACAGGACATTTATCTATTCAGGCAAATGCCTATATTAAATATATCCTGTCAGGCGGGGATACGGATCATTTCCTGGTTGGATCAGATAATGGATATGGGTTTGTTATTAAATTTTCTGATTTTCTAACCAATTATAAAAATGGGAAGGCGGTCATTACACTGAAAGATAAAAATCAACTGTTACCGCCTTCTAAAGTGGTAAATATTGAACAGGACAGTATTGCTGCGGTGACGTCAAAAGGCCGCCTGTTGATATTTACCTTAGATCAACTGCCGAATCTAAAAAAAGGAATTGGGAATAAAATTATTTCTATTCCCAAAAAAGAGCTGAAAAAACCAAATCCGGAAAAACTTACGTTCCTTAAAATACTTCCATTAAACTGCAATCTTGTTATTCATGCAGGCAAGCACTACTTAAGATTAAGCCCTGGAAACCAGAACGATTACACAGGAATGAGAGGCCACCGCGGAAAGAAACTGCCGCGCGGGTACCAGAATGTTGACCGGGTTGAGGTTTTACCAATAGAAGAACTGAAAAATGATGAATGATGAAAACTTTTTATTTTAAATATTTTATCACCATACATATCATTGGGTTACTGTTTTTATTTCTTTTCTGGTCAGTACTGCTTCATCATCAAGAGTTTGGTTCTGATCTGACCAGTGTTGAGCGAATAAAAAAAACCGGTGTATTAAGGCTCATCACGAACAATTCTATCAACACCTATTACTACTATGGCGGGAAACCAGCCGGGTTTGAATATGATCTTGCCAAAGCATTTGCTGATTTTTTAAATGTAGAACTCGATGTCGTAACACCAGGATGGAACAATATGTTTTCCTACCTTGAGGAGGGAAAAGGTGATTTTATTGCAGCAGGGCTTGCCATTACCAAGGACAGATTAAAAAGAGTTCTCTTTTCAATCCCCTACTCTGAAATCCAGCAGCATATTGTCCATCATGAATTGGTTTTCGGGCCAAAAAACATCGAGGATCTGACCTTCAGGACACTGCACATCAGACGAGGAACCTCCTACCATTCACGCCTGGAAGAAATTAAAAAATCCGGCGTTAATTTTAATTACATCCTTCATGACAATATCCCGACAGAAGAGTTGATCAGGATGGTGTATGATCGTGAAATTAAATTTACTGTTGCAGACAACAATATTGCCTATCTGAATCAGAGATATTACCCTGAGATTAGAATTGGTATTCCCATCCAGGGAAAAGAGTCCCTTGCATGGGCTGTCAATAAAAATGATTTAAAAATGATTGAGCAGATCAATCAATTTTTTCTATATGCAAATGAAAAAGGAATTTTAAAACGAATTACAGACAAATACTATTCAAATATCCAGGATTCAGATCCGTTCGATTTAAAAAAATTCCACCAGAGAATTGAATATAGACTACCCAAATACAAAGATATCATTGTCGCTGAATCGGCAAAATATGGTTTGGACTGGCGTTTGGTGGCTGCTGTTGTTTACCAGGAATCGCATTTTAATCCAAAAGCAAGAAGTTTCACCAATGTCAGAGGACTGATGCAGGTGACCGCAGCGACTGCAGAAGAAATGGGCATTCAGAACAGGCAGAAACCGTCCCAGAGTATTAAAGCAGGTATAAAATATCTTGATAAAATGATAAAAAAATTTGATTATCTTGACGATGAATATGAAAGAATTCAATTTGCGCTGGCCAGTTATAATATAGGGTACGGGCACGTAACTGATGCCATAAAAATTGCTAAAAAATCAGGACTGGACAGTACAAAATGGCAGAGCCTTAAAAAAACGCTGCCGCTGCTGTCAAAATCAAAATATTATAAAAAAACAAAATATGGATATGCCAGGGGCTGGGAACCTGTTCAGTATGTGGAACGAATTCTTAATTACTTTGACATTTTAAAACAAAAAGAATTCGTTGACTAAAAATATTCATGGATTCAGGGGGCAGCATAATGAATCTTAAATCTGATCTGAAAAAATTCACGCTCCATATAACCCTGCTTTATGTTTTAGTGAGTGTTCTTCTGGCAGCCTGCTTGTTTTTTTACCTTCAGTATCATGAAAAATTTACATCACTGCAGTTGTTCGCAGTAATTTTAAGTACGTTTCTTCCACCATTCATTCTTCTGCAGCTGTTTACCATTAAAAAATTAAAAATGGTGTTCCAGCAGAAAATCAAGGCAGAAAAAACTGCAGTACAGAAAGAAAACAAACTGGCCTTACTTCTTGAAAACATTCAAACTGGTGTTGTGAGAATAACTCAGGACCCCCCTGGAAAATTCATTGAGTGTAATACCTTTTTTACAAAAACTACAGGGTATACAAAAAATGAATTAGCGCAGCTTGCAATGGGTGACATCTTCATTGATGAGCGTGAAAAAGAAACTTTTTTTAACACGTTGAATCAAACCGGATCAATAAAAAATGAAACGTTTGAGATTAAAACAAAGCACGGAGAAGCTGTTATTGTCTCAATCACAGGGAATACCCTGAGGAACAGTGGAAACAACCGTAATGAATACCTCTTAACCATAACAGGTGCTGGTGATCAAAAAGACCGTTTGGAAGAAATGCTGAAAAATGAAAAACTCAAATCCATTGGAATTCTGGCTGGCGGCATTGCGCATGATTTTAATAATATTTTAACAGGATTATATGGTAATATCGCACTGGCTAAACTGGAAATCGACCCTTCGGAAGAGGCCTTTCAGATGATTCAGGATGCAGAACAGTCTATGACCAAGGCAACGGACTTAACACACCAGCTGTTAATATTTGCCCGTGGCGGAGATCCCATCAAGGAAACCATTGATATCAATCATGTTATCAAGGATGCTGCCAGTTTTAATCTGTCTGGCAGCAAAATAACGCTTATCACGAACATTGATGAACACCTTCACCAGGTCCATGCAGATAAAGATCAGATTGGTCAGGTCATTTCAAATCTTGTCATTAATGCACGGCAGGCGATGCCAGACGGCGGAACCTTAAGATTAAACGCCCAGAACCTTGAAATTAAAGAGAATGATGTGACTGCCTTATCGCCAGGCAAATATATCAAAATTATACTTCAGGATGAAGGTGTTGGAATTCCACAGGATTATATTCATAAAATTTTTGACCCTTATTTTACAACGAAACAGGCTGGTTCCGGCATGGGGCTTGCCACTTCATACTCCATTCTGAAAAAACACAATGGGTTGATCACTGTTTCCTCTACGATTGGAAATGGTGCGTCTTTTTATGTATATTTACCAGCGTTTGAAATTACCAAAGATATGCCGGCCCGGGTTGATGCAGATGACACTTCATCAGACAGATCAGCCAATATTTTAATAATGGATGACGATGAGCAGGTGTGTAACATTGCAAGAAAAATGATCCACCGGTTTGGATATACAGTATCCACCGTCTCTGACGGCAGTCAGGCAATCCGGTCTTATAAAAAGGCACTGGAAGAAAATAATAAATTTGATCTTGTTTTAATGGACCTTACCATTCCTGGCGGACTGGGTGGCAGGGAAACCATTCCTAAAATCCTGGAAATTGACCGGAATGCAAAAGCAGTTGTCATCAGCGGTTACTCCAATGATCCGGTTCTGGCCAATTTTCAAGACTATGGATTTAAAGGGATGCTGGTAAAACCTTTTAAAATATCAGAATTAAAGGCAGTTCTTGATAAGGTTTTATAACCAGGATAAAGAATTTGACTTGATTCATTCAATTTATTACTTAGAATCCAATAACTGTGTGATGAACAGATAATACTAACGCAACAAAGTATAAAAAGAGAAAATTAATGACAAAAAAAATTCTGATCAATGCTTTAGATCCAGATGAAAACAGAATCGCTACCATACAAGATAATAAACTTGTGCAATTTCATATAGAGACAACCGCTAAACAGGTTACTCAGGGAAATATCTACAAAGGAATTGTTACAAGAGTCGAACCCAGCCTTCAGGCCGTTTTTGTTGACTACGGCGCTCAAAAAAATGGCTTTTTGCAGAAAAATGAAATTCACAAAGATTATTTTCAGGATATAAAATCCGGCGAAAAGGCACTGTTCAAACTTATCAAAAAAGGACAGGAATTGATTGTTCAGGTTACCAAAGACCCTATTGGTCAGAAAGGTGCCATGCTGACAACATACGTATCTTTACCAGGTCGTTTGTCTGTATTGATGCCAGGGAATACTACCAAAGGCGTCTCAAGGAAAATTAATGATGAAGATGAAAGAAAACGTCTTGTATCTGTCATAAAAAAAATGAATATCAAACCAGGGTTTGGGATGATTGTAAGAACAGCCGGGAAAAATTCTACAAAAACGATGTTAACAGCAGACTTGAGATATTTGATGCGGGTATGGAAAAACATCGATAAAAAAGCAGTTAAAAATAGTCCCCCTTCCCTGCTGTATAAAGAACAGACCCTGGCCGTAAGATCGTTAAGGGATTATTTTACCACTGATGTAAAAGAGATACTGATTGACAGCCCAGAGATATTCAGGGAAGTTAAAGATTTCATAGGGGTTATCGCACCAAAGCATAAAAAGATTGTGAAACTTTTTAAAGGTGAAAAACCCATTTTTACCAAATACCAGCTTGAAGACCAGATTACCTCTATTTTCAAAAAGGAAGTGTCTTTAAAATCCGGTGGATTCCTTGTTATTGAACAAACAGAAGCCCTGGTTTCTATTGATGTGAACTCAGGTAAATCCACCAAGAAGAAAAATATTGAAGAAACTGCATTCCATACCAATCTTGAAGCCAGTGAAGAGGTTGCCCGGCAATTAAGACTCAGAGACATGGGAGGGCTGATCGTTGTTGATTTTATTGATATGAGGGAAAGAAGGCACAAAGCTGAAATTACAAAAACACTTAAAAAACATTTAAAATCGGATAAGGCAAAAACAAAAGTGGGGGGAATTACAAAATTCGGGCTCCTTGAAATGTCACGGCAGCGGATTCGTCACTCCATTACATTTGGGAGTTATGACACCTGCAAGCACTGCCAGGGGAGAGGACAGACCCCATCCATTGAAACCCAGGGCCTGGCCTTTTTAAGATTATTGAATTTAAAAACAATCAAATCCGATATCAGGGAAGTGACCGGTATTGTTCCACAGGAGGTTGCAAATTATCTGTTAAATAAAAAACGAGAAGAACTCACTGAGATTGAATTAAAAAGAAAGGTGGTAATTACGATTGAAGGTAATCCTGATATGGTTTTTGGTGATAATAAAATTATATCGAATGCCCATACCATTTAAAGACCTTTCTTGACATAAATCGTTCTATTGTGTATCTGAAACAATTTCAATCTTAATAATAAAGGAGAAATTATGCTCCTGGAAAAGAATGAAAAGAAAAAACTGTTTTTAACAATTGGCGTTATTTTGATCATTGGGGTGCTGCTGACTGTCATTTTAATTAATAAATTTTCAACAAAAGACCCTTTAAGAAAAAAACAACCGGAAATATCACAGAAAAAGGATGTAAAGGAAAAGAGTACGGCAACCACACAAAAGAATGTTGTGAAAGGAGATATCGTAGTTCTTCCTCCGATTGACTATCATGATCTGAAACGCGAAGGTACGCTCAAAGAACTGATGGGGAACCGAAAGGAGAACCTGGGGATAAAAAAGAGCCTTGATATGATTGTAAAATCTGATGAAGCGTTTACCATCGGTGAAAACAAAATCTCTATGAGGGACATCCTGGAGCATGCATTTGCAGAAAAAGGAGACGTTTTTGAAGAAAAAATAGATACTTCCGGGGCTGTTATCCCGCAAAAAATAAAGGAATATGGCATCTATGTCGTTCAGCCGGGTGACAACATCTGGAATATACATTTCAATATTTTAAAAGAATATTATGAAGATCAGGGGATTAATGTTTCACCAAAAGCAGACGAACCCATTGACCGCGGATTAAGTTCAGGTGTCGGTAAAATTTTAAAATTTTCAGAAACAATGGTCATTATCTACAACATAA
Organism: uncultured Desulfobacula sp.; assembly: GCA_964343845.1. Lineage (GTDB taxonomy): Bacteria > Desulfobacterota > Desulfobacteria > Desulfobacterales > Desulfobacteraceae > Desulfobacula. The sequence continues at coordinate 38,053 of CAYFKW010000003.1, read as the reverse complement.
GGGACAGGAAAGTGGATTCAAATATTGACCTGCTCGAACCGTTAAGTAAGATTGTTGTATATAATATGGATGAAGTTTTTTCGCTTCTCAAAGAAGTGAACTATAACACGATTGACAGAATCCAATTTGACGGGAAAACCATTTGGATTCCAGCAAAAAAATCATAAATATTAGTTTTATTAATACCAAGGAGGATTTATTTTGATAAGTACAGCATATGCAATGGGACAAGCAGGGGGCCAGGCAGGCCAGGGAAGCCCGTATTCAGGCATCGTTTTAATGGGAGTCATGTTTGCCATTTTTTATTTCCTTTTGATCAGACCGCAGCAAAAGAAGGCCAAAGAGCATCGAGAAATGGTATCAAATTTAAAAAAAGGGAACCGGATTATTACCACAGGCGGGATTTACGGAACAATACAAAGCATTGATGAGACCACGATTGGTCTTGAAATAGCGGAGAAAATAAAAATTAAAATTGCCAGAGGAAATGTCGGCGCACTTGTTTCTGACTTTGAAGCCGCTCAAAAGAAAAAATAAATCCATTAGGAGTATTTAGATTGAAATCTTTTAGCCTTAAAACTGTATTTATCCTATGTGTTATTCTTGCCGCTGTTGTCTGTCTGCTTCCGACTTTCTTTGACTGCTGGCCGTATAAGAAAATTAACCGCGGTTTAGACCTGCAGGGCGGGATGCATCTTGTCCTTGAAGTTCAGAATATGAAAGCGGTCGAGACTGAGATTGAAAGAACCATACAGGAAATCAAAAAACAACTCAGAAAAGAAAATATGAAACACCTTGGTATCACCCGTTTAAATGATAATTCCATTTTTGCCAAATTTAAAGCAGATACTGACAAAAAAGGGTTTGAAACCATCCTGTCAAAAAATTTTGACAATTTAATCACACCAAAACCCAGGGTTGAGAATAACATAATTTCTTATCAGCTTTCGCTGCCGGAAGAGGAGATCGATGCCATAAAAAAAATGGCAACAGAGCAGGCGCTTGAAACAATCAGAAACAGGATTGATGAATTTGGTGTAAACGAACCCGATATCAGAGTCCAGGGCGGGAACAGAATCCTGCTGCAGCTGCCTGGAATTAAAGACCCTGAAAGGGCCAAAGGCCTCATTGGGAAAACAGCCCAGCTGACCTTCCAATTGGTAGATGATGATGCAGATGTGAACACCGCCCTTAATGGGACCCCGCCTGTTGGTGATGAAATCCTCTATAAAACAGACAATTCAGGCAACAGAATTCCTTTTTTAATTAAAAAAAGAGTTCTTCTGGATGGAAGCCTTTTAACCGATGCAAGGGTTGAATTTGATCAGTTTCAACAACCTCAGGTGGGCATTGAATTCAATCGAAAAGGGGCGCGGATCTTCGATAGAATTACAGCGGAAAACATTCAGAAACGCCTGGCCATTGTCCTGGACAGCTCTGTTTACTCCGCACCTGTGATCCAGGACCGGATAGCAGGCGGTAAGGCAAGAATTACAGGTAATTTTACACTAAATGAGGCAAAAGATCTCGCTATCGCTTTAAGGGCAGGCTCTTTACCCGCACCGGTTGAAATAATCGAAGAACGGACCGTCGGCCCGACACTGGGTGCGGACTCTATCAGAATGGGGCTTATGTCAATGATTGCAGGAGGCATTCTTGTGGTCTTGTTTATGATTCTATATTACAGAGGGGCAGGTGTTATTGCTGATATTGCCTTAATTGTGAATATTGTTCTTATTGGCGGCGGGCTGGCTGCATTTCAGGCAACATTGACCCTCCCGGGAATTGCCGGCATCATTCTTACCATTGGTATGGCGGTGGACGCCAATGTCATTATATTTGAAAGAATCAGGGAGGAACTGAGATCAGGAAAGACGGTTCTTGCCTCTGTACACGCAGGATTTGACAAAGCAACCATCACCATCCTTGATGCCAATGTCACAACCTTTATTGCAGCGCTGGTATTGTATCAATTTGGTACAGGCGCCATCCGGGGGTTTGCAGTTACCCTTATTCTGGGTATCATTGCCAGCCTGTTTACATCTTTGATTCTTTCGAAAAGTATTTTTGATTTTATACTTAAAAATAAACAAGCAACTTCACTTAGCATATAAAGGAAAAAAGAATGCAGCTTATCAAGTCTGATATCAACATAGACTTTATTGGTAAATATAAATTTGGATTTATTGTATCACTTGCCCTCATCCTCATAAGTGTCGGCTCCCTTGTCATTCATAAAGGGCCTAATTATGGAATTGATTTTGTCGGTGGTACGATTATTCAAATAAAATTTTCTGAGCAGGTACCTGTTGTTAAAATCCGTTCCGGCCTTGCCAAGATCGGCCTTAATGATGCACTGGTTCAAAATTTTGGTCAAAAGCAGGATCATGAATTCCTGATACGAACAAGTAATCCGGAAAAAGGCGGCAGAGGATTGTCTAAATCCATATCAGAATCTCTTAAAGAAACGACGGGTGCGGCACCTGAAATCAGAAGGGTTGAAATGGTAGGACCTCAAGTTGGGAAGGATTTGAGAAAAAAGGCGCTGTTGGCTATTTTTTATTCCCTGTTATTTATTACCATCTATATTTCATACCGGTTTGAGCAAAAACTTCTTCTGTCAGGTATCACTGCTGGTTCTTTAATGACAGCTGTTTATTTTTTATCTGTTTTTAATGTAAGCATGGCTGTGCTAATCACTGCCGCTTTAATTGTAACCCTGGCGTTATTCTGGGTATTGCGGCTTAAATACGCAATGGGTGCGATTGTGGCATTATTGCATGATGTATTGATAACGGTTGGTATTTTTTCAATATTGAACTTAGACTTTTCTTTGCCGATTATTGCAGCACTGCTAACAATTATTGGGTATTCCCTGAATGATACGATTATTGTTTTTGACCGGATAAGAGAAAACATAAAGGGATCCAAAACAACAGACGAACTGCCGTTACTGTTTAATAAAAGCATTAACGGTACACTTTCAAGAACAATTTTAACATCTGTCACAACACTTATTGTTCTGTTTGCGTTATATTTTCTTGGGGGTGAAATTATCCACAATTTTGCATTTGCAATGATTATCGGCGTTCTGATCGGTACCTATTCTTCTATTTTTGTTGCAAGTCCAATCGTTCTTATCGCAAATAAAAGGTAATGGTATGATGCTGTTCAAAAAATTCGGTTTCTTTCAAAGCATTGTTTTGATCTGCATCTCATCTGTTATTGCAGGGTGCAGCACGTTTGATTATTTTAAACCGTCTTCAGAAGATGATAAAAAAATGAATCCTGAACAGGAGAGAATTGTTCAATTAGAGGCTGAGATATCCCAACTCAAGCAGGATCAGACAGATTTATTAAAACAGTTGAATGATAAAGACGCTGATATTAAAAAACTTAACCATCAGATCAAGACGCTTAAAAATAAAATTACATATCTTAAAAAAACAAAATCCATCAAGCCGAATCAGTATAAAATTGAATATAACACCCCTTCGACCCTCTATAAAAAAGCACGGAATCTTCTGCTTGAAGACAATTATATAGACGCGGCAGTGCTGTTTACGGAATTTATCAAGAATCATCCAAAAGACAGCTTAGCTGATAATGCGGTCTACTGGCTGGGCGAGTGCCATTATTCAATGGGAGAGCACAAAAAAGCAATAGATGTCTTTAAAGCGTTGGTTGCCAAATATCCTAAATCTGAAAAAGTCCCGGATGCAATGCTAAAAACAGGGTATTCATATCTGGCTCTGGATGATTCAAACAGAGCACATCACTATCTAAAGCAGGTGCTAAAAAAATATCCGTTTTCTCCTGCTTCGGAAAAAGCCCAGGAAAAGCTTAAAAACTTTGACTAGCCCTCAAGAAAAATATTTACCCTGGCTTCTACTCAGGGAAATACCTTTCTTAGGTAATATAACGGCCAGGAAATTGATAGATCAGTTTCAAACTCCTGCCAGCATCTTTTCAGCATCTGAGAATCAATTAAGAAAAGTAGATAGGATATCTGCCAGGGTGATCGACAGTATCCATCATCATAAACGTTATCTTGCCGGTGCAGAAAAAGAATTAGAAGATATGATGAAATATGATATAAAAATGGTTGCCTTAACAGATGATGTATATCCGGCATTGTTAAGGCAGATTCCAGATCCGCCTGTTCTTTTAACTTATTTAGGCAGCCTCGATACTGCTGCTCCCTGCATTTCGATCATCGGGTCAAGACAGGCCACATCCTATGGATTAAGCACATCCTACAACCTTTCTTTTAAACTGGCCAGCCGGGGGTTTCAGATTGTCAGCGGCATGGCGCGTGGAATTGAC
>CAYFKW010000003.1:0-33692 GCA_964343845.1 uncultured Desulfobacula sp. | reverse complement strand
GTTCTCGGGTCAGGATTAAAAAAAATCTATCCTAGGGAAAACACACGATTATTTGAAGAAATTGCCGGAAATGGAATAATTTTTTCTGAATTTAAAATTCATACAGACCCGCAGCCAAACAATTTTCCTATTCGAAACCGTATTATTGCAGGATTATCCTGCGGCAGTATCATTGTTGAAGCTGCCAAAAGAAGCGGGTCGCTGATTACTGCCCGAATGGCGTCAGAATACAATCGTGAGGTATTTGCCGTTCCCGGCAGCATTACATCCAAAAAAAGCCAGGGGACCCATTCTCTTATAAAACAAGGGGCAACACTGGTTGAAAGTGAAATGGATATTATGGATGAACTGCATCATTTTATTCATGAAGAAAATAAAAATATTAAGACAGCATCTTTACAAAATAAAAAGCCGACACACCATATCAAAGAGAAAACCAGAGGAAAAGACATATTTGATCTTCTTGACCCCTACCCTGTTCATATTGACCTGCTGATAAAAAAAAGCGGAATGGGGAGTTCAAAGGTTACATCTTTATTGTTTGAACTAGAACTGGAAGGTAAAGTGAAACGACATCAAGGTAATTATTATTCTATCTCGGAGGAATACCATTGACCAAACCACTCATCATCGTCGAGTCTCCAACCAAGATTAAGACACTGAAAAAATATGTAGGCAAGAAATTTAAAATTGGTGCAAGTGCCGGCCATATTAGAGATCTTCCTGTGAAAAACCTTGGGATAGACATTGAGAAAAAATTTAAAGCCAAATACGTTAATATAAGAGATAAGTCCAAAATAATTTCAAATTTAAAAAAACTGGCAGAAAATACCCAGGAAATTTATCTGGCACCTGACCCTGACCGTGAAGGTGAAGCTATCGCCTTTCACATTATGGATATTCTAAAGAAAAAGGATCGGGTATTCCATCGGGTGCTGATTCATGAGATTACCAAAAAGGGGAGTGAAGAGGCCTTACAAAGCCCGCTTGAACCTGATAAGGACAAATATGATGCGCAGCAGGCAAGACGGAAACTGGATCGGCTTGTGGGATACCAGATTTCTCCGTTATTATGGCAGAAAGTTCAACGTGGATTAAGTGCCGGCCGCGTTCAATCTGTTGCAGTAAAGATTATTTGTGACCGGGAAAGACAGATTCGTAAATTTATTCCGGAAGAGTTCTGGACAATTGGCGCTGATCTTGAAGCGCAGTCCCCTCCTCCATTCAATGCCGGCCTCGTAAAAATCAACAATAAAAAGGCAAAGATTAAAAATGAGAAACAGGCAGCGGATATCTTAAGAGATCTTGAAAAAGCCTCATTTGTTATCCATGATATCAAAGCGAAAACAATTAAAAGAAATCCGGCTCCCCCTTTTACCACAAGTAAACTTCAACAGGATGCCATCAATCGTTTAAGATTTTCTGCCAGAAAAACCATGATCGTTGCCCAGCAGTTGTACGAGGGTGTTGAAATTGGTACCGGCGGCCCAGAGGGGTTGATTACGTATATGCGTACCGATTCAACCAGGATATCACCAGATGCCGCTGCTGAGGCGCAGGAATTTATCCTCGGATCAATGGGAAAGGCGTTTGCGTTAAAAAAGCCGCGCTTTTTTAAAAATAAAAATAAGGTCCAGGATGCTCACGAGGCCATTCGCCCCACATCAGTTTTTCATACCCCAGGCAAGCTTAAAAATTTTTTAAGCCCGGATCAGTATAAACTGTACGATCTGATATGGAAACGGTTTGTTGCTTCTCAGATGGCTCAGGCCCTTATCGATCAGAAGACCATACACATCCTTGCAACGGATAAATACCTTTTTTCAGTGAGTGGTTCAACCGTGAAATTCCCTGGTTTCATGGATTTATATTCCCGGGATAAATCATCCAAAGAGGCGGATATCCAGGCGCTGCCTGATGCTGAAGTTGGAACTGTATTAAAGACGCATAAGATTATTCCCAAGCAGCATTTCACAAAACCACCGCCTCGTTTTTCTGAAGCCTCGCTTGTGAAGGAACTTGAGAAGAACGGTATCGGACGGCCAAGTACCTATGCTTCAATCCTTTCTGTGATAAGGGACAAGGGATATGTGGACCTTATTAAACGCTATTTTGTTCCCAGTGAACTGGGATTTATTGTTAACGATCTTCTGGTATCCTCCTTTCCCAATATTTTAAATATTTCATTTACAGCTCAGATGGAAAACAACCTGGATGATGTGGAAAGAGGAAAATTAGAAGAAGTTCAGCTTTTAACACAATTTTATGACAGCTTTAAATCGTATCTTGATACAGCCAGTGAAAACATGACAAGCGTGAAAGGTGTCGGTGTTGAAACTGACCTGGCCTGTCCAACCTGCGGAAAGCAGCTGAATATAAAAATTGGTAAAAATGGCCACTTCCTTGCATGTACCGGTTATCCTGATTGTTCTTTTACGAGCAACTACTCAAGGGATGAAAAAGGATCCATCCTGATTGTTGAGAAAATTCAGAACACTGAAAAAGTAAAAGATTGTGTAAAATGCGGAAAACCAATGGTTCAGAAAGATGGCCGTTTCGGTATGTTTCTGGCGTGTACAGGGTATCCGGACTGTGACCATACTGAATCTGTAAATGGTGAGTTCAATGGAAAAGATATCGGGGTCAGCTGTCCTGAAAAAGCATGTGACGGAAAAATAATTGAAAAGAAATCAAAAAGAGGAAAAATATTTTTCGGGTGCTCAAATTATCCAGACTGTAAATTTGCCTCCTGGGACAAGCCGGTCACCAGATCATGCCCGGAATGCAGTTCAAATTATATCGTTGAAAAAGAGACGAAAAGAGATGGTAAATTTTTAAAATGTCCGAACAGGGACTGCGGGTTTAAAGAAATCATGCTAAAAAAATAGAACCAATTGTTAATTGAGGTTGCCGGCCCATTTCTGAATCGACTGAAACACAATATCTCTTTTAATGGGTTTGGTTAGAAAATCATCCATTCCAGCATCAATACATTTCTTTTTGAAATCTTCAAATACATTTGCTGTCAGCGCAAGAATAGGCGTTCGATTGATCGTTTTGTTTTCTTTCTCATATGACCGGATTATTTTTGTCGCTTCAAACCCATCCATTTTCGGCATATTGATATCCATGAAAATCAAATCATATGCATCCGGGTCCGATGTATATTTATGAACTGCCTCCTGGCCGTCTGATGCAATATTGATGTTGTAACCTGCTTTGGTTAACATTAAATTGGTCATCTTCTGGTTGACCGGGTTGTCCTCTACCAGCAGAATCGACGCTGCATGTTTCTTGTTTTCTGATAACAGGTGCGCTGTAACAATTTCATTTTTTCTTTTAGCAGCTGTTTCATCTTTTATCTCCATGCCCATCACATAAGAAATCATTTCAAATAATTTCCTCCGGGCAGCCGGTTTTGGTAAAAAACCCTTAAACCCTTTTTTGCTGAAGGTTTCAGCAATTCCCGGTACAGGCACAGAGCACGCGATAAAACCGAATTCATACTTTGCCGGATTGATCCTGTCAATTTTATCCTTAAGTTCACCAGACGAGTGCTTGACAAGTTTACCAAAATCAATGATGGCAATATCGAATTGATCCGGTTCTATTGTTTCCAAAAAAGATTCAATATTGGCAATTGTCTCATAAACGACCTTCATCCCGGCAAGTGTGAGTTCATGAGATAAAATTTTATAGGTTTCATCAGAAGGTGATGAAAGCAGAACTTTTCTGCCGTTTAACCTGGCCGGCCTGACTCGGGTAACCTTTTTATTGTCTGTTATTTTAAAACATGCTGTAAAATAAAAAGTAGATCCCTTACCCTCCTGACTTACCGCCCACACGTTGCCGCCCATTTTTTCAGCTATATTTCTGCTGATGGCCAGGCCCAATCCTGTACCCCCGTATCGGTTCGTAATATCATCTTCGGATTGGATAAACGGTCGGAAAATTTTTTTAACCTGATCTTCTGGAATGCCGATTCCTGTATCCTCTACACTGACGGTTATTTTCGAAACCGAGTCATCTACAGCTTCAGAATCTATCTTTAATTTGATGGAACCTTTCCGGGTAAATTTCACGGCATTGCCCAGCAGATTAAGCAGCACCTGTCTGAACCGATGAGGATCACCTATCAATTGTCCTGGGACAGAATCAGCGACCGTACAGAAAAATTCTACTTCAGATTCATCAACTTTTGTCCTCACAACATCAATTGTATCAAAACACAGGACTTCGGGATCAAACTTCATATTTTCCAGAGTAAGCTTTCCGGCTTCAACTTTTGAAAAATCAAGGATATCGTTCACAACTGACAACAATGTGTCACATGAGAATCTGGCATTTTTCAGAAATGATTTCTGCTCATCATCCAATGGCGTGTCCAGCAGCATATCTGTATAGCCGACAATGCCATTCAAAGGGGTCCTGATTTCATGGCTCATGCTCGCAAGAAAAAAGGTTTTCGCTTTGGACGCCTCTTTTGCTTCTCTGGCAAGAACATTTGCCCTGTCTATGGCAAGACATAATTCCTGGTTTGTCTGCCTCAGGTTAATCAGGTTTGATTTTTCTCTGCCAATTCGTTTTATTCTTGCAATGGCAGAATTGATGTTAAACGGTTTGGTCATGTAATCAGATGCACCGGCATCCATGATATCGACATAAGAATAATCCGAAGCATAACCCGTCATAATGATGACATCGGTTTCAGGATAAGTTGTTTTTATTTTTTTAAGCAGCTCAATGCCATCCATACCCGGCATTGAAATGTCAGAAATAACCAGATCAAAAGACTCATTTTGCAGCAGCGACAATGCATCTTCTGCATTTTCAACACCTGCACAGTCAAATCCGGTTCTTTTAAGTGCTTTGCTTAAAACCAGACGAAGACTTTCTTCATCATCAACAATCAGTATATTCTTTATAGGAAAGTCTTCAAAATTGTCTATAATCCTATTCATTCACCCTTTCAACGTATTCCCGTGTTCTGGTATCGATTTTCACGACCTGTCCTTCCTCAATAAACGGAGGAACCTGCACTTCAAAACCAGTTTCAAGAACTGCCGGTTTGGTACTTCCTGTTGCTGTATCCCCTTTTGCCCATGGTTCTGATTCAACCACCTTTAAATTAATAAAATTAGGCAGGGTTATGCCGATGGGCAGTCCATTGTAAAGTAAAATCGTACAATGGATGTTGTCCTTTAACAAATCTGTTGAATCGCCTAACTGTTCCTTTGTCATGAAATGCTGTTCATAATTTGATGTATTCATGAAACAATAACTGTCTTTATCTGCATACAGATATTCCATTTCCTGTTCTTCCAGATCCGCTTCTTTGAATTTATCACCAGATCGATAGGTCCGCTCAAACTGCGCACCCGTAATCATGTTTTTTAATTTACATTTGTAAAGCGATTGTCCCTTACCAGGTTTTTTAAATTCAAATCCGATAATAATATAGGGCTCACCGTCAATTTCAAATTTCAACCCTTTTTTTAAGTCACTAGCCAAGTACATGAAATACTCCTAAATTATTCATTCAACACAACAAATTTTATCAATATATCTCCTTTAACCACAATAATTATTAATTGGCAACCCTATGATCAAATCAGGCATAAAAACAACTTGCTTTTTTGTCCGTATTATAGGAAATATTATGATTTAGAAAATCTTTAGAACAGGATATTTTTTTATGATAATCGTTATTGATTTCGGTTCACAATTCAACCAGCTCATCGCAAGAAGAGTCAGAGAGAATAATGTGTACTGTCAGGTCGAGCCCTCTGACATCCCCGTTGATAAAATTAAGGAGTTAAATCCTGAGGGCATTATCTTGTCCGGCGGTCCGTCAAGCATTTACGAAGAGAACAGCCCTACCATTGACAAAGAACTCTTCAGTATCGGGGTTCCGATTCTCGGCATCTGTTATGGTATGCACTATATGGTTCATACACTTGGCGGGAAAATTAAAAAGGCAGAAAAGCGGGAATACGGATTTGCTCACTTGAATGTAACAGATCCCCTGCCCTTGTTTAAAGGAATGGAGACAGGTTTCCAGTGCTGGATGAGTCATGGTGACTCTGCCATTGAACTGCCGGAAGATTTTGTTGTGACGGCATCAACAAAAAATACACCCATTGCCGCTATTGCAAACCATGAAAAGAAATTTTACGGACTCCAGCTTCATCCTGAAGTCGAACATTCCATTAACGGAACTAAAATGATTCGACACTTTCTGTTTGATGTCTGCAAGTGCCGGAAAAGCTGGTCTATGAAGTCTTTCTGTGATGGTGCAATCGCTCAGATCAAAGAAGCAGTAGGTGATAAAAAAGTCATTATGGGCCTTTCAGGCGGAGTGGATTCTTCTGTGGCCGCAACCTTGATTCACAAGGCAATTGGGAAAAATCTCTTTTGTATTTTTGTGGACAACGGCCTTTTAAGAAAAAACGAAAAACAAGATTTGGAAACCAGCCTGACGTCCAATCTTGATTTGAACATCAGTTTTATCGATGCAAAAGATAAATTCTTAACTGCACTGAAAGGTGTAACAGATCCGGAACAGAAACGAAAAATTATCGGCAGCCTTTTTATCGAAGTTTTCGAAGCTGAATCCAATAAAATAGACGGCGCCCAATTTTTAGGACAGGGAACATTGTATCCGGATATCATTGAATCCAAATCTGCTTTTGGCGGCCCAACATCCATCATAAAATCGCATCATAATGTCGGCGGTCTGCCGGAAAAAATGAAACTTAAACTTATTGAACCTTTACAGCTTTTATTTAAAGATGAAGTCAGGAAACTTGGAAAAGAGCTGGGCATCAATGAAATGCTTGTATGGCGCCAACCGTTTCCAGGACCTGGGCTTGCCATCAGGATCATGGGTGAAATCACACCATTCCGCTTAAACATCTTAAGAGAAGCCGATGCTATTTTGCTTGAAGAGATAAGAGATGCCGGGCTCTATAGGGAATTGTGGCAGTCATTTGCTGTACTGCTTCCAGTAAAAAGTGTTGGTGTCATGGGAGATAAAAGGACTTTTGCCAACTGCATCGCTATCAGAGCGGTAACGAGCAACGATGCAATGACGGCAGACTGGGCAAAACTGCCGCATGATCTTTTAGGACGGATTTCCAACAGAATTATCAATGAAGTTGAAAATATCAATCGAGTGGTTTTTGATATTACATCTAAACCTCCCGGAACCATTGAATGGGAATAGACAGGGATACACTAAAAAATGAATTTAAAGGATTTTAAACCAGGTGATCCGGATTTTGATTCAGATGATGAGATACGAGACACTGCCGACAGTGACAGTGACATTTCAGCATCGGCATATCACGAAGAAATAAACACCATTAAAATTGATAAGCTTTCCAATAAAGTGACGATTATTTCAATCATTATCCCATGCCTGATTGGTGCTATTCTTATTTTTGCCTATCTGGATATGAAAGAACGCGTGGTTGATGTCGATGTCACAAAACAGAGTCAAGTAGATAAAATTTCAGAGCAGCTGGAAGTCAAACTGAATGCACTGGATGTTAAAATTGCGAAAAACAGGTTTGATCTTGACAATAAACTGCCTGAAATTGAAAAAAAGACACTCTCTCTTGAAGGGCAGACAGCAAAACTTGCCAGCACCAAAGCAGATAATTCATCGGTTAAAACAAAGCTTTCTAAACTTGAAAAGCGAATAGCCAATAATGCCAAGCAGGACAAAACTACCCTTCAGACGATTGAAAGAGTCAATAAGCAGACCCTTACGACTATTCAGGAAAATCAAACACATTTTGACAACACTGCAAAACAGATAAAAGATGAATTTACTCTATTTAAAGAAGAATTTGATGCACGGCTGCTTGAGTTATCAGAATATGAACAGGAAATCGGTAGTTTGAGAAAAAATTTAAGTCTTCTGGACAAAAAATTTAAACATTTTGAACAAGAGACGTTGAACCAGGAAAAATTTGATGCAGAGATCAGCCAGATAGAATCCAGGATAATAAATCTTGATAAGCAAATGACCACTTTGAGCAAAAAATTGAATACCAACCTTTCCAGGCTTCAGAAGGACATCGATCAGCTCTCAAATAGTAAAAGAACAGAAAAGCCGGACAATAGTAAACCCAAACCCCAAATTAATATTGACTCACCAAATTCCGGCGGCATATTGGAAGAACCGCTGAAAGATTAAAATAAAAGGGAAAGCGCTCTTACGGAAAGTATAAAAAGAAACTGCGGGCAGCTAAGAACTGAAAAACAGATACTGGAACAATCGTTGGGGTTTTCAGGAGCATATCTGGCGGTTCAGTTTCTTGTGTCACAAATCAAGGTATCATCTCAGGCAGCGACCAGGCAGACAGCCGCTGCCCTTCTAAAGCTCATTCAATCAGATAAATTTGTGAAAAAGAGACAATCTTTTTTTCTCTATAAGGCAGCAGCGTGTGCCCTGATGCAAGTGTCTAAAGACACGTTTCACCCTCTGGCAGGGTTCTGTATTTTTGAACTCCAGGTGTTATTGGTTAACAGCCGGGGCAGTAAACATCGTGCAATTTCCGAAGCCCTTGGCACACTTCCGTTGAACATATCCGGTCCGGACATCTGCACCTCAAAAGATAAGGCTTCGTCCACCATCTCGTTTCATTGTTTATTAAACCATTACGAAGATGTAGATCTGACATCCTTTCATTGGCAGGGCAGAACACTTACGTTCAATGTAAAGCATAACAAAATGGGGTGTATAAAATTTGCCAAATCTAAACAGAATGAAGAAGAACTGCTGAACGAAACACAATGGTTTCTGCATTTAAAAAACAAACCACCCTGCAAAAAATCTGTGTTTAAAATACCGACACCTGTTTTGATTGAAAATAATATCTTGTTAACGCTTACAAACCTTCCGGATTTTATAACATCGAAAATAGAGATCTGGAACCGATATACAGCTATTGCATATATCGTTGAAAAGGAGTATTTTCTGTATCCCAACGATCCCGGACTTTTCAGGAATCATGACACATCTATCCTGGAAGTGTTTAAGAGAAACGCATGGTTATTGGGATGCCTGGCTTCAAAGGGCATCATTCATACAGCCCTCATCCCTTTATTTCATAACAGGATACAGCAGGCAAGAAGAAATGATGGGGGCCTTTATTTATGGGAACATGGCGGCCGGCTTGATCAATGGCTTGAATCTGCGCGTTACCCTAATTTTGCCGTTTCAGGGCTCAGGGATTTTGAACATTTGATATCTATCAAAACAACCAAAAGGCTGCACCATTTCATTGGAGAACATTTATTGGGATTTGTATTGGTTGCCGGCAGTTTTTTCAGAAATAAAGCACCGGAAAGAAAGGGATTTGATGCTCAGGGACAGCCATTTGACACACGGTCACTTTTTGATAGAAAACTATTTTCCAACCTGATTAAGCACGCCAGTGTGGCTTACTATGAAGCAATGACAGGCAAGCGGCTAAAAAAGATTGAATCTGTCTATAAAAAAAGGTTGATTGATAACCTTATCGAGAATATGGGGTCAGATCACCATATGGAAGAAATTTTGCGTGCCCGGGATCAATGTAATATGAGTGACAGTGAATTTGATGATTTTTTGATTTCCAGAGGACTTTCAAGGTCCAGGTTGAAAGGTATTAAAAAGGGACAAAAAGATATTGTTTTGGAAACTGGACCCCATTTAGGAGGATTTAACCAACCTATTTCGGTTCCGGAACTAATGGATTTTCTTTTTTGCCTGTCTTCCCTGTGTATATCAGACCGGTATGTCATGGAAAATGGGTTGAAAGCTTCTTTAAATTAAGGTATGTTTAACACATTCTTTGGGGAATAACTTAAAAAGGAACTAAAATGTCGAAACAATACCCTGAATGCCCGCTCTATAATCACGCGACCTGTAAAGAACTGCACAACCCAAAACTATGTGCTATTATACGGGATGATAAAACCTGTTTTAAAAAACAGCAGAAACCCAAAAAAGAGTCCTCTAACCAAGTGCCCTCATGATGTCATTCAATCACTAGCCTGTCTCCTGGATGAATCATACCTTTCATAGAAAGATTATTCAATTTTAACAACTTTGACACAGACATTTTATATTTATTGGCAATTCCGATAAGGCTGTCTCCAGGTTTAACAACATGAAATCTCGTTTTATATTTTTTCCCCCAATTGCTGTACAGGGTGTTAAAGTTGTATTTAAATCCTTTTGCTTTTCCTTTTGGAATTAATATACTGATATTCCCTTTACGTAAATAATATCCGCGTATTTCAGGATTGTAGTCTTTAATCATTTTAAATGAAACATCTGCTGCTTCAGCTATGAGAATAATAGGGATTTCAAAATCTGATTTAAAATTGACCTGATCAAAACTAAAAACAGGATACAGGTCAGACGCTTTTAAATGGAAACCGTAATATGCCGGATTTTCAAAAATTAATTTGGCGCAGATAATTTTAAACGCATACCGCTGGGTCTGAAGCGGCAGATACAGAGAAAAAAAATCTTTGTTTTTCTGGGCTTCAATTTCCGATTTTAAACCGTATTCTCCCATATTGTAGGCGGATAGTGCCAGCAGATAAGAGCCGAATTGCTTTTTTAAATCCTTGATATATCGACAGGCAGCATGGGTTGATTTGAAAAGATTTCTCCTTTCATCTACCTGTTGATCGATTCTAAGACCATATCTTCGACCAGTAGGCTTTAAAAACTGCCAGAACCCGACAGCACCTTTTGGTGAACTGGAATGAGGCCGCAGTGCACTTTCAATTAATGGAACATATTTTAAATCAAGTGGTAAATCGTATTCTTTTAATATGCGTTCGATATGAGAAAAATACTTGGCCGCTCTTTTCATCCACAGTATAACCTGCGGACGGTCCCATAATGCCAGGAGCATTTCTTTTTCAAGCCGTTCTTTCACATCCTGCTGATCAATGGGTATTTTCTGATCGCAATATTCAATGCTGTTTTCAAATTGAATCCGTTCAATTAGTGCAGGTAATTCCGGTTGACGTCCAGTAGGACTCACAGGCTCCTTTGCAGCCGTCATAAGAGGAACAACTATGCATATAAACGTCATCCAGGAAGACAGCCGGACAGATCTCAAATTCATAAGCCTTTTCCATGATGTTATTTTTTGTTACAAAATTTTCTCAGAACCGTATAACAAAGTCAATACAGGTTTTGTTTTAAAATCAACACCATCTGTCTTCAGTTATCCGGCTATGCTGCATATTTAAAAATGTTTCTGATACACTGCTAAATAAAAGGGTCATTGAAAACAGGGTGGGATTATGACATAATCCATAAAATTTAATGCAAATCAGGTGAAAATGTGAAAAACTTTTTAAAGGATATTATTCAACAGGCTGGTCAGATTTGTTTGAGGGAGCAGCACCTGTTAACCTCAGCGGATGTGGACTTTAAAAGTCAAAAAGATCTTGTGACAAAGACAGACAGAAAAATTGAAAACTTTCTCATACAAAGCATTAAAAAAAAATATCCATCACACGATGTTTATGGTGAAGAAACCGGTAAGACTGATTTATCTTCAGACTATTTATGGATAATTGACCCTATTGACGGCACCACTTCATACTTTCACCAACAACCCTTTTACAGCGTATCCATTGCTGTTCAGCATTTATCAAAAACCATTTTAGGCGCAGTGTTTGCCCCGGCCATGAACGAATTATTTTTTGCTGATGACAAGAATGGGGCTTTTTTAAATGACCAGCAGATCTTTATATCAAAAACAGATAATATGAGTGAAAGCGTAATGGCTACAGGGTTTGCATGTTTGCGGTCAAATTTAACGGACAACAATCTCGCATATTTTAATAAAATTGTACCACAATTAAGAGATATCCGGCGGTTTGGTTCGGCAGCCATTGATCTCTGCTATGTTGCTTGCGGCCGTGTAGATAGTTTCTGGGAAATGAATTTAAATCTTTATGATATTGCAGCCGGTGCATTTATTGTTGAACAGGCCAAAGGAATAATCTGTGATTTTGATGGCACAGCCCATTATCCTGAAAATGGGATTATTGCAACCACTCCATTTCTAAAAGAGGAGCTGCTTAAAAATTTTCAATAGGGTTTATACCATATGGATTTTAAGTACAGGTCATGGTGCATTCTGATTATCTTTGTTTTTACATTGCCGATTCAGTATCAATACATATATTTAACATTAAAGCGATGGTGTAATAATGACGATTCAGTGGTTTCCAGGACACATGCTGGAAACAAAAAATCTGCTTAAAAAGGCAATTGCCAAAGTTGATGCAGTTCTGGAGATTTTGGATGCCAGGCTGCCATACACGAGTGCGAATCCTTTTGTTGATAAAATTTGTAAAGGTAAATTGCGGTTAAAAGTGTTAAATAAAAATGACCTTGCAGATCCGGAACAGACCAGATTATGGCTGGATTATTTCGAAACAAAAGCAAAAACACCGGCTTTTTCAATATGCGGGACACAAAAGTCACAGGCTTATGACGCTTTGAATTACTGTGTAAAACATATTGCAAGGAATCGTGCCCGTAAAACAAAGGTAATGGTATTGGGGATACCAAATACCGGCAAATCCACCATTCTGAACACACTTGCCGGAAAAAAGATTGCAAAAACAGGGAATGTACCGGCAATCACACGGCATCAACAACGGACCAGCTTAAAAAATAACATTGATATCTATGATACGCCCGGCATATTGTGGCCTGTCATTGAGCCCAAAAACAAAGCCTATATTCTGGCGGCAAGTGGTGCGATAAGCGATGCAGCCATTGATTATACCGAGATTGCTTTTTTTATTTCAACTTTATTGATAGACCGGTATCCAGCGCTTCTGGTCAATAGATATCCTTTTTTAAAATCAGTACCGAACGATGCTGCGGCACTTATTGAAACCATTGGTACTGCAAGAGGATGTTTACAAAAAGGAGGCATTATAAATTTACAAAAAGCATCTGAGGCATTGATTCGTGATCTCAGAGGCGGTAAAATAGGAAAAATAAGTTTTGAAACACCAAAGGATATTGAAGATGATGATATACCCAGTAAGTAAAACCAACTCAAATTCCAACCGGTCTTGTTTTGTTAAATTATTTTTGTTCAGCCTGTTTCTTTTTATATATGTATCACCTGTTCATGCGAAAATTGAAAAGCCCATTATGCCCTTACCCGAACACTCTTCACGGTGTGTTAAAATTATACGGACGCTTGAACGATATCATTATCTTGAAAAAAATCTGGACAATGAAATGTCTGCAGCCATTTTTGACCGTTACCTGAAAAGGCTTGACCCTGGGAAATATTTATTTTCAGTAGAAGACATCAATCCTTTGATTCAATATAAGTTCAGGCTGGATGATGAATTAAAAAGAGGAAATCTTACAACAGCGTACAAAATATTTAATTTATACATCTCAAGAGCAAAAGAAAGGCTGGCATTTATCTCTTCGTTAATTCAACACTGGGAAACAAAGCTTGATTTTTCAAAGGATGACTCCATAGTGACCGACCTCAAATCAAGGCAATGGCAGCCGGATAAAAAAGCACTTTATACGCTGTGGGAAAAGGATTTAAAAAATCACATCATTTTACTGCGGTTGGATAATCAAAAAGTTGATTCGATCACAGATACACTTGAAAAAATATATTCAAACAGGTTGAAACGGCTGATACAAACCAATACAAATGATATTTTTCAGATTTTTATGAACAGTGTGGCTTCAAGTTTTGATCCTCATTCTCAGTATTTCCCTCCCAGGGCTTCCGAAGACTTTGACATTCACATGAGTTTGTCCCTGGAAGGGATCGGCGCAGTGCTTCAAAATGAATACGAATATACCAAAGTCGTCAGGCTGATTCCCAAAGGTCCTGCTGATAAATCAAATTTATTGATGCCGGGTGATAAAATTATTGGCGTCGGCCAGGGAGAACAAGGCGAGATCCAAGATACCATTGGGCAGCGTATTGATCATGTTGTTAAATTAATCAGGGGCCCCAAAGATACATTTGTGCGGTTAAAAATAATTCCTGCAAAAAAAAATGATTCCACCCGAACCATTCAAATCAAAAGGGACAAGGTAAAATTAGAGGAGCAGTCTGCTAAGAAAAACATCATTACTCTGAATAATGATACAGCGCCTGTTAAGATCGGTGTTATTGAAATTCCAAACTTTTACATCGATTTTAACGCATACCATAATGGAGACAAAAACTATAAGAGTACAACCAAAGATGTCAAAAAATTATTAGTGCAGTTAAAAGAAGCGCATATTGATGGGTTGATTATTGATCTTAGAGATAACGGCGGCGGGTCTTTAAAAGAAGCCAATGAACTGACCGGGCTCTTTTTAAAATCCGGCCCCATCGTTCAGATTAAAACCAAATACAGGACGACCCGGTTATATGATGAAGATCCTGATATCCTGTATTCCGGACCGCTTATAGTCCTGATTAACCGGATGAGTGCATCTGCCTCAGAAATATTTGCAGGTGCAATAAAAGATTATCATCGCGGTATTATTGTCGGGACAAGAAGTTTTGGCAAAGGTACTGTTCAGGAATTACAGCCGCTTGGAGATGGAAAACTGAAACTTACGAGCGCCAAGTTCTATCGTGTTTCTGGTGAAAGCACCCAGAACCTCGGTATTGTTCCTGATATTAAATATCCTCAATTTTATAAAGCAGAGGATACAGGGGAAAGTTCTCTTGAGGATGCATTACCCTGGGATACAATTGTTAAAACGTCTTATAAAGCCTATCGGTCATTATATTCAATTCATAAGAAACTGGCCGCGGACTACCAGGAAAGAGCGCTTAAAGATCCTGGATTGAATTACCTTAGAAAAACCATTGAACTGATGTCAAAAATCGACGCACAGAAGCAGATTTCGTTAAATTTTGAAAATAGAAAAAACAGAAAAAAACACAATGAACAAAAAGAAATTGAAATAGAAAACGATTACTTAGCTTCTCTGGGTAAAAAGCCCATCCAGGAAATCGATCAGAAAACAACCGGAATCGATGACTTCAAGAAAATTGTCATGGATCAGACACATGTAATTATGGCTGACTTTATCGGCTTGTCCAGATCACATGGTTTTACCTGGTAAATGAATATATCTTGAAAAGTATCATATGATTTATTACACTCAGACTCTTGGTAAAACGAACTTACAATAAAAGGAGAAAACAATGGCAAATGCCAGTGCCAGACACATATTGGTAGACAGTGAAACCTTTTGCAAAGAACTGATTGAAAAAATCAATAATGGGGAAGATTTCGGACAATTGGCCAAAGAGCATTCAAAATGTCCTTCCGGCAGAAATGGCGGAGACCTGGGTGAATTCGGCCCTGGTCAGATGGTACCAGAATTTGACCGGGTCGTTTTTAACGAACAGGTCGGTGTACCACATGGCCCGGTTAAAACAGATTTCGGATATCATATTGTTGAAATCACCAACAGAAATGATTAGATTATAAAGCAAATATTTTGCGGCAAAGGTTTAATCTGTTCAAATTCTTTGCCGCTTATTCATTTAAATGAAATCTTCTTTCAACATCGGAATCAATAAATTTGTGTTATACGCAATTGTATTTATTCTCGTTCTTGTCATTATATCCCCTGTTTTAACCAATTGGGTTATTAACACCCCTGTTATTAAAGGAAAAATTTCAACGTTTATCTATGAAAAGACAGATTATCGTATTGAATCAAGTAAATTTTCCTTATCAATTTTTCCTAAACCCAGCCTGAATGTTGAACATCTGAATTTAAATCCCAACAGCAGTGTGCGTCTCAATGTAAGATCATTAAAATTTTATATTAATTTGCAATTAATATTAAAAGGACGGCTCAGTATTGATCAAATCACTATTCATCGTCCGGAAATCATTTTTCAGGCATTGAACAGGAAAGCGCCATCAACATCATCGGATTTATCTATTTCACACTATTTTGATTATCTGAAAAATATATTTACTTTTCTGCCAAAACATCAAAAATCGGTGCGTGTCAAGTTTGCTGAAGGGAATTCACCGTATTTTAAAAGGCTGAACGGTGTACTGATTTTAGAAAAAGAAAAACAGGAAATCACCTTAAATTCCTCAGTAGAAAATATTCATTTCAAACTGTCTGATTTAGCCATTAAAGGTTTGGATGAACACCTTAACCTGGATGAAGTACAAGTTGAAAAGGGCCAGATTAAGGTTACGATCGGATCAAATCGAAAATTGACAGGTGATTTTAATCTTAGCAGCTTAATTATAAAATCAGACAATAAAAAAACAGTGTTCAATTCAAATGGTATTGAAACCCGATTTAAAATAAGTGAAAGCCGGTGTGAGGTCAACACCAAACCATTTACAATTAATTACCCAAAAAGCAAAGTATCCGTTCATTTCACAAACGACATCTTACAAAAGAAATCTGAAATTGTATTTACAGGAGATGCGATTCAAATTGATCAGGCCAGAGAAATGTCATTGACCGTCTTTAAAAATCTGGACGTCACTGAAGAACTGTTTTCTGTTCTTCTTAAAGGACATATCCCTCATATATCCGTATCCCTGCAAAGCCAATCCCTTAAAACACTTTTTAATGAACACAACCTTACATTGTCCGGTAACGTTGAAAATGCCAATGTTCATATCCCTCAAACCGATTTGATTGCAAATCAGGTTTATGGTGCTGCCAGTATAAAAAAAGGTGTCCTGCATATCGATACTAGCTCTGGAATGATTCAGACTTCAAGAATTGGCAAAGGAAAACTGACGATTGACCTGCTGAATTTTGAAGATTTTCCGTTTACAGGAGAATTTTTAATCAATGCTGATTTGCCCATGATGCCTGCCACGTTGATATCTCTTCTGCCTGACACACTGCTTGCACAGGAATTAAAAAAAGTGGGAAATGTAAAAGGAAAAACAGATGCCGTATTAAAACTTTCCATGAAGACCGGTTCTGATGACCTGAATGTTTTTATTCAAAGCAGTGATTTTAAAGCCTCAGGAACGTATGACCGGATTCCTGGAGATATCCTGATTGATAAGTTGAACTTTAAACTTGATTCCGATGTCGTAACGCTGAAAAATTTTACAGGAACCATCAACAACAGTAAACTTAGAAACGTAAATACAATGGTTGACATTAAAAAAGATACCATTGACATACAATCCGGGGCAGGAACCATCGACCTTTCAGCAGCTATTCCCTGGCTGATGTCTTACAAAAAGCCTGCAGAAATCATTTCACCCTTCAAGGACGGCAGCGGTACCCTTGTCATTGATGCCATTCAACTTTCCGGTCCACTGTTAACTTCAGAAAAATGGAAATACAGCATATCCGGTACGGGTCAAGGAATCGGGCTGACGTCTCAGGCAAATGAAAAACAAATTCAAAACCTGTCTTGCCAGTATCAAATTGCTCATGACAGAATTTATGTTCACGATATTCAAATGGCGGTAAAAACATTGTCCTGGCTGGATTCATTTGTTGATAAAAAACATTATGACAGCATACAGGTGCCATTTAATGTCAAAAACGGCACTATTGAGACTGCCCTGAAAAATTCTTATCTTAATTGCAATTTATCGTATCATAACGGGGTTACCTCCTATTTAGAGTTAAAAGGTGAAAGCTTTCAGTCCATGAGAGTTAAGCAGATAAAAATAGCTGATCCGGAAATGACGGATGCCTCATTAACCTTTAATTACAACAAAAATAACCCTTTCATTGATTTTGAAGGGTCTTTGGA
This sequence comes from uncultured Desulfobacula sp., assembly GCA_964343845.1. Classification (GTDB taxonomy): domain Bacteria; phylum Desulfobacterota; class Desulfobacteria; order Desulfobacterales; family Desulfobacteraceae; genus Desulfobacula. The sequence continues at coordinate 15,900 of CAYFKW010000003.1, read as the reverse complement.
TACACACACGCTTAAAAAAATTATTAAACCCGTCAGTTACTGGTCTGAAAAGATAAAAGAAAGCACGAATGATCAACCCATTCTAATCAAGAAGAAGAAAGATTCTACATTTACAATTACAGCAAAAAGCTTTAACCTGACCCCTTTTGTTTCTGAAACCGAACTGTCTTCGCCTCCTGGCAGACAAATTTTACCTGAGGGCATGATTCACTTTAAAAGTGATGAGCTGAAATACAAAAAAATTATTATTTCGAATTTTGCAAGCAGTTTATCGTTTAAAAAAGACCATTCATATATAAAAATTAATAATGGCTTGCTATGTGATATTGAAACAAAAGGGTATATCAACATAAAAAAAGGCAAGGTGTATGCAAATTTTCCGTTCAGGGCAGAAAACAAACCCAATATTCAGGATTTACTTACCTGTCTGTTCCAGAAAAACGATTTTATGGATGGTGCCTATTCTTTCAAGTGTGACCTTCAGACTGCCAGCCCTAAAAAAGAATTTAAACATAAATTAAATGGGACGTTATCTTTTGACGCAAAAGAAGGCCGGATCTATAAATTAACTTTATTATCAAGAATTCTTTCTGTTATTAATGTATCAAACATTTTTAAAGGTAAAATTCCTAATATCACCCAGCATGGTTTTGCATATGATAGTATTGTGATTAAAGCAGATGTCAAAGACAGCCTGATTCAGCTTAAAGAGGCCGTGATCGACGGGCAGGATATGACATTGATTTTCAGCGGATGGATTGATCCGTTAAATGATAAATTGAATTTAACCTGCCTTGTTGCCCCGTTTAAAACAGTTGATATTATCATTGAGAAAATACCCATTATTAATACCCTTTTAGGGGGCAGGTTAGTTTCGGTTCCGGCAAAAGCAACAGGTAAGCTTTCCGACCCGACTGTTATTCCGCTGCACCCTTCTGCAGTGGGCAAGGGGCTTGTTGACATGATGGGCAATATTTTAAAAACACCGGTTAAGCTGTGGGACAAAATTGCAGGTGAAGATGACACGCAATGAACCGCATGCCTGAAAATGACAACATCATTAAACTGCCTTTAAATCTTGCGATCAAGTATTTGGCCTATCGACCGCGAACAACTTTTGAAATTGTCACATATCTAAAAAAAAAGGGGATAGAAGAAGCCTGCATAGATCCTGTCGTTGAGATTTTAAAGGAAAGAAAGTATCTGGATGATAAAAATTATGCACAACTGTTCATAGAAAACAAAGTCAAATATAAACCAAAATCAAAATTTGCCCTGACATATGATCTTAAGAAAAAAGGGATTGCGACCTCTATCATTGAAAAAATACTCATATCTTATAACGACACTGATCTTGCTGTCTCCTGCGTTGAATCAAAAATAAAACTATGGCAGGGTTTAACCTGTGAAAAATTTAAAATGAAAATCATGAACTTTTTACGGTATAGAGGCTTCAACTATGATACCTGCGTATCAACCTTAAATCATTTTATCTGTTTGAAAAAAGACCAATCTTAAAATCATCATTTATCTGGTTCACCCGATTTTAGAGCGTTTTTTTAGAATAATCACAAATCAGTTTGAGGAAAAAATGTAATGATTTGAGAAATAAAGTTCACATTTTTATAACTAATTTTTCCTTTATTGCGTCAAAAATCCAAAAATTTCTGACAGATGAGTCAATGAATTGGCAGATTTTTTCTCTAAATAAAAAAATAGATTTTGGTGTCTTGATTTTATTGACCGTATATATTAGGTTTTCATTACTGCGGGCATATTGAGGTTTTTAAATTTTTTTTATGGCATAATTTGTGCATCATATTTTATACAAAAGTACTATAGGCAACCAATACGGATAAAGGAAAAAACGTTCATGGTGGGCAGAAAACGAACTGTAGAAAGACGAAAGAACAAGCGATACAAAGCTGTTGAAGGCGCGTACGCAGCCATAAGTCCAAATTCTCATAAACTCGGACAGATAATTGATATCAGTATGGGCGGGCTCGCATTCAAATATATTGACACCAGTAATGATGAAACCGATAGTGAAAATATTCCGGAAGAAACTATATTCTTAAGTAGTATGGGGTACTATGTGGGGGACCTTCCATTTAAAACCATTGCTGATTATGAAGTCACAAATGCCCCTTCATTCAGTTCAATGAAGGTGAGGAAAAGGCATGTACAATTTACAGATTTAAGCTTTAAACAACTCTTTGATCTGGATTATTACCTTAGAAACAACGTTTCAGAACAAATGGAGAAACTGCCAAAACAATACAACTCCTAGACTTATATGACAGCCTTTCATTCTTAATTTCCTGACAAGTAGTCAGGAACTCCAATTCATTATTCACCTTTAGATTCAATAACAATCAACGCGCTTTTATCCATCACCAGATACTTTTTTGCAAGATCTGATAATTGTGTATGGGTAATGCCTGCATATCCGGATTCCATATGGTTTGCCCACTCAAATTTTTGAGGATAATCAGACGAATTTGCCATTACAGAATTCAACCAGTATCGATTTGTTCTGCGGAGAACTTTCAGATGGTTTAAGACAGATTTTAAAGCAAAGTCTTTTTCTTTTACTGATATGCCGTCAGAAACCAGGGAATGAACGATTTCTTTTATCTTATTGTACACCAGTGCCTGATTTTCAGGTTTTATCTTTACAACAACATGCATGACACCATAATCGATAAAGTTGATCGAAGGGTTATTGTAAACATAGGGTGAATATGCTTCTCCCAATTCTTCTCTAATTGTTACGCGTAATCTTTCGGAGAAAACTCTTGAGAGAATAGAAAGTCTTCTTGTCTGCATGATATCCCAGAAATCATCTGTTAAAAATGCAACATGGACAACACCGGTGTCAATTTTCGTATCAAGTTCAAGCTTGATTTGTTCTCCTTTGGGGAAAATGACTGTGCCAAGGTCCAACTGTGGATTGGGAAAATCTTTTCTTTTTTTAAATGCGCCTAAATATTTTCTGGCTGTATCTATTACCGTATTCGTGTCTATATCCCCGACTATTGAAACTTCAACAGGAGCATTTTTTATATCAGGGTTAAGCCAGTTTTTAATATCATCAAGGGTATACTGCTCTATAATATCAGGGGACGGAAGCCCGAATCTCGGATCATTGTCAGCAAGAAACAAATCCCCTTTTATTTTCATAATGCCTTCTGGTGTACGCATAAGTGTCTGGTAGTGCTGTGTGTATCTGGTTTTGGCAAGGTTCAGGGTCTCTATTCGATATCCTGGATCATGAAAAAAATGATATATAAGCTGAAAAGCAAGTTCTATTTCAGCTGGATCTCCTGATCCGGAGAGCGAGAAACTGTTATTTTCAATATCAAATCCAATGCTGATTTTTTTCCCGGCCAGGGATTCTTCCAGTTGATCAATGTCAAGGTGTCCAAATCCACTATTTTTTAATACATTTTCAGCAACATGTGATAACCCGGGTGTTGACATACTTTCGGATTTTCTGCCCTGGCCGAAACAAACTTTATATAAAAACTCATTTTTTTTAAAATCCGTTTTTTTCAGGTTAAGCCGTATATTATTTTTAAATTGCACCGCTGTAATATCTAGTGCGTGAAGGTTGTCTTTTCTCTTTTCAATCCCTGAAACGGTCAATGGCAAGGGAAGATATGGAAAAGATTTTGATTGAAATCCTTTATACGCGCCAATTGAATTGTCTGCAGCGGTTTGATAGGCATTCGATATGGTTTCCTTGGGGTTTTTTGTTTTGATTTCAGCATTTCCTGTCACCAGTATAAGCCTGTGTTGTTTTGACCAGGATTCTTTTAATGCATTATGTGCATCTTGAACGGTGACTGCTTGTATAAAGGGTTCTAAAATTTCTTTTTTCTGCAGGGGAGATAACAACAACCCTTTCCGGTTAATCGTGGCTAAAATCTGCTTGGAAAGGTCTTTGCTCTTCCGAGTGGATGCCTGGTTTACCTGATTTTCAAGAGATGCGATAAAATCTGATTTAACCCTGTTCAATTCTTTTTGCGTAAATCCATATAACAGGCCCTGTCTTAAAATATTCTCAATTTGATAAAGGCTTTTATCCCATTTATCAGCGTTGCATGTCGCACTGATGGCCGAAAGAGACAAATGATGCCAATAGGACCCTGCATAAACAGATGCATCTGAAAAATCAGCTGTCTGCTTGCTTACCATTCTTGAAAGTCTGTTCTGCAGTATGGCATTTGCAATATGATTTAACATTCTGGTCTTCATCGTTTCAATGGTTTCCGTTTCAAACGGTACCCAGGAAACTGTTTCTATTGTCACCTGCGTGCTGCCTGCCTCAGGCTCATGATGATAAAACGATTTTATCCCTTGATGCGCTTTCCATTTTGTCGATGGGATTTCTTTTCTCAAAGCAGAGCGTGAGGTTAATCTGCCGAACCGTTTTATGATCATTGATTTAACCGTATCCAGATTAAAATCACCAACAACAACCAGGGTCATATTGTCAGGTCGATACCATTGATCATAGTATGCTTTCAATAAAGTTCTATCAGCCTTTTTTAAGACCGGTTCAATACCAATCGGCCATCGGTTATTGTATAAAGACCCAGGGAGTTCAAAATTTAGAGATTCTTTGAAAGTTCGATAGGACACAGAATCTCTTTCTCGTTTTTCGGCTAGTATAATGCCCCGTTCTCTATCAATTTCAGATGTTAAAAGAAGCGCGCCTTTAGCATAATCCTGTATGACAATAAACGCATCATTCATATGGGCATCATCCCCATTGGGTAATGACAGGTCATAAACCGTATTGAAAAATGAAGTGTGTGCATTGGCATCGCCACCGAAATCCATACCAATCGATTGAAAATATTCGATCAATTCGCCAGGTTTATAGTGTTCTGACCCATTAAACAGCATGTGCTCCAGGTAATGCGCAACACCCTGCTGATCGTCAGATTCTTGCATTGATCCCGCGTAAACGTTCAAATGAATATCGACCCTGTCCTCTGGCAGGGAATTTTTCATGAGGACATATTGAAACCCATTGGTTAAAGCGCCGTAAACAATATCCGGGTCAATAAGGGTCTGTTTGTCAGATGAAATTACCGGGTGTTTTGGTGCACACGATACCAGGAGCACCAAAAGTCCCAATATGAGAACTTTAAAAACATTACTGCGGAAAACCATAAAAATCCTTAATTTAAAATTTTAGGATCATACTTTATTTTATACCCTTTTTTTAATTCGGCCAGCCATGTTTGAAATGCGGTTGTCTGTTTCTGGTAGCTGATATTGCCTTTAATCGTTTCAAGGTTCTTTTCAATTTCTGATTCATCTGGCAATGACATTTCCTTAAACGCAATAATGCAATATCCTTCAGGTATTTTAACCGGTTTTGAATACACAGGTTCATTTTTGGTTAATGAAAAACTGGCCTGTAAAAAATCAGGTGAATTCCCTATATTTTCAACTGAACTGCTGCGAGTGAATAATTTGGTTGAATTTGTATCCAGCTGATACTTTTTCTCAATCTGTTTCAAAGATTTTTCTTGATACGCTGTTTCCGTAAATCTGCCGGCATCTTCTTTGGCTTTTTCATCCTGCAGTTGAGCCATAAGGTCATTTGAAACTTTATTGTAAACAGATTTCAGTTCCTGGACAGCCGGATCAATTATTTCAACCACCTTGATTAAATAATATGACTCTCCCAATTGTTTGACATCGCTGATGTTTTCCAGTGCAAGATCAAATGCTGTCTGTGCAAATCCAAGGCTGTTTTCTATATTCAGCCCCTCGCCATCGATTGTAAATTCATTGGTTGTGAGAACTTTTTTATTGCTCAGCAAAGCCACCTGTTCAATATCATCTCCATCGATTACAGAATCAAATGCCTCACCTGCTGCATAGTAAGCAGAATTTTCCAGTTCATCTTTGGCAAGATCTTTTCTTATTTTTTCAGAAACCTGATCCAGTGTCTGCTTAGATGCCTCAAATTTGGCCATAACCTTTATAATATGCCAGCCAAACCTTGTTTTAACCGGTTTGCTTATTTCACCGGCCTTCATCTCAAACGCTTTGTCAGCAAATGGCTTAACCATGCTCTGCTTTTCAAATACACCTAAATACCCGCCATTCTCTTTTGAAGGACCTTCAGAATATTGTTTTGCAAGTTTTTCAAAATTTTGTTCCTTTAAAGCCATATTATAGACATCCAGCGCCTTTTTATAGGCCGCATCAATTTCCGCTTTTTCAGCATCCTGGCTCACTTTAATAAGGATATGCCGCGCCTCAACCTTTTCCTTAATTTTAAATTCTTCTGCATGCTGTTCATAGTAATCTTTAATGTGTGCATCCGTAACAGTGACCTTATCTTCATAATCTTCAGGGGAAAATTTTAAATAGACAGCTTTTCGTTTAGGTTCTGATTTATATGTGTCTTTGTTTTCATTATAGTACTGCTCAACCTGATCTTCACCTGGCTGAATATGCTTATAATCATCCGGCTTGATCAAAATATAATCAACCGCAACCTTTTTATTCTGAAAAATATACCAGTTACGCGCTTCCATATCTGAGACATTTACGGCATTCAATACCATGTCTCTTAACTTTTGATTTTTCAAGGCATTAAGCTGCATCTGTTCATACATTTCAGGATTCATTGAACTTAATCCCAAGACCCGTTTATAAAGCGCCAGGTCAAATTTCCCATCCCGCTGGAATGCTTTTTGAGAAAGTAAATTTTCCTGCAGTTCTTTATTTGGTACGATGATGTTTAATTTATCTGCCTCGGCCAGCAGTATTTTCTGGTCAATTAATGAATCCAGGGCCTGTTGCTTGACATTGAGCGCTTTTACAATATCATCATTTAAATTATCGCCAAATCGTGCCCTTAACTGATTAATCGCCATTTTATACGCCTGCTGATATTCTTCAAAGCTGATGGGTTCGTCATTAATCATGGCAACCGAATTGTTTCGTTTGGAGCCGAAAGTTCCAAAACCAAAAAACACAAAAACAACAACAATAATTCCAAGAAAAAATTTTATGATCCAGTTACCCACATTATCACGCAATATACGCAGCATTACTTTCTCCTTACCTCACATAAAAGAATTACATCATTATAAAAAAACGTACCATAATATCTTTACATAAATCCCTGTGTCAATGTTTTATTCACTTAAAATAAGGAGTTTACCACTCTGTGTCTACTTTTTTATTGACACAATAAGATCAATCTATTATTTAAGTAGTGCTTTCATCGTGGGGCTGTAGCTCAGCTGGGAGAGCGTACGGCTGGCAGCCGTAAGGTCAGGGGTTCGATCCCCCTCAGCTCCACCAAACAAATTCTTCAACCTAAGCATCCATCAAAAAGAAACAATAACGATACTTCAAAGACCGCTATAATGATTTATCATGGCTGGTTACGAGTTTTACACAGATATCTTACGTAAAATCTTCAATAGAAAACAGAAAATGCATCAATGGTGTAAGGAAACTTTTGGTCATATCCTGGAATTCTACCCCCACAGAAAGGTGGCCTTTAAGCCGTCTGACATTTCTCACGCATGCCATACAGCCGATTTCATCAGAAACCCCTGGAAACTGACAGTATAACCGCAAAAGGTCACCGTCTCTCAATGAAGCCATACTTGATTTATCATCTTTGTATTTGAATCGGCATCCTTTCTTACTGAGATCAAAAACAACCGCTGAAAATTCGGTCTTCTTTGCTTCAACTCTGCCTGGGATAACCACATTATTCCGCTTGGTCACTCTGAGTTCCCTCTGCTGAACAACTTTTGGATACTCAAGCGCCAGCGCACGAATAGGATTGGTAATCATTTCTATGACACTGGTCTGAAATGCGTATACTGATCCATCATATAAATATTTTACCACCATCTTGTTGCCTGGATATAACTTGTTTTTAACACTTTTATACCGCTTGGGAAGTGTAACAATCATGAACTCATCTCTGAGCAGACCAATAAAAATACTGGTAACAGAAAAATTAACACCCTCAATTTCTATATAGACTTTTGTCCCGATATCAATATAGATGCCTTCAGATTTGTTTAGCTCTAAGATTCCTTCTAATTCCTCCATCAGCTAATCCTTTCCATGTGGTCGTAAGATATTTACAGGCTTTTTAAATTAAGTATTGATTCACATTATTTTTGTCAAGAATAAAACAGCACCCACCCTATAATTAACAGGATGGGTGCTGCTTTGTGTATCGTTAATCCACTATGGTTTTTTAAACGAAACAACGAAAACGTGACTGTTGCCTCTTCTAAAGAGCAATTGCACTGTACTGCCCTTACTGATGCTGTTTAAGTATTTTTTGTAGTCTTTGATTGTTTCAACTTTATGGTGGTTCATTTCAATAAGCAGATCACCGTGACGGACGATTGTATTGGCTGCAGGGCTTCCCTGCTTCACATCAATCACCACCAGGCCTTTTACATGTTCAGGATATCCCAACCGACTGGCAGTTTCAGAGTCCATCTGTTTGAATCTATATCCAAAAACATCATATCCGTCGGCTGTTTCTGCAGCTTCCGGGTCTCCATCCGGCCTTTTACCTAATTTAACTTTAACAACTTTTTCATTTCCTTTGCGCATCAGTTTAACCTTAACGGTTTCTCCTACTGAAGACTTTGCAATGGTTAACGTAAGGTCTCTGGCAGACGTTATGTTTTTCCCGTCAATCTGCAGGATAACATCTCCTACCCTAATTCCGCCTTTGTCTGCAGGATCTCCCTGGTAAACTTTTGCAACATACACCCCTTTTTTCTGTTCAATATTATAGTATTTAGCAAGCTGTTCTGTAATATCCTGAATAGCAACGCCCATCCATCCTCTGGTGACTGTTTTTTCATGGATCAGCTGATCAATGATACCTGTGGCAAGATCTGACGGAATCGCAAAGCCGATCCCCTGGCCTGATCTGACAATGGCAGTATTGATCCCAATTACTTCACCGTCAAGGTTTAACAATGGTCCACCTGAATTACCAGGATTGATAGACGCATCAGTCTGAATAAAGTCATCATATTGACCCGCGCCAATGATTCTGCCTTTTGCACTTATAATGCCGGCAGTAACGGTTTGTTCCAGTCCAAAAGGACTGCCCACAGCAACCACCCATGAGCCGACCTCAGCTTCAGAGGAACTGCCGAAATTCAATGCAGTTAACTTTTTGGCCTTAATTTTAATCAATGCCAAATCTGTCATGGGGTCCGTCCCTATTATTTTGGCATCATATTCTTTATTGTCATGCAGGATAACTTTAATTTGATCTGCATCTTTAATCACATGATTATTTGTGACAATAAAGCCGTCTTCACTTATGATAAACCCTGATCCCAGGCTGCTTTCTTTCCGGGTGGGGGGTCTTTGATTGTTAAACGGGTTGAAAAATTCTTCAAAAGGGTCTCTGCCGCCAAAGGGCTGACCAAAAAAATGTCTGAACACTCTGCCGCCACCCTCGATGGTTTTAACAGTCTGAATATTCACAACACCAGGTTTTGCTTTTTTCGCAAGATCTGCAAAACCTGCAGGGACCATCCTGACCATGTCAGAATTTTTCTTTGCTGATGCCGGTGAAGCGATCAACGCAAAAACAATTAAAACTAGAAATATTCTATTGATGTGTTTCATCACAACCTCCCAAATTATTATTAAAACTGACGTGTGCTTTACTGATTATAATCATAATACATAAATATGACGATTAAATAACCTCAAGATTACGATATGGTAATGTTATTTTAAATGTCGTACCTTTTTTCAGGTCACTTTTTAACGTGATGTCTCCGTGATGCCGGCGAATGATTGTCCGGGCAAGACTCAGGCCCAATCCGGTTCCAGATGTGGTTCTTGAAGCGTCTGCCCTGTAAAATCGATCAAATATTTTTTCAAAATTTGCTGCATGGATACCAATGCCGGTATCCTTGATTTTAATCGCGACATTTTCTTCTGGTTTCTCCACAGTGACAGATACCCTCCCACCTGAAGGTGTGTACTTGATGGCATTGTCCAGCAGATTTGACACTGCCCGCTGCAGCATCTTTATGTCTGCTGTGATCATGATATGGGATTCAATACTGGTATCAAAACTGATGGTTTTGTCTTCCGCAAGAGGTTCAAAAAGATCACACGCCTCCTGGATCATTTTAGAAAGATCGATCTGCTGAAAATCAAACTCACCCTTCCCTGCTTCAGCTTTTGAAATCACTAGCATGGTATTAATCATGTCCAGCAAACGGTCAGATTCCTCAATTGTATTGGATGCCATTGTCCTGTAGTTTTCAAAATTTTCCTCATGGATCAGCGCAAGCTCAGCAAACCCCCTGATTCTTGCAATCGGTGTCTTCAGGTCATGGGCAATATTATCACTCATTTCTCTAATGCTTTTTACCAGTTCTTCTATTCTGTCAAGCATCGAGTTAAATGTGAGGGCTAACCGGTCAAGTTCATCTTTACTGCCTGTTCCTGAAACCCTTGCCTCTAGATTGTTACCGGAAATGTTTTGTGCCGTATCTGTAATTTTTGAAACACCGGACAAGGCTTTTCGGATAAGAAGCCAGCCAGATACTGCGGAAAAAATGATGATAAACCCCATGGCGCTCATAAATACCTTTTTAAATGCAGATAAAAAGGTATCGCTCATATCCATGACAATTCCTGTCTGTAAAATAGCGTTCGGTGCAACAAAACTGTACAGAATTCTGGCTTTCTTATGTTTTGACGATATGTCAATTGTTTCAAATAAATTTATTTTGTTGACAATAAGACTTTGTACTGCATGCTGATTAACACTTACATTTTTCCAGTAAGACATGTGGGAAGACGCAAACACCTCTCCTGTGGGATAAACAAGCCTGAAAAATATTACTTTTTCTCCGGCTGCCTGCGCCTCAACAACGGCAAGCTCCCTTGCGCCTATTAGCCCGTTTCTTCGTATAATCGTTGAAAATTTAGATGCTTTATCCAGAAGCTCCTGGTCAACCTGCTTCTGGATGGTCTGATCTGCCAGAAAATAAAACAATATAAACGCCACACTGGAACAGATAGTAAAAATACCTGCAAACCAGAGCGTTAATCGAAATGCAATTGTATTAAAAAGCTGCGGCATCACTTCACTTTCAGGACATATCCTGCACCCCGTACCGTATGAATTAATTTGGGTTCAAAATCTTTGTCAACTTTATCTCTTAACCGGCATATTCTCGCTTCAACAACATTGGTCATTGGATCAAAATTATAATCCCATACATGCTCCATGATCATCGTTCTTGATACGACACGTTCTTTATTTCTAAGCAGGTATTCCAATAAAGAAAACTCCAAAGGCTGCAGTTCGATCTTTTCATCATGCCTTTTTACCTGGCGTTTTAAAATATCAAGCGTCAAGTCGGCATAGGACAATTTTACAGGATCCGTCTGGTTGCCGGCACGCCTGATAAGCGCCTGTATTCTAGCTAAAAGTTCTGAAAAAGCAAACGGCTTTGTTAAATAATCATCTGCGCCTGCCTGAAGGCCGTTTACCCTGTCATCCACACGACCCCTTGCGCTTAAAATGATAATGGGCGTGTTATTATTATTTTTCCTGATTTTTTGAATTAATGAAATACCGTCAAGCTCCGGCAGCATAATATCGACCACCAGGGTGTCATAGGATTCGGTCAAAGCCATATCATACCCTAATGTCCCTGTCGCTGCATGGTCAACAGCAAAACCGGAAGATTTCAGCCCTTTTTGAACAAACTCTGCAATTTTAAGATCATCTTCTATCACCAGAATTCTCATAGCAAAACTATTCTCCAATAATTTTTACAAGCACTCTTTTTTTTCTCCTCCCGTCAAACTCGCCATAAAAAATTTGTTCCCATGTTCCAAAATCCAGTCGACCGTCCGTAATAGCTACGACAACTTCCCTGCCCATGATTTGCCTTTTCATATGTGCGTCAGCATTATCCTCTCCTACATTGTGCCGGTAGTCTGAGACCGGCTCATGCGGTGCAAGTTTTTCAAGCCATTTTTCATAATCATAGTGAAGACCGGATTCGTCATCATTGATAAAAACAGAAGCCGTTATATGCATGGCATTCACCAATACCAGTCCTTCTTTGATCCGGCTTTCTGCAAGGCATGCATTAATATCTTGTGTGATATTGATGAATGCTCTTCGCGTAGGGATTTTGAACCATAATTCTTTTCGATATGTTTTCAACGCACATCTCCTCCATTGTTATTTTTCACGAGCAGCGTTTTTCGCAGCCGGTTTAGTAAAGAATTTATCTTAACCGCATTATAATGTCTTCAAAAAACAAATCAATGCTTATTAAAGTGAATGAATCGAATTGATTTTTTATTCTTTACACTGTAGACTCTCTCTGATTTTTTACAATGAGAATTTAAACCGGGATAAATGATGAAATACACATGGTGGATATTACAGATTGTTTTAATGCTGGTCTCGGCTTTTTTTCTGGTTTTCGGTATTGATCTGATCATGGGGGCGTATTCTCTTAAAAATCCGCATACCTTTATCATGACCTTTTTTGCAGCAAGTTTTGTTATCCTGATTTCCTTAACACTGATGATCAGTTTTCTGATAAAAATGATTCGGGTCTACAGGCACATTCATCCGCCGGAAAAAAAATAAGTCATGACACATCTTCTCAGCATCAGAAATGTTTCTAAAACATATGGAGACGATACACTTTTTCATGACCTGTCCATTGATTTTAAGGAAAATGAACAACTTGGACTCATCGGTGTAAACGGGTCCGGCAAATCGACTTTTCTGCAGATGATCGCCAAAGCTGTTCAGCCGGATACAGGGGAAGTGATTCAAAAAAAAGGCCTAAGATTTGTTTATCTTCCACAGGAAGACAGCTTCAATAACAGTCTCACCATTGAACAGCTTTTATACGCGGCTGCAAAACAAGTATCAATGGACGAGAAGGAGCAGCATAAAACAGTCCAGAAATTATTAGGGGAAGGCGGGTTTACTCAACCGGAAACACCTGTTAGTCAACTGTCCGGTGGGTGGAAAAAAAAGTTGGCTGTCACGCAGGCACTTTGCAGGAAACCTGATGTCCTACTGCTGGATGAACCTACAAATCACCTGGATATCGCCGGTATTCTCTGGCTTGAAAAAATATTAAAAACTGCTGATTTTACGTTTGTGGTTATCAGCCATGACCGCACATTTCTTGAAAACGTATGTTCCAATATCATGGAGATAGGAAAATATTATCCTGATGGCTATTTTAAAATCACCGGCCAGTATAATAAGTTTAAAAAACACAGAGATCTATTCTTAAACGCACAGTTTAAAAAGCAGGCTTCTTTATCCAGTAAAATGCGGCGTGAAGATGCATGGTTAAAGCAGGGCCCCAAAGCCAGAACATCCAAAGCAAAATACAGGCTTGACCAGGCCCAAAAGCTTAAAATTGAACTGAACGCATTAAAAATGAGAAACAAAAGCACGAAGTCATTAAACATTGACTTTCACGCCACTGGCAGGCAGACAAAAAAATTATTGCGCGCCCGTAAACTCAAAAAATCCCTTGGTAATAACCTGTTGTTTTCAGACATCACGTTTGATATCGGACCTGGCTTCTGCCTCGGCGTTGTAGGAGAAAATGGCAGCGGCAAGTCTACTTTTTTATCTATCCTTGAAAAGAAGATTCTGCCGGATGAAGGTTCCATTGAATGGGCACCGGATTTAAAAATGGTTGTTTTCGATCAGAACAGATCCAGGATAGACCCGGATCAGACGCTTAAACAGGCCTTGAATCCAGGCGGCGGAGACAGCGTTCTTTACAGGAACAGATCCATTCATGTTGTGTCCTGGGCCAAAAGATTTTTATTCATGCCAGATCAGCTTGATATGCCGGTTCACAGGCTCTCTGGCGGTGAAAAGGCAAGAATTGTGATTGCCAATATGATGCTGACACCTTGTGATATCATTCTTTTTGATGAGCCGACCAATGATCTCGACATTTTATCGCTGCAGGTTCTTGAAGACAGCATACAGCAATTTCCAGGCGCAGTGGTGATTGTTTCTCATGATCGATATCTCATGAACAAGGTTTGCAATAAAATTTTATACATTGATCCAAAACAGAAAGCAGATTTCTTCTCCAATTTTGACCAGATTATAGCCTACAGGCAAAAATTCAAAGAAAAACCCAGTAAAAATGCGAATGACAGACCCTGCAGAAAAAAATCAAAAATAGCATTTTCGTTTAAAGATAAATTTGAATTAGATCATATGGAAGAACATATTTTAACAGCAGAAAAAGCTGTGGACGAATTAGCTTATAAAATTCAGGATCCTGATATATTATCCGATGCAGTAAAAATGAAAAAGTATTGTTCTGAGCTTAAATCTGCTCAAGAAAAAGTACAAACTCTTTATAACAGATGGGAACATCTTGAGCAGAAAAAAATGGATGCAGGAAAATAAATTTTTTCGCAGGCATACATAGTGCTTCACCATAATCTGCTGTGTTTTGATTTTAGATATAACCAACTATTTCTGAATTGTAGAATTTACCAGAAATATTTTCAGATACATTCGACAGTTGAAAGGGGGTGTACTTGTCATTAACGCCACTCCAACCACACCCCCTTTCAACTGTCTGTGATCTATGCACTCTTCACAAAACGAAAAGCTTTATGGCAATCGTTATAAGCGCAAAACCCTTACCCTGTTTAAAGCTATAACATCTGTCGGAAAGATTTTTTTGATACTGCAGCTATACAATGCCCAGGTCTATCGCTTTAATAACCTGTTTGGCCTCTTCAAATTCTGAATCTTTTTCTAAGGCCAGTTGAAAATACTGCTTTGCCTGCTGGGTGTCTTTCATATCCAGATAGAGCCGTCCGATATTGTAATAGATATACGGCTCATCCGGATGAACTTTTAATGCCTTTTTATATTGGGTCAATGCAGTTTGAGTGTCCCCCTTTTTGCGGTACAGCACACCAAGGGTATTAAATACATTCAAAGAATCAGTACCAGATTCAAGCAGTTCGTTCAGGACCTCTTCTGCCGCACCCATTTTATCGGTCTCCATATAAATTTCTGCAGCCAGTTCCATATATTCTTCTGCTCTGGCAATATCTCCCATCAGCCGGTACACGCGCCCCATTTCTTCATATGCTTTGGCAAACAGCTTATCCAGGCGTGTGGCCATGGCAAATGCTTCTATGGCCTCAGGATGTTTCCCTTGAGAAGTCTTAATGTATCCAATATTGAAATAATATTCTGGATTGTCTTTCTGATCGACAAGGCTGGTAAACACTTCAATGGCTTTATCATATTCCTTGTTTTTGATCAGCTCAATACCGTAATCCAGGGATTCCTGTGCTTTCTGAACAACAGGCTCCGTGGTCTGTTCAAATGCCGAGCCCAGTTTCCGTTTAATAGTTTTTTCATCATACGGTATTACAAAAAGGCCTGTGACACCTGTTTGTCCGGCTTTGAGCACCTTAATTTTTGTAAAAGCCTTATCTGTTAAAAAAAAAGGAATATTGGCAGACTCATCTCCGCGCCGGATAATCTTGAGCAGCGCAATGCCTGTCATTTCACGCATATCATACGCACTGATAATACAGTCAATCTCTTTTTGCTTCATCATTACCCAGGCATTATCCGCGCTATTTGCCTTAACAATCCGGGTAAACCCAACTTTTCTGATTAATGTATTCAGTTGTTCCAATGAAGTATTATCATCATCTACCAACAAAATCTGCTTTTCATCCATCCAGCACCTTATAATTTATCTAAATAGGGTCTTTTGGTTATTGGTACACTTTCCTGGGTTGCGCTTGCAAGATCATTATAAGTCTTTTTGATTTGATCCACAATCTCTG
>CAYFKW010000002.1:375710-406347 GCA_964343845.1 uncultured Desulfobacula sp. | reverse complement strand
TGAAAGCGATGATTGCAACAGTGAAGAAGCCAAACCGATATTTGAACTTCTTGATATCCTTGATTCATACGTGCCTGAACCTGAAAGAGATACAGCCAAACCCTTTCTGATGCCCATTGAGGACGTATTTTCTATTTCCGGCCGTGGTACAGTTGTTACCGGCAGGATTGAACGTGGTGTGATCAAAACGGGTGAAGAGGTAGAGATTGTAGGTATTAGAGAAACAGCCAAGACCGTATGTACGGGTGTTGAGATGTTTAGAAAACTGCTTGATGAAGGCCAGGCGGGTGATAATGTAGGTCTTCTGCTCCGCGGAACCAAACGGGATCAGGTAGAAAGAGGCCAGGTTGTGTCTAAACCAGGTACGATTACCCCCCATACAAAGTTCAAAGCAGAGATGTATGCATTGAGCAAAGAAGAGGGTGGTCGTCATACCCCGTTTTTCAGCGGCTACAGACCTCAGTTCTTTTTTAGAACAACAGATATCACAGGTGTACTGACGCTTGAAGAAGGCGTTGAGATGATCATGCCGGGTGATAATGCAACCATTAATGTTGAACTGATCAACCCGATTGCCATGGAGAAAGAGTTGAGATTTGCCATCAGAGAAGGTGGACGTACCGTAGGCGCCGGCGTTATCGGTGAAATTGTAGAATAAAGTCCAAAGGAGTAAATTGTGGACAGAGTTATTATTGCTCTTGCCTGTACAGAGTGCAAGAGAAGAAATTATACTACTACAAAGAATAAGCGTAAGGCTCCTGATAAAATTGAGTTTAAAAAATACTGCAAATTCTGCGATAAGCATGTAGTGCATAAAGAAACAAAGGTAAAATAATAAAAGTACCTGCAGGTCAGTAGCTCCAATTGGCAGAGCTCCGGACTCCAAATCCGGCTGTTGGGGGTTCGACTCCCTCCTGACCTGCCACACTTTTAATTTTTAGGTCCTCTTATAATTTTATAGACCTGTAAAATAACTTAGGAGTTGTATGTCACGATTACATAAAAAAAAGCCTTTAAGTGAAAAGAAAAAGAAAAGAGTTGTTTCAGAAAGTAAAAAAGCTGAAAAGACAACATCTCAATTTTCAAGTTCGAAATCGGCTAAGGTGACAAGTCCTTTGAAAGCTAAGCAGGATAAAAGCCTGGCAGAAGCTAAAACCGGCGAACCCAATTTCTTTCAGAAAGCAATGGAATTCTTTCGTGAGGTTCAAGTTGAATTGAAAAAAGTAACATGGCCTACAAAGAAACAAACCACGGGAACAACCATTGTGGTGATCATTTTTGTGTTTATCGTTGCAGCTTTTTTAGGACTGTTTGATTTTGGTCTGTCAAAGCTTGTTCAGGTTGTCCTGACATAAAACAAGGGAAATGTCATGTCTCTAAAATGGTATGTGGTACATGTGTATTCTGGCCATGAGCAGAAAGTAAAAGTCGCTCTGGAAGAAAAAATTGAAGGATCTAAACATCCGGAAAAATTTGGTGAAATATTAATCCCGACTGAGAATATTGTAGAGCTTGTAGGGGGAAAGAAAAAAGAATCTTCACGCAAATTTTATCCTGGATATATTTTGGTTAGAATGCATTTGGATAATGAGACGTGGCATATTGTAAATTCTACCCCGAAAGTGACGGGTTTCCTTGGTGGAAAGAACAAACCAGCACCCATAAGTGACAAAGAGGCTCAAAGCATTATAGATAAAATGCAGCAGGGTAAAAACAAGCCTCAACCCAAATACTTTTTTGAACCAGGTGATGAAGTCAGAGTGGTGGATGGGCCATTCTCGAATTTTAACGGAACAGTAGAGGATGTCTCTCCTGATAAAGAAAAAATTAAAGTGTTGGTAAGTATATTTGGACGTGCAACCCCTGTGGAGTTGAATTTTATACAGGTAAGTAAAATATAGTGCCGTAAATAATATGGTTTAAGTTAAGTTTCAGGAGTTAAAGAAAATGGCAAAAAAAGTAATGACACAAATAAAGCTTCAGGTTGAAGCAGGAAAAGCAAATCCGTCACCGCCGATTGGACCTGCACTGGGTCAGCATGGTGTAAATATTATGGATTTTTGTAAGGCTTTTAATGCAAAAACCGCAAATGATGCAGGATCTATTATTCCTGTGGTAATCACAGTTTATCAGGATAGATCGTTTAGCTTTATTACAAAAACGCCACCGGCATCTAGATTATTGCTGGCTGCAGCAAAAATTGCAAAAGGGTCTGGCGAGCCCAATCGGGAAAAAGTCGGAAAAGTTACCAGAGACCAGCTTGTTGCAATTGCAGAAACCAAAAAAGAAGATTTAAACGCCTCAGATATTGATGCCGCTGTAAAAATTATTGCAGGTACAGCAAGAAGCATGGGGATAGAAGTAATTTAACTTTAAGTAAAAGAGTGAAGAAAATGCCGAAGCGGAGTAAAAAACATACAGAAGCACTTAAAAAGGTCGATAGAACAGTTCAATACGATCCAAAGGATGCATTGGAACTAACTGTTTCTTCAAGCTATGCAAAGTTTGATGAAACCGTTGATGTTGCCGTAAGATTGGGAGTTGATCCGCGGCATGCAGATCAAATGGTTCGTGGTACAGTTGTATTGCCGAATGGGCTTGGTAAAGAAGTAAAAGTACTGGTTTTCACAAAAGGTGAAAAAGAGAAAGAAGCATTAGATGCTGGTGCAGATTTTATTGCTGATGAAGAGACCATTGAAAAAATCCAAAATGGATGGTTCGGGTTTGACAAAGCCGTTGCTACACCTGATATGATGGGTACAGTCGGAAAACTGGGCAGGATCCTTGGCCCTAGAGGACTGATGCCAAATGCAAAAACAGGGACGGTCACCTTTGAACTTGAAAAAGCCATCAATGAGCTGAAGGCGGGTAAAATAGATTTTAGAGTTGAAAAAGCAGGTATTGTTCATGTTCCCGTTGGAAAAGTATCTTTTGGTGCAGAAAAACTGGTTGAAAATGTAAAGGCATTCCTGGACAAGCTGGTCGCGTTAAAACCTGCTGCCAGCAAGGGAACTTACTTAAAAACAATCAGCATTTCTTCAACAATGGGACCGGGTATAAAAATCGATCCCATGTTGATAAAATAAAAAGTTAAAACCTGTCATAGACAGTAGGTGTGCTTTTTTAAGAAAGCATATAATCGGATTTGCCGGCCTGCCGAGATAGAAGAATATAAGATTTTGTTTTGGTTTAGTTGGCACCTTCGGAAAATTAAAATGTATGGAAGGAGGTGTAGGAAAATTGCTGAATATTTCCCAAAAAAAAGAAATGGTTGAAAGGCTCTCTAAGGATTTTTCAGAGTCTGAAATTTCAATACTGGTCGACTATAAAGGCCTCGATGTATTGAAAATGACCGACCTTCGTGCTCAGCTCAGAAATGAGGGGGTTCAAATGGAGGTCGTTAAGAACACATTGCTGGATCGGGCATCAGAAGGCACAGATACGGCCTTGATGAAAGATTTTCTAAAAGGGCCCAATGCCATTGTTTTGTCTAAAGAAGATCCTGTTGCCCCGGCAAAAATTTTAGTCAAGTTTGCCAAAGACAATGAAAAACTTGAAATAAAAGCGGCTGCTTTATCAGGAAAGCTTCTGAATGTTGACGAGATAAAACAACTGGCAAAAATGCCCTCTAAAGAAGAATTGCTTAGCAAACTGGTTTACACGCTTAATGCAGTACCAACATCATTTGTTAATGTTCTTTCAGGCATCCCGAGATCGTTTGTTAATGTGCTCAATGCAATAAAAGATCAAAAAGAAGCAGCATAAGTTAAGGATAATAATTAAAAAATAATAGATTTAGATATAGTTTTATTTAGGAGAAAAAAATGGCTGATATCACAAAAGAAAATGTAATTGATTTTATAGCTGACATGAGTGTTCTTGAGCTTTCAGAGCTCGTGAAAGAACTTGAAGAAAAATTTGGTGTAACTGCTGCTGCTCCTGTCGCGTTTGCCGGTGGTGCAATGCCAGCTGCTGGCGATGCAGGTGCTGCAGAAGAAGAAAAGACTGAGTTTGATGTTGTTCTTGAAGCATTTGGTGACAAGAAAATAAACGTTATTAAAGAAGTGCGTGCGATTACTGGTCTTGGCCTTAAAGAAGCAAAAGCGCTTGTCGAGGAAGCACCCAAAGCAGTTAAAGAAGGTGTGGCAAAAGAAGAAGCAGATAAAATCAAAGAGCAGTTAGAAGGTGCAGGCGCACAGGTTTCTGTAAAATAATTTATGTAAACGATAGTGTTTACCTGAATTTTAACTTGCATAAAGTTTATGCGGGGGCAAGGCAATGGTGCCATGTCTCCGCTTTTACGGTTGGAAAAACTCACACTGGGAGATATCATGACCGGAAGTCTTTTGACAAATAAGCGTATTAGAAAAGAGTTTGGCAGCAGAAGAAAAATTATTGACATTCCTGATTTAATCGGGATGCAGAGAAATTCTTATGAGAGTTTTCTTCAAAGGGACGTCCTGCCTGAAGACAGGGAAGAAAAGGGACTCCATGCTGTTTTTAAGTCTGTTTTTCCGATAAAGGATTTTACAGATACATCATCATTGGAATACGTATCTTATTCCTTTGGCGAATCAAAACATTCCATGAAAGAATGTACATCAAGAGGAATGACCTATGATATTCCAGTGAATATCAGGGTCCGGCTTGTTGTTTATGACCACGATAAGGAAACAAACATTTCAACGATTCGTGATATTAAAGAACAGGAAATCTATTTCGGCACCATACCATTGATGACACGGCAGGGTACGTTTATTATAAATGGTACTGAAAGAGCTGTCGTCAGCCAGCTGCACAGATCCTCTGGTGTGTTTTTTGATCATGATAAAGGAAAGAATTACTCTACAGGTAAAATTATTTATAACGCCAGGATTATTCCTGTTAGAGGCTCCTGGATTGATATGGAAATAGATGCAAAGGATATCGTCAATATCAGGATAGACAGGCGGCGTAAATTCCCTGTTTCTATTCTTTTTAAATCCTTTGGCTACACCAGTGAAGATATTTTAAATTTTTTCTATAAGAAAGAAAACATTGTAAAAAAGAGAGGATCTTTCTTTAAAGAGTTCTCGCCAGAAAATTTGAAACGCCAGCGCGCCAGCTTTGATATTAAATCGCCTAAAACAAAGAAAGTCGTTGTACCGAAGGGAAGAATTTTTACTAAAAAGGCATTGAAACAGCTGGTTGATGACGGGATGGATTATATCCCTATCCTCGACGAAGAGCTGATAGACAAGGCTTTTGCGCAGAATGTCATCTCTAAAGACAGCAAAGAAATCATTTTTAAAGCTGGTGAATTGATTACTGAAGAAAGCTTTGAACTCATGGAAGAAAAAGGTCTTAAAGCGTTCACTGTTCTCTATGTTGATCCCAGAAGCTCCGACTCCATGAGAAAAACCCTTGTCTCAGACAAAATAGAAACCAAAGAAGAAGCGTTAATGGATATTTATAGACGCTTGAGACCCGGTAATCCTGCCACGATTGAAGTGGCCCAGGATTTTATAGATCATCTGTTTTTCAGACAGGCCTATTATGACCTGTCTAAAGTTGGCAGATTAAAAATGAATCACCGCCTGGGTGTTGATACCAAGATTGATGTAAAAACATTGAGAAAAGAAGATGTCCTGTTAACAGCATCCACCTTGATTGATTTGAAGGACACTCAGGGACAGGTAGATGATATCGATCACCTGGGGAACAGGCGTGTCCGTGCAGTTGGCGAGCTCCTTGAGAATCATTATCGAATCGGGCTTGTCCGGATGGAAAGAGCGATCAAGGAAAAAATGAGCATGCAGGAAGTTGATGCCATGATGCCGCATGATTTGATCAATCCCAAACCAGTGTCTGCTGTTGTCAGAGAATTCTTCGGTACATCCCAATTGTCCCAGTTTATGGACCAGACAAACCCCTTGTCTGAAACCACGCATAAAAGAAGGTTGTCTGCACTGGGCCCTGGCGGTTTGACAAGAGAAAGGGCAGGGTTTGAGGTCAGGGACGTTCATCCGTCACATTATGGAAGGATCTGCCCAATTGAGACACCTGAGGGACCCAATATCGGTTTAATTGTCTCATTGTGCACCTATGCAAGGGTTAACGATTTTGGGTTTATTGAAACCCCTTTCAGAATTGCAGAGAAAGGAAATGCATCTAAAGAAATCAAGCATTTATCTGCATTTGAAGAAAGTGATCATCCCATTGCACAGGCAAATGCCCCATTGGATACAGATGGCAATTTTATAAACCCGCTGGTCTCTTCAAGGGTTGCGGGTGAATTTGAGATGATTGAAAATAAGGATGTAAAATTTATGGACGTATCACCAAACCAACTGGTGTCTGTCTCTGCATCCTTGATTCCTTTTCTTGAAAACGACGATGCCAACAGGGCACTGATGGGGTCCAACATGCAACGCCAGGCTGTCCCCCTGATCAGGAGCGAGGCGCCGCTGGTCGGCACAGGAATGGAAAGCGTTGTGGCCAGAGATTCTGGTGTGACAATTGTTGCCGATTATGACGGTGTTGTTGTTGATGTGGATTCAAAAAGGATTGTGGTTCGGAACCATGAACCTGAAGAAGGCACGTTTGAGAAAGCCGTTTCCATCTATAACTGTATAAAATTTGTAAGGTCCAATCAAAACACCTGCTTTAATCACAGGCCCATCGTGGAAAAAGGTGAAGAGGTTAAAAAGGGGCAGGTCATTGCAGACGGCCCTTCTACGGAAATGGGTGAGCTGGCCCTTGGAAAAAATGTTACTGTCGCATTTATGCCCTGGGATGGGTACAATTATGAGGATTCCATCCTTGTGAGTGAGCGGTTGGTAAAAGACGGCGTCTATACCTCTGTCCACGTTGAAGAGTTTGAAGTTTTGGCCAGAGATACGAAACTGGGCAAAGAAGAAATTACCCGTGATATTCCCAATGTGGGTGAAGAAGCGTTGAGAAATTTAGATGAAAGTGGTGTGATCAGACTGGGTGCGGAAGTGACCTCTGGTGACATCCTTGTCGGTAAAATTACCCCTAAAGGAGAAACACAGCTGTCTCCGGAAGAAAAACTGCTTCGGGCTATTTTTGGTGAAAAAGCCGGTGATGTTAAGGATACTTCCCTTTGTGTGCCCCCGGGTGTTAAAGGAAAGGTAATTGATGCAAAGGTTTTCTCAAGAAGAGGCCTTACCAAAGATGACCGTACCAGACTGATTGAAGATGAAGAAATAGAACGGCTTGAAAAAGACAGGGATGATGAGATTAAAATTATCTCTCGTGTGGCGCAGGAAAAAGTTGAAATGATCCTTGAAGGAAAGAAGGTCATTGCTGAACTGGAAAAATCAGGCAAAGTTCTCATAAAATCTGGCGCAAAAGTAAAACCCGGCGTTTTTGCCGAGGTTCCCATATCCGTACTGGTCAATGTCGCTGTTAAGGATGCGGTGCTGACAGAAAAAGCCCAGATCATACTGGAAAGTGCCCAGGATCAGATTAAAAAGGCCAGAGAGCATTTTAACCGGCAGGTGTCTCGATTTGAGAAAGGAGATGACCTTCCGCCTGGTGTACTGAAGATGATCAAAATCAGTGTTGCCATGGAACGCGTGCTCTCGGTTGGTGATAAAATGGCAGGCCGCCACGGTAACAAAGGGGTTGTCTCAAGAATTTTAAGGGTTGAAGATTTGCCGTATTTTGAAGATGGAAGACCGGTTGATATGGTATTGAATCCTCTGGGGGTTCCTTCCCGTATGAATGTCGGACAGATCCTGGAGATTCATCTGGGACATGCTGCATTCGCCCTGGGGCAGCGAATTGATGAATTACTTAATCAGATGAAACTGGACAAATTAAGGGAAAAAGTCATCCAGATTTTTTCAATGACAGAAGCCCAGAAACTGGACATGAAAGAAGATACGCTGGCAAAAAACATCGAAAAGATGTCTGATGAAGCGCTGGTGGATTTTGCATCGTATTATAAAAATGGTGTTCACATGGCAACGCCAGTCTTTGATGGTGCCAGTGAAGATGAAATTAAAAAGCTCATCAAGATTGCCGGATTTGATACGTCTGGTCAGTCTGTACTTTATGATGGCAGGACAGGTGAACCGTTTGATAAGACAGTAACGGTTGGTACCATGTACATGCTTAAACTTCATCATTTAGTTGATGATAAACTTCATGCGCGATCCATAGGGCCGTATTCTCTGGTAACCCAGCAGCCACTGGGGGGTAAAGCCCAGTTTGGCGGCCAGAGACTGGGAGAAATGGAAGTGTGGGCAATGGAAGCATATGGAGCAGCTCATGCATTACAGGAATTTTTGACTGTCAAGTCTGATGATATGACAGGAAGGACCAGAATGTATGAGAAAATAGTGAAAGGCCAGAACGTTCTTGAACCTGGAATGCCTGAATCTTTCAGGGTTCTAACCAAAGAATTGAATAGTCTGGGTTTGGATATGAATCTTATAGAAGGTAGCAGATAAGGAGAAGACATTGGACAATATATACGATTTCTTCGCAAAACCAAAAGATCCTAAGATTTATCAGGGTGTACAAATCAGCCTTGCATCTTCAGACCAGATTAGAGAGTGGTCTCACGGTGAAATCAAAAAACCGGAAACAATAAATTACAGGACATTTAAACCTGAGCGGGATGGGCTTTTTTGCGCCAAAGTTTTTGGCCCGACAAAAGATTATGAGTGCAACTGCGGTAAATACAAACGCATGAAACACCGAGGCGTTGTCTGTGAGAAATGCGGCGTTGAAGTGATCCAGTCTAAAGTGCGGCGGGAAAGAATGGCACATATTGAATTGGCGTCACCTGTCTCTCATATCTGGTTTTTGAAAAGCCTGCCCAGCAAAATAGGGAATGTCCTTGATCTGACATTAAAGAATCTGGAAAAAGTGCTGTATTTTGATTCTTATATTGTGATTGATCCAAAAGACACCGGCCTTAAGAAACTGCAGCTGCTGTCTGATGATCAATATTATGAAGCAATAGAAGCGTTTGGTGATGAGTTTGAGGCAGGTATCGGTGCCGAAGCCATTTTAAAGCTCCTTGAAGAAATTGATCTTCAGGCGGTTCATGACGATTTAAAAGAACAGATCCATATGACGAAGTCGGTTGCCAAACAGCAGAAGATGTCCAAAAGGCTGAAAGTCATTGATGCCTTTCTGACCTCTGGTATTGAGCCGACACGAATGATTCTGACAGCGTGTCCGATCCTTCCGCCTGATTTAAGACCATTGGTTCCGCTTGAAGGCGGACGGTTTGCCACGTCTGATTTGAATGACCTGTATCGAAGGGTTTTAAACAGAAATAACCGTTTAAAAAGGCTCGTGGACCTGAATGCGCCGGATATCATTGTCCGGAACGAAAAAAGAATGCTCCAGGAAGCCGTCGATGTTCTGTTTGATAATGGCCGGCATGGCAGGGTGGTTACAGGGACAAATAAAAGACCGTTGAAATCACTCAGTGATACCTTAAAAGGGAAACAGGGACGGTTCAGACAAAACCTTCTGGGTAAACGTGTCGACTATTCCGGTCGTACCGTTATTACGGTTGGATCGGAACTCAGGCTGCATCAATGCGGTATCCCTAAAAAAATGGCGTTGGAATTGTTCAAACCTTTTATTTATAACTATCTTGAACAAAAAGGGCTTGTCTCTACCGTAAAAAGCGCTAAAAAAATGGTTGAAAGAGAAGAGACTGAAGTCTGGGATGCACTTGAATCAGTTGTAAAAGAATATCCTGTGATGCTCAACAGGGCACCAACACTTCATCGTCTTGGATTCCAGGCATTTGAACCTGTTCTTATTGAGGGGAAAGCCATTCAGCTTCATCCACTGGTTTGTCCTGCCTTTAATGCAGACTTTGACGGGGATCAGATGGCTGTTCATGTGCCATTGTCTCTTGAGTCCCAGCTTGAGGCAAGGATCATGATGCTGTCGACCAACAATATTCTGTCGCCGGCTAATGGCCAGCCGATTATAGTGCCAACCCAGGATATTGTTCTGGGTATTTATTATATGACCCGGGCTGTTCGTGCTCAAAAGGGCGAGGGCATAAGGTTTTCAAGCATTGAAGAAGTCAGATATGCATTTGATGCAGGCGAACTTGCCCTGCATGCCAGAATCAAAGTTAGAATCGACGGTAAATTATATGAAACAACCACTGGGAGAATTCTTCTCTGGGAGACAATTCCCGGTGATATACTGCTTTCTTTAAGCAGAATCAGGACAGAGACCCTGGAGGAATGTGAAGCTGCTCTGGAAGAGTTAACTGCAGGCAAAGATTTTGATAAAGTCTTTAAAAAATATTCTGATAGTGAAATTAAAAAGACCAAAGGAAAAACAGGTCTTTTAACCCGAAAAGAATTTAAAAATATTTTCCAGGTATCTGAAATTGTCGTTGAGCAGCTTTACGGCTTAAAACAAGATCAGTTTACCGGGGTTAGAAAGGTTGGAGATTTCTATACGATTTTTAAGGTGGACAAAAGAGAAACCACTTTACCGTTCAACCTTGTGAACAAATTAATGGACAAGTCTTCGATTGTAAAATTAATCGACTATGCCTATCGAAATATTGGCCTTAAAGAAACCGTTATCCTGTCTGACAGACTCAAGGATATCGGATATAAGTACTCTACGCTGGGAGGGCTTTCCATCTGTGTGGATGATATGATTATTCCGGATGAGAAGTGGGATATCATTGCAGATGCAGAAAAAAATATTGAAGATATTAAAAACCAGTATTCAGAAGGTCTTATCACACAGGGCGAGAAATACAATAAAGTGGTTGATATCTGGGCGCAAAGCACAGATGATATTGCTAATGCCATGATGGAAGTTATGAAAAATCCCACCATTGCCAACGATGAAAATCAGCCCGAAGAACTCAATGCAGTTTATGTTATGGCTGACTCTGGTGCAAGGGGCAGTAAGGACCAGATGCGTCAGCTGGCCGGTATGCGTGGGTTGATGGCCAAACCATCCGGGGAAATTATTGAAAACCCGATCACAGCCTGCTTCCGTGAAGGCCTTTCAGTTCTGCAATATTTTATTTCAACACATGGTGCCCGTAAAGGATTGGCAGATACAGCTTTGAAAACTGCCAACTCAGGATACCTTACACGGCGGCTGGCTGATGTAGGGCAGGATTGTACCATTGTCGAAGCTGACTGCGGTACGATTAACGGTATTGAAGTTGAAGCACTGTATGAGGGCGGTGAAATTATCCAGACTCTTGGAGAAAGAATTCTGGGCAGAGTGACCCAGGAGGATATCCGCGATCCATATTCGGATGAATTTATCGTGGGAGTTGATACAGAACTGGATGAAAACCATGTAAAGCAGATAGAAGAAGCTGGGGTACAGAAGGTAAAAATTCGTTCAGTGTTAACCTGTAATTCTAAACATGGCGTATGCTCACGATGCTATGGCCGGGATCTGGCACACGGCGTTACTGTTGAAATAGGGCAGGCTATCGGTATTGTTGCGGCCCAGTCGATTGGTGAACCGGGTACTCAGCTGACCATGAGAACGTTTCATATTGGTGGAACTGCATCCAGGAAGGTAGAGGTTGCTGAAATTAAAGCAAGGGTCGGCGGCATCCTGCAGTACAACGAAGATATCCAGACCGTTGTTTCGGCTGACAATGACGTCATTGTCATGAACAGAAAAGGCGGCGGTATTACCATTGTTGGAGAAGAAGGCAGGGAGAGGGCCAAGGAAACAGTGATTTACGGGGCAACGCTGCACATCAAGGACGGTCAGACAATAGAGCCGGGAGATGTAATTGCCACATGGGATCCGTTTACAACCCCTATCATCACAGAGGTGTCAGGAAGGGTTCGGTTTGCTGATATTGAAGTTGGCAATACGGTTCAGGAACAGATTGACCCTGTTACAGGTAAAGTATCCCGTACCATTACCGAAGGCAAAGATACGGATATCCGTCCACAAATTACACTGAAAGATAAAGATGGGAAAGGGATTAAGCTGCCGAACTCTAAAACAGCAGCAAGATATTATCTGCCGGTAAATGCGATTCTGACGGTTGAGGAAGACGAGCAGATCATGGCAGGTGATGTTATTGCAAAGTTACCGAGAGCAACAACGAAAACCAAAGATATCACCGGTGGTCTTCCGAGAGTAGCTGAACTTTTTGAGGTCAGGAAACCAAAAGATCCAGGCATCCTGACTGAAATCGACGGGTATGTGTCTGTTTCCAAAGGAACCAAAGGCCGACAGAAAGTCACGATAACCCCGACAGATGTTGGGGATAAAAAAGACTATTCCATTCCAAAAGGTCAACATGTCACTGTGTATGACGGTGATTATGTGAAGGCTGGAGACCCATTGATTGCAGGCAGTGCCAATCCTCAGGATATCATGAATATCAAAGGGGAAGTCGCCCTAGCCAAATATCTGGTGGACGAGGTTCAGGAGGTATACCGGCTCCAGGGGGTCAGAATCAATGACAAGCATATTGAAGTTGTGATTCGACAGATGATGAGGCGGGTTAAAGTTATCAGCACAGGTGATACAAACTTTATTCCGGATGAACAGGTGGACAGAGTCCATTTTGAGGAAGTGAACCGTGAAGTGGCGATGAATGGAGGGGAACCGGCAAAAGGCGAGCCGCTGATTCTCGGCATTACAAAGGCATCGTTGTCTACAGACAGTTTCCTTTCAGCCGCATCATTTCAGGAAACCACAAAGGTGTTGACGCTTGCGGCTATTGAAGGTAAATATGACAGCCTTAAGGGATTGAAAGAAAATGTTGTCATGGGCAGAATCATACCAGCAGGAACAGGTTTCCCAGGATACAGAAATGTTGAAGTAGGGTTTGGAGAGGTTGCACAGATATAAATTAAAAATAAAAAAACTTGACTTTTTAGGCAAGTGAAAGTAAAATTAAATATTTTGTCGTGTATGACAATTGTTTAATTTTGATAAGGAGCGTTGGGAAAGTTATGCCGACCATAAATCAGTTGGTTAGAAAAGGTAGAAAAAAAGCGGAAAAAAAGGTGAGTACGCCTGGTTTAAAAGGCGGCCCTCAAAAACGTGGTGTCTGTACCAGGGTGTATACATCCACGCCTAAGAAACCGAACTCTGCTTTGAGAAAAGTAGCCAGGGTCCGTCTGACTACTGGAATGGAAGTTGCTGCATATATACCAGGTATGGGTCATAACCTTCAGGAGCACTCTGTTGTGCTTGTTAGAGGCGGCAGGGTAAAAGACCTTCCAGGTGTTCGCTATCATATCGTCAGGGGTGCTCTTGACACATTAGGTGTTGATGACAGACGGCAGGGCCGGTCAAAATACGGAGCAAAAAGACCAAAATAACGGTAAATGAAAAAAATAAACTATGGTGGACATAAAGAATGGCAGTAAAAGAAATTAATCTTGATAATACAACAAAAGATGCGACACAGGAAGAAAAGCTTGCCGCTAAGTTTGTGAACTGCGTGATGAAAGACGGGAAGAAAAATGCAGCCCGTAAAGTCGTTCGGAATGCGTTGTTGATTGCAGAAGAAAAAGTAGGCGAACCTGGTCTGGATGTATTGAAAAAAGCAATAGATAATGTCAGGCCTGCGGTTGAGGTAAAGTCCAGAAGAATCGGCGGGTCAACTTATCAGGTGCCAACCGATATTAAACCCAGCAGGCAGACTGCGCTTGCTTTCAGATGGTTGATTAATTTCAGCCGTGGTCGTTCTGAAAAAGGATATGCCAACAAACTGGCGTCTGAATTGCTTGATGCATACAACGAACGGGGCGGCGCGATCAAGAAGAAGGAAGATACGCACAAAATGGCAGAGGCCAATAAGGCGTTTGCACATTTCAGGTGGTAATAAATATATTTTATGAATATCCCGATAACATATTCCACACAAGGAATTAACCAGGAGGACTAAAGAGGATGGCTAAGGAGAAATTTGAGCGGACGAAGCCGCATGTGAACATAGGAACAATCGGTCATATAGACCATGGGAAGACTACGCTTACAGCAGCAATCACCAAGCATGCCGGGATGAAAGGCAATGCAGAGTTTGTTCCGTTTGATGAAATTGACAAAGCGCCTGAAGAAAGAGAGCGTGGTATCACAATCGCTACAGCCCATGTAGAGTATGAGACAGAAAACAGACATTACGCTCATGTGGACTGCCCGGGCCATGCTGACTACATTAAGAACATGATTACCGGTGCCGCCCAGATGGATGGTGCAGTGCTGGTTGTAAGTGCAGATGACGGTCCAATGCCTCAGACAAGAGAACATATCCTTCTTGCCCGTCAGGTAGGCGTACCCAAGATTGTTGTATTTTTAAACAAATGCGACATGGTAGATGATGAAGAATTGATCGAGCTGGTAGAGATGGAGCTTCAAGAGCTTCTGGATACGTATGAGTTCCCGGGAGATGACACACCGATCATCAGAGGCAGCGCACTGAAAGCACTTGAAAGCGATGATTGCAACAGTGAAGAAGCCAAACCGATATTTGAACTTCTTGATATCCTTGATTCATACGTGCCTGAACCTGAAAGAGATACAGCCAAACCCTTTCTGATGCCCATTGAGGACGTATTTTCTATTTCCGGCCGTGGTACAGTTGTTACCGGCAGGATTGAACGTGGTGTGATCAAAACGGGTGAAGAGGTAGAGATTGTAGGTATTAGAGAAACAGCCAAGACCGTATGTACGGGTGTTGAGATGTTTAGAAAACTGCTTGATGAAGGCCAGGCGGGTGATAATGTAGGTCTTCTGCTCCGCGGAACCAAACGGGATCAGGTAGAAAGAGGCCAGGTTGTGTCTAAACCAGGTACGATTACCCCCCATACAAAGTTCAAAGCAGAGATGTATGCATTGAGCAAAGAAGAGGGTGGTCGTCATACCCCGTTTTTCAGCGGCTACAGACCTCAGTTCTTTTTTAGAACAACAGATATCACAGGTGTACTGACGCTTGAAGAAGGCGTTGAGATGATCATGCCGGGTGATAATGCAACCATTAATGTTGAACTGATCAACCCGATTGCCATGGAGAAAGAGTTGAGATTTGCCATCAGAGAA
This sequence comes from uncultured Desulfobacula sp., assembly GCA_964343845.1. Taxonomy (GTDB): domain Bacteria; phylum Desulfobacterota; class Desulfobacteria; order Desulfobacterales; family Desulfobacteraceae; genus Desulfobacula. The sequence continues at coordinate 391,302 of CAYFKW010000002.1, read as the reverse complement.
GGTGGACGTACCGTAGGCGCCGGCGTTATCGGTGAAATTGTAGAATAAGTGAGGAAGAACGGTCTATCATGTTGAAAACTAAAATCAGGATCAGGCTTAAAGCATATGATCATAAACTCCTTGATCAGTCTTCAGTGGATATCGTTGATACAGCCAGGAAAAGCGGTGCAAGAATAGTAGGCCCTGTACCGCTTCCAACACGGATAAACAAATTTACTGTATTGCGTTCTCCTCACGTGAATAAGAAATCAAGAGAACAGTTTGAAATTAGAACCCATAAAAGAATGATGGATATTCTCGAACCCACCCAGCAGACGGTTGATGCGTTAATGAAACTTGATCTTTCGCCGGGCGTGGATGTGGAAATTAAATTATAGTTCAATAGCAGGAACCAATTATGAGTGCATTACTTGGAAAAAAAATCGGAATGACCAATGTGTTTTCCTCTGCTGGAAAACTTGTTCCTGTTACTGTTGTGCAGGTTGGACCTTGTGTTGTTACCCAGGTTAAAACAAAAGAGTCTGATGGGTATAATGCCCTTCAGCTAGGATTTGATGAAAAACCGGTTGAAAAATTAAATAAACCGATTGCAGGGCATTTAAAAAAATCAACTGATAAGGGATTCCGTGTTTTAAGAGAATTCAGAACCGATGATGTAGATGATGTGGAAGCAGGGGCTACGATTGGTGTAGACATATTTGAAGTCGGTTTCCAGGGTACAATCAAACGGCATGGTTTTCAGCGCGGTCCTGAGACACATGGTAGCAGAAACCACAGAAAGCCAGGGTCAATTGGAAACAGTGCCTGGCCGGGAAAGGTGTTTAAAGGAAAGAAACTGCCCGGTCAAATGGGCACTGATAGAAAGACCATAAAAAATTTAACGATTGTAGATATTAAGCCGGAAGATAATCTCCTGTTGGTTAAAGGACCCGTTCCTGGATTCAAGACAGGGATTTTAGAAGTAAAAAAGGCTTAACATAAATATTTAGTAAACCAATCGTCTTTTTAGACGAAAATGCGGCTATGGGTATTGCAACAAACGGCGCAGTGATGCATAGCTGATCAAAATTTATGAGGAAGAATATGGCTGCTGTAGATGTATTAAACAGTGCAGGTGAAAAAGTGTCTGAAGCTCAGCTTTCTGAAGAGATATTCAACACTCCCATTAAAACAAGTGTTCTTCACCAGGTTGTTCGGTCCCAGCTCGTAGCAAAGCGAGAAGGGACTGCTGCGGTTAAGACAAGGGGAATGGTGAAAGGCAGTACCAAGAAACTTTTCAGGCAGAAAGGAACCGGTAATGCGCGTGCCGGTAGTGTTAAATCTCCCTTGAGAAAGGGCGGCGGAGTGATTTTTGGGCCATCCCAGAGATCTTATGCAATAAAAGTTCCTAAAAAGGTAAGAAAACTTGCACTTAAAATGGCATTGAGTTCAAAAGTTGAAGATAAGACCATTTATGTGATAGATGATTTTAAGCTTGAGGCCATTAAGACAAAAGATCTTGCCTCGATACTCAAAACTTTAGACCTTTCAGATCTGTTAATTGTTTCTGATGCAGAGGATACAAACCTTCTGCTTTCTTCACGAAACATTCCTGATGTAAAAGTGATAAAGACTGAGGGTCTTAATGTCTATGACATTCTAAAATTCAAGAACCTTCTTTTGGTTGAAGATACCATTAAAAATATTGAAGGGAGGTTAAGTTAAAATGAGAGAATATGACATTATCAGGGGACCGCTCGTTACTGAAAAAACAACCCTTCAGAAAGAGTTAAACAACCAGGTAACGCTTAAAGTAGATAAAAGAGCCAACCGTGTTGAAATCAAAGATGCTGTTGAAAAAAGTTTTAATACCAAGGTTAAGCAAGTCAGAACCGTACAGGTAAAGGGAAAAGTAAAACAACGCGGCAGGATCATTGGTAAAAGAAAAGACTGGAAAAAAGCGATAGTCACACTGATGCCAGGACAACGAATTGATTTTTTTGAAGGTGTTTAAAGAGGTATATATATGTCAACAATAATTAAGACAAAACCGACATCTCCAGGTCGACGTTCTCAGGAATACCTTTCTTTTGAAGAGATTACCAAAACAAGGCCTGAAAGAAAACTGACCAAAAAGATAAATAAGCGTGCCGGCCGTAATGCCTACGGACGAATTACGGCAAAGCACAGAGGTGGCGGAGCAAAAAAGAAATATCGTATTATTGATTTTAAAAGAGATAAAGATGGTATTCCAGCCAAGGTATCTGCCATTGAGTATGATCCAAACAGAAGTGCGAGAATCGCCCTTCTGGTTTATGCTGATGGTGAAAAAAGATATATTCTGGCACCATTGGATGTAAAACCCGGCGATATCCTTGAAACTGGACCTGATGCTGATATCAAACCCGGTAATTGTATGCCGCTTGAAAACATTCCAACAGGTACAAGAATTCATAATATCGAATTAAAGCAGAATAAAGGCGGCCAGATCGTCAGAAGCGCAGGCGCCTATGCAAGGTTAATGGCTAAAGAAGGCAATTATGCCCAGGTTCTCCTGCCTTCCGGTGAAGTAAGAATGATTCACCTGAAGTGTAAAGCCACAGTGGGCAGGGTCGGTAATGAAAAACACGGTGATGTGAAGATCGGGAAAGCAGGAAGAACCAGATGGATGGGAAGACGTCCTTCAGTTCGTGGTGTTGCAATGAACCCTGTTGACCATCCCATGGGCGGTGGTGAAGGAAGATCTTCCGGCGGTAGACAGCCTTGTACCCCTTGGGGTGTCCCGACAAAAGGTAAGAGAACCCGGAAGAATGCAAGAACGGATCAATACATTGTTAAAAGAAGAGCTAAGAGAAAATAAATAGGTGATTAATTATGCCAAGATCATTAAAAAAAGGACCATACATAGCACCGCAGCTTTATAAGAAAGTTTTGGAAGCCGGTAAATCCAAAAGCAACAACGTTATCAAAACTTGGTCACGTCGATCTACTATATTTCCTGAAATGGTCGGGATTACATTTGCTGTCCATAACGGCAAAAAGTTTATCCCGGTTTTTGTATCGGAAAATATGGTCGGTCATAAGCTTGGTGAGTTTTCACCCACAAGAACTTTTTGGGGTCATGCAGGAGATAAAAAAGCCAGGAGATAGTCTCTTTGCCATAAGGATTCTGATGTAAAGGATATTGATATGGAAGTTAAAGCAACGACAAGATATACAAGGATTTCGCCTTTTAAGCTTCGGTTGCCGATTGATGAAGTTAAAGGTAAAACAGCCGATCAGGCCCTGACACTTTTGAAGTTTATGCCGCTTAAGGCAGCAGGGATTATTCACAAAACCCTGCAGTCAGCAGTTGCAAATGCTGAGCATAACAATGAGCTTGATGTGGATAAACTGGTTGTGAAAAATATAATCGTCGATCACGGCCCTTCTATGAAACGGTTCAGACCAAGAGCCAGGGGAAGAGCAACCAGAATTTTGAAGAGAACCAGCCATTTAACAGTAATTGTTGAAGAAGCTGACAAATAGGAGGAAATTAGCTTGGGCCAGAAAGTACATCCTACCGGATTAAGATTAGGCATCATCAGGACTTGGGATTCCAGATGGTATGCAGATAAAGAATATGCCTCTTTTGTAGAAGAAGATTTCAAAGTCAGGAAATTTCTGAAAAAGAAACTGTACCATGCAGGTATTTCAAAAATTGAAATTGAACGCTTTTCAAAACAGATCCGGCTCAGAGTCTTCGCAGCAAGACCGGGTATCATCATTGGAAAAAAAGGATCTGAAATCGCATTGTTAAAACAAGAGCTTGAAAAAATGCTGAATCCTGCCGTCCTGATTGATATAAAAGAAGTCAGGCGTCCTGAGATTGATGCGCAGTTGGTGGCTGAAAATATTGCACTTCAACTGGAAAGAAGAATTGCATTTCGAAGGGCAATGAAAAGAAGCGTTTCCTCTGCCATGCGGTTTGGTGCCAAAGGTATTAAAATTATTTGTGCCGGTCGTTTAGGGGGCGCTGAAATGGCGAGAACAGAATGGTATAAAGAAGGTCGTATCCCCCTTCATACCCTCAGGGCAGATGTGGATTACGGTTTTACTGAAGCCAGGACTACATACGGAACCATTGGAATTAAAACCTTTATCTTTAAAGGTGAAGTACTGAGTCCAAATGAACAGGCGTTTGCTAAATAGCGGCAATTAGGAGATATAGATAATGCTTAGTCCAAAAAATGTAAAATTCCGTAAACAGTTTCGCGGCCGAACAAAAGGAACACCACAAAGGGGCAATACCTTGAGTTTTGGTGACTTTGGCCTCCAGGCAGTTGAATGCGGATATGTAAATGCAAGACAGATTGAAGCGGCAAGGGTTGCTTTGACTCGTCATGCAAAAAGAGCAGGTAAAAGCTGGATTAGATTTTTCCCGGATAAACCGATCACCAAAAAGCCGGCTGAAGTTAGAATGGGTAAAGGTAAAGGGGCAACAGACGCATGGGTTGCCAGAGTAAAACCCGGAAAAATCCTGTATGAAATGGAAGGGGTTACAAGAGAGGTTGCCCAAGAAGCGATGAAACTCGCAGCTGCTAAACTTTCCGTAAAAACCCGTTTTGTGGAAAGGAGTAAGTAAAAATGAAGGCCAGTGAAATTAGAGAGATGGAAGCAGTCCAGATTCAAGAAAAGCTTGCTGAATTGAAAAAAGAGCTTTTTAATCTTCGCTTTCAAAATGATGTGGGTCAGCTCGAGAATACAGCAACACTTTCAAATGTTAAAAAAGATATTGCAAGACTTTATACAATATCAAAAGAAAAGAATATAAACGTCAGCTAATTTGCGAAGATAATAACTATGGAAAATATTCAAAAAAATAAAAAAGAGCTAATCGGTCTTATCGTATCAGATAAAATGGAAAAATCTGTTGTGGTTAAAGTCGAAAGATTTGTACAGCATTCGATTTATAAAAAATATATTAAACGGCATAAAAAATACCACGCTCATGATGAAAAAAATGAATGCAGAATTGGTGATACCGTTAAAATTATTGAGACAAGACCTTTGAGTAAGCTGAAACGTTTCAGGGTAATTGAAATTGTTAAAAAAGCTGTTTGATTAAAGGAGTTGAGAAATGATTCAGAGTGAAACCAGATTAACAGTCGCAGACAACTCCGGTGCAAAAGAGTTGTACTGTATTAAAGTACTCGGCGGCTCTAAAAGGAGATATGCCAGCATTGGTGATATTATCACTTGCTCAGTAAAAGAGGCGATTCCTAATGCAAAAGTAAGAAAAGGGGATATTGTACAAGCTGTGATCGTCAGAACCAAAAAGGAAATATCAAGACCAGATGGCTCAATGATCAGATTTGATGATAATTCAGCAGTAATTTTAACAAAGTCAAATGAACCAGTTGGTACACGTATCTTTGGTCCGGTGGCGAGAGAGTTAAGGGCAAAAAGATTTATGAAGATCGTCTCTCTGGCACCTGATGTGCTTTAAACGGTCAGGGTATTGGAGAATAAAAGAATGGAAACCATGAAAATCAGACTAAAAAAAGATGATAAGGTTAAAGTACTGACCGGTAAAGACAAAGGTAAAATTGGTAAGGTACTGAAAGTCGTTAAGAAGACCAACCGAGTCGTTGTTGAAAATATTAATGTTGTAAAAGTACATCAGAGTCCAACACAGGCAAATCCACAGGGCGGTATCGTGGAAAAAAGTATGCCGATTCACATATCCAATCTTATGATCATGTGTAATTCATGCGTCAAACCAACAAGAATTGGAATGAAAACATTGGAAGATGGAAAACGGGTCAGAATCTGCAAACAGTGTGATCAGCAGATAGACGCATAAGACCAAAGGGCGGAGAGAATACATGTCAACTCTTAAGGAAAAATACACGAACGAGGTTGTCCCCAAACTTAGGGAAACTTTTAACTATAAAAATGAGTTACAAGTGCCTAAGCTGGAAAAGATTGTATTAAATATGGGACTTGGAGAAGCGGTCAGAAACCCTAAGATCGTAGATTCAGCAGCCTCAGAACTGGCATTGATTGCCGGTCAGAAACCAGTTATTACAAGAGCAAAAAAACCAATTGCAAATTTCAAACTTCGCGCGGATTTGCCAATTGGCTGCAAAGTGACCCTGCGTCGTGAGAAAATGTTTGATTTTTTTGACAGGCTTGTGAATATCGCTTTACCACGTGTTAGGGATTTTCGAGGAATATCCGGAAAAGCTTTTGATAGCAGGGGCAATTACAGCCTGGGCATTACTGAGCACATTATATTCCCTGAAATTGATTATGATAAGACAGATAGTATCAAAGGTCTGAATGTTACAATCGTAACAACAGCAAAAACGGATGAGGAAGGCAAAGAGTTCTTGAAATTGTTAGGAATGCCTTTCAAAAATTAAGGATCTTAAGGAGGAAAGCTTGGCTAAAAAAGCTTTAATCGCAAAGGCAAAAAGAAAACCAAAGTTTTCAGTGCGTGCATATAATAGATGCCCCTTATGCGGTAGACCAAGAGGATTTATTAGAAAAGCTGGTATTTGTAGAATTTGTTTTCGAGAACTTGCATCTGAAGGGAAGCTTCCAGGTGTCACTAAATCAAGCTGGTAATCAGCAGATTTAAACCGAAAATAGTATCAGCTTAATTTTAAGGAGATTAAAAATGGCAATTAGTGATCCAATTGCAGACATGCTGACCATTATCAGAAATGGTGGAAAAGCAGGGTTTGTTAAAGTGGATATCCCCGGATCAAAATTAAAATTGGAATTGGTGCGGGTGCTGAAAGAACAAGGATATATTACGGATTTTAAATTCCTGGAGAATGAGACACAAGGCGTCATTCGTGTGTATTTAAAATATGTATCTGAGGGACAGCCCACAATTTTTGGAATTGAAAGAGTGAGTAAACCTTCCTGCAGGGTTTACAGTAAATCAAAACAGATTAAGCCGGTTTTAAATGGCCTGGGTATCTCTGTGGTCTCTACTTCAAAAGGATTGATGACAGATAAACAGGCAAAAGAAGCGAACATCGGCGGTGAGATTCTTTGTAACGTATGGTAGGTTTAGGAGTAAGTTATGTCTAGAATAGGAAAAAAGCCGGTTCAGCTTCCAGATAAGGTTCAATTGAGTCTAAAAGGAGATATGATTTCTGTTAAGGGCCCCAAAGGCAATCTTGAACGTCAATTGCACCCGGCAATCGAACTTGATATTAATGATAAGGAAATACAGGTAAAAACAGATACAGGTAATAAGAAAAAAGTTGCCTTGCAAGGGCTGTTCAGATCTTTGATTTCCAACATGGTAACCGGTGTGTCAACTGGATATGAAAGAAAGCTTGAACTGTCTGGTATTGGTTATCGTGCCGAGGTTAAAGGCAAAAGCCTGATATTAAATGTCGGATATTCAAATCCTGTTGATTTTTCTCTTCCGGATGGTATAGCCGCGAATGTAGAAAACAACACAAAAATTACGTTGTCCGGTATTGATAAAGAAGTCCTTGGACAGGCAGCAGCAAACATAAGGGACCTTCGACCACCTGAACCTTATAAAGGTAAAGGCATCATGTATGCAGGTGAGAGAATTATCAGAAAAGCTGGTAAGACTGCTGGTAAAGAATAACCGAAAGGTCACTCGTAAAAGGCGGGAATAAAAGAATATGGCAAATACATCACAAAGGCTTATCGCAAGGCTTAAAAGAAAAAAAAGAATCAGAAAGAATATCTTTGGCAACCAGAAACGCCCAAGATTAAGTGTGTTCAGAAGCGCTAAACATATCTATGCCCAAATTATTGATGATACCGAAGGAGCAACACTCGTATCTGCATCTACGCTTGATAAAGAATTTAAAGAAACAAAGGTAGAGGGCAAAAAGGTGGACATTGCAAAAGCAGTTGGAACCCTGATCGGCAAGAGAGCTCTTGATAAAGGAATTACAAATGTAGTCCTGGACAGGAACGGATTTTTATATCATGGTCGGGTTAAATCGCTTTCAGACGGCGCTCGCGAAGCTGGATTGAATTTCTAAGTAAGGAGGAATACCCTTGGCAAGACAGCAGATGGAAGATAATGGATTAATTGATAAAGTCGTCAGAATCAATCGTGTTGCAAAGGTTGTAAAAGGCGGTAGAAATTTCAGCTTTAGTGCACTTGTTGTTGTTGGTGATGGTGAGGGCAGCGTTGGTTACGGCCTGGGAAAAGCAACAGAAGTACCAGAAGCGATTAAAAAAGGCCTGGAAAAAGCAAAAAGAAACATGGTTAAAATCTCATTGCTTGATGGAACGGTTCCTTTTGAAGTTGTTGGAAGAGCCGGTGCTGGCCGCGTCCTTTTAAAACCAGCTTCACCAGGTACAGGGTTGATTGCAGGCGGCGGAATTCGTGCGGTCCTTGAGGCAGTCGGCGTCACCGATATTCTCACAAAATGTATTGGGACGCATAACACCCAGAATATTGTCAGAGCAACAATGCAGGGGCTTCAATCCCTTTGTACCAAAGAAGAAGTTGCAAAACGTCGTGGTCTTAGACCAGAAGATATTTAAGAGGTTGTGAAAATGGCAGATAAAATTAGAGTTACACAGATAAAAAGCACAATTGGCAGGCCTTCCAGACACGGTCGGATTGTTCGCTCTTTAGGATTGAGAAAAATGCATCAGACGGTTGAGCATAAAGCTGACCCTGTCATTTTGGGACAGGTAAAAAAAGTGTCTCATCTTGTGAAAGTAGAGGAGGTGTAATATGCAGCTTCATGATTTAGCCCCTGCTGAAGGGTCCAGAAAAAAGAGGAAAAAAGTAGGTCGCGGTCCTGGCTCAGGAATGGGTAAAACCTCAACCCGTGGCCATAAAGGACTTAAAGCAAGATCCGGCGGAAACGTAAGACCAGGATTTGAGGGCGGCCAGATGCCGATCTACAGACGCCTCCCCAAAAGAGGGTTTCATAATATTTTTAAAACAAATAATGCAGTTTTAAATATAAAAGATTTAGACAGATTCGAAGATGGGGCAACCATTGATATTGATTCATTAAGGGCTGCTGGTGTTGTAAAAGGACAGGTTGATGGCGTGAAAGTTCTTGGAATGGGTGAAACAAAAAAGAAATTTTCTTTAAAGAACATACTGGTTTCCCAAACAGCCAAAGAAAAAATTGAATCTGCTGGTGGAAGTGTAGAATAACGTTAATAGAAGTGATGTAAGGAACGCATAAATGATCGAGAACAGCTACCAGAACTTGTTTAAACTTCCTGAGTTAAAAAGAAAGATTTTCATTACGCTTGCTTTGCTGTTTGTTTACCGTATCGGTATTCATGTGCCCACACCAGGTGTGAATGGAGAGGCGCTGGCTTCTTTTTTTGCTGCAGCTGAAGGTACTTTGTTTTCTATGTTCAATATGTTTTCAGGCGGTGCTTTGGAAAGATTTTCCATCTTTGCCTTGGGGATCATGCCTTATATCAGTGCTTCCATTATTTTAGAATTGATGACGGTTGTTGTACCGCACCTTGAACAGCTTAAAAAAGAAGGGGATGCCGGCCGGAAAAAGAAAACACAGTATACCCGGTATGGAACGGTTCTTTTAAGTATTATTCAGGGATTTGGCATCAGTGTCGGCCTTGAGTCAATGACATCACCTGCTGGGGTGCCGATTGTTCCTTATGCCGGGTGGGGATTCAGACTTGTTACGATTATTACGCTGACAGCCGGTACCTCTTTTATCATGTGGTTAGGAGAGCAGATCACAGAAAGAGGGATTGGAAATGGGATTTCCCTCATCATTTTTGCAGGGATTGTGGCAAGAATGCCATCTGCCATGGGGAACACGTTCAGGCTGATGACCACAGGTGAGATGGGTGTATTTACCTTGATCATTTTGATTGTCCTGATGATTGCTGTTGTGGCGGCCATTATTTATATGGAGCAGGCACAGCGGCGGATACCGGTACACTATGCAAAACGGGTAGTCGGGCGTAAAATGTATGGAGGGCAGACATCACACCTGCCGTTGAAAATAAATACAGCCGGTGTTATCCCCCCGATTTTTGCATCATCAATAATCATGTTCCCGACCACTTTGGCCCAGTTCATTAATCTTGAGATCATGAAAACTGTTGCCGCCATGTTCAGTCCGGGAACCATCTGGTATTATCTTTTATATGTCGGATTTATCATCTTCTTCTGCTTTTTCTACACAGCGGTACAGTTTAACCCGGAAGATGTGGCTGAGAACATGAAGAAGAATGGCGGGTATATCCCTGGGATCAGGCCGGGAAAAAGAACAAGTGAATACATTGATAAAGTGTTGACCCGGATTACGCTTGGCGGCGCACTGTATGTTTCGGCTGTATGTGTTTTGCCGACTTTTTTAATGAGTAAATTTAATATTCCGTTTTATTTTGGCGGTACAGCCCTATTAATCGTCGTTGGTGTGGCTATTGATACCATTTCCCAGATAGAGTCTCATTTGATTACAGGTAATTATGAAGGATTTCTGGGGAGGGGTGGTGCAAAAAAAATTAAGGGCAGATCTTAATATAACGGGTTAACATAAATCATAGGAGATTAATAAGATTATGGCAAAAGAAGAACCCATCAAGGTTGACGGGACAGTGCTGGAAACGCTGCCCAATGCCATGTTCAAAGTTGAGCTTGAGAATAAACATGTTCTGCTGGCACATATTTCAGGCAAAATGAGAATGCATTTTATTAAGATTTTACCTGGGGATAAGGTGACCGTTGAGATTTCGCCTTATGATTTGAGTCGCGGCAGAATTACATATAGATATAAATAAAAGATTAGATTTTATACATATAAAAAATCTTATACGTAGGAGTATTTGGATGAAAGTAAGAGCATCTGTAAAAAAAATCTGCAGAGATTGTAAAGTAATAAAGAGACGTGGTGTTGTAAGAGTCATTTGTATTAATAAACGTCATAAACAGCGTCAGGGATAGGGGGACAGAGATTTGGCACGTATCGCAGGAGTAGATTTACCAAGGAATAAGCATGCATGGATAGCTTTAACCTATATCTATGGAATTGGAAGAAGCAGATCAAAACTCATTCTTGAGAAAACAGGTATTGATCCTACTACGAAAGCTCACGACCTGACCGAAGAACAGGTCAATGACATCAGAAAAGTAATTGATGCGGAATATAAGGTTGAAGGTGAACTCAGAAGTGAAGTTTCCATGAATATTAAGAGACTTATGGATCTGGGATGTTATAGAGGGTTACGTCATCGTAAAGGCCTTCCTTGTCATGGTCAGAGAACCAGTACAAATGCAAGAACCAGAAAAGGTCCAAAACGGACTGCTGTTAAAAAGAAAAAGTAGGAGACTACAAAAGGTAAATTAATTATGGCAAAAAAGTCTAAAAAAAGTTTATCCAAAAAAAGGGTAAGAAAAAACATTTCCACGGGCATTGTGCACATTCAATCTACTTTTAATAACACTATTGTCACAATTGCTGATGAAAACGGAAACACTATTTCCTGGTCCAGCGCAGGCATGCAGGGGTTTAAAGGGTCAAGAAAAAGCACCCCTTTTGCTGCAAAACTGGTGGCTGAGGATGCAGGTGCAAGAGCAATGGAACATGGTATGAAAAATATCGGTGTATATGTTAAAGGCCCGGGACCGGGTCGTGAATCCGCATTAAGAGCACTGCATGCTTTGGGATTCAACATCTCCATGATTAAAGACGTTACACCGGTTCCCCATAATGGATGCCGTCCACCAAAAAGAAGAAGAGTTTAAAAAGACTCGTTTGATAAAGGAGAATAACATTGTCACGTTATAGAGGTTCTGTTTGCCGACAATGCAGACGCGAAAATATGAAGCTTTTTTTGAAAGGGGATCGCTGCTTTTCAGATAAATGTAGTTTTGATAGAAGAGGGTATCCTCCCGGGCAGCATGGCCAGAGAAGAAGCAAACTTTCAGATTATGGAATTCAGCTCAGAGAGAAACAGAAAGTGAGAAGACTTTACGGCATCTCTGAAAAACAGTTTAGAATTTCCTTTAAAAAAGCAGATCGACAGAAAGGGATCACTGGTACCAATCTTTTAAGCCTTTTGGAAACGCGCCTTGATAATACAGTTTTTAGAATGGGATTTGTGAATTCAAGGAATCAGGGCAGACACTTTGTAAGGCACAATCACTTTCTTGTAAATGGGAAAAAAGTGAACATTCCGTCTTACCAGGTCAAAAAAGGTGATGTGATAGAGCTTCGGGAGAAATCCAAAAAGATTCAGGCCATCTCAGATTCTTTGGATGCGATTGTCAGAAGGGGTATCCCTCAATGGCTTGAAATCAAGAAGGAAGATTTCAAAGGCGAAGTCGTCGGTGTCCCTGTCCGTGAAGATATTACGCTTCCAATACAGGAACAATTAATTGTAGAGCTTTACTCAAAATAGGCTACCCATTAATTTGGTTTACCCAATTATTAATTCAGGAGATATACATGTCATCTGAACAACTTGCATATGTGAACTGGCGGGAGATGATCAAGCCGGAAAAGCTTGATGTAACTACAACTTCAACATATGGTAAATTTGTATGTGAACCCCTTGAAAGAGGATATGGTATCACGATCGGAAACTCTTTGAGACGTATTATCCTTTCGTCTATATATGGTGCAGCCATTGTATCTGTCAAATTTGATGATGCTCTTCACGAATACAGTGTGATCTCTGATGTAAGAGAAGATGTGTCAGAAATCATCCTAAATCTGAAAGAGCTGAAACTCATGGTAGAGGATACGGATGATAAAATACTGACATTGAGTGTCTCCGGGGAAAATGAAGTGACAGGTGCAGATGTTGTAAGTCCGGATGGGAAAGTTGAAATACTGAATCCTGAACAACATATTGCCACGATTTCCAAAAATGGTTCATTAAACATGACCATGGTTGTAAAAACAGGTAAGGGATATGCCCTTGCGTCAGCGAATAAAGATGAGGATGCCCCCATTGGAACAATTCCAATCGACAGCGTGTTCTCTCCCATTAAACGTGTAAAATATGTTGTCGGAACATCCAGAATCGGGCAGAAAACAGACTATGATAAACTGACGCTTGAAGTGTGGACAGATGGATCTGTAAGCCCTGACGACTCTGTTGCCTATGCAGCAAAGATCCTTAAAGAACAAATGAATCCGTTTATTAATTTTGATGAAGATATGGAACCTGATCATGTTGAAGATACCAAAGATGATGCAGATAAAGGCTTTAATGAGAATATCTACAGATCAGTGGATGAGCTTGAACTGTCTGTCAGAAGTTCCAATTGTCTGAAAAATGCAAGAATCCATACCATTTATCAACTGGTTCAGAAAACAGATGGAGAGATGCTCAAAACTAAGAACTTTGGCCGGAAATCGTTAAATGAAATTAAGGAAGTCCTGTCTTCCATGGAACTTTCATTGGGCATGGATCTTGAAGGCTTTGAACCACCAGAAGATGAGAACAATCAGGAAGGAGAGTAGTATTCCATGAAACATAGAAAATCAGTACTTAAATTGAACAGGACTTCAAGCCATAGAAAGGCTATGTTCAGAAACATGGTAACTTCCCTGTTCAAACATGATAAAATCAAAACCACCGAAGCAAAAGCAAAAGGCTTACGATCAATCGCTGATAAAATGGTAACGCTTGCAAAAAGAGGGGATTTACATGCCAGAAGGCAGGCGCTTGCTGTGATTCGGGAAAAAGATGTTGTGCATACATTATTTAACGAAGTATCAGAAAAGTTCAACTCAAGACAGGGCGGGTATACCAGGATTATAAAATTAGGTCCCAGAAAAGGGGATGTCGCTCCAATGGTTCAGATTGAATTGATCTTTGATTAAATAATTTCGTACTTTTTAATTTACCAAAACTAAATCCCTGGCAATCTGAATTGTCAGGGATTTTTTTATTCTTAGATAACGATGGGTTACAAACAGTAGAAAAAAGGGTTTTAATTCAAATGATGGCGGCACAGGTAATACTTTGAACTAATTTTTAATGAACATCCGTGTTCATTAAAAAGCGGGAATAAACCATTACCTATCCCACAGTCAAATAGCGATGCCGAATAAAAATAATTTCAGTGGTTTTTAGCGTAGGGGGGGTCTATGGGGTACAATTTTAAGAATGATTATACAGAAGGCATGCATCCGGATATTCTCGCAGCGTTAGGTCAGACAAATGCAGATCAGCAGGAAGGATATGGTGAAGACAAGTACTGCCGGGAAGCTGTAAAAATCCTTCAAAATAAAATTCAGAACTTATCATCTGATATCCATTTTGTTTCCGGCGGTACCCAGGCCAATGCCATTGTTGCAGGGGCTGCGTTAAAACCCTATGAATCTGTTATATCGGCCGGCACTGGTCATATTCATGTCCATGAAGCAGGGGCAGTAGAAAAAACGGGCCATAAGATCAATGTCATACATACCCTGGATGGGAAACTGTCCAGTGATGATATCCAGCCTGTTATAGATGCGCATACAGATGAGCACATGGTAAAGCCCCGACTGGTTTACATTTCAAATGCAACAGAAACAGGAACCATATACAGCAAAAAAGAATTAACAGACCTGTCGGCATTCTGTCAGTCAAAAGGGCTGTTATTGTACCTTGACGGTGCCCGCATCGGGTGTGCATTGACGTGTGAACAAAATGATTTATCCCTGCCTGAATTATCTGAGTGTGTGGATGTGTTTTATATCGGCGGTACCAAAAACGGGGCCATGCTCGGGGAAGCAGTCGTCATTAACAATGATCATTTGAAGAAAGGGTTCAGGTTTCATTTGAAGCAACAGGGCGCACTGCTGGCAAAATCAAGAGTTTTCGGCGTCCAGTTTATTGAATTGTTTAAAGATGATCTGTTCTTTAAACTGGCAGGCCATGCAAATAAAATGGCCGTAAAATTGTCAGGCAGTTTTAAGGAAAAAGGATTTGACTTTTTATGCCCACCGGTTACAAACCAGATTTTCCCTATACTCAATCACGATTTGATAAACCAACTGAATCAAAAATATGAGTTCTATGTCTGGGAAAAAATGGATAACAGAAAAGCTGCCATCCGGCTGGTCACCTCCTGGGCAACCAGAGAAGCAGCTGTAAATGAGTTGATAAATGATGTACCGTCTTATTTAGATTAAGAAGAATATATCGGGTAAAAGAATATAGGTATTGTTATTAAAAGTTAAAGACTGTTCATGCCCACGATACTGTAGGCAAATTTTTTAAATATCAGCGGATCCAGTTTTTTTCGCAGCACTTCGTGTTTGATTACCTGCAAGGCTCTGAAGGGCTTTACAGGTTCTTTATACGGCCGCCAGGTGGTCAGTGCTTCAAATATATCAATGACTGCCAGTACCTTAGATACTTCAAACAGTTTGTCTCCGGTTTTTCCTTCTGGGTATCCAGAGCCGTCCAGCCGTTCATGGTGTTCAGATGCTGCAATACCGACCCGGATATCAAAATTGCTTTTCTTCAGTATCTGCCAGCTGGTCATCGGGTGTTTTCTGATGGTTTTTATTTCATTACGGGTTAATTTCCTGGGCGCCTGTAACACGTAATCAGGGATGCCGATCTTTCCGATGTCGTGCATGAGGCCAATGAGACCATACAGCTTGATATC
>CAYFKW010000002.1:364490-375700 GCA_964343845.1 uncultured Desulfobacula sp. | reverse complement strand
TTTGACAGTCCTGTGTAATGCGCATATCCCATGCAGTACAACATAACATTAATCAAATGCTGCTGAGTGGTATAATCGTGAACACAAATTTTGGTAATTGAAGAGACGATTTTTGGATTATGTAGATAATTGTCAACTATAATTTTCACGGTATCATTCATTTTTGATAAGATATCGCTGATCGGTTCAGACAGGGTTAATTGTATTAAATCTTTAAGAATAAATTTGGCTTTTGAAACATTCACTATCATTGAGCGTTTTAGTCTATTGTTCAGTCTCTGCTGTTTCTCTTTGATTAATTTAATCCGGTCATCCAGTGTAATAAACAGTCTTTTGTTGAGAAAATCAGACCGCCGTTTTCTGGCAAATGTTAAGTCATCTCTATATTTTATTAACCGGTAATTACCAAAATGTCTGGTAAAGATATCAACAGATCCATATTTAGAGAGGATTTTAGGATCATTTATAATTTCATACATCTGAGTATTTGGGTGCATTATAAGTGTTCCTCCTGTGTTTCCACAAAATCACGGGTAAAAAAAATACTGTCTGATCTGATTATCTGCAGAATCAGTGCCAGAGCGGTTTAAATGATGGAAATGGTATTTAAATAAAGGGATGGAACGTTTTTATGATGGACCCCAATAGGAAATAACTTCTATCTGGATGATAAAACAAGAGTGAATTACCTAAGACCAAAGTCTTATAAAAAATCAGGGGCCAGCCTGGGCAGAACGCCATAAAATGGCTTGAAATCGATTGGAGACACCTATTTTTTTGTAAAGATTGTATATATGTGCTTTTACCGTACTGAGCCCGATAGACAGATCCACGCCAATTTCTTTGTTTGTAAAGCCTGAACAGATCAGATCAAGGATCTCGTTTTCTCTTGGTGTCAGGCTGTTTTTTACTGCCCTTGTGTTTTTGTCTGTATTCAATGTTGAGCGGGATATGTGACAGGTTTTGTTAAACTCAATGACCAGTCCCTCTTTTTCCACCCGGCTGACGTGTCCTGAAATATCAATGTTAATAAAATCTGAATTCAGCCTTTTTAAGCGATCCAAAGGCAGCACCAGGGAGACATCAACGCCTGTTCCTGTAGATAAAACCTGTTTGGTTTTGATTAGTGCTCCGCCTGAACTGATATTCTTGGTTTTAAATCCTCGAAGTCTTTGTTTTTCCCCTTTCTTCTGTATATTGAGGGTGACAGGCAGCTCAAGAGCGTATCTGCTCTTTTGTCGCTTGTCTCTATCCGCTGATGAACGGGTCATGATTAAAACTCAAATGCATTAAAATTATCGTATTTAACCCTGCTTTTCTTTCTTTGCCTGATAAAGCCTTTTATCGGCAGCTTTAAGTAGAATAGCTGATGATTCCATTCCTTCCTCAAAGACAGAAGAAAGTCCATAACTCAATTGAACATAAAATGTTGTATCGCATGCCTTAAGCGGTTCATTTGAAAGTTTCTGCTTTACCCTTTTTATATAGTTTTCCGCCTGTTTTTTATTTGTAGAGGGTAAAATAACAACAAATTCATCCCCTGCAAACCTGGCAACAATATCAGAATCACGTTTGAGGCTGTTTAAACAACTGGCAGTATGGCACAGTGCTAAATCTCCATTGTCATGGCCAAATGTATCATTAATGGATTTAAAATCATCCAGGTCCAGAAACAGGACCGTCAGGTCAATATGATAGCGCTTTGACCGCTGGAATTCTCTTTCAAGCACTCTTTCCATGACGCCTCGATTTAAAAGTCCGGTTAAAGGATCATGAAACGCTAAAAATTTTAATTGTTCGTGTGCTGTAACATTTGAAAGACATAGAGACACTTTTAATGCCAGTTGTTCTAATAAAGAAGTGTCAATGCCGGGCTCAAACCTGTGAATGTCATTGTCTGCCTGGTTGAAGCTGCCCACAATCTCTCCATCAAGTGTAATCGGTGCAATGGCAATGGAGCCGATTTGATAATTTGAAGCTTGAGGTATCATCGGGTTGAACCTGTCTAAATTTTCATTGGACAGCAATGGCTTCAGCCTGTTATTCGTGATTTCAATAAATTCTTTTTTTGATAAGAACGCAGTCGAAGTACTTAACAGTTCTGAGTTCTGGATATTTTGTAGATACTTTGAAATGCTGCTTTCTTCAATAATTGTCAGCCATGTGTGAGGGACAGAAAACTTTGAACCGATTTCCGAAAGGAGCTCTTCAATAAAGTCTTGGAAATTTAAAATAGTAAGAATGCTGATTTCTATTTCGTGAAATCTTCTCGCAATGATTTCATTGTGTTTCAGCCGTTCTAAAAGTGATTTTGGGATCGCCATACGTTTGTTTGAACCAGTTTCATGTTAACTGCATCAAATAAAAAAATCATTCCGAAGGATACGTATTTTCTCCCCATTATTTTAAACTAGGCAAGAATAATTGCAAGAAGATTTTTAATTCGCAGAAGACCTGTTTACTTTAACGGTTTATAAAAAAAAAACGGATACCTGCATGATACATGAGCCAGAAAAACAGGCTGAAGAATACCCGGCAGCGGAACCGCTTCATTTTCTTGACTTTATCCCCCTGTTTAAATACAAATATTTATAGTGATTGCCAGTAAGCTTTCCGTATTGTAAAGGTTATATATTTTAGATGACTGGCAGGGGGTTGGCTGGGATTTAATGACACGTATACCCCTGCCAATCATCGGCTGTATCGGAAAATCTTTCTGACAAGTGTTATACGTTCAATTTAAATTCAGGGTGAAAGCAGAATGGAAGTGATGTCTGTCCGAAATGGTCCATTGGTAAGATTTGCAGCATTTATCATTATTGTAGCAGGGATGAAAGCGGCCGCTGTACTGGTTGTACCATTTCTGCTGGCTGCCTTTTTAGCTATTATCTGTGCGCCGCCGCTTTTCTGGATGCAGGAAAAAGGCATCCCGAGTTTGGCTGGAATTTTAATTTTAATGATGGGGGTCATTGGCATACAGATTCTTATTGTCTCCCTTATTTCGTCCTCTATAGCAGATTTTTCCAATAACATTCCTTTTTATCAAGATCGGTTGAAAGCCTTGACCTTTGAAAGCCTTCAGCTGTTGTCAAGATATGGTGTGGAATTAGAAACAGATAAGCTTGTAGAAATGTTCAATCCAAGCCGAATTTTTAAGCTGGTTGCAAATACATTAAATGGACTGGGCGGTGTGTTGACCAATACTTTTTTTGTATTCTTAACCTTAATTTTTATTTTATCGGAAGCATCAGGATTCCCAAATAAACTAAGGGCCATTGCAAACAATAAACACACGGACCTTGAAAAGTATTCTGCAATTATCACAGGGGTGAATCGGTACTTGGGAATTAAAACACTCACCAGTCTTGCAACGGGTATCATCATTGCTGTCTGGCTGGCTTTCCAGGGCGTTGATTTTCCAGTGATGTGGGGCGTGTTTGCATTTATGCTCAATTATATCCCCAATATAGGGTCTATCATTGCGGCGGTGCCTGCCGTACTTCTGGCACTGATCCAGCTGGGTCCGTTAACAGCCGGGACAGCAGCGGCAGGATTTTTAGTTGTAAACACTTTGGTTGGCAGTGTTATCGAACCCAAAGTCATGGGGCAGGGAATCGGCCTTTCTGCCCTGGTCGTTTTCTTATCTCTGGCATTTTGGGGATGGGTCCTTGGTCCTGTGGGGATGCTGCTTTCTGTGCCATTAACAATGGCGGTAAAGATTGCTTTGGGTGGAAGGGATTCTACAAAATGGCTGTCAGTACTGCTGGGATCAAATAAAGAAGCAAATCAGCTTCTTGAATCAAAAAAAAAGTAGACTATTGAACAGATCCGGATATATTAAATAAAAGAACGCCATTTTTAAATTGCGGCCCACCGATAGTGATGCTGCTGTTGTTCTTGAGTAAAACCTGTGTTTGAAAAATAGAGCGGCTGTTTTTGTTAATATTGATTTTGTAGCGGATTCTTTTACCATCCATATCAGTCGGCATAACAATCAGTGTCCGTTTGCCTGGCAAACCTACCTGACCTTCCTGGTTAAATTTCAGATTCATACGCTGGTCTTTTAAAAGCCGGTATGCGGTATATTTAAACACTGACTTAAGTTCAGATATGATATCGTCAAGACTTGGATCAAGATGTGAGGCGTCTGTTGAGGCATGGATGACCTTAACGTCTGTTAAAACTTTCGATTTTGCAAACGCGGTCTGTGAAAAAAAACAAAAGCAAAAAATTCCAGTAACTGCACATAATGTCTTTATAAGTCTATCCATGGCGCCCCTTCCTTTATCAGGTTTCAGAAAACCAGATAATGGTATGTTTTTCTTTTTGTGTTTCAATAATCATAACGGAAGCAAAATCTGTGTCAACAGATTTTACAATTGCACTTGGTCCCGAGGGTGTAAACAATCCCCCCTGAAACGTATACAGGCTGATCATCACTATTGCAGCTATAGAGGCAAGTTTCAAGTAAATATTTCTACCCAGCAGTCCAAATATGTTGCCAAATGATGTATGCTGCGACTTTTCCAGTGCATGATCTATGTTTTGTTTCAGTTTGTCATAATCAATTCCCAGGAGCTTCTGGTCCACGTGATGTTTAAATCCAATAGAGATGGCATTAAACTGGTTATAAATATGACTGCAGTAGGGACAATGAGCCAGATGCGTTTCAAGCGCTTGGTATTTTTCTTGGTTTTTGTCTGAGGGGAACTCATCATCGATAAACCTGCTGATGTCCTCAGACGTATATATGTCACATGTTTTTTTCATAAGAACGCCCCCCCTTTAATCACTTGTTTCCAATAGCTTTACCAGGTTTTTCCTGGCAAAATGCAATCGGGAACTGACCGTTCCTTTCTTTATATTAAGTGTTTTGGCAATATCTTCATATGAAAGCCCTTCAAAGGCATTTAGAACAAACACAAGCCTTATCTTTTCCGGAAGATTTTTAATGGCTTTCATTAAATTCTCTTCAAATTGTTTTTCTCTGAATTGCATTTCCGGATCACCCTTTTTTTTGTTTTCTGAATACAGGCTTTTGTCTGTTTCTGATTCTATTGAAGTGTGGCTCCATTTAAACCGCCGTTTCCATTTTCTTTTCCAGTTCAGGCAGTGGTTTATGGTAATTTTTCGAAGCCAGGTGGCAAGGCTTGAGTCCTGCCTGAAGGTTTTGATGTTTTTGAATACGCTGACAAACACATCCTGCACAACCTCCAGGCTATCCTCGCGATCAAGCGTAATGCCGTAAGCAATTCTCATCAGCCTGTCCTGGTAGGTATTGACAAGAACATTGAAAGCCCATTGCTGTCCTTTTTTCAGCCTTTCAACAAGATCCTTCTCATCAATACGCTCTGCATTCGATACTGGTGTTTTCACAATAGGTTAATACACGCCTTATTGGTTAATATCTCACCCACACTTTTTCTTCTTTATAATATCCCTCTTGAACAATGAATCGTTCGTATCTGCCGCTGACCCAGTCTCCATGTCTATTATAATGACCTGGGTTCCATTTTTTTTCATATACAGGTTCTATCCATATGCGTTCAATCTCCCAATGGCCGCGGGGTCTGTGGTGGTGTTTCCTAAAGTGTTTATGTTTACGGCCATGCCTGTATCCAGCATATTGATATTCATCATCGTGGTGGTGATTTCCGCTGTATTGAGGCTGCGGGCTGGAATTCTGTTTCATCCCTTGATAGATAGCGGTACCCAGAATTGCAACCCCTGTCCCAATAAGAAACCCTTCCATTGTTTTCCTGTCAGCATGGGCAGAAACCGTGGAAAGACAAATCAACATCAGGACTGACACTGTGATTGAAATTGTTTTCTTCATTTTTTTATCCTCCATCTTAGTATTAATGAAAAAGCATTTGCAAGTCCTTTGCTCTTCTATTAACCATTGACACCAGGATTCAAGAATTGTTCAAAATATTTTTATGCAACAGCAGTAAAGCAGGAGACTTTTCAAGCCGGGCCGTTGTCAGATGTCAGCGAGCCAAAAAGAAAATTTCCATTTTTATTTAATCGTGGTACTATCGTTAGACCTGAAAGACTGAATCGAGGAAGCAATAAGAGGTTTCAATGACCCTGGCGTCTGAAAAATATACAGTGACCCGTATGGAGCGCCTGGTGGGGTTCGGCGTGCTTATACTATTGGCGGCTGTTGCCGTAGGAATATACAGGGTTCAATTTTATTTGAATCCTGCAGTGAGCGCCCGGCAGGTGCTGTCGGAATCGGCAGCTTCAACAGAGTCACTATCCCTGGCAGAACTGGCACCGGATGAAATTCAGCCCTTTTCCCCACCCGAGCTTTTTGATCCGGATACCCTGTCTGACAAGATCAATGGAAAAGCTGAACTCTATTTTAGCGCAGGTTTTCAGTCCCTGAAAGCCCAGCGGTTTTCATTGACCACCCATCCGGACCTCTGGCTGGAACTGTTTATTTATGATATGGGCACTGCCCGCAATGCATTTTCTGTTTTCAGTATGCAGCGTCGTGGCGATGTAGAGGACTTCAGCCCCACGATGTTTGCCTATGCCACTCCCAATGGACGTTTTCTGGCACACGGCCGATACTATGTGGAACTGGTCGGTGCTGAAGCCTCGGACAGGCTGATGAAGGCTGCCGAGGCCATGGCAGCGGCATTTGTTAACCGGATCGGAGCGGATGAAGCAAATGTACAGGAAATGGCCCTTTTCCCGGAAGAGGGCAGGGTGTCGGGCAGCCGGTCCCTGGTGACCTCTGATGCCTTCGGCATTACTGGATTCAATGATGTGTTCACAGCCCAGTACCGCCAGGATGGAATCGATATAACAGCCTATGTAGCCCGGCGGGAATCGGCCGCGCTGGCGCGGACTGCAGCAGAGACCATCCGGGATTTTTATCTTGAATTCGGTGGAACGTCCCTGGAAGGACCAGAAGGCGTTGCCGTTATCGATATTCTGGATACCATCGAGGTTGTGTTTAACCAGGGGCATTATGTGATCGGCGTGCATGAAGCGCCAGACAGGAAAACCGCTTTAGCCCTTGCCCAGGGGATGCGGAAGCGACTTCAGGAGGCTGGTGATGACGGGTCTTAATCGTAGAGAGTTTATTCACCGATCGTTCAAAGCCGGCTTGATTTCAGCGTCTGCCCTTGGTGTAGGATGGTGGCTTCATACAGGAGAGCCTCCTGCATTTGAACCGGTTACCGAGACCCTCAACAGCATTCCTGATTTTTACAAACCGTCTGATGCAGGCCCGGTCATGGCCATTGCCAAGGGAACAGATCGCGGCGATATGGTACGTCGGACCTTGGGTGCTCTGGGGGGAATAAACCGGTTTGTCCGTCCGGGTGATCGTGTGGTTATAAAAGTCAATGCGGCGTTTGCTTCACCGCCGGCGATTTCCGCGACCTCCCATCCGGACCTGGTCAGGGCGGTTGTGACTGCCTGTCTCAACGCCGGGGCAGCCGATGTGGCAGTCACCGATAATCCCATAAATGATCCGGCAAGCTGTTTCAGGCTTACCGGGATCGGCCCGGCTGCAGAAGCTGCAGGCGGCCGTGTGGTATTGCCAACCACTGATCAGTTTTCCAAGGTCTCCCTGGCAGGGGCCCGGTTGATCCGGGAGTGGCCGGTGCTGGTGGGCCCCCTGGCAGAAGCAGACTGTCTCATCGGTCTGGCACCCCTCAAAGACCATCACCGGAGCGGCGCTTCCATGACCATTAAAAACTGGTACGGACTGCTGGGCGGCCGCCGGAATGTCTTTCATCAGGATATTCACACCATCATTGCCGAACTTGCGGCTCTGGTGCGCCCGACGCTGGTCATTCTGGATGCCGTGACAACCATGATGCACAATGGGCCGACAGGTGGATCGATATCGGATCTGGCTAATACAAATACGCTTGTGGCAGGCATTGATCCGGTTGCGGTAGACGCTGCCGGTGCACAGATATTGGGGCGGGAACTGAATGAGCTCCCCCATCTGCAGCAGGCAGCGGATGCCGGTCTGGGTATTCTTGATTATCGGACCCTCAACCCGGTGGATGTCCCATGAGACTTGTCATTATCAGGCGGATTTGCCAGGCATTTTTTCTGTTGCTGTTAATATGGAGCTGCCTGGTCACTACAGTTGGCGACCGGTGGTACGAGCTCCGGGGCTGGCCGGTGAGCTGGCTGCTTGAACTGGATCCCCTGGTTGGGCTGGCCACGGTGTTGACCACGGGTCATCTTTACAAGGGATTGCTCTGGGGTGCTGTTACCCTGGCAGCAACCGTTCTGGTGGGCCGTTTTTTTTGTGGATGGGTCTGTCCTTTTGGAACCCTTCAACACATGGTCGGTGCGTGGGCAGATAAACAGCGAAGACCACGGGCGAGGGCAGCCGGACGGCAGTCACATCCCGGCCAGCGGATTAAATACCTGCTCCTGACCGGTTTGCTGACCATGGCTGCGGTTGAACTTTTTCAACCCCTGGTGACCATGTCAGGCAGATACGGATGGATCCCTTTCTGCGCAGTCATTATAGTCGGTTTTGTCCTGATACGATGGGGGGACCGGATTCAATCTGAAAACCGGTCATGGATCATGCCTGCCGGGTGGACCATCCTCTTGACCGGCAGTACCGGTCTGGTACTGGGTGTGATGCTGCCGGGACACCGCCTGCTTTCATCAGGGCTGCAGACAGGGCTTCTGGACCCCATTCCCCTTGTTTACCGGTCCATTTCTCTGGTGGTGCTGCCCCTGATGGCTCCCGGGGCTGAAACCATTGTTATTACCGGTGGGTTGTTTACGGGTGGTGTGTTTGTTCTGCTACTGGTTCTTTCAGCCTGGCGTCCGCGGTTTTACTGCCGGTATGTCTGTCCGTTAGGGGCTTTGTTCGGGATTGCAGCCAGATGGTCTCTGTGGCGGATGGGGCGGAGGGACACAGACGGTGAGGGCTGTACCGGCTGCGGGCGGTGCGATCATCATTGCGAAGGCGCCTGTACGCCGGCCGATCAAATTCGATGGTCAGAGTGTATCCTGTGTTATAACTGCCCGGGTGATTGTCCGGAACGGATTCTGGGGTATGCAGCCCAGCTTTCCACCAGGGGAGAGATCACTGGTCCGGATTTAAGCCGCAGGGCCGTAATTGCCGCGGGTGCCTCTGGTGCAATTCTCCTGCCCCTGGCCCGATTGGGAGACCCTTTAGGAGTGGGATGGCGGCCCGACCTGGTTCGACCGCCCGGAGCGTTGACTGAATCTGAATTTTTAAACAGGTGTATAAAATGCGGGCAATGCATTCGCGTCTGCCCAACCCATGTGATTCAACCGGCTATGCTGGAAGCGGGCCTGGAAGGCCTCTGGACGCCCCGGCTTGATTTTCGGCTGGGTACCAGCGGCTGCCAGCATAATTGTATTGCCTGTGGTCATGTCTGTCCTACGGCTGCCATCCGTCCGTTGACACTGGATGAACGGATGGGCCTGGGCCGGTTTACCGACACCGGCCCGGTCCGGGTCGGGACTGCTTTTGTAGACAGGGGCCGCTGTCTGCCATGGTCGATGGGAACCCCCTGCATTGTCTGCCAGGAGAACTGCCCTGTCAGCCCCAAGGCCATCATAACCAGGACCGTACTGGAGCCTGTGGCTGGTATGGAAAAATTGAAGGTGCGTCAGGTTAAATCGCAGTCTATTTACGTAAACCTTCCGCCAACCCGCAGACCGTTAGCAGGTGGTGACTATTTTCTGGCTGGACCTGCAGGAATTAAAAATGCGCTGCGGATTACCGATTTCCAGGCAGACCGGATCGCGCTGGCGGGTGACCTGGCTGCGGCCGCGCTTGAAAAAGAAGTGTCTGCTGCTGTGCATGTCCAGTTGCAGCGGCCATTTGTGGACCCCCGTCGATGTATTGGCTGCGGTGTCTGCCAGCACGAATGCCCGGTTCGAGGCCGGGCGGCAATTCGTGTGACGTCTGAAAACGAAACAAGGAGCCGGTCCCACGCTCTGGTCGTCGGGACTGGTTTTTTACAAAAAAAGGAGTAGTGTTATGAATACAAAGGAATCAGGGATCAAACGTCGCAAGTTTCTGAAAATCATCGGGACAGCCGGTGTCGGCAGCATGGTCGGTAAAGTTGTCAGTCCGCTGCCGGCAGATGCTGCTGCAATGAACGTTGCCAGACGACCGTTTGGCCGTACCGGTGTTCAAGTACCGATATTGTCGCTTGGCACTATGTTTGATACCGGTGCCAATCAACTGCTGCTCCGGCAGGCGGTAAAATGGGGGGTGACCTACTGGGATACAGCCCAGTACTACAACAGGTGGGGGAGTGAGCATGGCATCGGTAAATATATGGCCAGATATCCGGAAGACCGGAAGAAGATCTTCCTGGTGTCCAAATCAGGTAATAGGGATACGGAAGGCTTGACTGAGGAACTCAATGACTCCCTGAAGAACCTCAAGACAGATTATCTGGATCTGTTTTTTCTGCATTCGGTGAAAAGGGCAGACAAAGAACTGACTTCTGAGATTAAAAACTGGGCAGAAAAGATGAAATCCAAGGGGAAGATCCGTCTGTTCGGGTTCAGTACCCATTCCAATATGGAAAAGTGCCTGTCCCACGCAGCAACGTTGGGCTGGATTGATGGGATCATGACCACTTACAACTACAGAGTGATGGCCACCAGGGACATGAAGCAGGCCATTGATGCCTGCCACAAAGCAGGTATCGGGTTGACTGCAATGAAAACACAGGGGGCCTCATCCTGGGCTGAAATGGGGAAAGAAAGTGCCGAAAGCAAGGACCTGGCCAGGCGGTTTATAGATAAAGGGATGACCCAGGAACAGGCAAAACTGCTGGCTGTCTGGACTGACGAACGGATTGCGGCTGTCTGCTCACAGATGAATACAATGACGATCCTCAAGGCAAATACAGAAGCGGCAGTCAATCAGGAACGCCTGGCTGCTTCGGACCGCCATTATTTTGAAGCCGAAGCCCAGGCTACTGCGGCCAATTATTGCGCTGGCTGCACAGCCACCTGCGAGTCCTGCCTTACGGCAGCCGTCCCAGTGGGTAAAATCATGCGGTGCCTCATGTATTCGCGCAGTTACGGCGATCACTTCCGTGCGCAGGTGGAATTCAGGGATATCCCGGTATCGGTGCGCAGCCAGCTGGCAGCCCTGGATTATTCGGCAGCAGAACGGCAGTGCCCCCAGAACATGCCGATTGGAAAGCTCATGACCGAGGCAG
>CAYFKW010000002.1:337929-364480 GCA_964343845.1 uncultured Desulfobacula sp. | reverse complement strand
TTTTCTTGATTCGATTCAAAAAAGTTATCCGCCAATAGTTGTCATGTGACTGATGGGGATTCCTTTTTTCGATTGATCTGATAATCCATGGGATGAAGGTTTTTTTGTTAACGCCGAAAGAATAATTTTTTTCAGCTCATCGTCTGTTGCACCGTTTCTTAACGGCGTAATAATATCTTTTTCATAATTATTTAACAGACAGGGGCGTAACGTTCCCCTGGAGGTGAGTCGTAACCGGTTGCAGTCATTACAGAAATGGGAACTAATAGGGGTGATGAATCCCACAATACCTTTTGCATTTGGTATCTGATACTTTTTGGCCGGCCCGTCATTAAGGGTTCGTTTGATGGGAAGAAGCTTTCCAAATTTAGATTCAATTCTTTCTATAATTTCCCTGGTCAGAACCTGCTGCTTTTTTTCAACAGCAGAATCCCCCATGGGCATATATTCAATAAACCGAATATGGAAGGGATATGTTAAGGTTAAGGCAGAAATATCTTCGATCTCATTGTCATTAAGACCCCTTAAGATTACGGCATTAATTTTTACCGGGGATATACCCAGCTCATGAGCGGTCATGATCGCCCTCCAGACTTTATCAAATCTGTCCCGGCAGGTTATTTGTTTAAATTTATCAGGGTTCAGGGTATCCAGGCTGAAATTGAGTCGTTTAATGCCAAAGGTGATTAATTTTTCAATCTTTTCTCTGGTAAGCAGTGCACCATTGGTGGTTATAGAAATGTCTTTCAAGCTTTCAATCGAACACAGGGTCTCTAAGAATGGAAGAATCCCTTTTCGAACAAAAGGTTCACCCCCGGTAATTCTGGCTTTGGTGATGCCGAGTTCACATGCAAGCCTGGTAATACGGATGATTTCTTCATACCGGGCAATTTTTTCATGTTCAATGACATTAAAAGGCGTAGACGGAATGCAGTAACGGCACCTGAAATTGCAGCGGTCTGTAACTGAAATTCGAAGATAATTTATAGAGCGGCCACCGGCAATCATAATTTACTTACTGCTTTCATAATACATAAAAAGAGAATCTACCAACCCTTGAATGGTATATGCTTCAGCCTCGATATCAGGAATGATATCAAACGATCTTGCTGTATCAGAAGTAATGGGACCGATACTCGCTGTGACAACATTGTTTAAAAGGCTCTTTGCATCTCTGGATTCGAGAAGTGACATAAAATTTGTAACAGTGGAAGAGCTGGTAAAGGTGACAGCGTCAATTTCATTGTTTTCCAAAAGACGGATCAATTCATCTTTTCCATCTGTATTCAGCTGTGTTTCATAGGCTGTAACTTCATCCACAGCAGCACCCATTTTTGTTAATTCTTCCGGTAAAATGGTTCTGGCTACTTTTGCCCGGGGAAGCAGTACTTTTTTATTTTTAACAGGTTCATTTGAAAAGGCATCAATCACACTTTCTGCTCTGTAAGTTTCAGGCAGGATATCGCTGACAATACCAAAATCCATTAGACGCTCTTTTGTCACAGGACCGATACATGCAAACTTCAAATGGCCCAATGCCCTTACATCTTTACCCATTTCAAACAATGTTTCAAAAAAGAACTTCACCCCATTTACGCTGGTAAGAACCAGCCAGTCATAGGTATGAATATTCTCAATTGCGGTTTTAAGCGGGGTTACATCTTCCGGCGGTTCAATCCGGATGGTTGGAATTTCAATACAGTGCGCTCCAAGTTTAGACAGCTTTGATACAAGGCTGCTCGCCTGGGCACGCGCCCTTGTGATCACAATTCTTTTCCCAAACAGAGGCCTTTTATCGAACCAGGCAAGTTCATCTCTTAATGAAACAACGTGTCCGATGATGATAATGGCGGGAGATTTGAGCTTTGTTTTTTCCACAATTTCGACAATAGTCGCAAGGGTACCGGTCACTGTCTGCTGTTTTGTTGTTGTTCCCCATCTGACAAGAGCGACTGGTGTGTCAGAGGGCTTCCCGTGTTCAATGAGTTTCGTAACGATATTTTTAAGATTTTTAACCCCCATTAAAAAGACAAGGGTAGCATTTGATTTTGCATATACATCCCACTGCATGCTGGTGTCTTTTTTGGTGGGGTCTTCATGGCCGGTGATAAATGAGACAAAGGATGTATGCTCTCTATGGGTGACAGGGATACCGGCATAGGCAGGTGCTGCAATAGCTGAAGTCACCCCTGGTACAACTTCATAGGGCACACCGTAGCTTAAAAGGATTTGTGCTTCTTCGCCGCCCCGGCCGAAGACGAATGGGTCTCCTCCTTTGAGCCTTGCAACATCAAGCCCCTGCCGGGCTTTATCCACCAGCAGGAGATTGATTTTGTCCTGTGTAAGGGTATGGTCCCCGCCCTTTTTGCCAACATAAATGATTTGAGCATCTTTTCGGGCATACTCCAATAGAAAGGGGGATGCAAGATAGTCGTACACAACGACATCTGCCGTTTGGATACAGTCTTTTGCTTTAAGCGTTAAAAGGCCTGGATCACCCGGGCCTGCTCCAATCAGATAAACTTTACCTGTTTTATTTGTCATTTGTGTTCAATTGCTCCAATATATTTTCCCCGCCTTTTTCAAGCACTTTGTCTGCCAGTAATTTCCCTGATGTTTCAACTTGATGCATCGCAGATGTTACCTGTTCTTTTATCAGTTCTTTCCCATCTTCTGATGCAACCACAGCTGTTAACAAAACTGTATCGTTCACTATTTTACCAAAACAGGCCACAGGGATATGGCAGGAGCCTTCTATTTGTTTTAAAAAAGCACGTTCACCCGTTACACAGACCCGGGTGTGATAATGATCCAGTTTTTCCATGATGG
The DNA here is from genome assembly GCA_964343845.1 of uncultured Desulfobacula sp. GTDB lineage: Bacteria > Desulfobacterota > Desulfobacteria > Desulfobacterales > Desulfobacteraceae > Desulfobacula. Next base: position 361,651 of record CAYFKW010000002.1, on the reverse strand, counting down.
CTGTTATATCTTTGTCATCTTTTCTGGTTTCAATGCAAAGCGCGCCCTGGCCCACGGCCGGTACCATGACCGTATCGTCTAAATATTCTGTAATTTCATTTTCCTGTTGTAATCTTCTAAGACCTGCAGCCGCAAGAACAATGGCATCATACTCCCCGGATTTTAATTTTTTGATCCGCGTGTCAAGATTACCTCTTATCGATGCGATGGTGACATCCGGCCGAAAATGTTTGATCTGTGAAGCCCGCCTGAGGCTTGAGGTGCCTACTTTTGCACCTTTTTTATAGTCTGCCAGCAACAAGTTGTCTTTTGATATCAGGACATCAAACGGATTTTCTCTTTCAGGGATCGCACCGACAACAAGCCCTTCAGGAAGCTCTCCGGGCATGTCTTTCATGCTGTGGACAGCCAGGTCAATATCCCTGTTTAAAAGTGCATTTTCGATTTCTTTGACAAATAATCCTTTTCCGCCAACCATGGCAAGCGGCCGGTCTGTAATTCGATCACCGGTTGTTTTAATGATGGTGAGCGCAACCTCAAGATCAGGAAAAAGGGTTTCAATTCGGGATTTAATGAAATTGGCCTGCCAGAGGGCAAGCTGGCTGCCCCTCGTGCCAATACGTATCGTATTTTTCATATAAGCCTATCCAACCCCGCAGGAAGAACAGCTGGAAGACGCACAGCTGCCGCAGGCTGAAGAACCGGCTGATGATTTGACCTGTGTCTGTCCGGAAGGTCCGGATGATTTTGAAATAAACCCGCAGGCAGACATCAGCCTTGCCAGGTCTTTGCTGTCACAGCCAGGGCATTCAGGCGTTGATCCGCCCATTACAAGGGTCTCAAAATTTTTCCCGCAATCATTACATTTATATTCATAAATCGGCATTTCTTTTCCTCATAATTTTAAATAAATTTAAACAAACTAATATAATGATTTAATAGGGTATTTTCAAGTCTGTATTTTTTATCCTGAATAAAATCACCCCCTGGACATTGAGAGAATTTAATCAAACCGTCAATCTGCCATATGCTGTGACCGGCAAATCAGGGTGAAGAAAAAAGCTGTGGTTGATCATCAGCTTTCAATTAACGGTTCCATCCAGTCATAAATTCTTTGAAAGGTTTCTTCCCTGTTTACTTCATTGTAGTTTTCATGGAAATTATCAGGATGGTATAGACAGGTCAGCAGATCAGGGTCTATCTTTTCAAGCAATCGTTCAGATGTTTTTGCATCAGCGACCTTGTCATTGCCGGCAATAACAGCAAACACAGGGTGATTCCATCCTGAAATGTTCTTTTTAACCCAGTGCTGCGCTGACAATACTTCAGAACCAAAACGAATACATGCTCTGGTTGCCCTTATGCCGTCGATTTCATCTTTATAATGCCGCTTAAGGATGTCTTCATCATGGGTTAACTGGTTTGTAATATTCATTGCCGGGATGGTTAGTCTGGGGAACAGCCTGCTCAGCAGCTTCATCATTGGGATGACAAAAGGATTGGTTTTAATGGCATTCTGATAATAGGGCGACGAAAGTATGTACCCTTTTATTGAAGGATCATCTTTTGCAAGGGTAAGGCCCAGATGTGTTCCAATCAGGGAGCCGATTGAATGGCCTAAATAAAAAACAGGAACACCGGGATATGTCTGCTTTGCCCATTCTAGAAACGACTGGGTGTCATAAACAAAGTGTTTAAAGCAGTCGATACATGCTTTTGTCTGTTTGTGACCGCGTAAATCGTAGGCAACAGTTGCAATCCCCTTTTGTTTGAAAAACAGGGCAGGTGTCATATAGTCCCCAGCATGGGCTAATCCCCCGTGAACTGCTAAAAATAGAGCTTTGGGAGAGTCCGGTTCCCAGATATGAATGTCTAACGACATGTCATCAAACGTGGTAAATGAGTCCAGACGGGTTTCAGAAAATCGCATGATCAGTCCTGGCGGTTAAAGATGATGGAAAAAATATCACGTTAAAGAGATTCAACCACCCCTGCCGCGATTAAGGGTATTAAAATCTCATGATGTCCAACAATGCTGTAGCCTTTTCCTTTCCCAAGTGTTGGACGGTTGACAACATTGGTCATGGGCCTGTAGTGTTGAATAAAGTCCAAGTTGACCGTTGTAAAGTCGTCAAGCGTTGAGCCCAGGTTTCTCACCAGTGTGACGGCTTTTAAAAACACTTCCGGCATAATAACGGCAGAACCGGCATTAATAAAAACACCTTTTTCAAGCGCTGCAATGTGTGAAGCAAATAATTTAAAGTCAGCGTGTGACGCCCGGCCGCAGGCAGCAGCGTCAAATTCAGGATGCATATGGATGATATCTGTCCCAAGCGCCACGTGGACCGTCACCGGGATACCCAGGGCTGCACCACTGGCAGTTAAACTGAAGTCTTTAAATTTAAGGTTTTCCTTTAAAATCAGATCTCCTACTGCTTTACCAAGACCAATGGCGCTCTTTTCTGCATTTTTAATGGCTTGATTCAGAAAGTCGGAAGTTTCTTTTGCCATGCCGAAACTGCCATCACCAATAGATTGGGCAACATCTTCCGAGGTCCTTCCCATCATAGCTGTTTCAAGATCATGAATGATGCCGGAGCCGTTCATCGAGAGCATGGTGACTACATTTCTTTTCATCAAATCAATAATAATGGGAGACATCCCTGTCTTAATCACATGCCCCCCCATGGCAAAACAAACAGGCTTGTTGTTTCCTGCCGCAACACAGATAGACTGGATGACTGATCGAAGGTCGCTGCCGGCAAGAATAGAGGGCAGGGTGTTTAAAAAGTGTGAAAAACTGTCCCCTTTTATCCATGGTGTTGAAAAATCTTTAACATTAACTTTGCTGTGCCTGTCTCTGATGGAATAGGTTTTAAGTTTATTAAAATCCAAAGGGATTGATGAATCACTCATTGAAAAGAATCCTTTCTGTCAGGTCACACAAAATATGGGCCAACAGGATATGAACTTCCTGAACTCTAGCGGTTACGTCTGAGTCAACACAAAATGGGATATCACTCAATTCTTTTAACCTGCCGGTTTTCCCTGAAAATCCGACAATGGTCAATCCCATTTTTCTGGCTTCAGTGACAGCTTTTATCACATTTGGAGAGTTACCTGAAGTTGAAATGCCTAATGCAATATCCCCTTTTTTACCTATTGCCTGCACCTGCTTTAGAAAGATATCGTCATAGGAATAGTCATTCCCAATGGCTGTAATGATGGACGTGTCTGTGGTAAGGGCAACAGCCGGCAGGGGATGTCTTTCTATCTGAAATCTGTTCACAAATTCAGCTGCAATGTGCTGGCAGTCCGCAGCACTGCCGCCATTTCCGAACAAAAGTATTTTGTTGCCCTGTTTCAGGGCTGAAGCCCACATGGATGCACAGGATTCTATTTCATCTACTTGATTGGCAAAGAAATTTTTTTTTGCAGTGATACTGTCGTCAACCGATTTTTGGATGATGGTTTTCATGATCGCCTCTGCTTTAACCATGCCGGGCTAAGCTGTTTTTATTGTTTCATTGGTATGAGGGTTTGCCTCAATTTTTTCCTGGATAGTGTTTAAACGGTCTTGATATAATTTGTTATCGGGTTCAAGGGCAATACTGCTTTTTGCAAAGCTGAGCGCAATCTTCAAATTTTTATTCTGACGTTCCAGCGAATTTGCGTATCCAGACAAAGAAACTGCATCAGAAGGATTTATTTTTATGGCCCTGTTAAATTCTGGTGCTGCTTTTTCCGGGCAGTTGTTTTTCAGATAAATTTCCCCTTTTAATCTAAAAGCAATGCTTGAATTCGGATGGATTCGGCTGGCGGTTTCAAGATGAGGCAATGCTTGTTTCAGTTTTCTTTTCTGAAATAAAAGATGGCCTAGAAGAAGCTCAACTTCAAACACATGATCATCAATGCCATGTGCTTTCCGTAAATAGACAACCGCTTTGTCGATATCCTTATTTATTCTATGAAGCAGCCCTATGTTATAGATTACCATTACTTCATTGGGATCTATTTTTACGGCTTTTTCAAATTCGAGTTTTGCCTTGTCAAGCTTGCCCATTACACCAAAACAGACACCAAGGCTGTTGGTTAAATTAATATCCCTGGGCTTTATCTTAAGTCCTTTCTGATAGTCTTTAATTGCAATCTTATATTTATTGAGCTGGTAAAACCGGTCGCCGCTTATGTTCAAAGAGGTTGCATCAAAATGGATCAGGGTATCAGGCCCGAAAAAAGCGGCATGATCAATTGCCTTGAGAGAATTTGCAATGGTCTGTTTTTCTGAAAAATCATGAAAAGGAAATTTTGCAACACCGATCAGAATATCAGCTTTGAGAGATGCACAAATTTTTTCTTTTAATGACACAATGAGCTGAGATGCTTTTTCATCATTTTCATAATCCCAGAATGCCAGAATAAAAGACAGTTCATCTAAGCTTTCCCAGAGGCCTCTTTTTTTATCCAGTAACAGGTTAAATGTCGCTTCAAAGGTGCCTTTTGCTTTTTCTTTAACTTCCTCTGGGGTGTCAGATGAAATCTGAACGACAACGCATAGGAATTTTCTATCAGGGGTTTTAATGTCAGACAGTCTCTTTTCAAAGGTTTTCAAGGGTATGGATTGCGCAAGAAGAAGGTCGCAAAAGAAAGTTTTCGGCGGTCGAACGTTAACATCATCAGAATCAATTTTCAGGAAGTGGATCTCTTTTGAAGCAAATTTATGTGTCATTTTTCTACCAATATCCCAGCTAAGGTTGAAGCAATTATGTTTTCCTGCCCGTTTTGAATGGTTCTTGGATCTAAAACATACATATCATTCTCAAGCCTTCCGATAATGGCAGGAGACGACAGGCGCATACCAGTTTCAAGTTTTGATACAGATATATGCTTTGGTTGAATTGTCACGCATCGGGTCGGCAGGTTGAGCTCTGGAAAAGATCCGCCGCCAGGCCTTGAGTTCATATCTGCAAAATCAATATCCGCCTCGGTCCCAACACCCGATTTTATCGTTTTAAACAACAGGTCTGCTTTTTTGCAGATATCCTCAAAAGAAATTGTTAGCATTTTTAACGTAGGAATTCTGGATACTGCTTTTTCTTCTTCCCTGTAAAGCTTCAAGGTAGATTCAAGGGCAGCAAGTGTGAGTTTGTCTATTCTTAATGCACGCGTTAAAGGGTTGCTTTTTATCTGGTCAATGGTGTCTTTTTGACCGACAATAATTCCAGTTTGAGGTCCGCCTAAAAGTTTGTCTCCGCTAAAGGTTACAACATCAGCGCCCGAAGAAACTGAATCGGCAACAGTGGGCTCTGCCGGCAGGCCGTATTTTGAGAAATCGATTAATGTACCGGAACCAAGATCTTCCATCACAGGAATATTTTTTCTTTTCCCCAATGCGACCAGGTCTTTCAAGGTGACGCTGGCAGTAAACCCTTCTATCGTATAATTACTGGCATGGACTTTTAAAAGAAGCCCTGTTTTATCGGACACTGCGGTTTCATAATCCCTGGCATGCGTCCGGTTGGTGGTACCGACTTCTTTTAAAAAACATCCGCTTTTAGCCATGACGTCCGGTATCCTGAATGACCCGCCAATCTCGACAAGTTCTCCTCTTGAAACAATTACCTGTCTGTCTTTGGCAATCGTGTTAAGTGCCAGCAAAACAGCACCCGCGTTATTGTTCACCGCTATGGCACTCTGGGCACCTGTTAATTCACATATCAGCGCTTCAACTGCTTCGTAGCGGATCCCCCTTTTCCCTGTTTTAATATTCAGTTCAAGGTTTGAATAAGATTGAGCTATTGCGGTAATATTTTTTAATGCATCTTCGCATAAAAGGGCCCGGCCAAGATTTGTATGAAGCACAACACCTGTTGCATTGATAATGTTCACCAGCCTGGGCTTGATTTTTTCCTTTGCAAGATGGTATGCGCTTGTCAAGATCCATTCGTCAGATATTTTCGTATGGATGTCTGATAAAATGTCCTTTCTGGCCTTATCAAGCGCAGTTCTGATTGACTCTAAAATGACGCTCCTGGGAATGGCCTCAAATCGGTCATCCGTTTTAATATGCTCAAGGAGGCGATCGACCCCTGGTAGGTTTTTAAGTATATTCTGCTTTTCAGGAACTGGCATTTTTCTAACCTTTATGTGTTTAAAATATCATCACTGTTTATCCTGTTGACAGGAATGGCGTCAACCAGTTCTGGAAGATCTTTTATCGAAAATCCCAAATGGTGAAGCGCTTTTCTCAGGCTTTCTGTCTGCATTTTTTCAAGGTCAAATCCCGCATTAAACTTCTCAATTAAAAGATCAGAAAGGTAAATAATATATGCAATATCCTTATTTTTTTTTGCTTTTTCCGGTGTGTGATGAAGTTGTATCACTTCGCACAGGCTATCGGAGAATTTCCATTTTTTTGCCAGGAGTGTGCCTGCCTCACTATGGGTAATCCCCAGCAATTTTTTTTCTGTATTGATAAAATTTTCTTTTCCCTGACTTAATTTCCGGAAAAATAAAGGGGAACTGTCTGCAACGTACTGGTCCAGTATTACTTTGCCGATATCATGGAGCAGGCCTGCTGTATAAGCCAGTTTCGGGTTAGCTTTCCCAGATTTTTCAGCAAGCTTTGCAGCAGTGGAGGCAACCCCGACGGCATGGAAAAACAGGCCGCCCCTGCATAAAGAATATCCTGATGTTCCACTTTGGTTGTAATAGGTATCCACAGCAGCCGTAATAACTGATTTAATCAGCATTTCCTCCCCCAGAAGAAGTACGGCATCTTTTAAGGTCTCTATCTTAACCATGCCGGTAAAAAGGGCTGAATTGCACAGTTTTAAGGTTTGTCCGGAAAGGACCTGATCTTTGGAAAGTTCATCAGTGATATCTGTGATGTGTGTATGAGCAGACTGAAACATTCTAAAGATTTTAAGTGCTGTCTGAGGGATCGGTTTCAGTTCATCAATGGTATGAAGTATATCATCTATTGAGGGTGCTTTAAATGTCCCTTCAGACTTGCAGCTGTCATCCCAGGCCGGGTTTATAAAGGTTTCCCCCGTCTTCATGTTCAACTCAAGCGTGCATGTAAAAAAGCCGCCTGTTTCTGATTTTATAATTTTAATACCAAATGACTTCAGGATGGAAACAACAATTTCTGAAGATCTCCCGCCAATATCAAGGTTCATATCCTGGCGGCTTACAGGACCCATCAGCGCCCCCCCTGCGATGCTGGCCTGCAGGTTTTCAGGGGCTGTGCCAAGACGGATTAATTCATTAACAAGCATGGGAATACCGGTGGAGGCATATTTTTCCGGGAAATCCACACTCATTGCCGACGGCGGCTCTGGCAGCAGAATATGAATCATTCCGCCAATTTTTTTAGTGCTGTCATACAAGGCAACCCCGATACAGGTTCCAAGGTAGGCTTGATATATATCTTCAACTGCCTTGCCGGATTTAAACTGGCCGGCGGCAATGTGTTCAACTTTTTGATAACTCATTTAAACATCTATCTTTCTTAATTGTTTTTGAGTGAAATAGTATTAGATATCATTAATTCTATGGAGGTTTCAACCATTATCTTAAGGTTTGATTCTGGATATAAAAAAATGGGAAAGCCTTTTACCGCTGGATTATCAGACGTTGTTCAGTCAAGTTTATTCAGGCTTTGACCGATAATAAAAAAATACAGGCGTATCAATTCCAGGGAGGGAATGCATCATGAAAATCGTAAGTTCTCAAATGGCACATTCATCTGACAGTCATTTTGAGCAGCTAAATTCATCATCAGAACAGAGATTACAGGAAAGAATTGAGAAAAGATCAAGCGGGCAGAATAGAAGATTCCGGAACAGAAGACGCATGATGAACCGCCGGGATCTTCCTCAAATCATTGTAGACAGAGTCAGCATCTCTCAAAATCAAACCAGAGAATATCAACTTAATTATACGGCAGATATTTCTGCAGCATCCTTGGTAACATCCTTAACATCTGAAGAAAAAATTGAACACGAACGGCAGTCTGCAATAGAGAAGCTGGTGGGCGGGGTCATTGAAAAAGAGGTCGTGATCAACAGCCTTCAACCAGAAGAAACCGGGTCGCTTTCTGGTGAGACGCCTCAGCAGCAGGTGATGCCTGGAAATGTATCAGACGCATCCCGGACGAACCTTTCTGAAGAATGGAAAATGTCTGTTAAAAAAACAGATATTCATTTTGAAGATGAAATAATGGATTTTAAATCTAAAGGAGAGGTAATAACCGAGGATGGAAGAAAAATTGATTTTTCACTTGATATGTCCCTTAACCGGACATTTTTTTCAAAGAAAGAACAGGAAACACTGGTTCATCACTGGCAGGAAAAAGTAACGCTTATCGATCCATTAGTGATTAGTCTTGATGGCAGAATGCCTGAGCTGACCACGACAAAATTTGAGTTTGATTTAAATATGGACGGTAAAATGGAACAGGTAAGCTTTGCAGGCCAAGGCAGCGGTTTTCTGGCATTTGATAAAAACAATGATCATGTGATTAATGACGGTTCAGAACTGTTCGGTCCCGGCACAGGGAACGGGTTCGAAGAGTTGTCTGCTTTTGACATGGACCAAAACCACTGGATTGATGAAAATGATGCTGTATTTTCAAAATTGTCAGTGTGGATGAAAAATGAAGAAGGGGAATCGGTGCTTATGTCACTCAAAGATGCTGGAATCGGTGCCATATCATTGGATTATGCAGCCACATCGTTTCAAATGGCAGAATCAGATAACACGCTTCAGGGCCAGTTAAAAAGTACAGGGGTCTTCCTTTTTGAAGATGGAAATATTGGCTCGGTTCATCAGATTGATTTAGCATCCCAGCCGTTAAATGAAGAAGGCAGAAACCGGGTTGTTCCTGTTCAAACGGACAAAACAGAACCGATAACGACTGATCCGGTCATACCAGCTCCGGTCAGGCGTGAGGAATTGTCTGAAGACGTTTCAAACCCATTGAAAGATCTTCTTGAGCGTCTTGAAAAATTAAAAGAACAGATGCAGAGATTGTATGAAAAGATGAATCCATCAGAAGGGCATCGCAGGATGAAGCGGTCCGGGCGGAATCGATATCAGCATTTTAGTCCGGATTCAGACGTTCTGCTGTTTGGTCACAAAGGTCCTGTACGGTCCAGGCGTCGCTATGTTTAAATGGGCTAAGACTCTTTATAGAGTGCCAGGCTTCCGGATCTTGCCAGTTTTTTAATACCAAACGGCTCAAGAAGTGCTAAGAGCTCGTCAATTGCATTTTCATTGCCAGTTGCTTCAAATATGTAATAATGTTGTCCTTTGTCCATCATCCTGCCTTCAAATGCAGTAATGATTTTTTCAATTTCCCCTTTGGTTTCAGGTAATACTTTGACACAAATGAGTGCCATTTCCCGTTTGACAGCTTTTTCTCCTGTCATATCTCTGAGTTTGATTACATTTACAAGTCTCTTGATTTGTTTCATGCACTGTTCTAACTGCAGGGGATTTGCCTTTGTTGTAATCGTGATTCTTGACATTCTGGGATTGGCGGTCGGTGCCCCGCAGATGGTTTCAATATTATATCCCCGTCCGGCAAAAAGGCCGGCAATCCTGGCGGTTACGCCAGGCTCGTTTTCTACCAGCATGGTGAGTATATGTTTGTCTTGATTCATACTGTCCTGCATTTGTTTGAGTTAAGCATATTACAGCGTCTTATCAGGTCCTGCAAGATTTGTGATAATCCTGTTTTTCCCTGCCTCTTTTGCTTTGTAAAGACAATTATCCGCATCAGCAACCAGGTTCTCAGGTGAAGATGTTTCAGGAAAAGATGAGACACCGCCGCTGATCGTTTGATATATCCTGTGCTTGGAAATAGGTCTGGCACTGCAGAATCGCTTTATTTTTTCACTGTTTTTCACAGCAGACGCCAGATCTGTGTTGGGATAGATAATACAGAATTCTTCACCGCCATACCGGCAGGGAATGGCATTGCCTTGAACGTTATCAAGCAGGATCGATGCGATCTCCTTAAGAACAATATCACCGGTGTCGTGTCCATACTCGTCGTTTACCTGTTTAAAATTATCCAGATCGATCATAAGGAAAGAGACATTTGTTCCGCTGGATTGTGCTTTTGCGATTTCATCTTCCAATGATTTATCAAAATAACGCCGGTTCATAAGTCCTGTCAGTTTGTCTTTATATGCAAGCGATTCCAGGATCCTGTTTTTCTGAACCAGTTCATCCTGTAAGGTCTTTAATTTAATATGATTTTCAATCCTTGCCTTTACTTCGTCCCGGCCAAAGGGCTTAATAATAAATTCGGTGGCGCCAAATTTGAAACACTGAAACATGATGTCCCTGTCAGTTTCATCTGCAACGGCAATGATAACAGGAGAATCACTTCCTAGAAGATTTCGGACATGCATACAGACGTTGAGCTTGTCTTCATTATCGGTAAGGTCCAGGATGACAATATCAGGTAATGTGACACAAAGATAGGTTTCCAGCTCATCAAGACTGGTGCAGACATTGATGCTGGAGTTTAAAAAATTCAGTGTTTTTCTCAAAATAGAACTGAGTGTGCTGTCTTTACTTAAAATGACAGTGGTTCCAACAGAACTTGTATTCTCTTTGATAGAAACAGATTCGATAATCGCAGCAAGGGTTGTTTGTGACACTGGTTTTTCAAGAAAATCTATGGCACCGGCACGAAAGCCTTTTCTGAATTGCGCTTCATCAATAATACCACTGATCACAATCGTTGGAATATGTTTTATGCCTGGCTTTTCAGATAATTTTTTACAAAATTCAAATCCATTCATGACAGGCATTTCAACGTCAACAAGAATAAGGTCTGGCAAGATGTCAGAAGCAGTTTTTAATCCCTGCATCCCATCGGAAGCTGTTTTTATATCATATTTTAATGCTTTCAGGTAAGATGCAAGCGTATTCCTTACTGCTTTGCTGTCGTCAATGACAAGCGCCAGCGGCTTCTGTCTGTTGTTCTTTGGATGAGAATGGTATGCTTTTGATAAGGTCCGCATCAATTTGTCCTGGTCAAAGGGTTTGATCAATATGGTATCAATATCCCTTAAATCCCATTCAGATCTGACGTTTTCCTGCTGCATTGAAGTAGAAACAACAAAAACAGCACGGGCAAGATCCGGATCCGATTTTATATTCTGGATAATTTGAGGTCCATCCTGGAACTTGGGAAAACAGGGACAGACAATGAGCTTGAATCCGCCCTGTTTAATCAGTCTGTTAATATCTGAAATCGTCGAATTAAATACATTGATATCAAAATCACTCTCTTTTAAAAAAGCTTTGTAAACAGACGTAAGCGCTTGAGAATCTTCAATGATTGCAGTTTTTATCATAATTTGAATCAGTATCAATCCTTAAAGAATTTGTAAAGCTAGGAATACTGATTTTTAAATGGCAATAGTATCCATTCCCTTTTCGTAAAAGAGACCTTGATGCCGCTTCCGGCAGCCACCGATATCCCTTTTGTTTGTGCTTTTAAGGCACCCTGATGACAGAAATATCCTTCAGACCGACTGGGATTCGGGCTTTTGTTTTGAGCTGACATACTCCCCCCGGAACCAAGAGGTGGCATAGATGAAATTCAAATTATTGACCTATCTTTAAAGAACAGTGTTGCCTTATGTTGTTTTCTGAATTAATTTAAAGTCTGAATTTAAGGAAAGTTACGTCATGAGATCTATTTGTGTTGTTATGCTGGTGATTGTTTTTCTCGTTTCAGGCTGTAAAACAGTTGAGCCTGAGCTGAAAGCCCCTGTTCCCGTAAAGGTGCCAGACAGTTTTTCAATTGAATTAAGCGGAGAAGAAACCACGGCATACTGGTGGATGTCTTTTTATAGTGATGAACTCAATACATTAATCAAAGATGCGATTGACAATAATTTTGATTTGCAGGTGCTTAAAACAAAAATTGACCAGGCAGAGGCCAGTGTTAGAAAAGAAGCCGCAGCAGATGTTCCAGGTTTTGGCTTTTCATTTGGTGGAGAAAAAAGAAGGACCAAAATAAAAACAGACACCAGCGCTGAATCGACATATAAAAACAGCCACTCATGGGACGGATCATTAACAGGAACCTATACAGCAGATGTCTGGGGTGAAATTGAAGCTGAGCAGCAGTCAAAAAGATCGGACCTTAAGGCGGCAGTTGAAGATTTAAGCTTCTCCACGCTTGAATTGAGCGCTGATGTGGCAGAAACCTGGGTTGATATTATTGCATCCAGGAATGAAAAAAATATTTTAGACAATCAGATTAGAATCAATAAAACACTACTGGAACTTCAAAAATTAAGATATGCCAATGGTAAGGCAAACGCACTGGATGTTTCCCAGCAGCGGGAAGCTCTGGCAGAGGCAAATTCGCAAGTCCCGCTATTAGAAAGACAAGAAGGCCTTTTATTGAACAGCCTTGCTTTTTTGATCGGTAAAGCCAGGCCTGATACAATTAAAATAAGCACCCGGAAATTACCTGAACCTGTTCCGCTGCCAAGGGTTGGTATCCCGTCTGATGTGTTAAAAAACAGGCCGGATATAATTGCAGCAAAACACCGGTTGTCTTCCGCACAATGGGAGATTTCCGCTGCAAAAGCAGATTTTCTGCCCTCTTTTGAACTAACGGCCAAAGCTCTTTTTTCAAGTGGTGAACTGGATCTTCTGTTCCATAACTGGGTTGCAACACTTGCAGCAAGTATTGCCGGACCCGTTTTTGACGGTGGGGTGAGAAAAGCAGAGCTGGAACGGGTGAAAGCGGCAGCGCAGGAACAGTTAAATCTGTATGCAAAGACAGTGGCGGGTGCGATTCGCGAAGTTGAGGACAGTTTGATCAAAATAGAAAAACAGGATGCCTATATCCAATTGCTTGAGGAAGAGCTGTCTGTGGCCAGAATCACCTTGAAGGATGCGCGAATTCAGTACTTGAACGGCCAGAGCAGTTACCTTAACGTTTTATCAACCTGGACAAGTATTGAGCGGCTGGAAAGACAGCTGGTCGGCGAACGTGCGACATATATAAAAGACCGGATCGGGCTCCATAAAGCCCTTGGCTGGAAAGGAACATCCAAAGAGAAATGAAACGAAAATTGAATTTTTTATCTGATGATATGAGGGATGTATAATGAGTGATATGAAGGCTGAATCAGGTTCTGCTGCAGGGCGCCTTATCAAAATCATACTGCCTGTCTGCTTGATTGCAGCGGGATTGACAGGTTGGTATTACTTTAAAATAAAAGAATCCAGAATTAAAAGAAAACCACCTCAACAGCAGGCGATTGCTGTTGAGACCATGACCATGATGCTGGGGGATTATCAAAGCTCAGTTAAAGCCATGGGGACAGTTAAACCGGATAAAGAGATTGTTTTAAAGTCCAAAGTGTCGGGAGAGGTTGTATTTGTGTCTCCAAAATTTATTCAGGGCGGCCTGATAAAAAAAGGAGAAACGATTTTAATAATAGAGGATTCAGATTATAAAATAGAGGTCCAGAAGGCCGTGAGCGCATTAAGCAAAGCCTTATCAGACCTTGAAATTGAAAAAGGCAGCCAGAAAGTGGCAAAAGAAGAACTCAGGTTAATAAATGAAGTGTCGCAGGGGGCTGTGAAAGCAACAGACCTGGCCTTGCGAAAGCCGCAGCTCGTGCAGGCAGAAGCAGCAGTAGACAGTGCGCGTGCTGATCTCGAAAAAGCCCGGCTGAATTTATCAAGAACCAGGGTCAAGGTGCCGTTTAACAGCCTTATTCTTGAGAAACAGGTCAATTTAGGGTCTCTTGTGACCAGTCAGGGCATCGTGGCAACGCTGGTGGATGTAAATACTTTCCAGGTAGAAGCGCAAGTGCCGCCGGACCGGCTGGGAGCCATTCTGATTGATGAAAAAAATGGGAGCAGGGCCATTATCCGTTCACAGTATTCAAAGCAGACCTGGCTTGGGACTGCGGTCAGAATAACTGGTAAAATGACCAGTGAAAGCAGGATGGCAGGTGTGATTATTCTTGTTCCCGACCCCATGGGGTTCAAGGAGAAGAAAAAAAGGACACCCTTGTTGCTGGATGACTATGTCGATGTAGAGATTATTGGCGAAGTAGTGAGAAATGTTTATTCAATCCCCAGAACGATTTTAAGAGATGATAATACAGTATGGATTTATAACGCAGGTTTTCTTGAGATAAAAAAAGTTCACCTTGCATGGAAGTCAGATGGACAGGCCTTTATTCAATCAGGGGACGGCTCCGACATCCAATCCGGCGATAAAATAATTACAACAGACATCCCTGCGCCAATAAACGGCATGGCCCTGCAGCTGGTGGCAGGAGACCGGTCATGACACAGGGGTTGAATAACGCGTCCCAAAAAGGTCCTATTGCCTGGATGGCAGGTAATTCTGTGGCAGCCAACCTGATTATGGCAGTGCTTTTGATCGGTGGGTTGTTTATGGGGGTTAACATAAAACAGGAAGTTTTTCCCGAATTCAGCCTTGACAGAGTGAATATTTCCATTGCCTATCCAGGGGCAAGCCCTGAAGAAGTAGAAAATGGAATACTGTTAGCTGTTGAAGAAGCAATCCAGGATATAGAGGGTGTGGATGAGATTTCATCCACAGCCGGTGAGGGCAACGGGTTTATTAGCGTGGAAGCGCTGGAGGGTGCCAATATCAACCGGTTGTGGCAGGAGATTAAAAGTGAAATTGATCGAATTGATACCTTTCCAGATGAGGCTGAGGAACCTCAGATCTCTATAGCGGCGCGTAAAAGAGAAGTCTTGAAAATTGCAGTATACGGGGATACTTCAGAAACGACCATGCGGTCATTGGCAGACCAGATTCGTGATGAGTTTTTATTGAATGAAGGCATCACCCAGGTTGAACTGGAAGGGGTCAGGGACCGTGAAATCAAAGTAGAGATTTCTCAACAGACGTTAAGGCGTTACAGTATCACGCTTCAGGATGTGGCCCAGGTAATTTCAAGAGCGTCAGTTGAACTGGGCGGCGGCAGTATTAAAACCAGCGGCGGTGATATCCTCCTCCGAATTAAAGATCGAAAAGATTATGCAAGGCAATATGCAGGCCTTCCCATTATTTCCCATAAGGATGGATCATCTGTATTGTTGGAAGATATTGCAGACGTTTATGAAGGATTTGACGAAACAGATAACTGGGCATCCTTTAATGGAAAACGCGCAGTGATTATCGCTATATACAGAGTGGGCAATCAAACGCCGACTGAGGTGTCAGCGATCGGTAAAGAAACCGTAAAACGGATCAATGCGTCACTGCCAGAGGGTGTAAAACTGGCAATTATCAGGGATTTGTCAAAAATATTTGCACAACGGGCAGACCTCCTGCTTAGAAATGCGTATATCGGGCTGTGCCTGGTATTTTTATTCCTTGCGCTTTTTCTTGAAATCCGATTGGCGTTCTGGGTAAGTTTAGGCATCCCTATTTCTTTTTTAGGATCCTTTATTTTTCTCTCACCCACAGACTTTTCCATTAATATTGTCAGTATGTTTGCATTTATCGTAACATTGGGGATTGTAGTTGATGATGCAGTGGTTGTGGGCGAGAACGTATATTTTCACCGGCGGCAGGGGCTGCCTTTTCTTGACGCTGCAATCAAGGGTACCAGAAGTATTGCCATGCCTGTCGTGTTCAGTGTCATTACCAATATGGTCGCATTTGTTCCCCTGATGTTTGTTCCGGGCTTTATGGGAAAAATATTTAAAACAATCCCTGTTGTTGTCATAGCGGTGTTCGGTGTCTCGTTAATTGAAAGTTTATTCATTTTGCCGGCGCATTTAAGTCATAGAAAAGAAGGGGCCCTGTTCTTTCCTTTAAACCATATTGAGAAATGGCAGCAGAAGTTCAGCAGTGCTTTTGAAGTTGGTGTGAAAAAATACTATGGCGGGATTTTATCCAGGCTGTTGCAGTATCGATATTCAGTCATTGCGTTTGGCATTGCATTGCTGTTGATTACGGCAGGGTTTGTCTCCTCCGGCCGCATGGGTATGGAGATGTTCCCCAGGGTGGAGTCTGATTATGCCTTTTGTGAAGCTGTCATGCCGTATGGTACCCCTGCTGAAACATTAAAGAAGGTTGAGCAGGTGCTGGTCCAGAGTGCAAATAAGGTGGTTCGGGAAAATGGAGAGGATGAACTTTCCACAGGCGTTTTTTCTCAAGTGAACAACAACAATATTCAGGTTAGAATTTATCTGACAGAGCCGGAAGTCCGTCCATTAAGTACGTCTGAGGTAACAATGATATGGCGGGATAAAACCGGTAAGATCCCGGGGGTAGAATCCATAGCATTTGAGTCCAATAGAGGCGGACCCGGTTCTGGAAAGAATTTGACGGTGAGTTTAAGCCACAGTGACAGGGAAATGCTCGACAGGGCAGGAATAGACCTGGCAAAAAGTCTTGAAAGCTATCCAATCGTCCATGATGTTGATGATGGTTCAGCAAAGGGGAAGAAGCAATTTGACATTACACTGAGCCCTGCAGGGAAAAGAATGGGGTTAACCTCTCGAGAAGTGGCCAATCAGATCCGTCATGCGTTTCAAGGCGTATCTGCCGTAAAAAACCAACGGGGCAGAAATGAAGTAACGGTCAGGGTATTACTCCCAGAATCAGAACGAATGTCTGAGTCAACTTTCGAGGAATTGGTGTTATGGACGCCCAATGGAGAAATTCTATTAAGAAATGCAGTTGAAACAATCATTGGGAGAGCCTATACGTCTATAAAAAGAACGGATGGGAGGCGTGAAATATCGGTCACAGCAAACGTAAGACCCCCTTCTCAGGCGGAAAATATCATCAGAGATATGAACAGGCTGATCCTTCCTGATATCCTCGGGCGGTACCCGGGCCTTTCTTATAGTTTTAAAGGACACCAGGCAAGTATCCGGGAGAGTATTACTGCGCTTCTCAAGGGGCTTGGCATTGCAATGATATGTGTGTTTGCTCTTCTGGCCATTCCATTTAAAAGCTATCTGCAGCCCTTTATTATTATGTTCTGTATCCCTTTTGGAATGATCGGGGCTATTGCCGGTCATTTAATCATGGGGTATTCCTTATCGATCATGAGCTTATTCGGCCTGGTGGCGATGACAGGGGTTGTTGTAAATGATTCTCTGGTGTTGATTGATTTTGCAAATCGTAAATGCCGTGAAGGCGTGGTCCCGTTTTATGCTGTTCAGACAGCAGGGATGCAGAGATTCAGGCCGATTCTGTTAACTACATTAACCACATGCGGGGGGCTTGCCCCTATTATTACGGAGACCTCCAGGCAGGCGAGGTTCCTGATTCCAATGGCAGTGTCGCTCGGTTTTGGTATCTTGTTCGCCACCTTTATTACGCTTGCAATGGTTCCCTGTCTGTATATAATTTTAGAAGATATTAAAGGGTTTTTTAACGCCGCGACTCCAGAGTAATGGCAGATAAAATACCTACTGCCTGTTCTGGTTCCGTTTTTCTATCGCCGTATTAATCCGGTTAATCAGGGTATCATCAACCCCTTTGCTGAAAATGATATATCGTTTGTTTCCTTGCGGGATTTCTTTTTTAGATATGGATACAAACAGGGTTTTATCAAAATCTGCTTTCTCCAGCATCATATCTATTTCTTCGGGTGCAATCAGCATATATGTTGCCCTATTGGTTAAAATTAACCTGGGCAGCAGCGACTGGCGGCTTGAAAGCACGTGGGTGGGCGGTGCATAATTATTTATCCATTCATCCATGATCGTTCCATAGGAAAAAGAATCAATCTTTGCCAGAATTAAGGAACGATCAGCAAAAACATCTCTTATGGTATCATGTTTTTCAAATAAATGCTGTTTTGATTTAATTGTCAGGATGACGAGCGGTTTGTTCTGGTAGATAGGAAGGCTGAATTTCGCAAATGTTTCCCGTTCTTTATTTTTGAACCATCCTATTGAGCAGACGTTTTTATTGGCATCTTTTATGTAAAGCATAATCCTTAAAGGAGGAATTTCCTTAAAATAAGTTTCAACACCTGCAGACGTGAATATCTGTTTCGTCATCTCTACCAGAAAGCCTTGCGCCCTGTTATCAACGGTTTCATAATAGGGGGGACGTTTAAAATAAAAGACCGTCAATGTGCTGCCCCATGAACAGTTCATTGGAAAAAGAAAAGTGAATAAAAATAAGATAAGGTATTTTTTCATTTTTTACTCTTATTTATAAATGACCGATATATAAAAAAATATCATATTCTTTTAATTGAGTAAATAAATGTCTGAACAGTGCAAGCAGGCAGGAATTAAAATTTAATTTGTTATTCATTTGTACTATTCTGTGGTATTCTAATCATATCCTTGTATAAAATGAGAGATGAATCAGTCGATGATAGAAAAAATCGCCCTGCAAAAACAATTGATTTCAAAAGCGGACTGCGACAAGGCAAAAGCGGCATGCCGTGCATCAGAAGATTATGAGAACGCACTTAAGGACTATTTTATTTCCAACAATTTAATAGATCCTGCAACATTAGAGCAGCTCATCAATACGACTGACGCCATCCGAATAATAAAAAAGACAATGAAATTTGGTGCGGTTGCTGTAAAAATGGGGTTTATAACAGATAAAACCCTGGAGAGTGCTCTTGAAATTCAAAAAAAGGCGGCAGCAAAGCAGAAAAGGCCAAAAGTCATTGGTCAGATTCTGCTGGAATCAGGCAAATTGACAAAAAAACAAATCGAACAGGTAGTAAAAGAGCAAAAGAAAATAAACCTGAACATTGAAGCGGCAAAAAAAGCGGTTCCCAAAGCGGATGAGTCATCAAAGGAAAAGCGCAAAAAGAAAGATGCCCCCAAAGTCTCTGAAGAACTTCTTGGTGGAATGATTCTTGATATAGAGGAAAATGGAATGGCAGCGTTTCTCCGGAAAACAAAAGAGTTTGACCCCAATATTAACGTAGAAGATATTTATTCGATTTTATTGACCCACAGTATTCAATACGGGCTGGTCAGTGAAACAGAAATTAAAAAATTTGTCCAGTCAGAAGCGTTTTTCAATAAGCGCTTTAGCATTGCATCAGGCGTTCCAGTCATCCCTGGAAGAGACGCCAGGATTGAATATTATTTTGATACAGACCACAGGACCGCCGGAGGTCTTGACAAAGAAGGCAACATAGATTTCAAAGATCGGGGCAGGATACCGGAAATTGAAGCGAACACACTTCTTGCTGAAAAATTTCCATTAAAAGAATCCAGAAACGGAAGAGATATTTTCGGCAAAGAACTTGAAGCACAGTCCGTTAGAGATGCTGTCTTGAAGAGTGAAGAAGGTGTCTGGATATCTGCTGATGGAACAAAGGCGTATGCTGTGATATCGGGCCACCCGCAATTGAGCCGCTCCGGGGTGATCAATGTTGTTGATACCTATATCGTTAACGGCGATGTCGGCTATGATACCGGTCATATTTTTTATAACGGAAATGTAGAAATCAAAGGCTGCCTTAAAAGCGGCTTTAAAATCAATGGTATCAATATCAAGGTGAATGAAATCGATGGCGGTGAGATTTATGCAAAAGGAGATGTCACGATAATAAACGGAGTGAACAATGCAACGATATATTCTTTTGGCAATGTATCAGCAAAATATATCCATGACGCACAGATTTTTTGTCTTGGCAATGTGTTTATTGAAAAAGAGATTGTAGATTCTGAAATTGAAAACAGCGGGGCCTGCAATATAAAAAAAGGAGAAATCATAAACTCTCAGATTTCTTCTGCCCAGGGTCTTTTTGCAAAAACAATCGGCAGTAAAAGAACAAATCCCAATATTATTCTAGTTGGTAAGGATGTGTTTGTTGAAAATGAATTAAAAACGATTGAAAGCAAAATGGATGAATTTGAAGAGCAGAAAAAAAGACTGACAAGGCGGAAAGAAATGGCAGTGTTTGATAGTAAGGATCATCTTAAATCCGGTGCAGCAATCGTAAATGAGCTGGATCGGATTTCATCTGGAAAAAGAAAAACAAGAAAATATTTAGTTGAATTTGAAAAAGATACAGACAAAAAAGAAAAAAGAAATGATGCAAAAATGCATTTAAAAAAACTGGAAACAAAATTCTCAAGACTGGAAAAGGACTTGGAAGAACATCTCAGCAGAATCAGGAGGAACGAGAAAAGGATTAAACAGATCACCAATGAGTTTGATGAACTGGAGAATCGTCAGGCAGATTTAAACCAGGAGGAAAAATATTTTAAAGCCTTTTCCGATTATAACGATGGAAAGTCGATCGTGGAAGCAGGCGGAAAAGTATATTCCGGCACACTCATCAAAACCCGTCACGCAAAAAAGGAGATAAAAGAAACCATAAGCAACGCAGAAATCAGAGAGGCACGGGTTCAATTAGAAAATACAGGCACCAATATATTTGAGATCCAGATCACATGATGACATTTACAAGAGACAACATCATCCGGTTCAGAAAACGGTTGTTTCAGAAACAGGTTCCCCAGATCTTCAAAGCCGGGACCCAGGGAATAAACCCCATAAAAAGCTGTAGACTGGATCAGGACGGCAGACAGGTTGTCGCCACGCAGGATATTGCTTCATTTTTTTTCGAGTGCAGTGAAAAGGATAATTTTATCAGCAGCGGGTCATATTTTTCAAATCTGTATGTCTTATTTTATATCTTATCACGGGATGCGGAAAATTGTTCGTTTACATCAGGTGAATTGATCCCGGAAAAAGATATTCAGAAAGCTGATGATATTCAGGCAATTGAATATTTAGCAGGAAACCTGATCAGCAGCTATTTTTCTCATCTCAAATTATCAAACGGTCTTGTGAACAGTGAACTTCTGGATAAAGATTTAAAAAAAGTAATTAAACTCAGCAATGCTGACCGGGATTACAAGGGCTTTACCAATTCAATATTTAAAAAACTCACTGCAAACTTGACATTGGAAAAATCCTGGAAAAGATGTGTAGATAAAATCCAGAAGGCATCTCTTGTTTTTAACCTGGTTGGGTTTCGTCTGCCGGAAATTGACAAATTCGTCCAAGAAAATATCGTTGCCAACGCCCGAAAAGACATAGAAAAGAACACACAGGTCCTTGGGAAGATACTGAGTACGAAAGATCAGCTCATCAGAGGGGAGACAAACCAGAAACACTTTACTGAGAGAATGAATAAACTGGATATTGCCACCCGCGAAATATTGAAAAAAATTAACAGGTATCTGGGCCATGTGAACCAGTATACAGCCATTACTGGAATTTCTATCCAGGATTTCTTAGGTAAAACAGATGCTCACCTCAGCAAAAATGCTGCTAAATTGTTTTTTGATTATCATGACATAAAAAGAAAAAATGTATCTATCCGGAAACAGTCAAATTACCTGATATTAAGATACCGAATGGAAATGCTGTTTGAGTACCCGGAGATCACAGCGTTTGCAAAATCCCTTAAACAGAAGAATTCATTTGTTGACGGCTATGTAAATGTATTTCAAGTGTTCTTTCAAGAACTGATCCGACAGCTGGGTCAATCTGTTACACGGTTTAAACCAGAACAAACAGGCACCATTGAAAATTGTCTTTCTGATATTTATCAGGCAATAGATAAACTGGGGCTTCCTTGGAAAATGCTCAGAAAGGAAAGAAGAGAAATTCAAAAAAGGTATATTGAATTGATCAAGACAACCCCAATCGACCTGATAGCACCAATAATTGATTTAAGGGAAGAATTGAGCCTGGCGGTTCAGGACCGGTCAAAAGAATTTCTGTCAAAAATCAGAAAAGTGCTTGTGGACAGCTGTTATTCATATTTGATGCGTATCGGCAGGACAGAAACGGTTCCAAAAAATCAACTTCAAAAAGAGGTCCAGAAGCTTTTGTTTGGATACTCGCTTCATTATAAGCCCCAAAGACATTTTTATCTGGCATTTTTCAATAAATATATCGGCGTTCCTGAAGGACCTGTTTCAGCGTATCTGGCGGGCATGCTGAATGACGACAAACTGTTGGCAGTTACAATCCTTGATATATTTTCCAATGAAAATCTGGTGGCTGATTATCTGTCAAAAGATCAAATCAGTTTTGCAGAAAAATTACTTATAGCTCACCAAAAAAAATAAGGGTGTCATAGAAAGGATGTTGACATCGCCAATTGTCGGATAGCATAATTACGGTCATGAAAACAGTATGGATCATTGGATTGGGTGTGTTTGGCCTGAAAGCGTTTGAACGGTTATCGACGCAGCATAAAAGCTGGCAGTTTGTGTTAGTGGACAACAACGTGGACCGCCGGATACACCTTAAAGGGCTGAATGCGGTAATAAAAAAAACAGATGGCGTTAAATTCTTAGTAGATCATCTTACCCCTGAGGCAAAGGTATCGTGGATTATCCCGTCGTTGCCGCTGCACCTGGCCTGGGAATGGTGCCGGGCTGAAATCGGATCGAATAACCTGCTGAGGGCCGAGGTTCCGCTGAAAATAGATGCACTTCTAACCAATCCGATGCACGGGGAAAACAAAGATATCTATGTGAGCAACGCAGATTTTATTTGTCCGGATAACTGCAGTGAACCTGATGATTTCTGTACCATTACCCAACACCCTAGAAGAAAAGATATGTGCTGTCAGATAAGAGATTTAAAATGTGAAGACTTTTTACCCATTGTATTGGAAAGCAGGCAGATAGGGCCGGGTGTTGGCGGGTACAGCCCGGCTCAATTGTTTGATTTTTTAGAAGAAGTAAAAAAAAATAAAGGACATCTTCTTCTGGCAACTGCCTGCAGGTGTCATGGTGTCATCACAGGAGCACGGCGTGTATAAGCGTTGACTTGGTTGATAGAAAACTGGTAAAAGCCTGGCTATAGTGATTCTCTAAAATCTGTTGTGTTCTGATTTTAGATATAACCAGATATTTGTGAACAGAGAACAGGTGACGGGTTTCACGGATCGGATTCCTTTGGGCGGCAGTACGCCGCAGGAGAAGGAATCCTCAGTATGAGAAGCGTTATCAAAAAGGAATACGTCATGCAGAAAACGGGTAAGGATTATATCGTATTTCCACTGGATTTTTCTTCTTTAAATCAGGCAGAAGACTATGTGAAACTGCTGGACGGAAAAGTGGGATACTTTAAGATAGGCCTTGAACTGTTTATTGACCAGGGGCCTTCTGTGGTTCAAATGGTCAAAAAGCAAAGTAGCGCAAAAATTTTTCTGGATCTTAAACTTCATGATATTTCTGCCACGGTTCAAAGGGCCATGGAAAGAGTGGCAGATTTAGGGGTGGATCTTGTGACTGTTCATTGTTCATCTTCCAAAAAAATGCTTGAAAAAGCAGTCATCGGCGGGAAAGACCGGACAGGGGTTTTAGGCGTTACCCTTTTAACAGATAATGATGCAGAGACTGTCAACGCATCCGGCTTCAAAGACGCATTTGTAAAGGATCCGCAACGGCTGGTGATGCACCGTGCCCAGATGGCATTTGACGCTGGGTGTAAAGGGGTTGTCTGCTCAGGAAAAGAAGTCCGGCAGATAAAAACACAGTTTGGAAATTCCTTTTTGGGAGTAACACCGGGTATCAGGCCTGCCTGGACGCTGCTTGAGGATGATGATCAGAAAAGAGTTACAACACCGGGGCAGGCAATAGAACAGGGAAGTGACCTGCTGGTGATCGGCAGACCAATAAGAGATGCAAAGGATCCTGCCAAGGCGGC
>CAYFKW010000002.1:301965-337919 GCA_964343845.1 uncultured Desulfobacula sp. | reverse complement strand
AAGGTCATAAAAGAAATTGAGCTCGCCTTAACATAATCGTTGAAAATCAGGTTATTTTTTCTGATCAAGATTGAATGCAGAATGGAGTGTTCTGACCGCAAGTTCGGCATATTTAGCCAGAATAACACAGGATATTCTGATTTCAGATGTACTGATCAGCCGAATATTTATATTTTCAGATGCCAGTGCCTGGAACATGGTTGCTGCAACCCCTGAATGGCTTTTCATCCCAAGCCCTATAACAGATACTTTAGCAATTTCTTCGGCTGTCAACACTTCAGAAGACCCGATTTCTTTGGCCACTTTTTGGGATATTTCCAGCGCCTTGTCAAAGTCATCTTTTGTTACGGTAAATGTGACATCTGTTTCTCCACCGGATCGTGTGTTTTGTATAATCATGTCCACACTGATTTCAGCTTCAGCAAGCGGGGTAAATATTTTTGCTGAAATACCGGGTTGATCAGGCACCTTCTTTAAAGTGATTCTTGACTCATTCATATCACAGGTAATACCCGATACAACGACACTTTCCATATCTGCACTTTCATTAACGACCATTGTTCCTTCCTCCTCATTGAATGATGACCTTACATGCACGGGTACATTATATTTTTTTGCAAATTCAACCGATCGAATCTGGAGAACCTTGGCTCCCAATATGGCCATTTCAAGCATCTCTTCATAGGATATCCTATTGATTTTTCTGGCAGTACTGCAAATTCTGGGATCGGTAGTATAAACCCCGTCCACATCTGTAAAGATCTCACAGACATCTGCATTTAAAGATGAAGCAATTGCCACGGCTGATGTGTCAGATCCACCACGCCCGAGCGTGGTGATATGTCCGTTTTCATCTGCGCCCTGGAAGCCTGCAACAACAGCGATATATCCCTTGTCCAGAAATTGTTTGACATTTTTGCCGTCTATATCCAGTATTCTTGCTTTACCAGAGGTTTTATCCGTCTGGATACCTGCCTGAAACCCCAGAAAAGACTTTGCTTTATATCCCCTTGATTTAAGAATCATGGCAAGAAGGGCTGCTGTTGTCTGTTCACCCGTGGCAAGAAGTACGTCAAGTTCACTCTTATCTGGTACTTTTGATGCCTCTTTTGCAAGAGAGATAAGACTATCAGTTACACCTGCCATGGCAGAGAGTACCACAACAACCTTATCTCCTTGATCGTGTGCTTTCAGAACCCTGTCTGCCACATTGTTCATTCTTTCAATGTCAGCAACAGAGGTTCCTCCATATTTTTGTACTCTTAACGCCATAATAACTCCAGAATTAAATAATTAATAAAATTTATAAAAATAAACTACCTAACAGTTTTGAACCTGGTTGTCCAGTATCAAAAATGGATATTACTCTATTGTAATCTGCATCAAATGTGAAATGGATTTCAAGATCAAATTTAAATGAAATGTCATTCAGGATCTGGGGCCATTCAACAACAATGACATGGTTCCCGTCAACCAGATCGTCAAAGCCTATAAATTCCAGTTCTTCAACAGATCCCAGCCGATATAAATCCAAATGGCATAGCGGACAGGACCTTGTGGGGTACTCGTTTATAATCGTGAACGTCGGGCTTGTAATATAATATTTTTCAGAGACCCCAAGTCCTTTTGCAACGCCCTGGACAAACGTAGTTTTTCCAGACCCTAATTCACCGATCAGTGCGATGGAGATACCCCGGGATATATGCCGCCCGATTTTTTCCCCCAGCGCAAATGTCTGTTCTGTGCTATGTGATGTTAAGGTTTCCATTATAGATGCTGATGAATCGTTTTTGGAATGTTCTCAACTATATCTGACGCTAAAAAACCAAACCCTCCCATCTGTTCTGACAGGATGTCGCCGCAAAGGCCATGGATATAAACACCTGCAAGACTCGCGGCTTCCAGTGGAAATCCCTGGGCACAGAATCCGGCAATCATTCCGGTCAGCACATCTCCCATGCCGCCGGAAGCCATCCCCGGATTCCCGGTGGGGCAGACAAACGATCTGCCGTCCGGAAGACTGACGACTGTTTGTGCACCTTTTAAAATCAGGATGGAATCAAAGTCTTTTGCAAAAGCTGATGCAACGTTTATACGGTTTGACTGTACCTGTTTTGTGGTCATGTGACACAACCTTGCCATTTCTCCCGGGTGCGGTGTTAAAACTGCAGGTGCTTTTTTCTTTTTTAAGGCATTGAGATCCCGGGCCAGGCAATTGATCGCGTCTGCATCAATGATTAACGGAACAGTGGTTTTTTCAAGAATTTTCTTTATCAGTGTTTGTGTTTTTTTGTTTTCACCAAGGCCAGGTCCAATGGCAAGTGCCTGTTTGCCTTTTAATAGTTTTTGAATGTGTTCAAAACAAGTGTCTGAAAGATATCCCTTTTTCTTTTCCGGCAGCGGATATGTCATGGCTTCAATCACCTGGGGCTCGATACTTTTATTGAGGCTTTTTGCTACACCTAATGTTACAAGCCCGGTACCACATCTCATCGCAGCATTGGCACAGAGGGAGGCCGCACCTGTTTTCCCTGCCGAACCCGCAACGATCAGCAGATGTCCGTAACTGCCCTTATGACTTTGAGACTGTCTTGGAGGAAACATTTTTTGAATCCTGTCTTTGGTGATTAAGGAGAGGGGTATTTTTTTATCTCTGGCAATAAACCCTGGAATTCCTATATCAACAATATCCAATGTCCCAGTATGGGTATTGCCTGGATAAAGAATATGACCGGCTTTGGCAAAGGCAAACGTTGAAGTGGCAGAGGCTTTTGCAGCGATACCCAGCGGCTGGCCGGTATCAGAATGAAGCCCTGATGGAATGTCAATGGAAAAAATAGGGTTGCCACTCCGGTTCATCAGCTGTATGGCATCTTTATAATATCCCCTGACATCTGAATTGAGGCCTGTCCCCAGGATGGCATCAACAAACAGATCGTGGCGGACGATGTTTTCCTTTTGTTTTTTAAATGCATCAGCATCTGGAATTTCAATGATGGGATCCGCTCCTGATGCAGTGCACAAAGATTCGTAAAGATCTAAATTGAGTTTGGCATCTCCACCGACCTTCTGTTTTGAAGACAATAAAAAAACCTTAACATGGACCCCTTTTTCCAATAAATATCTGGCGATTACAAATCCATCTCCGCCGTTGTTACCCCTTCCTGCAACAACAGCAACTTTTCTGGAATTTATGTCATTAAATGTTTTTACTAAAAAATCAAATGCTCCTCTTCCGGCATTTTCCATTAAAACCACTCCTGGTATGCCGAAAGATTCAATGGTTTGTCTGTCCATATCCTGCATTTGACTGGCAGTTACAAGAAACATATCACTCCTCCCGTAAATTAGATGTTGTGGATGACATCAACAGGGTAATTTAATAATAAACTTTGTATTCTTCTGGGGTGTCGATTCTACCATCATTTCGCCTTTATGATCTTTGACTATAATAAAATAAGAAACAGAAAGCCCCAGCCCTGTGCCTTCTCCCACTGCTTTGGTTGTGAAAAATGGTTCGAAAAGCCTTTTTCGGGTTTCTTCTTCTATCCCGGGCCCGTTGTCTTCTATTTCAACACAGGCAAACCTGCCCTCTTTATATACACGTAAGATAAACTGAGGTAAAAACGTCTCTTCTTTTATATCAAACATGGCCTCAGCCCCATTTTTCAAGATATTCAAAAAGACCTGCTGAATTTTATTTTTATCACATAAGATCAATGGGGTTGACGGATCGAATTCTTCTTTGATTTTGATCAGTTTGAAATCATATCTCTTTTTTAGATTATAGTCACTCCTGGCAAGTTCAACCGTTTTTTTCAATATGGTTGAAAGGTCGTGAGCCTCAAGCAGTGAGTCGCTTTTTCTGGCA
Source organism: uncultured Desulfobacula sp. (assembly GCA_964343845.1). GTDB lineage: Bacteria > Desulfobacterota > Desulfobacteria > Desulfobacterales > Desulfobacteraceae > Desulfobacula. The sequence goes on along the minus strand of CAYFKW010000002.1, from coordinate 334,048 downwards.
AAACCGAGCATATTGGTAACAATTTTAGCGGCCCGCGACCCTGTTTGTGTAATCAGGTTTAATTTTTGGAGGATGTCTCTTTTTTCCATATACGAGCGGATATCATCCATGGAAATTCCAATCTCTTCTGCTGCATCTAAATTGGCTTTGATATCCTGGGTGACCCGGTTGTAAATGACCTGAGCGTTCTGCATCATGCCTGCCAGAGGGTTGTTGATTTCATGGGCCATTCCCGCTGCAAGGCCGCCGATTGAAAGCATTCTTTCAGATTGTATCATCATTTCTTCCAACCGAACCTGATCTGTAATGTCATCCATTCGAATGACAACACCATCCACTTCATTTGTCATTAAAGGATATATGATGATATCTTCATAGCGTGTTTCTCTGCCGGTAAAATATTCCTGCTTTAATTTGGTTTTAACTTTATTGAATTGAATGCTTTCTTTTATCTCGTCCATATTTTTTGACAATCTTGGAAAGACATCAACAAGTTTTTTCCCTTTGGCATCATCTGTCTTAATCGTTGTTTCAAGCTCTGCCTGGGAATTCCATTGGTTAACGATGCCATTTTTATCAATCCCAACAAGAACAGACGGCATGGAGTTTATAATATTGTAGAGATAGTTTTTAACAAAATCCAGTTCATCAAGGGACTGCTTCCGCTCAATGGCCAGCGCAATGTGATTTGAGGCAGAAACAAGAATATCGATGTTTTTTCTGGCAAAGTAATTTGGATCAGTGTAACTCTGTACAGCAACAACACCTATGACATCTTGTCCGGCCATCAGCGGGACACCGATCCAGGCTTTGGCCAACGGCCCGATGGATTTTTTTTCAGCGTCCCTTTTTTTTAACTGTTTTTCGTTTAAATAGACAGGATGTTTTTTTAAAATCACTTCACTGGTCAATGAACCGCCTTTCACAAAAGCACGGTCCAGGAATTTTGCTTCCGCATGTTCATCAACAAAAAAAGGAAAGTGGATGTGATTGTTTTTTCGATCAAAAATGGCAATATAAAAATTTGGCAGTTTCATTAACCTGTTTAATGAATCATAAATCGACTGATAGAGCTCGGTTAAATCATTTGTGGCGTTCACTGCATTTGAAATGTCAAAAAGCGTCCGGGTAAGCTTTTCGGAGAATGCTTTCTGATCTGCTTTTGTTTCAAGTGATTTAATGCGTTTCTCAAGTTGTTTATATGTCGGTTTTTTATCCATTCACCATCCGCAAAGGCAGCCTTATTGAGATTTATTTTTTTTAATATCTGCATATACCGGAACAAAAAACAAATACGGTTTATACAATTTTATGTAAAATTAAAGCCAGTTATACGTACCTAATATGAAATGCAATGGGTTTCAAGCATTTTTACCATTTGGCGTAATGCTCCTCGACCACACCACCAACATCAGAAAACGCTATGGTCAGGTGATGAATGGTTATTGAACCTTTAAACGATCCGCAGGGCTGGATAAATTTGCTTTTGATGACACCAAAATTGTCATCTGCGCTTCTGATACCTTCAGGTATAAACTCAATATCAATATGACGATCCCGGGTTCTAATTGTCCATGGTTTCATCGGGTTTTCAGAATCATATCTGAATATGATGGGAGCGTGTTTATAGGGCTTTCCATTTATCCAGACTGTATTTTCAAGCAGCCCGTTTTCATACACACCGCAGGAAAAATTAAATCCGATTCGGGTGCCGTCTTCTGCCAGGCCTGCTCCACATGCCCAGTTCCAGAATGTGTGTCTTGGATAAAACCCATTTGTCCAGTCAAAGACAGCAAACGTGTTTTTGGAATGAAGGCGAAAAGTTTTTTTATCAATCGTGATATCACCCTTTGCTTTCAGTCCGGCTGTTTTTGTTACAAATGATGATTTATTGTTCTCCATCGGCATTAAAAAATGCATGGGCGCAATGCCGTTGTCTGGCTCAAAAATTTCAATCGCTGCTTTAATTGATTTTTCAGGGGAGAGAAAAGAAGCGTGAATTTTTGCAGGCACCGGGTTTTTGTTGAGATTAAACATTAATTTGCCCCGCAGACTTTTATAGGAGCAGATACCCTCTTCAGGGTTTCGATCATACCTCACCTGCCCGATGGGCGGGAAGACCACGGTATGTTCCACCATTTTTTTTTCCTGCCGGTCAAACCCAAAAGCAAAGGCACTTGCCATGTATCCTAAATGTACGACAGCACACCCGAAGAAAACATCGGGATGGATAATCCCAATATAACACCAGCGTTTTTCCTTAAACCGTTCAAAAGAAAAGAGATCATATGTTAAATTCAATAAACGCCTGGTATCCGGATAATTAAATCTGCCGGACCATTCAAAGGGAGGGGAGACAGGACCGTTCACGCTGACATTACCTCTTTATATCTAAAACAGGAGACAATGTGATCATTTACCATTCCGACGGCCTGCATATGGGCATACATAATCGTGGACCCGACAAATTTAAATCCCCTCTGTTTGAGGTCTTTTGAGAAGGCGTCAGATTCTTTGGTAGTGGCAGGTACGTCATTCATGGTTTGAAAGGTGTTCACTATTTGTTTACCCTCAACAAATCGCCAGGAATAGGCATCAAAAGAACCAAATTCCTCCTGAATTTTAATAAAGGCCTGGGCATTGGTTACGGCAGAAGTCACTTTGAGCCTGTTCCTGATAATTCCAGGATCCAAAAGCAGTTTTTGGATCCTTTTCGGTGTAAACCGTGCCACTTTTTCAACATTAAAATTGTCGAACGCCTTTCGATATCCAGGTCTTCTTTTCAGGATGGTAATCCAGGAAAGGCCGGCCTGCGCACCTTCTAACACAATGAATTCAAAAAGTTTCTGATCATTGTGAACCGGAACCCCCCATTCTTCATCATGGTATTTGATATAAACAGGATCATTGCCTGGCCAGGGGCATCGTTGCATTTTTGTCATCCTTTTAATTTTTTTGGCGTTTAATAGGGTATCTTTTTCCTTAATTCTTTGGTTTTACCTCTCCGGGTCTTCCGGTCCAGGCGCTTTTTATCTGCAGCGTTGCTGGGCGTGGTCTTTTTGTTCATGGCCTTTTTAATCAGTTTTTTCAACCGCAACAGGGCAGCCTCTTTATTTTTCTTCTGGCTTTTATACGTCTGTGCTTTTATTGTAATGATACCGGTTTTTGAAATTCTCCGGTCATTTAACTTCATCAGTCTGGTTTTTATCTCTTCAGGCAGGCTGGCGTCTTGAATGCTGAATTTCAAGTGAACAGCCGTAGACACTTTGTTGACATGCTGACCGCCGGCACCTTGTGCGCGAATTGCATGGAACTGGATCTCTGATTCCGGGATTTGAATATGGGGATCGATTATCAGCACAAATAAGTCCTGCTATTTTTTAAAAAGCTATTCTGAAACAGCCTGATTCCAGTAACGATTGTCAAAGATCTGCATAACCGTTCTGCACCCGGCCTTACACATCACCATTTTTATGGCGTCCTGCCAAAATGATGATGTGATGCTATTTCAACCATTCCCCTGCCAGTCATCTAAGATATATAACACTTACAAAACAAAAAGTTTACGGGCAATTACAATAAACAAAAGAACGGATCCCTGGGAATCAATATAGACCAATTTTACCCTAAAAGCATTTACTCTTTTAAAAAAGGGCTTATTTTTTATATATGAATTTATTGATTCTGTTGATACAGCAATCGGTTTATCCAACGATAATAATGAACATAAACAGGGACTTTCGTTATGAAAAAAGAGAAAATATGCCCCAATTGTAATGGGAAGAAAATCATTGTGGGCCATTGCGAGTGCAATATGGAATGGCGGACAAGTGACGGGAATGATGGATGGGATGACTGCCGGTGTGAACCAGACGTGCAATGCCCGGAATGCAATGGAACAGGGGTTGTCAAATAGTTGATTTTGACTTTTGACAGGAAAGTGAATATATTGTCACTTGTTTTTTAGGAAAATTGGATTAAAGAGGATAGATGAACGGCTGATACATGGAGAAACCTGAGTACAGAATAGGATCCGGGTATGATGTCCATCGATTTGGCTCTGATAGAAAATTGATAATTGGGGGTGTGGACCTTCAATTCAACTGGGGACTGGAAGGTCACTCTGACGCTGATGTATTGGTCCATGCCATTTGTGATGCCCTCCTAGGGGCTGCAGGACTGGGGGATATTGGGGAGCATTTCCCTGATACTGATCCGGCATATAAAGGTATATCAAGTATGAAACTGCTTGAAACCTGCAACACCATGGTGGGGGAGCAGCAGTATGCAGTTTCAAACTTAGACTGTATTATATTTGCACAGGTTCCGAAAATCAGCCCCTATAAAAAACAGATGGAAAATAATATCGCCAGGGTCCTAAATATTGAGTCACATCTGGTCAACGTGAAAGCCACAACAACTGAAAAATTAGGGTTTATTGGAAAAGAGCAGGGCATTGCAGCCCAATGCATCCTGCTTTTGAAAATGTCTGGTATTAAGTGAATTTGGTTTAAATTGCACGGATTACAGCACAAGGATTTCTAAATGAGTTTAAAAGTATATAATACATTGCATGGCAGGAAAGAAGCGTTTGTACCGTTAAATGAAGGCAAGGTAAACATGTATGTATGCGGCCCAACTGTATACGATACAAGCCATATCGGTCATGCCCGTTCGGTTGTTGTTTTTGATACCATCTTCAGGTGGTTAAAAAAGCTTGATTATGAAGTGACGTACATTAGAAACTTTACAGATGTCGATGATAAAATTATCAATAAATCCAAAGAGACCGGTGAAGACTGTACTGCCATTACTGAAAAATATATTGATGAATTTCATACTGAGATGGATACGTTAAATGTCCTAAGGCCCACTGTTGAACCCAAAGCAACAGAGCATATTCAACATATTATCAATTTTATCCAGATGCTTATTGAGAAAAAAAAGGCATACCATGTTGAAGGAGGAGATGTTTATTTTTCAATCGATGCTTTTAAAGACTATGGGAAATTGTCTGGACGGAATCCTGAAGATATGAAGGCAGGTGCCAGAATTGCCGTGGATGAGAAAAAGAAAAGCCCGATGGACTTCACCCTGTGGAAGCCTGCAAAACCGGGTGAACCATATTGGGAAAGCCCATGGGGTAATGGAAGACCTGGCTGGCATATAGAATGTTCAGCCATGAGTTACGAATATCTGGGAGAAGGGTTTGATATCCATGGCGGCGGGAAGGATTTAATTTTTCCCCATCATGAAAATGAGATTGCACAAAGTGAGGCAGTCTTTGGTACTCAATTTGTAAAATACTGGATTCATAATGGATTTGTAGATATTAATAATGAAAAGATGTCAAAATCTCTTGGTAATTTTACAATGATCAAAGAGGTGCTTGCGGCATATTCACCAGAAGTTATTCGAATGTTTCTTTTATCAAATCATTATAGAAGTCCTATTGACTACTCAGAAGATTCCATGAGAGAAGTCTCCATTGGACTGGATCGGATCTATGCATTTCTTGAACGGTTGGAAAATGCCGGTGTCAAAGATAATCCCTCCCTTACCGGCGATTTGTGGAACAGTTTTTCTGACGCAATGAATGATGATTTTAATTCTGCAAAAGCCCTGGCCTTTGTTTTTGAAGCTGTGAAAAAAGGCAACAGGCTGTTAGATGACACCGATGATTCACCCAGCGAAAAGACCCTGTCCATATTGAGCCGTATCTACAATGATATAAAAGCCATATCCCATATCTTAGGGGTCTTTTTAATGGACCCGCAGTCCTATTTTAAGGCAAAGAAGGACAAAGGCATGGCAGACATGGCCATTGATTCTGCTGAAATTGACGCGTTAATCCAGCAGCGGATGCAGGCCCGTAAAAATAAGGATTTTGCAAAAGCAGACAGGATAAGGGATCTCCTTCAAAGCAAGAATATTGTCCTTGAGGATGGCCCGGAAGGGACAACCTGGAGATTTGAATAAGCCGGCTTTTCAATCTGGGGACCGAACCTTCAATCGTCTATGAATCACCATTAAAACCGAAAAACTGAGTGACAGTCAGCACAGAATCAAGCCTTTACCTGCAATATAGGCTGTGTTATGGTGTGCCAGATGTACCAGCCCCTGTGACAGGTGTCTGGTCAATCCTTTTTCAAAGAATATTGATATATGCCGGATCTGGACAATAAAAAATCAGGACAGCTGGGAACTTTTGCCGGAGTGTTCACTCCCAGCGTCCTTACCATCCTGGGCATTATTTTATTTTTAAGGCTGGGATATGTTGTAGGGAATGCAGGTCTTTTAAAAGCCATGTTAATGATCGGCATTGCAAATCTCATATCCGTTCTGACAAGTTTTTCTCTGGCCGCCATAGCCACGAATATGAAAGTAAAGGGCGGCGGAGACTACTACCTGATATCCCGGACACTGGGAATTGAATTCGGCGGTGCGATCGGCATTGTGCTTTTCCTGGCCCAGTCCATCTCTATTGCCTTTTACTGTATCGGCTTTGGAGAATCTTTAAACAGCATCCTGGGAAGCGGAACCAGTGGGAATGCAACGCAGCTGATCGCAGGCAGTGCACTGGTTTTTTTGTTGATTCTGGCATGGATGGGTGCGGATCTTGCCACAAAATTTCAATACGTTGTCATGACCTTCCTTGTTCTGGCGCTTGCATCGTTTTATATCGGGGGTATAGGAAAATGGGAGACTCAGACCCTGATTCAGAACTGTTCAGTGCAAGCTTCAGATACAGGCTTCTGGCTGTTATTTGCCATATTTTTCCCTGCGGTGACCGGCTTCACACAGGGGGTGAGCATGTCCGGTGATCTGAAAGACCCCGGGAGCAGCCTGCCCAGGGGAACCTTTTCTGCCGTAATCCTGTCCATTCTTGTCTATTTCAGTGTGGCAGTTGTATTTTCAGCATCCAATGAAATGGCTGACCTGGCAACGGATTATGGTGCAATGAAAAAAACAGCCTATTGGGGGGGACTGATAGATGCAGGGGTTATTGCAGCCACCCTTTCCTCTGCCATGGCCTCCTTTCTGGGTGCCCCCAGAATTCTACAGGCGCTGTCCTCGGACAGAATCTTTCCCTTTCTCACGTTTTTTGAAAAAGGGTATGGAAAAACAGGGAATCCGCGGCGGGCAGTTATGCTCTCTTTTGTGATCGCGGCTTTGACCATTGCACTGGGCGAATTAGACCTGATTGCCGGTATCGTCTCCATGTTTTTTTTGATTTCCTATGGATTGCTGAACTATGCAACATATTATGAGGCGGCTGCTGAAAGTCCGTCCTTCAGACCGCGCTTCAAATGGTACCATAAGCGGCTCAGCCTCCTGGGGTTTGTCATCTGCCTGGCTGTCATGCTTGCCATTGACTACAGAACCGGTGTTGCCGCAGTTGCGATATTGTTTGCCATTTTTCAATATTTGAAACGCACAGCCACTCAGGCAAGATGGTCGGACAGCCGGCGGTCCCATCATTTGAAAACCATACGTGAGCACCTTCTTGCGGCCCGCAGGGAGCTTGAGCATCCCCGGGAATGGCGCCCTGTTATCATTGCGTTGTCCAACGATTCCCATGATATGGATGAACTTGTGGAATTTGCCTGCCTGATAGAGGGGAACAGCGGGATGACAAGTGCGGTACAGGTCGTTGAAGGAACAGGATACAGTGTGCTGAAGCGAAAACAAAAGATGGAAAAAGATCTCCGGCTGCAGATCAATGAAAAAAACAGGGAAGTTTTCCCTCTTGTAATCTCAACCGAGGACATCGCGACCGGACTCCCGGTCCTGTTCCAGTCATATGGAATCGGTCCGGTTCAGGCCAATACGGTTCTGATAAACTGGCATCACTCTTTAAAGGGTCAGGAGACGCAGTCAGAAAAACCGGATTTCAGAATGTTTTTACGCTCAGTTCTTCAAACCGAATGCAATATTGTCATACTGGACCGGAAAGCGACACCGGCAGATTCTTTGGACAATGCTGAAAAAACGATTGATGTCTGGTGGAAGGATGATGATACCAGCCGATTGATGCTGCTTCTGGCTTACTTGAGCACGCGGCACGATGAATGGACGAACGCAAGGATACGTTTGCTTGTTTTTCATCTGGATGTGGATTCAAAAAACAACATGGACGCATTGACTCAGATGCTCGAAGAAATCAGGATTGAAGCGTCTCCACAGATCATTCTCGGAGCGGATAAGCAGACAGTTTTAACACTGTCAAAAAACAGTGATCTGGTATTTTTCCCGGTATTCCTCAAAGATAATGTCCCCCATGTCCTGAAGACCCTTCCTGCCGCAGATATTGTGCCGCAGCTTAAAACCGTCGCTCTGGTCATGGCTGCCCAGAAAATGGACCTTGCAGCTGAACCTGAAGAGGGAAAGCCTGCAGAGCTTGCGCAGATCCTGAATGAACTTGAGCATTCAGAAAAAAGGGTTGCGCTTACAGAAAAGCGGGCGAAAAAGGCAGCCAGGACCGCCAGTGACATGATGGCATCCGTGAAGATTGATGAGTCTCTGGCAGACCCGCAGGTCCTTAAATCACTGAAAAATGCCCTTCTGGCCCGAGAGACAGCCAGAAGTGAAAGACGCAAGGCAAAAGTTGAGCGGTCAAAACTGACACAGATCATGGAAAAAGCAAAGGATGAGGGCATCCAGGTGGAAACAAAGTCAGAAAATGAAACATAAATGGCCCTGAACCGGAAGATGAAAATTAAACGCCATGACCTGCCGGACAGGTAAACTCATCTTATAGTGGCCGCAGGCTTTATGGTGCATCACTTCCGCTTCAGCTTGGCCCAGGTGTCCCTAAGTGTTACGGTCCGATTAAATATCAGATTTCCTTCTGAAGAATCCTTGGTGTCAACACAAAAATACCCGAGTCTCTCAAATTGATACACAAGTCCTGGTTTTGCGTTGATCAGGCTTTTTTCAAGTTTGCAGTGCGCAAGTTCTTCCAGAGAGTCTGGATTTAAGTTTTCAATAAAATCCTGTTTGTCCTGTTCAGGGTTTTCGTCTTTGAACAACCGGTCATAGAGCCTAACAACTGCATCCATACAATCATTTGCATTGACCCAGTGAATTGTCCCTTTTACTTTTCGGCCGTCAGGTGCATTGCCCCCTTTGGTTTCAGGATCATAGGTGCAGATCAACTCTGTGACATTGCCGGTATCGTCTTTAACAATATCTTTGCAGGTGACAAGATAGGCATATCTCAGCCTTACTTCGCGGCCCGGCCCCAGTCGAAAGAATTTTTTTGGGGGATCTTCCATAAAATCATCCTGCTCCACATAAAGCTCCTTTGAAAAGGTCAGGGGTCTTGTGCCCATCTCTTCTTTCTGGGGATGATTTTTAGCAATGAGTTCTTCTGTTTGATTGTCCGGATAATTTTCAATCGTTATTTTCAAGGGTTTCAATACCCCCATGACACGCGGCGCTCTTTCGTTCAGATCATCTCTTAAACAGCTTTCCAGGAGACCGACATCAATCCGGCTGTCTTTTTTTGATACACCGATAATGTCACAAAATTTCCTGATGGATTCAGGTGTGTATCCTCTTCTTCTTATGCCTTCCAGGGTTGGAAGCCTTGGGTCATCCCATCCCTGGACATGGTTGTCCTGTACCAGCCGCTGCAGCTTGCGCTTGCTGAGAACAGTAAAATTGATATTCATTCTGGCAAATTCTATCTGCTGCGGATGACAGGGCGTTTCAAGTTCATCAAGGATCCAGTCATACAGCGGCCTGTGGTCTTCAAACTCAAGGCTGCACAATGAGTGGGTGATGCCTTCTAGCGCATCTGAAAGGCAATGGGTAAAATCATACATGGGATAAATACACCATTGATCCTTTGTCCTTGGATGGGAGGCCATTTTTACTCTGTAAATAATGGGGTCACGCATGTTGATATTGGGTGATTTCATATCAATTTTTGCTCTAAGGGTATGCTCACCCTCCCCGAATTCACCCTTTTTCATCCGGGTGAACAGATCCATATTTTCTTCTATGGACCTATCCCTGTACGGACTGTCTTTTCCAGGCTCGGTCAGTGTGCCTCTAAACTCTCTTATTTCGTCTGAGGTAAGACTGCATACATAGGCTTTTCCCTTTTTGATCAGTTCAATGGCAAAATTATACAGTTTATCAAAATAGTCAGATGCAAACAAAGGGTTGCCAAATTCGAAACCCAGCCAGTTTACAGTGGATTTAATTGAATCAATATAGATTTGTTTTTCCTTTGCCGGATTGGAATCATCAAATCTTAAATTGCATTTCCCGTTATATTTTTTTGCCATTTTAAAATTCAGGCAGATCGATTTAGCGTGGCCGATATGGAGATATCCATTGGGCTCAGGAGGAAACCGGGTAATCACCTTTCCATTGTTTTTGTTATTTTTGATGTCTTCTTGAATGATCGAATCGATAAAATGACCTTTATTTGTATCTGCTTCCAATAGTTTTTATCCTTCTGTGTAAGTTAATCATGAATGGTTACTCTTATCACAAATTATGGGCATTCTCAAAAATATATTCCTTTATTTTACAACAAACAGGTTGTTTTTTTAAGGGCGCCTGAAATTTAGGCAGACTCTTTTTCACCTGTGATGCATCATCTTTGCAAAACAGGCCGGTAACGGCAAAGGGTATAACCTGAATGTAAAACCGTATAAATATGTAACAAGGGGTGGCATATCGTTACAATTTGAAACACTTTTTAGATGGTGGATGGATGTCGGGTATGGTATTGTTGATTCAAACAGCAATAATGGGAAGCCGTACAAAAAAATGGATGAGTCAAGGAAAACAATTCTGCTGGTCGAGGATGACCTGAGGCTGTCAGAGCTTGTCAGAGGGTATCTTGAAAAGCAGGGATACAAAATATCAATTGAACACCAGGGCGGCGGCGCAGTCGATCGAATCATTAATGACGCACCAGACATGGTTATTTTAGACTTGATGCTGCCGGGAAAAGATGGATTGTCAATCTGCAGGGACGTTCGAAAAGACTTTAAAGGCCCTATCCTTATTTTAACTGCCAGGGAAGATGATATGGATCAGGTGGCAGGATTGGAGCTGGGGGCAGATGATTACGTGAAGAAACCAGTTGAGCCCAGGGTGCTGCTGGCAAGGATCCGTGCATTGTTCAGGAGATCAGAAAGCCAGATCCCTGGACCTGAGAAAACACAGGACCGGAAGAGAGAACTTCAGTTCGGTTCTCTTATTATCAATTTCAGTTCAAGAAATGTAACCTTGTCCGGGGAACGCATTGATCTGTCCACCATGGAATTTGACCTGCTGTGGTTTCTTGCATCAGAATCAGGGAAGGTATTGGATCGAGACATTTTGTGTCAATCTGTGAAAGGGATAGCGTACGACGGGATTGACCGGTCAATGGATGTTGCCATATCAAGACTTAGAAAAAAACTTAAGGATAACCCGGAACAGCCCTTCAGGATAAAGACGGTCTGGGGCAGCGGCTATCTTTTTGTTGAAGATGCCTGGGAATAGATTCCGAACCGATGAAGCGAATTTTTATCACCATATATGTCCTGTTATTTCTCGCCCTGATAACCATTCCTTTCGGGGTGGGTCCGATCATAGACGAACTGTTTGAAGACGAGGTCATGAAAGCGCAAAGAGACCTTGCAAAAGGAACCTTCTCGCTGATTGCTGAGCGGTTGACCGGGCTGGACGATGACGATAAAGAAAAAGCGCTTGCAACCCTTCAAACCCGGTTTGGATACCCATTGGGACTCTATAGGTTTGGTGACCTCAATATAGAGAGTGAAGATAAAGATGATTTCCTTAACGGACTGATTATTGAAGAAGAGGGCAGTGAAAGGCTTGCCCAGAGATTGGGTGATTCCCAGTGGGCATTGACAATGGGCGGTCCGTTCCCTGGTGATCAACTGGATTTGAAAGCCACGTTGATATTCTTCGGCCTTTTTCTTCTGTTTCTGACACTGCCGGCACTGGCATGGACCTTTTTTTTAAATCGGGATATAAAAAAAATAGAAAAGGCAACAGATCGGTTTGCTGCCGGCGATCATGCATCAAGAGTGAAAGTATCCAAAGTCTCTTCACTAACACAGATCGCCTCTGCTTTTAATCATATGGCAGAAAATTCACAAAAGCTTTTGGAATCCCAAAAAGAGCTGAGCAACAGCGTGTCTCATGAAATCAGGACCCCGCTGGCCAGAATAAAATTCAGCCTGGAGATGCTTCTTGACGCCATTGGCCTGGACAGCAATGACAATACCTATATTTCAGAAATTGGAAAGGATGTTGAGGAGATTGAATCCCTTGTGGATGAAATGCTGACATATGCCAAATTCGGCAGGGAACCCCATACGTCCGGCAGCCTGTCAAAAAATGAGATGATTTCATGGCTGGCAACTATTGTTCATGCAGAACAAAATAGTATTTCAAATAAACAGATCCGCTTTAATGCTGATCCTGAAACCGATCGGTTTATCAATGAATTTGAGCCTGTTTATCTGGGATGGGCAGTTCGAAATCTGGTCAGAAATGCGTTGAAATATGCCGTAAAACAGGTTGATATCAGTTTTGATCCAGGGAAAGCGTATTGCGCGATTCACGTGGATGATGATGGACCGGGAATCCCGGTCACCTCAAGGGACAAGGTCTTTGAACCTTTTTTCCGCCTGGATGAAAGCCGGCACAGGGAATCGGGCGGATATGGATTAGGGCTTGCCATAGCAAAAAGAATTGCGGTCTGGCATAAGGGGTCAATATCTGCAGGAGACTCTCCTTCAAAAGGATCACGGTTTACCATTTACCTTCCAAACACGTCCGACATCCATCTGTGAAATAAGTGTCAGCCGTACCATTGTTTTAAATCCGGCCCTTTGCTGCCCGAATGGGCCGTGCCTGTATTGACAATGAGCAATTCAGGATTAATTTATCTGCATGAACGTGTTAGAGGTTTTCATCATTTTAAGTCCTTTAACTTTAGTCAGAATTCATGGAAGGAGACAGATATGAAAACAGAAGATAAAAAAGTCGATGACCACCATTGCAGTGTCATTGAAAAAGATATTGTAGAAAAAGAGCTGGCAGAATGTGATGCAAATTACTACGACCCGGAAGGCAAAAAAAAGTGCCATGACGCAGTCGTTAAAAACAGTGCAAAAAGAGAAAGAGCCTGTAAGTATTCCTAAATAAAAATTTCGTTAAGTTACAACCCGGGCATGGTATCTGCCCGGGTTTTTGTTTTTTAAGCTGTAATGAAAGGCTGTGCCTGATTAACGGTTGATGAAAATATCTATTTGGATCTTCTCATCCCTTTGCTGCCAAGAATCCTGTTTACCATGTTCTCTGTCAAGTCAATATTGAAAAACTGAAGATAAAATTGTTTGATCTCTTTTTTTAAATCAATATGGGCAAAATAGCCCGGATAGACCTTTTTGGCTGTCCATAATATGGCTAAAGGTGTCTCAAGACCGCCTGGATGCCCCCACCTGGATAGTCCCACCGGGATTGTATAGACCTTTTTGTTCTGAACCGCTTTTATCGGAGCCCATTTTTTGCTTTTTAATATAATTTGATCAGTGCCGGCTTCATTAACGATAATGACATCCGGATTCCAAATTATAATCTGTTCAATGTCTGCAAAATGTTTATCTGCCTGTCTGACCAGATTTGATCCTACAGATACGTTGATGATACCTGCCGCCTCTGTCCAGTCTGCTTCAATGGTGCCAGGTGCATCGGTTCTTGTGGGCTCGTTTGAAGAGTGGTATAACCGGACCCGTTTATGATCAGGGATGGTGTCAGTTTTTGTTCTTATTTTATGAATTACTGATCTGTAATATTTTGTATAGGCGCTTGCTTTTTCCTGCCTTCCAATAGCAAGACCGATGTTCTCAATAATGACCATTTGTTCTTCCATGCTGTGGTATCCGGCTGTAAACCAGGGCAGATGAAATCGTTCAAGTTTTTTGATTTCAGTTGAAATGGCTGCAGTTTCAGGTTTTAAAAAAACGATATCCGGCTGGGTTTTCAACAAAGCTTCAATATTTATGGTTCCCCCTTTTGCCGGAACCGGCATCTGACTGATTTGAGGAACAATCTGGTTTAAAAGCACATCTTTTTTCAAGCCGTTGACGATGGCAACCATGTCAGGTCCTCGATCCAGCATGGTTACGACATGCCCGCAGAATGCATAAAGGCACGCGATCCGCTGCGGTGGTCTCTCAAAAGTAATTTTCCTTTTTTTTGAATCATATACCTGGACCCTGTCAGCGCCGGCGGTCCCGGAAAAAAAACAGATCATCAGGAGTAAAAAAATAATTATCCGGTATAAACGATTTCCTGCTAATACCACCTAATTGTCCTTTGTACTTTGGAATGGTACCACCTGTTTGAGTTTGCCTTTTCCCGGAGTGTCGCAGGAGAAGATACAGGTATCCACACCATAGTATTTTTCAAGGTTTTCAGTTGTCAGGGCGGTTGACGGGCTGCCGCACAGTTTCATTTCGTTTCTATGAAGGAATGCCACCTGTATGTCCACGCCTTCGTTTTCAAGAAAAAAGGCGTGATTGGGAAAGTGTGTGGCCATGATCAGGGTTTTATGCTGCTTTTTAATCAAGTCAGCAATGGTTTCAAGCACAGTGACTTCGAACTTGAAATCAAGGTGGGCCGTGGGTTCATCCATTATGATAACAGGGGTATGCTGCACAAGGGCGCGCATAATCATGACCAGTTGTGTTTCCCCCCCGCTGAGGCGGGTATAATCCCTGTCCTTAAGATGGGAAAGCCCGAAATGGTCAAGGGCGCGCGTCACGATTTTCCTGTCTTCCGGACCGGGTGCACCAAAGACGGACGTATGGGCACACCTTCCCATCAGCAGGATATCTTCTACTGAAAATGAAAAGTGGCGTGAGTGTTTCTGGGGGACATAGGCTAGAAATTTAGCAATCTGCCCTGCAGAGAGATCTTTAAGGTTGCGACGGTCAAGGAAAATTTCCCCGCTCGTCAGTTTGTGGATACCAAAAAGCGTGTCAATAAAGGTTGTCTTCCCACTTCCATTGGGCCCGAGGATACAGAAAGTACCGCCGCCTTTTATTTCAAGATTTACATTTCGAAAAACAGGTGCCTGATCATAGGAAAAACTGGCATTTTTACAGGTGATACAGTCCATGATTGCTACCATTCCCGACCTTTTGTCTTTTTCAGCAGGTAAATGAAAAAGGGGCCGCCGACCAGTGAGGTCAGGATGCCCAATGGCATTTCACTGCTGGTGATAAGGCGGCTGATGTCATCTAAAACAATCAGGAAGCAGGCACCCATGCATAAACAGACAGGTATCAGCTTTTTATTGTCGTTTCCAACGATCATCCGGCCCATGTGAGGAACAACCAGGCCGACCCACCCGATAACACCACTGACGCAGACGGCGCCTGCCGTGGCCAGCGTTGCACAGAAAATGATGAACACACGGTAAAGGTTTACGTTCAGCCCAAGGGATCTTGCCTCTTTGTCACCCATTGCAAGGACATTGAGTTTCCACCGGACCAGGCAGAGACCAATGATGCCTGAAAACATAGGGATTCCGGCGGCAAGGATGTGGGTGTACTCCGCCCGTGACAGGCTTCCCATCAACCAGAAAACAATGGCCGGAAGCTCATCAAAGGGATCGGCAACATATTTTAAAAAAGAGATCATGGCAGAAAAAAATGAGCCCACGATCACACCACCCAGGACCAGTGTAATGGACTGTGTGGATGCGGTAAAACGACCGATAATAAAACATAAAAGGACAGCCAGCAGTCCAAAACCGAATGAAAAGGGGTATACCCAGGAAAAAGAATCAAACAGGATCAAGGCAAGAGCGGCGCCAAACCCAGCACCGGAACTGACGCCCAGCATACCTGAACTGACCAGCGGGTTTCTGAACAGCCCCTGGAATGCCGCACCACTGACAGCCAGGCTCGCACCCACCATAGCCCCTAAGATGATCCTGGGCAGTCGGACATGAAACACGACGCCCAGGTGTGTTTGATCCGTTGGATGATCACCCAGGAAACCCAGGATAAGTGACAGGACATCCTGAACCCGGACAGGGTAACGGCCTAAAAAGATCGACACTATCATCAGGCAAAAGGGTATGCCAAAAATGGCTGTATAAAATTCAATCCGTCTCATGAAAACTATATTCACCTGAACAATATTTTAATCAACACGGGTTTTTCTGCCATTGCACTGATTTTCCCCATCATACCGCGGGCTAGTAGAGCTTGGCCTCATCTTTGGTAATGGTCCTGAAAGTATGCCCTGAAACCTGATCTTCGTTTTTCAACAGTACAATGACCTGCTTTCCGTTAATGCGAACGGTTTTGGTTTTTTCCGAACCAATGTGGACATGGGTTTGACCTGATAATGCCTGTCCGTCTGCCGGAACGAGGTCTTCTACAAAATCATATGTATACAGGCTGTCCAGGCTGACCACTTCCCCTGCCGGGCCCAGATGATACCATCCGCGGTACCGGCCGTCATTCCCTGATAATCTCAGGCCCACACCTGCCATTGCACCAACCACTCCCTGTCCGGTTCCGCCGTGTTCGGATAAATGGATGTTTACTGTTTCTGCAAGCTCATATGCAGATTGCTTTGTCAATACCTTTACTTTTGCATCTCTGCCAAAATCGATCAGTTTTTTCCGGTCCAGGGAGGTGTCCACCGGTGCGACACAAAGCCCCGGATCAGAACCTTTCTCGGAGCGGTGTTCAAGAAATCCGGCCATAAAGGTGATGACCGGATCAATATGATTACCGTTTAACGACAATTTAAAGCACATGGCTGAATTGTGGGATGTATACGGCACATCTTCATGGACAAATAACTGGTGCCGGCTGATGGGTGATACAGCACCCAGACTGTTCTGTGTGATGCGCTCACCCAGTTCCTGTACCAGCCATCCGGTGCCTTTTGTTCCAGGCATATCCGTGTCATCAATACAGACTAAATAATTCATTCCCCCTGCTCCCTTTGATATAAACGTATCCCCGGCCGGAAAGGTCATCCAGCCGGAAAGTTTTGGATCGATATCTAAAATTTGAATGTCATACCGGCATAGGCAGTCCGCCCGGGCTGGTTTAACCCGTATGATTCCTCGTAGTTTTCATCAAACAGGTTGTCTGCGCCGATGAACACAGAAAGTCCCTTGTATACTTTCTGCTCAAGTTTGAGGTTTACAATCGAGTAGTCAGAAATTTCATCCTTGTCAAACGCATCGTTATAAAAATACTGCTTGCTGATATAGGTATAATCCACGCTGGTGGTTAACCCGAAACTGAACGTGTAATTGACATCCACAACGAATTTGTGCTCTGGACGATACTGGAGTTCATCCCTGGACGTACCGGATGATTTGTCGTGGGCATCCAGCCATGAATAGCTTAAACTGACTTTTCCGTTTTCGAGGATGGATTTAATGACGCGGGCTTCAATGCCTTTGAACCGGTATTCATCGTTGTTGGCAAAGGTATTGGAACTATCTTTTTCAATGTAATTTTCAACATCACTGAGGAAAAATGCCATATCCAGTTCTACATCCCACGGCAGTTTCTGGTTGATTCCGGCTTCATAATTGTTTGCTTTTTCCGGTTTTAAGGCGTTGTCCCCGCTGCTGGAATCATAAAGCTGACGGATAGAGGGGAAACGGATTTTTCTGGCATACGACGCACGCAAGACTGTTTTCGGTGTTACATCAAAACTGGTCCCTATCATGTATCCTGAGTCATTGTCATCATTGCCGATTTCCTTTTCATACCAGTGATGGCTGAAGCCTGCCACCATGTCCAGCCCCTTGACCGGGCTGACTCTGTATTCGAATGCCGTGGAATACAATTCGGTGTTGTATTCATTATAGTAAGTTACGGGTGGGTTGTTGTTTACTTCCACTTTAGCAAGGTCTGATGTATATTCATCTTCCTGGCCTGACAAGGAAAGGATCAGCATTCCTGCAGTTTTAAAATCAAGACGGGTCTGCAGGGTGCCGCCCTGGATATTGGTTTCAGTATCATCATTGTAAGACCCCCTTCGCACCTGGGTAGAGTAGTCGGCATCATCGTATTTGGCATACGCTTCCTTGTGGTTGTTAATAAAAACCCATCCCCTGAATCCCAGCAGGCCCCTGGGATTATAATCTGCGGATAACTGGCTTGAGAAGGTTTCAAAGTCCTCCACCCGTTCATATTTGACTTTACTGTCGAGCATGGGATCCGTGTTGTCTTTGGTATTGGGAACAATACCGAACTCCCCGTTTCCATGACCAAGGGTGAGCCCCAGCTGGAGTTCTTCATTGACTTCAAATCCAAGATTTCCGAAAACATTTAATTTTTTATCATCGCTGTTCTCTCTTAACCCCCCGTCCTCATAGGGTGTTGAATTGAAGTTTTCAGATAAGGGGAGCCCCTTTGTGTGGTTCTGGCTGACGCCGGCAAAAAAATCAAACTTATTCTTTCCGCCGGAAAAACTGGTCCGGCTGTAGTGATTTCCTCTTTCATCGATCTGGGCGGTCAAATCTCCATGAACACCTGTGGTGCCCTGCTTGGTAATGATATTGATGACGCCGGCAAGCCCGCCCTGGCCGTAAAGTACGGAATGTGTACCATAAGAGACTTTGATCTTGGAAATGTTTTCAACAGGTATCAGGTGAGGGTCGAACTGCTGGTCCCAGGTTGAGTTCAGGGGAATTCCGTTCAGCAGGATAATGGTATGGCGACTTCTCAAGCCGCGGATATTTACCCTGGGTTTCCCTGCATTTCCTTTGGTGACATCAATACCGGGAAGCAGTTCAAGGGCTTTATCCAGTGACTGGATATTTTTCCGTTCGAGCAGTTCACTGTCAATCTCAATGCCTGTGTTGACCTGAGTGCCGGTCACACCGCCTGAAACAACCACTTCGCCAAGAGAATACACCTTTGTAGGCGTTTCACTTCCGGCAGCCGCCGTTACAGTAAAGAATGTAAAAAATATGGCTATCGTTGATAATAAAAATTTCCTGGCCGAATTCATCTGTGTCTTACCTCCCTGATACATAATTTAAAATTCTATTACAATTTAACTGTCAAGCACCTGTAATCATACAAGTATGGTTTTGTTTATATTTGGAAAAAATTTTTCAAACCGACAAATACTTACTAAAAATAACTAAAAAGCCCTCATTTTTAAAAGCAGACTTTTAAAGATCCGGATATGCGGGTGATGCGCTATACATTGTAAGGCCAGACTGGATAAAACCAGGGTTTACCGGATTCCTTGACACCGTACTCTTTCATGAACCTCTGGACTTCTTCTGACAGGATGAAGTTAGAAAGTGCTCTTGCCCCCTTGCTATTTGTGTGCGGAAATCTTTTTGGGTTGGCCTCCATGACAACATAGGGCCTTCTCATGGCAGGGTCGTCTTCCACCATAATTTTTAAATTGCCGTATTCAATTTTCCGATAGTGAACCGGCATTCTGCCGAACATGACATACGCATTAAGTTGAGAAGCGTACTCAAGCATCCTTTTTTTCTTGATGCTGTCGTCCTTGATAAACCATTCTCCTCTTGGTTTGATGCGGGCTTTTCTCCACATCTTTTGGGAAACCTCTCTTTTGCCAATTCCCCATCCATCAAGAAATTTTGAACCCGTTTCAACAATTTTCTGCAATGCAAGAGCGCCATCTTTCATCCCTGCAATGCCTGCCGGGTCTGAGGCCGGTCCTAAAAGCACAATGTCGTTCTGAGCACAGGCCCTCATATTGATGCCGTATCCGTTCAGCACAAGATCTGTGGTAATATCCCCCGAGTGCATGACAAGAAGGTCAGCCTCCCCGTTTCTGAAAGGCACAGATATGCTGGGTCGGGGGCCGGTGATGACCACTTTGACCTTTATACCTGTTTTTGCCGTAAACCGGTTTGAAATTTCCTGCCACAAGCCTGTCATGGTCATGCCGCCTATCACACAGGCCCTGGCAGTTGTTTCATCTTTGGCAGGTGGGTTCCTGTCCTGTGCGGTTACGCTGTCGGCAGTAAATAAGCAGAAAAGGATGGATGCTGTAAATAAAAATATAGTCGGTTTTTTCATTCCAATATACTCCTCGTCGGTTGGTGCGTTTTTCAGCGCTTATGTGCTGAACGACCAATATTTTTTGATTTGTATAGGTGCGGCTTCGTAAAAAGTCAATAGAAAAATAGGATTATTGGTTATTTATAGTTATTTTTCATCAATATTTTATTTTACAAGGAGAATACTTGACATAATTAACCAAAATGGGTATTGATTTGGTCGGTTGTTTTGCGATGATTCATCATGGGTATAAATTTTTATGAAGGTATCATGTCACCATATTTTTTTATCATTACAATACTGGTTGTGCAGCTTAATTTCTTCTGTGTATATGCACAGCAGCGGGTGGAGAAAGACACAGACAAAGACGGCATAACAGACCAGATACTGAACTATGATGATGATGGGACCATCCTTAAAGTTGAGATCGACCTGGATCAGGATGGGTTTGCCGAACGGGTACAGGAATACCAGGAAGGTATAATCCATTTGATGCTGCGGGACCCGGACGGGGACGGCAGATATGACACCGTGGATTTTTTTGAGGATAAAAAAAGAACGGAACAGCACAGGATCGACCAGGCAGGACACGTTTTCCAGAAAGCTGAATTCAATTCCACGGAACAGGTGCTTCACATCCGGAAAGACACCAATGGAGACAGACGGTTTGATACCCGGTTCTATTTTGAAAGCGGTATCCTTGTTTCCTCTACAAAAGATACCAACGCAAACGAGACGGTGAATGTGTGGACGACCTACAAAAACAGCCTTCCTGTGAAGCAGGAAGAAGATATCAATGAAGATGGAATAATCGACCGCCTGTTGCTTTTCGATCCCAACGGCCAGGTTATGAAAATGTATAAAAAACCCTTTGGAAAAGGAAAATTTCGAGTTGCCGGCTTTTTTAGAAACGGACAATTAAAGGAGCAGTACAAAGATCGGAACGAAGATTTAAAGACAGACATGATCTCCCTTTTTGAAAATGGATTTTTACAGGAGCAAAGAAAAGACAGTAACTTTGACGGTCAGTTCGATGTCATCAGTCTGTATGAAAAAGGGAAACTGACATCAAGGAAAAAAGACAAGGATTTTAACGGCCAGTGGGATTATTTCGCACAATTTGATGACAGAGGACAATTACTGAAAATCCGGGACGATTGTTCTGGTGATGGTAAGATCGACCAGATTCAGTGGTTCAGGGACAATGTGATTCACCGGGTGGAAAGCGACACGGATTCAGACGGTTTTTTTGAAACCATTTCCTTACTGGAAAATCAAAAGATTATCAAAAATCTAATTGACAAAAATAAAGACGGTAATGCGGATACATTGGTATTTTTCGATAATGATGGGAAAAAGGAAAAACTGGTTGGTGATACCAATATGGATGGAAAGAAAGATATCTGGCAGTTTTACCGGGATGGTATGCTGTCAGGGCTTCACCAGGATGAGAACCACGATGGCCGGATCGATCTGAAAGTCTTTTATGACAAAGGTGTTAGAAAAGGGTTGATCAGAGACTCAGACGGTGACGGATACTTTGAAATCAGGCAGGATTACACAGATTCCAAGTGGCCGCTGATAGTAAAACAGGATATCAATGCAGATGAAAAATTTGATATTCTTGCTTTTTATAAAAACAATGTCCTTGTACAAAAACAGATTGATGGAGATCTGGATGGCACATTTGACCTTGTTGAATATTACTCAGGGCACGGCCTGCTTGAGAAAATGGAAGAAAAAAAAAGGGGCAAAAAATATCTGACCTGGTTTTATAATGAAAAAGAAATTCTGCTCTGCGGAGAAGAAGACAAAGATCAGGACGGCCGGGCAGATGTCTGGTACGTTTACGACAATGGTTTGCTGGTAGAAGTTCATGAGGATACAAATGCCGATGGAAAACCCGATCTGTGGGAAAAATATGACCAAACGCAGTCAATGGTAAGACGGCAGAAAGACCTTGATTTTGACGGAATACCGGATTTTACAGATGAAGAAAAAAACCAGGACTGACTGCTGAATCCATTGGTTACCCCGGAAAAAGGTGGTAGGTCCGGGAGCCTGGAAACAGGCTGGCCGGGCATAAATGTGTCAGAACAATATCGGTATGGTTGTTACCGGGAGTTGCACCACCCAGCTTGAGACAACCGGATTATTTGGAGGGAGAAATGCTCGAGTTTTTATCAAAAGGCGGGGTTCTGGTGATTCCAATCGTTTTTTGTTCAGTCCTTGCCCTGGCGATTTTTTTTGAACGGATTATCCGGTATGCGGTGAACCGCAGCCGGGGTAAGAATATTGAACATCTGGTGGCACAGCTCCTGGTGGAAGGTAATGTGGACCGGGCACTGGATGTTTCTATAAAAAGCCGGTCTCCCATGGGGCGGGTCCTGGAAAAAGCGATTGGCGCAAAAGATATGGAAAAAGAGATTCTGGATTCGGTCATCGTCAATGCGACGGAAAACGAAGTCCGTGGTTTGTCGTCATACCTTCAGACGCTGGCCACCATCGGGAATATTGCGCCGCTGCTCGGCCTTCTGGGAACCATTATCGGCATGATCAAAGCGTTTATGGTCATTCAGCAAATGGGCGGAAAGGTCAATGCGGCAGTTCTGGCGGGCGGTATCTGGGAGGCAATGCTGACAACCGCCCTGGGATTGGCTGTGGCCTTACCGACAATGATGGCACACTCCTATCTGACTGCCAAAGTGGATAAATATGAAGCCAGACTGCAAAACGGGTCTATCCTTTTTTTAAAAACCATTTCAAAGAGGATGGGGTGATATGCCGGTATTCAGAAAAAGGAAACAAAGGTACCAGATCCAGGCGCCGATGACCTCTTTAATCGATATAATCTTTCTTTTATTAATTTATTTCCTGCTGACGACCAATTTTATTGTAGAAGAAGGTATAAAGATCAGACTTCCCAAAGCAGAAGCTTCTGCACCGCAGGTTAAGCAGGAGATCACCATTTTTGTTGATAAAGCCGGGGCTGCATATATGAAGAATGAAAAAATACCAATTGATCTGTTGTACGGCAGGATCAGGGAAATGATCGGGGGAACGGCTGACCCGCTTGTCGTTGTAAAAGCTGATAAAGCAGTCATTTTAAACAAAGCCGTTAAGGTTATGGATATTGCAAAGGCGGCAGGTGCCGCCAGGTTATGCCTGGCGACTGAGAAGGGACTGTAAAAAGTGGCCATTGGTCCAGAGAGTAGTCCGAACTGGATACTGCGCGGCTTTTTTGTGGTATCATTGACGGTCCATTTTTTTTTACTTTTTCATGTTTCAGGGATCTACCAAAATATTGCGGTTGAATATATTGAACTGTCCCTGCACCAGTTTTATACCCCGGTTACCAGAAGTATTCCAAAGCCGAAAACAAGACAGAAACAAAAAAATATTTCCAATATAAAAGCCATCAAAACAAAAAAAATGGCCATTCCGGAATTTAAGGTGGATACCGTCAGTACCCATAAAATGGATCAAACATATGAAAGCGTCAGTATGCTGGATGTGCCGGATACAATCGATACAAAAGGGCTATCAGTGGCAGGGATACAGGCCCAAAGCTTTGTTCCCGACATGGCACCCAGGCAGGAGCATGTGGAATATACCAATGCTGAAGAGTATTTTGAGATGTTGAATATGCGTATTCACAATGCAAAAAAATATCCGGAATCTGCCAAATCCCGCCACCTGGAAGGTCGTGTCAAAGTTGAATTTACGCTGCAGCCGGATGGCACATTGATTAATATACGGATTGTGAAAAGTTCGCGGCACAGGAATCTGGATGATGCAGCCGTAGAATCGATTAAAAATGCGTCACCCTTTCCGCGGCCTCCAGCATTTATTTTTAAGCCGCCGCTCACCTTGAGTGTCAACATTCTGTTCGAACTGACATGACATTCAAGTGATCACAGGTTTCAATACTGGTTGGTTCTTAAAAGGACAAGTGTACAGGCTTCAACCACCTCAATGCCTGCTTTTTTCAACTGATCATATACCCCCTTGTTTTCAGTATCCGGGTTAAAGATAACCCTTCTGGGTGACAGTTTGATAATATCCCTGATAATAGCTTCCTGACGGGGCGGGCTCAGGTACAGGGTCACAGTATCAATTTTTTCCGGGATATCCTCAAGTTTCCGATACACTTTTTCCCCTTCAATTTCTTCATGCTTTGGCGCAACAGGGACAGGGTTATGACGGTATTCTTTTAACAGCCGGATCGCCTTGTTTGAATACCGGTCAGGTTTTGGACTGGCGCCGATGACAGCAACATTTTCCATGGCAGTGTTCCTTGATCTGGATTAATATTTTTATCAAAGCTATCATTACATATTGTATCAGGAGTTTCAACTTGATAACATCAGGCTTACGTTTATAACATAACATAAAAGGCGGCAGCAGATTACGATGGGTTTGTTTAAGTTAGTATCACAATTTTCTCCAACCGGAGATCAGCCTCAGGCAATTGAATATCTTTCAAATGGCATTAAAAATAATGAAAAACACCAGGTGCTGATGGGTGTCACAGGCTCTGGAAAAACCTTTACCATGGCCAATATTATCGCAGCAGTTGAAAAACCCAGCCTGGTTATAGCGCCGAATAAAACACTGGCAGCACAGCTATACAATGAATTTAAGCTCCTTTTTCCTGATAATTGTGTGGAATATTTTGTATCGTATTATGATTATTATCAGCCGGAAGCATATATTCCTTCCAGTGATACCTATATTCAAAAAGATTCCTCCATCAATGAAGTGATTGATAAAATGCGTCATTCGGCAACACGGGCAGTGTTAGCCCGAAAGGATGTTATTGTCGTGGCCAGTGTTTCCTGTATCTACGGCCTGGGAGCACCTGAGGATTACCTTGATTTGAGAGTAACACTGGCGGTTGACATGGAAATTTCAAGGGAAAAGGTTTTAGAAAAATTTGTAGATATCCAGTATGCCCGGAACGATACAGATTTTCACAGGGGTGTTTTCAGGGTGAGAGGCGACAGGGTGGAGATTTTTCCAGCATATGAAGAAGACAAAGCCGTTCGGATCGATTTCTTTGGAGACACGATTGAAGGAATTGCAGAGATCGATCCTTTAAAAGGAAGTGTTTTAAGACAATTTGATGAGATGGTGATTTATCCTGCCTCCCATTATGTGACAAAACAGCAGACCCGGAAAAGAGCCATTGAAGGGATTGTGCAGGAGTTGAAAAGCAGGCTTGAATATCTGCAGTCCCATCACAAGCTTGTCGAAGCCCAGCGGCTCGAAGAACGGACCCGGTATGACCTGGAGATGTTGAATGAAATCGGGTATTGCAATGGCATAGAGAACTATTCACGTCATCTGACCGGGCGGAATCCAGGAGAACCGCCCCCCACGCTCCTGGATTACATGGATGAAGATTTTCTGCTTTTTTTTGATGAAAGCCATATCTCAGTTTCCCAGCTGGGTGCCATGTATAAAGCAGACCGCTCCAGGAAGACAACCCTTGTAGAACACGGATTCAGGCTGCCGTCGGCTGTTGACAACCGTCCCCTTCAATTTGAAGAGTTCAAGCAAAAGGTCCCCCAGATCATTTATGTGTCTGCAACACCGGCAGATTATGAGATGGAGAAGGCCAAAGGGCTGGTGGCAGAACAGATTGTCAGGCCGACAGGGCTGTTAGATCCGAAAATAGAGGTACGGGATGCCAGGGCACAGGTTGATGATCTTTATGAAGAAATCATCAAGCGGGTAAAATCAGATGAACGAGTCCTGGTGACAACATTAACCAAACGGATGGCAGAAGATTTAACCGACTATTATGCTGATTTAGGGGTGAGGGTAAAATATCTGCATTCAGATATCGGTACAGTTGAAAGAATTGATATCATTCAGGATCTTCGAAAAGGAGAGTTCGATGTTCTCATCGGAATAAACCTGCTGCGGGAAGGCCTTGATATTCCGGAAGTGTCACTTGTGGCCATCCTGGATGCAGACAAAGAAGGGTTTCTGCGGTCATACCGATCGTTTATCCAGATTTTCGGCAGGGCAGCAAGAAATGTTGACGGAACGGTTGTGATGTATGCAGAAAAACAGACGGGTTCAATGAAAAAGGCGATATCTGAGACAAATCGGCGCCGGAAAATACAAAAAGAATATAATAAAGCACATCACATCATCCCTTCAACCATTGAAAAAAAGATTAATGCCTTTGATTATTCGGCCAGCGGTGATGCCAGGCCAATTGAGGGATCAATCGATGAAGAACTTGATGCCTATGAAGGCAAAGAGCTGAACCTGGAAGATATTGTAAAAGATCTGGAATATAAAATGAAAATTGCAGCAGAAACCCTTGAGTTTGAGAAAGCGGCAGAATACAGGGATAAGATTAAAGAGCTAATGGACATTCAACGGTTTTAGATTCCATGACCCGGCCAATTATTGAGAAATACCAACAGACACCCCATAAACCGGGCGTTTATTTAATGAAAGACGCAATGTCGAACATCATCTATGTCGGCAAGGCAAAAGACTTAAAAAAAAGACTGTCCTCATATTTTGTAAAAAAAAAGAATCATGACCCGAAAACAGCAGCACTGCTTGAAACGATAAAGGATTTTGAAATCGTTATCACATCTTCCAGCCATGAGGCCTTTATCTTAGAGTCTAATTTAATAAAAGAATACAATCCCAAATACAATGTAATTCTCAAAGATGGGAAAAATTATCCATTGCTGCGGATTGACATGAATGACACATATCCTGCTTTTCACAGGGTCCGAAAGATAAACAATGACAAAGCCCTGTATTTTGGCCCCTATTCTTCAAGTCTCAGCGTGAACAGAACTTTAAAACAGATTCAGAAAATATTTAAGCTTCGGAAATGCAAAAATACGCAGTTCAGGAACCGGTCGCGGCCCTGTCTCAATTTTCAGATAAAGGCGTGCCTGGGGCTGTGTTGCAATGATGTCGATCCGGAAGCATATAAACATCAGGTAAAAGATGCCATCCTTTTTTTAAAAGGGAGGTCAACACAGGTGTTGAAAAAACTCAGCGCCAGAATGGCAGACCATGCCGCCAGGCAGGAATTTGAAAAAGCTGCACACGTGCGGGATACTATTTTTGCCATTGAAAATGTTCTGGAAAAGCAGGTGGTTGTCAGTTCAGACAGGAAGGACAGGGACGTTGTTGCCATTGCTGCAGAAAAGGGCCAGGCAGTAATTACCACAATGATCATCCGGACCGGTTTTTTAATCGACACAACCCATTATCCTTTTGATCTGGGATTTAAAGATCCAGATGAAATATTGTCTGCTTTTCTGGAACAGTATTATAGCAACATTGGGTTTTTGCCCGCTTTTATCCTGTTGAGCCGGCCCATAGATAATAAAGAATTCTTGGAAGCGCAGTTTTCGCGGATAAAAGAAAAAAAAGTAAGCATCCATGTCCCTGTTCGAGGAGAGAAAAAACGTCTGGTAGAAATGGCGGTGGTAAATGCATCAAGGGAGCTGGAAAAAAGACGGCTGAAAGAAGAAGAACAAAGGGCTGCCATCTCTATGCTGAAAGACGTATTAAGAATGGATCGCCTGCCGTCGCGAATTGAATGTTTTGATAACTCGAATCTTTCAGGACAGGACCCGGTATCGGCAATGGTCGTATTTAAAGACGGCAGGCCGCATAAAAAAGGGTATCGCAGGTTCATTATCCGCGACATGGATGTCCCGGATGATTATGCCTATATGTACCAGGTACTTGAACGGCGGTTTACCAAAGACCCGTCAGACATGCCGTTCCCGGACCTGCTCGTTGTTGACGGTGGTAAAGGCCAGCTTTCAATGGCCCTGTCAGTTTTAAAAGATCTGAAGATTGAAGGAAAATTTCATGTGGCAGGTCTTGCAAAAAAAAATGAGCAGAAGAAGGAAGAAGATGATAAAATATATATTCCAAACCGCTCCAACCCGTTAAACACAACGCAGAGGAAAAAAGCATTGTACCTGCTGCAGCAGGTAAGAGATGAGGCACACAGGTTTGCGATCACATTCCAGAGGCATCGTCGTGAAAAAAGAGCTGAAACGTCTATCCTGGATACGATTAAAGGTATCGGTCCAAGGAAAAAGAAACAGCTTCTGAACCATTTCAAGGGGGTAAGCCGTATTAAATCGGCATCTGCCGATGATATCGCAAAGCTTCCCGGTATGAATAAGACATTAGCAAATAAGGTGTTAAAAGCACTGAACAACATCACTTAAATGGGTCATCCGGTAACGGCCCTGCTTCTCCCGGGGAAAAAAATATTGAATTTTATTCAAAACCTGATAAATATGAATTGTATATCGTTGAAAATGTACTAGGGCGCCATTCTCGTTTGCGTGTTGTAAGTTAAAACTCTTTTATTTTTCTTATTATTAAAAATAAAAATGATTTAGGAGTTTATCA
This sequence comes from uncultured Desulfobacula sp., assembly GCA_964343845.1. Lineage (GTDB taxonomy): Bacteria > Desulfobacterota > Desulfobacteria > Desulfobacterales > Desulfobacteraceae > Desulfobacula. Next base: position 305,546 of record CAYFKW010000002.1, on the reverse strand, counting down.
CGTATGTCACAGCTAAAAATTTATAAAGCAGGACTGGATATCGGATCTACGACTGCAAAGATTGTCTTGTTAGATAAAGACGGTTCTTTAATTTTTTCAGATTATCAACGGCACCATGCAAAAATTTATGAAACTGCCATATCGTATCTGAAACAGATTTTTGAGCAGAACGGGGAGTGCCTGCTTGGTCTGAATCTAACGGGATCAGCAGCATTGGGGACCTCAAAGAAACTTGATCTGCCATTTGTCCAGGAGGTCATTGCAACAAACGAGGTGATTCAGCAGCAGTATCCAGATGTTAAAACAGCCATGGATATCGGGGGTGAAGACTCGAAAATAATTTTTCTGAACAAAGACAAACCGCCTGATATCCGGATGAACGGCAGCTGTGCGGGCGGTACGGGCAGTTTTATCGACCAAATGGCCACGTTGTTGAATATCACACCGTTTCAATTAAATGGTTTGGCACGGTCCTATCGTCATATCTATCCTGTGGCATCACGGTGCGGTGTATTTGCCAAAACAGATGTCCAGAATATGTTCAGCCGCAACGTTCCCCATGAAGATATTGCGGCATCTGTCTTTCATGCCGTTGCAATACAATGTATTAATACGCTGGCCAGAGGGGTGGATATAAAACCTAAAATACTGCTGTGCGGGGGTGTGTTCAGTTTTCTGACTGAACTTGTCAACATGTTTTCAAGGGTATTGAATTTTTCTGATAACGATTTAATTATCCCGGAAAGATCCGAGCTGATACCTGCCATGGGGGCAGCAATGTTCTCAAAATACAAGCCTGAACCCGTACAAATCACTCAATTAATCCACCGGTTTGAAAACCAGCTTGAAACGACAGAAACAATAAAAGATCGGGTGGCGCCCTTATTTAAAAACCAGCACCAGTTCATGGCATGGAAAAAAAAATCAAGAACTGTTTCCATCCAGGAATGCCCGCTTCAGATTTATGAAGAAACAGAATGTTTTCTTGGTGTTGATTCCGGCTCCACCACAACGAAAATAGTCGTCATCGGTAAGAATCGAGAGATTTTATTTTCATGGTACAGCAATAATAATGGAAATCCCGTCAAAACGCTAATCAAGGGGCTTTTGCAGTTTCGGAAACAGATCCGACATCATAACCCGGGGTTGAAAATTGTCAGAAGCGCTGTTGCCGGGTATGGTGAAGATTTGATCAAGGCAGCATTCAGTATTGATGAAGGTATTGTGGAAACGATTGCCCATTACACGGCAGCGCATTTTATTGACCCTGATGTCTCTTTTATCCTTGATATCGGCGGTCAGGATATGAAAGCCATCTTTATTGATCAGGGTGTTATCAACAGAATAGAATTAAATGAAGCCTGCTCATCAGGATGCGGGTCTTTTCTTGAAACACTTGCTGATTCCCTGAATTATCGCATCGAAGATTTCGGGCTTCTCGCATGTCGTGCAAAAGAGCCCTGTGATCTGGGTACAAGGTGCACGGTATTTATGAATTCAAAGATAAAACAGTCTTTAAGGGAAAATGCCAAGATAGCAGATATCAGTGCAGGGCTGGCATATTCTGTAATAAAGAACTGCCTTTTCAAAGTGTTAAAGCTCCACACCATGTCTGATATGGGAGACCATATCGTATTACAGGGAGGGACATTTAAAAATCCATCCATTGTCAGGGCGCTGGAACAAATGACAGGGGCGTCTGTAAAAATTTCCCACATGCCTGAGCTGATGGGTGCGTTTGGAGCTGCATTGGTTGCCTGTAACAATTATGAAAAAAAACCAGAATATCAAACGCTTTTTCCCAACCTGTCTGAACTGGAACAGATTGAGACGTATCAGACAAATCAAAGCACTTGCAAAGGATGTGAAAATACATGCAGGGTCACCCGGTTTACGTTTTGCAACGGACAAGCGTTTTTTTCCGGCAATAATTGTGAAAAATATTTTTCCTCAAAAGGCGCTGAACAAACCACAGGATTCAATTTTGTATCCTATAAAAATGATTTAATTTTCAACCGGCGTTTTCCCCCTCACAAAAGCTCCCTGCTGACAATCGGTATACCAAGATGCCTTAATTTTTATGATAATTTTGTTTTCTGGCATACACTTCTGACATCGTGCGGCATCCGTGTTACACTGTCATCTCCCTCCACAATAAGCATGAGTGAAAAAGGTATGGGAACAGTGATGTCTGATAATATCTGTTACCCCGCAAAGCTGGTACACGGACATATTTATGATCTGGCAGAAAAAAAGGTGGACAGGATTTTATATCCGATTGTCGTCTATGAACAAAAAGAGTATGAAGCAGCGTTGAATTCCTATAACTGCCCTATTGTCTCCAGCTATGCTGATGTTATTGAAAGTTCAATACACCCGGAAAGACGATTCGGCATTCCATTGGACAGGCCTACGGTAAATTTTAATGACATTGGGCTGTTGAAAAAAACCTGCAAAGCATATTTAACGCCATTCGGGATTGACAAATCAACCGTTAATCATGCAGTCGATCTGGCGCTTTCAGCCCAGAGCAGCTTCAAGGGTAAGCTAAGGGCGAAAGCAGCCAGTGTTATTAAAAATGCACAGGAAAAGAACAGGCTGCTGATTGTAATGGCTGGACGCCCGTATCATTCAGACGGCCTGGTGAACCACAAAATCCCCGATATCCTGACCAGGCTCGGGGCAGATATCGTTACGGAAGATGCCATTGAAGCTGATGACACATCCTTGGAAAATGTCCATGTAGTTACACAATGGTCCTACCCGAACAGAATCTATAATGCCGCCAGATGGGTGGCAGAAAAGCCAGATAATATACAAATGGTACACCTGAATTCGTTTGGCTGCGGGCCAGATGCCATTGTCATTGATGAAACAAAAGAAATCCTGAAAACAGGCCATAAAAACTATACTCTGATAAAGGTGGATGAAATTTCAAACCCGGGATCCGTCAGGCTCAGATTGAGATCCATGGTTGAGTCGTTAAAGGCGAAAAAGAAGAAAAAAAGCATCCGGGAAATTAAAAGAAAGCCGTTTCTAAGTTTCGGGGTACAGGATAAACACAGGACGATCCTGGCGCCATATTTTGCAGAAGATTATTCTGCTTTTTTACCCATTCTGTTTAAAAATGAAGGGTATAATTTAAAGGTCCTGCCCAAGCCTGACAGGGAATCTGTAGATCTGGGACTTCAATATGCCAATAACGATATCTGCTATCCTGGAACCATTGTCATTGGCGATATCATTAAAGCGCTGAAGAAAAATCAATACAGGGCAGGAGATGTGGCCGTGGGCATCACGCAGACAGGCGGGCAGTGCCGGGCCTCAAATTACCTGTCCCTCATAAGAAAGGCAATGATTGCAGCAGGGTATGATGACATCCCCATCATCTCTGTTACCGCATCCCAGGGCATGATTGACCAGCCCGGATTTCACATTAACTGGTTAATGAAGACAAAGTTTTTATTTATCATGACCATGTATGCGGACTGTATTGCAAAAATGTATTATGCAACCGCCCCAAGGGAAAGGATAAAAGGCATCAGCCAGACATTGCGCCAGCACTATATGGATAAGGGAAG
>CAYFKW010000002.1:291928-301955 GCA_964343845.1 uncultured Desulfobacula sp. | reverse complement strand
TCCATGCCAATAAATATGATGAAATTTTTAAGCTGTTGGCCCAGGCGATCGATGATTTTAACCATATCCCCGTCCAAAAGAGAGACTTGCCCAGAATGGGGATTGTCGGTGAAATTTATGCGAAATATAATTATTTCTCCAACCAGAATCTGGTTCACTGGCTGATCCGTCAGAAAATAGAGCCTGTGCTGCCACCGATCGTGGACTATTTTATTCAGGACCTTGTGAACTATAAAGAAAACATCAAAGCCGGTATCCGTCATAAGAAAATGACGGATCTGGTTGGCTATCCCATTGAATGGCTCATCAATACCTACCACAAAAAAATTAATAAACTGTTTTTAAAATTCAAATACTGCCTGCCGTTTGATGATATTAAACTCATTGCACATAAAGCATCAAAAATACTCACCATGACCAATCAGTTTGGCGAAGGGTGGCTTATCCCAGGGGAAATTGCCATGTTTGCCGAACAGAAAATTAATCATGTCATCAGTTTGCAGCCCTTTGGATGTATTGCCAATCATATTGTTTCAAAAGGAGTGGAAACAAAAATAAAAACTGTTTATCCGGATATGAATATCCATTATCTGGATTTTGATGCTGGAATGAGTGAGGCCAATGTGAGGAACAGGCTGCACTTTATGATAGAAAATTTATAGCTGCGGCATTTTTAATTAAAGCAGCTGCTGAAAAATTATCCGTCCTCACTTTCCATAAAATAACCGGACAAAAGGTTTGCCGAAGAGATGCTTTCATCGATGCAATGTATAATTTCGTTCAAATGCTTCTGGATGGGATGCGAATCGTGAATACTGTGTTTGATAAGGTATGTCCTTCCTTTAATTGCTGACAGATAACTGTTTAAATCATTTACAACGCCTTCTTTATTAAAGGCGTCACCGGCTGCAATATAAAAGTTTTTATCCAGTTGATTTTCCATACCCCAGGATCCTTTTTGAAATTAATCTGGAAATGTCATCCTATTTCGATCATTGTTTTATCAGAAAAGAAGTGCCGCTACAATCGGGGATTCCCTTAGGTAAAAACCCCTATTTTTTTATAACCCATTGATTTTTCAGTCTTTTACGGTATTTTTCTTTTGGCAGCCGTGAAAATTAGTGCATAACAGTCCTGTTTTTACCGGATTTTTTGGCTTTATACATCCGGTCATCTGCTTTTTTCAGCAAAGTTTCCAGGGTGTCCCCGTTTTCAAATTGTGAAATACCGGAAGAAATTGTAATTTGTCCGATGGGTTTTCCCGTGTCCTTGACTTTCCAATTCATTTTACAAAGCGTCATCCGAATCTGTTCAGACAGACTGTATGCGCCATCAATCCGCGTACCCGGCAGGACCAGCACAAATTCTTCACCCCCAAACCGGGCGGCAATATCTTTGCCCTTTATGTTTTCTGTTAACAGCTTTCCTACCATTTTAAGCACATTGTCGCCGACAATATGCCCGTAAGAATCATTGATATTCTTAAAATGATCAATATCCAACATCACCAGGCATAAATCATATCCGTCGGCAGCAGCATTTTTTAATGCCTGTTCAACTGCTTCTTCAAATCCTCTCCGGTTTAAAAGTCCTGTAAGGATATCAATCTTTGCAGCCTGTTTGATCCCTTCTAATTCCTCACGCAGCAGCTGAATTTCCGATGATGTAGATGCTAGTTTACCGGACAGGGTTTTGGTTGATTCAATTAACAGTTTTGTTTCCCTGATAATAGATTCCGCTATGTTATGGACAGCATCATCCGAAATTGCCTCTATCAGGTCTGCCACAAGAGCGCCTAACATGTCCCCCTGGGAGGTTATTTTTTCACCGGATTTATTCAGATGGCTCACCACTTCAATAAGGATCTTCTGAAATTCTTTTGTTTTCTTTTCAGCCAGTAAAAGCTGTGTGTCTGCAATGTGTTTTTTAAACAGATCAACGACCAGATCGTAATCTATCATTTCTTTGTTTTCAAAAATTAAATTAACTGCATCTGACAATGGTGCGTTCCGGCCCGTGGCATAATCATACCAGAGCAGGTATGAAATAGGGTTGTATGGCAGTTTGTTGTCTGAAATATTCTTTAAGGACAGCCTTAAGTAATTACCTGATTCTTCAACGCTTTCCGGATAAATGTTTCTGATCATATCTGTTTACCGTATAACTTTAATTTAATAGTTGCTGTTTTAATAAGATACCAATATCTTCCAGGGTAAATGGCTTGGTGATAACCGGCTGATCTGCCTGTATCAATTCAAATACATAATCATGGATAATTTCATCCCCAACATATCCTGACATATAAACCACTTTCATGTGGGGGGTTACGGCCAATATTTTCTTGACAGCCTCCGGGCCGTTTTCTCCCGGCATGACAACGTCAGCCAGGATCAGGTGAATTTTTTCTTTGCTTGTTTGTATGGTGTCCAGGGCTGTTTGAGACGAGCCTGCCTGCAGAACCGTATACCCGTATTTTTCAATCATCTGGGTGATGGTTGTTCTCGAAAGTTCGTTGTCATCTAAAACCAGTATGGTCTCCGTTCCTTTCAGGCTGTTGATGCCTGTACTGTTTTTAAAAAATCTCTTCAGCCTGTCATACTTTTCCCGAATCTCTTTTAGTTCCGATATCAATTCTTCTTTGCTTTTAATTTCATCCTTCATTTAAAGGTCCCCGATTTTCTGATATTAGTTCTTTAAACACAGGTTCTTCTGTAAATGCTTTTAACCGCTGAAATTCTTCTTTCAGCGTTTTGTATAGGATACAGTATTCTTCCTCAGACAGCGGCTTATCTTTCACAGCACTCTCAAGTGCGGATGCTGCACGCGACAATCCCTTTGCCGTGAGGTTGGCTGCGCCGCCTTTAATCGCGTGGCTTCTGTCGGCAATTGTTTCAGAATCACTGGATGCGATCGCTTTTTTGATCACGGTTAAATCAGCATCTGCTTCTGCTATAAACGCATTCATTACATCGTATAGAAATGCTTTGTCATTCCCGAATTCCGAAAGGGCGGTGACGATATCCAGTATCTCATGTTGCGTATGATCGTTAAACCCGGAACGATTATCCTCTTTTTTACCTGTATGCTGCCCATCTGTATCCGCTGTATCCTCTTTTTTAATGTGAAGCCATTTTTTAGAGATTGTGATGAGATCTTTTCTTTTCAACGGTTTGGATATGTAATCATCCATTCCCGCTTCAAGGCATTTTTCCCTGTATCCTTTTAATGCATGGGCCGTCATAGCAATAATCGGTGTTTTTTTCATGCCATCTTTGATGTTAAAAACGTTTAATTCAAGATGCCTTATTTCCTTTGTTGCATCATAGCCGTTCATTTCCGGCATCTGGATATCCATGAAAATCAAATCAAATTGTTTTGTTTTAAACAGTTCAACTGCCTGTTTCCCGGTCTTGGCCAGAACAACATGATACCCGGCGCCTTCCAGATGCCGGACAGCAATCTGCTGATTCGTCGGATAATCTTCCGCAAGAAGTATTTGCGCCTTTCGCTTTTGATTATCAGCAATGGAGTGCTTCGTAATCGGGATAACCTGTTTCATTTCCGGTCCCCCTGTCCCAACCAGGGCTTCAGCGATGGTCAGCTCAAGCTCCTGTTTTTTTACAGGCTTTGACAGATACCCCTCAATTCCGATTTCCTTGCAGGATTTGCCATCTCCTTTGCTGCCAAGGGATGTTAACAGGATAATGGGTACATGTTTGAATTTGTTTTCAGCCCTTATAGTTTCAGCAAATTCAAACCCATTCAGTTCCGGCATATTAAAATCCGTTATGACCAGGTCAATATTTTCCTCACAAGGTTCTTTTGCAAGGATCCTTAACGCTGCCGGCGCATTGTCAGCAATAAGCGTTTTACAGCCAAACGAATCTAAATAATTGTTAAATATTTTCTGATTGTTTATATTGTCATCAACCAGAAGAATTTTCAGGCCTTTCAGGTCTGTCGTTTGTTCTTCATGCCAGGGGGGGATGGATGGCTGCTTGTTAAATGTCAATATAAACCAGAAGGTGCTTCCCTTGTTTTCTTCGCTGTTGATCCCAATGGTTCCGTCCATTAATTCAACAAGTGTTCTGGATATGGTTGTTCCCAGTCCGGTACCACCGAATTTTCTGGTCGTAGATCCGTCTGCCTGCTGGAAGCTGTCAAATATGGCCGCTTGTTTTTCCAGGGGAATTCCGATACCTGTGTCCCTGATCTCAAACCGTATGGTTACACTGCTGCTGCTTTCTTCAATTTTTTCACCGCTGATGAAGACTTCTCCTTCATTGGTAAATTTTATCGCATTTCCTGCTAAATTCATTAAAATCTGTTTTATCCTTCCCGGATCTCCCTCTATTCGAGTGGGAACATCTGTATCGAGAAATGATAAAAATTCAATTCCTTTCTGATAAGCCCTGATGCTCAACAGCTGCGCAACATCCTCAAACGTTTTCCTAAGGTCAAAAGGGATTACCTCCAGCTCCATCTTTCCTGCTTCAATTTTCGAGAAATCAAGGACATCGTTGATGATACCCATTAAAGAAGTGATTTCGTTTTCAATCGTTTTTACAAAATTTGCCTGTTCGCCGGTTAAATCTGTCTCTGATAATATTTCAGCCATACCCAGCACACCATTGATGGGGGTCCGTATTTCATGACTCATGTTTGCAAGGAATTCTGACTTGGATTTATTGGCAGCATTTGCCTCATTTATGGCATTTTGAAGCTTTATTGAATTCTCTTTTTCTATATTCTTAAGTTCCAGCAGGTCATTCCGCATGAGTGATATTGTCTCAAACAAACCATAGAGCTTATTGTCCTGTGAAATTGAGAAGTCGTTCTGCGCAGTTAAGCTTTCATCTGACCATAGAAACTTTCCGCAGGCATTATTGATTTCATCAATATCTTTTTTGGAGATGGTGATCTGGTCATCATCATGGTCGTCATTCCAGACCCTGGCCAGGTTCATTTTTTCAAAAGCCTCATCCATTGTGTCAACAAAGACAAATTCCTGCCTGGCAGCACTAAAAAAGAGTTTCAGGGCAGATTTGATAAAAATGTTTGCACCACAGATGTAGGTGGCAGCCGGCCGGCTCTTAAAGGTGGCGTTAATGTCTCTTAGCTGCCGGGCATATGCCTTCCTGGCCCCAAAGGAGAACTTTCCTGCTTCAGAATAATCCACTACCCGGATATAATTGCAGTTTTCAAGCCCTCCTTCCTTGAAGGTGACGGTAATGTAAGGCTCCACTTTTTTTAAGAAATCCTGGTTGATAACATCTGCTTTTATTTTTGAATAAAAGACCTGTTTATTTATCGTTCCGTTTGCAAATAAGAGATTTTCATGTTTATCCTCGTAACACCAGTGGGGCTCAGTGTGTACCATCTCAAACACGATCCTGCCAGGCTGCACATGGTTAAACTGTTGAGTTTCAAGCATTTCCACTGCTTTTTTTATGGCAGCATCATAATTCCTGCAAAAGGCAAATTGTGTTGTTGTTTTGTATATTTTAAACCCTGTGGCGGTTAATGCTCTCAACCATAAAGGCGCATTGGCAACAATAAAGCCTAAAAAGCTTTCCTGGTTTTTTAAGAGATAATCTTTCTGCTTTCTGATTTCTGCGGGAGGGGCTTTCCCCTTAAGATGACTGATATCACGAATTTCTATAAAGGGTTTTTCAATGCCTGTTTCCTGAACAAATTGTTCGATCAGTTCATAATGTTTATCAATATTTGTAAGGGCCATGTCCCCGGCATTTGAAACATGAATGATCGAGTCCCCGATTTTTTTAAACGAATACGTATAGTCATCGGATTCATAGCATTCCCATTTGGGGTTGTTGAAAATTTCATAACCGCTTATCGGGCAGATACTTTTTTTTTCAGGCGGCATAAGCACTCTATTTTTGCTAAACATTCATTTTTCTGGTTTGTATAGACGCTGATTATCAGGTTGAAGGAGAACGGTCAATCGGTAAAAACCCGTATTTTTGGAAAAAATATCAAGTTTTTTAAGCAAAATTACATATAAATGTGTCATTAATTACTCAATTTTGGATTTAATTGAAAATGAAACCTTAAAAAGGGATGGAGAATTTTACAAAGCGTGATCCAGCCCAGGAATAGACAGGAAGGTACCAGAAAGGATGAATGATTCAGCTTCTACTGGTTACGAACGTACTCATATGCGCCACTGGTTTCAAGCAGTTCAATTGCTTCAGGGTTAAACCATTTCTCAATGATTCCAAGAATTTTATCTATATCTTTTCTTAATACAGCATTCACGTCTTTAATGACCTTTTTCCCAAAAGCACTGTCTGAACATATGACATGGCCGTACAGAACCTGTTTGTCAAGTTCACTGATAGGGATAAAATAAGGGGCCATGTCCGGGACCATTTCTTTATTGGTATAGGTGACGACATGTGGATACTCGATGGTGTAATCAATCCTTCCGGAAGCTAACATCTGAATCAGTCCATGACCCAGATCCCCTCCTGTACGGGTAAAAATGTTATCTTTATCAAGGTGCTGGGTAATAATCGAGTCTAAGGTGTTGGTGTAAGATCGTTTGCTGATGATTCCAAGCTTGAGCTCCTGATGATTCATAAGAAGCTCCTCAAGGGAGATTTTGTTTTTTTTACTGCAAAGAGATAAAAACTTGCCTGCTTTCTCCCGGACAGTTACAAGCATAATCGTTGGTGCTGGCGCGTATGCAATGGAATAGCGTGCAATTTCTTCTCTTTCGTCATTTTTTAACCATGCAGCCGAGCAGATATTTTCTCTTTTGGCCATGTCAATAAATAATCTTTTTGCACTTGAATAGATTATTTCATGCTCATAACCGGGCAGGCGATGCATTAAATACCGGACGGTCTGATCAACGGTCCCCTGATTTTTAAACGTTCCTTTCTGAATAACATACGGCGGCCATTCAACGATCATCCAGGAGATCTTTTTTTTTGCAGCAATGGCAGGGGAGAATGCACCAGCTGCTAATAAAACAGCAGCCAGGGCCATTGAACATGTTTTAAGGACATACCCCGGAGTTTTCATTTGTCTCATCTCTTTCAGTACAGCGCCTTGAGAGTTTTTTTGGAAAGTTATCATAAAAAGCTGGTATGGTTCTACAATACGTGATTTTTATCGTTTTGTGAAGACCTTTGTCAGGCGCAGCAGGCTGGTTGTCCGAATTGAGGGGTTATTTTACAAATTCAAAGCCCTTTTGGGGAGAATAAGACGCAGTCACATTAACCATTTTATTGTCATTCCCATCACATGCTACCATAAAGTCAGGCTCTGTTTTTTCTTTTTCACTGGACATGCCGCAGAAAATTTTTATGGTAGCTGCTGGTTTAAGATATCCCTCTATGCTCAGCTTCATTGATGCCATACGCTGGTGGATGCCATTAATGTCTTCACTAATCTGTGACTCCCTGTTCTTACAGGACCGAATACTCTGCGGGATTTTCTCAAGTGTTTCAAACAGCTTTCTGACAGCAGCGACAACCTTTGTGTTGTTTATTTTCTCTATTCGCTCCATTTCCTGATAAATGGTGTCGTAATGCATGGTCTTGGTTGCGACAATAAGCGGCTTGATATACTGAACAAGTTCAGGAAATGAAACTGCCAGTTTTGTCAACTTTTTAAGTTCTGACTGCAGTTTTTCTCTTAATTCATTTTCAAAATCAGCCAGGTCACACCGTTCTTTAATAATATCTTCCCGGGATTTTAATAAATCCTCTTTTTCAACAAACAGGTTGTTGCCGAAATGAACAATGTTTTCTCCTGAAAAGAGCAGGCCTTTCAGCATCAGGTTCTCTGTTTCAATTCTATTGCTGGTCATCAATCCTTTGCTTTTTTCAAAGACCAGCGCAGGCGAAGAAACCTGAGAATCAATCAGTTCCCTGTTGATTGTGGTGACCCCTTTCTCTGATATGATTTTTGAACGTGTGGCAGAACTGATGGTTATATTTTTTAGTGCCATCACCGTCGTGTCTGACTGCGTTTTCATGATGACGGCTTCATTATTTGTAATGATCTCACCGCCGTCAACAATCGTGGCTTCTACTTTCCCATTGGCGCGGACTTTGAATCCATTGCAGATCACACCGGCTTTCAGGCTGATGGGGCAGGTAAACTGGCTGCCGATGTTTCCTGTTGAATAGTCTAGTTTTTTTATTTCGACTTCATTGCTTATGGAGATGCTGGTAACAACATTATCTTCATTTCTGTCAATATTTACAACACCGGTATTCTGGGCCTGCAGAAAATACCCTTTTGACTTTCCTGTTTCGTCAGGGTCATCAATTTTTTCCACCCCCTGCCCGATAGTGAGTTCAAACGGCTTGGCCTCCTCGACCGGAATTGGTTTGCAATCATAGGATATGCCTTGTTTGCCCTGTTTTTCGTGGCTGATATAAAATAGCTTGTCCCCGGCATTTACAATAGGATATTTATTGATTTCCTTAAAATTAATAGCACCGTCTTTTAACATTTTGCCCGGGCTTTTTTCATGATTGAAAAAGGATTTGGCAATGGCGCCATCTTCGCTTTCTATGGCGGGAATACCTTCGATAATAATGGCGAGTTCTTTTGTGGACGCGACGGCTTTAAATGTCCGGGTATGGATACTCAAGTCATCGTAAAAAGTTTCTCCGGGATCCTTAAGGTTTTTTGAGACGCTTTCCTGCCGGTCAAACGGGATGTCTTTCTGCAGCAGTTCTCTTAATTCCTGGAGATATTCCGAGGCTTTAATATTAAACCTGGATGTCAGCTGCACGATCGCCCTTAAGATGACAGCATCCGGATAGCTGTCCCTGTTGATTTTGACCTGCATTTTTGATGGATTATTCTGTTTTGAAACACTCTTGAAAAGATTGGTTTCAAGAATCCCTGCTTTTTCTTTTAACCGTTTTGGAGAAAGAGACCCGGTTGAACTTTGTTGATTTGTGATATTCAATGATGAAAGACCTTGTAATTATTATTTAAACTTATTATAACGCGTTTTTTAAATAAAAAAAATAGTTTTCATTTTTTTTTGACTTTGCACGGATGGTTCTGCCATATCGCAGCAGGTGCAGTTTTAAAAAAATGATAGAACAGGAGCTCAAAATGGCTGACGCAAAGGATGACAAAAAACATAAAAATGGTGATGAGATAAGTTTTGCTGAACTTTTTGAATCTTATGAGAAGACAGTTACCAGTGAGTTAAATCAAGGAGATATGGTCGAGGGTGACATCATCTCCATCGGAAAAGCACAGGTATACATTGATACAGGAACAAAAAGTGATGGGGTTATTGATAAAGCAGAACTACTGGATGAAAATGGCGAACTCCCCTTCAAGACAGGCGATACGGTAAAGCTGTATATTGTCTCATCAAATGAAAGTGAAATCATATTGTCCAAAGCAATCTCTGGTGCAGGAAAAGCAGCGATGCTTTACGAAGCCCAGCAGAATAAAACCCCTGTTGAAGGTAAGGTCACCGGTGTTGTTAAAGGGGGGTTCAGCATCGATATCCTCGGGAAAAGGGCCTTTTGCCCTGTAAGTCAAATGGATGTCAAGTATGTGGAAAACCAGGAAGATTATGTCGGGGGCAGTTATCATTTCTTAATTTCGCGATATGAGGAAAATGGCAGAAATATTGTTGTCTCCAGGCGGGAGCTGATGACAGTCGAGATAGAAGAAAAGAAAAAAGAGTTTATTGAAAAAGTAAAAGAAGGAGACATTGTTCAAGGCGTTGTCAGCAAATTAATGTCCTATGGCGCTTTTATCGAGCTGATCCCTGGTGTTGAAGGAATGGTCCATATCTCAGAATTGTCCTGGTCCCGGGTTGAAAAACCCGAAGAGATCGTAAAGCCCGGTGATATGGTAAGTGTAAAAATATTAAACATTGAGACATCCAAAACGTCAGGCGCCCTTAAAATATCCTTGTCAATGAAACAGACATCCGCTAATCCCTGGGATAACCTGGAGGGCACTTTTAATACAGGAGACCAACTGTCGGGCAAGGTGGTCCGGCTGACATCAT
>CAYFKW010000002.1:256071-291918 GCA_964343845.1 uncultured Desulfobacula sp. | reverse complement strand
TTTGGTGCCTTTGTCGCACTTGCTCCTGGCGTAGACGGCCTGGTCCATATCAGCGAAATGAGCCATACCAAAAGGGTTCTAAAGCCGGAAGATGTGGTTCAGGCCGGGGATCGTGTGCAAGTCGTTATTAAGTCTATTGATATGGACAGCAAAAGAATTTCACTGAGCATGAAAGATGCCCTGGGCGATCCATGGACAGGTGCTTCAGCAAAATATAAACTTAATTGTGTTGTAGAAGGGACACTGGAGAAAAAAGAAAGGTTTGGTCTGTTTGTTAATCTTGAACCAGGTGTGACAGGGTTGATACCCTCAGCAAACATGCGCGCTGCAGAGAACCCGTCGCAATTGGAGCGCCTGAAACCAGGAGAGTCTGTCCAGGTAATGATCCAGGAAGTGGATGAAGAAAAAAGAAGGATTACGTTGACAACACCTGATCAGAAACAGGCAGACAACTGGAAACAATTTGCGGCCGATAAACCATCACGCTCTTTTGGAAGTATGGGTGATCTGCTCAAAGAGGCCTTGAAAAAAAAGCAGTAAAGTGATCCATTTCAGGCCGGCCCAGCCCATTGAATTATAAAACGGCAGCCCCAGCGGCAGTGTCTTCAGGGTGAATGGGGTGAAATAGGCAAGCTTGATCAAGGCCATGTATAAGGTGTGTATCGTATCGGCCTGGATGTAGATACGGTCTTCTTTGCAGTCAAAGCCCCACCGTCCGGCGATTTTTAAGGCAGCATTTTCTCCCTCTTTCATGGTGACACAGGCAGAAAAAGGCCCTTTTGGCATGTAGGGCGTTGTTCTGGAATTCAGTAAGGCGGTTACAGCTTCTTCTGCCAGTGATTTCCTCCAGATGTCAGGATTAAAGTTCAGGTTCGTATTTGACTTGTCAATAGGAAAACACCTTAAGTGTTTGATCTCCTTTGATGCAGTCTGACAAGCCACAGGACATCCGGAAAAAAACAGTGGGTGAAGGTGAAAGGGTGCAAGGGATGCTGAAAAAAGCTGGGCCTCGCTCATTGGTTTCCCATTGACTTCAAGACAGGAAATCCTTGAGGTCAGTGTATGGGCCAGAAAGCCGTCTGAACCAGATGGTGCATGCATGCCAAGCAGCATCAATCCGGTTGCACCGCGGGGAGACCCAATGCCGGGAACAGGGCCTTTTTCATATCCTGATATCAGGGTGGCTCTGCTGTCTATATAATGGGGGATAAGATTATAGCCTGTCCGGTGAAAATCTTTTACATAAATAGTTTCAGCGCCAGCCTTGAACAGCGCACTGACCACTTCGTTGACATCAAGGGTCATGCCCATGCATGCAGCTGGCCAGCCTTTTCCCAGAAAACAGGTGGCGGCATAATCATTACATAATGAACTGCCTTCTATGTCTGCAATAATAAGGATATTTTTATGCATTTTTATCTGTTTCCTACCAAATAGATATAGAATATGTGTTTTCTAATTGTAAAAGGATGATATTTCAAGTAGTATTAGAAAAAATACGCTTCATTTATATAAAATTGATTTAAACAAATTGTAACGATCAGTACAGCAATGGCAAATATTTTAATCATTGATGATGATAAACAGGTTTGCAGGATGCTTGACCAGGTGATTGGGGGAATGGGCCATGCGGCACAAAGTTCTTACACAATCCATCAAGGATATGAACTGGCTGTTTCCGGAGACTATGATGTGGTTTTTCTGGATGTAAATCTGCCAGATGGTGTGGGACTTGATGTCCTGCCGAAAATCCGGAGCCTGGATCCTGCGCCTGAAGTGATTATCATAACTGGTGAAGGTGGACCGGACGGGGCTGAGACTGCCATTCAGAATGGGGCGTGGGATTATATACAAAAACCGATTTCGCCCAAGAAAATTATTCTGCCGTTAAAACGAATCCTGCAGTACAGGGAAGAATTGGAAAAAGTGGAAAAGAAATCCGTGGCATTAAAACTGGACGGATTTGTGGGAACAGGACCGCGCATGACACCTTTCCTGGATTCTGTTGCCCAGGCAGCCAACAGCAGTGCCAATGTCCTGATCCTGGGTGAAACAGGGACAGGAAAAGAGATGTGTGCCAAAACCATTCATATCAACAGTGACAGAGCGGACCAGAATTTTGTTGTTGTTGACTGTGCTGCCCTTCATTCAACCCTGGTTGAAAGCACCTTGTTTGGATTTGAAAAAGGGGCATTTACCGGCGCAGATCATGCGCGGGAGGGATTGATAAAGCAGGCAGACAAAGGAACACTTTTTTTAGATGAAATCGGGGAACTGAACCTTGAACACCAGAAATCATTTCTAAGAGTGCTGCAGGAAAAAAGATTCAGGGCAATCGGTTCCAAAAAAGAGGAGACAAGTGATTTCAGGCTGCTTGCCGCAACCAATCGTGACCTGGATGAAATGGCGAAACAGGGAAAATTCCGCAAAGACCTGTTGTTTCGATTGAGATCGGTAACCATTAGTATCCCGCCGTTAAGAGAACATTCCGATGATATCAAGGCCCTGACAACATACTATATGAATAAAATCTATAATAAGCTTGGGACTGATATGAAAGGGTATTCCCCTGAGTTCCTGGAAGCATTGAATACCTACAGGTGGCCCGGCAACATCCGTGAATTGATCAATACCCTGGAAAGCGTTATCTCTGCCGCCCAGTTTGAAGCAACCCTTTTTCCCAAGCATCTGCCGGAATATGTCCGCATTGAACTGGCAAGAGGCAAAGTTTCTCAAAATGAAGCTTTGGCCGTAAAACAGCCAGAAGAGGACACCGGCTTACAGCAGCCTGCTATCCCGGCATACAAGGTGTATAAAGAAAGAATTTTGTCAGATGCAGATACAAAATATTTCCGCAATTTAATGGCATCTGTAAAAGGCTCTGTAAAAGATGCCTGCCGCATATCCGGCCTTGGTAGGACGAGACTTTATACCCTTTTAAAAAAGTACGATATTTCAAGATTCGGATGGTAGCCTTTATAAAATCATCTTGACTTGATTCGGTCTTTTATGCCAGAATTAACCATTTAATTCAATTCATTCACACGTACACTGAGATAAAAAGAGAATCTAAATGGATCTCATTATAGATCTTTCAGAGAATATAGCGCTGTTGGTTGCGTTTACCTTTGTTTATGGAAAACTGCACCCGGTGTTTGCGTTTAACACTGGTATATTTTCTCAAATTTTCCACGGGTGTTTATTTTCTGCAATAGCCATTACCGGCATGCTGATACCGATTGAGCTTCTTCCAGGAGTGCTGATGGACGGCAGAACAATCGTCGTTGCCCTGGCAGCACCTTTCGGGGGGCCGTGGGCAAGTATTATTGCCGGCGTCTTTGTTTCAATATACCGGTTTACACTGGGCGGTATCGGTGTCTATTCAGGCATTGCAGCCATCCTCATCGGGGCATTGTGCGGCGTCCTGTTTGTCCGCCTTGTCAGGGAGGACGCCCACCAGATAAAAATTTTGCATTTCCTGACACTAGGTTTCGCCAGCGCTGTTTTAGGGCTGCTGACAGCGTTGTGTCTGCCTGATCCTGTGATTGCAAAAAAAGCATTTACAAAATATTTTTTTCCGGTCATGGGGTATTATCCTGTATGCGCTGTTTTCCTGGGTGTTCTTTTGCGCGGCGAGATGAAAAATTACCAGACAGCCCAGGATCTTAAGGACAGCAAGCTCAAGTATCGGAATCTGGTTGAAAATGCAGTTATCGGGATTTTCCAGGTTACAGAAAAGGGAAACTTTCTCGTCGTAAATACAAAGATGGCACATATGTTTGGATATGAGTCTTCCAAGGTGTTTTTATCCCACCACCGAAATATTATTGATCTTTTCGCAGATTTGAACATCCAGCGCAAAATGGCAGAAAAGATGGATGAAAAAGGGTGACACTGTTTATTACGGTTTGATTGAAGATATCAGAGAACAAAAAGATATGGAAAACAGATTGCAGAAAGCCCAGCGAATGGAGTCTATCGGGACACTGGCAGGCGGTGTTGCCCATGATTTTAACAATATCCTTTCCTCCATTATCGGGTTTACAGAACTTGTTATCGAACGAACAGATAAAACAACGCTGGAGTATAGAAATCTTCAGGAAGTCATGATTGCGGGCAACAGGGCAAAGAACCTGGTCAAACAGATTCTGACATTCAGCCGCCAGGCAGAACAGGCAGAAAAACCCATTCAAGTGAGCTTGATTGTTAAAGAGACACTTAAATTGTTAAGGGCATCGCTGCCGTCAACAATATCAATCAAGCAGAATATCAAGAGTGAATCCCTTGTAATGGGGGATCCGACACAGGTTCATCAAATTGTCATGAACCTGTGTACCAATGCCTTTCAGGCCATGGAGAAGGAAGGCGGAATACTGACAATTAACCTGTTTAACAAAGAAATTGATAAAAGCCACCAATTGGAAAACCCTGAAATGCGCGAAGGGATCTATTTGTGTCTGGAAGTGAGCGATACCGGGTGCGGCATGACACCGGAACTTGTAGACCGTATTTTTGTTCCCTTTTTTACCACCCGGAAAAAAGGTGAAGGCACCGGCCTGGGCCTTTCAGTCGTCCATGGTATT
Organism: uncultured Desulfobacula sp.; assembly: GCA_964343845.1. Classification (GTDB taxonomy): domain Bacteria; phylum Desulfobacterota; class Desulfobacteria; order Desulfobacterales; family Desulfobacteraceae; genus Desulfobacula. The sequence goes on along the minus strand of CAYFKW010000002.1, from coordinate 287,335 downwards.
GTGCACAGCCACGGCGGCCATATTTATGTTAAAAGTGAAGAGAACCGCGGAACAAATTTTCAAATATTTTTTCCTGTCCTGAAAACGCACCATCAAATCCTTGCAGAAAATGATCCTGTACCGCCGCAGGGTTCGGGACACATCCTTTTTGTTGATGATGAGACACAGATAATCAATATGGGAAAACAGATGCTGGGGTCCCTGGGGTATACAGTCACGGCTTTGAACAGCGGTTTAAAAGCCCTGGAATTATTTAAAGTGAAAAAAGATCAGTTTGATCTGGTGGTAACAGACATGACCATGCCGGGCATGACCGGGTTAAAGCTGGCAGAGAATTTGAAGCTGCTCCGGCCTGATATCCCAATTGTCCTGTGTTCCGGGTTCAGCGATACAATCAGCGAGGAAGAGGTCATGTCCAGGGGGATCTGCAAGGTTGTTGCCAAGCCTGTTCTTAAATATGATATGGCCAGGACTTTAAAAGATATTTTAAACTGAGATTTTCTGCCAAACGGGCATACGTTCAAAAAAAGAAACAGATGTTCATAAAAAGTGAACATCTGTTTCTTTTTTTGAACGTATGCGGGAACACGGGCAGGTGTTCCATTTAAACAAATACACGGAACTATCTGAATTCATTTCATATATCATTTTTATTCACTTGCTGGCATCCTTTATGCTCTATAAGGCTTTCAGACAGAAGCATGACGAAAAAGATTCGTCCCCCTTGAAAGACAATTAACAATCAATTTACCACTGGAGGAGAGCATGAGATTTAAACAAATAGGTATAGGCAAAAAGCTTTACAGCGGATTTGGCGTCATTATTCTATTGATGGTCGTACTGGGGGGATTCTCTATTTATGAGTTGAAATATACCGGTACGACATTTAAAGCGCTGATTGAAGTGTATCAGGCCATCGGCGATAATGCAAAAGATGTTGAAATCAGCCTCCTTTCAGCCAGGAGGCATGAAAAAGATTTTATTGCGCGCCGCGATACAAAGTATCTTACGCGCATGGATGAAACCCTGGCAGGCTTAACCAGCCACAGCAGTACCATTTCAGACTTGTCAGAAAAGGCCGGCCTGACAGCAGCCAAAGAGAGTGCTGCCAATATCCTCACGCATACAAAAACATATGATGCGGCATTTAAAAAAGTAGGGGATCTGATCCTGGCCCAGGGAGATAAAGATTCAGGTATCAGGGGAGACATGCGAAAACATGCGCATGCCATGGAGACCGGTATTAAAAAAACAGGGATGGACAGCCTCATGGTTCAGTATCTTCTTATGCGGCGCCATGAAAAAGATTTTATCCTTCGGGAGGACAATAAATATATCGCCAAATCAAAAAAAGTCCTGGCATCGCTCAACGCTTTGGTAGAAGGTGCCCAGATGCCCGAAGCCGTTGCTGAAGAGATTAAAAATGGTGCGGCCGCATATGTGAAAAGTTTTGAAGCGTTTGCCGACAATATCGGATCAATGAAAACACAATACCCTGTAATGAGTGACGCTGCCCATGATATTGAGGGAGAAACCATTAAATTAGATAAGCTGGTAAAAGGCATTGTTTCTTCAAAAGAACACGCAGCATTAAAGAACCAGCGTCAATCCATTATCCTTTTGTACGGGTTGTGCGGGATAATTTTATTAATTGGGTTTGGTCTTGCTTTCCTGGTCACAAGATCCATTACAACCTTTGTCAGCGGGATTTCATCCAATATAAATGAAGGCGCCAACCAGGTGTCATCTGCCTCAAACCAGGTATCTGGCGCAAGCCAGACCCTTGCCGAGGGATCATCACAACAGGCAGCATCCATAGAGGAGACATCTGCATCCATGGAAGAAATGTCATCCATGACCAAAAAAAATGCAGAAAATGCCAGCCATGCTGACAACCTGATGACAGATGCCAACCTGGTCGTTAAAACAGCAAATGACTCCATGGAAAAACTCATCGTGTCCATGGCAGATATCTCAAAAGCAAGTGAAGAAACATCCAATATTATTAAAACCATTGATGAAATCGCATTCCAGACCAATCTTCTGGCATTAAATGCCGCTGTTGAAGCAGCCCGGGCCGGAGAAGCCGGTGCTGGATTTGCCGTGGTGGCTGATGAAGTCCGGAACCTGGCAATGAGAGCTGCCGATGCAGCAAAAAATACCGCTGAATTAATAGAAGATACAGTAAAAAAAGTGAACAATGGATCAGGATTGGTTGAAACAACAAATACTGCATTTGGCAAAGTGGCTCAAAGCGCTGAAAAAGTAGGGGAGTTGATTTCTGAAATTTCAGAGGCCTCCAAAGAACAGACCAATGGGATTGACCAGGTAAACATCGCCCTGGCTGAAATGGATAAAGTGGTCCAGCAGAATGCGGCAAATGCTGAAGAATCTGCTTCTGCATCAGAGGAGATGAATGCGCAGGCGCTGCAGCTCAAACAATTTGCAGAAGAGCTTGACGTGTTTGTTTCAGGGAAAAAAAGGACTGCTTCAGGTGTCACCCTGCAAAGCAAACAGATTGTTGGCAAAACAGACCGCACTGAAATCAAGGACAAGGGCGCCCAGATACCTGATCTCAGGGAGGTCAGGCCGGATCATGTGATCCCGATGGATGACGATGAATCTTTTAAAGATTTTTAACCGATCCGATAAATCAGCTGTTTGAGATGAAAAAATGAAGATGCGTGCACTGCTTTACCATAAAGATTCGAGCACAGGGATAAATCACCTGAAGGTGAAAATTGAAACACTATTTTCACCTGATAAAATAGAAATTCATCACGGCTTTCAATCGCTTTCCAGCAGATTAAGGCAGCCTAAAAATGACCTGGACATTCTTGTGCTTGTCGTAAAAGACATGCTTGATTTGGTAGATCTTCTTACGTTGCGGGATGTGCTGGGGGATTATCGTATCATATTAGTCCTGCCGGATCACCATAAGAAAACGCTGATGATGAGCCATAAATTTTTTCCCAGGTTTATCACCTATAAAGACTCAGGTTCTACAGACATTCTTCTGGTTTTAAAGAACATGATTGAATTTAACAATAAAAAAAGGAGTGAGGAATGAAGCTTTCGCTGAATAAAAAGATGCTGGGCCTGGGAGGACTGGTGTTCCTTGCCATTGGTTTTACAATAATATTTTCTGCCTGCGGGAAGAATGAACCTGTCCAGCTTGGGTTTATCGCAGGGCTTTCCGGCAGGGTGGCTGACCTGGGTGTTGCCGGCAGAAATGGGGTTATGCTGGCAATAGAACAGAAAAATGCCCAGGGCGGGATTGACGGCAGGCCGGTAGAATTAATTGTCAGAGATGATCAGCAGAATCCGGATATCGTAAAAAAGATGACACAGGAGTTATTGAATCAAAACGTCCGGCTCATTATCGGCCCCATGACAAGCAGCATGGCCATGGCCGCAGTACCCATGGTCAACCAGGCCAGGGTGTGTATGCTGAGTCCTACCTGCACAACCACCTACCTGCTGGATACAGATGATTTTTTTTTAAGGGTGATCTCAACCACAAAGGATTATGCAACAAAAAGTGCAGCCTATCAATCTAACGCCCTTGGCAAGAGAAAGGCCGTTGCGATTTATGACCTTAAAAACAAGGCATATACGGAAAGCTGGCTTCATAATTTTAAAGAGACCTTTGAGCAGCTGGGCGGAAAAGTGATCAAGATTAGCCCGTTTAAATCAGGTGATGATATAGTGTTTTATGACAATGTCAATGAGCTTTTGAAATCTGAACCAGACCTTTTTGTGATCATCACTAATGCTGTGGATGCTGCCCTGATCTGCCAGCAGATAAGAAAAATCAGCGATCATGTAAACATTGCCATGGCCGAGTGGGCATCAACAGAGAGGTTTGTTGAATTGGCTGGATCTGCTGCTGAAGGGGTCTATGTGGCCCAGTTCCTGGACCGGAATGATTCGTCGGTGAAATATCAAGCCTTCAGAAAGGCCTATCTTGACCGGTTCGGCCAGGAACCCGGTTTTGCAGGCATTGCAGGATATGACGCTGGGATTGTCGTGCTGGCAGCACTTTCTGACCAGAAAAAAGGTGAACACATCAAAGATACCATTATCCGGAAAAAAACGTTTAAATGCGTTCAGGAAACAATCACCATCAATGAATTCGGCGATGCAAATCGAAAGACATTTGTTAGCATCATTAAAGACGGTCAATACGTTACACTGGAATAATGAAATGACAATACAGCCGCTGCGAAAAATATTATCCATACAGTCCATTCTCATTGCTGTTATACCGTTTGTTTTTCTGACGGCTGTCAGCCTTGTCTGGTTCCTGCCGAAATTTGCGGCCAATGTAGAATTGCAGCAGGTCCAGTTGTCAAAGGTGATTGCATCAAAAGCGGAAAGTCATTTGATCAAATCAAAAACCGTATTGGAAAGTATATCCGCATTTATCCAGACCTGTGAAAACGAATCTGTGTTTGATCCTGTTTTAACCTCCCAGATAGGAACGGTTCGGTCCCTGAAAACCATTTATGTGATCGGCCCGGACGGTAAAGTAGATTCTGTTGCATTAAAAGCTGAAAACAGGGATCAAAAGCAGGATTTAAAACAGCTGGACCTGTCTGGAAACCCGTTATTTAAACGTGTGGTTGAGAAACGGAATCCCGTGTGGTCTGACACGTTTTTGTCTGTCATCGGGGGCGGCATTTCAGTGGCGTTAGCGATCCCGTCCGGTAAAAATATCGTGATGGGGGAGATTGATCTTGGCGCTTTAACAGATTATTTAAAACAGATAAAATCATCAAAAGAACAGGTTATCATGGTCCTGGACCGCCGGGGCCAGGTGATTGCAGACCATGAAGGGAATTTTACTGCCCAGCAGTTTAATCTCGGACACTTGAGCATTGTAAAAAAAGGGTTAAAAGCAACCCAGCCGGTGGTGGGGTCATTTGAGCTGAACGGCAGGGCAATGACCGGGTGTCTGGTAAAGGCATCCCTGATAGACTGGTCTGTATTGATCGCAAGCCCTGAAGAAATTTCCCATGCCCCTGTTGTAAAGACATTTTTTATATTGGGTTTTGTCCTTTTGTTTACAGTGTGTACAGGGATGTTCCTTGCCATTTTCCAGGCGCAGAAATTTGCCGTAAAATTTGAAAAGCTTGCAGAACAAACAAAACAGATTACAAAGGGAGAGAAAATTGAAACCGGGCCGGTGTTCAACATTACAGAATTTAAAGCATTGGCAGATGATTTCCAGACAATGGCGGATTCCATCCAGGAAAGGGAAGCGTATAATCGCATCCTTTTTGCCAGTTCTCCCATCCCGCTGCTTGTCCTGGACCCGCAGGATTCAAGCTGTATTGATGCAAACGAAGCTGCTCTCCGGCTCCTGGGTATGTCGTCCCCTCAATCGCTTCAGGGCCAGTCATTGCTGAATTTTTCAGCAGCAAAACAATCAGGGGATATCCCTGTCAGACTGGCAGCCAAGACACAGGTTATCGATTGCATGGAAAAAGGGTTTGCATCGTTTGAATGGGTCTTTCAACGTGCAGATAAGGAAGTGTGGTACGGGGATATAGCATTGTCAAAATTCAACCATAACCACACCCTGTTCCTGCAGATGAGCATCAAGGATATCACCAGAAGAAAACTGGAGGAGGCAAGACGGAAAAAGCTGGAAGAGCAGCTCCGCCAGGCCCAGAAAATGGAATCAATTGGTACGCTCGCCGGTGGTATTGCACACGATTTTAACAATATTTTATTCCCGGTCATGGGATTTGCAGAAATGGTCATAGACGACCTTGACCAGGACAGCCCGTTTATGCAGCCCATGCAGGAAATTTTCAAGGGTTGTACACGGGCAAAAGAACTCGTAGAACAGATTTTAACGTTCAGCAGACAGGCGGACATGGAGTACAAACCCTTACAGATCCATTTAATTTTAAAAGAAATATTAAAATTATCCAGGTCAACACTGCCAACCACCATCAGCATTCAGCAGCATATTGATAAACATGCAGGCATGGTGATGGCAGACCCGACACAGATCCACCAGGTCATTATGAATCTTGTAACAAATGCGTTTCATGCCATGGAGGAGCAGGGCGGTGTATTAAATGTGAAATTAAATGCCGTACAGCTGCTGTCAGAAAACCTGCCAGGCCCTGATCTGATTCCCGGGTGGTATGTGTGCCTGGAAATAGGGGACACCGGCACAGGCATCGCCCCTGAACTGATGGAGAAAATTTTTGATCCGTATTTTACAACAAAGGCAAAAGGGAAGGGGACAGGGTTAGGGCTTTCTGTAGTTCATGGCATTGTCAAAGGGTACCAGGGGGATATCCTTTTTGACAGTGTGAAGGGACAGGGGACGGTCGTTAAAGTTTATCTGCCCAGGTTCGTGGCTGAAACACAGCCGCCAAAAGAGCCTCAGGCCCCGTCAGACCTGACAGGGAAAGGCCATGTCTTACTGGTTGATGATGAGCGCCCCATCTGCCTGATGATAGAACAGATGCTGGAACGGCTGGGGTACAGCGTGACATCCATGACGGACAGCATGGATGCATTAACTGTATTTACCACAGATCCAGATCAGTTTGATCTGGTGATAACAGATATGACAATGCCGGATTTAACCGGCGACAAACTGGCACAGGAGATCCGGACCATGCGGCCGAAAATACCCATTATCATGTGTACGGGTTTCAGTGAAAAGGTAAACAAGGGAGATACAGATGATATCCAGGTGGATGCCATCCTGCTGAAACCCATCTTGAAACAGGACCTGGCAAAGGCAATGTTGAAAGTTTTTAAAAGATAAAGAGGCAAACAGATAGACAATTAAAGAAAGGAGGGAAAATGAAAGCAAAACGTATGGTTATCTCATTATTTACAGGTGTTTTTCTGGCTGCATTTATATCCAGTGCCATCGCAGCAAAGCCTGCACCGGATGAGGTGATTAAAATGCTGTCACAGGGCAATGCCCGGTTTGTGGCAGGCAGGTCACTTCATCCGCATACAGATATCAACCGGCTCCACCAGGCAGGGACTGAAAATCAGGGAAATCATGCATATGCGACAGTGATTTCCTGTTCCGATTCAAGGGTACCGGTGGAGCGGATTTTTGATTCAGGGGTCATGGATGTGTTTGTTATCCGCGTGGCAGGCAATGTCGTGGATGTAGATGAAGCAGGGTCTATTGAATATGGTCTTGCCCATGTGAACACACCAGTTCTCGTGGTTTTAGGACATAAACAGTGCGGGGCTGTAACTGCGGTTACTCACGCGGTCCACGGCAAAGGCCATGCATTGGAAATCAATATACCCCCTCTGGTGGACAATATTTTTCCGGCAGTAAAGCGTGCCATGTCACTTCACCCGTCTGTTCACGGCGATGCCATCATCCCCCATGCAATAGAAGAAAACGTGTGGCAGGGCATTGAAGATCTTTTCATGAGGAGTCCGACAGCCCGGAATATGGTCAGACAAGGGAAAGCAAAAGTTGTCGGTGCGATTTACGATGTGGGAACCGGAAGGGTCGACTGGATGCCGCAGGCACCGGTCATGAAGATTTTAAACGCAGTAGAGCACAACCCTGCCCGCCAGATGAAGGCCATGGCCGGTGAAGGACATAAAAGTGAAAGCGCCCACGGCAAAGGGCATGATGCCTCAGAATCCAATGCAGTTGGGCAGGGGCATGGAAAAGTTGAACCCGTAAAAGTGACATTGGCAGATGCGGCAACCATGGCATTGTTAAATACAGACTGGCTTAAAAATACGGATGATTCCCATTTCCAGGAGATTAAACCAAAACTGTCAGGGCTTATATGGGCGTTTGGGGTTCTTCTGGCTGCAGGGTTTGGAATTGTAATTTTTGTTTCTGTTACAGGGATGTTTAAACGATTCAGCCTGAACATGAAACTGTATACCAGTTATGGTTCTCTTGTTTTTCTGGCTGTCATTCTAGGGCTGGGTGGATATCTTTACCTTGAGCGGGTGAATGGTGCCGCCCATCAGGAAACAGCCTTTCTGGAACTGGATATGATGGCCAATGAAATAGAAGCATTTCAAAATGTCTACCTGCTTCACGGAATTGAGAACAAGGCCTATGGTGAAAAAAAAGTCAAGGAAATAAAGGAACTGGTTGCAGAATTCAATGAGGATTTCACCCGCATCAAAGAACAGGGCCATTTAAACCAGCATCAGGTGAACGGTGTCAACAGTATGGCGTCTAAAACAACGGCATATGCGAAAGATTTCAAGCGTATGGAATCTGCCTATCATGAAATTGAAGAAGGCAAGGACGTCCTGGACGAATTGACCGGTAAAATGGATAAAGCCCTTGAACAGATGATCCATCACCATGAGGCAGAACTGGCAGACCTTGAGGCCAAAGGTTCGGATATGGCATCCATCCAGCGTCAGACAACCCTGCTGTATCACTTGAATGAAGCAGAGGTCTACTCGCTGAAGCTGGCCAAGGAAGAGGTGGAGTTCCTGCTGGATAAGCATGCAGACCGGGTTGGCCATATGGAAGAACACATGGGTCATATGATGGGGTACCTGAAAGCGCTTGAAAATGAACTTGAAAGTGAAAAAGAAAAAAAGCTGCTGCACGATGTGGAAGAAGAGATAAAAGCGTATCAGGCCTTGCTCATAAAAGTGATAAAGGATGAAGCGGAAATATTAAAGCTCACGGCTGAAACAGCCGGGCTGCTTCACGGCATTGCCTCCATTGGGGAGGGATTGTCCCATAATGCAAAGCTGATGGCAGCCGGAATGCAGAAAGAGGGTGATATCGCTCTGATTTCATTGATTGTTATCGCTGTTGTCAGTGGAAGTCTGCTGTCATTCTTTATCTCAAGAGGGATTTCAAATCCCATTAATGGTATAATCAAAGGCATGCGGGAGGGGGCCAACCAGGTGGCGTCTGCCTCAAACCAGGTGTCTTCCTCAAGCCAGTCCATGGCGGAAGGCTCTTCTGAACAGGCAGCCTCCATAGAAGAGACCTCGTCTTCAATGGAAGAGATGTCTTCCATGACTAAGAAGAATGCCGAAAGTGCAGGTCATGCAAATACACTGATGAAAGAAGCCCACCAGGTGGTCAGTGCTACAAGTGAGGCCATGGAGAAACTGACCGGGTCTATGGCAGATATATCCAAAGCCAGTGATGAAACCTCAAAAATTATTAAAACCATCGATGAAATCGCATTCCAGACAAATCTTCTGGCGTTAAATGCAGCAGTGGAAGCCGCAAGGGCCGGCGAGGCAGGCGCAGGGTTTGCTGTGGTGGCTGATGAGGTCAGGAACCTGGCCATGCGGGCGGCAGATGCAGCTAAAGATACGGCAGAGCTGATAGAAGGAACCATCAAAAAAGTAAATGACGGGTCTGAACTGGTATCCAATACAAATGAGGCCTTTGTCAAGGTAACACAGAGTGCAGGCAAAGTAGGTGAGCTTGTGGCGGAAATCAGCGAGGCGTCCAGCGAGCAGTCCAATGGTATAGAGCAGGTGAATTGCGCCATTTCCGAGATGGATAAAGTAGTGCAGGGCAATGCAGCCAATGCAGAAGAATCTGCAGCAGCAGCAGAAGAGCTCAATGCACAGGCTGAGCAGCTCAGGGATTTTGTGGGTGACCTGGTGAAGCTTATTACCGGTAAAAAAGATTTGGGTGATGTCGATGCGGTTCATCATGCTGTTCACAAAGAAGTTCAAGCTGAAAAGAAAAACAGGGGATTACTACAGCATAAAGCCGAAGTAACCCCTGAGCAGGTGATCCCTTTTGATGAAGATGAAGACTTTAAGGATTTTTAAGGAATCAACATGTCTTAACGGTTCTATCTGATGAATTTTCATCAGATAGAACCCGCATCATGTTGAGAAAAAAACAATAACAAAGAGGTGACATATGAACGATATAACCGATTCAATGAATCAGGCTGTACGAGCGATAACAGTGAAAGAAGGAAAATATCTAACCTTCACCCTGGCTGATGAGACATACGGTATAGGGATACTGAAAGTAAAGGAGATCATCGGAATGATGCCGGTTACATCAGTGCCTCGAACACCGGAGTTTGTAAAAGGGGTGATCAACCTCAGGGGGAAAGTCATTCCAGTGATTGATCTGAGATTGAAGTTTTCCATGGAGACCATCGACTATACGGAACGGACCTGTATTATTGTTGTTGAGATCGACGCTGATGATTCAACAACCCTGATCGGTACAGTAGTGGACACGGTGTCTGAGGTAATCAACATAAAAGAAGAAGAGATTGAAGAGGCGCCTGCATTTGGTGCGAAAATGAATACCAGCTATATCCTGGGGATGGCGAAAATGGACGGCGGGGTAAAAATCCTGCTGGATATCGATAAGGTGTTGAGCTCAAAAGAGATCCAGATGCTGGAAAAAGCAGAAGCATAATAACCTTCACAAAGAGGTGGATATGGATGTTTATGATAAAATAGAACAGGACCTTCAGAATTTTTCCAAACTGCACGGTACTTTCTGTATCGGTGAAATCCCGGACATCGGGGCCATGATACTGATTTTAAATGATCTCATCCATAGCGCAGAAAAATGCAAGCCAGATACATTTGAGAAGGTCGCAACTGCCTGTAGAGATTATGTTGAAAATATCACTCTGGAAACGATGACAGATACAAAACCGATTGAAGAAGCACTTGTTCTTTTAAAGGCTCTTTTCAAGCATATGAAAAAAGGAGCCGAGTTCATGTTTGAAACGTCCGATGTCATGCAGCTGCTGACGGTTTCCACCTTTAAAAAAGGTGAAAGTGATGCGGCTGAAGACATGGACAGTGCATTAGAGGAACAATCAGAACATCGGGGAAGCGATCCGGAAAAGATATCTGATGAAGATATGGAAATTCTGATAGATTTTGTGTCTGAAGCCCAGGAGAATTTAGATACCATTGAAGTGTCGTTAATCGAACTGGAACAGGATCCCACAGACAGTGAGCTGATTAATAATATTTTCCGCCCGTTTCATACCATTAAAGGGGTTTCAGGATTTTTGTCGCTGAAAAAGATCAACCGCCTTTCCCATACCACAGAAAATCTGCTGGACAGTGCCCGCAGTGGAGATTTTATCATCAACCAGGTTGCTACAGATGCCATCCTGGAGTCAGTTGATACGTTGAAGCGGCTGATAAGAAGAGTCCGCCAGGGTATTGAAAACGGATACCGCCCCCAGGATGACGACATTGATGTGAACCGGTTGAGGGAAAAGCTTCAAACGGTTCAGTCCGCACTGACAGATGGTGATAAAAATCTGCTCGGTGATATACTGGTTAAAAAAGGCGTGATTGACAAAGAAACACTTGGCAATTCTCTTGAAATACAGAAGAACTGTCCTGAAAAGAAGATAGGTGAGATCCTTGTTGAAGAAAAAAGTGCACTGCCGGGCCAGGTTACTTCGGCACTGACTGAACAGAAAATGGCTAAAAAACAGGTAGAGGCCCAGGTCAAGGTCAGCACAAAGAAGCTGGATGACCTGGTGGATTATGCAGGAGAACTGGTGATTGCGCAGTCTATGCTTCGACAGAAAGCGTTAAAAGACCCCTCTTTGACCCAGAGCATTGAACAGCTCGGACAGATCGTTACCAAGATGCAGACGATTTCCATGTCAATGAGAATGATCCCCATTAAAGCAACATTTATGAAGATGATCCGACTGGTCAGGGATCTGTCTCAAAAATCAGGCAAACACGTTGAACTCAGAATGTCTGGAGAAGAAACAGAGATTGACCGAAATGTAGTGGATGCGCTGTATGAGCCCATGGTCCACATGATCCGGAATTCTGTGGATCATGGTATTGAACCGGGGGCCGAACGGGAGCAGAACGGAAAGCTGAAAAAGGGAAATGTTTTTCTGAGGGCCTATCATAAGGGCGGGCAGATCATCATTGAGATCGAGGATGATGGAAAAGGGCTTGATAAAGAAAAAATTCTTAAGAAAGCGTCTCAAATGGGACTGGTTTCTGAAAGCGAGAGTTTGACAGATGCCCAGATTTACAATCTGATTCTTGAACCTGGCTTCTCTACGGCCGCTGAAATTACAGATGTTTCCGGCCGCGGTGTCGGGATGGACGTCGTAAAAGAAGGCATTGAAAAGTTCAGGGGACATTTAAATATCGATTCCACACTGGGCAGGGGAACCAAGTTTACGATCAGCCTTCCGTTGACCCTTGCGATTATTGACGGCATGCTGGTAAGGGTTGGTGATGAAAAATACGTTATCCCCACGACAGCGATTCAAAGGGCGTTTAAACCCTTAAAGCAGGACTGCTTTACTATTGAAGGCAAGGCAGAGATGTTAAAGGAAAGAGATCAGCTTATCCCGCTGGTCAGGTTAAAACAGGTCCATGGTGAGGCGGCAGATGATAAAGATACAAATCCGGCATGGGAAAGCCTTGTGATTGTTGTTGAATCAAAAGATGAACAAAGAGGACTGCTTATTGATGAGCTGCTGGGGAAAGATGAATATGTCATCAAAAGTCTGGGCAAAAACCTAGAAAATGTAAAAGGAATAGCTGGAGGGGCTATTCTTGCAGACGGGAAGGTCGGACTGATATTGGATATTCAGGGAATTTTCAAGATTGCATCCCGGAAAGAGCAAATAAAGGCTTAAGGAGATACGGGTCATGAATGATGTCCAGATTGGAGAAAAAATTATCTTTGTTGTAGATGATGATCAGGATGTTCAGGTTTTTGTCAAGACCATATTGGAGCGGTCCGGTTTAAAAGTGGAGCAGTTCCTTAACGGTAATGAGCTGTTAAACCGGATAAAGGATCAAATCCCTGATCTTATTTTACTGGACATTGATATGCCGTATGGGCTGGATGGATTTGACGTCTGCCGGAAATTGAAAGCAGATAAACAATCAGATGAAATTCCGATTGTTTTTTTAAGTGCTGCAGCAGATGTCGTCAACAAGGTTAAGGGGTTTGAACTCGGTGCGGTAGACTATATTCCGAAACCTGTTTTGCCGGGAGAACTGACAGCCAGGGTAAAAACACATCTTGCAAATTTCCAGTTAAAAAAAGAGCTGAAGAAAAGTGAAGCAAAATACCGGCTGATGATGGAATCAATTATAGATCCTCTCTACATTGTTTCTCCTGATTATATCGTGGAATATATGAATCCGGCCATGGTTAGACAGTTTGGTGAAAAAAAAGTCGGGCAGAAATGCTACCTGGCATTACATGGGCTGGAAAACCCCTGTAAATGGTGCATGGTTGAAAAAGCACAGAAAGACAGGTCACAGGCAATCGAGTTTGTCGCACCAAAGAACAGGAGAAGATACCAGGTAACAACTATGCCGATCCACCATGACAGCGGCAGGGTATCACCCATGAATATGATGAGAGATGTTACCGATTACTGGAATGCCCTTGAAGAGAAAAGAAAAGCGGAAAAGCGGCTTTTACAGGCCCAGAAACTTGAATCCATCGGTCAGCTGGCAGCAGGGATTGCCCATGAAATCAACACACCTGTTCAATTTATTCAAGACAATACAAGTTTTATTGAGACAGCATTTTCAGAATTGATGCCTGTCCTTACTCTTTGTGAAAAAGTAGTAGACAAGATAAAATCCGGCAGCGACACAGGTGAATTGATTGAAAAAATGGAAACAGCTTTGGAAAATGCAGACCTGGAATATCACAAAGAGGAAATCCCCCTGGCAATACAGCAGTCTTATGACGGTGCCAGGCGGATCGCTAAAATTGTTCAGTCAATGAAGGAATTTTCATCCCGGGAAGCAGGAAATGTTGAAATCGATATCAATCATACACTTGAAAACATACTGACAATTTCAAAAAACGAATGGAAATATGTGTCAAACATGTGCCATGACTTTGATGCATCATTACCAAAAATCCTTTGCAGTCCCAGTGAATTAAATCAGGCATTATTAAATATCATTATTAACGCAGCCAATGCGATTGAAGAAAAACTGGGGCCAAAACCGGAAAAGAAAGGGATGATCCATATAACCACGTCACAGGTAAAAAACTGGATTGAAATTCAAATCAAAGATACAGGAATCGGGATTTCAGAAGAAAATATGGACCGGATCTTTGATCCCTTTTTCTCCACAAGGGAAATTGGCAGGGGAAGCGGCCAGGGGTTGTCTGTTGCCTATGCAAATATCGTAGAAAAAAATAACGGTACGATTGACTGTAAATCAATTCCAGGCCAGGGCACTATTTTTAATATCCGGCTGCCGTCTGTCCAGAAAAAACAAGACATTGAAATGGGAAGGAGTGAATGATGACCACGAAAAGAATTCTTGTTGTTGATGATGAAAAAGCTATTTTACTATTGTTTGAAGCAGCATTTACAAAACTTGGATACACTGTCATCACCACTGAAAGTGCCCATGAGGCATTGACGCTTCTTAAAAAAAAAGAAATTCCGGTCATGTTCCTGGATCTGAATATGCCTGAAATGGACGGTGTTAAATTGTGCAGAGAAATAAGAAAAGATATGCCGATGGCCATTATTTATGCCATAACCGGCCATCCCTCCTTATTTGAATTAGCCGACTGCCGGGATGCTGGTTTTGATGATTATTTTAAAAAACCGGTTAACCTTTCCACCCTTGTAAAAACAGCCGAAGATGCATTTGAAAAGATAGAGCGATGGAAAAGAGTGTAAATAGAAGAAAACACGAATCCTTACAAAATCTCTTTTAAGATGGGTTGTTTTGGGCTATAATAATCTAAAAATTCATAAAGATAATAGCGTATTAAATTAAATCTGCACTATTTGTTGCCACGATAACCAACCAATGATTTACCCTGTTTATCAGGATGTTCTGTATGGTTAACCAGTGGAATGAAAGTGTTTGTTTATACCACACCACTATAGATATAAAAGAGGGAACGCAATGGGCAGTTTGATTGTCGGTGTAGGGAGCAGCAGTAAAAAGGATTCTGTCCTGGCAGGGAAAGAAGCGGCAGAGCTGGCCTTGAAATCTTTTGGCAGCGGGTTGCCGGATGTTGCAATTGTACTGGCGTCACAGCGGTTGACGTATGAAAAGCTTTTAAACGGTATCCAGTCTGTTATCGGGGATGTCCCCATGGTGGGCGGAACAACTGCTGGTGAAGTATCTGTCCACGGGCTGGGAAACGATACAATTGTACTATGCCTGATGGCATCAGATTCATTATCCTTTCATGTGGCATGCGCTGACAGGATGAACGAAGATGAAGCAGACTGCGGCCGGCGGCTGGCAAATGAAATCAGTAAAGCCGTACAAGGGGAGAAGGCAAAATCCCTGATCGTTTTTCCTGATGGTCTGGCCGGAGACGGGGAACGCCTCCTGAAAGGAATTCAATCAGTTGTCGGCGCTCAATTTGAAATTGTCGGCGGCCTGCTGGGAGACGACGGCAAGTTTAAAGAAACATTTCAATTCTATAACGGGAAGTGCTATAGAGGCGGTCTTGTCTCTGCAATCATGGTTTCGGGCGACGACCAGTACATCACATCAACAGGCGTAGGATCAGGTTTCGAATCTATCGGGGGTAAGATATACTGCACAAAATCAAGCAAAAATGTTGTTAAAGAATTCGATCATATTCCTGCCCTGGATTTTTTTAAAGATCTTCTGGGTGAGGAACGCAGTAAACGGCTTCCTGAAATCTGCCTGGAATATCCATTTGGATTAATTGATTCCAGGGCAGCAGTCGGTAACCATGATTATTTTCAATTACGGACAGGTATGACAATTAACGAGGAAGACGCCTCCATCAACCTGGCCGGGTCTATCCCTGAGGGCAGTGCCATTACCGTGACAAGTGCGTCGCGTGCAGGAATTATCAACGGGGCAGAACAGGCAGCCATACAGGCCAGGGACGGACTTTTCGGCGCCATACCAAAACTGGTTCTCATGTTCAGCTGTTTTGGGCGGAAAAGGGTATTGGGCAGGAGAACATCAGAAGAAATAGATATTGTAAAGCAAATATTTGGTGAAGACGTCCCTATTGTCGGATTTTATACCTATGGAGAAATCGGTCCGATCGATAAACAGTACAGTGAATTACAGGCGGCCAGGTTCCATAATGAAACAGTTGTTCTGTGGGTTCTAGGAAAAAAGAGCTGAGAGTATAATATAATATGCCAAAAAAGTTTAAAGCCTCTATTCATCAAAAACTGATGCTGCTTATTCTTATTTTTCTGATTTCACTGGCAGCGATCATTTTAACCGATTATCTTATCTGTCAGTATTATATTTGTGATGACGCATTCAGTTCAATCGGATCCAGCGTTTCAGGCATGATAGGCCGGAAACAAGGGATTGGCCTGTTGATCAAGTCAGGTATCGGCCTTTTAGGGGCTGCCGTGTTTCTCCTGGTTTCAAAGCAAATGGCTGCCATTATCTCCGGCCGGGAAAGAATTCAGGAGACCCTGAAGGAGCAGAACTTAAAAATTATACGAAAATCAATAGAACTGTCAGATGTCATGCGGCAGTTTGAAGATCAAAATTATGACCTTCAAATTTCACGAAAAGAACTCAATGAAGCGCTGTCTATTGTAAAGGAAAAAGAACGGCATCAAAGAATTATTTTTGATAACTCGCCGCTGGGAATCATCCGGTTCAATTCCAAAGGGGAAATTAAAGAATGCAATGACAAATTCGTCGAGTTGATGGGGTCATCCAAAGAACAGTTGATCGGGTTCAATACAGCCGGAGAAAGTACGCCTGAGATGCAGAAGGTGATAAAAAAAGCCCTGAACGGCAAAGAGGCGATTTTTGAAGATGAGTATACATCGGTTACAGGCGGCAAAACCCTTGATCTGCGGGTGATGTTCAACCCGGTAAACCCGGGAACATCCCCGACCCAGGTTATTGCTACGTTGGAAGATATCACGGAACGGAAAAGAGCAGAAAAGCAGCTGCATCAGTCACACAGCGAACTGGAAGCCATTGTTAAGGCAAAGACATCAGAACTGATAAAAGAAATTGAAGAGCGGAAATCAGCCCACAACGCGTTGAAAAAGAGTGAAGAAAAATACAGGTCGATCCTTGAAAGTATTGAAGATTCTTATTTTGAGGTGGACCTGAAAGGCAGGCTGACATTTTTTAATACATCGTTGTCCGAGGCGCTCAGATATCCTAAAGAAGAGCTAAAAAACCTGAGTTATAAAGACTATACAGAAGAAGAAGAAATAGAAAAATTGTTTGGAAAATTTCAAACCGTCTATGCAACCGGTGAAACAAGCCAGCTAATTCATTGCACCTTTATCACAAAAGATAAAGAAAGAAAAGATATGGGGCTGATCACATCCCTTATACGGAATAAAAATGGAGAGCCCATTGGGTTTCAAGGGCTTGCAAGGGATATGACCCGACAGAAAATCATGGAAAATAAATTGAAACAGACGCAGAAAATGGAAGCGATTGGAAATCTCGCCAGTGGTGTGGCCCATGATTTCAACAATATTTTAGGTGGTATCATTGGCTATACCCAGCTCATCAGGAAGCACAGCCCCAGGAAATCAAAGGTTCATCCTTATATTGACCAGGTAATGAAGGCAAGTGAACGTGCATCAGGCCTGGTGAAGCAGATCCTTTTATTCACGCGCCAGACAGAAAGTGAAAAGATACCGTCTGACATGGGATTGATCGCAAAGGAAGTGATCAAATTATTACGGGCGTCTATCCCCACAACCATTGAAATTAAAAGCCATTTTAAGGAAGATTTACATCCTGTTCTGGCAGACCAGACGCAACTTCATCAGGTGTTTATGAATCTGTGTGCAAATGCAGCAGATGCCATGAAGGAAGGCGGCGGATGTCTTGAACTCAGATTAACTAATGTAATGGTCTCAAAAGAGACAGAGACTGCATTGGAAGATTTATTGCCCGGAGAGTATATCCATCTGTCCATTTCAGATACCGGCAAAGGAATGTCTAAAAAAGTACTTGAAAGAATATTTGATCCGTATTTCACCACAAAAGCGGTTGGCTCGGGAACGGGATTGGGTCTGTCAACTGTCCATGGGATCGTTAAGGATCATGAAGGGGTTATCCATGTTCAAAGCAAACCAGGTGTTGGAACTGTTTTTGATATATATTTCCCGGCAATCCAGCATATCATCGAAGAGAGAACCGAACCGGTTGAAATTGCAAAAGGAAGTGAGGCGGTTCTTTTTGTAGATGATGAAGCGTACCTGTCAGAAGTCGGCAAAGAGATGCTGGAGGATTATGGATATGACGTCGAGTCAACAACAAGTTCACTTTACGCCTATGAACTGTTTGAAAAAGATCCGGCAAAATTTGATCTGGTGATCACAGACTATACCATGCCCGAGATGACAGGTGAAACCCTATCAAAAAAGATTAGAAAGCTGAGGCCTGATATCCCCATCATTATGTGTACGGGGATATCACTTGATAAGGACATTCTTGAAAACCTTAAACTGGACAGGATCCTGATGAAACCGATTGATATGGATGACATGCTGAAAATTGTAAGAGACGTTTTAGACAAAAAATCAACCTGACCTCAATATCCGCTGTACAGATTCAAGTATGGGTTCTGATAAATTTTCCAATTTTCTGAATCGCATGTCTCCCCTCTGAAAGATACTTGGCAAAGTAGTGCCATACGTGGAACATATCTTTCCAGATTTCTAAATGGACAGAGGACCCTGCCTGTTGAAGCTTTTGCGCCAGGATTTTCGAATCATCAATCAGGATCTCATTTTCCCCTGTCTGGATAAGGACTGGCGGCGCACCTGAGAATTCGTTATTAATGGGCGATATCAAGGGGTTTGACAGATCTGATTTTGCATAAAGCCTGGCAGTCTTCTTCAGCACAGACAGGCTCAGCATGGGGTCAATATCTTTATTTTCAATATGGGAGCTGTTTTTACACGCCAGATCAATCCATGGCGAAATTAAGACCAGGCATGCCGGCAGCGGGCGGCCTTCTGATAAGAGCGTTGATAACAGGGACAGGGTCAGACCAGCGCCGGCAGAGTCTCCGATAAGGCTGATGGTATGTGTCCTGCCGTACAGGTTCGACAGCCAGTGATACACTTTTTTGACATCCTCAAATCCTTGGGGAAAAGGATGTTCAGGTGCCAATCTGTAATTATAAAGCAGCACTTTTGCTTCACAAGCAGCTGCGACCCGAGAGGCCAGATCTTTGTGTGAACGGATAGAGCCTGCGATATAGCCGCCCCCGTGGGTAAAGAGCAGCAGTCTGTTTCTGTTATATTTTTCAGGGGTCAGCCATACGGCATCTATTGATCCGATTCGGGTTGCTTTGGCGTTAATGGCTTTGTCCTGTTTAAATGCATTGGCGCTTTTTTCAAGCAGCTTCCGGTATTGCCCAATTCCGGTGGATTCAAAATCAGGACTGGATTTTAAATGTTTTAGAACAGCCGATAAAATACGAGATTTTGTTTGTTTCATATTATACTATGATATTGTTAATTCATTTAAAAAGAGGTATCACAGTTTGGTGTGAAACCAAATATATTTTTTAAGGGAAAAAGAACAGCGTGGAGAAAAAAATATTTATAACGGATTTTGACGGAACCCTGTTAAACGATGAAAAAAATATGTCAAATGAAGATTTCTCCACACTTTCTGCTTTAAAAGAGAATCATATTGTAACCGTTATCGCCACCGGCAGGTCCCTGTATTCATTCAATAAAACGCTGAAGCTGTTAACGTGTGCCCGGGGGCACACCCCCTTTCCTGTGGATTATGTCATTTTTTCAACCGGTGCAGGCATTATTGATTTTTCAAGTGGCAGCATCATTCATCAAAACAATGTTGATCCTTCTGATATTGAAAAAATTACCCATTACTTTGATCAGAAAAAATATGATTACATGGTACACCGGGCCATACCTGATACAAAAGATTTCCTGTATAGAACACATGGGAACGATAATCCTGATTTCCAGTCCAGGATGTCTCTTTACAGAGACTATGCCAGGCCAATGCCGGATGGATATCATCCTGCCGAAGCCGCAACTGAGGTGTTGGCCATCCTGCCCGGAAAAACAGACCGGGATCTGATAAAAAGGATTCAAAAGGATCTATCTGAATTCAGCGTGATACATGCAACCTCTCCTCTCGATCACCAGAGTGCATGGATAGAGGTTTTTCATAAAGATGTGTCAAAAGCAAAGGCCGCATCCTGGCTTGCCGAAAAACTGGGTGCAGGCCGGCAGGATGTGATTTCTCTGGGAAACGACTATAATGATCAGGACCTGCTGTCGTGGTCTGGCCAGGGATATGTTGTAGAAAATGCCCCGGACAGCCTGAAGCGGCGGTACACTATTGTGCCGTCTAATAATCACAGCGGCCTGACAATGGCGGCCAAAATATCTGGTCTTTTAAATTGTTCCGGTTAACCTGTTTTGTTTTTATCAAATTCTGACAGGTCAAATTCCGGATATAATTTTTTACAGCAGGCAGGACAGATGCCGTGAGAAAACATCACATCGGTAAAATAATCTTCAACGTTTATCCAATTGTGTTCTTTGGTGTTTATTTTTCTGCAGCTTGCGCAAATCGGCAGCACATCATTTGAATCTGTGTGTTTTTGTACAAGGAATTTCTGGTATCTTTCTTTAAGTTTAATGAACGTGGTAATATCTCTGACGACGGCAATGGATCCCTCGTACTGATCTGCTTCCCCAAAAACAGGGCTGCAGGCCAGTTCAACATGGACAACCCGCTTGCCCTTGTCAATGATTTGTATTTCATATCTGCCGGCTGTTCCTGTTTTTAAAATTTGAGTCTGCGCCTGAACGATTTTGAAACTGTGCCTGCTGGTGATATCTCTCAGGCTGGCGGCAAGGATCTCTTCACTTGAATACCCGGTCATTTTGCAAAATGCCTGGTTGGTGTACTGAAAGTTTTCCTGGTCGTCTACGGTAAAAACCCCTTCAGCAATGTTTTCTGTGATGGTCCTGTATTGATGTTCACTTCTTTCCAATTGCTCCCGGTACAGCTTGTTTTCATCTGTCAGGCGCTTGTTTTCAAGCACCTGGTTTACAGTATGGCGGATCATATCAAGGTCTTCAATAGGCTTTGTAATGTAGTCTTTGGCTCCCATTCTCAGGGCCTTGATAATATCTTCTTTTCTTCCTGCACCTGATACAACGATCATGGGGATATCCGGCCTGTACCTGTGAATGGCTTTCATGACATCAATGCCGTCTTTTCTGGGCATTCTCAGATCGGTGAGAACAATGTCAATTGATTCATTAAAAAAGATGGTTAATCCACTGTCGCCGTCTTCAGCAGAAAATACAATAAATCCCTCATCTTCAAAAAACGAGGTCAGGCTCTCTCTTATGGAGACTTCATCATCAATGATCAGTATTTTTTTCTGGTGTACCATCACTGTCGTCTATATGGGTAAGATCAGGGTATTGACGGTCCGTAATCATACCCTGGATCTTTATTAAATCAAAGGGCTGAGATCAATTGTTTCATGTCCCGGACCGCCTGCTCCATGCCTGATAAAACAGCTCTTGAGACAATACTGTGACCAATGCTGAACTCGTTTATCTCCGTAAGTCCTTTAAATGCTTTAATGGTGTTGTAGCAGATGCCATGCCCTGCATTGACTTCCAGTTTTAATTTTGTGCCGATTTTTGCAGCATCTGTAATTCTTGAAAATTCTTTCTGCCGCTGTGGATGCGTGGTGGCATCGCAGAAGGCGCCGGTATGAATTTCAATCATGTCTGCATCTATTTTATGTGCTACTTTAATCTGATCCAGGTCCGGATCAATGAAGATACAAACATCAATTCCAGCGTTTTTCAGCGTTGCAACAGCCTCCCTGACATGGTTTTGATGGGTTATCAAATCAAGCCCGCCCTCTGTCGTAAGTTCTTCTCTTTTTTCCGGGACCAATGTGACACAGTCTGGTTTGATATCAAGTGCAATCCCTAACATTTCACTTGTGGCGGCCATCTCCAGAATGAGCTTTGATTGTACGATTTTTCTTAACAATCTTACATCTCTTTCTTTAATATGGCGGCGGTCTTCCCTCAAATGAACAACGATGCCGTCTGCTCCGGCTGTTTCAGCCGCGACAGCAGCGACCGGTTCCGGGTAATTGATACCTCTTGCATTCCTTAAGGTTGCCACATGATCTACATTTACTGCAAGTTGGGCCATTTTTATTACTCCTTGAATGTTAAAATGCATCTAAGTGTTTATTGGTTTCAATTTGCCTTAACAGCTCAAGACTTTTGTCTTCCATCTTTCTGGCGTCTGAAGAGGTTGTTTCATGATCAAATCCAATTAAATGAAGAATACCGTGGATCAGCAGCTGTGACATTCTTTCAGATAAACTGATATCGGCATTCTCTGCCTCTTTTCCAGCCTGCTCACAGGAAATAACAACATCCCCTAAAAGACGGGGGGAAATGTCTGAATGTTCACCCTCCATCATGGAAAATGCCAGCACATTTGTTGGTTTGTCTATCCCCCTGTACTGCTTGTTAAGCTGCCGGATCTGGGTGTTGTCCGTTATCACAATCGATATTTCATGGGCATCATAACCCAAGGCGTTTAAGATCTGTTTTGTCTTTTGAAGAATTGCCCGGGTTGGCATTATCTTTTCTTGCTGATTGTCTATCAAGATCTTTTGCTGTTCCATTTTTCTCTTTTTTCTTTTCCTGGTTTTTACCTGGCGATTTATCCGTATATTCGATACGGCTGTGATAAATACTTGTTAAAATGTTATTAAAGCTTTTTGCAATCTGGTGAAGGTCTTTTAAGGTCAGGTCACATTCTTCCAGCTGACCGTCTGCAAAAATATCATTAATGAGCTCTTTGACTCTTCCCTGAATTCTCGAGGAGGTTGGGCGTTCTAATGCACGGACGGCAGCTTCAACAACATCTGCTAACATAACGATGGCAGCTTCCCTGGTCTGGGGCTTGGGGCCCGGGTATCTGAAGTCTTCTTCTTTTGCTGTTTCATTTCCGCTTTTTACACTCTTCTGATAAAAGTATTTAATCAACGATGTCCCATGATGTTGAATAATTCCCTCAATAATTTCATTGCCAAGCCTGTATTTCTTTGCAAGTTCAACCCCTTTTTTAACATGCCCGATTAGAATCAGGGCTGACATGGAAGGTGAAAGCTTGTCATGCCTGTTCTTGCCGTCTGCCTGGTTTTCAATGAAATAAAGTGTTTTATCCAATTTGCCAATATCATGGTAATATCCCATAACTTTTGCTTTGAGACTGCTGGCTTCTATTGCAGCAGCAGCCGCTTCTGACAGTGTCGCAACAATGACGCTGTGATTATAGGTCCCTGGCGCTTCAATCATTAACCGCTTGATTAAGGGACGGTCGAGGTTTGAAAATTCCAATAATTTTGAATCGGTTGAATAGTCAAAGATTACTTCAATTAATGGGGTAAACCCAATGGTTAATGTTGCTGAAAAAAGGCCGCCGCAGAATGCCAGGACCACTTCTTTTGCAAAAATAACCATGTCTGGCTGGGCAAGAGAATAAAACCCAAGGGACAGCGCTAAGACAACATTAAATAACGCCAATTTGAATCCGGCAACAATAAAGCTTTTCCGTTCCTGTTTATCTTTAACCCAATAGGCTGCTGCCGCACTGGATAAAAAGAAAAAAACAAACACTTCAAAACTGCCTGAGAACGCCAGACTCGTCAGCAATGAAAGGATAATTGTGAAAAATACGGCAATATCAAATCCCAGGAATAAGCAGGTCACCATGGCTGCTGCAGGAATAGGTATTATCATGAAAAAAGAGACAGAAGATAAATCCCATGTTACTTCTGGATTTGCAGATTGCGCAATATAGGTGGAGAATTTTGCAAAGGCAAGATACAGCGTCAGGCCCAGTGCCAGAAAAAAGATATGTTTATTGTGATCGGTCTGAATAGCCTTGTGATCTTTCAGGAAAAGAAGATAAACTGCCAGGATAGAAAAAAAAGTGATCAAGGCTATCCCGGAGCTGGAAATGAAAATATCTTTCTGTTCAACCTGCTCCTGGAGGGCCGCTAGTTTAACCAGCTTCACCTTGTCTAACCGCTCTCCTTCTCTTAAGATCATTTCTCCTGCTTTAATTTGGTAGAGAATCGGTTTTATTCGGGCTTTTGCATCTTCTATCCTTTTTTGTGTTTCATTTTTGTTTAATGTAATGTTGGGATGCAGCAACCGCTGGCACAGGTCAACAATGAGATTTGAAAGCGTATAGTTACTTTCTTTTAAAATGGGCTGTCCTTCAATTCGAACCATGGCCTTTGCCTGATCCGGGCCATAGAAAACCTTTAAATTATTAACGGTTCTTTCTTCTTTTGACCCAATGGTTCTAAGGATAATCCCCTTATTTGCTTCCTTCAGTAAAATTTCTTTGTTTGCGACAATTCCATTTGTGAGGATTTTTCCAAGAATTGTAGAAATCTTATCTGTAATGTCTGCTGAAAATCTATGTTTGTGCAGGATTGAATAAGCGCCCTTGCTGATTTCTATACCGATTTTTTCTTCAAATTCAGTTTTTGTTTCCAGTATAATCGCAAAGGTAGGGTCAGGCTCTGTATTCTTTGCATCTGCACCCTTAAACAGGCTCCTTGGGATTTTCATTGCGTCATGAACATTGGATGAGATTTTCTTAAATAGGTCGGCATCAAAGTCATAGACATTTTTTACAGATTCCTTGACTTCATTTCGTTTTGTCCGGGTGGCGTCCCGATCTTCAACAAAAAAATTTCTCGGCGCTTTAATGTCCCTTTTTGCCACATCTCCAATATTGTAATCGTAAGACACCTTACTTTGTTTTGGATAGTGCGTGATGGTGAAGGCAACCGTAATAAGGATGAGTATCATCCACAGTACAAAAGGTGATGTCAGGAAATATTCTTTTACCTGATCAAGATTATGTTCGTTTTTGTTTTTTTTCATAGGCATCAATGATGTTTGATACAAGTTTATGCCGGACAACATCATCCTTTGAAAAATAAATAAACTCAATTCCCTTTATTTTTGTTAATATCTTTTTTGCTTCGATTAAACCAGATCTTTTTCCAGATGGCAGGTCAACCTGGGTAATATCTCCCGTAACAATGGCTTTTGATCCGTACCCGATTCGGGTAAGGAACATTTTCATCTGTTCAGATGTTGTGTTTTGTGCTTCATCCAGGATCACAAACGCATGGTTTAAGGTCCTGCCCCGCATAAAGGCAAGGGGCGCAATCTCAATGGTTTCCTGTTCAATGAGCACTTTTGCTTTTTCAAAATCCATCATGTCATACAGTGCATCATATAAAGGCCGAAGATATGGATTGATCTTCTGTGTCAGATCTCCAGGCAGGAAACCCAGCGCTTCTCCAGCTTCAACAGCAGGTCTTGTTAAAATAATTCTTCTGACCTCTCCTTTTGAGAAAGCGGCCATGGCCATTGCCATGGCAAGATATGTTTTCCCGGTTCCGGCAGGGCCGATGGAGAATAGAATATCTTTTTTTTTAATGGCTTCTACATAGGTATGCTGGGTAGGGTTTCTCGGGGTTATTATTTTATTCCTGACTGTTTTGTAAACGTGATTTGAGAAAATATCGTTCAGTTGCGAGGACCTGTTGTTTTTTATTGTATTGATGGCAGCATCAATATCTGCCTGGCTTAAAGAAAACTGATCTTCCAGAAGCGTATACAATTGTCCGATTAATGTTTCAGCAAGATTTACTTTTTCTGCGGCCCCGTCAATCGAAACACTGTTTCCACGGGTGTTGATTTTTACTTGAAAGGCGTCAGATATTTTTTCCAGGTTGTGATTGTGATGACCAAAAAGCTCCCTGGCCAGCTCCAAGTTTTGAAAGGTAATATTTTTCATGGCTAATAGGGTGCATTTTATTTGTTTAAAGGTCAATAAAAATCTTGACTAAAAAACCTGTTAATTGTTATTCAGAAGGCGCTTCTGGTCAACAACCATATGCATGACTGCTGGCATGGATATCTGATAACAGCCGGGAAAACAAACGCATATCAGCGTGTTAAAGATCCTGGTTTTAACTGTGTGCGGGAACCTTGTTTTTTCAGGCACAACCAGTTTAAGCAGAGGGAAGGTAACTATGAATGTTTTCGATATCATCATCATCATTATTGTTTCGTTTTGCTTCATACGCGGCCTCTTTAAAGGATTGATAGGAGAAATATCAGGGATTATCGGTGTTGTTGCAGGATTTTACGGGGCATACACATACTACCCGATGATAACCGTCTATGGAGAAAAGTGGATTGAAAGCCCGGGAATCAGAAACCTTGCAGCGTTCTTTCTTCTGTTTTGTGCCATTTTAATTGTTGTCAGCCTCATTTCCGTTTTAATTCGAAAATTTTTAAAACTGGTCTTTCTGGGATGGGTTGACAGGACGTTCGGCCTTATTTTTGGCGCAGCAAAAGGCCTGCTGATTGTATCGGTGATTTTCATTATGATTACAACATTTTTTCCTAAGAACTCCAATATATTTGCTGGCTCAAAATTTTCTCCTTATGTGGCAAAAATTTCAGAAACAATGACGGTTTTTGTGTCTAAAAATGCCAGGAAAGATTTTCGAAAACAATTGGAAGGAATCCAGAAAATTTGGAAACAATAGATACGCTGGTCCGTATTATTCAAAAACTCAGGAGTGGCACCGGGTGTGAATGGGACCGGCAGCAAACACCGGAAAGCATGTGGAAATGCCTTGCTGAGGAAGTGTATGAACTTGAAGAGTCTATTGTAAAAAAAGACCTTGATCATATCCGGGAAGAGCTAGGTGATGTCCTGTTTCAGCTGGTATTTATTCTAGAGATATTTCAAGAAAGAAAGGCGTTTACAATTTCAGACGTCATCTCAGATGTGGCCCAAAAAATGATCCGCCGGCACCCGCACGTTTATGGCGATACCAGGATAAAGACAAGAGAAGCGCTCAACCGTCAATGGGATCGAATAAAGGCACAAGAAAAAAAAGACAATGATAAGCCATTGGGTTCTGTCCTTGATTCAGTCCCTAAAGGGATGCCGTCTTTGATCCGGGCGCTGAAAGTGTCTAAATGCGTTGTGAAAGAAGGATTTGACTGGGAAAATATCCATGAGGTTTTAGATACGGTCAAAGATGAGATAAAAGAATTTGAGGCGGCATTGCAGGAAGGGGACCAGAAAGAGATACAGGTTGAGTTCGGCGACATATTGTTCACCCTTGTGAATGTGGCAAGATTTGCCGGATGTCATCCTGAAACTGCACTGGCAAGTTCAACAGCTAAGTTTGAAGGCAGATTCCGGTTAATGGAGGACAAGCTGAAAGAAAAAAACCTTACGCTGCATGCCCTGACAAGAGATCAGATTGACCAGTTCTGGCACCAGGCAAAACAAGCCTATGATGCGTAAAACAGGCTGACATATGCAGAACCTGCCGGCAGCCGGAAGGAATCTACAGGCTAAGACAGGTAATCCCCTCTTTGAAATTTCATGTATTCAGTTTGAGCCGTCACAATGGTTTGTGTTGCAATGTTTTTGAGAGCTTCATCATCACTGGTAAGGGTTTGAGCATCCTTGAGCAGGTTTCCTGCACTCTGTTTTATTTCTTCCAATACCGGGGCAATGGTTTTCAGGGACACATCCGGGTCCTGAAGTTTGGATGAGTATACATCAAGCATGTCAAGAAGCCTGCCGGTTTTTCCCGTGACGATATCAGATAAATGATTGATGTTCAGGTCTTTAGAAGCAATCTCCTTTAACGCATTTGCAGATGTTGTTTTCACGCCGGATGCCTCGGTCTTATCAAAGGCTTTGCTTAAGGCATTTTCAAACGTGTCTTTTTTATCACCTTTCGAAATTTGTGTATTCGAAGCTGAAAACGATTGTGTAGATTCGTTAATCTGGTTTATGTCAGTCATGATTGCCTCCTTTTACTTATGAATATAATAAGCAAAAGCTATGCCAGGAGAAATGGTCGGGTAAAGTATAAAAAAATGCTTTAAAATCAATCACTTTAATTTTTGATTGTCCAAAATGTGTAAAGGAAAGAAAAAAATGCCGGGTAAATTTTTCTTTAAGAGGCCTTGTTAGCCGATTTCATCCATCAGGGAACCAACCAACTTTTCTGCAACTTTTTCAGCATTTACATTATATTGATTGGTTTCAACCTGCAGTTTTATATCTGCAACAAGCTGCTGCCTGTTTACAGGCTCAGCATCAATGGCACTGGCTATTTTCTGGAGGTCTTTTGTCCTGCCCGATAAGTTAATACTGTCTGTTTGAGCTTCTTCAGCCGCTTTCTGCTGGGCAGCATTCTGGCTGGCAGTATTGCTGGATTGACTGGCATATGTCTGATTGATGTAATTGGGAGTGGAATTTGATATTTTCATAGCGTTTGCCTCCTTATAACTCCATATTGTTGTCTGCAACTTGTCTGGCAAGTTCAGTCATCCGTTTAACGATGAAGTTGGAATCTTCAACAGACAGGGTATGGGTTACCTTTTGATTATTTTCATCAATCACAGTATAGGTGAACTGATTTTTATCTTTTGCAAAATTTATTTTTTTGCCTAATTCTTTTTCAATCTGGTTTGTAATCTGTTCTTCATTTTTTTCTTTGGGGCCTTCAGTGATAATTCGGTCTACAATATTGGCGGCCACTTTATCGATAATCGCTTTTCGTTTGCCTTCAGAAGAAATGGTAACACTATCAGCAGATGTTTTGTTAATCGCACCGAATTTGTTTTTGCTCAGTATTTTGCCCTGGCTCAGTTGACGTGAGTAAACTTTCAAGACATTTTGTATCTGGTATGACGGTATCTGCATTTATTTTTCTCCTTAAACACAGTTATCGGTCTTTAAAAATTAAAACTTTAACTTTTTTTTTAGTCATCGAAATCTCCTTCAGGACCCTTGTCTGACGTAATGTTTGAAGCTTTTTGAATTATTTTTTCTTTGGTCCAGTCTTCCTGAGATTCAATTTTTTTGGCATTCGGGCCCGGGTCATGGGATTTGTTCTTTAAGATTTCATTTATCAAGATCGGGGCGGTATCTTTGGTGTTAAAAACAGTGGTCAGCAATCCGTAGACAAACGATTCCACATCTTTGACCATTCTGTCACGAATCTGTTTCGGCTGTGCCAGAAGTTTGCTTTCAAACGGGAGATTTAATTTTTTAAAATTACCGCCTTTTAGATTGTTCGCTTTGGCGTAGGCAAGCATTTGTTCCCACATGTCCTGGGTAACCCCTTTGCCTTTCTGCTTTATGAATTGATCGTTATCAAGAATCGCATTCCCGTAATCATTTACTTTCAGTCCCCAGGAAATCATTTGCAGGGCAGTGGCGACATTGGCTTTTGTTGTCCGGGTCTTTGTGGCAATTTGGCGAAGCCTGTCTGAATTGTTACCAGACGTACCATGCTGAGCGCCTGATATATTATAGGCAGAGAGGGCATCATGGATCTTGGCAGTGAGGTCAACATTGATGCCGGTACCGCTGGCCTCTATACCGTGAGTGGTCCCGTTATTCAGGGCAATCCAGTTGGGGAAGATATGGTGCGCATTCAGCCCCTGAATTAAAAAAAGCGCTTCTTCATCTGTTGACAGGCCTAATTTCCCTTTTATTTCTCCAACCTCAGTCTCAAGGCCTGCCCAATCCGGTACATAAGGGTACAGTTCAATATTGGCCAGGAGATTCTGATCATCCGGCATGTGGGATGCATCAATCGCAATAGAGGTTATCCCGGCATCAAACAGTGACAGGATCTCATCTTTTGCAGGGTCTATATCTTCTTGCTTTTTAATACCAAAATGATCTGCATGGATTGCCACGGGAATCGTGATGCCAAGTTCATTCATGAATGCATCTGTCTGCCGGGCAATATTCCAGAGGTTAACGGCACAATATGCACCTGTACCGCCTTCAGATCGTGCGATTTCAATAATAATCGCGGCATTGGCCCGCTGTGCCGCAAGAAGCGCACCTTTTATGACAAAGGAATTGCGGCCGTTGGCAGCTATGGTCATGCACTTTCCTTTTAAAAGCATGGCTTTGTCTATATATTTCCCACTGACCAGGAGTGCTTTTGAATTCGGGAAAAGTTTTTTAATATTAGGGGGACGACCATAGTCCAGTGCGGTTAAAAAGTCATTTGAATAATTTATTGAAGTCATCTTTATCCTCCCCTAAATTTGTGAAATTATATTCGAAGTTAAGGTATAGTCATTCTTTTACCACAATACGCTGCAAAATCAAGAAAAATTGGACAGTATAAGTTCAAAGGGTGCCTGGCAGGAAAACTCAATATAATCGGCGCAAAACAAATAATGAATAGTAATTCATGATAGATTAATGAGCGCAGGCACTGAACTGCTTTTTAAGGCAAAAAACAATGTTTACATATAACTATCTGTAAAATAAGTAAAAAACAATTTTACAAATATTTGATGTAATAATAATTATCCTCTTGACATTTATAAAAATCTTTTGTTAGATTATGAATCATAATTCAGTTACAATTAAAAAGGGTGATATAAATTTGCAGAAAAGTAAATCAGAAAAATATAATAAAATTTTAAACAGTGCCGGCGCTGTATTTGCACAACATGGTTTTTATAAAGCCACCATATCCCAGATAGCCGCACAGGCAGGTGTGGCAGATGGAACGTTATATTTATATTTTAAAAATAAGGATGATATCCTTTATCAATTTATTAGTTTTAAAACCACTGAAGTCTTTAAAGAAATGAATGCGGCTGTTGAAAAAGGTAAAAACGCTGAAGAAAAGCTACGGCATTTGATTCGGTGTCACCTCAGAGAGTTTCAAAAAGACAAGAATATGGCAATTATTTTTCAGTCAGAAGTGAGGTATTTAAGAGATATTGAATCCCAGATAAAAGATATATCAAAAATGTATCTGGATTTATTATCCGATATCATCGAGCAGGGCCAGATCGAAGGATCGATGCGTCAGGATCTTTTTGTCGGTCTTGTGAAACGATACATCCTGGGTGCAGTTGAAGGCGTGATCAGCACATGGGTATCAGCAGACGGCAGATATGACCTTGTTTCCATGGCAGATCCCTTGGTAGATCTTTATTTGACGGGTGTCAGGGGTTAATAAATCTCAGTTACTATATGAATGGTATAAATTTGCTGAATAAGGCTTTTTGCTTGACGTGTTCTTTCATGTTTATTAAAGCTTCTTGAGTCTGTATTCATAAGATAAGAAATATTTTGGAGGGTAGGAAGTATGACTTCTATAATCGGTCCGGCAAGTTATAAATTTTTTGGG
>CAYFKW010000002.1:125798-256061 GCA_964343845.1 uncultured Desulfobacula sp. | reverse complement strand
GATTCCTTCGGTTAAGCGTTCGCCACAGTTGTTCCATATTAACTTTAAATAGAAAAGCAGGCATGTTTTCTAATTTTTGTTTTAAATTTTTTGGGGTTTTCCCGGCCGCAATATTGTCTTTTGTTTTACCTGTTATCGGGATAGGGTTGTTTGCCTATATCATGGCCAGACGTATTGCCCCTCTTGTAAGGGCAAATCCGGACAACAGGTTTGATCAAATTGGCGAACGCATCAAAAACCTGTGCATTGTGTGGCTGGGGCAGGTACGGCAGCCACGGTATATGCTGGCAGGCGTACTGCACATTGTGATTTTCGCCGGCTTTTTAGTGTTGTCCATTCGATCTGTGTCGCTTGTGATTATCGGATTCTCGGATGGATTTGTGCTGCCGGGATTCAACGGTTTTATTGGGGATGTTTATAATTTTTTCAAAGATTACGCAGCAACCTTTGTCCTCATCGCCTGTATCATCGCAGCCATAAGAAGGGGTATTTATAAACCCAAACGATATGCTGTGCCTGAAAAATATGGTAAAGACCATACAGCAGAAGCTGTTTTTGTATTAGGTATCATATCGACCCTCATGATTTCAGAAAGTCTTTTTGAAGCGTCTGAACTTGCATATGAATTCCAGCATACAGGACA
Source organism: uncultured Desulfobacula sp. (assembly GCA_964343845.1). Taxonomy (GTDB): domain Bacteria; phylum Desulfobacterota; class Desulfobacteria; order Desulfobacterales; family Desulfobacteraceae; genus Desulfobacula. The sequence goes on along the minus strand of CAYFKW010000002.1, from coordinate 255,418 downwards.
GGAGCATTTCTTAGCGCCTTTTTCCCTAGTCTGGATTTTCAAGGCCGTTCTTTCATCTGCCCCTCAAAATGTTCTTCAGGGGCTGCATATCTTTACATATTTTCTACATGACCTGGCGTTCTTCTTCTTTTTATGCTTCCTGCCAATGGGGAAGCATTTTCATGTGATCACCTCTATTTTTAATGTGTTTTTCATGCGGGTGAAAAAAGGGAATATTAAACCGGTTATGCACGGGGTTCCAGATGAAGATCTGGATGACCTGGAATCGTTTGGTGTCAAGAACCTTGAAGATTTTACATGGAAGCACATGCTGGATTTTTACTCATGTGCAGATTGCGGCAGGTGTTCTGATCAATGCCCGGCCAATGCAGTTTCACGACCTTTGTCACCACGGTTCATCACCATCAAAGCCCGGGATTTAATGTTTAAGAATTACCCGCTTTCAGGTGAAATCTATAAAAGCGAGATGCTGGTTGAAGATATTTACACTGAGGATGAAATCTGGTCTTGTACAACCTGCGGTGCTTGTGAAGAAGAGTGTCCGCTGGGAATCGAATATATAGATAAAATGGTGGATCTCAGAAGGGGTATGGTAGACGAGGGGATGGTACCGCAGTCCTTGCAGAAACCATTGAAAGCTTTGGAAAAAAGGGGAAACCCGTATGGCAAAATGGAGAAAAAACGAGCTGACTGGTGGGTAAAAGATAAGGAATTCAAAGCAGAACACAAGATCAAAGATCTTGGTAAAGATGAGGCAGAAACACTTTATTTTGTGGACAGTATTACATCCTATGATGATAATATTCAGGAGATTGCCAGACGCACATCCATCATCCTGGAAAAAGCAGGGATTGATTTTGGAATTTTAGGCAAATTAGAAAAAGACAGCGGGAATGAAGTGTTGCGGTTTGGTGAAGAAATGCTGTACCAGGACCTTAAGGAGCAGAATACAGAAGCAATCATTGAAACGGGTGTCAAACAGATTGTCACAGCAGATCCCCATGCGTATAATGCACTGAAAAATGATTATACCGGTCTTCCCCCGGTTAAACATATCAGTCAGGTTGTGGCGGAAAAGATATCAACGGGCGAGCTTGATCTCAAACCGTGTGAAGATCCGACCAGGGTCTATGTATATCATGACCCCTGTTATTTAGGACGGCACAATGGACTGTATGAAGACCCGAGAAAGGCCCTGGATGCCATTAATGGATTAACACGGGTGGAACTGGAGAAAAGCCGGGATCGATCCTTCTGCTGCGGCGGCGGCGGATTAATGCTTTTTTATGAGCCGGAAGAAGAAACAAGAATGGGTGTTTTAAGAGTGAACATGGCGGCTGAGGCCGGGGCAAATGTCATTGTAACTGCCTGTCCTTTCTGTTTGGTAAATATACAGGATGCAATTAAAGTTGCAGGAAAGGAAGGGGAGATAGAGGCATTGGATTTTACAGAACTCATTGAAAAACACCTTGAATAAATAGTCTGCAGGTTTTAGGGCTAAAGAACCTGTAACAGGTAAATGATTTAAAGGAGGCAATAATGGAAATTTTGGTATGCGTCAAGAGAGTACCTGATACTGCTGAGAATGAATTTGAACTCAACAGTGCCGGAAATGATCTTGATCGTGATGATCTGGTCTATTCTGTGAATGAATGGGATAACTATGCAGTGGAAGAAGCGATCCAGATCGTTGATAAAGTTGGCGGCAATGTAACCGTTATAACGGTGGGTGACGACGAATCAGAGGAAGTGTTAAGACGAGAAATGGCAATGGGCGCCAACAATGGTATCCTTCTGTCTGATGATGCGTTTGAAGGCTCAGATGGCAAAGGGATTGCGGCCATCCTCAAAGCCGAAATTGAAAAGGGAAGCTATGACTTGATTTTAACAGGTGCACAGGCAGATGAAGGTGCCGGTCAAATCGGCGGAATGCTGGCAGCAATGCTGGATATGCCATATGCATCTCTGGTAAATAAAATCGAAGTGGGTGATGGAATGATTATAGTTGGAAGAGAGATCGAAGGTGGAAACCAGGAAATGAATGAGTTGACGCTTCCTTGTGTTCTCTCCATCCAGACAGGTATTAATGAGCCGCGTTACGTGGGTATCCGCGGTATCAGAAAAGTGGCCAAACTGGACATTCCTGTCAAAAGCGCTTCTGATCTTGGTGTTGAAGGTGTGGGTGAAGCCGGTGCAAAAACCAGACGGGTCGATTACTTTGTTCCAGATCTTGGGGACGGTGCTGAAATGCTTGAAGGCTCAACCGAAGAGATCATTGAAAAGCTGATCGAAAAGCTTAAAGCAAAAGGAGGGCTCTAATCATGACACAGATTTATGCATACATCCCATATAAAAATGGTACTGCTGAAGATGTTGCTCTAGAATACCCGTCAGCAGCTAAGAAAATAGATGATGGTGCGTCCCTGACCGCTATCGTAACCGGATCCGGAGCTGACCTGGATAAAGTGGCTCAGGAGATGACGGCATATTACGCAGACGTCATTAAAATTGACAATGCAGATCTTGCGTATCCAAATGCTGAGATTGTTCGAAAAGCACTGGTAAATGTTGTGCCTTCAGATGCCATTTTCCTTGCGGCGCATGATACATTCGGCATGGATTTGGCACCGGGCCTGTCTGTTAAAATGGAGTCGGCCTGCGCATCAGATATCGTTGATTTTGAAGGTATTGACGGGGCATCGTTAAAGGCCGTCCGCCAGGAGCTTGGCGGGGCTGTCAGTACCCATGTTTCAATAGATATATCAAATGGCGCAGTTATAACAATTCGACCTGGCTCATTTGCACCCGTCGAAGATGGATCTGCAGGCGGAAGTGTTACAGATAAGTCTGGCGAGGCCGGTGACCTTTCTGTGAAAAGAAAATTCATAGAAGTTGTTGAAGCAGAAGTCGGTGATGTTGACATTACAAAATCGGATGTACTTGTTTCTATTGGCCGCGGTATCGAAGACGAAGAAAATATCGAAATTGCAGAAGAACTTGCAGAAGCAATGAATGCTGTGGTTTCCTGTTCAAGGCCTATCGTAGATGCAAAATGGTTAGAGAAGTCCCGACAAGTCGGGACATCCGGTCAGACCGTTAAACCCAAAGTGTATATGGCAATGGGAATTTCCGGTTCGTTTCAGCATTTGGGCGGAGTAAAAGGGAATCCATTTATTGTTGCCGTTAATAAGAACCCGAAAGCCCCTATATTTCAGGTTGCCGATGTTGGTATCGTAGAAGATATTCTCGATTTTATGCCTGAGCTTACTGAAGCCATTAACGATCTTTAGCATCGTTTAAACCATTCAGAATAAAGGGGACTTCTGCATCAGATAGAAGCCCCCTTTTCTTTTTTTTCCTCTGTTTTTGTTACGCCCTTTCTGGCTGGCCGTTTATAGCAATTGACAATCCTGCCATGATATTGTATTAAAGAGGGTATCGTAACGGATTCTTTGTTCTTTTATCCATGACCGGTTGTTTCATAAATGTTAATCATTTTAGAACCTTATGACGGGCTTTACTGTAATAAACAGTGACTTTATATATCGCAAATTATCTTTGGAGATAAGTTATGGTGTCCCAGAATAATGTTGAAGAAGCCGCTGCTGTCCTGACGGAACGGGAAGGCAAGTATCTTACTTTTTTTCTGGATCAGGAAGAGTATGGGATTGGTATTTTAAAAATCAAAGAAATCATTGGGATGATGAGTATTACAACTGTGCCAAGAACACCTGATTATGTAAAAGGTGTTATTAATCTTCGCGGTAAAGTTATTCCTGTTGTCGATCTGAGGCTCCGGTTCGGCATGAAAGCAAAAGCATACAATGAAAAGACCTGTATTATTGTCGTTGAAATTGATTCCGGGGATAACGCGGTCGTTCAACTGGGTGTGGTTGTGGACTCTGTTTCAGAAGTACTAAATATTACAGAAGACAAGATTGAAGACGCCCCTTCCTTTGGCACCTCTTTAAATACCAGATATATCCTGGGGATGGCAAAAATAGAAGGCAGTGTAAAGATATTGCTGGAGATCGATAAAGTGCTCGGACAAGAGGAGTTGAATCAGATACGTACCGCCGGCTGAAAACAAAAACCGCGAGACGTTAAATCATAAACAACATTCCGGATAAATCATATGGCAAATGTTCTGATTATAGATGATGACAAACTGATTTGCGATCTGCTGGTTAAAATGATGCAGAAATTAGGGCATGAAAGTCGGTTTGCACTCACAGGCATGGCAGGTGTTGATTTAGCAAAAAAAGGACTGTTTGATATTGTTTTTCTTGATGTCAATCTTCCAGATGCCAATGGTCTGGAGCTGATCAAAACGATAAAACCGGTGCCCTCTTCGCCTGAAATTATTATCATTACGGGTGAGAGCGATCCAGATGGTGCTGAATTGGCCATTAACAGCGGGGCGTGGAATTATCTTGGTAAGCCTTTCCTGCGACAGGAACTTAATCTTCAAGTGAGCCGTGCGCTGCAGTTCAGAAAAGAAAAAGGCAATGTGTCAACGCCGGGTGTTTTAAAGCGAAATGGACTTATCGGTGAATCACAGGAGATCAAATCCTGTCTTGATCAAGTATCCATAGCTGCGAATTCAGATACCAATATCATCATTTCCGGCGAACAGGGGACAGGCAAAGAATTGTTTGCAAAAACCATTCATTTAAACAGCGAACGAAGTGAACATAATTTTGTTATTGTTGATTGTTCTGCCATAAATGAAACCGTTGTTGAGAGCATGTTGTTCGGCCATAAAAAAGGGGCTTTTCCAGGCGCTGTCAGCAATAAAACAGGGTTGGTTCAGCATGCAGACAAGGGCACGCTGTTTTTGGATGAAGTGTCTGAACTTCCGCTAACCATTCAACGGTCGTTTCTGCGTGTCATGGAAAAAATGGTGTTCAAACCGGTTGGTGACAAAAAGGAGAAAAAAACCAATTTCAGGGTCATCGCAACAACAGGCTGCGATTTGAATGTATTAAGTGAAAAAGGTGAATTCAGACAAGATCTCCTGTACAAATTAAAGGGAATTAATATTGATTTGCCGCCATTGAGGATGATAAAGCAGGATATCATAAAAATCGCACTGTTTTACATTGATCAATACTGTAAAAAATACAACATTGACACCAAGGGTGTTTCTCCTGAATTTCTGGATATTGTTGTGGCTTACGAATGGCCGGGGAATGTAAGGGAGCTCATTAATGCGATTGACAAGGCCATTGCATCCGCAAAAAATGAACCAACGCTTTATTCGATTCACCTGCCATCCTATGTCAAGGCCAAAGTGATAAAGCGCTCATTTATTAAGGGAACTGATAAAACGCATACAATTGAGTCAGATTTCACCAAAGGGAAATTTCCGGTATTAAAAGACTATCTGAAGAAAAAAGAAAAAGAATACCTGGCAGCATTGCTGTCGCATGCCGATGGAGATGTGAAAAAGGCGGTTAAAATCTCAAATCTTTCACAGTCCAGCATATATTCTAAATTAAAAAAGTACAATCTATATTAAGCATCGTCAAATTATATGATTCTTGAATTACGATTATAGGTTTTAACTTAAGTTTATGCATAAGAGGACTAAACTTTTTCCAGTCTGAAAATTTTTAGGAGGGTTTTATGAATTGGCAGGATTTGACTGTTGGGAAGAGAATCGGGTCTGGATTCGGATTCGTCATTTTACTTCTTCTTGTTCTTGGATTGTTGTCTTTCAGCGGTGTCGGAGGAATTGTGAACAATGCCTCGGAAGTTATCGATGGGAAGGCGCTGGATGGCATTCTTGCGCAAAAGGAAGTGGATCATCTAAACTGGGCAGGTGCCGTTAACAAACTGATAACGGACCAAAACGTTCATACGCTGAAAGTTCAGCTAGACCACACTCAATGCGGATTCGGCAAATGGCTGTATGGGGAGGGGCGAAAACAGGCCGAAAGCCTTGTGCCTGAGCTTGCACCGTTGTTGAAGGACATAGAAAAACCACATCAGCATCTGCACGACTCTGCCATTAGAATTAAAAAAGAGTATGCCAGAGCAGACAGTGGTTTGCCTGAATTTATTGCCAGAAAAGAGATCGATCACCTGAACTGGACCGCATTGATTCAAAATGCGATTATTGAAAATAAAAACGAAATCGATGTTCAGACAGACCACACCAAGTGTGGATTCGGCAAATGGCTGTATGGGGAAAAGGCAGCTCAAAGTGCAGAACTTGATACGGACCTGGCAAGGTTACTCGAAGAGATTAACACTCCGCCCACACACTTGCACAGCACGGCGATTAAGCTGATCCAGGCCTATAAGATGACGCATCCAGGACTTCTGGATACCTTACGAGTCCGGCTGGATGACCATAGAAAATGGGTCGCAAGTGTATCAGATGCAATTCTTGAAAAGCATGGCTCCTTAACGGTTCAGATGGATCATACCAAGTGCGGATTCGGCAGATGGCTGTATGGAGAAGAGGCAAGGGCCCTGGGGGAACAATCTTCAGAGTTTAAAAAGATACTGGATGAGGTTGATGCACCGCATAAGTCCCTGCATGCCAGTGCTATGAAAATTGATTCTGCACTGAGAAACGGGGAATTTGAGGCAGCCTCAAAACTGTTCAGGCAGCAAAGCAAGGCCCATCTGGAAAAACTGGTTGCTATTTTTGGCAGGGCAATAAACCTTGAATACAGCCTGGAATCAGGCAGAAATGAGGCCATCAGGATCTTTAAAGAAGAAACGCTTCCGCAGCTGACAGCGACCCGGAAGGTACTTCGGAAAATAGGAAAAAGAGCTGATAACCTCTTGCAAGGGTATCACACGGCTGCAAGTGTTTATGCCAATGAGACAGCGCCGGCCCTTCATAATGTTCAGGCGCTTTTAGGCAAATTACGATCCATTGCAAAAGATAATATTTTAACGGATCAAGCCATGTTGTCTGCAGCAAACGGCACGAAAAGAAATGTGGCCATTATCTCTATTGTTGCCCTGGTTGCCGGTATTCTTTTAGCGTTCGTGATTGCACGGGGCATTATTCATGTGCTGTCAAGCGTGACGTCGAACCTGGATGAAGGTGCTGATCAGGTTGCAGCGGCATCCGGGCAGATTTCTTCCTCAAGTCAGTCCCTGGCCGAGGGGGCATCACAGCAGGCAGCCTCTCTTGAAGAGACATCATCTTCTCTTGAAGAGATGTCTTCCATGACAAAACAGAATGCTGAAAATGCATCCCATGCAGATACCCTGAGTAAAGAGTCGAGTGTGGCAGTGAACGAATCCATGGCATCCATGTCTGAACTTACCCGTTCCATGGAAGAGATTTCAAAAGCGAGCGAGGAAACATCAAAAATTATTAAAACCATTGATGAAATCGCTTTTCAAACCAATCTTTTAGCCCTGAATGCGGCAGTTGAGGCAGCAAGAGCAGGAGAAGCAGGTGCTGGGTTTGCCGTTGTTGCCGATGAAGTAAGAAACCTTGCCATGCGGGCTGCCAATGCGGCAAAAGACACGTCGGAACTAATTGAGAGTACAACGACAAAAGTTGCCCACGGTGCCGGTCTCGTAGAGAAAACCAATGCAGATTTTAAGAAGGTTGAAGAAAACACCAGTAAAGTTGCAGAACTTGTGGGGGAAATTTCAGCCGCATCAAGGGAGCAGTCTGATGGAATTGAACAAGTGAATATGGCTGTATCGGAAATGGACAAGGTCACCCAGCAGAATGCAGCCAATGCAGAGGAATCTGCTTCAGCATCAGAAGAAATGAATGCGCAGGCCTCGCAAATGAAAAGCATGGTGGATGAGCTGGTAAAAATTGTCGGCTCTTCTTCAGGAAACGGGGCGGTTAAACCCGGCAGAAACATCAAGCAGATAGCATCATTGCGGGCATCCGGATCTAAAGTGGATCACACAGAATCAAAGGACAAACTGGAATATGATAAACGCAAGAGAGAAGTCAGACCTGAACAGGTTATTCCTTTTGAAGAAGATGAAGATGATTTTAAAGATTTTTAAATGATATCAGAGAAAACGGGCTTGACAGGATGTTGGATATCAAGCCCGTTTTTTTTGCTTATTTTACCAGCGGTACGGTAAGGCCGCCATCCATCAGAAACAATACACTTGCATCTTTCCCTTTTTCCTCTATCGCCTCATCAATGGCGGTTTGAAGGTCACTATAGGGTTTGATAAATAGTTTCGAGATAACTTCAGGTTCTACGTCAGTAACACCCCACATCTGAGCCCAGAGACCAATTTCAGCCATTTTAGCTGCTTTGTGATACCCGAGCACATACCCTTTCTCAATGGTGTCAAGCGCTGCTTTAGGCGTATCGCTGGACCCTAAGAGATCCGCAAACGCTTTTCCCCCGATGCCGCACCGGCATTTTGCAACAAGAATCATGATACCGTTTTCTTTTAGGGCAAGTTTGGCATTGTCAATCCCTTTCTGGGCCTGATAAAGATCAATATCCTGGGGGAATTTTACCACTGACACGACAATGTCAGCCTTTTCATCCAACGGGGCAGCAAAGACTTCATTGGCCTGGTCTATGGCAGCATGGAAAGAGTCATTAATGTGCCCGCAGCAGGTGGCATATACTTTATGATGTTTATCCAGAACCGTCATAATGGAAAAGATTTCCTGCTTGACGGTTTTGATCGCATCAATCATGTCTTCATGAACAGGATTGCCCTCAAGCGCCAGTGCCTTTGCTTCAGGTACAAGTGCAAGTTTATGATTTTGTTCTACAGTTTTATATCCGGCAATTCCCGGAAGAAATGATTTCCTGCCGCCGGTGTACCCGGCAAAATAATGGGGCTCAACTGAAGAAATAATGATGATTTTATCGGCTTCAACCCCTGCCTTGTTCACATACATTTCAGTTCCGTTTGAGGATTTGCCCAAAAACACCATGTCTTCCTCAACCCTGGCATCATGGACAATAATCCGGTCTTTTATATCGGTGTAAAAATCACCAAATATCTGAATATATTCTTCTTCAGACGGTCCCCTGTGAACACCGGTGGCAATAATAAAATTATAGTCGATCTGTCTTAAATCATCAAAGATGAATTCAAGTACTTTTTTAGTGGGTGTCGGCCTTGTGGCATCATTGACAATCACCAGCACTTTTTTGGCATCGCTTAAAAAATCTTTGAAGTTTTTACTGTTTATCGGATGATTGATCGCCGTCTTGATCGTTTCATCTTCGTTACCAATCTGAACATCGTTTGCTTCAAGGAAGCTGATGTTGATTTCATCACTGATCTGGGCAGACATTGATCCGTCTTTCCCATAAGGAACATCAATTTTCATCACAACTCTCCTTTAGCGTATGGGACCCATCTGGTTCAGGTTGTCAACAAATGTATCGATTTCCGCCTGGAACAGCGTCTTATCACCGGCAGGTATCTGTACAAGCTGTATCCGTTCAGGATCGATGTCAATTTTCTTAAATGTATTGTGAAGGCTTTCAACGATTTTCTTTGCTCTCAGATTACCATTGTGCTGACACTCGTCATCAGGACAGCAGGCCACCAGAACACCCCAGGCATTATGAAGAAAAGGCGCCATCAACAGATGCGGTTCTAATCTTCCCCCGCACATATTGACAAGGATTTCATAATCATTTTCTACTGTCTCAGATTCAGGCAGTACAGAGGCTTGAAGTTCTGGATAATAGGACCAGTTGCAGGCAAACACAATCGCCTTGGCTGATTCATGCGTGTTCAGAAAATCAGTGGCTTTTTCAATTAAGGCGTCTCTGTTGGTGCCGAAATCGTTTTCAATTATGGCGGCACCAGCAGGGCAGACTTCCAGACAAATACCACACGCCTGACATTTTGCAGGATCTGTTGTAATGCCTTTTCCTTCTACGTAGGATCGTGCTTCATGCGGGCAGGCGCCCAGGCAGACAAGGCATCTGGCACAACTGAGTTTGGTAATAGAGGTCGTTCCGGGCCCTTCCAGTCCCAATTCAACCAGGTCTTTTTTCGCATCTGTAAATATTTCAGTCAGGGGCACGCCTGAACTGCAGGCAGCTTCACACCGTTTACAGTAAAAGCAGGAAAACAGTTTATCTGCTGCTGACTCTGATGGTTCAATCTCTCCGGACAATAACCCAAACGCCGTGATTATTTTGGCTCTTGGTGCATCTGACTCCCATCCTGAGTGCTTGAACATCGGGCAATGTTCAAAACAGTATCCGCATCGGATACAATTTGCTAATGTGCCTTGCCATTTTTCAAGGTTTTTAAATTCTTTTATTTTATTTTCCATGGGTCTTCCCTTTTTTTTAATTATTCACAGAATATCTCAAATTTGTCGCCGTGACCCAGTCCTCGGGTGCCTGTTCAAGTTTTCCCGGGTTGAGAATGTTATTGGGGTCAAGTGCTTTTTTGATTTTGGCTAAAATACTTAAGGAATCTGATTTTTCAACCTTAAATGATGCTGCCTTTGAAATTCCGATGCCATGCTCTGCGCTTGTGGTACCGTTCACAGAGCGGACAAAGTCATACACCTCGGTAATGGCTTTTTTTGCATCATTCCACTGCTCTTTTTTCTTTGTGTCCATCAATATTTTGGTGTGCATGCATCCTGAACCGCAGTGACCATAGGCTGTCATGACAATGTTATTCTTTTTGGCAATTTCATGGATTTTGCCTGCCATGTCTGCCATTTTTGAATAGGGCACAGCCATATCATCGGCAAGCGCTGTACTGGCCAGGTTATCATCGTATTTTGAAAGTGCAGGGAAAAGTTTCTTCCTTCCCAGAAAGATTTTGGCTCTTTCCTTGGGATCATAACTGGCATAAATATCTTTACCATTATGCTTTTCACATACTTTTTTCATTTTATCGATTTCATAATCCACTGCTTCCTTTACCATGCCGTCTGCTTCAAAAATCAGTGCAGCCGCCACTTCTTTCAACCCCAGGTCCATGGTTTTATTAACAGCTTTTATGGCAACATCATCTACCAGTTCAAGCATGGAAGGGGTTGCGCCTGAGGCCATGATGGCACCAATGGCCTGCCCTGCGTCTTTAAGCGTATCAAAGTTTGCAACGCCCATCCACCTGAATTCCGGAATCGGGATAAAGCTTAACGTGGCTTCTACAACAATACCAAGTGTGCCTTCTGAACCGATAATCATTTTATGAAGCTGGTATCCTGAGGCCTCAACACGGGTGTGGGCTCCCAGACTGACAAGATCGCCATTGGCCATGACCACTTTCATTCCCAAGACAGCATCTCTTGTTGCACCGTATTTTACAGACCGAACCCCACTGGCATTGTTTGCAATTTCACCGCCAATGGTGGCGATCCTGCTGGATGCCGGTGTGGGCGGGAAAAAAACGCCGTATTGTTTTAAAGCAAGATTAAGGTCATCGTCAACCACACCAGGTTGAACACGGCAATACACATCTTCCAGATTGATTTCTAAAATTTTGTTCATCCCTTTCATGTCCAGCATGATACCGCCTTGAATAGGGACAGTCTGGCCGCACATGCCTGAACCGCCGCCCCTGGGAATGACCGGGATTTTATTTTTGTTTGCATATCTCATGATGTCCTGAACCTGTTCAGTGGTTTCAGGCTTGACAATGGCCCAAGGCATTGCATGATGGACAGAGGAGTCTGACCCATAAACATACAGGTCGGACGGGTCTGTTTTGACATTCCTTTTGCCAACGATATCTATTAATTTGGCTTCATCAACTGTTTTCATTTGCTTCCCCTCATGATGAATCTATTGTATTTATTAAATCACTTTTATTCACAACCGATTCATATTTCCATAAAGACAGAAAAATTTCAATGTAATTCGTACCTCAGGTGAAGAAATATTTTATTTAATAAGCGGTCTCTTTGCTTGCCAAACATGGGATAGAATGTTTATACTTCTTTTGTTAATTTAGATAGATGAAATAATCTGATTCAAAATAAAGGATACAGCAATGTCATATTCAGTAACATTTTTGCCTCACAATGCCACAATTGAGGTTGAAGATAATGAGAGTTTAATTCGAGCGGCAATGGATTTAGGCGTACATATCAATGCATCATGCGGCGGTGGCGGGGCCTGCGGTAAATGCAAGGTCATGATTGAAAAAGGAGAGGTCAAAGGCGGTGTTTCAGACCACCTTTCCGATGAAGATAATAACCAGGGATACCGGCTGGCATGTTTGTCAGAGGTTGTCTCTGATCTTGTGGTCAGGATTCCGGTAGAGTCGCAGGTGGATGCCAGCCGGCTGAATACAAAAACAGTGGGCCGCCATACGGCCCAGGCCACATATTCAAATGTTGATGAGCTCCGACAGGACGGCCTTTTTATCCCTCCTGTAGAAAAAATATACCTTGAGATGGACCCTGCAGCCGAAGGGGATAATCAGGCAGATGTGACACGGATTATTAACCATTTAAGATTGAACCACGATGAGCACCGGTTGACCATGAACTTGAATTTAATCCGGAAAGTTCCGGATATTATTCGTGAAGGGGAGTTTAAGGTAACAGCAACCATTGTCAGGCCGGTCAGAAAAGATGGGAAAAATGAAATTGTCAATATAGAACCGTTTGATACCACAGACAGAAATTTTGGTATTGCCGTTGATATCGGCACCACAACTGTGTATGGTCAAACGCTTGATCTGCATACAGGGGAAGTACTGTCACAGCATGGTGAATTCAACAGCCAGATCAGCTATGGTGAAGATGTGATTTCAAGAATTGTGTTTGCTGAAAAAGAAGGCGGACTTGACATCATCCATCAGAAAATTATTGAAACCATTAATATCATTATTGAAAAGATCCTGAAAAAAGCAAAGATCGGCAGTCACGAAGTCACAACCATTACACTTGCAGGCAATTCGACAATGACCCAGCTGCTGCTGAAAATAAACCCCAAGTATATCAGAAGAGACCCGTATGTGCCGGCCTCTATCATGTATCCTCCTTTTCATGCAAACGAGGTCGGTATAAATTTAGCAGACCATACGATTGCATTGATTTATCCAGGTGTTTCAAGCTACGTCGGCGGGGATATTATTGCAGGGATTATGGCCTGCGGGATGTACCGGACCAGCGAGCTGACCCTGTATATGGATATCGGAACCAATGCAGAGATTGCCATTGGTCATAAAGACTGGATGGTCTGTGCAGCTGCATCTGCAGGCCCGGCCTTTGAGGGGGGGGGTGTGACGCATGGTATGCGGGCCAGCAGGGGCGCCATTGAAGATGTTGCCTTAAACCCTGAAACCTACGAACCCATGATTATCACGGTGGGAAACAAAAAAGCCAAAGGGATCTGCGGTTCCGGCCTGATTACACTGGTAGCAAAAATGCTGGAAACAGGTGTCATTGATTCCAGAGGAAAATTCAATCAATCTTTGGAAACCAAAAGAATCCGACAGACAGGTGACATCTGGGAGTATGTCCTGGTATATAAAGAAAATACGCAAATCGACAGAGATATCACCATTACAGAACCGGATCTGGGTAACCTGATCCGGGCCAAAGGCGCCATGTACAGTGCAGCTTTAACCTTGCTTGAAGAGATTGGGTTGACAATAAACGATGTTGAGCAAATCATACTGGCTGGCGGATTTGGAAGTTATGTTGACCTGGAGAGTGCCATTACCATAGGTCTTTTACCGGAAATTGATACAGATAAGGTTACCTACCTTGGCAATGGATCACTTCTGGGCTGCAAAATTAATTCACTGACCAATGCGCTGCGCAGGGATGTTGCAAAGGTCGTGAATATGATGACCAATTTTGAATTGTCGGCAACACCTTCATACATGGATCATTACATGGCATCATTATTTTTACCCCATACCGAACTCAATTATTTTCCAAAAGTGAAGGCGCGTCTTGAGAGGTTGCATAAATGATGCCGGAAAAAGGCTTTGTTCGAACGCTCGATATTGATACCCCAAGTTTACGCAATAATACGGCAGATGCACAGCGGCTTGAAAAATGCCTGATGGATGAGTTGGGTACAGACCACATAACGATTCCTGTCGCCCTGCTTAAACAGCTGCCCTCCAACCTGAGAGACTGGAAGCACAGGGTGAAAGCAGTGCTGTTCAAGGATCGGCATTCCTGGATAGTCCTGGACCTTGTTGACCCCTCTGTTGCTCGCCCCATCCTTGGACTTGCCATTGATATCGGCACCACAAGAATTGTGATATCCCTAATGGATATAGAAACCGGACAGGAGATCGGAGAGACAAGTTTTGATAACCCTCAATCGGTTATCGGACCGGATATCTTAACACGAATCCATCATTCCAATAAGGAAAACGGTCTTTTAGAATTGCATGAGCTTGTCATTAAAGGGGTAAATGAACACCTGTCTTATTTATGCCAGACCCATGGATATCACCAGCAGGACATTTATCTTGTAACAGGGGCAGGCAATACAGCCATGACCCATTTGTTTCTGGGAATCGAATCCTTTGAAATTATAAAAGAACCGTATATCCCCTGTGTAAATATCCCGGACACCCACCTGGCAGAGAATTTAGGATTGGACATCAATAAATATGGATCCGTATTTCTTTTCCCGAATATCGGGTCCTATTTTGGGGGTGATTTAATTTCCGGCATTCTTTTCTCGGATCTTGATCAAAAAGAGGTACCGTGCCTTATGGTAGATGTGGGGACAAATGCTGAAATAGTCGTTGGCAGCAAGGACTGGCTGATGGCATGTGCCGGTGCTGCCGGTCCGGCGTTGGAGGGTGGTATCAGCAAAATGGGCATGACGGCTGAACCCGGTGTGATCGACAAGGTGTGGATTGAACCGCAGACAGGCGAACTGAAAATTCATACAATAGAGGAAAAAGAACCGATTGGTATTTGCGGATCCGGGATGATTGACCTGGCGGCCAGTCTTTTTTTGTCCAAACGAATTGATATACGGGGGAAGTTTGTAAAAGAGACCTGTAAAGGCAGGTTGTCGGAAAAAGACGGAATTCCATATTTTGTTCTTGTAGATGAGGAACAGTCCGGCATTGATGAGGCCATTGCGTTAAGCCAGGTAGATTTAAATCTGCTCACCAGTTCAAAAGCAGCCATGTACACTATACTGGAGGTAATTGTCAAACATACGGCCGGGCTTGAATATGAAGACTTGAAGACTTTTTATGTGGCCGGCACATTCGGATCGTTCATCAATCCTGTCTCTGCCATCTCTATCGGCATGCTGCCGGATATCCCTGTTGAAACATTCAGGGTCCTGGGTAACAGTTCCCTTGGCGGGGCAAAGGTATTGCTGACATCGCCAGATGCGTTTGAACGGATCATGAAAATTCGTCAGTCCATTACGTACATTGAATTAAATGTAAACCAGGAATTTATGAACATGTTTTCTGGTGCGAAATTTTATCCCCATACAGATACATCTCGATTTCCATCGCTGAAAGGTAAAATCTAAAAAGACATACATGTATATACAAGCTGGTTTCTTTATGATAAAACAATAGTAAAAAGACATATCAATAAGGAAAAATGCAAAAAATGAATCAGGTTGTCGAATGCGTTCCAAACTTTAGTGAAGGACGAAACAAAGAGACCATAGCGGCGATTGCTGAGGCCATACGTCAGACCAGGGGCTGTCGCCTGATCGATGTTGATCCGGGAAAATCTACGAACCGGACTGTGTATACCTTTGTGGGGTCTCCTGAAACTGTGGTTGAAGGGGCATTAAATGCTGCAAAAGTTGCGAAAAAGAAGATAGACATGACAACGCATACAGGCGGGCATCACCGTATGGGTGCCATGGATGTCTGTCCGTTTATCCCGGTTGCCAACGTGACAATGGAAGCGTGTGTTGAGATTTCAAAAGTGTTCGGTAAAAGAGCCGCAGATGAGATCGGTATCCCGATTTATCTTTATGAAGCATCTGCAACCAAAGATTATCGGAAAACACTTCCACAGATCAGGGAAGGGCAATATGAAGGATTGAAGGATAAAATTACAACAAAAAAGTGGAAACCGGATTTTGGCCCGGCCAGGTTTATCCCTGAATGGGGAGCCACCGTAACAGGGGCTCGATCTTTTCTCATTGCTTATAATGTCAATCTTTTGTCAACACCAAACCAGGCGCACCGGATTGCATTAAACCTTCGCGAGGCCGGGCGCGGTCCTGATGAGCCGGGCCGCTTTAAAGACGTAAAAGGCATGGGATGGTATGTAGATGATTATAACCTGGCACAGGTCACTGTGAACCTGAATAATTATCATGTCACCCCGCCGCATGTACTGTTTGAAGCGGTGAAGAAGGATGCAGAAAAGTTACATATTGCAGTTGCCGGATCTGAAATCGTCGGCGTTGTTCCCTTGGAAGCCATTCTGATGGCGGCTGAGTACTATATTGGAAAAGAAAACCTGTTTATTCTGGATGAAGACCAGAAAGTAAGGCTTGCCATTGAAAGACTGGGCCTTAACTCTGTCGCACCTTTCAACCCAAAAGAAAAAATTATTGAGTATATTATAGCCGAAGAACTCAACGAACCGCTGGCAGGGCTGACTGTCAGGGAATTTATTAAAGAAGTCGCGTCCAGAAGTACGGCACCAGGCGGCGGTTCCGCCGCTGCTGCAATGGCCGCCATAGGGGCCGGGTTAGGGGCAATGGCGGCGAAATTAACCTTAGGGGTTCGAAAATTTGAAGACCTTGATCCAAAAATGCGAGAAATTGTCCCACCGCTGCACCATGCAGCAGAAAAACTGATTCCAATGATTGATGAAGATACCCATGCCTTTAATGACTATATCGACGCCACTCGGCTGCCTGAAGAAACCAGAAACGAAAAAAAGGCGAAAGAAGATAAACTTCAACAGGGATTGAAAAAGGCCATTGATGTACCGCTGACAACGATGAGAATTGCAGATACTGCATGGGATGCCATGCTTGAGGTTGCCCAATATGGCAATATTGCATCAAAATCAGATATAGCGGTAGGGGCAAAAGCCCTGGAAACAGGTATTTGGGGTGCATATAAAAATGTAATGATCAATATGGTTGATATAACGGATAAACCGTATCAGGAAAAAATCACGGCTGCAGCAGAAGAGCTAAAATCAAGGGCCGGAAATCAACTGGAAAAAATTTTGAAAGTGTTGGAAAATAGAAAAGCGTAGGTGTGTACTCTTTTTACCGTATCAATAGTAAATGGAGTTTAAAGGCAAAGCTGTGAAAGGGATGGCCTGTATAAACTGCCCGGGAATTGAATCAGACAAAGAAGCGGCAGATTCCCCCTTAATTTTTGTTATCAGATAATTATTTTATTGGAACATTCTTTACCATGATTACATTGTCTATATGACGTCAACCCCAAACAGGAGGATACCCAATGAATCAGAAAAAATTAGTAACTATCATTGTCATTCTGTCAGCGATTCTATCATTCGGTTTTGTTAATGCTCATGCACATTGCCAGATACCTTGCGGCATCTACAATGATCATGCAAGAGTGGACCAGATGCTGGAAGATACAAAAACCATTTTAAAAGCAGCCAAACTCATCCAGCAGCTGTCTGATAAATCAGATCCACAATCAAAACAGCAGCTCGTACGGTGGGTTCTGAATAAAGAAACGCATGCGCAAAATGTGATTTCAACCATTGGAGACTATTTTTTAACACAACGGGTGAAACCAGACCAAAAAGATTATGTGGAACGGTTAAAAAAGCATCATGCCGTGATAATAGCTGCCATGAAAGCCAAACAGAACAGTGACCCAGGCTATGCTGTAACACTACAGAAAGCAATTGAAGATCTGGCTGAATATTATCCTGCAAATTAAAATCGGATGATTGTTTTTGGTTGACACTCCCAACTATTTATAATACAGCTATATTAAAGCTATATTTAGGATATGATATAAAACCGATATATTTTCAGGAGGAGAAATGAGAGAAGTTGTCATTGTTGCAGCCTGCAGAACGGCAATTGGTAAATTTGGCGGATCACTTGCCCCGTTAAGTGATATTGATTTTGGACCCATTCCAATTAAAGAAGTTGTAAAAAGAGCAGGCATCAGCCCAGATCAGGTAGATGAAGTTATTTATGCATCAGGTTACAGAACCGGGGATCTCCCCATTAATTCAGCCCGTGTTGTGGCTGTTAAAGCAGGTATCCCGCAGGAAAAACCCCAGTTCACAATCAGTAAAGCCTGTGCAGGAAGTATTAAAGCCATTACATTGGCGGCTCAAGTCATCAAATCAGGTGACGCCGATACCATTATCGCCGGCGGAATGGAAAGCATGAGCAATGCAACATTCATGTTGAAAAAAGCCAGATGGGGATATCGATTGGGACATGGACAACTTCAGGATCAGCTCATTCTTTTTGATCCCTTAAGCGGAAACACTATGGGTGAAACTGCAGAAAACGTTGCAGAAAAATACAATGTTTCAAGAGAAGACCAGGATGCATTTGGGTTAAGAAGCCAGCAGCTGGCCGAAGCAGCCATTAAAGAAGGAAAATTCAAGGAACAGATTGTTCCAGTTGAAATCCCCCAGAGAAAAGGGGATCCCAAAATATTTGATACAGATGAACATCCAAGATATGGGACAACCATGGAAAGCCTCCAGAAATTGAAACCGCCGTTTAGAAAGGGCGGGTCAGTCACCGCAGGAAATGCATCCGGTATGAATGATGGTGCGTCTGCACTGATGGTAATGTCAAGAGATAAGGCCGATGAGCTGGGCCTTGACCCTCTGGCAACGATTGTCTCATATGCCTCTGTCGGTGTTGATCCGGCCTACATGGGAATCGGACCAATTCCTGCCACCAAACTGGCACTGGAAAAAGCTGGATTAACCATGGACGATATCGATCTGGTTGAACTGAATGAGGCGTTTGCATCCCAGGCACTTGCATGCATGCGTGAATTGAAAATGGACCAGGATAAAGTCAATGTAAACGGAGGCGCGATTGCGCTGGGCCATCCCGTTTCTGCGTCCGGCGGTGCTATTGTTACCAAACTTTTGTATGAACTGAAAGCAAGAGACCTGCGCTATGGCCTGGCAACACTTTGCATCGGTGGCGGCCAGGGGTTGGCACTGATCGTAGAACGCAAATAGAAATTGGTTTAAAAAGATCGTTTTAAATCTTTGATAAAAGAAAGATGACTGTTGAGTGCTGCCCATGGTAACATACCTGGGGGCAGCACTTTTTTAATGGTTGGATATTGTTTCTTTATAGATGATGTTTCTTTGTTTCAGCCCCTGTAAAATAAATGTCACGCATGCCTCATTTTTCCCAATCAATTCAGGCGGGATAATACCCTTTTGGTCAAAAAGACCTTGTTTCAACAATCGCAACACAACCGTTGCCGTGTATCCGGTTGTTCGTGCCATAGAATGAACCTTTGTTTCCAGGTCATATTTGTCAAAAAGGTCCCAGGTGTAGGTTCTTTTTTTACCCCTTTTTTCACCCGTGACTGTAATTTTCATGAGGGTCATATCAATGTCACCGGATTTGAGTTCCCATTGGGGAAACAGAAGACGGGCCGTCACATCGATCGGCCGTATGCGCCGGCCGTTAATACGAATGGCATTTTCACTGAAAAAGCCAGCCTCTCTTAAAAGGGTGATTTTGTCAATGTGCCCGGGATATCGCATGGTTTTTTCTTTCATGTTCGGGATATCCAAGGTTTTAATTAAAGATCGAAGGCCGTCTGTGTTAAACGCTTCAAGGGTTCCAACTTCAGGGAAATCGATCAGTTCAGGGTCACTTAAAGCTGGTTTTTCAATTATTTGATTGTTTTCAACATAAAATGCAGGTCTTATATATTCCTCAATCACATCAATGGGAGAGAACACAGCCTTGTATTCCCACGGCTGTATCCTCACCTCAGGAAGCCCGCCGACATAGATCACAGCATCAAGGGTTTTGTCCAGTAAGGAATCGGCATAGCCTGTCAGCAGGTTGCTCATTCCAGGTGCGACACCGCAGTCTACAACAGCGGTTACACCGTTTTCCTCTGCCAGTTGGTTCAGCGCCATGGCATCTTCCGGAAAGAACGCAATATCAACAGCATTTTTTCCTGTTTCAATGATGGTTTCAAGTGTTTTGTAACCCATGAATCCCGGGACAGCGCTCACCACCATATCAGAGGATGAGATCAGTTTCTTCAGCCCAGGTTTGTCTGCCAGATCCTGCTGAACAGGAGTGATGTCAGGATGATTGTCAAATCGCTTTAAACTGTCACCGTTTATATCAGCAATGGTTACATCGATATCATCATCTTTTGCCAGGTCAAGGGCCATAGGTCCGCCAACGAGCCCACAGCCAAGCACAATAACTTTCATTTTATCGCCTCTTTTAAATTTCTATATTGTATGTATCGTAGGTTTTATGTCGTGATGGGTCGGAAAGCCGGTATCTTTCCGGGAAAAAAGAAATTATAGACCGCTGAATCGATTCAGGAAATGAATATGAAACATGGTGATGTCTTTCTTAATACGGTTCATTCTTAACCTTCCATCTCAATAAAAACTGCTCCATTCTGCATAAAAAAGACGGATCTGTCAATCATTTCACAAAGCCTGAAGTCAAAAACAAATTTTGTTGGACAATTCAGATAGATCCAACAGGCTGTTTTACCTATGTCTGCTGCCGGCACAGAAATGATTCCAGCTTTTTTTTGTCGGTAAACACCCTGTAATTAAGCGGTAAAATTTTTGCCATTGAAATAAAAACATTGGCCATGGATTTGTTGAGTTCTCCTTTAACCAGTATGGCAGATTTATTGGCAAAATTATCTGATCTGGGTTTGTATAGACGGAAAATCCCAATGATTTCTTTTAAATCCATAATACCCATTCCCATTTTCCCTTCAGTGCAGTCCCAGTATGAATGTTTGGTCGGGTAATCCGGGTGCTGTATAAGCGTTGAAATCGCCTGCACCATATTGTTTTTATCCATAACACCAGATACGGTTATTTTGATATAATCCATGTGATCGCTATTGAGTTTATATTTCAATGTCAGCCCTGTGGTGTTGCAAAATTAACGACCGCCTGGTGTTTTGTTGGCGTTTAATTTATAATACTGGCAATACTCACATTTGTTTCTGTCATGCTTCAGCATCACCTCGAAATGTGGTGAATTGCAGAGTGTGTTTTCAATCTCCCAGCACATTTTCTGAGTATTATTATAGGCGGGGCAATCAGGTTTGTCGCATCTAAAATATTGGAAACAAGCTTCATTCATAATTGTTTGTTCTCTACTAAACTGGTATATTTTAAAAGTACTATGAAGACAAAGTGTCGTCAATAGGTATAAACCCCTATTTTATTTAATAATTTAGGGATTGATAGAGATGGAGAAGAATATGAAAAAAAACAAACTGTTTATGCTGAATACATGGATTGAGGAAAAAGATAAAGGTCCTTGTTATTGTCCTGACTGTGGTATTGTCGAAGGTTTCTTTGCCTATTCACCAGAGGTAAAAAAACAACTGGACATCAAATCTGTTGATTTTGAAAAACCCCGCCACACCGTTATTGAAATTTTAGGTGAAGAAAACCAAAGCTGTCCTGTTCTGGTGCTTGGTGATGAAACACCCATCCCGGAAGGTGCCAAAAAAAGTCTGTCAACAGGCGAGGTCTTTATAGATGATGCACGATTGATTTGTGAATACCTTGCAAAAAGATACAATGCTGTTCATCCGCATTAACCGCCGGTAAAATGGTGGACAATCAGGCTGTTGATATCCGGCTTCGGCCAGCCCGGCAGACAGGTAATCAATACTGTGCTGCAAGTGTAAGGTAAACCTGGCCGCGGCCATGGACATTCATTCCAAATTTCCAATGTTATCTTGACTACCAGAGCCTTGTCATCTATCTTATGGTGAAAGCAGGAGGTTCAATCTGGTATCGTATGAGAAAAAAAACAGACCATAAACGTTCTTCGAAAATGAGTTTTGTGAAACCAATGACACGTGAAGAGATCATAGATGCGGCATTGGATCACACAAAGCCGTTGTTTAAGGAAAAAAAGAAGCAGCCCAAGGCCAAACCGAAAATTAAGCCAGACACAATGAGTTTCGAGAAAATTGCAGAAAGCCTTGATATATGGCCGGGAACTGGAGCGTTTCGGCTGTTTAAAATTTTTTTTGAAAACAAGAAACCCAAAAAGGGTGACTGCAAAACGTTTGCCCCTGTGTTAGCAAATTTAAGTGATGAGCAATTGGAAATATTAAAATTACTTTGTTCTAACACTTCTTTTCCCGTTAAACATATCTTGGATTTCAGTAAAAATATTAAAAAATTTGGACTTAACCGGCTTTTAGTGCTTCGCGCTTTTGTTGACCTGGAAGGTCTGAGCCCTGGTTTCCTCAACCAGTTTTTCAGGATCAATCTGCCCAAAGGCGATCGGAAAAAAATGGGGTATGACGCATGGGAGGAAGAACTGAAGGAAAAACATATCACCCATGATCAAATGAATGTTTTTTATAATATCTGTACCCGGATACCGGGAATTACACCAAAAACAGCAATTGCTGTTCTCCCTAAAATTAGAAAGCTAAGACAGCAGCACGCTGTCATCATCAACCATTTTTTAAAGGAAGGTGTGAAATTTGGTGAAAAAACGATCGATGACAAAACGATTTTAGGATTAATCAATTTGTGGCTGGTCATGCCGGAAATGGAAAACAAATCCAGGTTGAAACCATTTATAAAAAAGATTCGTCGAAAACCGGAAGACCAGAGGGAAGATTTCAAGTTTATCATTCATTCGTTTAAGATAGACTTGGAAAAAGGAAAGAAAAATTCACTGGAAAATGTGGTTTTTGATATCCGCAGTTTCTTTGATTTATAGCCTCTGCCAGCAGGCTTTTCTTTTTGTAAATATCACATCCCCATTTGAGGGAACAACCTGTCACTTCCTCACACAAGGCTGCAGGCGCAAAGGGGCGGGGACCTGTCAAGCATCATCCTGGAAAGTGTTCATCATTACAGTCAATTTTTCAATATGGTGTTTTTCTTCCTTGATAATGGCCTTTAACCCGTCAAGAACGGTTGTGTCATCGATAAACATTTCAAGAACCTCATAGAACATAATGGTTTCTTTTTCAAACCCGATAAAGGTGGATAACAATTCGGGCAATGATTTGATTTCAGAAAAATCAACTTCATTCAGGGACAGCGTTTTTTCTCCTATCATGTCCTTGAGTACATCAGGGACCATTTCTTTCAGGTCCTTTTCATCCACTTCAAGTGAGAGTTTGTCTTTTTGATCAGCAAACCACCTGGCATGACAGGCCTCCTCATTCGCCATCCATTCCAGCATGGATCTGATATCTTTGTTTGAAATTTTTTTTATGGAATTGAGGTAAACAGCTTCTCCATTTTCCTCCATTTTTATGGCAATTTCAAGCAGGTCATCCAGTGTGAACATCTGTGTGTTTTCTCCTTTGACTTTCTGTCCAGTCAATGCGGCTCATCATGCCCCGGATAATTCTGACATCTCTTGACGTCAGCCCGGCAGCGCCAAAGATCCTCCTGAATGTCCTGAGCAGATGGTCCGGGTTCTGTTTGTCGAGAAAGTCAATGTTTAACAGGCTGTTTTTCATATGTAAAAACATCTGTTCGGTTTCTTTACCTGTGGCCAGTTTTTTTGAAGACAGTTCCGTTAAATTTTTTCCACGGTCTGATTTCAGAGATATTTCATATAACAGAACCGCTAACGCATGGCTCAGATTCATGGACGGATAAGCTTCATGCGTCGGGATTGTAATAAAGTGCTGGCAAAGGTCCAGGTCCTTTGTCTCAAGCCCTGTGTCTTCAGGACCCATAACAAGGGCGCAATGTGTATCCTGATATTTGTTTTCTATCTCTTTTGCTGCGCCGGACGGAGTAAAAAAATTATTCCGATACTTGCCGAATCTTCTGGTAGTACCAAACGCAATCTGAATATCTGCAAGGGCAGATGGAAGGGTTTTAAAAACCAGCGCATTTTCAAGAACACTGAATGCAGTTAAAGCCATTTTCTTTGCCGGGAGCGATTTATAGTGTCTGGTCGGATTTACCAGCCGGAGCTGTGTAAAACCGAAGTTCATCATCAATCGGCACACAGCACCAATGTTAATCGGTCCCTGCGGCTCAACAAGTATAATTGAAAAATTTTCCGGCTTCATTTTTCTTTTGTGTCCAGCAGAAGCGTGACAGGCCCCTGATTGATCAGGGAAACATCCATCATGGCTTGAAACATCCCTGATTTTGTCATGATGCCAAGCTCCATGGCCCGGCTGATGAAATATTCATATAAATCATTGGCCTTTTTTGGCGGCGCGGCCTTAACAAAAGAAGGCCTTCGTCCCTTTCTGCAGTCACCTAAAAGTGTGAACTGGGAAACCACTAAAAGCTCTCCTTTTACATCTTTAAGAGAGATATTCATTTTCCCCTTGTCATCTTCAAAAATCCGCAAGTTAATTATCTTCTCAGCCAGGAAATCTGCATCTTTCTCAGTATCTTCTTCCCCGACTCCCAGGAGTACCAATAGTCCATTGCCGATATTGGAAATAATTGTGTTGTCTACGACAACATGAGATTTTTTTACTCGCTGAACAACCGCTCTCATTATAGTATCCTTTAGGTGTTAGGTCAAAAGTTTGGGAATCGGCCAATGAGTGTCAAATCCTTCTTTTTGTAGAATTTGAATGCCCTTGTCAATATTTAGACCTGCTTCATCAACGCCATGGGAATCATCGCCCGGGACAACCCGGATTCCCATTTCTTTGACCATCTTTAATATTGATCTGGTAATATAAGGTTCTTCTTCTCCTCTTATTAGGGGCCTTAAATTAAAATCCATGACAAGATTTAAAGATTTGATCAGGTTCAAATTTCTTTTGATTTTTTGGTGGATTTTATCAATCAGCACCCTTTTTTTATATGCCCTGTCATAGATTCTGATCAAATCAAAATGGCCGACAACAAAAGGTTTGAGTTCCTTGATCATTTCATATTGAAGGTCAAAATATGCCTCGTACATCATTTCATATGAGCCAATGGCGTTTGCAGCCTTTTCGTACTCCTGAAAAGAATAATCAAAACACATATTATGAATGTGATGGACAGAACCAACAATATAATCTGGTTGAAATTTTGAAATAAGGTTTTTTATATGGTCTGCATATCCCTCATATGTTTCTGTTTCCATACCGGCAAAAATTTTAATTCTGGATGCATATTTTTTTTTAAGGCTGTTCAAGGTTTTAAAATAGTTTTCAAATCGTTTTTGAATATCAGCGGCTGTTAAATGTATCGCTTTCTCATCAGGGTATAAAAACAGGCCATTCACAGGCGGTGCGTGCTCACTGATGCCGACATATTCAAAGCCAAGTGCAATATACTGCCGGATAATGTCTTCAAGAGAATCTTCTGCATGGCTGCAGAACTGGCCGCTGTGACCGCCGTGAAGTGAAATGAGTGATGATGATGATATCATGGCAGTGAAACTATCATTAAAATAAGGTTAAAATCAAGTAGGCTCTCCATATGTTACTGCTATCAAAATAAGCAGGAGTTCGCAATTATAATTTAGCTGCAAAAAAAAGGGTCAGAGCCTTTGAATAATATATAAAAACATGGGGTAGCGGCTCAATGCCTTGAGCTTGTAAAAATCATACAGGACCTGCCGTGAGGGGCTTCCAAACGTCACCGGGGAAAGGTAAACAGTGCCTTTAGGTTTTGTCTGGTTGATATTGCCCCTGATGAGTGTGATTAAGGTGTCATAGTGCGAGTCCGGGAGAGATTCATCCATTATAAAGTTGCCGGTCAGTTCTATATTTTGAAATTTATGATTGATATACTGCATCTGTTCAAAGGCTTGAGCAACTTTTCGGGGTGTAATCGGTTTACCAAGACATGTCAGTGTCGTTTGATCGTACGATTCAAGCCCTATATTGATAAAGGTCTTGAAATCAAGACGGTTCAATTCCTGAAAAAGATGTTTGTCAGTATTCAATAAAGAATCAACACTGCCGAACATGAAAAGATAATTGCCTTTCATGTAACTGTTATAAAATCCAAATGTATGGTACGCCTCCTGGGCTGTTTCCAGAATAAGCGTTGAAGGGGCATATAGCGCATCATGCTCACCAAGGAATACCGCATTGTAGTTGATGATATCCCTGCCTAAAAACCGGTTGAGCTGTACCATCTGGTGGCTGATATCCTGCCTGGATCGAAGACAGATTTTCTTCTTGTTTTTAACCTTGCAGAATTGACACTTGTATAAGCATCCATCAACGATATTAATGGGAATAATGTTGTAATCAACATGCCGGGCATCAGGCGGTATGACGCTGACCCGTGAGCCTGAAATATCAAACAGCAGGTCTGCTTTCTGCTGCAGGCTTTCTGGTGAATGGCTTTTGATATTGTCAACCCATTGTTGGAAAGGCGCCGCCATATGAATATCAGGTAACTCAGACAGGATGAGATGCCAGTTTTTAACAATTGTACTGATTTCAGGCTCTTCAAAGGGTCTGCCGCCAATCAGGGAATTTGTCGGGTACATCAAATTGGGTAAATAGTATTCGCCTAATGCTTCATAAACGCCTGAATACCCTCCTGTCGAATAATATATCCAGTCATTTCCAATGGTCCGCTTCAACCATTCCGAAGGATGAATCCACCCCTTTTTTTTTGATTTTGCATGCCGGATTTCATTGTTTAAATTGAATTCAAATATATAATCTTGTGTCTCAAGCCTTGAAAATATGCCATATTTTACAGGATAACTGACCTTGATGTATTCATTGTTCCCTTGGCAGTTCAGGTCGATTGAAAGATCTTCAGAACGGTATGCAGTTGAAACAGGATTGTTAATCTGATGGTTTGAATTCATTTTATTCATACTTTTTATCATTAAATTTTAACGAACGTCGTGTTCGTTAAAAAGCGGAATTCACCATTTTCAGGCTTCCTGCAAAAATGCTGATTTAACGCCACGCCAACCACACCCCTTTCAACTGTCTGTGATCTAAACACGTTTCACAAAACGAAAAGCTTTATGGCAATCGTTATATTTATTATTGGAAAAGCGGTTTGGCAACAATTATATTAAAAAGGTTTTTTTAATTTTCACAGATGTGGTATAGTAACGGCACAGATTAAAAAATTCTTGTAATAAAATCGATCGTGATATCAGGCTATTCTCTCAAATTACCAGGTGCTGAATGAAATTTGTTTTGGACAATTTTTACCTCATTGTTTTCTATGGCTGGCTACCTGTTTTAGGGGCGATATTCAATCCATCGTCAATCTGGGCGTCAGGTAATGGCGGAACTGGTGCTGGTAAAGCTATGGGTGGATTTCGCAATGTGGCTGAAAGCGGCAATATCACCGGGTTGATTGTTTCAGGGATTTTTATTGCAATCGCAATTGCAGTCACCATAAAGTTTCAGCAGGTTAAGGCCAGGCTGGATCAAAAAAACCAGGACGTGAAGGCAGCCAAAGAGAAATATAAGCAGATGGTTGAAAATGCTGAGGACGGGATCCTGGTCGTTCAAAACCTGAAACTCAAATATGCCAATAACAGCGTTTACGAAATAATGGGATTACAGAAGAGTGAGACGATTTCTGATCAGCTTATTGACTATATATACCCTGAAGATTTAAATGTGGTGCTGGAGTGTTACGAAACATCCGTTCTTTCTCGTAAAAATGAAAATTATTTTAAAGTAAGATTAGTAAAAAAGGATAATAGCATAATATGGGTCCATATTCGACTTGTCCCAGTTGTATGGGATGATGAACCGGCCAATCTCGCATTTATGAGAGACATCACTCACCAGCAAATGCTGGAACAGGATTTGCACCAGGCTCAGCGCTTGGAGGCTTTGGGTGCACTGTCAGGTGGAATTGCGCATGATTTTAACAATATTTTGACAACCATTATAGGGAATGCAGAGGTCGCACTAATGGAGGCATCAGAAACTGATCATGGAAAAATGGAATTTGAACAGATCAGGGAATCAGGTTACAGGGCCAGAGATTTGGTTCGTCAGATTCTGACCATCAGCAGGGAGCACACGTCAGATGTCCAGCCATTATATCTTTCACCTATCATAAAAGAGGCATTGAAGCTGCTTAGATCCACACTGCCAAAAAACATTCAAATCATAGAAAATATCGATAAACAGCTGAACCTGGTAAAAGCGGATTCGATACAAATGTATCAGGTTTTTATGAATTTATGCACCAATGCAAAGCATGCCCTTGAAAAAGCTGAAACACCCTGCCTTGAAATCGGATTGCAGAATGTAACCTTTCATCCATCCGTAAAACAAGATATGGGCCAGTTAAAACCGGGTAATTATATTAAGCTTAGTGTTAAAGATAACGGGACAGGGATAGATCCGGATATACAGTCTAAAATATTTGACCCTTACTTTACAACAAAATCCAGGGAAATCGGAACCGGGCTGGGGCTTGCCACAACCCTTGGGATTGTAAAACAATTTGGCGGGCATATCAGTTTTAAAACTGAGCCCGGCAAGGGAACTTGTTTTGTTGTGCATATACCGGTGCATGAAAAAAAAGAGTCCAATGGTCAAATACCGGACAAGAACGATTCTGTTCAAGAAGGCGGCAGAATTTTATTTGTTGATGATGAAAAAGAAATTACCATTATCGCAAAAAGAATGTTCACCAATCTGGGCTATTCAGTCATGACTGCCGAGTCAGGAACACAGGCTCTGGAATCCTTTGCCAGAGCGCCTGAATTTTTTGATCTTTTGATTACGGATCTGGCCATGCCGGGTATGACCGGAGAGAAACTTGCGAATGAAGTCATGCGGATTCGACCCGGATTTCCAGTGATTATATGTACCGGGCACAGCGATACATTTGATAAACAGAAAGCAAAAGAATGCGGTGTCATGGAATATGTTGCCAAACCCTATAATTTAAAAGAGTTGTCCCTTATTGCCTCAAAATATATCAAAAAAAGTAAAGCTGCCTGACCTTGACGCAGTTTAAAAAATTATTTATCACATTAAAATTTAATCAAAGGATTTCATAATTGTGAAAGTGCTCTTTCTTGAACCTTTCTTTGGTGGATCCCATAAGGATTTTGCTCTGGGATTTAAAACAAATTCCCGCCATGATGTAACGCTTATGACACTTCCTGCCAGATTTTGGAAATGGAGAATGAGAGGGGCTGCGCTTTATTATGCAGACAAGATAAAAGATTTGTCCGTATTTGATGTCATTTTTGCTACCGATATGATGCATGTGTCAGATTTTAAATCTCTTGCTGGAAATCATATCCCCCCCATTGTACTGTATTTTCATGAAAATCAATTGTCTTACCCGCTGTCATCCAATGAAAAACGAGATTTTCACCTGGGATTTACCAATATTATTTCAGCTCTGGCAGCAGACAAAGTACTGTTTAATTCAAATTTTCATTTTACTGATTTTCTGGGTGCTGCCAAAACACTCATTAAACAGATGCCGGATGTAAGGCCCAAACGGGTAATTGAGCAGATCTGTAAAAAAACATCCGTTCTCTACCCGGGCTGTCAGTTTGAAACAGGCTGTCTGGATTTAAGTGAAAAAGATAAGGAGCGGCCATTGATTATATGGAATCACAGATGGGAATATGACAAAAATCCAGAATTTTTCTTTGAAGCAATGGAAGCACTAAGAGAAAGAAACAGGCAGTTTTCTCTGGCTATTATGGGAGAGAAATATGATATTTTTCCAGATATCTTCAGCCGGGCAAAAGACAGATTTGAAGATGTTATTAAGGTTTACGGCTACCTTGAGTCAAAGCACAAATACATGTCCTGGCTGAAGAAAGGGTCCATTGTAATCAGTTGTTCAACCCAGGAAAATTTTGGTATTTCTGTAGTTGAAGCGGTCAGATTCGGGTGCATGCCCCTGCTGCCGGACAGGTTATCCTACCCTGAGATTATACCTGAAGTATTCCATTCCACTGTTTTATATCGAACAAAAGAAAATTTAATACAAAAAATTGAAGACATCCTTAAACAGCCTGAAAAGTATGTACCGTTACGAAAACAGTTATCAGATCAAATGGAAAAGTTTTCCTGGCGCAGGATTATAAAAGCCTATGATGATATACTGGAAAAAACAGTCCTTGCTTGATTCTCCATGATTCTTGCTTACCATATATAAAGAAGCCTCAAAACATTTAAAAAGGAACGGTCTTTATGCCTTTTGTAAAAGTGCCGGGGTTACCCGGCAAGTTATATGTTCCTGAAAAGCAGAAAAATTGCCGGAAAAAACACCCATGCAGGGATTGTTTCTCCTGTGAGCATTGCTCTGATGATCGCTGTAATGTCTGTAGAAATGACAGGGGACGCTGCAGACAGCATAGAGACAAAACGGGTCGTTCCTGTAATAATTAGCGCTGCCTGATAAATCGTTGTATAACGATTTTCAAGCAAAGAGAAGCAGGCTCAGGGCCATAACCCCCATCCCAACGATCAATCCATAAATTGCCAGATGGTGTTCTCCATACTTTTCTGCTGTGGGTAAAAGCTCGTCAAGGGAAATAAACACCATAATACCGGCCACGGAAGCGAATAAAAGACCAAATGTAATATCATTGAAAAATCGATAAAAGATCCCATATCCGACCAATGCACCGACAGGTTCGGACAATCCTGATAAAAAAGAATAAAAGAATGCTTTTTTCTTGCTTCCAGTGGCATAATAGAGGGGGACCGAAACAGCAATTCCTTCAGGAATATTGTGAATGGCAATGGCAACGGCTATGCTGATACCCAGGGTTGGGTCTGCAAGTGCACCTGTAAAGGTGGCAAGCCCTTCGGGAAAATTGTGAATGGCAATGGCCAGAGCAGAAAACATACCCATTCTCAATAACTGCCTTTTCCTGGTCGATTCCTCATCCATTTCTTCGATCCCCCTTATTTCATGGGGGTTTTCAAAAGAGGGAACCATCTTATCTATTAAACCGATTAATAAAATTCCGCCAAAAAAAGCCAAGGTTGTCCACCAGTATCCCTTTGTCGGTCCAAGTGAAGCTTCTAGCGCATCTCTTGCTTTGACAAAGATTTCGATAAACGAGACATAAATCATCACTCCGGCTGAAAACCCAAGGGAGATGGATAAAAATTTTGTATTTGTTTTTTTTGCAAAAAAGGCCAGGGCACTGCCAACGCCGGTAGCAAGTCCTGCAAATAAGGTTAAGCTAAATGCGAATAACACAGAGTTTGAGATCATTTTCTGATTCCTTGGTTGTTCAATTTAAATTTAACAATTCAGCAGTTTAAAGAAATTAAGGCAAATTATAGACGATAAGTTAAAACGGGTCAATAAAAGATAGTAACAGATGCCGGACTGTTCATCCGTATGCGGGAGTTTTGTCGTCAAAAGTTAACCATATGCTTGTTTCCGGTTATGGTGAAAAAAGATCTGTCATGTATAAAAAAATTTATATCTGTACCTGGTATTTTTAGGGTTAATTTGTAGGGTTGAGTGTGATATAGATATTTAAAAAATATTCGTTAATGGCTTAAAGAAAAAGACAATCAGATGAAACAAAAAATGAAACTGAATATTGCAATCAATGGGTATGGCAGGATAGGCAGATGCATTACAAGAGCTTTATATGAGTCTGAAACGTTTTATGAAAAGATCAACCTTGTTGCGATTAACGAAACAACCAACGCAAAAGCAGTATTCCATTTAACCAAGTATGACTCAACCCATGGCAGGTTTCCATTGGAAGTCAGGCACGAGAATTCATCGCTCATTATCGGTAACGACACGATCAGGATCTTTCATGAAAAAAATATTGTAAATCTTCCCTGGAAGGATCTGAAGGTTGATATCGTACTGGATTGCACAGGGGTTTACAATGACAGGGAATCAGCTGAACTTCATCTTTTATCGGGTGCAAAAAAAGTAATCTATTCACAGCCGGCAATAGATAAAATGGATGCAACCATTGTATACGGTGTGAACCACCATATACTGAGAAAAGAGCATACCATTATTTCCAATGCATCCTGCACAACAAATTGTATTATCCCCGTGATCTATGTCATTGATGAGGCCTTTGGCATAGAAAGCGGATCTATTACAACCATTCATTCGGCCATGCACGATCAGCCGGTGATTGATGCATATAATTCAGACCTGAGAAAGACACGATCTGCGCTGCAGTCTATCATTCCGGTAAACACGGCACTTGAAAAAGGGATTGCAAAAATACTGCCTCAAATGGAAGGACGCTTTGAGACATTGGCTATAAGGGTGCCGACAACCAATGTATCCATCATGGATATTGCCCTGGTTATAAACAAGGATACAGATGCAAAAACAGTGAACAGAATCCTTACTGAAGCATCACATAATGGAATGAATGGCGTTTTAGGCGTAACAGATGAGCATCTTGTGTCCTGTGATTTTAATCATGATCCCAGGTCTTCGATTATTGATCTTGACCAGACCCGGGTCAGCAGAAAGAGGTTGATTAAAATCCAGGCCTGGTTTGATAATGAATGGGGATATTCCAATCGAATGCTGGATACGACCCTTGCTGCATTTAAAGCAAAATAGAGATCAAAAAATCGTTGAATACAGTTTAGATCAGACATATAGTGTCTATTTGATAATTTGTCATCATCTTCTAAAACTCATTGAGAATGGGGAGAGTTTATTTCCCATTTAATTAAACAGATACAACACAAAACTGTTAAAAAAGGAGGTTACTGAAAATGTTCAATAAAAAAGGATTATATCTGCTGCTGTGTTCTGTTATTTTCTGCTGTGCCCTGGCTGGCGGTTTCGGATGCAAAACGACGGGTTCGACTCAAGTAAAGGTTTACCATGAAAAACCCATGGAGAAGTCGATTGTAGGGTCCTATCCTTTTCAAAATATTGTGTATTCTTCAGATACGTCCATAGAACTCATCGCCTTTTGGGAGAAACAAAAGACGATAGATCCTGAGAAGTTAAAATGGGAAATTTATAACGAAAACGGAGAGCTTGTTTATCAGACAAGTTCTCAAAACACTTCTGTTTTTGATTATGAATCTGTATCAATATTTATCTCGATTTCTGATGTCCCCGGAGCAAAACAAAAAACAGCAGCATATACTTCAATTGAGCTGAATGAAAAAACAAAAAATATCTTTTCACAGGGCAAATATTTACTGGAGCTTAAAATTGATGGGACACTCATAGGCACTTCAAATTTTGAGTACAATGAAGATAATAGTGAGGCCAGAAAAGGGCCCGCGTGTTTGACAGTGTTTAATATTAAAACAAAAAGCTCAGTAGATGATGTCATTTTTTCAGAAGCGCAGCTGGATGCCGCATCAAAAACAGCTAATTTCCTTTTGTTATCAAAAGTGAAAAGGACTTTTAAAAATATTGAGAATTGTAAACCCTCCTTAAATTCTGACATAGGGCAGGGAGATGATACAATTTATGATTTAAAGAATAAATATCCTGATGCGCTTTTGATTGCCGGC
Source organism: uncultured Desulfobacula sp. (assembly GCA_964343845.1). Classification (GTDB taxonomy): domain Bacteria; phylum Desulfobacterota; class Desulfobacteria; order Desulfobacterales; family Desulfobacteraceae; genus Desulfobacula. The sequence goes on along the minus strand of CAYFKW010000002.1, from coordinate 221,929 downwards.
AGTTTAGAAATTGGGAGCTATGGGCAGAAAATGAATTTTTTAGTAGACATCTATAATCCGAAAAAAAAGGAAGTAAAACACTTTTCATGCTCTGTATTCAACAGCAGTGATCGATTCGATCCTGAACTTTCCCGTGTGTTTGAAGAAATGTTTTATAAAAAGGGATTACTGGCGTATTTAAATTCTTTATAAATTGATATTAGAGAAAAAAATGTCGTGGTGAAATGAGAAAAATCAATTATACCTGTTGCCAGTAAGCTTTTCAATACAGCCGATAATTAAAAGGGGGTGTGCTGCCATGCCAACCACACCCCCTTTTACATCTAAGATATAAATTTTTCACAAGACGAAAAACTCAATGATAATCTGTATCGATTTAAAGAAACACCGTTAGGAAGACAACTGGATTAATTTTCTGGTTATCTCTTTTAATTCATCCGGGATCTGAGTGATATCCTCAAACGGCCTGTTGCCGGTTCTGTCTGATTCAACAATTTCGTCCAGTTCAGGGATAAATCCCAATATGTCATAATCAGGCATACTGTCTTTGATGAGCTGTTTGTCCTCTTCAGATCGAACCCGGTTCCCTAATACCACAATGTTTTTAATACCAATGTCCTGACCAAGTTTTCTAATTTTATCTGCAGCAACACGGCTTCGTTTTCCAGGGTTGACCACAACGATAAGGGCATCTACAGACCCTGAAGTGGCTCTGCCAAGATGTTCAACCCCTGCTTCCATATCCATCACAACCACTTCGTTTCGACCTAGAACAAGATGATTCATCAATGCCTTTAAAATGGTGGATTCAGGGCAGATGCATCCGGACCCTCCCTGCTGTACTGTCCCCATGACCAATAGCTTTACCCCATCTTTTTCAATGGAAAACCGGTCTGGTATATCATCCACTTTTGGGTTCAGGGTAAAAAAACCGCCCATGGTTCCAGGTGTGGCACCTGTTCGTTCTGCAATCAGATCAGACAGCTCTGAAACAGGTGTAATGGGTTTTGACTCATCAATACCAAGACCTGCTGCAAGGTTGGCAACAGGGTCGGCATCTATGGCTATGACTTTTGTGTCTTTATCTGATGCTGCAATGGCTCTGGCGATTAAAGAGGTGATGGTTGTTTTCCCCACACCGCCTTTACCGCCTACGGCAAGTTTTAAGCTCACGGTTCAAGCTCCTTATGTTTCATTCAAATATTCCAAAATGGTTCCCTTTGCATCCAGCAGGTATACCTTATGTCCGCTGGTCGTTGCAATGTCAATCAGGTCCTCTTCGATAACGGCCTGCGTATCATACGTTCCAGTAAAAAGATCCTTGGGCATCAAAGCAAAGCATTCTTTGGCCTGCTCTTTGGTTTTAAATGCAGGAATAAACTTTTCATTGGTTTTATTGTCATTATACCCGACAAACTGCTCAGTGGATGTGCCAGGATCCTGGATAATTACATAGTACCATTTGTCATCTGTATTAATTTTACCAGTGAATTCTTCCAATTTGTCCTATCCTTTATTGTTTTTTTTTGAACACCAATTGGTTTTATCAAATATAAGACAATTTTTATAAAAATAAAGTAAAAATTAGGGTATAAAAATAAAAAAAGCCCCCGGTAAAAAATACCAGAGGCTTTTTGAATTCAACTGCTAGTACTGATTAAATTTCAAGCCAGGAATCAGAATAGAGTGTTTCACCCATAATGACTTTATAGGTCTTAACATAATCCTGCATCTCTTTATCAAGGCTTGCCATATCAGGTTCATCACCATCCATCATACCCCAGATAAGGTCAACGATATCTTGACGTTCACCTTTGGCAATCGAAGTTTGTTGTTTGTCAAGTGGATCTGCAATAACAGATTTCATGCCGTATTTCCAGAGCATGCACATGTAGGTCTGGTTCAGGATGCCGCGAAGGTGTTCCGGCGGTCCATTGGAAATGTTGGACAGACCACAGGTTGATTTGGCACCCGGTGCCATATCTTCCAGCATCATCTGGAAATTTAAAAGACTCATCAATTGCTGTTGCTGGATATTGACAGGTGTAACAAGACCGTCTACCCAGATTCTTTCATTCTCAATGCCAGCCTCATTGGCAAAATAAAGCAATTCAACACAAAGTGCAGCTCTTTCATTTTCATCCCTTGCCATACCGTCAGGACCCCAGAGCAGAGCTACAAAATCGATATCATCATATCCTGCTACAAGTGGAACCATTGCCTCATATCTTTCTGGCCGCGCCATAATGGAGTTGACAATGTGACGCTTATCAGCCGGTTTTAACACCTTGAGACCTGCTTCAATGGCATCAATGTTGGATGTGTCAAGAAGCAGAGGCATACCTGGTACTGCTTCCTGAACAACATTGATAACCCATGGCATCAATTCAGTACCGAATTTTTTTGCAGGGCCTAAGTTGATGTCGATGTAATCCATCCCCAATTCCTTTTGTTTCACACATTCTTCCTGGATGGGTTCAGGGTTACGTTTGGCTGGATCTGCCTCTTTAAACTCTTTTCCAATGACATTGGAAATGACATTCAGACTCTCACCAAATAGAATCATGTTATCCATGTTCTCTTCCTTTTACGTTTATATTTACAGTTCTGGCCAGGAAAGTATCATCACTTTCATGGCTTTTGTTTCTTATCTTGCCTTAAGGAAAGCAGGAATATGTGCTGCGTCCCTTGGTCCAACTGTAATGGTCCAGCCGGGAAGTTCTTCTTCAACATCACCTGCAATTGCCGCTGCAAATCCTGGGATGATCAGTTCAGTATGTTTTACTTTGTCCATGATACCGCACTTTTTCACAAACATACCCACATCATCACCACCGAATTTGCCTGCAGCCCAGGCAGTCAGAACAGAAAGACCTTCAGAGTCTTTAATCAGCAGCCAGGCCGGTACTTTACTGGCTTCAATTTCACCTGAAACGATAAAATAAGTCAATGCAAAGTTTGTGGTTACAAGAACAGGAGAGTTCTCATCTGGCTTGCCAATTTCAAAGATGCCTTCAGTAACCGTCATTGGTCTTTGAGGATCTGTATATATGTTCAATCTTTCAAGCAGTAAAGGGAATAAAGATTCAGTAGTGAAATCAGACAGAACCACAATGCCGCCGTATTTTGCAATGAACATACCCGCAATAAGCGTTTCCATATCAAGGTTAGATGCCATCTCACACGGAAATGTGATGGTCGGGAAACCCAATGCTTTATTGGATGCTTTCAAGGCTGCCCTTCTGATACCAACCTGGTCTTCGAGGGCTTGTTTGATTTCTCTGGCGCCGGAATCAATTACAAGGTCTTTTAGACCCATGCCGGTGAGTTTTTCAGTCAAAGGTTGTAGCGCATCCACAGAATCTGCCTTCACAGCCAATGGCAGGTCATTATCTAATGCAAGCTGCCCCATGTCATCTGCATTTGCCTCTGTTGCCGCATAAAGCAAAGGACGTTTAAATGCAGTGGCTTCAACACCCGCTTTCATCACATCAAGATCTTCTGTCATGAGAACCAGGTTAAATTCAGAGTCTTTGGCTATTTTTTCAGCAACGCCGGCAAATGCATCCGCACCATTGCCAGCATCTTTAACAACCAGAAGTTCAGGGCGTAAATTCAGACCCACACGCTCATACTGGAATGCATTGTATACTTTAAGGGCGTTATCAAGGTCTGCATCTGCTATATCTGATGATACAGTTGCTGCAAGAACAGTTGGGTTGTAAAATGTTTTTTCATGTCGATAAAGAACAGTTTCTCCACCTGTTGTGGTTTTTCGAACACCTTTACCAAGTGCAACAGGGCGAATCGGAGGTGCAGACGCTTCTGCCAGCTGCTCTTTTGCTTCATCTGAAACATAAGGGCAACTATCCAGTTCAGCCTTTCCAGATGCAAGGTTCATTGCAAAAGCAAGGCATGTAGGAACTCCGCACTCCTTACAATTCGTTTTGGGTAGGAGTTTGAATATCTGTATACCGGTTAATGCCATTTTTATCTCCTTAAGTTTTACAAAACTTTTTGGTAAAGATCCGGCAGACAAGTTCTGGTGTGATGCCTGCCAGACCTTTTTAGGTTAAGTCATTATCCAACAAGTGGTTCCATATCAAGTGCTGGATGGCCTTTTTCCTGGAGGAATGGAAGAATTTCTTCTTCTGTAATACCTACAGTTTCATCCGCAATTTTGTCATACAGATCTGGAACGCCCATGGCTTCTCCGCGAGCGACAATTCTGTCTTTGAGCTCTTCTTTAAGCATTTTCGGCATCCAAACCATTCTCAGAAGGCCGCCATCGCCAAGGATGAATTTACCCTGGGTAACGTTAAACTTAGAGTGACCGACAAATCCCGGGGAAGAAGCGCCACCGCCCATGACACCGGCCAGTGTAGTGAACTTCATACCGCAGGGTGTATCACCTGTATAATCACGCCCAACTGTCATTACACCATTACATGCCGGCAGCATGGCAGCGATACATTCGCAGCAGCCGCAGGTTGTCATGGGATCATGAACCATTGAATAGAAGTTATATTTTTCAATAGTGCCTCTGGATGCTTTTTTAATGAAGTCATTAACTCCGGCAAATTGACCCAGTTTGGCGTCAATAACTTCACCTTTTTCAACAGGCTGGTTCGGACCGGTTGGGTTGATTTCATAAGATGCTTTGCAGTCCATCCAGTTGTAAGCGCCGCAAAGACCTGTTCTCTCGGGAGAAACAGTACAAACGTGAGACGGTGCAAAAGACTGGCACAGGGTACAGGAGTAAAAAGTTTCCACATCTTCATCGGTCATGGTGTCAACACGGGCATCCCGCGTTTTGTATTCTTCTCTTGCAACTGCGGTCATCTTATCAACTTCTTTAGGCTCTGTGATCAATGTGACCTGAACCTTGTCGACAATTTTTGTGAAATCCTGATGGAATTTCGCATGAAGAACCACACCGATATCTTTGAGTGTAAATCCTTTTTCAATAGCCGCTTTGGAAATACGAACCCAGGAAATATCTCTCTGTCCGATATGCATGATGCCCTGGATGTAGTTGATCAGATGATGGATCTGTCTTTCCATGATCGGTTCAAAGTCAGTCTGGAATTCGCGGCCGGCAATCTGTACCTTGATACCAAGAGAGAATGTTCCGCCTTCTTTAATGCCATCTATATCCGGACCTTGAACAACAACCTTTCCATCTTCGATTTCATTTAATTCAGCCTTTTTAACCAGCTCAGTACACTGGGTCTTTCCACCTCCGCATTGCGCATAAAGATCAGCACCACGGACACGTTCACCTTCGAACGCCGGACCAAATGAGCACGGGATATCAATTTCAGTCACCTGAACCTTCAGGCCGCGGACTTCAATTGATTTTTGTACCATTTCTTCATGGGCAATCGGTGCCACAACATGCTCGTAAGTACAGATACCGGTTGGCAGAATTTCAGGAATCGGTGTGTCCGCAATCGTTGGGAAACCCCAGTTAACACGACCGGCCGCTGCAACACCCCATTCAGTACCAACATCACCCAGTGCATTAACAAATGCAAAAACACGGTCTTTGTTGTATTTGAGGATGGTTCTGTAATCACCAGGCTGAACACCACCAAAGGCCATGGCTGCCCTGTTGGCAAAACCAAGGGCAAAAACAGCAGAAGAAATGTCCGGACCAAAAGGAACGATACGGGTGTTCCAGCCAACCTGCATGCCCGCGTCCAGACATTGCTGGATAACTGTTTTACCATTGTGGTTTGCAGCACAGAAAATGTACAGAGACTTTTTCTGGTAGTCTTCAACAATCATTTTAGCGGTTTCAGCATCAGGAGCTGCACCAACAATGGCTGCAAACCCAGGTGCGGAACCGTCAACAAATTCAACACCACGTTTTCTCAAGATGGTATCATCAGCCGCACCAACCCAGAGCTTACCGTTCTCGATATCCGGGTCTTCAGTCTGAACATAGAAATCCGGATCATTCAGATATCTGATGGCTTCTTTTACTTCATAAGAAATAATACCGGCCATACCTGCATCAAGGAGAGGCCCAAGATACGGAAGCCAGTTTTTAAGTCTGATATGAGGGGGTAAAAGACCTCTGGCAAATTCCATTGGTTTTTTAAGATCTTCTAATGTTTCACATTTGATACCGGTAAGAGAGTAAATAACCGGCAGGAAATATGCTGTGTTCGGGAATCCGATTTTTGTACTTGCGTCATAGGTCTGGAGTGCTTTTTCAAGTTCACCTTCCACCTGGGCAACTACTTTATAACCACCCTGAATGGCAGCAAATGCAATCAATTTTGACATATTCAGTTCCTCCTTCTTTGAGGATTTATTATGTTATAGTCTATTTCTGGTAATCCTTATCTTAAAATTACCAGCAGTTCATCTAGACGGTCTATGTTAACCTTCAAGGGCCTGACGGTCTGCCATATCCATGAGAACTCTTTCTCTTGCTTTATCAATACCAAGCTCTTTTCTCTTTTTATCAATATGGGCAATCATTGCCTGGGCCATTTCTTTTGGGTCGTCTATTACATCCCACATACCACCGTAGATTTCTTCCATGTCTTCGGTAAGGTGTTTATGGAACACAGGTGCACCAGAAGAGTGCAGTTTACCGCCAAATACCGTATAGATACCGCAGGTCACAACATATTGACCAATGGCGATCGCTTTTTCACTCATCCATTCAGGTGCGGCACCGGCAACCGGCCAGTCACATAGATCCTGACCCATATTGCCTGCTTTTACCACTTGTGTGGCTGCGTTAATGATCCTGGAGTTGTCAACACAGGAACCCATATGGAGAACCGGTGGAATACCGACAACTTCGCAGATTTCTGAAAGACCTGGTCCGCAGTATGCTGCTGCTGAATCCGGCTGGAGCAGACCGTGAGTTGCACAGGTAATACCGCCGCAACCTGTGGTCAGGACAATAACGTCGTTTTTAATCAGCTCTTTTATGAGGGTGATGTGGGCAAGGTTGTGTTTGGATCTTGCATTGTTACATCCAACAACACCTGCAACCCCGCGGATACGGCCATTGATGATGTTATCATTCAATGTGTAGAACGTCCCTCTGAATGTGCCGCCCAGGTGGTACTTGATGTTCTCTACTGAGAAGCCAGCTACCTGAGTTTCTTTTTCAGGTGGAATGGAAATGTTGTCACCACGGTTTTTAAAATTTTCAACCGCTTCTTTAACGATTCTCATGGCATCTTCCATGGCATGATGTTCATCAAACTCGATGTGAACAGCATTCGGCTGCTCCATTTTTGCCATTGGATGCGTGGTGAACAGTTTGGTGTGGAAACATTTGGCAACATTTGCCAGGTTCTGCATAACACACTGTACGTCAGTTACCATACCATCGCAGGCACCTGTGATGATCGCCAGTTCCTGCTGCAGGAAGTTTCCTGCGTTGGGAACGCCGTGTCTCTGGAGAACTTCGTTTGCTGTACAGCAGATACCACCCAACTGGATGCCTTTTGCGCCGACGCTGTTTGCAAGCTCAAGCATTTCAGCGGTCTGGGATGCTGCGACGATCATTTCCGAGAGGACAGGTTCGTGACCATGCACAATAATGTTGACATGATCTTCTTTCATTATCCCCAGGTTTGCTTCGGAAATCAGCGGAGACGGTGTGCCAAACATGACATCCTGGAGGTCTGTTGCCATCCATGAACCGGACAGGTCAGCCAGAGAGGCTCTTGCGCCCTGTTTCATGATGTTTTTGTAATCCTGGTCCACGCCGATACAGGTTCTGTGCATGATATCAACAATTTCCCTGTCAATATTTCTGGGAAGGATGCCCAGTTTTTTCCACAGTTCATATCTGGCTTCCGGCAGTCTTTTCGGCACCAGGAGGTTCCCTTCTGGTTTCCCCCATTCAGCCAGCACTGTTTCAGCGACTTCAAGAGCAATCTCATCGATATCCCTGTCCACCATTTCGCCGTCTACTTCAACCTTGGTGTCTACACCATAGTCAGGCGCAATGGCCAGGAGTTTGATGGGGTCTTTAATTTTGTAATCTTCTGTTTCTTTTCTTGCTGCAGCAAGGAAAACTTCTGCAACGGTTCTACCATGATCAGAGTGAGCAGATGCACCTGCTGCGATCATTCTGGCAAAGTTTCTGGCTGCAATGGTGTTTGCTGTTGCACCGCAGAGGCCTTTTCTTGTATCTTCACCTTCAATTCCACCTTTGGGAAGGGGAAGGCGGCAAGGACCCATTGCACAGTTTTTACAGCAGATCCCCTGGATACCGATATTACATTGTTTCATGTTGGCCGCTCTGTCAAAGATGGTTTCAATTCCCAGTTCATGAGAACGGGTGATCATCTTCTGGGAAGCCGGACAAATTGATACTTCTATTGGATCAGCCAATTTTGGCGCTTTGGCTGCCTTTACTTTTTTTTCTGCCATTAGAGGTTCCTCCTCTTGTTTATATATATAAATGATGGGCTGAATTAAAAAGAGCCCATTCTGTTACAATTAGCTTGCGCGTTTATGAACCCTGTCAAGGAATTCAATAATTCTTTGAAGCTCTGTTTTGTTGACTGCAGCAGGTGTTTTCTTAACATCTGCTTTTGGTGCAGCTGCTCTTGCTTCTGCTTGTTTGGCCCTTTCAGCAGCCCGTTTTTCTTTAAGCTCAGCTTCAGCGTTTTCCCTTGCTTTTGCTGCATCAAGCTCAGCCTGCTTGGCTGCTTCTTCTTTTGCTTTGGCTTCTGCTTCAGCTTTGGCTTTTGCATCTGCTTCAGCTTTTGCTTTGGCTTCTGCATCGGCCTTGGCTTTGGCTTTGGCTTCTGCGTCTGCTTTTGCTTTGGCTTCTGCTTCAGCTTTTGCTTTTGCTTCGGCTTCTGGATCTGCAGCCGGTGCAGCCGGTGCTGCTTCTTCTTTCGGTGCAGGCGCTGCTTCTTTTTTAGGCGCTGCTTTTTTAGCCGCTGGTTTCGCAGCCGCTTTCTTAGCCGGTGCAGCCTTTTTGGCTGGCGCTTTTTTAGCTGGGGCAGCTTTTTTCTTTTCTTCTTCAATGGTGAGATCAGCCTCTGGGGCCATGCTGGCAAAGTCGATATCAACATCGTCCAGGCGTTTTTCAATCGGTGCCACATCCATTGCAGATCCACCATCCGCCAGAAGATCAATAAAGGCTTTGGCAAGTTTGATGGATTCCGGATGACGCATCATCAGCAAGCTTGAACCAGCAAGGGCGTATGACACGGCACCAACGGCTTCCATGAGAATGGCTCTTCTTTCAGGATCACCCAGTGCCGGGGCATCTTCAACAGTCTGTTTGGCTTCCTTGCATCGCCATACTTCATTCCCCAGATTGTTGATCATGGGGTTTTGAAGTTTGTCGTCACCCTGGCTCATGGCAGCCGCAGACAGACGTTCCATAACAGAATAGGAATATTCAAGACCATACCCCAGTCCACCTGTTGTGGGGTCTACAATGACTTTGTCCAGTGAAACACCCAAGTTTTCAAGAAGAATGTTGACCTGTTTTGCAAGGTTTACGTCAATCGGGGAGGAAGAAATAATGGTTTGGCCATATCCCATAGCAGCCGCACCAATTCCTTTGTGATTTTTTTCTTCGACTGGACCGATTGCCAGATTTTGACCTTCACACACTTCACACACTTTTTTCAGTACTTCCTCATCCTTTGCCGGAACTGCACATCCCCAGACAATAAGGGGTACGTCAATGGCATCAAGAACACTTTTAACCTTTGCAGCTGCTTCGTCAGCACCCACATCTTTATCATTCGGGTCTGTACTTTTAAGCTGCAGAACAATGGCTTGTGCACCATATTCATCGACGCATTTTTTTGCCCATGCAGGAGTGTCAGCTACCACATCCTTAAAGGGTTCAACAGCCCATTCCGGCCAATCTTCCGGCTCCATGTCCCAGATTTCCATTGCAATAACGGGTTTGTTGGGCATGTCACCTTCAAACTGATAAAAGGGATAGCTTGTTTGACCACCGACGGTAAGGGCATTATCACCACTTCCAATTGTGACGCCTTTAATACTGCCGGCATATGATTCTTTGGTTATTTCAAATCCCACTTTTACCTCCTAAGATTTTAAGATAGTTATGAGTTGGGGGGGGTTAAGATTAAACAGACAGAACGTTATCAGAAAAGAGCAATTAAAAAATGGAATAGCTATATCAAACTCAGTCAACACTAACTTGAAATATCTACCCATTTAAGTGCCCTTATCATATTTATATTCACGATAACAGAATATCACTTATAATTTGTGAGGTTTTTTGTCAATAGATGAGTGAATTTAATGAAATCATGCAAAACTTGTCAAAACCCCTTAAATAATAGGGTATTCTGTAAATCCGCTACAATGTGGTATATGTTTGAATAGTATTTAATTTATAAATTTAAATCGTATAGGCGAAAAAAGTTGATTTTTTAATTTTTATTTAATAGGTAGGTTATTGCAGTTAGGATTTTTATAACCAAGAACGTTATGACCAAAACGTATATATTGGTTTCATCATTACTTTTTTTAAACGGCTCAGTAAAAGAGTCCAAATCAATAAAGGAGTAAACCATGGCATTAGATCCAACCAAACATTTAGACTGGGAAATTGCAGAAGATGCAGAAAAGACGATGCTGACAATCTATGAAATCGGTGAAAAACTGGGGCTGACAAAAGAAGAGCTTCTTCCCCAGGGTCACTATATTGCAAAAATAGATTTTAGAGCAGTTCTCGAACGTCTTAAAGACAAACCAAACGGGAAATACATTGATGTAACAGCGATTTCTCCAACACCGCTGGGTGAAGGGAAGTCAACTTCAAGTATGGGCCTTGTACAGGGCCTTGGTAAAATTGGTAAAAACGTATGTGCAGCTATTCGTCAGCCTTCTGGCGGACCAACAATGAATATTAAAGGATCAGCAGCAGGCGGCGGTTTGGCACAATGCATTCCGCTAACACCTTTCTCACTGGGATTTACAGGTGACATTAATGCGATCATGAACGCACATAACCTTGCAATGGTAGCATTGACATCTCGTATGCAGCATGAAAGAAATTATACAGATGAACAGCTCGAAAGACTGTCCGGCATGAAAAGAATTGACATTGATCCCACCAATGTGGAAATGGGATGGATCATGGATTTCTGCTGCCAGGCACTCAGAAACATTATCATCGGTATTGACGGTGTAAACGGCAAAGCTGATGGTTTCATGATGAAATCAAAGTTTGGTATTGCCGTATCATCAGAAGTTATGGCGATTCTTTCTCTTGCTACTGATCTTAAAGATATGCGTGAAAGAATGGGCAAAATCGTTGTGGCGTATACGAAAAAAGGAAAACCGGTTACAACTGAAGATCTCCAGGTCGCTGGCGCTATGACAGCCTGGATGGTAGATGCATTGAATCCATCCTTAATGCAGTCACTTGAGGGACAGCCGGTTATTGTTCATGCAGGTCCTTTTGCAAATATCGCAATCGGTCAGAGTTCCATTATTGCAGATAAAGTGGGTCTGAAACTTGCCGACTACCACGTAACAGAATCTGGATTTGGTGCGGATATCGGATTTGAAAAATTCTGGAATCTCAAATGCCGTTATTCAGGTCTAAAACCTGACTGCGCAGTTGTTGTCGCCACCATTCGGGCCCTCAAATGCCATGGCGGCGCACCTGTTCCGGTTCCAGGCAAACCCATGCCTGAAGAATACACTCAGGAAAATGTTGATTGGGTTGCAGCAGGCTGTGCAAACCTTATTCATCATATTAAAAATGTTAGAAAAGCAGGTATTGCGCCTGTTGTATGTATTAATGCCTTCTATACGGACACAGATGCTGAAATTGAAAAAGTTCGTGAACTCTGCGAAGCAGAAGGCGCAAGGGTTGCACTCTCACGTCACTGGGAACATGGTGGAGACGGTGCCATCGAGTTTGCTGAAACTGTAGTTGAAGCCTGCGAAGATGAAACTGATTTTAAATTTCTCTATGACCTTGATATGCCGCTTAAGGAAAGAATTGAACTTATTGCCAAAGAAGTTTATGGTGCAGACGGCGTTGACTACTCTGCAGAAGCAGATAAAAAACTGGCATTGCTCCAGGCAGATCCCGAAGTTACCAAAATGGGAATGTGTATGGTAAAAACACATCTGTCCTTGTCTGATAACCCGGCACTTAAGGGTGTTCCTACAGGATGGCGCCTGACCATCAGAGAGGTTCTTACATATGGTGGTGCAGGCTTTATCGTTCCGGTTGCCGGTGCGATTTCTCTGATGCCGGGCACAGGGTCTAACCCAGCATTTAAACGTGTTGATGTTGACGTGGAAACAGGCAAGGTACAAGGCGTATTCTAATTAATTGAAAATTGCCAGTTTTGGCGGTTATTTTGTTTTGGCCCAAATTTTCATCCTTGACATACGTCATGTATGCCTGCGGTGAAGACTTTGGGCCAACCGCGTATTCGCCCAAAACAATCAATCTTCAAGCGTTCAGACAAATAGTTTATAATGTGTAAATAACGGGAGAAATAATATGACTGCTGAATTAATTAGCGGAACTGAAATAAGAAAGGCTATCCTCGCTGAAATCAAAGAGGAAGTCGATGAAATGAAAGAAAAAACGGGTAAGGTCCCGGGTCTTGTAACCATCCTTGTTGGATCAAGCCCTGCATCCATCAGTTATGTAACACTGAAAATTAAAACAGCCAACAGCCTCGGGTTCCATGAAATTCAGGATGATCAGCCTGACGATATTTCTGAAGAAGATCTTCTGGCATTGATTGATAAATATAATAATGATCCTGATATCCATGGTATCCTTGTTCAACTGCCGCTGCCAAAACATATAGATGACAAAAAAGTGTTGAATGCGATTAACCCGGACAAGGACGTTGATGCATTCCATCCTGTAAATGTAGGTCGTCTCATGATTGGTGGTGAAGAAGCCATATTCCTGCCTTGTACACCGGCGGGAATCCAGGAGATGATCGTAAGATCCGGCACTGAAACCTCAGGCGCAGAGGTGGTTGTTGTGGGAAGATCCAATATTGTTGGTAAACCCATCGCCATGATGATGGCCCAGAAAGGTGTCGGTGCAAACTCAACCGTCACCATTGTTCACACACGAACAAAAGATTTAGCAGCTCATTGCCTGCGGGCAGATATCCTTATCGTTGCAGCTGGTGTCCCAGGACTTGTTAAACCAGAATGGATTAAACCGGGCTCAACAGTGATTGACGTTGGTGTTAACAGGGTCGGTATGAATGAAAAAACAGGTAAAGCAATATTAAGTGGTGATGTAGACTTTGATGCTGCCAAGGAAATTTGCGGGAAAATTACACCTGTACCTGGTGGTGTCGGACCAATGACCATTGCTATGCTGATGAAAAACACGCTCAAATCAGCAAAATATGCTCTTGGCTTATAAATCGTTTTTCAGCATATAATTAATTTTAAAAACTGGCAGGATCAGCCTGATGTTGATCCTGCCAGTTTTTTATTTGGAGAATCAATCATAAAAAACATACCATTTGTTTTGTTATTTTTATTGTTATATACTAAAAAAATGCTTGAAAAAGCTTACAATTATCCACGGATCAGATAAACAGGTGTTAGGTCTTCCGGGTGCATGAAACAGTGTTTGAGGGATAGATGAGATACCGTTATATCGCAGGTTTTCTAATTTGTTTGTTCAGTTTCTGTATCTATTTGTCTTACGTTATCTATAAAGAGGCAAAAGAAAAGGCAATCTATGATCTGAATTCAAGACAGATGATTCTAGCCAATCAGGCCCAAGGGGAAATTGAAATTTTTTTCAATGATATCACTTCGTTTTTAACCAACCTGTCAACATCAGAGCATGTAATAAATTTTGATCATCAGGGAAAAGATGATTTGGATTTTGCATTGTCGATCAGGCCTGAAGGGATCAAAGCGATTACCAGGGTTGATAAACAGGGAAGAATTATATATACCACCCCTTACAATCCGTCTGTGATTGGGAAAGATATTTCCTGGCAAACCCATGTTCAAAAAATTCTAAAAACCCGGAAACCAGTGGTCAGTGACGTTTTCCAAGCTGTTCAAGGGTATCCGGCTATTGCATTGCATGTTCCTGTATATAAGGAAAGCGACTTTAACGGTACTCTGGCGGTTCTGATAGATTTTTTATCTATTTCAAAACGGTTCTTGAGGGGAATCCGACTCGGAGAAACAGGATATGCATGGATGACCAGCCGGGAGGGAATTGAATTGTACTGCCCCGTTCCCGGCCATATAGGCCGTTCAGTTTTTGAAACCTCGGAAGATTTCCCCACGATCCTGACGATGGCCAGAAAAATGTTAAAAGGAGAAAAAGGAACAACTGTATATAAGTTTGACCGGGTTAGAGACAAAAAAGTAGAAACCATAAAAAAGCATGCGGTTTATCAACCTATTAAAATAGTAGACAGCTTCTGGACCATTGTCATTGCCTCAACTGAAACCGAAATGCTGTCGGCGCTGGTGAGTTTTAAAAACAAACTCCTCCTTGTTGTCGGACTTCTTCTGACCTGTATAGGTGTCTTTTCTTACTACACATTTACAGCATGGAAAATTGTCAGGCAGGAAGAGGAGAGGAAGAAAACCCAGAAGGCGCTTCAATTATCCCATGAGAGATTTTTAATGGTCCTGAACAGTATTGATGCTGCCATTTATGCGGCTGATCTTAAGACACATGAAATTCTTTTTATGAACGATTATATGGTTGAAATATTTGGCAGGAATTCAATTGGTGAAATTTGCTGGAAAGCGTTTCGCGGGCAGGCGGAACCCTGTTCAAACTGCAAAAACAATCAATTGATTGATAAAAATGGAAATCCATTTGGGGTGAATACGTGGCAGGATAAGAATCCAGTTGTAAATAAATGGTTTGTTTATTCTGAACGGGTTATTGAGTGGACAACCGGTCGATTGGCAAAGCTTCAGATAGCAACAGATATCAGCCAGATTAAAGTAATGGAAGAAGAGCTGAGACAAGTTCATAAAATGGAATCCATCGGGACGATGGCAGGCGGAATCGCCCATGATTTCAATAACTTTCTTTATATGATTTTAGGGAATGCAGAACTGATGCTGGACGAACTTCCGGAATACAGTCCTTTATACAGCCATATTGAAGAAATTAAATCAGCCAGTATCCGGGCATCGGGCATAGTGAAACAATTGTTAAATTTCAGCCGGAAAACTGATCAGGAGCTTAAGCCGATTAATGTGATAGAAGTTATAA
Organism: uncultured Desulfobacula sp.; assembly: GCA_964343845.1. Taxonomy (GTDB): domain Bacteria; phylum Desulfobacterota; class Desulfobacteria; order Desulfobacterales; family Desulfobacteraceae; genus Desulfobacula. The sequence continues at coordinate 206,688 of CAYFKW010000002.1, read as the reverse complement.
ATGATGGTTTGAAGCTTCTACGATCCAGTATACCGGTGACAATAGACATTATAAACAATTTGCCAGATGAAGCGGTCATTATTTCCGGCGATCCAATCCAAATCAATCAGGTACTGATTAATATCTGTACCAATTCAGCCCAGGCATTGGAGAAAACAGGCGGCACCATAGAAATTAAAGGGAAAAAAGTATTCATTGGAAGGACGGCAGACAAGGAGAGTTCAAACCTGCTGCATGGGAATTTCCTGAAAATTGTCATTCAGGACTCCGGACCTGGAATCAGTGATGATATCATTGATCGTATTTTTGACCCTTACTTTACAACGAAAGGAATCGGTGAAGGATCCGGCATGGGACTCGCGGTTGTCCATGGCATTGTAAAAAATCACAATGGGTTGATATCGGTCAGGAGCAGGAAAAATGAAGGGGCTGCATTTAAACTATTATTTCCTGTTGTACAGGAGAGCCCCGACATTGACATTGTGCCTGCCGCCAGGATTCCTTACGGGAGTGAAACCATCCTTTTTGTTGATGATGAAGAAGCCATTACCCAGATGACAGGAAACATGCTGACAAAGTTAGGGTATAAAATCCAGATCAGTTTAAACCCGGATGATGCATTTGACATATTTAAATCAGACCCTGCAGCTTTTGATTTGATCATTACGGATATGACCATGCCACAGATGACAGGGGCGAAATTAGCGGAAAAAATAGCCCATATCCGGCCGGACATCCCGGTTATTATTTGCACAGGCCACAGTTCTCTGATAGATGAAGAAAAAGCAAGGGAGCTGGGTATTGCAGGGTATGTGATGAAGCCAATTACAATGGCAGAAATTGCAAAAACCATCCGGGATGTTTTAGACGCATAGTTGATTCTCATACAATTTTTTACCTGCGAACGCGTCTGATATGCGGTCAGAACTGAAAACTTGTATTTTTAGAAAAAGAGACTATCGACAGTTGAAATCTCTGTCTTATTTTTATGGCAGCAAATGATACACACGCAAATGATGATTAAATGAGGCGGCATGAGTATTAAACTATATCCGGTTATATCAAGTGTTCCTGAAGGAATTAAATCTTTGAAAGGCAGTGAGAGGGTTAAAGCCTTAAGCAAGTTTGCCAGAAGAAGTGCGAAAAAGTCTGCGCAGAAATCCAAATTTGAAATAGATGCGTTTGACAATTATATTTCAGGTGCGCCCAAAGCCTCAAATGGAATTTGGTGGTCAATCAGCCATAAGAAAGATTTTGTGGCCGGCGTTGTATCAAAAGAAGAAATCGGTATCGATATCGAACAGATTAAAGATGTTTCTGATGGCTTGTTTGATAGAATTGTTGATCCGGTGGAACAAGCGCTTTTTAAAAATGAAGATAGAACTGATATATTTTTCAGGGTGTTTACTGCCAAGGAAGCAGTACTGAAAAAAACAATGGATGGAATCAAAGGTTTATCAATCGTTAAGGTTGATGAAGTAATTGATGCCAGTCAATTGATATTAAATTATATGAACCGCAATTATTTAGTTGAAAATTTTTATTTTGACGGTTACTTTGCATCAGTGACAAAAGATCACTTTAATGTTCAGTGGACGTTGGAATGAGATATTAAATTTCAAGGAGAAAAAAATGGATAAAGGAAACGGTTTTACAATGAGTGACGCCCCTTCAAGCGATAAGAATCCGTTACCCAAGATTGATTTTTCAAGCTTTATTTTATCACTGTATTCTTCAGGACTTGTCCAGCTTGGAAAAGTAGAAGACCCTTCCAGCGGGGAAAAAAGTATTAATCTTGATCTTGCAAAACATACCATAGATATGATTGCCATGTTAGAGGAAAAAACAAAAGGAAATCTCACTGAAGAAGAAGATAACCTGCTTAAAGCATTGCTGAGTGAAATACGGCTGGCCTTTGTTGAGGCAAAAGATTGATACAAACCTGCCATTCCTATGCAAAGATCAATCTGTTCTTGTATGTGACGTCAAAGCGTGCCGACGGGTACCATAATCTTCATTCCTTAATGACCCAGATTGATTTGCATGATGATATCATACTCGATTTTACAAAAGAGACAATTTCAGTTGCCTGTGATCATCCAGATGTGCCTGAGGATGATTCAAATATAGCGTATAAAGCGGCAGAGCTGTTTCATCATTCACTGATATCCAAAGGTCTTCAGGACAAAAGGGGCCTGTCTATCGAGATACATAAAAATATCCCGCCGGGCGGTGGATTGGGCGGGGGCAGCAGCAATGCTGCATCTGTTTTAAGCCAGTTAAACGCGTATTATCAAATGCCGTTTTCCAAAATTGAACTGATGGAAATGGGATTAACACTGGGGGCTGATGTCCCTTTTTTTATTTTCGGCCGCCCTGCGATTGCCAGGGGGGTCGGAGACAAACTTGAAGCCGTTGCCAATCTTAAGCCATACTGGCTTGTTTTATGCGACCCGGGTGTGGCAGCGTCAACCGCCAAAGTGTATAAAAATATTGAATTTAGATTGACATCAGAGCAAAAATATAATATGAGTACTGGTTTGAATGTGCCGTTACGGGGACAGGAATTTGATGTCAGAGAACACATGCATAATGACCTGGAAGAAACTGCGTGCAGGCTGTATCCTGAGATCAAACAAACAAAAGAAGAGATGGAATTGTTGCTGAAGAAAAAAGTGCATATGACAGGAAGCGGCTCATCTCTTTTTGCTCTTTTTTCAGCCCGGAAAAATGCAAGGTTGGGGTATGAAAGGCTTCTAAAGGAATGGGCCAGGAGCAGAAGAAACGTATTCCTATCCTCGTTTAACACATAAAGGATGAGAAGCGTATTGGGGCGTCGTCAAGTGGTAAGACACAGGGTTTTGATCCCTGCATTCAGAGGTTCGAATCCTCTCGCCCCAGCCAGAAGCTATAACCATAATTTTACATAGGGAAAAGAGACTAAATATGAATGGCTTGTCAATTTTTGCAGGGAACTCTAATCCGATCCTTGCAGACCGAATTTCAGAATACCTTGCAAAACCATTGGGGAGATTGAAAGTCAACCGGTTCAGCGATGGGGAAACTCAAGTTGAAATTCATGAGAATGTCAGGAAACAGGAAATATTTGTTATACAATCTACGTGCAAACCTGTGAATGACAATCTTGTTGAACTGCTGCTCCTTATTGATGCTTTTAAACGGTCTTCAGCGAGCAGGATCACGGCAGTTATTCCCTATTTCGGATATTCACGGCAGGATAAAAAAGTATCGCCAAGGGTGCCTATCAGTGCCAAATTAGTGGCTGATCTCCTTGAGAATACTGGCGTTCACAGGGTAATAACAATGGATTTGCATGCTGGACAGATTCAGGGATTTTTTAATTGTCCGGTAGACAACCTTTATGCAGCGCCGATAATCATTGATGATATTAAGACCCGGCATCCGGAGAATGTGGTTGTTGTATCTCCTGATGCAGGTGGTGTTGAGAGAGCGCGGGCATATGCGAAAAGGCTTAATGCAAGTCTTGCGATTGTGGATAAAAGAAGAAGTGCGCCCAATAAAGCAAAGGCCATGGCAATCATTGGGGATGTCGAAGGTAAAATAGCCATTGTGCTTGATGATATGGTAGATACTGCAGGAACTTTGACAGAAGCAGCAAGTGTGATTGTAGAAAAGGGGGCAAAAGCTGTTCATGCGTATACAACACATCCTGTGCTGTCCGGACCGGCCATTGATCGAATAAACAAGTCATCTTTAAATTCTCTTGTTGCAACAGATACGATTCCATTGTCTGAAGAAGCAAAACAGTGTGACAAGATTGAAACGCTTTCCATTGCAAAGCTGGTTGGCGAAGCAATTATGCGTAGTTACAGGGGTGATTCTGTAAATTCTTTATTTGTATAGAAAAATAGTAATTAGTCTTCTGCTTGTATCACGGCAGAAACGGAGGAAAGAACGTTGGAATTAATTGAATTAAACGCAAAAACAAGAGAAACAGGTGGTAAGGGTGCTGCTCGAAAATTAAGAAGCAATAATGCCATCCCCGCTATTATCTATGGGCCGAAGTCAGACCCTGTGATGCTATCCATTGATACAACTGAGTTTGTTAAAATTATCAGAGAAAACGGTTCAACCGGTCTCTTTTTTGATCTCAAACTTGAAGGGTCAAAAAAGAAAAATAAAATTGCCATGCTCAAAGATATTCAAATGGATACATTTGGTTTGAATTATCTTCATCTTGATTTGCATGAGATCGATATGGATACGAAAGTTCACGTCAGTGTGCCAGTTGAGGCCGTAGGCGTTAGTGCCGGTGTAAAAGAAGGCGGTCTGCTCCAGATTATCAGACGTGAACTTGAAGTTATCTGTAAACCAGCAGACACACCTGACAGTATCCAAGTCGATATTTCTGATCTTCTGGTCGGTGATTCTGTTCACGTTGAGGACCTCGACCTGGGGGATGCGGTAGAAATCCCACATGATGTAAATTTTACCATCATCACAATTGTTGCACCAACAATTGAGGAAGAGGTTGAAGAGGAAGAGGAAGAATTGGAAGAAGGAGAAGTCGCAGAAGCTGCTGAAGGCGATGAACCTGCTGAAGAGACTTCTGAAGAGTAATTCCCTTATAGGTAGAAAATTTGAAATTTAAAATTATTGCGGGTTTGGGTAATCCAGGAAATAAGTATGCCCAGACCCGTCATAATATCGGTTTTTCAACCATCGAAGCAGTTGCTTTAAAATCTAACCTTTCTATTGATAAAACCCGTTTTGATTCAGCATATGCTAAAGCAAAAATAAAAGGGCAGGATGTCTTTCTTGTAAAGCCGTTGTGCTACATGAACAGAAGCGGGTTCCCCATCCGGCAATTTGCATCCTACTATAAAGTTGATCTTCAGGATATTGTTATTGTGCATGATGATATGGACCTTGAATTCGGACAGATAAAAATCGTAAAAAGCCGGGGACATGGCGGTCATAATGGTGTACGATCGATCATTGATGCATTTGGTAAAAAAGATTGTATTCGAATCCGGGTCGGGGTAGGTCATCCTGGCGCAAACAAAGATGTAACAGGCCATGTCCTGGGTAAATTTTCTCCGGATGAACTAGAGATAATGGATGACTGCATTGACACAGCTTCAAACGCTTGCATATATATCCTTGAAAAAGGAGTGACGGCTGCGATGAACCTTTTTAATTCCAAACGATAGTTTGTGCCGCCTTCTGTTAAACCTGCCCGTTATTTCCCTGTAATTTAACCTGCTGAAAAACCGCAGCACATATGGTTGGAAATTTAAGGTTATACCGCTTCTCATATTATAGTTACTGAATAATGATCATTTATAAAAATTTTCAGTAAACTTTTTCACTTGCACAGATGATTGGCAGGGGGGTGGTTGGAATGGCATTAAATCATCTTTGAAAACCGAAAAGTTTAATGGTAATCGGCAGCGTGTGATAAAAAGAAAGAATGTGAAAAAAAATCAACAATTTAAGCGGATACCCCTGCTGCCGGCAAGTTTTTGAAAATAATTTCATTGACAATATTGTTAAAATATGGTTCTCTGCTTGAGAATGGGCTAATTGTTTTTATTAAATAAAGGTGGGAGATCTAATGGGAGAAAACTCCAGAAAAGCAAAGGCAAATGAGGCAGCATTAAGCAAAAAAGAATTCTCAAAAGGTGATCTTGCTGTTTATCCTGCTCACGGTGTTGGTTGTATCGAATCGATTGAGAGCAAAGAGATAAATGGTGACACCATGAATTTTTATATGATGAAGATCGTAGAAAATGGAATGGTGATTATGATTCCAACCACAAATGTGGAATCAGTCGGGTTAAGGGAAGTTATTCCGGAAACAGAAGTCCCAGCCGTCTATGAGGTTATGAAGGAAAAAGCACAAGGCGCGGATAACCAGACATGGAACAGAAGATACCGGGAATACATGGATAAAATTAAAACTGGTTCTATTTATGATGTGGCAGAGGTGTTCAGAGATCTTTTCCAGTTAAAGCTTGAAAAAGATCTTTCTTTTGGGGAACGTAAACTTCTTGATACTGCTCAGAATCTATTGGTTCAAGAACTTTCCACTGCAAAGGATATTGATGAAAAAGAAATGATGCAGGAGATTGAAAGCCTTTTCAACTAACATCCTTTGATAGTAAACAATTTTAAAACCGGCGGACATTTTATGGTTCGCCGGTTTTTTTTATCATGAAATTACATATCAACATCCCTGATGATTTAATTAATACGCGGCTGGATACCTTTGTTTCCAACCTGAGCAGAACCTGTTCCCGAAGCAGGGCAGCCTCTCTTATAGATACGGATTTCATCTTTGTGAATGAGCAGAAAAAAAAATCCGGATACAAGTTGAAAAAGGGAGATCTTGTCACCGGAAGTATTCCTGAACTGAAAACTGATAACAGAATCCTTCCTGAAAACATCCCACTCGACATCCTTTTTGAGGATGACCATATCATTGTTATTAATAAGCAGCATGGTATGGTGGTCCACCCGTCACAGGGAAGCTTGTCCGGCACACTCGTGAATGCCGTTCTTTTCCACGAACCAGGCATCAGGCAGGTTGGGGAAGATCCATTTAGACCTGGAATCGTCCACAGGCTTGATAAGGACACAAGCGGGTTGATTGTGATGGCAAAGACCACAAGTGCGCTGCAGTTTATGCAGAAAGAATTTAAACAGCGCAGGGTTAAAAAAACGTATCTGGCACTAATCTCAGGAAGCCCGGCAGACGATAGGGGAGAAATAAACCTTCCCATCGGACGTCATCCGGTAAAAAGAAAATTAATGGCAGTCAATAAAAAAGCCGGGAAACAGTCTATAACACTGTGGAAAATTAAAAAACGTTTCAAAAATGCCTGCTTGGTGGAAGTGCTGTTAAAAACGGGCAGAACGCATCAGATCAGGGTTCACTTTTATGCTGCCGAACACCCGCTGATTGGTGACCTGGTGTATCAATACAGGCGGCACCGGAAAAAAAAAGGTATTGCACAGCGGCAAATGCTCCACGCCTGGAAATTAAGCTTCAGACACCCCTTTTCAGGAAGGCGGATGCGGTTTGACTCTGAAATTCCAGACGATTTTTTACAGACAATGCAGTTATTGGAATCCGCCCGGTGAATGTTATAATTATTGTGATAATGCGGGGAAAAAACCATGTCAAAAAAATACGACCCCAGGATGCATTCGGCTGAACACCTGTTGAACCAGGCCATGATCAGGAAGTTTGGATGCAATAGGTGTTTCAGTGCACACATTAATAAAAAGAAATCCAAATGTGATTATCATTTTGATCGCAACCTAACAGACAATGAAGTCAGTGAACTGCAGGACAGCATCAATCAGCAGATTAACAATAACCTGCCGGTAAACATTGAGATGCTGTCTAAAGCAGAGGCTCAAAAGCAGTTTTCTCTTGAACGGGTGCCGGAAATAGAGGGGTTAAGCGAATTGAGAATTGTCAGGATAGGCAATTACGACGCCTGTCCCTGTATTGGACCTCATGTGATATCTACAAAGGAAATAGGGAAATTTAAGATTACGACGACTGGGTTTCAGGATGGTGTGTTAAGAATCAGGTTTAAACTGGCATAAGGGCAATTTTTGTCTGCAAAATGGGCCTGCAGCGTTTCAATACAGGATTGGATCTTTTACCCCAAGGTTGCCACGACCGATAAATAGGAGTAGAATAAGCCCTATAGGAGTGGTTGTTATGCCGACAGGAGCCTGCGGAATAAATTGTGACGTTTGTAGACTGAATTTGCTTGGGCTGTGCACAAGCTGCGGACCTGGGAAAAGTAAAGAAGCCAGATTGAAGCTGGAGACCCAAAAAAGGGTGCTTGGTGATACGTGTCCGATTCTCAGCTGTGCGGTAATGAATAATAAAAATTACTGTTTAAGAGACTGCAACCAATTTCCCTGTGAAAATCATACGTTAAATCCATATCCATTTTCAGAATCATACCTTCAAATGCAGCTGAGAAGAAGATCCAGCACTGTTTTGCAGATGGATCCAATGGGGAAGCCGGTTCAGATTCCTGATGAAGATTGGGACATTATTCAAAAAAGAGACCTGAATCTGGTCTGTTCATATACATTGGCAGAATTGGATGATGCAGAAAATTTATTTTTTCAGTTTTTAAATGAAACCATTGTAGTGGATTTTCGTCATAAAGAGATAAAGAAACGGACAGAACTCGGAGATGAAGCTTTAGAAAATCCAATGCTTGGCCTGGTCTGCCTTACCTATTTTAAAGCAATTGACCGGCTTTACCCCATGGGAAAAGATATGATCTCACCAAAGGATATGAAACAGGGCCGCTATTTTGAAGGAGCCAACAAGCTGAGAACAGAACCTGTTTTCAGACGGTTTAAAGACGACCATCAGGATTTTATTCAAAGTGCGGAGACCCTGGGAGGAAAAGCCCTGGCATTAGCAGATTCAGCCTGTGTGGTGTATCCCTTTCCAAGGGTTCCGGTGTATTATCTGTTCTGGGACTCTCAAGACCAATATGATGCCCGTCTGTCAATACTTTTTGACCGGTCAATTGAGGCGTTCTTTCAACCGCCTGTCATTTGGGGGCTTGTGAATTTAGTGAATTCATATTTTTTGACAGCATAAATTATTGTCCCAAAGATTCCTTTTTGGAGAGCTGTTATATTTACTTCACCTGCAAAGAGGTGTTAATCAGGTGCATATAACGCTAAAAAATGAAATAAATTCACTGATATTATTGACTTTTCTCTCCCTTGATGCGTATACAGTAATGGATTGTTTTGATAATGAACAAATTGATGAAAAATCAAATCATAGAAATGAGCGTTAAAAGGATTTTCAAATCGGTCAGTCCTGGAAGATAAATAGTTGTGGACTGAAATGCCGGTTTGTTTTAGAAATCTAAAACAGTGGGATACGGCAACCTGCTGCTGTGAATTAACTTTATTTGGGTAGCATATGGAACCAGAACAGATACTTGTTGTTGATGATGAAGTTAGAATCGTAGAAAACATTATGCTTTGTTTGAAAAGGGAGGGCTTTCAGACAAAAGGTGCGCATGACGGCGAAGAAGCCATCAACCTTTTCGAGCAGCAGCATTTTGATCTTGTTTTGCTTGATGTAAGTATGCCCGGAATGAACGGGTATGAAGTGATGGAGCATATTTTTGGTATTGATCCAGAAGTCCTCATTATCATTATTACAGGTTATGCGTCTGTTGAGTCAGCAATCAGGGCCCTTAGAATCGGTGCCTGGGATTATCTTAAAAAACCATTTGAATATGCAGACCTTATCAAAACAGTTAAAAATGCCCTTTCTCAAAAGAAATTGATAGCAGATAAAAAAGCGGTTTCTGCAAGATTAGAAGCATCTGAAAAACAATATGAATATATGGTAAATAATTCTCCTGACCTTATTTTTACCCTGGACCAAATGGGGTGTTTTAAATTTGTAAATCATCAATTTCAAAAAGTGCTGGGATTTTCAAAAGAAGCATTACTCGGAACCAGTTTCAAGAATATCATACATGAGGGTGATCTTGAAAAAGCAGAGACGCTGGTTCAGTTTGGGAAATTCGGAAGACATACCAATGACGGACAGGATATGAACTTCCGGTTTAAAAAATCAAGAATCGGAAAGTCGCAATACAGTTCAAATGAAGCGTTTTCTTTCATGGAACTGAAAGCCACCCCCATGCATTTACCTGCCAGTGATAACAGAGAAGAATTCAACGGTGTTTATGCAGTGGCAAGGGATGTAACAGATCGTGTAAACTTGGAGGACCAGCTGCGCCAGGCTCAGAAAATGGAGGCCATTGGAACACTGGCTGGCGGGATTGCCCATGATTTTAATAATATTTTAATGGGTATTTAAGGGTATGCATCACTTGTGAAGAGCGGTTTTGACCGGAACAGTGAAGAATATAAACGCCTCGCCAGTATTGATGAATATGTTTTCTCCGGGGCTGAAATGGCAAAGCAATTGCTGGGGTTTGCACAAAAGACCTGCCAGGAGATGTGCCTCATAAATTTGAATTACCTGCTGAAAATGTCTGCAAAAATGTTTGGCAGAACCAAAAAAGACATCATGATTGAACAACATCTGGAGAAGAATTTATGGGGAACGGTTATAGATGAAGGCCAGATTAAGCAGGTGCTGCTCAATCTTTACGTGAATGCATGGCAGGCAATGCCGGATGGTGGAAAAATTATTATTAAATCTGAGAATGTTGTTTTAGACGATTACGGCATTGAAAATCCGGGTGAGTATGTAAAGGTGACAGTTACTGACACAGGGGTCGGTATGGATGAAGAGCTGATGGCAATGATTTTTGATCCATTCTTCACCACAAAAACCAGAGGTCAGGGCACGGGCCTGGGACTGGCAACAGCTTATGGCATTATAAAGAGTCATCATGGAACCTTTAAAGTAAAGAGCAAACCTGGAAAGGGAAGCGCTTTCATGTTTTTTCTTCCTGCAACACGGACAAAGGTCAACGACAACAAAGATACAGAAGAAGATAAACAGATTTACAGCGGCAAAGGCAGTATCTTATTGGTTGATGATGAAAAAGGTGTTATTGAAGTCTGTTCTGAAATGTTGGAAAGCCTCGGATATAAAGTGAAAGCAGTTTCGAGTGGTTTGGAAGCCATAGCAGTGTTAAAAGACAAAACAACACAAATTGATCTTGTTATTCTTGATATGGTGATGCCCCAGATGAATGGTCAGGAAACATATGAAAAAATCAAAACCTTTGATCCTGAAATGAAAGTGCTGGTTTCCTCTGGATACAGCAGGGAAAATGAAATTGATGAGATGATGGAAAAAGGTTGTAATGGCTTTATTTTAAAACCATTTGATGTTGCAACGTTATCTGAAAAAATAAATGCTGTATTAAAAATGCCTGAAAAAGTATAATTTACACTATCTTTTATTTTTCATTTAAAATTTCATTTAACCGCTTTTGATTTGATGCGATAAACTTTGCGGTAAATTCTATATCCTGCTGCAGCTGGGGTCGCTGAATGACCTCGTCAACGATCTCTTCCTGCCGTTTAAAGTATGAAACTATCTTCTTCAGTTCTTCATTTTCTTGAGGAATATTTCCATGAAATCTTTTTGTAGCAGTCACCTCTCTTTTTAAACTGTCAAGCACGCCTGATTTGATGTCGACCTCATGGTCCGGGTGTTCAAGGGCTTCAATCGTATATTCGCCAATAGACAGCAGGTCCTTTAACGTCAGTTTCCGATTCGTATTGTCGTCCATGTCCTTCCTTTCATTCAATAAAAATCTACCGTTAGCCATATAATCTACTTCAAAATTTTTAAAAAAACAATATTTAGGCTCAATCAAAATCAACTATTTTTTTAAGGTACTTTGAAAAGAGGGGGTGCAGGGTGTTCTTGAACAGATAATAATTCAGCTTCAAAAAAAGATTGTAACAAAAATGTTTTTGCATGGAATCAAAAGGTGTATCACTGATTGGCTGTATAGTGTCAAAACCGCAAACAGTTTAAAACAAAAAAAGGGCTTGGATCAATCCATCTGGTTGCCTCCAAACCCTTTTTATTTACAGCCTAATTATCTATCCAAATGTTTTTTCAAGATCTGGAACGATTTGTTTTTTACGACTCATAATGCCGGGTAACCAGGCTTTGCTGTCAACAGGAGCCACACCAAACGTTTTTTCAATAACAGATTCATCGTCTGACGCAATCAACAGCTCTGTCCCTTCTTTCATGATATCAGTGAGCATAAGGAGAACTGTATGGTGGCCTTTTTCAGCTTTTAGATCCGCAATATCTTTTTCAAGATCTGCTTTGATGCCGTCAACAATTGAAAGATCCACCAATTCAAGCTGACCACAGCCTACACCATTGCCGCTCATATTGAAATCTTTGTAATCACGGAGAACAAGCTCACGAATTGGGGTGCCTTCAACAGCAGATTTTACCTTGAACATTTCAATACCCAATGCTTCTAGATCACTTTCACCGCAAATCTCAGAAAGCTTTGCACAAACTTCTTTATCTGTGTCAGTACATGTGGCGGATTTAAAAATAACAGTATCAGAAAGAATCGCACAAAGCATAATTCCCGCGATATCTTTAGGAATCTCAATGTCAAAATATTTATACATTGAAGCAATCACTGTGCAGGTACAACCAACTGGCCAGATCCAGCATTCAAGAGGCTGGCCGGTTGTTACATCACCCAATTTATGGTGATCAACAATACCTAAAATATTCGCATCGCCTAAATCGTCGGGGCTCTGGGCAAGGTCTGAGTGATCTACCAGGTATACATCTTTGCCAGCGTAGGATGTTACAACTTCCGGACCTGCAACACCAAATTTTTCAAGTACAAAAGTAGATTCAGGATTTAATTCCCCCTGAATTGCAGGTGCAATATCTTCGCCAAGTTTTTTCTTAAGATCTGCAAGTGCGATAGCAGCACAAACTGAATCTGTATCTGGATTTTTGTGACCAAATACTAAAGTTGTCATAAAACCTCCTAATTTTTGTAGTCTTGTTTCTATCATTGATGATCTAAAACATTTTGACCATCTTATATTTCAATACAAAAAACAGAATATCTTATAGAATTAATTGACAATTTACACAAGTAAAATTTTTTAAAGGATTGGATGCTGGTTTTGCAGTATCCATCATCAGGTCAGATGGCTGCTTTCAGTTTTAAAATCAGACATTTTTTCTGCTGTTTTTTTTAAATGCAGTCCATTTCAAATAATATGTTTTTCATGCTATACAAGTTGGTATAAATGCTGAATTAAAGTTTAAGAAAACCATTTTTGATAATGCGTATGCATGGCTTTGGTTAAAGCAGAGGTGCTGATTACGATTGAAGATTTTCTTAAAAGCAGGGTTTAATTATTTTTCGGTTTTGCTGAACAGATCTTTTGCCACAAGCTATATCAGTGAAAGAGGGGCGTAAAAATGAAAATTACGGTTAAAGATGTGATGATGACAGAATTTAAAACAGTTAAACCTGACGATTCGATTATAAAAGCATTGGATATATTTAAAACATCCAAGCAGGATGGCAGAACCATTTTTGGCATGATGGTCATTGATGGGGACGGAGCCATCGCCGGCATGATATCAATGTATGATATTCTGCTTTTTCTTCTGCCAAAGCATGTAAAAATCTGGGGCAACATCAGTGATTTAGAAATTGAAGGAATTATTGAGCGTGCAACCGGTAAACTGAAAAATCTTCTGGTGGGTGATATTATGACACCGGAGGTTATTTGGGTTAAACCAGACACTCACCTGATGATGGTCCTGGATATTATGATAAAAAAACATGTGCGGAGGCTGCCGGTGATCTCTGACGGTGAGGCTGTCGGTATGGTATATATTTCTGATTTATTTAATCATCTGGTAGCAAGGATGGAGTAGTGGGGAAAGATACATTAACTGGCGCCAGGGTAAAACATGCCATGCGGCATCAGCTGGTCGACTTGAATTTGAATAGCAGTATAGATGCCTGCATCCAGTACCTGATCAAATACAAAATAAATGCCATCCTTGTAAACGACGCTCATGAAAGGCCCATCGGGGTTGTATCAAAAACCGATATCCTGGGGGCTTATTATTCTGGTATGCCGCTGTCATCCCCGGTTGAAACGATCATGACAGCACCACCGTTATTCTGTTCTCCGGAAGACTTTCTTTACAGTGCATTAAACACGATGAAGGATCATAATGTCGATCGTTTGTACGTCCTGGAAGGGGCGTCAAAATCTATTGTCGGAACGATTTCATATGCTGATGTTGTTGGACTGCTTTATCATTACTGCAGGTATTGCAATCAAAGCTTTTTTAAAAGAACAGCGGACCAGGAAGAAGACAGCATAAAACGCTATAGAGTCAAAGAGATAATGGCCAGACATTTTGATACGTGCCTGGCAGTTACATCACTGTCAACAGTTATAGAAATTCTTTCCGGATCAGGAATCGGGGCTGTTCCTGTTGTTGATGATCAGGGATGTCCAAAAGGGATCATATCCAAAACAGATATTACTTTATGTTACAGGCATGGCGTTGACCTGTCGGCAGAGGCCAGCTCAATCATGACATCCCCTGTTATTTTTTGTTCGGATGAAGAACTGGTAGAAAATGCTATCAAATTAATGATTTTAAAGGACCTGTATCGTTTGTTTGTCGTACCGGAAGAGATTGGAAAAGTAGTGGGCGTTGTCTCACTGACTGATGCGGCCAGAAAACGGTCTGGCAGCTGCCGTGCCTGCATCAGCAGCAGGATTGAGGTGGATAAGGCATAGACCGGTTGCATAGCATTATCCCGGTGCCCGATCACCAGGAATGGTCATTGGTTCAGGTATTGTTTTTTTTGCTTTCTTTGTCTGTCACCTGACAGGCATTTTTCATTCAGGTTGATATCCCCAGCTTAGGAAGGATAACCGCCTGAAGCAGAATATAAATGCCAACAATAATGCCGATAAAAATTAATTCTTGCATGTGACTATCCGTTATGATGACCAGAAAGGTTCTGTTTCATGGTTTTTGCTCAAACTAAAAACACTGCCAAAAAGACTTTAAAGTTCAATCATCCATCATATACTACCTTCACAATACGAAAAACTTAATGTCAATCGTTATAAAAGCAGTTATTTATCCTTTTAAACAAAATAAGCATTTAAATGTAACTGAAAAGAGGCGCTTTTAAAAAAAATAATCAGAAACCTTTGCAGTTCTGTCTGCCGGCGCCTCAACCAGTACATACCTCCCCCAGCTGGTGATTAATCGATTTTCAAGACTTTTGCACCTCTGATTTTTTTCGACCTGAGTTCACCCAATGCTTTATTTGCATCTTTTAACGCAAACTCCTGATATTCCGGTTTGATCTGTATTTGAGAGGCGAGCGTTAAAAATTCACTAACATCCCTCCGGCTCACGTTGGCAACACTTTTTATCTCTTTTTCCATCCAAAGATGGCTGGGGTAGTCCAGTTGCAGCAGAGCCTTTTTATCGATATCTTCCTTGCGAATGGCATTGATCACCAGTCTCCCGTTGGGGGTCAGATTTTTCAGTGCCTCAACCACGGGCCGCCAGACAGGAGTTGTATCAATAATAGCTGCAAGTTTTTCCGGGGATGTTTCTGCGGCCTCTCCTGTCCATACAGCACCAAGCTCTTTTGCAAACGTTCTTTCTTCTGGATTCCGGGCAAAGATAAAAATGTCTGAGTCAGGGTACACCTGCTTTGCCATTTTCAGAACCAGATGTGCTGAAGCGCCAAATCCTGTCAGCCCGATATTCTGTCCATTTTCAATATTTGTCAGACAAAGGGAACGATAGCCGATCGCACCGGCACAAAGCAAAGGTGCAGCTTCAGAATCACTGAAAATTTCAGGAACAGGATAGGCAAACCTTTCCGGTACAGTCATATATTCTGCATACCCACCATTCACATCTCTGCCTGTTGCCTTGAACTGCCGGCAGAGGTTTTCAAGGCCGGATCGGCAGAATTCGCAGGTTCCACAGGCTGAATGGATCCATGCAACACCCACTCGGTCCCCAATATGAAAAGAACTGCCTTTGTTATCAATCTCCTGAATGCGTCCGACTACCTGATGACCAAGGACAACAGGCAGGTGAGGCGGAGGGGTCCGGCCCTCAATTTCATCAAGCTCGGTATGGCAGACACCACAGGCATTGACCTTTATCAAAAGATCGCCCCGGCCTGAAACCGGATCAGGTAAATCTGTTAATACCAGCGGGGTTGGATTGTCTTTAATCGGACCAAGGCTGTTCAATACCATTGCTTTCATTTTGATCTCCTCCTTTTAGCCTTTAATGTGGCCAACCAATTGCTGATTCAAGTGCATAAAGGTCTGTTGAGCGCTGGACACGAATTATGTCACCCTTAACATTTCAGATTAACTGTGTAAACAGGGTGATCCTCTATACCATCCTGTTTCCGTTTAACAAAAGACCGCTACACACATGTCCGGCATTTCTCACAGTCAACCATGGGGCAGGGGGCAGAAGTCCTTTCCTGTTTTGCCCTTTTGTATTCTTTTTCAAGAAATTTTTTATTGATTTGATTATCAAGAAAATCCCAGGGAAGGGGGGAGCTGGTTGATTTTTCCCGGTATATAGTTTTATCGCAATAGCGCTTGTTCTGTTTAAATGCCGTGGCCCAGCCTGATGTCTGGGCTGCTTCAATCATATCTGCGGCTTTCCTGTCGCCAAGTGACAGAAGTGCATGGATTTTGGCTTTTCGTAAAGATTCAATATTGAGCCTGACATTAGCAGTTTTTTTAAGTCCATCTTTCAGGATTTTTACCTTTTGTTTAAGGGTGGCTTCACTTTCCATGGCAGCCCACTGGAAAGGTGTTCCCGGCTTTGGGATAAACGGGTTGATACTCAGGGTAATCGTGCCAATCCTTTTTTTCTTTCTGGCGGCGTCAAGAAATACTTTTTTAATTTTTTGAGTTAATGAAACAATCTCATGAACATCCTGTTCAGCTTCAAAGGGAAGCCCGATCATAAAATAGAGGCGGAGATTCAGTATCCCGCCTGTTATCAGGTTTTTAGCAGCTGTAAGAATGTCATCTTCATTAATTTTCTTGTTAATGATATCCCTCATCCTCTGGGATCCGGCTTCCGGCGCAATGGTTGCAGTTTTTACTTTTGAATCAGTAAGCGCAGAGATGAATTTATCCGTCAATTTATCTGCTCGAAGCGATGAAAAAGACAAGCTGAATCCCTTTGCCAGACCATACTCGCAAATATTGATAATATCCGGATGATCTGCAACAGCCGAGCTGACCAGCCCAATTTTAGTTGTTTTTCCTTTTGCACTGTCTATGGCAGCAAATATATTCTGGACCGGATAGGGTCGTGGGGGGCGGTAAACAAATCCAGCACTGCAGAATCGACATCCATGGGGACAGCCTTTGAGGGTCTCAATAAGAAAAATATCTTTAAATGCAGTACCGGTTGTAAGGATTGTAGATCTGGTAGTGATGGCATCAAGTCGGGCAAGGTACTGCACCTGTATGCTGAAAGGTGAGTTATCCAGATGAAGACAAGGGACATAAGCGCCCGGAACTTTTGTTTCAATTGTTTTTAAAACCGATATCTTTTCAGGCACTTTTGAAAACAGATCAAAAAATGGTTCAATAAGACACTCTGCTTCCCCTAAAAGAAAGCAGTCTATAAACGGTGCGATAGGTTCTGGATTTAGAAAACAGGCGACTCCCCCTGCAACCACCAGGGGGTGGATGTGGTTTCGATCAGGTGATCGCAGGGGGATGCCTGCTTCTCCAAGGAGTTGAACAAGATGTATAAAATCGTTTTCAAATGATATTGAAAACAGGATAATGTCAAATTTATGAAGGCTTAACCCGGTTTCAAGGCTTTTTAACGGTTTGGTCTTCTGACGTTTATCTGGCAGGAAAACCCTCTCGCAGGCAACATTGTCAAGTTGATTTGCTAACCTGTAAACAGTTTGAAATCCTAAAGATGACATCCCTGCTTTATAGGTATTGGGGTAAACAATGGCCGCCTTTATAAGCCCTTTTCCCTTTTTAATAATGGTTCCTTGTTCAACATTTTTTTTAGAACCAGTATTTTGATGAGGTTTGAGCCTTTTTTTCATCTATCAGTCAGCTTTTCGTCTCAAAAATGTAGGTACCTCCAGATCATCATTGTCAAACGGCATCGTACCGTAATCGTTTATTATTTCATCATCGCCAACAGCCCTTTTCTGTTTCATGACAACCGGGTTATCAAATTCATTCCAGTTTGCCAGCTCCTCTTCTGTAGGGGTTCTGACTTGTCCTCTTGCGATGGGTTCCTGGGCTTCCTGGGCCATCATCGGGTGCGGTGCCGCAGCCGGCGGCTGATGATAGACAACCTGCTGGGCGGCTGGATCAAAGTGATGAATATTATTCGATACTTTGGGGTCTTCCGTACCAATGCCTGTGGCAATCACCGTAATTCTCATTTCGTCTCCCAGTTCATCATCAAATGTCTGACCCCAGATAATTTCTGCGTCATCTCCAACTTCCTTATGAATCCTGTCAGATGCTTCTGTCATTTCATCGAGCGTAAGGTCTGAACTGGACGTAATGTTCATCAAAACGCCTTTGGCGCCTGAAATGGAGATATCCTCAAGAAGCGGGTGGGAAATCGCTCTTTCAGCTGCTTCAACAGCCCGGTTTTCACCGGAAGCAATACCGATTCCCATCAATGCTTTACCCGCTTTCTGCATTGTGGTCCTGACATCTGCAAAGTCGAGATTCACGTGGCCGGGCATCATGATAAGATCTGTAATGCCCTTGACAGAGTGATGAAGAATTTCATCAGCTTTAATGAACATATCGACCATCCTTGCACCTTTTGGCGCAATTCCTCTCAGGCGGTCATTGGGAATTGTAATGACAGTATCTGTTATGCCATGAAGTTTATCCAAGCCTTCGATGGCTTGTTTTTCTCTTTTTTTGCCTTCAAAAGAAAATGGTTTGGAAGCAACCGCTACAGTCAGTATTCCCAGTTCCTTGCAGATTTCTGCAATAATGGGTGCTGCACCTGTTCCTGTGCCACCACCAAATCCAGCCGTAATAAAAACCATATGGCTGTCTTCTAATGCTTCTCTTATCTGATCTGAACTTTCAATAGCAGCCTCACGACCTTTATTCGGATCAGCTCCTGCACCAAGCCCTTCTGTCAGCTCTTTTCCAATCTGAATTTTAATTTCAGCCTTGGATGCTTCAAGTGCTTGAGCATCGGTGTTGGCAACAATGAATTTAACCCCCTTGAGTTTTGCATCAATCATGTTGTTTACTGCATTGCCACCAGCACCGCCTACGCCAATAACCTTAATTTTTGCTGAATTTTCACTTTCCACATAAGAAAACGTCATATCCACCTCCATAAAATTAAATAATATCTTTAAACCACTGTTTCATTCTATTTAAAATCCCGTTAAAGCCTTGGGTTTCAGTATCCCTGAAATCCATTTGGCAGCTCATGCTGGAACCAAAAATAACAAGGCCGACACCGGTTGCATAAGCAGGGTTTTTTACAATATCTTTGAGTCCGCCGATTTTATTGGGCTCGCCAATTCGAACAGGAACACTAAATACAGATTCTGCAATTTCAGCTATCCCGTCAAGAACCACGCTGCCTCCTGTCAGGACGAATCCTGCCGGGAATGAATTTTCAAGACCATTTGAAAAAAGTTCATTTTTTAAAAGCGTAAAAATCTCTTCAACCCTGGGCTCTAAGATTTCAGCCAGTATACCTTTGGACAGCTTTTTAGGTGCTCTGCCCCCAACCGCAGGAACCTCTATGGTTGAACCGCTCCTGACATTTTCCGGTACACACGTACCGTGCTCAATTTTTATTTTTTCAGCTTCAGGCAGGGGGGTCCGCAAACCAATAGAGATGTCATTGGTTAAATTATGTCCACCCAGGGTCAACTCGTAAATGTACTTTAAATTATTATCCTTAAAAAGAGCCAGATCAGTTGTCCCGCCCCCCATATCGGCAATGATACACCCCAGTTCTTTTTCCTCTTCCGTGAGGACAGCTTCCCCGGAGGCCAAAGATTCAAGTGCAATATCACACACTTCAAGACCGGCTTTATTGCAGCATTTCACAATGTTCCTGGCCGATGAAACTGCGCCGGTCACAATGTGAATCTTGGCTTCAAGTCGAATAGCTGTCATGCCGACAGGATTCTGGATCGACTCCATATCATCAACGATAAACTCCTGAGGGATGACATGAAGAATTTCCCTGTCAGTAGGGATGGCAACTGCCTTGGCAGCATCAATAACACGTTCGACATCCTGATCTGTTATCTCGCGGCCTTTTATGGCAATGATGCCATGGGAGTTGAGCCCTTTGATATGGTTCCCGGCGATGCCGACATACACAGAAGAGATATCGCAACCCGCCATTAATTCAGCTTCTTCTACAGCTTTTTTAATTGAATCTACAGTTGATTCAATATTGACGACCGTTCCTTTTCGAAGTCCAGTAGATGGATGTGACCCAACACCAATAACATTAATTTCATCCTCGAGCATTTCACCAACAATGGCTGAAATTTTTGTTGTGCCGATATCCAGGCCTACGATTATTTTTTCATTTCCCTGCAAATCAAACCCCCTTTTCTAAATTGTTGTGCAGAGCATCGTTGAGTTTTGTTTTGATAAATACTTTTTCAATGTTAAAAAGGTCCATGCTGCAGATTGTTCTTTCAGGAAAGTTTTTATCAATATACTCACTTATTCTTTTTGCTTTTTCCAGTTTTGCTTTAAAATTGCCAAACCCCAATTTTATTTGTATGGATTTGTTTTCAATAGATGGTTCCCTGTTATAAATATCATTGGATTCAATGATAATACCGGTATTTTGATTACCGATTATTCGTTCGACATGATCCAGGTCCTTTATGTTTAGAAAATCCAGAATGGAGTTGAACAGCGGTCCGTTGAACATGTAATGGTTATTGTTATTGGTCAGGTCCAACCCTGTAATAACCGGAAGGTTGTCTATCCCATCTTTTGATGGATCATATTCCTTAAAAGGCTGTCCCTGTTTATTAATCAGAATATCAGCAAGATTCTCTATCTTTACAATCGCCAGAGGTTCCTGTTCAATCACGGAGATAAAAAGAGTTGCTGACAAATTTCGTTTTACAGAGGCCGACTGAATCCATGGATGAGAGGTGATAAGTTTTTCAATGGAGAATAAATTAATTTTAAAAATATTTTCTTTATTGGTAAGCTGGGTAAGCCTGATAATATCTTCCTTTAAAACACGATGGGTACCTGAAATTTCTATGTGTTTTATGTTGAGCAGGTTTGACTGGGTGATCAGATCATATGCAAAGATAGATGCCAGACTTAAAATACTTACAAACGCAACAATAAAAATTGTTTTAAGGCAAAAATCAATACCATAACTGCTGTCGGTCTGCCGGGCCTTTGGCGGCTTGCTCTCTGGTTTGTATCTGTTGGGTTTGATTTTCTTATTCACCTTCCATCCTCACTTCTGTTTCAAGGTTAATATGGTATTTTTTAGATACAGCGTCTTGAACTTTTTGTTTTAACAGGAGAATATCTTCGCAGGTGGCATTGTTGATATTTACAATATAATTGGCATGAATATCAGATACCATGGCGTCATTGACTCTTAACCCTTTAAGGCCTGATTTTTCAATCAGCTCTCCAGCAGATTTACCAGGCGCCGGGTTTTTAAAAAAACAGCCGGCGCTTGCAAATGATACAGGCTGGGTTGCATTTTTTAAGCTTAAATTCTGCTTGAACCTGTGTTCAATCTTTTCCTGATCGCCAGCCGACAGCACCAGTGTTGCTGAAACGATAAATCCTTCCAGCCCGAGGCGGCGATATGAAAAATCGAGTTCTTGTTTGTGTCGTGTTTCGATTTCAAATGTATCTGGATTCAGAACATCAATTTCTTCAACAACTGCTGCCATATCCCCGGATCGTGTTCCAGCATTCATTTTAATCGCACCACCAATTGTACCTGGAATTCCAGCGGCAAATTCAAGGCCTGACAAGGAGTGATTAATTGCAAACTGGCATACTTTAGATAAGCGTTCACCTGATTCAACATAGAGGACTGTTTTCGGGCCTTTCTCCTCTTTAATCCGGAGGCCTGACTTGAGATGTTTTGTGATCACCACAAGTCCACGAATGCCTTTATCACTGATCAAGAGGTTTGTACCGCCGCCAAAAAGTGTCACAGGCATACCCAGCTGTTCCGCTGCTTTCAAAATATCGACCAGATCTTGCTTGTCTTCGGGCAGATACAGGTAGTCAGCAGGCCCTCCTACTCGAAAAGAGGTATACTTTTTCAATGGCTCATCAACGAGAAGGTCAAATTTTTGAGACAGGGTTGAAATTGTTTTTTCAGCGATCATTTTTTACCTTTATAAAAGTTCAACCAGTTTTTCGCCAAGGGTATAAATATCACCTGCACCGAGTGTCAGTACCATGTCTCCTTTTTTTACTTTGTGGGTAATCATGGACAATGCCTGATTAAAATCCGGTGCATAGGACACATCTTTGTGCCCATGGTCCCTGATTGCTTTGCAAAGACGCTGGGACGAGACCCCTTTAATTTTCTTTTCACTTGCTGCATAAATCGGCAGTACAATTAAAACATCAGATTGATAAAAGGCGCGTGTGAAATCATCAAACAGTTCTTTTGTCCGTGTATACCGGTGTGGCTGAAACACCACCATTAAACGTTTCTCTTTGTAGCTTTCTCTTACAGCCGTCAAGGTGGCGAGGATTTCCGTGGGATGATGCCCATAATCATCCATGACAATGATGCCTTTTTTCTCACCTTTTATTTCTAGCCTTCTTTTTACACCCTCAATTTGTTCCAGTGCTTTTTTTATCGTTTTAAATGGAATGTTGATCTCGAGCCCGACAGCAATTCCGGCAAGTGCATTGGAAATATTATGTTTTCCTGCAATGTTCAGACGAATTTCACCTAAATGGGTTTCATTGTGAAACACTTTAAAAGTGCTCTTGCTTCCGTCAAAGGCAATATCTCTTGCTTGAAGATCAGATTGAGCTGTCATGCCAAATGTGGTGTACCGGACGTTTATTCTGGGTAAAATATCTTGAACGTGTTCATTATCAAGACAGAGAACCGCTAACCCATAGAAGGGGATTGAATTGATAAATTGAACAAATTTATTTTTAATATCCTCAATGTTTTTGTAAAAATCCAGGTGTTCAAGATCAATGTTTGTCACCACTGCAATGGCTGGCGCATACTTTAAAAAGGATCCGTCACTTTCATCTGCTTCTGCAACAATGTATTCTCCTTTCCCATGCAGCGCATTTGTGTCAAGGCCCTTTAAAAGTCCGCCGATAATAACGGTGGGATCAAGCCCAGCTGTGTTTAAAATCTGGGAAACCATCGCAGTTGTGGAGGTTTTTCCATGGGCGCCGGACACGGCGATAGAGTATTTGATACGCATTAATTCTGCTAACATCTCTGCTCTGGGAATGATGGGAATGGACAATTCTTTCGCACGGACAACCTCTGGATTCTCTTTTGCTATGGCAGAAGAGGTAACGACAACATTGGCATCGGGCACCTGTTTTTTATTGTGCCCCTGAAAGATAATTCCCCCCTTTTTTTCAAGGCGTTTTGTAATATGAGACAGTTTCAAATCAGAGCCAGACACTTTATACCCAAGGTTTAACAGCAATTCAGCAATACCGCTCATGCCAATACCGCCGATACCGACAAAATGGATATGATAATTTTTTTGATACATGAGTTTTAAGCCTTATTGTCCTTTACATTTAAAATACAGGTTGCAATCTTTTTATCTGCATCAGGCAAGGCAAGTTTTTTTGCATTTGCTGCCATTTGCTTTCGTTTCTTTTTGTCTGAGGTTATGTCCTGTAAAACTTGTTTTAGAAGCTGTCCTGTCAGTGCCTTGTCCTTTATCATAACGGCCGCCCCCTTCTTTTGAAGGGCCTGGGCATTGAATGTTTGATGATCATCCGCAGCATAGGGGAACGGTACGAGAATCGAGGGAAGGCCGTTTGTACAAATCTCAGAGAGGGTTCCTGCCCCAGCCCTTGTTATGGCAAGGTCAGCTGTTTTCTGCAGCTGCGGCATATCATAAAAGAACGCTTTAGCCGTTGCTGTTATGTTCAGTTCTGCATATTTTTTTTGGACAAAAGCTTCATCATCCACACCGGTCTGGTGGACAATGTTAAATTGGTGACGATCCCCCATTAGAGAAATGGCTTCTATAAACGCTGTATTGATGCTGTGCGCACCCTGGCTTCCCCCGGTGACGAGAATGGTAAGCTTTCCCGGGTCAAAATTTTCAATCGACCCTGTTCCTTCAGAATCAGTGCCAGCCGTTTTTCGAACAGGGTTGCCAACATATTTTACCTTTGAATTGTTTTCAAATCCCCTTGTTTCTTCAAATGAAGTAAAGATGATACCGGCAAATCTTGATAACATCCGATTTGTTAACCCTGGAAATGCATTCTGTTCCTGAATGCCCGTAGGTATTCTCAAACCCCAGGCGGCCAGGACAACGGCAAAGGAGGAAAAACCACCCACACCAAGAACAAAGTCAGGCTTAAAGTTTTTCAGGATGAGCACGGACTGGAGAAGGGAAACCAGAATGATACTGATCGAAAATACTTTACTGAAGAGACTGCCGCCTTTTATGGGTTTTGAGAAAATACGCTTGTGCGCATAATTGTATTTTTTAAGTGTCTGGGTTTCAAAGGGTGCATCCGTCCCGACAAAAAGGACGTCAACGTTTTTGCTCATTCTTTCAAGGGCACTTGCAACAGCGATGCCTGGGAATAAGTGTCCACCGGTTTTTCCCCCGGCTATAATAATGTTAAACGGCTTGTTCATAATCCTGTGACGCCCCAATATTCATCAGAATTCCCATTGCAGCCATATTGACCAGAAGGGAAGTTCCGCCATAGCTGATAAATGGAAGTGTTAATCCCTTTGTCGGCAGAAGCCCTAAGGCAACCCCGGTGTTAATGATGACCTGGACACCGATATAAATGGTCAATCCGGCAGCGGTAATTGAACCGAAAAGGCTCTTTGATGTTTTGGCAATATGAACCCCTTTTAATAAAAGAATCAGATAAAGAGACAGGACTGTTAAAACGCCTATCAAACCTAATTCTTCTCCAATAATCGAGAAAATAAAATCTGTGTGCGGTTCGGGAAGGTAATGCATTTTCTGCATGCCAAGGCCGATTCCTTTTCCAAAAAGGCCGCCAGAACCAAATGCCTTTAAAGAATGAGTAATCTGGTACCCGGTGTTGTATGGATCATCCCAGGGATTTAAAAAGGTCAGAATCCTTTCCAAACGGTATTCGACTTTATAGACCAAAAAGTAAATCACCGGGACCAGAAGGGGAGTTGGAGACAATAAATGAGTAATTTTAACCCCTGCAATAAACATCATTCCCCATGTGATCATCCCTAACACAACGACTGTTCCAAAATCAGGCTGGATGATAATAAGACAGGCAAACAGAACAAAAATGAAGGCATGGGGAACAAAGCCTACAGAGAAATTTTTTATTAAATGCTGTTTTTTAGACAGCGAGTACCCAAGGAAAATTATTAAAGAAAGTTTTGCAAATTCAGCAGGCTGAAAGGTGAAGCCGCCCAGTCTAAGCCACCTGTGCGCGCCACCCGCTTGAATATTCAGCTGAGGAAACAGTACTGCGACCAGCAAAATGATTGCCGCAAAAAGGATAATATAAGAAAAACTTCTGTATAATTTATAAGGGAATGAGGCTGTAACAAACATCACACACAAACTGATCCCGAAGAACAGCGTCTGCTTCTTCATATAATAAAACAAGGTGTTGTGATTCTCCATGCTGATGGCAGAACTCGCTGAATACACCATAACAATACCGATCCCGGAAAGGAGAATGACAGGGAAAAGAATGCGCTTCTCTCTAAAAAAAGGATGTATTGTTTTTACTGCTTCAGCCATGGTGTTCATTTCCAATTGCGGTTACATGGGTTATAAAATCTTCTCCTCTTTGTGAATAATTTTCATACATATCAAAACTTGCACATGCTGGAGATAACAGTACAGTGTCGCCTGTAACAGCGATATCATGAGCGGTCCGGACAGCATCTTTCATCGATTGCGCATTAAAAACCTGGCAGATATTTATAAAGGTTTCATTAATATGGCGTGTTGATTCCCCTATCGCAATGATCGTTTTCACGCTTTTTTGAACATGCTCAAGCAATTGTGAGAAATCTGTTCCTTTTTCCCGGCCACCCAGAATAAGGATAATATTATGTTCAAAACAGTTTATGGCACAGATAACCGCATCGGTGTTGGTTGCTTTTGAATCATTATAAAACCGGACGCCATTTATCTCTTTGACAAACTCAACCCTGTGTGAAAGGGTTTTAAATGTTTCCAGTCCCTTGATTAATCCGTTGACATCAGCCCCGACAGAAAGACAGGCAAGAATGGCAGCCGCCATATTTTCCTGGTTGTGACGTCCCTGGAGTGCTTTGAATTTGCCTGTTTCTATCGTCATCTGGTTGTGGGGCATGTTAAGTTTAATCTCAGAGGTTCCAATCCGGGCACCCCAATGGTCTGAATCGTTTTTTCCTGATGAAAATGTAAAAATTGTCGAACTGAGTTTTTGAGTCCTCCTGCCAAATCCATTGATGGATGGATTGATGATGGCTGTGTCAGAATGGCTTTGTTTTTTGAAAATACGCCATTTCGATGTTTCATATGCATGATAATTTTCATATCGATCCAGATGATCATGGGAGATATTTAATAAAATGCCCACATCTGGTTTGAACCGGGATGAGAGATCTAATTGAAAGCTCGATACTTCCGCTACAATAATATCACAATCAATTTTATCCATTAACTGATCAACCAAAGGTGTACCAATATTTCCACCAACAAATGGGGCCATGCCACAGGACGTTAGCATCTGGCCAATCAAAGAGGTTGTTGTTGTTTTACCATTTGTACCCGTAATAGCGATGATAGGAAGGCTGTTGTATGCAGAGAAAATGTCCAGCTCACCTTGAATGGCAACACCTTTGGTTGAGGCAGTCCTTATATATGTGTTGGTTAACGGGATGCCAGGGCTTGGTATCATAATACCTGCCCGGTTAAAAGTTTCCTGGTCATGAAAACCAATTTGCGTTTGAATTCCAAGTGCTTGAAGCTGTTCTTCTGCTTCAGTCCTGGAGGCATCAATATCAGTTGCAATGACATGTTCTCCTTTTGAGTGGAGGAATTTGGCCATGGACAGGCCTGAGGCACCTAATCCAATAACCAGAAAATATGATGGGTTGCTTTTTGTCACAGCCATTTACCTGATTTTCAACGTACTTAATGATATTAATGCCAGGGTAATGGAGATGATCCAAAACCGAACAATTACCTTAGATTCATGCCACCCTTTAAGTTCAAAATGATGGTGTAAGGGTGCCATTCGAAACACTCTTTTTCCTTTAGTGATCTTAAAATAGGATACCTGAATGATGACAGACAGGGCTTCAATAACAAACAGGCCCCCGACAATCAGCAGGAGGATCTCCTGTTTTGTAATCACAGCAATCGTGCCCAGTATGCCGCCCAGTGGTATGGAACCTGAATCTCCCATAAATACCTGGGCAGGGTGGGCATTAAACCATAAAAAGCCTAACCCGGCACCTGCCAATGTGCCGCAAATAACTGATATCTCACCTGCTGAAGCGATATGCCTGACATGGAGATATTCTGCGATTTGCGTGTGACCTGCAACATAAGCAAAGAACATATAGGTCACACTGGCAACAATATAAGGTCCGATGGCAAGTCCATCCAGCCCGTCAGTCAAATTGACGGCATTGGACGTGCCGACGATAACAAGACATGCAAATGGAATGTACCAGATGCCGAGGTCCGGAGAGATATCTTTAAAAAACGGTATCGTTAATGTGGAATCAAAATCAGGGCATTTATAGATCAGAAAACTGATGATCAGGGCAAAGCAGATCTGAATTAAAAATTTACCTTTGGCTGTAAAGCCCATATTTCTTTTTTTTACCTGCATAAGGTAGTCATCAAAAAAACCGATGAAACCAAACAGTATCAAGGCTAGCAATAGGATATTTACATAATGGTTTGTTAAATTCCCCCAGATCACCGTTGTTACAAAGATAGAAAAAAGGATCAGAATCCCTCCCATAGTAGGGGTTCCTTGTTTCCCCATGTGGCTTTGCGGCCCATCTGTCTGTATGATCTGTCCAATCTGCAGTTCGGAAAGCTTTCTGATCGTGTAAGGTCCGAATAGAAAGCAGATGATAAAAGCAGTAAGTCCCCCATAAATAGTTCTGAATGTGATATATCGAAATATATTTAAGAATGTATAGTCAACATGATATGGGTATAAAAATTCGTAAAGCATTCTTTTCAGCCTTATGCCACCTTTCTATCCATTTGTTTTCCTTCTGGCTGGCGCCTGTCTCTTCCGGATCGCCGTTCAGGAGAATGAGCCGTATATGAAAATCTCCTTCTGTCATGAAAAGATCGTCTTTCCTTAACCGTATTTGAATAATTCATTCTAACCCTCTCAAGAATTGACTGTTAACATCTGTTTCAGTTCCGAAATGACATGTTCCATCGCCATTCCCCTTGATCCCTTTACGAGAATCCATGTTTCTGTATTGATCCCCTGCAGCGCTTTCTGTGCGATTTCTTTTTTACCCCCATGAAAAATATGATCTTCAGAAAACCCTTTTTCAATGGCACCTTTTTTTATGTGCTTAACCTGTTCACCAAAAATGAATAATTTTGATATGCCCGATTGAGCGGCTTTTTGACCGATTTGCCTGTGAAGGTCACCGGACGTTTTCCCAAGTTCCAGCATGTCTCCCAGAATGGCAATACTGTTCTGGCCTTTGCTGACTGCTTTAAGCGTATTTAAAGCCTGGGTAACAGACGCGGGGTTTGCATTATAAGTGTCATCAATTATGTGAACAGATGCAGACAAAGAATAAATGTTCATTCTTCCGGAAACAGGAAAAAAGGATTGGATTCCTTTTTTAAGCCCTTTTTTGCCGATTCCGGCTGTCATGGCGGCACAGATTGCCGCCATGCAGTTATTTACCATGAAGCGGGCAGGGGAGTTGATATAAAACGTATCCTCCTGGCTGTCAAATCGCAGCCTGAACTCTGTAGCGCCATCCCGGGTCTTAATATCCAGGGCATGGACATGATTTTCAGGGTGTGAACCAAAGAAGAGTAAGGATGTGATATGGCTGTTTTCAGTGACTTTGGATTCAAGGATGGTTCGCCTGGGGTCATCGGACCAGAGGATTGCTGTGCTGCCATTTTTCATGCCGTCAAAAATTTCAGCTTTTGCTTTTGCGACATTCTCTACCGATCCAAGCCCTTCAAGATGAACACCTGCTGTATTAATTACCATCGCAATGTCCGGCAATGCGATTTGGCTCAGCCGTGATATCTCGCCCGGGTGATTCATTCCCATTTCAACGATGGCCCATTCATGTGCCTTTGAAAGGTTCAGCAGGGTGAGAGGCAAACCGATTTCATTGTTAAAGTTCCCAATGGTTGCGTGGGTGTGAAATTGCGTCTTGAATATTTCTTCTGTGATTTTTCTGGTGGTTGTTTTTCCGCTTGAACCGGTGATAGCGACCACTTTAACATCTGCCCTGAGTCTTTGAAACTGCCCAAGCCGGCCGAGTGCTGTCAATGTGTTTTCTGTCTCAAAGATTACAATACCCTCTTGCGTGATTTTATCTACCGTATCTTTTTCAAGCGTTGCCAGGAAATGAGGTTCAACAATGAAACCTTTAATGCCGGTTTGGATAAGATCTTTTATAAACTCATGGCCATCAAAGCTTTCTCCTTTTAAGGCAAGAAAAACCTGTGTGGTCGAAATATTCCTTGAGTCGGTCGAGATCCCGGTAAAGGGCCCCTCATTTTTTCCTGCGGCAAAAACCGGGTTGCAGTCAAGTGCCCCAGATAAATCATTTATTGTCCATGGAATCGGTGTGAACTGATCGACAAACGCGTTTACAGCGGTTATAATCTCTTCTTTGTCATCAAAATGAATGGTGCCGTTGTTTGTGATTTGATAGGTTTCATGGCCTTTGCCTGCTGCAATAATAATATCACCTGGTTTTGAAATAAAGACTGCTTTTTTAAGCGCTTTTTTTCTGTCAGCTTCGACCAGATACCCTTTGGCAAACGGGTCCTTTAAAATGCCATTGTAAGAGAGTTGGTGACATTTTTTTACCCCTTTTAAGATATCATTTATAATTGACAACGGATCTTCGCTTCTGGAATTATCTGATGTTATGATGGCGATATCACTGTAACAGCATGCAATATCTCCCATTAAAGGACGCTTTGACCGATCTCTGTCTCCGCCGCATCCAAATACAGTGATGATTCTTTTAGGTGCTCTTTGTTTTAAATGCGTTAAAATTGATTTCAGTGCATCTGGTGTATGTGCATAATCCACAAACATAAACCGATCAATAGGTGTTTCGATTTTTTCAAGGCGTCCTGGAATTGACTTGCAGTTTTCAAGGCCTTTTTTAATTTGTTCTGATTTGATATGAAGCGCTGATGCTGCACCAGCCGCGCACAATATGTTTTCCAGGTTAAAGGTGCCGATGAGAGAAGACGTCAGATGAAATGAGTCACCAGGTAAATGGACAATGCCTGAAAGCCCATGAATGTCATCTTTAATATTTTCAGCAAAAACAGTAGTTGCCTGTTTTGTACTGATACAAATGGTTTTATAGCCTAGCTCGTCTGACAGTATTTGTCCTTTTGGATCATCAATGTTTAAAACAGCAGGCGCATTTTTTCTGCTATTCGGCCCCAAAAACTGAGTAAACAGTCTTTTTTTGCTTTCAAAGTACATATCCATGTCTTTATGGAAGTCTAGATGATCCTGCGTCAGATTGGTAAAGATGCCGGCATCAAAATTACAGAAATCCACTCTGTTCAGCTCAAGCCCGTGGGATGAGACTTCCATAATGACATGAGTAACCCCGGCTGTTTTCATATCATGAAGTGTCTTTTGAAGATCAATCGAATCAGGCGTTGTAACCGGGGTATCAAAGATTTGATCGTTAAATCGAATGTTAACCGTTCCGATGACGCCGGTCGAAAAACCGCAGGCATTAAAAATGCTTTCAAGCAGCCACGTAGTTGTGGTTTTGCCGTTGGTCCCTGTAATACCGACAAGTGTCATATCATTTGAAGGATTGCCATAAAAATTAGATGCGATACACGCCATACTCAACCGAGAACTTTCAACAAGGATAATATGGTCCAGGTTGTCCGGGTTTCTTTCCGCAATGACGGCAACAGCTCCTTTTTCAATGGCCTGTTCTATATAATCGTGCCCGTCGGCACTAAATCCGTTTACCGCTATAAACAGCCCCCCTGGTTTAACATCTCTGGAGTCCGACGCAATTGAAGTAATATCCGGGTTATTGGCCTCACCGGCATCCAAAGTGCGGGATGAAACCAATGGACA
This sequence comes from uncultured Desulfobacula sp., assembly GCA_964343845.1. Classification (GTDB taxonomy): domain Bacteria; phylum Desulfobacterota; class Desulfobacteria; order Desulfobacterales; family Desulfobacteraceae; genus Desulfobacula. Next base: position 175,581 of record CAYFKW010000002.1, on the reverse strand, counting down.
ATTTTTTATCAATTCAGATAACTTCAATTTTCTTCTCCAGGCGATAAAAGGGCAATCATCTGTTTGGTCTTTTCAGGCGGTATGTTTAAATAATTAAAAGATTCGGTCATGATGGCTTTGAATGCAGGAGCAGCCACATCTCCGCCATAATATTTTTTCCTGGGTTCATCAACCACAACGAGAATGGCAAGCTCAGGATTGTCACAAGGGGCAAAACCGCCGAAAACAGAAATATATTTGTTTTTTGCATATCCTTTTTTGTTTTTTAATGCTTTTTGGGCAGTCCCGGTCTTGCCGCATACCGTGTATCCGTCAATTGCAGCCTTATGCCCCGTACCCTCTTCCTTTACAGCTAAGCTCATCATTTTTTTGACTTGCTGTGCTGTTTTGGACGAAACGATTTGCCGGATGGCCTGTGGATGATATTGTCGCAGGCTTTTCCCGTCTTTAGAGATAATTTTTTTAATGAGCATGGGTTTCATCAGTTTTCCATCGTTCGCAATGGCACTGATGGCAGATATCAGCTGAACCGCTGAAACAGAAATGCCCTGTCCAAATGAAATCGCACCTGCATCAATTTTTGACCATTTGCGATAGGAAATCAGGTTGCCTGCAGTTTCCCCCGGGCTGCCAAGGTGCGTTTTGTCTCCGAACCCGAACCCTACCAGATAATGGTAGAGGGCTTTATCACCAATTGTCTCAACTATTTTTGCTGCGCCGATATTACTTGAGAATTTAATGATTTGATTGATAGAAAGCCAGTCATGGGGATGGGTGTCATGAATGGTAAAAGATCCAATATCGTAGGTACCGTTTTCACAGAAAAAGATGGATTTAGGTGCAAATCCTTTTTCAAGTGCAGCCGCTGCTGTGAATATTTTCATTGCAGAGCCTGGTTCAAAAGCATCCGTTACCGCACGATTCCTGAATATTTCATTGCTGTAGGTTTTGAAAATTTTGGATAATGTGCGATCGAGAGGAATTCGCCCGTCTTCGGGTGCATGACAAGCGCGATGCCGGATTTCGCTCTATGGCTTTTTACTGTTTTCTCAAGGGTTTGCTCGCTTAAGAATTGTATTTTCTTGTCAATGGTCAGCACAATGGAGTTTCCCTTTAGTTCAGCTCTCCTTTTTTTGTCGAGGTTAAGAATTCTACCATTGCCATCCCGCCTGACCTTGATTTTCAATGTATCCCCTTCCAAAACAGAGTTGTACTTGAATTCAAGGCCTTCAAGTCCGGAATCTTCTGACCCCGTAAATCCAATCACCTGCGCGGCAAGACCACGATTCGGATAAAACCTTTTTGAGTCATTTTCAAAATAAATTCCAGGCAGGTTGATTTTTTTAATCTGTTCTGCCTGATCCGGCGAAACTCTCCTGGCAACCCATGCAAACATCCGATCTGATGCCAGTGTTTTCTCAAGTTTTCTTCTATTGCAGCCAAGTATTCTGGAAAGTTTCGCTGCAGTCGATTTAGGGGTTTTAATTTTCGACGGGCAGGCAGTAATAGAGATTGCATCAATGCTTGTTGCAAGCTTGTTCAGGCTTTTATCTAAAATTTGTCCCCGTTCGCCTTTGATGGTTATATATTTGGAATAATCGTTTTCAGCTTTCTGTGTTAATTCTTCTGCCTTAAAGATCTGTATGTCAAAGGATTTGGCTCCAAGAAGAAAAATCGACGCAACAATAAGAATTTGAAGAACCACAATCCTTTGTTTTACTGATTTTTTAAAGTCCTTGGGCATTAGTTTGCACCCCCGGGAAAATATATTGTCTGGGCCCCTGTATCGCTTAAAAGGTGCAGCCTTGTCTTGGCAATTCGCGTAATCCGGTCATCTGACTTTAACCGGTCTCTCTCAACAGAAAGTGCTTTGTGGTAGGATGTTTTCTGTACATAAGTTTCCTGAAGTTTTGATATCCTGAATATTGTCTGCGTTGATTCGGTCCTTATCCAGGTATATATGAGAAGCTCACAGAAAATGAAACAAATGACGATAAACCATCTCGTCCGGACACGCTGAGGCCGTTTAATCTTTTTAGGAATGTTGTTATTAATCGCCATAATTAAATCTTTTCAGCTATCCTTAATTTTGCACTTCTTGCCATGGGATTTGACACTATCTCCTCTTTGGCCGGAATCAGCGGTTTTCTGAAGATTGATTTCATCTGTGGAACAAATCCGCACAGGCACACTGGAAGCTCCTTGGGGCATGTGCATCCGTCTTCAAATTTCCGTAATGCGCGTTTAACAATTCTATCTTCTAAAGAATGGAAAGATATAACACACAATCGTCCTCCTTTTAAAAGCAGGGAAGGCGCATCGGCCATGAACTTTTCAAGCCGTTCAAGTTCGTTGTTTACAACAATTCTTAAGGCTTGAAATACGCGTGTGGCCGGATGGATTCGCTGGCGGTAAACAAATTTTTCCGGAACCGTTTTTATAATAAGCTGCGAAAGGTCAGCACTTGTTTTAATGGGGGTCGTCTTCCTTGTATCCACAATTATTTTCGCAATTTTTTTTGAAAACTTTTCTTCACCAAATTTAAAAAAAATGTCTATAAGTTCATCCTCTGAGAATGAATTTACAATGTCATAGGCTGTCAGATCGTTTCGAATATCCATCCGCATGTCCAATGGTTCATTCTTGTTAAAACTAAATCCGCGTTTGCCGTTTCTCAGCTGGTTCAGTGAAAAGCCTAAATCAAGGAGTATTGAGTTTACACCCTCTATTCCGTTAGAGTTCAGAATCGTGTAGAGTTCAGAAAAATTGCTGTGAAACAGTAGCGTGTTTTCTTTAAACGGGTGTAAAACTTTTTTTGCATGTTCAATGGCATCTATATCTTGATCAATGCCGATTAACTTCCCATTCGGGAGTATTGCTTTGATTGTTGCAAGTGCATGGCCTGCGCCGCCCAGAGTGCAATCAACTGCTACATTTCCGGGTTTAAGGTTCTGGTGCTCATGCACCTGTTGAGGCAATACAGACGTATGCTCAAATCCCATTGCTACAACCCTAGGGAAGCTATTTCCTCTCTTACTTCCTCTTTTTTGAGTTCCTGCTCCATTTTTTTATTGACAGCATCCCATTGATCTCTTGCCCAGATCTCAAAACGATCCAGGTTGCCGACAAGAACAATATCTTTTTCAAGATTTGCATATTCTCTTAAACTTTTAGGAATAAGGATACGATCTTGTTTGTCACACATGCATTCGCAGGAGTTGCCAAGGAAGAATCTCCTGAAGTCTCCCATGGCACTGCTTTTTGCAGACAAAATTCTAGCTTCAACTGTTTCCCATTCGCTAAAGGTATAAGCGTATAAACAATCGTCCTTGTTAGAGACCATCACACCGTAAACTTTATCCGCTTTCAGGATGTTCCTGAATCTAGATGGGATAATTACCCGGCCTTTGGCGTCAATTGTATGAAAGGAGCTTGATCGAAACACTTATTTAAGCCTTAGTTAAATATTTTTAACTGATCCACTTTCCACCACCTTGATCCACACTTTTACGAAAAATGTAGGCTATGTCAAGAAAAAAATGAAAAAAATAGAATAAATCTTTCTAATAATACCTATTTAGAGGATATTTTAACAAAAATAATGTAATGGAGCAAAGTGGAGTTAAGAATAATTTATGTACAATAATATTTTAAAATTTTAATAAAATGGATAAAAAAACGGTTAGATTAAATGATATACAGATTAATAGTGGATAGAAAAAAAGACAGGAGAGGAGAAAAGTGGAGGCAGGGATAAATTAATGTATGGTTTACTCCTGGGCTATAATTTTTTTGATGGCTGATTTCAGTTCTTCCATTCTATATGGCTTTGGTATGATTCCCTTGAGTCCAAACTCTCTATAGTTCGCCATGATGGGATCATTTGAATATCCTGATGATACGACTATTTTTGCTTTTGGATCTAAATCAAGAATGATTTTGGACGCTTCTTTGCCACCCATACCACCCGGGATAGTTAAATCCATGATGACCAAATGAGGCGGGGTGTTGTTTTTTAATAACGCTTTATATACGTTTATGGCGTCCTCCCCATCAACAGCTAATTCAACACTGTAACCGAACTTTTCAATCATTTTTTTAGAAATTTTCCGGATATGATCTTCATCATCCATTACCAGGATCTTTAGTCTGTCGGTTTGTGTCGCACTTGATTTTTTAGAGTCCAATTTAGTTTCCTTTTCCTTTTGAGGCTGTACTGCCGGCAGGTAAATAGTAACTGATGCTGCAAATTCTTAAGTTTGTATATCCGATCATAAATGCTCCAAACCAATTGATTCAAAAGAATGGTTGGGGTGTTATCGAAGATAAATAAAGTTCGAAAATATTAATCGCATCATATATATCAAAAATCAGAAGAGAAAACAAATATAACATTATTAAAAACTGTAACATCTGCCGTAAGGACTTTTCTGATACAGCCGATGATTGACAGGGGGGTACTTGTCATTAAATTTTAACCAACGTCGTGTTCGTTAAAAAGCTGAAATCATCATTCTTTGGCGTCCTGCCAGAATGCTGATTTAAAGCCATTCCAACCAACCCCCCCCTGCCAATCACCCATACAAGGCGGAAAATTTACTTAAAATCTCTATAAATGATCAGTGTTCAGGAAACAGTAATATGAGAGGCACTTTAAATAAAAAAGGGGAGATCTAAATGCTTACAGCGCACTTGCTATCTGCAGCCGGGTTTTCTCGACAATTTCATCCAGGTGTTCCAGATGATGAGGTGAGATATAAACGGGCCGGTGCACAACGATGTCAATAGAGCCCGGTGTAAGATCTAATGTATCGGAAGGCAAGATTTCATAGGAGTTTTTAATCGTTATCGGTAAAATAGGAAGCCCTGTCTCACAAGCGAACCTGAAAGCGCCTTTCTTAAAAGGCATAACCTTCCCGTCCCGGGTTCTTGTCCCTTCTGCGAAAAAGAGCACACAGGCATTTTTTGATAAATTGGTTTTGGCCTTTTCAATGGACTGAATGGCAGCATTGTGATTTGACCGGTCAATATCAATGCACCCCAAGGCATGACAGGCCGCACCAAAAATAGGAATACCGCCAAGTTCCTTTTTCATAATCCATTTTATCTTTAACCCCAGATACCCGTGAAGCACTGGTATGTCCGCCATACTCTGGTGATTTGCCACAATCACATAAGATTGATGCCGATTATAATACTTTTTACCTTTTACAAAGATTTTCAGGGGAACAATGATGCAGCAAAGTTTAGACCAGATTACGGCGAGAACATTCACTGCATCCTGTTTCATCAAAAAGCCCACAATGATGCAGATGGTTCCAATAACCATTGTTAAAATAAAAATAAAAGGAATAACAATGATCCATTTATAAACAGGGTAGGCTATTTTTATAAAGGCTTTCAATCTTTGTTTTCTTCTGCTTGTGTTTCAATCCCTAATAATTTTTCAATATGAGTGATGATTTCTTTGCCTGTATACTGGCTTATGGAGAACGCATCGTCACTCATCGAAGAGACACCGAAAAGCTTATCTTCGGTATCTGCTTTAAACAAAGATAAACTTACAGTTTTCTCATTTTCAAGTTTTAGTTCACATAAAGGTGCTTTTTTTAAAAGGTCATTTTTATCATTGGGTTTTAAATAAGCATCACACTCTAAAAAAGCAGTTGCAGACAATAAACTGCCTATCGTCTCTTTATCTGCTGAAGAACCGTCTGTATAACGCCACAGGACCGCAGGGGCGTCTTTATCTTTTTTTTCCTGTTTTGAAATCAATGTTTTGCTTAACCCGTCTTTTTTAATGGTAAACTGCCTGATCGATTTCTCCTTGAATTCCAGGACCTTTTTATCTCTGAAATCATCTGCAGTTTTATCAAAATAGGATCTGAAACTGCCATTGGCATGATAGATGCTGCTGTCATCTGCCAGCATGACAAAGGTATGGTTAAAGGTTGGCGCCGTTTTGCCCATTGTGAATTCAAAAACAGTACGAGCCCCGTCTGTTACGGTTACGTGAATATGTTTCTTTTCATCCAGTTCATATCGGTTTAAATTTCCTTTTTGAGACACCAGGGCCGTGAGTTTGAATGTTTTAAAGGCATCAAGCATATTTTCTATTGATCTTAAATCCGCTGCATATTCTTTTTTAGTCAGAACCCATTGCCCATTTTTTTTTGCGAAAAGGATGCTTTCCGGTTCTTTGTCTAACCGGATTTCAGTGATTTTAGAAATATCAATTTTCTCTATCACCGGTAAGGTGTAATTGTCTTTGTTTTCCTTATGAAGCAGGAGATAAGCACTCAGCATCAGGATGATGAAGATTAAAATTAAGTATTCTTTTTTCATATGTTATACCTCTTATGCTTTAAAACGATTGGCTATTTTCTTTTTCCTGGAAGACCTTTTTGCATAAACAATCAGACCGAAAATGATGACAAGAATCGGCAGGGCAATAATATTAAATGCCTTAATAACGCCCTTGTTGAAAGGTGTTGTCTGGTCAATCGGATTCAATGTCTGCTGCTTGCTTCTTAACTGGGCAATGTTATCATCTCCGTTCAGGTGATCAATGATGTTTAAAATAAAGGTAGCGTTTGTCGTGCGCCCCTCAGGATCCAGCATATTGTCCTGAAGCATTTGCGAACAGGGCAGGATAAACAGTTTAACGGGTTTTGATACCTCTATGATTGTGTTTTCTGCAGTAAACCCCTGGAGACTGTTTTTTTCGTCTTTGATGTCCTGCTCCCCCATTTCTTTTTGCGGAATTGCCTTTCCTTTAAAATAGCTGGTGAATGTTCCTGAAAGAAGGTAGGAAAGATCATATGATTTTAAATCACTTTCTTCTTTCGGCGGTGTAATAAACATCGGGTTTAAATTGATCATACCCTCCATTAACCAGGATTCGTCTGATGAAGAAAAAAGGGTCGTAACATCTATTTCGTGCTGATTAATATGTTTTTCAATTTTTTCGAGAGGGGAAATCTGCATGGCAACAAGTCCCTTTATATTGTCCATAAAAGCAGGAGTGTTGTTAATGGTTTTTTCTTTTAACAAAGGTGCAAAGTAGATGTTTTGTTCACCCCCTCCCATATTCTTCGGGGCCTGATGCTTGTAACTTTGTTTGTCCAAAACATATGCTTTTTTAATGTCCACCCCATAATGGTTCAACAGTTTTTCAAGCCCTGTGTCAATGGGGGTAAACTGGGGCGGCATTCCCATTGCGGTCTGCTGGGGAGAGACCTCTTTGAATGAATCGGAGAAAAACGCGATATTTGTACCTTTCATTAATGCCTGGTCTATTTGAAATAATGCATAATCAGAAAATTTTTCTGTTGGCCGCGCGATGATGAGACAATTTAATCCATCTGGTATCGCTTCGGTTTTTAAATTAACGGGTTTGATTGAATACCGTGTCGAAAGGAGCGTGTTAAATGCCCTCATGGCCTGGGAAGGCCTTCCCTGCATCATTGCGAGCCTGTCTGGTGCAAGTGCATGCGTGCCATGATCCGATAAAAAACCGATATCTTTATTAATACCGATCAGTTTCTCTACAATGGCATTGATTTGTTCTTCTAATGCAGCTGGATCAGCCATTTGATAAGTTGTGCCAATAATGGGAAGTTCGACTGCACTGATGAGGGGCAGCGTGGTTGTCTTGTCTTGATATTTAATTATAATGCCAGCAGCACCGCTGCCCGCTGCAATCTTTTTTTCAGGTAACGCCGGCCATGAAAGCGCCATTAGATCATGTTTTTCTCCAAAGGCGTCCAGCGCTTGTTTGTCTGAGACATCAATATGTTTGAAATCAAGGATTCCCATACTTTTATCATTGAGTTTTTTAATTGTATCTGCCACGGCTTTTCCAAGCATGGGCAGCTGGTCAAGTCCTATTAACGGTGCAATATCATTGAGAGATGATGACAACACCATCTCAATATGAATAACTTTTTTATCCAGCCGGAGCAGAGCGCTTATTTTGTTGTTCAGTTTCTGGATGGCGGTTGTCAGCTGGTATTCCAACCCGTTTGTTGCGGTAACAGCTTCAATTTTTTCAACCAGGTCGCCATGGATAATAACAAGTCCCATATAGGCATTTTTAAATTTTACTTCATCATTTTCCATGACCCTTATCTGAACAGGCTGAATGCCATAGTCTTGTGCCAGGCTGCGGTTTTCATCAGCAGTTTGCGTAAGGTTTCCTTCTTCGGGGGTGACATTATAAAATGTGTAGTTAAAATGTTTCCCTCCTTTTGCAGCGTATTCTTCCAATAGGTCCTTTAAATACCGTTCCGTATTATTGTGGGGTGCTGGCAGGTCTTTTGAGAAAAACACCTTTATGCTTAAAGGTTCTGAAAGCGTTGCCACAACATCGCTGCTGGCAGGGGATAAAGAATAAATTTTATCGCTGGTCAGATCTGCTCTGAAAAAAAGCGTAATGCCGACAATGTTTGCAAGAATGATGATTGCAGTATATAAAACAAATTTGAAATATTTTTCTTTTATTGAAAAGTTACCCATTGTTTCTCCTTAATTTTTCTCATGCATAACAATATAAGTTGAAAAAATAAAAATGAAGATCACACTTAGAAAATAAAGGATATCCCTTGAGTCGATAATCCCTTTGGAAATATTGCTGAAGTGAGAGTTCGCACCAATATATTCGATAAAAGAAATAATTTTTGTTGGCATGAAAAATAATAGTTTATCAAGAATGGTAAGTGTAAAACATAGAGCACAACCGATGATAAACGCAATAATTTGATTACGGGTTAAGGATGAAGCAAACAGTCCTAAAGAGCAGTAGGCTGCGGCAAGAAAGATCGCTCCGATATATCCGCCAATGACAGGCCCGGCATCAAGTTCTCCGATAAAAGAAATAAAAATCGGGTAGGAAATTGTAGGAATGAGCATGGAAGCGGTAAAGAAAGTTGACGCGAAAAATTTACCCAGAGCAATATCAGTAAAGGAAACCGGCATTGTTAACAGGGTCTCATAAGAGCCTACATTCTTTTCTTCAGAAAAAAGACGCATGGTTATGGCAGGTATAATAAATGAAAAAGTAATAGGGAGCAGTGAAAAGAAATCTCTTAAGTCTGCCCTGCCGAAAATAAAAAAAGTGGAAAAGAAAAACCATCCCGTTACAATTAAAAATAACGATATAACAATATAGGCAATCGGTGAGATGAAGTAGTCCTTGAATTCTTTAATGGCAATGTTTTTTATCTGTTTCATGGTCGTTTAATTTTCCTCCCTTGTTAATTCTCTGAATATTTTTTCAAGGGCCTGGGATTCTTTTGTGAGCTGCACAATGATCCAGTCTGTTTCTTTTATTTTCAGGTATATATCAGACCTGAAATCTTTATCACCTCCTGCTTTAATCTCAAAAGAGACAAGATCTTTTTCAGCAGGTTCAACAGCAGTTACATCAAGATCAGAGTGGATACCTGCCAGCAGGCTCAGGGCATCTTCCTTTTTGGCACCCATAAGGGCAAGCTTGATGATGGCACTTTGCTCTACATTCTGCTTGAGATTAAGTGTTGTGTCATCGGCCACGACGCGGCCTTTGTTAATAATTGCAATCCTGTCACAGGTTGCCTCAGCCTCGCTGAGTATATGGGTTGAAAAAATAATGGTTTTTTCTTTGCCGATTGTTTTTATAATATCCCGTATCTCTGCAATCTGATTCGGGTCCAGGCCAGACGTTGGTTCATCCAGGATTAAAATTTCAGGATCTGTCATCATTGCATGTGCAAGACCAACTCTTTGCTTTAATCCTTTTGACAATGTGGCAATCGGTTTTGACATAATCGAAGAAAGACCACAGAGATCTGACAATTGAAGGAATCGATCATATCGCTTTTCCTTATCATCAATTCCTTTTATTCTGGCAACGTAGTCCAGATAATCATACACGAGCATATTATGATAGAGTGGGGCAGACTCAGGCAGATAACCGATGAGGGATTTTATCTCGATGGCATCCTCAGGCATCTGAAAGTCTTTGATTTTAATCGTTCCCGAGCTTGGCCTGAAGTATCCGGTCAGCATTCTTAATGTGGTTGTTTTTCCTGCACCATTTGGACCAAGCAGGCCTAAAATTTCACCTTTCCGTATGGTCATGCTGATTTTGTTAACAGCACAGAAGTCTTTATAATACTTGGTCAGATTTTGAACTTCAATCAACGTTTCCTCCTTAATAAAAACAAGGGTTATAAAGGGGTTAGAAATCTTCTAATACTTTACTTCTTTCAATAAAATCGGTTATCTCCTCCTGTGTTTTTTCACAGGCAAAGACTGCTTTTTTAAACCGCCGGCAAAACGGATCATCCTTGCCAAGGATACTGACTGCTTTCCGGTAAAGTTTTTTGCCCTGGTTGAAATGATTGAGTGTCTCATCCTGCAATTGTTTGCGTTCTTTGTGCCTTAATTTTTCAGCATGAATTATCGATTCAAGTTTTTTTACAGAATATTCAACAAGGGCATCCCTGGGTGTGTCATAAGCTTGAGAGATGGCCCCCAGGGCCTCAATCGTCCTACGGCTTAATACAAAGGTTTTTTGTTTCCGAGGGATTTTTTTAAATTGCCGGAGCCGGATGGTTTTTGCAAGATCGTCCAATGCATCTAAGTCTTCTATTATATGATCGAACAAAGACTTTTGTTTGATTCCCATATGAATGGCAACCAGGCCGATGGCATCAATTGCTTTCTGGGAAAGTTTAAATGTCGCACGAACTGACTGTTTTCCTCTCAGATCAAACATGGCTGATCCTGGATATTGATCTTCTATCTTTGACATATTGACCTCCTTTTCGGAGCAGCTATTATTATTTTTACTATATTCATAATAGTAATGAAAATCATTTTTGTCTCGAATTTTACATTAAAAAAATCTGATGATCAATGGGAAATTATTAAGATGACTTAAAAATAATTTTAAGGTGCTGTCTGAAAAAAAAAGCCGAACAAACAAAAAAGTACGTTTAAAAATCGCATCCGTTACCTTTTTATGTGTGAAAGCAGTCTCCATAGATGATTTTTTTTGTTTCTCCTGTTTGATCTTTAATGATTAAAGCGCCTGTCTCATCTACATCAATGGCAAGGCCTTCGTAAATGTCTCCCATGGTCTCGATCCGAACCTGGCTGCCGATGGTAGACGTCATTTTTTTCCATTGTTTTATTATTTCACTGCAGTTGGGAGATTGAGTCATTTCTTTAAATTTTTTCAGGAATGTTTCCAATATGCACCGCCTGGAAATATTTTTCTGCAGGACCTCTTTTAAGGAGATGGCATTGGGTTCATATTTCTGGGGATGATTGTTAACATTGATTCCGATGCCAATATTGATAAACTCAACCATATCGCCGCGGGTTTCCATCTCTGAGAGAAGTCCAACCAGTTTTTTTTTATTTAACAACAGGTCGTTTGGCCATTTTACGCTGACATCTAAATGGAATAATTCTTTAAGTGATATTGAAAGACACAGCGATGCTGCAAAGTTATAAATATAGGACAGCACTGGCGGTGTGTCCGGTTTCAAAATAAGGGTAAACCAGAGACCGCCTTTTGATGAAAACCATTTCCGGTTGAGCCTTCCCCTTCCAGATTTTTGATTTTCTGCAATCACAACGCTTAAATGCGGTGCATTGCTCCTTGCCAGTTTTTTTGCTTTGTCCATGGTCGTTTCAAGTTCTTGAAAGTGAAAGATTTTTTCTTTGAATTCAGGGTGAAAACAAAAGGGTAATAAAAGGTCTTCGTGATCTGGAATGCAGTAACCCTTTGACGTTGACTCTATATGATATCCGCTCTGTTTCAGTGATGTGATGTGTTTCCAAACAGCCACCCTGGAAATGTTTAATGCCTTACTTAACTTAACACCTGAAACGGTTTTTCCCTTTGCTGAATAAATCAGTTGTAGAATTTTTTCTTTCATTATATTTTGCTCGTTAACCATATCAAGATGAGTTAGTTAATAGAATTAAGATTGCAGGTCAAGGGATTAATTTTTCAATGGGGTGTTTAATCGTTTTATATGAGAAATGAATATGTTAATCTTCTTGATTGATAAAGATCTTTTAATTTGTTTAAAGGAATCGGCAATTGAAGATTGAAACCATTAAAAGACAGATACTTGCCAGTTCAAAGGAATTTAAACAATTCTGGCAGGAAAAGGGGCCATTTAAATTTGCATTAACGAGTAAAGATTATCCGCCTGTTTTATTGGAACCCGAAGAATGGATTTTTTCTAACAGCATGACCCCTCTTTTGAAAGCGTTGATGCAGTATGACGATCGCAAGATGAAAATTGTCGGATCAGCGTTTAATAAGAACAATAAACACATATTGAGGCCTGAAACAATTATCCCCTGGAAAATACACAATTTCCCCGAGGAATGGGATGTCTATGAAAATGACCTGTTTGTGCCCAGAGGTCATTTGACAAAGCGGGTGACAGCATCTTTGTCCTTGGAATTAAGTAATGGCAAACTTAGTGCTGAAATGATAGAAGCAGCTTTTTTCAAATGTCTTGAAACACAAATTGATCAGCTTGGATATCTTCTGTTAAAACCCCGGGAAACATCCAAATATGCATCGATTCAAGCATACCTTGCTGAATGGGAAAAAGATGAAAAGGATGCCGGACTGACCTAACCAATGGTATCTATATTTTATTGTTCACGATTAAATCGGCCAACATGTTTTTATAATCGATACCAGCTTTTTGAAAGCCTTTTGTACCGTATTTCATATTTGCTTCTAAAACATAATAAAGGTTGTTTGTTTCTATGATATCGATACCAACATCATCCCATCCACATTTTGCGGCGGTTGACAATGCGAGGTCAAGCGCCTTCCTGGGAAGGGGATCAAAACTTATGGTACCCCCCTGATGAAGATTGGTTTTAAAGTTGCCATCTGCAGCAATTCGCCAGTAGGCCAACCTGATTTTCCGTCCGATGATGATAATTCTCATATCTTTATCTATTGGGAAATATTCCTGGATATATGCAGGGCTTTTGTCTGCTAAATAGCGGGAAAGCGCTTCTTTGTTCCGGATGAGATGGATACCGTCTCCCCTGGCAGAACCCCTTGGCTTTTTCCCGATAAATGGGAATGAAAAGGTGTCAAGAATCGTTTGTTTTTGTTTTTTTCCATAAAAGAAGGCAGTTCTTGGATGCGGAATACCCAGCAGATTAAAAATGGCTGTCTGTTTGATTTTGTCTAAAGCGAATGTATAGGTATGAAAACTTGGAAATGTTGTTTTTCCCATAACATTGAACAGGTCAGCGTAAAAAGCTGTTGGGAAATAGATTTTTTTTGCTTTTAATATGCAGGCTTTTTCACCTGGTAAATAATCATTAAAATTGGGTTTGAACCCCAATGTCTTAATCGATGGATAATGAATTAATCTTGCGCCGATCGCAATGGGTTTTTCACTCAATTTTAAGACCCTGTCCTATTTCATCCGGTTTGCCCAGGATTTTATCTGGCTGGTTTTTGCAGGAAAATCGCATAAAACATTCACCCCGGCAGTGTCCAGTTCTTTTTTTAGTTGATCCTGATCCAGTGTCTTCTGCAGGGTTGATACAATAAATGGCACCGCGTCTTTGGTGTATATCCCTCTTACTTCCCTGGCAAGATCCATTGCGGTCATATCGTTAAGAAAAAGATCGCAAATTATGGCGCAGGGCTTCTGGGAGACAATGGCTTCAAATGCATCCTGGGAATGCTGAAAAGTGAAACTTGAAAATCCGCAAGCGTATATCAGTTTCCGATAGGTGGTCAATATGACTTCAGAAGAACTGATCACGATAAAATGAGCCCTGTCCTGGGAGGCTTTCTCATTCCTCAAAGCAATATATTTTTTTGCCGTTGATTTAAGATTTCTTTTTTCCAGTATGGAAATAAATGTATCCAGAACAGGTATGGGCGCCATCCTCGATAAATAATTGGAGGATATATAGGAAAAAGTATCTGAAATCATAAGCGCTTCGATGATATGCTTGGCCCTGGCGTCTAAAATTGCTTCTGCCAGCAGTTCTCCTTTTTTTGTACCGGATTCAATTTTATTTTTTATTTCAGCAATTACAAAATCAGACGGGTTCTTATCAAGCGTTTTAATGGCAGCTAAACGAACATACATTGCCGGCTCTGAAAGCCCTTTGACAACCGATGCAGCAGATTCAAGCTCGGGAAAGGCTTCAAGTGCACTGTAAACAGCGAATTTGACTGTACTGTCAATCGTTTTCTGATCAAGGATACTGAAGATATCATTAACAGACCCGACAGGTATTGTCCGTGAAATCAAGCGCAGTATGTTAATCATCAAATCATGGTCATTTGTCCTGAGCTGTTTTAAAAGCAGGGAAGACACGGTTGAGCCTTTTTCAGATAAATCAATAAAGGCACTAAACCGTTTATGGACATCATTAGATGAAAGGTTTTTAAGATCTGTTTCGTAATCTTCTTTTGATATTTTCTTCCGGACAGAGGGAGCAGGTGATTTTTGAGCAGCTTCTTTGGCTCTTAACACCTGAATTGTATCTAAAATGTTCTGGTCACATTTTTCTGTTTTTGATGCCTGTACAAGTTTTTCGCAGGCAAACGGGGTTCCAATTCGTTCAAGGGCTTTGACCGCTTCTGTTTTTAACCCCACATCATCATAAAAAATAAACTCTGCGATGTCCTCAGATAATGTCTCAATCCTGGTTTTGCCCACAGATCGGATAATCTGGTTCAGAAGATCTTTATCTGTTTCATTGGATAAAACGTGTTTTACCAATGGGACAGAATGGTTAATTGTTTTTCTGTCTGCATTTTCAAATAAAATGAGGACAAATTTATAGTTGAGATGTGCCCGGTCCATAATGAGCTGGATCAACCGATCATAAATATCAGGATCTCTGTGTTGGGGGGTCGTTAAAAATAATAAAAGTTCAAATGCGCTGTTGTCAGGTGCAAGCGCTAATATTTGAAGGATTTCTTCTTTTTCAGGGATTGGCCTTAAGACTGCTTTTTCCAAAAGTGTTTTGGCCTGACCGATTTTTCCTGCCTTGATCGTTTCTTTCAGGCTGGGAAGATAGTCACTCATTGGTTATGTCTCCCCGTTGTTTTCCCGATACCCATATGGGTTCTTTTTCTGCCAGTTCCATGTATCTTTGCACATATCCGTAAGGGTTTTGCTTGCTTCCCAGTTCAGTTCTTCTCTGGCTTTGGCCGGATCTGCCCAGCAGGCGGCAATATCACCCGGTCTTCTTTCGACAATCTTATGCGGAATGTCTTTTTTGCATTGTTCTTCAAATCCCTTTACCATTTCAAGTACAGAGTACCCATTCCCAGTACCAAGATTGTATATAACGACACCCGGATTGGTAAAAAGCTTGGGCAGGGTTTTAATGTGGCCCAAGGCCAGATCAACCACATGAATATAATCTCTGACACCCGTACCATCCGGCGTGTCATAATCATTTCCATATATATTGAGCTCAGTCAGGGAGCCAATCGCCACCTTTGAGATATAGGGGACAAGATTATTGGGGATGTCAGAGGGGTCT
The DNA here is from genome assembly GCA_964343845.1 of uncultured Desulfobacula sp. Classification (GTDB taxonomy): domain Bacteria; phylum Desulfobacterota; class Desulfobacteria; order Desulfobacterales; family Desulfobacteraceae; genus Desulfobacula. Next base: position 160,029 of record CAYFKW010000002.1, on the reverse strand, counting down.
TCACCTATGTCACCGCTTTCATGCGCGCCAACCGGGTTAAAATATCTCAGTAAAGCAATATTCCAATGATTATCAGAATGATAGAGATCCTGGAGTATTTCTTCTATCATTAACTTTGTCCTGCCATAAGGGTTTGTTGCTGAAAGCGGGAAGTCTTCTTTGATAGGCAGGGTTTTTGGATCACCGTAAACAGTTGCAGAGGAGGAAAAGACAATGTTTTTTACGTTGAAATCTTTCATGATCTCCAGAAGGTTGAGCGTGCCGGTAATATTGTTATGAAAATATGTTAAAGGGATGGATACGGATTCACCCACTGCTTTTAGGCCTGCAAAGTGAATCACAGCGTCTATTCTGAAAAAACTTCTTTGATTTGTTCTTTATCCAGAAGGTCGGCATGGTAAAAATCCAGTGGTTTTCCTGTTATGTTCTGAACACGGGTTAAGGATTCTTCAAAGCTGTTCGAAAGATTATCCAGGACTACGACGTCATAATTTTCATTTAGCAGTTCAAGACAGGTATGGCTTCCAATATATCCTGCACCACCCGTAACAAGTATCTTCATTGATATTCCTCATATGCTCTAATTTTAAATGGTTTTTTGAATGCTATATCACTCATTGGATCACTGCATATCCTACAATTTTTACAATCCTTTGTACAGCTTGTTGTTAAATTTAAAAGCGAGCGCCAGAGCGGCACCTTTTCAACACGGTATACAGCCGCCAGACAGTCTGCTGCACCCATGAACAGGGAAATGCTCAGAATTCATACACTCAGGCGTTTAAATAACATGCGCGAATAATTTTATCTGCTATAGATTCAGGATCGATAATTTCACATCAGGTGTTTTACAAACCCCCTGTTCCTGCACGCAATTTGCAGAACCATCCAGATGCGATAAAGCGGTCAGAAAGATTTAATTTCAAGGAAAACTCTTCCTGTAACATTGACAGGCCTGGTCAACGTGGTTAAAATTAGAGTATTCAGGCAGAATATACCTGAAAATAAAAAAAAATGAATAAGGAGAGTTATACAATGATTGAGTTGACAGATCCTGCAAAAACGCAGATCGATGACTATTTTCAGGGGAAAGAACCTACCCCTATTAGAATTTTTTTGAACTCTGGCGGTTGAGGAGGCCCTTCTCTGGCCATGGCTCTGGATGAGCCAAAAGATTCTGATGATACGTTTGATGTTAAAGGTCTGAAATTTGTAGTTGACAAAGAATTTATGGGACAAGCTGAAAATATTAAAATTGATTTTACAGGGATGGGATTCCATCTGGATTCAAATATTGACCTTGGAGAATCCGGTTGTGGAAGCTGCGGCTCTGGCGGTTCCTGCGGAGACTAATTCGTTTTTAAAAGAGAAGGTGCCCAGGTCATTTGAACACCTTCTCTTTTAATAATAGCGCGCTTTTATTTCGTAAATTGTTTTTAAATCTGCCTTCAAAGGGTTTTTGGGCTTTGAAGGTTCTTTAATTTTATGGGTGTCTGAAAACGGGGTATGCTTCAGATTCAAATTGTAGGATTTGACCATTAAAGCTTCAAGGTTGATAACATCTTCAATATTATAGGCCAGCAGTGTTTTAAGCGCCTTGGTGTTATTGTTTCTTTTATATTCTTTCCACAGTAAGACAGCAACGTATCCATCAACACCGTCTAATTCATCTCTTCTTATACCCAGTGCTTTTTCGCATTTTTTTAACCCGCCTTTAAATCCCAGATGATTAAGAATGTATCTTAAGTCAATTTGGGAATGCGCAAGCTTTATTTTAAAATAATTTTCAATAAAAGGAATGTCGAAACTTCTGCCATTATAGGTAATTAAAACTGTATATTTTTGAATCTCATCAGGAAATTGATCAAGGTTTTTGCCTTGAACATAGTATTTGACTGTTTTCCCGTCATATAATGCAATGGTTGTAATTGTCGAAAAAACATCCAGGCCTGTTGTTTCAATATCAACATAAGCACATGAATTCCTGAACTCAGGGAACATCCTGTAATGTTGATGAGAGGGTAATCGGTCTTCGAAATACCCGGGAGTTTTCAATTTGAGATGCTTTTTTGATTTTACCACATTTTTTTTCAGATTATCTATCTTTTCAGCGGATAAATGTAAAAAAGAAAGCCGATGGTCATCCTCCCAGCTTTTTATGTTTGATTCCCATATCTTTTTTTCTGTAACAGGCCCGATTCCCGGGATATGAATGAATGTATTAATGAGCATTATTGATCCTTTCCATTAAAGTTATACTCCTTATATCCCGAATGAGAAAAATATAACAGTACGAATAAACTAGGACTTGGGTTGACCATGATCTTACATCATGGTAGCGTTAAATCCATGGTATAAACTCAATTTTTCAGGATTCCATCATGAAAAGATTTTCGATTCAGTTGATGTTGTTTTTGATTGGTGTGTCTGTCCTCTTTTCTGCAGCGGGCTGCGGAGAAGAAGAAAAAACCCAGAATGAGTTTGTTGTTGGGAATTGGACGCAATTTAAAAACAGGGCATATATCCTTTTAATTGCAAATCCAAAAGGGGGATGGAATTCTTCAGTCAGAATCGCAGATGCAACCTCAAAAATCGTTAAGTCCAAGGGGAATGCAAAAGGGACATGGCATATTGAGAAAGGCCAGATGATTTTTACTGTTTTAGAGTCTGATATCGAGGAAATCTGGGAAAAAAATGCCACTATTTTCTTAGATATCGTCGAAATAACTGAAACCACCATGCAGCTGAGAGAAGAGTCTGGTCATGTTGTTGTATGGAAAAAAACAACAGGAAAAAAGCCGGCAGCAGCGCAGGAGGATATTGTTCCAACCATTTCTATGGGGCCTGTTGTTGTAAATTTAAATAAAAACAGATCAAATGATAAAGATCGATATTTATGCCTTGATTTACATCTGGTGCTCAAAGAACTGATGCCGGGGCAGGAAGTTCCGCCAATTCACCCCAGAGCCAGGGAAGCAGCCATCATTTTTTTAAGTTCCCTTGTCTTCAACGATGTAAAAGATTTTGACAGTATTAAAGCACAGAATAAAAAACTAGTAAAAATCATCAACCCCTATATGGAAGGGTTTATCAAAGATATTTCCATTGAACATGTTATTGTTGCAACAGAAATTGAAAAGGTAGAAGAGTTCATCATAGAACACACCTTGACTGAAGACCCTGGAGAAGGTGAGAGCGAAGAAGGCCAAGAAAAAGAAAAAGAGTAATATCCGTTCAGGCGTCATGCTAAAACGGGTGTATATTCTAAAAAAAGTCCTAGTCTTTTGATTTTGTAACGATTAAAATTCCTTTTTCAATCGTAATCACTGCCGTTGTTTTTTTAAAGTAGTTGCTGATACCCAGTGAAGATCCCATTTTTATATCAGCATTGACAAGCGGGTACTCAAGCCCTTTGATTGTAAGGCCGGATACCACTTCTGTCGCTGGAATTATGGAGACCAGGCTGCCGGGTTGACCTGAAAGCTCAATCGAACCGGTTACCACGTGGATTTCATTGTTTTTATCTATGATTCTGGCGGGAATTTTTTTTTCCGCAAGTTTTTTTAATAGAAAGATATTGGCCAGTGTGTGGTCCAGTCGTGATCCGGTAACACCCAGGAACGTAATATCTGCTGCATGATGTTTAAGGGCCCAGGACACGCATAAGTCAGTATCTGTCTGATCTTTCCTTGAGGGAAATGCAACAGTTTCAATTTCTTTTTGCGAGAAAAAAAGCTTGTCATCTGGAAGAATGGAATCAAAATCGCCAATGATAACAGTGGGAATAATGCTTAATGCCCGAAGATGCCTTGCCCCCCCGTCACAGCACACAATGAGCCGGGCTGATGTTATGATCTTTTTGATTCTCTGTGTATATTCCAGATCACCGTTTGCAATTATGACACACTTCATACCCAGTTCATTACCATGAAAATCAATTTGTTTAAATAGGTATTCCTGGTATCTAAAGCGTTTGTTCCAATACCGCTGCTGTCGAACAGGTGTTACGAATTTATTTTAAGGTGTTGATTACCTGAGGTAAAGCCTTGCCAGGCACATAAGATAACAGTGTCTGCAATAAAATGTAATATGTCCCTTCGCCAAATGAGAAAGGCTGCCGGAAGGCGCTCCTGCTTTCCGCTTTATCTTCCTGAAGTCTGTAGTCTGCTGTGTTATTTTTTATCTTATATCAGGGTTGACTATTTTCCCGCTAACTTATATTTTTCCAGGGAATGAAACATTACAATATTATAAACAGGTACATTTTTAAAGAACTTCTATCCCCTTTTGCGATTAGCCTATTCTTTTTAACATTTGTTTTTTTAATGACCCGGATACCAGAAATTACGAATATGGTTGTAAACTATAATGCAGATATTTCATCTGTCGGCCTGATGTTGGTCTATACCATCCCGAGGTTTTTAGAATTCACCATTCCCATGTCTGTCATGATATCCATTCTTTTAACTTTCATGCGGATGTCTCAGGAGAATGAAATTGTGGCTTTAAAGGGGGCAGGGGTCTCTCTTTATAAGCTGCTTCCCCCTGTCATGGCCTTTTGCATCTCAGGCCTTTTATTGTGCATGTGGGTGACCGCCTTTGGTGTATCATGGGGCAAACTGTCCATTAAAAAGAAAAGTATAGAAATTGCTCGGTCAAGTATAGATGCGGCGCTGCAGGAAAGACAATTTAATTCTGAGTTGGAAGATGTGATGATCTATGTTGCCCATGTTGACATGAAAACCAAAGCATTGGAAGACGTTTTTATTGAGGACAGGCGAACCAAGGGTGTTGTCAGTATTTCCATCGCACCCGAAGGGAAATTGATCCGGCTTGAAGATGAACAGGTATATACCATACGGCTCTTTAATGGCGTGATCAACCAGGTGGACATGGAAGATAAATCAGTAAGCAACATTCATTTCGGTGCGTATGATATCAACATTGACCTGGCCAGAATGAATCAGATGAACAGTAAAATTTCAAAGGAATTAGACGAAAGAAGCCTGTTTGATTTAATACAGCATATTAAAACTGACAAAATGGATAAACTCACTATGGCTGCAGCTTTAATGGAACTCCATGAAAAATTTTCAATTCCTTTTGCCTGTCTTTCACTGGGGTTGCTGGCATTCCCGCTGGGGATTCAATCTGCTTCATTGAGGAGATCATCCGGGTTTGGGCTGGGGATTTTCTTTTTTCTGTTTTACTATTTTCTTCTGGCAGCGGGGTGGTCAGCAGGAGAAACAGGCGATTATCCACCCGTTCTGGGGATGTGGCTGCCAAATATAATCATGGGGGCGGTTGGTATCTATTTCCTTGTGAGAAACGCAAGAGAAAATCCCATTCCGCTGCCATCATTTTTAACACAATTGACCGAAGCAATAAAAAAAAGGTTCTCAGCAAAAGGGTAATGGATGCCTTGTCTTTATAAATACTGGTTAAAGGAGTTTACAAAATTTTTTTTCATTATCCAGGTAATGATTTTAGTTGTGTTTGTAATTATTGATTATCTTTCCCGGCTTGAAAAATTTATTAATTCTGAGTTGTCCTTGCTGGGCGCATTTGGTTTTGTCCTGTTAAAAGTACCTTTTATGTTTTTACAATTGACGCCGGCCAGTATTTTGTTGTCTTCAATTATTGTATTTGGTGTCATGAACAGGAGTAATGAATTGATTGCCATCCGGTCAAGCGGTATCAGTTCATATTTTCTTGTCAAACCTGCTGTTTTTTCGGGTGTCGCATTATCAATGGTGATGTTTTTTTTAGGGGAAACCATTGTCCCTGTAACCATGGCAAAGGCAAATTATATCAAATACGTTATCATTAAAAAGAAAAATAATATTTTTGCAGCAAGAGAGGATATTTGGATTAAATCCGAAAATAAATTAATCCATATCAATTTTTTTGACCCAGTGAATAAATCTGTTGCCGGTGTTACGATAACGTCCTTAACAAAAAAATTCGGCATTGAAAAAAGGCTCGATGCTCAAAGGGGCGTTTATGAAAATAAGCGTTGGGTATTTGAGGGTATTATTGAACAAACGCATAAAGATAACACTTTAGATTATGATGTGAAATTGTATGATAAAAAGCATATCCCGTTGGCATTTAAGCCGGATGATCTTGGTGATATTTCAAAAAAATCAAATGAAATGAGCTTTTTTGAATTACGGAAATATGTAAAAAAAGTAGAGCAGGAAGGCTATGATGCAACAACCTATAAAGTTGACATGAATGGAAAGATAGCCTTTCCTTTCATTTGTATTATCATGGTGCTAACAGGTGCTGCGACAGGCATGAGGTCGTTTGTAAAATCAAACCTGCCGGCAGGAATTGCCATGGGGGTTATCATTGCCTTTTCTTATTGGATCATGTATGGATTTTGTCTGTCGCTAGGATATGGAGGCATTTTGCCGCCCTTTCTCAGTGCCTGGGCTGCAAATGTGTTTTTTTTATGTGTTGGTATCTTGTATTTAATAAATACAGAATAGACAGCAGGTAACCGCAAATGATTTTTTTGTATAAGATACTTGTTTATATCCTGTTTTTTGCCGCCCTTCCAATATTGCCACTTCTGTATTTGTTTTCAGAAAAAAGAAGGGCAACCATACTGTTTCGATTGGGATTTAACACAGGTTTTTCTCCAAAAAACACGAGTGAAAAAAGACTCTGGATACATGCGCTTTCTGTTGGGGAAGTCAAATCGGCAGCCCCGTTAATCGCAGCGTTGAGAACAGAACACAGTCGCCTGGATATCGTTTTTACAGCCACGACAAAAACAGGGTTTGATATGGCCAATCAATTGTTTCGAACACAGAAAGAGCATCTGGTAAATCAATTGGGGTATTTCCCGTTTGATATAGGATTTTGTGTAAAAAAAATAGGGCGTCAAATTTCACCTGATGCAATTGTACTTGTTGAAACAGATTTGTGGCCCAATTTTTTATATCAGGCACAAAAAAACAGAACGCCGGTGGTGTTAATTAATGCCAGGCTCTCAAATCGGTCACTAAATGGATATTTAATGTTCAAAAAAGCGGTATCCATATTTTTTTCACCCATTACTCGGATTCTGGCGCAGACCAATCTGGACATGGAACGGTTTCGACAATTGGGCATTAAAAAAAGTAAAATTTCTGTTGTAGGAAATATCAAGTTTGATCAGGAAACGTTGATATTAAGTAAAAAAGAGATCAAAGGGCTGAAAGAAGCTTTTTTTATCCGGCCAAAGACAAGGATATTGATTGCCGGCAGCACGCATGAAGGGGAGGAAAAGATTTTAAGTAATATATTTGAAAAGATAAAAAATCGTTTCCCGGAACTTGTGATGATTGTTGTGCCACGAGATCCTGAAAGAGCCGGGAAGATAACCCCTCTTTTCCTGTCCAAGGGACTTGCAGCGGCCGTCATGTCAGAGATGAAAGCACAAAAGAGCAGTCCTGACGTCGTCATAGTGGATAAAATGGGAGAACTGAGTCGATTGTACAGCATTTGCGATATTGCATTTATCGGCGGTTCCATGGTCAGGCAAGGCGGACACAACCCCCTTGAGGCAGCCGCATTTTCTAAACCGGTTCTGTTTGGCCGGGATATGTCTGATTTCTTATTGATTTCTAAACTGCTTGTGGATCAAGGCGGTGCAAGACAGGTAGCATCTGAGACAGAATTACTGGAGGAAATACAGGACCTATTGAGCCATAAACAGAAATGTAGTCAGATGGGCATCAACAGCTTTAAAGTATTTTCACAAAATTCAGGTGCTGTTAAAAGAGTTATTGACCATTTGGAGCATCTTAAAATTGTTTGAAAAATGGGCACATAAAATTGAAGAAAAGGTGATATCTGTTTCCAATAAGCGGTATACACCGGGACTGTTCTCTTTTGAGATGATTCTGGTCGGGGTTTCCCTTGCATATCAGGCAGGCGTTCATTTACGTCTGTGGCTGTACCAGAAAGGATTATTGAAACAGAAAACCCTGCCCTGTTTTGTCATTTCAGTCGGCAATATTGTGGTGGGTGGTACCGGTAAAACACCCATGGCTGTCTACCTGGCAGAAAGGCTCAGGAAAATGGGAAAGAAGCCTGTGGTTATCAGTCGCGGATACAGAGGTGACTATAAAAAAGATTGCCTCATCGTTTCAGACGGGAAAAACATATTGTCAACTGCAGCTGAATCTGGAGATGAGCCTTTTATGATGGCCAAAAGGAACACATTCCCGGTTGTGATTGGAAAAGACAGATTTACAGCAGGATGTATGGCCATTAAATCTTTTCATCCGGATGTGATTATATTGGATGATGGATTTCAGCATTTAAAATTAAAAAGGGACATGGATTTACTGCTGTTGGATTATGAGAATCCTTTTGGAAATGAAAGGTTCCTCCCTGCAGGCAGATTGAGAGAAGCACCTGAAATATCATCCCAAAGAACAGATGCCGTAATTCTCACCAGATGCCCTCAAAAAGATGAAAACAAGACGCTTTTAAGTCGAATAAAACAGATCTTTACTAATCACCCTTGTTTTAGAACGCAGCATGTCCCCTATATATGTCAACATGTGAGTCAGATGACCAGTGTAAGTACTGCCCAGATGACCCTGCAGGACCTGGAAGGAAAGAATGCCATCCTTTTTTCCGGGATTGCAAAGAACGCATCCTTTTATAATGCCATGAAAGGATTGGGGGTTAATATTCTAGATCATCTTGAATTCAAAGACCATTACAGGTATAAGGGGTCTGACATTTTAAGGATAAACAAAACAGCACAGGCAGTAAATGCTGATGTTATTTTAACGACAGAAAAAGACTGGGTAAAAATAAGCCGGGATATGGAGTGGAAAAAGGATGTAATTGTGATGGGAGTTAACCTTCAGTTTAAAGATCAGTACCGATTTGAAACTTTTTTAAAATCAAAGCTGGATATCGTATGAGTGACGAGAAAATATATAAGTTAATTAAATTGATCATTAAAATGTTTGGAATCATTCCCCGATCAGTTCTTAAATTTATTTCTGATGCATTGGGTATTGTCTGGTATAAGATAGACAAGCGGCATCGCAACGTCGTTGTTGATAATATCCAGTCTGCATATCCCGATAAATACACCCGTTCACAGGCCCACGCCTTTGCCAGAAAAAATTTTAAACATGTTGCCGGTATCCTTTTTGAAGTAATCTGGTCGTATTCCAAGAAAAAAACAGACTTACAAAAATATTTCTCACTTAAGGGCCTGGAACATTATGCTGCCGGACGGGATAAAGGGAAAGGCGTTATACTGCTGACGTGCCATATGGGAAACTTCGAATTGATGGTTCCTGCCTTTTCCAAGGTAGGTGACCATGCAAATATATTGTATCGAAGACTTGATTTTAAACCACTGGACCGAATTGTCTCAGAGCTCAGACAACGCTTTGGGTTCACTGTAATCCCCATAAGGAACGCATCCGGAAAAGTGATTCAGATTTTAAGAAACGGCGGGAATGTCGCTACGCTTCTTGACCAGAATGTTGATTGGTATAAAGGGGTTTTTGTGAATTACTTCGGCCGGCCGGCATGTACCAATAATGGTTTGGCAAAACTTGTTATGAATACAAGAGCGGCAGTCGTACCCGTATTCATAATGAAAGAAAAAGGAAATTTTGTTTTTGAATTTCTACCGGAAATTCCTGTACAGGTCACAGGTGATAATATTAAAGATATTGAAAATAATACACAGAATTTCGTCTCTGTGATTGAATCCATGGTCCGGCGATGTCCTGAACAATATTTCTGGGTGCATAACCGTTGGAAAACAAAACCATACTGTCTCCTGAACACCAATTAACGAAATAGTATAATCTGATATGAGACCTATCCATCTTAAAGATTCTCCTGAAGCCGCCATAATGATCCGGGCGGCAAACTGGGTGGGCGATGCCATTATGACAACCCCTGTGATCCGGGCAGTTCGAAAGAATTATCCGTTATCAAAAATATTCGTTCTGGCAAAACCCTGGGTGATACCGGTCTATGAGAATAACCCGTATATCGATGAAATCATAACCTATGATAACAGTCATCGTCATACAAGAGGACTGGGAACCATAAGGCTTGCGATGGACTTAAGGCCCTATAGGTTTGATTTAGCCATTTTAATGCAGAATGCTTTTGAAGCGGGCCTGTTGGCCTTCCTGGGCGGTATCAAAGAGAGGGTCGGGTATAACACGGATGCCAGGGGGTTCCTTTTAAACAGAAGTATTAAAATGAATCCGGAACTCAAAAAAGGTCATTTAATTGATTATTACATCGGTATTTTAAAAGGTGCCGGTCTGGAACCGGACGGCAGAAAACTTGATTTATTTCTTTCAAAACCTGATCAGGAATTCGCCGGACAATTTCTGGAAAAAAAAGGATTCGATTTTAAAAGACCTGTTATCGGCATTAATCCAGGGGCAACAGGCGGCACTGCAAAAAGATGGTTCCCGGAACGATATGCAGAATTGAGCCGGAAACTGGCAAGGAATTACAACATTAAGGTTCTCATTTTTGGCGGACCAAAAGATGTCGAACTTGGAGACTATATTTTAAAATTATCCAAAGGAAGCTGTATTAATATAGCCGGGAAGACAACGCTCGGCCAGGCATTTGCCCTGATTGACCGCTGCTCTTTGTTCGTCACAAATGATTCAGGACTGATGCATGCAGCAGCAGCACTGAATATAAATCAGGCTGCGGTGATCGGTTCCACAGACTATATTGCAACAGCACCCTCAAATGAGAACAGCCGGATGGTTCGTGTCCCTGTAGATTGCAGTCCCTGCTTAAAAGATGTCTGCCCGACAGATCATCGATGTATGGATAAAATCAGTGTTGACATGGTACTTGAAACCTGCGAGTCTCTTTTGAAAAATGGCTGAAACAAGCTTTAAAGGGAATTTGTTTGTTTGATAATATTAAAAAAATTCTGATTATTAAGCCCAGTGCATTAGGGGATATTGTTCATTCTCTTCCGTTTTTATCCGTATTAAAAGATACATTTCCCCAGGCAGAAATTGACTGGGTTGTTGCCCATGGTCTGCATAAATTCTTAGAAGGGCACCCGATGATAGATAAATTATGGGTGATCAAAAAAGATCAGTGGAAAAAGATTGGGAATTTAAAATATACGCTTAAAGAAATATATGAACTTAAAAAAGGCCTTGAAAATGCCAGGTATGACGTGTCAATCGATCTTTCGGGCCTGTTGAGATCTGGTATTATTACCCGCTTTTCTAAAGCTGCGATTCGCCTTGGGTTCAGTAATTCAGATGAAGGAAGCCCTTTTTTTTATACCCATAAGATATATGGAGACATGAATATTCATGCGATAGACCGGTATCTGGATATTGCAAAGTTTATGGGATGTTCTGTCAAAAAAATTCAATACCCGTTCGCCCCTTATGCCCTGGATAATGAAATCGCAGACCAACTGCCGGAAAAGTTTATTATCATGTGCCCGTCAGCCGGGAAACCTGCCAATCGATGGCATGCTGAAAAATTTGGAAAGCTTGCGGCAAAGCTTGATCTTCCCACAATTGTTATTGCGGGTGCATCTGAGACTGACATAGCAGATAACGTGGTGTTAAATTCAAATGGAAAGGCAATATCGCTTGCAGGTAAAACCAGTTTAAAAGGATTGATCGCATTGATTTCAAAAGCCACATGTTTTGTGTGCAATGATACAGGCCCCATGCATATTGCAGCAGCGCTTGATATCCCCGTATATGCTATTTTCGGTCCGGCCAATCCGATCAGAACCGGCCCTTACGGCACGATTCATACAGTTATTCAAAAACAATTGGATTGTATCCCCTGTTATGCAAAGCAGGCCTGCTCGCATTTTGAATGCATGAAGGACTTAAGCGTGTCTGAAGTGTTCAGGATTATAGATCAAAAAGTCGGTTCAGTATGAAAATATCTGTGATTGTAACCACTTATAATCGACCCTCTGCACTCAAACGGGTCATAGAGGGTCTGCTGCACCAGACCCGGCTGCCGGATGAGATTGTCGTGGCAGATGACGGGTCAACAGATTCAACAGGGCAGATGTTACTTCCCTATCTGAAACATTCAAGCATAAAGATAAAACATGTCTGGCAGGAAGATAAAGGGTTCAGAGCTGCCCGTATCAGGAATTTAGCCATTAAAGAATCCATGGGTGAATATCTGCTGTTGCTTGATGGAGACTGTATCCCTGAAAAACATTTTGTTGAGGATCATAAGGCCCTGGCCCAGAAAGGCTGTTTTTTCCAGGGTAAAAGGATCATTATAAACAAGGCTGCTGAAAAAAAGTTTAACCACATGGTATGCAACTCAAAATTGAAATTAATGATCTGTGCGGTGAAAAATGAGATTTCCAACCGTCACCATATCTTCCGAATTCCTTTTTTCCCCTCCTATACAACACAAAAGCTGTCGGGTGTAAGAAGCTGTAATATGGGATTGTTTAAAGAGGATGTCCGGGCAGTCAATGGGTTTAATATGGCGTTTGAAGGATGGGGCAGGGAAGATTCTGAACTGGTTGTACGGTTGTACAAGTTTGGGGTAAAACGAAAAGAAAATCCATTCAGGGCCATCTGTTTTCATTTATGGCATCATGAAAATAAAAGAGATGATCTTGAGAAAAATGACAGGCTCCTTAAACAGGTTCAGGCATCTGAATCGTTTTTATGTCGGTCCGGATTGAAAGAATTGATTGAAAATAGAAAGGATCGTTAACCTGTGTCAAAATTATCTGTATATATTATCGCCTTTAATGAAGAAGAAAAAATATTCCAGGCACTGGAAAGCGTGAAGTGGGCTGATGAAATTGTTGTTGCCGACTCTTTCAGCACCGACAGAACAGCTGACATTGCCAGAGAATTTGGAGCAAAGGTCGTCCAGATACCTTTCAATGGGTTTGGGGAATTGAGAAATAAAGCCATTGAATCCTGCTCTCATGACTGGATATTCAGCCTGGACTCGGATGAGAGGTGTACAGTGTCAGCCAGGCAGGAGATACAGAAAATCATTCACTCAAAAGACAGCCTTGACGCATATTATGTGCCCCGGAAAAATTATTTTATGAACAGATGGATAAAGCATGCTGGATTCTATCCTGATTACCGGCAGCCCCAGCTGTTTAGAAAAGGCGCTTTAATATTTAAAAATGATGCAGTGCATGAAAGATATGAGGTTATCAGCGATAAGGCATGTGGCTATTTCAAATCTTTTATTCATCAAGTGCCGTATAAAAATCTTGAAGAAGTCATTCACAAAGCCAACCGCTACTCTACTCTCGGAGCAGAAAAACTGCTCGAGACCAACAAGGCTCCCGGCCTGTTTAAAGCCTTAACTCATGGATGCTGGGCAGCCTTTACTATATACGTCCTGAAACTGGGTTTTTTAGATGGATGGCCGGGATTTATTATTGCTTTTGGAAATTTTGAAGGGACTTTTTATAAGTATGCAAAGTTTTATCTGAAAAAAAAAGGCCTTGACTCTTTTTTAAATACAACGTTTCCGGACAGGTAGTAAATGATGGGTTTTGTTCTGACAATCGTATGCTTTTCAGGATTTATATATGCGTCCCGCCGCTGGCTGAAAATCGATGTTTCAAATGCCCCTATTTTTTCTGTTTCACTGATCGGCATACTGCTGTTCTTCAGTGCTGTAACAAACCACCTTAAAGCAGGAACCCAGATGTTAATCTATGCAGGCTTTGTCCTGTCCGGCATCTGCCTGATTGATGCCTGGTTTCACAGGAAGTCAAATACGTTTGTTCTGCCGGTCAGGCAATTTACGGTCCTGTTTTCACTCATTGCTGTTTCATTTATTGTCACCATTGGGATGAAATTCACTGTAATTGACGATTATGTTTATTGGGGAATTATCGGAAAGTACCTGTTTTTAAATCATCACCTGCCGGATCAGCACACAACCATTATCGCAAGACATCTATCCTATACACCTGGGACATCGCTTTTTCATTATCTGTTTTATACGCTGGCAGGAGAATACAGCCCAAGGATTTCTTATTTTGCACAGGCTTTATTATTAATCAGCTCTCTTTTTGTTGTTATCAAAAAAGAATTGTTGAAGAAAACAGTGGTCTGCATGTGCATACTGGTTATCCTTCTGATATTATTTTCCGGAAGTGTATTTACAAAATTGCAGGTTGACTATCTTCTGTCTGTTTTTTTCTTTGCAGTCCTTTGGATATATTTCCATGAAAGGCCTTCTAAATTAACACTTTTTACCATCTCCCTGCCGGTCTGTTTTCTTTTTTTAATCAAAGAAATAGGATTTGTATTAGGCGTTCTTATTTTGGTTATTGTGTTTTTTGATCTTGTGTTAAATGACAATTTGACCAGAAAAGAAAAAATCAGGGCAACAGCCATCATTTTTTTTACCGGCGGCGTGCTGTTTTTATTAAGGCAGACATGGGTAAATCATTGCCAGTTAATGGGATTTGTCAATTTTGACAGTGCCGTAACTATAGAGAGCATAAAACAATCCTTGAATATTATCGACAGCCAAAAAGTTCAAAAGGGATTTGGCCTCTTTATTAAAGGGATTACCCTGGGCCCGGCAGACAGGCTTAACCTGCCATATATTCTATGGTTCGGGACACTTATCTTTTTATGGGTAAAAATATTTTCTAAAGCACAGGCCCGGATGAAAAAAAGATATTCGATCTTATTGACAATTCTGACCGTTTCTTTTGTTATATACCTTTTTATGCTGTATTTTATGCAAATTATAATTTTTGGCGTTGGTGATTCAAATATGAGTGTTGTCGGCCTGACACGATACCTGAATATCCTGTTTGCCCAGGTCGTTTTTTTCACAATACTTATGTTTGTTGACACTCATTTTTTTAACCATCGTATACCGAACAGTAAAGTGGCTGCTTTTATCACTATAACGCTGCTGGCACTTGGCATTTCCCGGGCAGAGACAACCATACGAAGGGAAGATCATTTCAAAACAGCAGAACAGATTGCAGAACAGATTGCTGTGAATATCGATACAACAGAAGAGATTTCAATTTGTGTGGTCCCCGGGAACAACGATGATCATCTGGGAATAAAGCTATTATATCATCTATTGCCGGGCAGGATTAACTACACACCGTTTCCTGAGGGGGATCAAGCTGTTTTTACTTCAAATCTTTTACAATATGATTATGCGTTTGTTAATCACCCTTCTGAAAAGATCAGGAACTGGATAACCCCCGTAATAAGCGAACCCTTTGAAGGTCAGGGCTTTTTTAAGATTATACCGGCAAGAGATCAGGGCTCGGCACAGGAACCTGTCCTGGCATTAGAAAAAATATTTTAATTTGGATACATTGATAATGACCCCAGTTGTTTTAATCCCTGCATACAAACCAGACAAAAAAACACTTACAGGAATTGTAAAAAAAATTGCATGTTATGATGTCTCTAAAATTATTATCGTAGATGATGGCAGCGGCCGGGAATTTCACTCAGTATTTGATGATATCCGGTCGATTCCCAATACCATTGTTCTGGTTCATCCCAGCAATAAAGGCAAGGGTGCTGCCTTAAGGACGGGATTTAACCATGTGTTAAAATTCAGGATAAACTGCAGCAGCGTGATCACAGTGGATGCAGATGGCCAGCATTTGCCGGAAGATGTCAACAAAATAATCCATGCAGTAAAGGAAAGACCGGATGCACTGGTGATGGGTGTCAGGGGCTTCAAAGGTCAGATTCCCTTGAGAAGCCTGCTGGGAAACAAAATAACCTACCTGATGTTCAGAGGACTGGTTGGCCGGAAAATATCTGATACGCAGACAGGACTCAGAGGGATTCCCTGCTCGTTGCTGCCCCATATTGCCCGGTTAACATCAGACCGATATGCATATGAGCTGGAAATGCTGCTGTCAGTGGTTCAAAAAGGGGTTCCCGTAAAAGAAGTTACCATCACCACGGTATATGAAGACAACAATTCAGTTTCAAGCTTCAGGCCTGTCCTGGATTCAATCCTTATTTATAAACTCCTGTTTGCGTGGTGGTTTGCATTCCGCTTTAAACAACTGCTCAGGTACTCACTGTCCGGCATATTTTCCACTGTGGCAGATTTTGGTGCCTATATGCTGCTGATTGATTTGTCCTGCGGTATTGTCACTGCATCAGTCCTGGCAAGGGGCCTTTCGGTCATCATTCATTTTTCTGCCAACAAATATTTCACTTTTTCTTATAAAGATGCCCCTAATATAACCGAAGTAACCAAATACCTTGTCGTGGTTCTGTTTAACCTTTCATCGTCGATTTTTTTAATTTACCTTTTTGTATCATATTTTTTCATCGGAGAAGTGGTGGCAAAAGTTTTAGCGCAGATGATCCTTTTTTTAGCCACTTATGCGCTTTTAAACGGGTTTGTATTCCTGAGGCAAATGAGAAATCGTTAATAAGGCTGGCGATCCAGCTTTACCTGGTGTAACCGGTAAATCCTGATAATATTCCTTCCCATGGCATCAATGGTGTACTGCTTTTCAACCAGTTCACGGGCGGCGTTCACTCTTTGGGCAACAGCGTCTTTGTCTCCAAATGCCTGCTCAATTTTATCTGCAATATCAGATGGATTTGATGCATCAAATAATAGACCGGTTTTTCCATGGCGGATAATATCCATGATGCCGCCGCTTTTGGATCCGATGACCGGACATTCACAGAACATGGCTTCTAAAACGGCCTGGGGAACACCTTCAAACGGGACACCGTTAATATCTTTGGACGGCAGAATTTTTAAGTCCAGCGCCCGATAATATGGCCAGACATCCTCCTTGAATCCTGTAAAATGGATATAATCATCTAAATCAAGCGTTGATGCCAGCGCTTTTAAAGATGTCATATATGCATCTGTTCCTTTACCGATAATCACCACATGACATTTCGGAAGCGAGTGTTTTACTTTTTTGAATGCCTGAAGAATTGCTGAAACCCCTTTGTCTTTTGATACCCGGCCAACAAAACCAATGAATCTGGTATCTTCATCAAGGCCAAGTTCCCGGGCCAGCATTTCTCTGGCAGTTTCTTTGTCCAAAAGATGATCTGGCAAAAGTATTCCGCTTGGCATGGAGAAAACTTCCATATCCTTTAATTTGAACACTTTTTTAAGATGGTCTGTTGTGTAGTCAGCAGTTGTGAAAATATAGTGGCAGAGTTTTTTATACAGTATCCGGTTGTACCACGAATTTTTAACATGTGCGCTGATATGCCGGGAAAGAATTCTTAAAGATACCTTGCTTTTCTTTGCTGCATACAGTGCAAGCTTGGAATCGCTGTTGCCGTGTGTATTTATAATATCCGGCTTTTCATTATACAGGATATGCCTTAGCTGTTTGTAGTTTTTAAAGGTTGACAGTCGTTTAAAATCAATCCCATATACTTTAAACCCATACGCCTTTGCTTTTAAAAACAAGGGAGTGTCTTTTGGTGCCGCAATGATAATTTTGTGCCCGTTTTCAGCCATCCAGACAGATTCATTATAGATCCGTTTTTCAAGTCCGCCCCAGTCTGTATGGCAGGTGGTGTGAAATATTTTATATAAGGACCGCATGCTGTTTAATCTTTTAATAGCGTTGTTTCTATCCGTTTTATGTCTTCAGGCAGATCAATTTCAGGAGAATCATACGCCGTGATCACAACTTTAATTTTATAGCCAAACTCAAGGACGCGTAATTGTTCCAGTTTTTCTATCTGTTCACATGTTCCGGTTTCAAGTTTCACCAGCTGATCTAGAAAACTTTTTTTATACGCATAAAACCCCAGGTGTTTGTAATAATCCACCTGTGTTCCCTTGTCCCTGGGATAGGGAATCTGGGCACGTGAAAAATAAAGTGCAAACCCGTTGTTGTCAAAGGTTACTTTAACATCTTTGGGATCTGTAATTTCCCTTTTGTTTTTAATTTTATAGGCAAGGGTTGACATTACAAGGTCAGGGTCCTGCTTGAACGGGGAGATCAGTTCATCAATGGTGGCCGGATTGAACACGGGCTGATCCCCTTGTATATTGACGACAATTTCATCTGAACCAAGATTCAGTATATTGGCTGTTTCAGCCACACGGTCTGTTCCGGACCGGCAGTCATCTGATGTCATTACTGCCTGACCCCCAAAAGCTTCAACTGCGGTGATAATCCGGTCATCATCTGTTGCGACAATGGTCTTACTGACAGCGTCGGACTGCTGGGCCTGTTCATACACCCGCTGTATCATGGATTTTCCTGCAATGGGAATAAGCGGCTTGCCTTCAAGTCTGCTGGACCCATATCTGGATGGTATTACGGCGATTGTCATAGTGATCTCGTCTACATTTTTAAAAACAGGGACTTTGCTTTATCTCTGGTCATGATGGTTTTCCAGTCTTTGCCCAGACAGTTTTCCCACAGCGGGTCAAGCCCCAGGGCAGTTGTAATCATTTTTTCAAGCTGATCTTCATCAAGATCTTTGACCAGGCCTTTTGGCAGGTCTATCTGACATTTGTCCATCATGTCGCGGAACTCTTTAACACCCTCGGCATAATACTCAGAAAGGCAGTCAAATGCAATGCAGCAGCCAATGCCATGGTGGGTCCCTAAAACATAGGACAGCCCGTAGGACAGGGCATGACAGGCGCCCACCTGGGAATAGGCAATACTCATACCGCCGAAAAAAGAGGCCATCATTAATTTGTCCGCACTGTCCGGGTGATTGTCAATAAACACTTCACGGCAAAGATCCAGTGCTTTTTCACCATAGGCTTTTGAGAATTCATTCAGATATGTCCCTTCTAGAGATTCGATACAGTGAATATAGCAGTCCATGCCCGTATAAAAATGCTGGTCCCTCGGAACAGTTCCGGTTAACTCGGGATCAAGCACCACTTGATCATAAACCGTGTAATCAGAGTTGATTCCCAGTTTTTTTTCCGGTCCGGTCAGCACCGTTGTTCTTGATACTTCTGCGCCTGTACCTGAAAGGGTTGGCACAGCAATGTGGTATACAGCAGGATTCTCAATTAAATCCCATCCCTGGTAGCGGGTGGAAGACCCTTCGTTGGTCAGCATTAAAGAGACAGCTTTTGCAAGGTCCATGCTGCTGCCCCCCCCGATACCGACAACCGCACTGGGCAGTGTTGAGCGGCCGGCTTTTACATCAAGCGTGAGCTGGTCCACATAGGCTGTCTTGGGTTCATCATCAACATTGACCCACAGCAGCATATCAACGTCATGCAGATGAATACGTGTTTCAAGGCCCGTTGCTTTAAATACATCATCAACAACAAAAACGGCCCAGGCGTCACTGTTTTCCCTTCTTTGGTCTATGATTTCATCCAGCTGGGAAAAACATCCCCTGCCGAAAATCACCTTTGGAACCAGTTTGAAATTTCTAAACATTATTTATCCTTTAAATGACTTCATGATGGCTTCAATTCTGTTGTTAATATCCTTCGTTGTCCACGACAGCATGACCTGCATGGAAATTGTTCGTTTCATGATATTGTCTGATTCTTCCAGCACAAGGTTTTTATAATCCGGCACATGATCAGCCAGTTCAAACGGCAGTTTTGCTGATCGCTTTATCTGTTTTAAATGGTGCCATTTCCTGTAATAATGCCAATTATTATCATACCAGTAGGGACTGCCGGCACCGTTGGCTGCCAGGTTTTCAGCAATTTGTCTGGCCCTGTTTTCCGTGGGCAGGAAAAAGCTTAAAAATGTAGCTGAATCCCCCATTGCATCCGGGATATACCTGAAACTGACATCGGGCAGGTCTGCCATGGCATCTTTAATGGCAAATTTGTTTTTCCGCTGTGTTTCTACAATCTGGTCCAGCTTGTTCAATTGGGCAAGACCCACGGCAGCGTTCAATTCACTGATTCGAAAATTGGTCCCGAGTATGGGATGATCATCCGCACCTCTGTCAGGTCCGCCCAGGTGATCATGACCATGATCTGCAAACTGGTCTGCTTTCTCATATACATCCTTTGAATCTGTAACCAGCCCGCCGCCTTCACCGCAGGTAACCGTTTTTACGGCATCAAAAGAATAACACCCTGCCAGGCCGAATGTTCCAAGGGCTTTCCCGCTGAAACTGGCGCCTAAAGACTGGCAGGCATCTTCAAGCAGGATAAGTCCATTTTTATCGCACACATCTTTAATTTCATTAATTCGTGCCATGGCACCGCACATGTGAACCGGAACAACTGCCTTGGTCCTGGACGTTATGACATCTTCAAGCCGGTCCGGATTTAAACAGAGGGTTTCATCTATTTCACTGAAAACCGGGATGGCACCAACACTCATGACCGCTTCAAATGTGGCAACAAAGGTAAACGGCGGCACAATCACCTCATCACCCGCCCCGATACCGCAGGCAGACAGCGCAGTAATCAGCGCAGCAGTTCCACTGGAGCAAAGATGGCTGTAAGCGCTGTTGGTCGTCTCACACAACTTTTTTTCAAATTCCTGCGCCTTGAAATGACCATTTCTGGCGCCTTCAAATCCATACCTGAAAAGAACGCCTGTCTCAAGCACATCATTGACCTGCTGTCTTTCTTCATCACCAAAAATTTCAAACCCGGGCATGGTTGTCTCCTTACACAATATATTCATGGATTAATAAGTCATGGATACGTACCATAT
This sequence comes from uncultured Desulfobacula sp., assembly GCA_964343845.1. Classification (GTDB taxonomy): domain Bacteria; phylum Desulfobacterota; class Desulfobacteria; order Desulfobacterales; family Desulfobacteraceae; genus Desulfobacula. The sequence continues at coordinate 139,373 of CAYFKW010000002.1, read as the reverse complement.
TCATTGATCAAGTTTCAAGACTTGGGTAAATAAAAAGGCAGGGCCAAATGGCACCTGCCTTCAAGAATATAAGAATAGTTTCAGCTGTTTTGTTTTTTTCGTAACCCGACCAGACCAAGGAGGCCTGACCCGAGTAACACAACAGCACTTGGAATGGGGACAGAGGGAAAAGGATCGTCTGATACCACGTCGGTTGTTAAAATGGCAGTACTCAATGTGTCATAAAAATTTGAATTCACATAAATGTAACCGCCTGTCTCAAACTCCAGACCCTCTATGGAGACTTCTGTTTCAATACCAAAATCGACTCTGTAGGTGGCATTCCTGAGATAAACCGCCCCAAAAACAGATGTGGCAAATTCTTCATAGCCGCTGATTGATCTTACACCTTCAAGGATTTCACCTGATTCATTTTCCCACACCATGCTGTCGCCATCAAAAACCAGGTCATAGGTATCTTCAACAGAAAATCCCCATGAAAAGCCGCCCCCTTCATATCCGCCCCAGAGACCTGATTCTGAGTACACACTCACGTTAATTCTGAAGGTGAGGCTTCCCATTGCACCGGGCGATGCGACAACACCACCCATATGTGCATACAGGTCTCCATCATAGTTGAAACCCATCCGAATCGGTGTTAGAAAACCAGGTGCGCCGCCGCCAAAATAGTAGCGGTTGCTGGCAAAGGCACGCGCTGAGGTCTGTGCCGAAGTATAGTGTTTAGGCGGCAGATCAGCAGTGTAGGGTATGCCCGAACTTAACGAATTTACATAGACACCGGATTTTGCACCGACTGAGTTCAGTGCATATGCGTGTGAAAAAGCAAAGCCGCCGATTCCGTCCAGTCCATGTACATTGGTTACAGCAGAGTTTGATCCTGATCCGTCACCATAGGAGTCTTCTGCTGAACCGCCGATGGGCGGGCCGGAAGGATTTGATGGATCAACACCACTGTAGCTGACATTGACAGCGCCCTCTGATTCAAAAATGACCTGGCTGCCGGATGCACTGTCGGCGAATAAAAAAAAGACGATACTGATAGTGAGTAACATCGTTATTTTTTTCATATAATCTCCTTGTTTTTAATAGCCTTTAGCTTGAAAAGCTCTAGTGCCTTAAACAGCAAAAGATATACCAGATCAGCAGAGGTGATTATAAATTTTATCATTACAGATATAAGAAGATTCCCAGAGCTGTTCCCCACAAGGGATTTTCTTAAAATAGAACCAGAAATCCACACATAAACAACGGTGGAAAAATTGCCGGAACAAATAAAATGGTTGTTATCGTACATCCAGAAATGGTTGATATCAGCCAGTTTATTTTTTTACAGCGATTGCAGTTATAATATTTTTCGGAGAGATTTTATTATACAGCCGATGATTGGCAGGGGGTTGCTTGTCATTAAATTTTAACGAACATCGTGTTCGTTAAAAAGCTGAAATCACTATTTTTATGGCCTCATGCCAAAATGCTGATTTAAAGCCATTCCAACCAACCCCCTGCCAATCATCTATAGTGATTCTCAAAAACCTGTTGTGTTTCAATTTCAAATATAAACAACTATTTGTGAGTGCAAAACTTTCACCCTGTCCTAAAGTGAAATGATCAGTGTTCAGGAACATTAATGTGAGAAGCGTTATAAGTTTTCCAATTTGTGAAAAAGATATGTCATAGATGATTGAAGGGGGTGATGGTTGTGAGGAATGTGTTAAAATTTTCTTATCATTGTTCCTGCCTGTATGAATAAAAATGTGAAAGCAAATATCTTATAAAAAATTGACTTTAAAACGGTGAATGCTAATATTGGATTAGTTAAAACCGCAATTGCCACAAAAAGATACAGGTTTAAAAAAAAGCAGATGATGAAAAAAAACGATATATATGAAGGGTTTGAACAGGGTCCTATTCGTCCGCCGAGTGAAGCGCACAGTCTTTTACTGCGGCTCACCCGGAACTGTCCATGGAACAATTGCACCTTCTGCAGGGTGTATAAGAAAAGGAAATTTTCTTTAAGGTCTGTTGAAAATATTATCAAAGACATCGATTTCCTGCATGGGTATATCAAACGGATCAAACAGATTGTCAAACCAGGCGGATATTCTGACAGTGAAGTCATCAATACCTTATACAACAGTTTTAAAGAAAAGGACCGTGTTGCCTTCAATGCTGCCATGAACTGGTATGCATCCGGCATGAAATCGATCTTTTTGCAGGATGCCAATTCCCTGATTATGAAACCTGATGATCTGGTCACTGTTCTTGATCATATCAGAAAATGCTTTCCAGATGTAGACCGGATCACCTCATATGCCAGGAGCCATACCATTGTCAGGATTAAGCAGGATGACCTGCAGCGGATCTCTGATGCGGGATTAAACCGCATTCACGTGGGAATGGAATCAGGTTCAGATACGGTATTGAAAAAGGTGAGGAAAGGCGCAACCAAAGAGGCCCAGATAAAAGCAGGTTTAAAAGTTATAAAAGCGGGGATGGAATTATCAGAATATGTAATGCCGGGTCTTGGGGGTATTGATTATTCCATTGAACACGCCATGGAAACAGCTTCGGCTCTCAATATTATCAATCCCCATTTTATCCGGATCAGAACGCTGGCAGTCACCAATGGGACAGCCTTGGCAGTAGAGGCGAGACGCGGGGAGTTTGAGAAGCCGACAGATGCCATGATGGCAAAAGAATTAAGACTTTTTATCGAAAGCCTTGACGGTATTACATCCTATATTAAAAGTGATCATATCCTGAACCTGTTTGAGACCATAAATGGTAAAATGCCTGAAGATAAGGAAAAAATGATAGGCATTATTGATCATTTTTTTGAATTGGCACCGGACGAAAGGATGTTATACCAGATTGGGCGGCGCATGGGATTTTTCAGGGGACCGGAAGATATGGAGAACAGCTCTCATCTTGAAAGAGTAAAGCATGCCTGTGAAACGTACGGGGTCACTGCAGAAAATATAGATTCTGTGATTGATGAATTAATGAAACGTTTTGTCTGATTCAACAGCCATTTATATCCATGTGCCATTTTGTATTAAAAAATGCTGCTATTGCGATTTTTATTCTCAAACGCAACTGGAATGGATCCCGGGTTATGTAAGATCTCTTCAAAAAGAAATTGAACGCCGGTCAAAACCAGAAGACCAGGTTAACACCATATACTTCGGGGGAGGGACCCCGTCTCTTCTTCCAGTAAAAAATGTTGAAACCATTTTACAGGCAGTCTGCACATATTTTCGTGTTTCAAAAAAACCTGAAATTACCTTTGAAGTTAACCCGGGAACAGTTGATTTTAAGTATTTTTCAGACTTAAAGCGCTGCGGTATTAACCGGCTGAGTATCGGTGTTCAATCATTTGATGACCGGAAATTAGACTTTTTAGGCAGGGTTCATACAGCCGGTCAGGCGGAAAATGCAGTGAATTCCGCCCGGAAAGCCGGGTTTGAAAATATCAGCCTGGACTTTATCTACGGCCTTCCATTTGAAACAAACCGTCTGTGGCTGAAAGAACTGGAACAGGCGTTGCACATGCAGCCGAGTCATTTGTCCTGTTATCTGCTGACCATAGAAAAAGGGACACCTTTGGCTGAAACATGTGAAAAAGGGTTGTTCAGGCCGCTTGAACGGTCAGCAGTATCAAGCCTGTTTAAAGAAACCTCCCTGTATTTATCCGGGTCAGGATTCCAGCAGTATGAAATTTCTAATTTCTCCAGGGGCACCCATTATCGGTCGCAGCACAATTCAAGCTACTGGAACATGACCCCGTATCATGGATTCGGGGCAGCAGCCCACTCTTTTACCGGTGAAAAAAGATCATGGAATCACAGCAGTATCGAGACCTATACAAAAGAAGTCCTTTCAGGGAAACTGCCAGTTGAAGATGAAGAAACACTGAATACAAAGCAAAAAATAATGGAGATGATTATGCTGCGCCTTCGAACCCTTGAGGGGATTGATATAGAAGGGTTTCAATCATCTTTCCATGAGTCATTTACACAGCAGTTTAAGGAGATTATAGAAAAGCTGCAGAAACAGGGTCTCGGGTTTCTCAATAAAAGACAATTTGCACTTACCCTGGATGGGAAAGCACACCTGGACGGTATTATAGAAGCCTTTGCCAATGCTGTTTACTAAACTTTCCGCCTTAATTGCCGGGTATCTCCCACCCGGATGGTTAAATTGACAGCGTCAAAGTATTCAATCAAGGGGATTACAAATTTCCTGGAGACACCGGTCATGTCTTTAAATTCAGGTGTGGTAATGGACTCTTTCTGTTTTAAAAAAGCGATCAGCTTCTTCTCCAGGCCGCTGATCTCCTGTGAATCAAAATAGAGATCGTCTTTGGTTTTAACGATGGCTTTTTCATCTATCAGCATGTGGAGTACATCTGTCCCTGTCTTTTTGTCCAGATCCAGGTCCTGGCAGATGGTCCTGAAAAAAGGAGGGGTGAGGCCGGCACTCTGATAAATCTTTTTTATCTTGTCTTTTACTTTGGACTGATCCACCTGCAGGGCAACTGTATGGGATGCCAACTTGATAATATTTTTATCCAGGACGATCAGGTTTTCTTTGGATAGTCTTGAAAACAGGATATTAAAAAATCTGGCATCTTCAATATATTGGAATTTAGATTTGAGCTCCTGGGTCGGCATGCCTTCTTTTAAGGGGTTCTCTTTATGATAATCTTCAAGTTTTTTAACGATTTTTTCTTTAAACCCATCAAAAAATGAACCATTAACATAGATCTGTCTGTCTTTGTCTGTCAGGATGATCTCCTGCTTTGCCAGCATTTTCTGCAGGCTTGCGGTCAGTTTTTTATCCGGTATATTGGTCATGACGCGAAGCTCTGAAAACGACACCCCCCTGTATCCTTTCAGGGACAGAAAAAAAGAAATCGTCTGCTCGCTATCATCCAGCAGCAGATTTTCCAATCCATTGATCACATGTTGATCAAACAGCTTATGTTTTTGGGATGCAGGGTTTAAAATGGCTCCGCCGCCAATGGTTTTTACAGGTGAGTAGCTTCGAATAACATATCTGTCATCCTTGATACAGCAGACAGGGGATTCAAGCCTGAACTGGACAGGTGCTTCGTCGCCGGGCAAAATTTCTTCTCTGTCCAGTAAAATAAGGTATCCCAGGATTTCGCTTGTCCCAGAGTGGAACCGAATTCTTGTCCTGTTTTTGGCAGGTTTTCCATTGCTGTTTAAATAATGGAAACTGGCATCAACCATATAGCTTTCAATAAGTGTGTCCGGTGTTGAAAGGATATCCCCCCGGCTGACAGATTCCTTATCCAGTCCCTGGAAATTAATGGCAGTCCGTGTGCCGGGGCCTGCTGAAGTGACACCGTCACTGTGAACCTGTATGCCTCTGACTTTTGAGGTGATTTTTTTGGGATATACCATGATGTCATCACCAACATTAATTTGACCGGACGTCAGTGTTCCGGTGATGACCGTCCCAAACCCTTTCATGGAAAAAACGCGGTCAACCGGCAGCCTGAAAATAGCAGAGTATTTTCTTTCCGGAAGCGCACTGCAGATCTCTTCAAGTGTTGTCTCAAATGTGTCAATTCCTTTGTTTGTGACAGAAGAAACCGGGATAACAGGTTTGCCTTCAAGAAAAGTGCCTTGAACAAAATCATTGATATCCTCAAGCGCAAGCTCCAGGAGGTCTTCGTCCACCATATCAATTTTAGTCAGGGCCACCATCCCGTGTTCAATCCCCATGAGATTGCATATTTCCATATGTTCTCTTGTCTGCGGCATCACACCTTCATCTGCAGCGATCACCATTGTGACCACATCAATTCCACTGGATCCTGCCACCATGTTTTTTACAAATTTTTCATGGCCTGGCATATCGACAATACCAATATGCTGTCCATTGGGCAGATCAAGGGATGCAAACCCGAGTTCTATGGTAATACCTCTTTCTTTTTCTTCCTTGAGCCGGTCTGTTTCTATGCCTGTCAACGCCTTGACAAGACTTGTTTTACCATGGTCAATATGGCCTGCTGTTCCTAAGATGATATTTTTTTCCACAAGGGGTGTCCTTTTGATTTATTCTTGTTTCTTTTTTTTAAAAAGTCCCATACCATAAGCCAGTGCGACAAGAATGAGTCCTGTCACTACGCCATGGGGAAGAATATCCCATTCCGGTCGGAACATCCGGGTCAGCAGGATACCAAAAACAAGGCCTAAAATAAGCCGTACGACAAAAATGATAAGCGCATTCATATTCAATCCTTTACTCAAAAAAATTATACGCAAGGATAATAGTCAAACAACCGGGTTTGGTCAATGTTTAATGTTTGGAATCAAACTTTGCACAGATGAAAAAACTATTGAAAAATAGTGTAAGTTCTGATAATTATGTACCGTTTTTTTTGCGGTGGGTGTAGCTCAGTTGGTAGAGCACTAGGTTGTGGCCCTGGTTGCCGCGGGTTCAAATCCCGTCACTCACCCCACAAACATGTAATGAAAGCAGCTGCTTAGCTGCTTTTTTTGCGTCTAAATGGTGGATCAGTTTGTGGTTGTATTTTTTATCCTTTCATAAGATATTGTTGACTCGCTGAAACTCCTAATATGTTTTCATTAGGATAATGTTTGAGTTGGAGTTATTGAAATTAATTTCTAAATTAGTAAGCAATTCCATAATAAATGATCTATGCTAAGTTAGAAATCTGAACCGGTGACCTATAGACAAATTACACACTGACAGAATCTATATAATCAATTGTAGCAGTTCAGGTCAGTTCTGGCAGGTATTTGTTTTGACAAGATTTCAGAAACTAATTAGATGGGGATAAAAAAATAAATCCTCAAACAAAAATTTAAAAATTTTATCTCCATAATTTTTAGGGAAGTTAAAAATCACTTGATTACTGCTCAAATCTATACTCGTTAAATGATATTTGACTTAGTATTGTTGCTTCACACAGATAATATTTTTAATAGATTGTTTTTTAAATAATAATTTTCAGACTCAATTTAGGAAATTAACCACACTTTTCACTGTAATTTCAACGAATGTTAATCCCATGAATCGATTATATCGATTATAATGCAAATGTAAACATTTGATTTAACGCCATATTTAACAATCAACCCGGGCACCAAAAGTTGGAGTAAAACCAATTTCAGAACCTTTTCAATAATGATTTTCATTTGAGGTTTTACAAATTTAAAGAAACCTAATTCAATTCGATTTTTAATTTTTGCCTTAACCTTCCGTTTTTTTTAAAATTCTTCTATATTTGGACTGTCAATATGCTTTTGAGTTTAAGTTGAATAACGTTTGTTTTGATATATACAAAGATAATTTTTCTTGATATTGTGATTCAATATTGGATCATGAATATGAATTCGCCGCCAGTTCGATGAAACAAATTCTTTTTCTTCTTCTTTGTGCATTTCTTTTCAATATATGGACTGCTAACACACTACTCAATCGCAAATTGTCTAATCGGTTGGAGATCTTTTCATGGTAAAAAAGAAGGCCTTCATTTGCATGGAAACAGACAAGTCAAAATATAACGGACGTATATCTTAGGTTACCACCCGTGTAAAGACAGCAGAATGCCTATTTGTCTTATTGGAAAAGGAGATCGAATGACACAGGATAGATTTTCAAGTGATAAGTTTCTAGAACTTAGAAGACAGGCTGAAAAATTATTGGCAGGAAAAGGAAAAGCAGGGCTGGTTCTTGATGACGATCCTCTCAAACTCATCAATGAGCTTCAGACGCTTCAGGTCGAACTTGAACTTCAAAATGAAGAGTTAAGAATATCCCAGACTGCACTCATGGGCTCACAGGCCAAATACCAAGAATTGTATGATTTAGCTCCGGTGGGATATCTTACCCTTAGCAAAAAAGGGTTAATTAAACATGCCAATCTGACATTTTCAGATATGGCCTTAATAGAAAGAAGATATCTTGTCAATGAACCATTAACGAAATATATTATGAATGAAGATCAGGATATTTTATACCAGCACTTGAATGACCTGTCGGGCTCAACAAATCGACAGGTTTGTGAACTGAGGTTGAAAAGAAAAAATAAAACATCATTAGATGTGGCGCTCGAAAGCACTGCCCTTTATAAAGAGTCCGGTGATTTAGAACACTACTTTATTATTGTTATTGACATTACAGAACGTAAAAAAGCAGAAAGTGAACTTCGACAATTTGAAGGTATCGTTGAAAGTTCATTTGATATGATTGCCCTGATCGACGCCAATTTTATATATCTTGCTGCTAACGATGCATACCTTAAGGCATTTGGCAAAAATAAAGATGAAGTCATAGGATCTTCTGTCCCTGAAATATTAGGGGGAACACTCTTTAAAAAAACGGTTAAACCGAATGCAGAAAAATGTATGACCGGGAAAAATGTTCGATTCAGAAAATGGGTTGACTTTTCGGTCTTGGGGAATCGCTATGTAGATATCCAATACTCTCCGTATTTAGAACCGAATGGCCAAATCAATGCGTTTGTTGTTAATATTCGCGATAATACTGAAGTTCAAAAAGTAAAAACAGCATTAGAAATTAACAGGCGCCAGTTGGAAGTTGTTTTTGATAATATTGACGCTGCCATTTATACTACCAATATGGAGACAAAGGAAATACTTTTTATGAATAGGGCTATGAAAGAATATTATAAAAAGGATTTTGTTGGGGCTATTTGCTGGAAATCATTTCATGAGAACAAAACCGGGCCGTGTGAATTCTGTACAAATGATAAATTGATTGATGCTGATGGAAATCCAACTGAAACGTATGTATGGGAATTTTATAATGATCGGTTGAATAAATGGTACAAATTGCATGATTTGGCAATCCCTTGGACAGATGGAAATCTTGTAAGAATGGAAATTGCAACCGATATTACGGAGCAAAAATCTATTGAACGAATTGTGGCTGAGCAAAAAATGCGTCTTGAAGATAGAATAGCAAAGCGGACAATAGAACTGGAAGATTTGAATGCTGCTTTAAGAGTTCTTTTAAAAAAAAGAGACAAAGATAAAACAGAAATAGGCGAAAAAATATTTATTAACTATAGACTGCTCCTCTCGCCCATAATTGACAGGTTAAAGATTAGCCTCAAACAGGAACAACAGCGGGAGCTGATTGACATTTTAGATTCAGAATTAAAAAATATTATATCACCCTTTTCAAAAAAATTAACTGATAAGCTTATAAATTTAACCCCTATGGAAATTCAAGTGGCGGATTTAATTAAACATGGAAAATCCAATAAAGAAATAGCTCAAATCCTGAATTCCTCCGTGCATACCATAAATAGACATCGTGAAAAAATAAGAAAAAAAACAGGGCTGAAAAACAAAAAAATAAACTTAAAATCTTTCCTGTTAACACTTGATTAACATTTATTTTAAGTAGGCAATAAGTCGGTGTTTTTATGACTTTTGTTTGTGTTGACTCGATGGGTTAACATCCTATATTCTCAAACAGAATATAAATAGAAAAACAATTTACTTTTGTATTAACTACTTAAACCCTTTGTTATTCCTGTTTGTGTTTAACCTCCTCAATTAATAACATATTTATATTCATTGGCATTTACCTAAGCAATTTATACAGTATCTTGAACATCTGAGTACTGCCCCCCGTATTTTTGGAGGTGCGTATGGTTTTTCATACTTTTAAACAAATAAAACGATCAGTAAAAGACAGAAGATCTATCTTTGACAGACGAACCATAAACCTTGGCCCTAAATATCCCATGAAAGAACAAAGGAAAAGCAAAGAACGCAGACATCATTGGGAAAAAAGAATGGGATGGAAACCGATAAACAGGTGGTGTAGTACACCGTTTAACCTTTCTCAAAAAAAAATCAGTCCTGGTAGAAAAAAAGAATTTGGAAAAAGGTTCAAAAATAGAATTAATTTAGTTGGAACAGAGGAAATAAAGACATGACGTTTCTTTTGCTCTGAAACAAGGCATTTTTATTATTGAAGGAGGTGCTATATGTTCGGTTATTTGCCCCAAAAACAGGTTGTTTTTTATAACCCAGGGAAGTCCGGCGTCATATGCGTCATACCAGCCAAACACTATGTTACAGCAAAAAAGCTTTTAGAAACTCAAGAACTCCTGGTGAATGAAACTGCTAAATCAGTCATTTATATAGAAGATCGCAGAAAAAAATCCAGACGAAAACAAGAATATAGATTGCATCCGATGATTTACTAAATGATTAAAAGGAGAAAAAATGCCAGAAAGAAAACAAATCTTTAAATGTGAAGCATGCGGTAACATTATTGAAGTCCTTCATGGGGGTGCTGGTGATCTTGTCTGCTGCGGAGAAAACATGATTGTTTTTGAAGAAAAAACAGCGGACGAGGGCAAAGAAAAACATGTGCCTGTCCTTGAACAGGTAGCAGAAGGTGTTCTGGTAGTTGTTGGCAGTAAGCCCCACCCCATGGAAGAAAAACACTATATCGAATGGATTGAAGTACTAAACAAACATAAATCCTATCGTCATTATCTTAACCCTGGTGAAGCACCTGAGAGTCTTTTTGAATCAATAGAGCAAGGTGCGGTTGTTCGTGAATATTGTAGTGTTCATGGACTTTGGAAGTCCTGAACAGGTTTGGTTTTTTTATGTAAAATAGCCTAAGAAAGGAGATATCATGGAAGTAAAAGATTATTGTACAGCCATGCTGGCAGAAGTATCCGCATGGAAGAAGAAACTTGAGGCAATGAAAAAGGTTACTGACAGGTATAGTTCCGCCCAAAAGGAAAAAATTTTGCCATTGGTAGGACAGCTTGAACAAGAGGTAATAACAGCGCAGGTACGAGTTCAAAAACTTGAAACTGAGTGCCCGTCTGAATGGTCTCCATTGAAAAATGACCTTGATGATCTGTTTGGGACAGTCGGCAATAATGTCAATCGTGCCTGGAAAGAGCTTTCCCCGGGCGACGTAGGAGGTTAAATGATGTTTTAGGAGAAAAAGATGGTTTATATACAAAACTCTGGTGAAGAAATGACCAAAAGAAACCCTATGGTGGTTTTACTTTTGGTTGCTTTAATTCTCATAAAATTGGTGTTTGGGTTATAAAAAAAAGAATTGAATAGTTAAATAACATAGCCGGATTCATTTAGATATCATCATTCAACTTAAAAAAATAGAAAGGATATCTCGTTATGAAAGAGCTTATCAAAACGATTGCAAAAGCGCTTGTTGATAATCCGGATCAAGTTGATGTAACAGAGATTAAGACACAGCAGACTCGTGTTTTAGAATTGCGTGTCGCAAAAGAGGACCTTGGAAAAGTTATTGGAAAAAAGGGACGATCTGCTGCCGCCATGCGGACGGTTTTATCGTGCGCGTCCGCAAAAGAAAAAGAAAGAGCGATTTTGGAAATTGTTGAATGATATTGGAACGTTTGATCCTGGGACTATATATCAGCATAGAGCCATTTAATTGGAAATTGATGGTGAAATCTAGCTTGGATGGAAAAAAGGAGTGTAGACATATTTGGATCATACAACTGACCAGAAGCAAATTCGGCTCACACCTGGTGGCAAACTTTACGTCATTGATGCGATATTGATACTGACAAATGCTGATTTGCCCAGGAAAATATGGAATGACTTCAAGTTAAAAAAACCGGAAGTAATTCAATATGTTGAATATCATCACAGTAATGGTAAAAAAAGGGAACCTGTAACTGATAGTACTGGATGGAGCAAAATCCAAACTCTTCTATTCGACTATTTAATCGACATTGAAACACAGTAAATTTGAAAATATTCAGATTAAACTTATACAAAATTATATTTAAAAAGGTATTACATGTCACACAATACTACTGAGAAAAAATTCAATCAATTGCGCGAGCAGGCTCAAGAACTTATTAAAGTTGGAAAATTTATCAACTGGCCACAAAATTATGGTGACACGCTTAAATTAATCCACGAGATTCAGACCCTTCAAACAGAGCTGGAGCTCCAGAATATACAGCTGCATCAGTCTCAAAAAGAACTGATGAAAAGGCAGATCCATTATACAGAGCTCTATGATTTACTTCCTGTCGGGTCTGTGACACTTAATGAAAAAGGATTAATCTTAAATGCCAACCTGACATTTTCAGAAATGTTGTCAGTGGATAGGGCAACCCTTTTAGATAAATTGTTTAATCATTATATTTTTCCAGAAGACCAGGATATTTTCTACCATCATCTGAAAAACATCTCTAAAGTAAACAAAAAAAGGCACTGTGAATTACGCCTTCAAAAAAAAAGCGGGACACCATTTGAGGTTCAATTGGAAAGCATGAGGGTTGATAATAAAAAAGGGAAACCCATAAGTTTTAGAATTGTCATTAGCCCTATCAAAGAAAAAAGGGAACAGGAAGCTAAGCTTCGATTTGCTCATAAAATGGAAAACATAAAAAAAATTGCCGGAGGGATAGCCCATGATTTTAATAATATTTTTCATATCATTGTGGGAAATATTGATTTATTGCTTGATATCTTCCCAAAGTGGGAGCCGGCATATAAACATCTTAATCAAATCAAGAAGACAGCGACGAGGGGGGCAGATGTAGTTCAGGCGCTTCTTAATTTTAGTCGGCGGGCAGATCAAGAGCTAAAGCCTGTTGACATTATTTCTGCTTTTGAAGAGCCACTTAAACTGTTACGGTCTTCCATCCCAAAAACGATAGAAATTAGCGAAGTATTTCCAGATACCCCAATGATGATTTTGGCCGATCAAACTCAGATCGGCCAAATGTTGATAAATCTCTGCACAAATGCAGCACAGATGATGGAAAAAACAGGCGGTATGATTGAAATCACTATTAAAAATGAAATCATAAACAACAAATCTTCTGCTAAATATCCGAAATTAACACCAGGCAATTATATCATAATTGGTGTGCGTGATACAGGTCCAGGTATTGACACAGGTATCGTTGATCAAATTTTCGATCCTTATTTTACAACCAAGGAGGTCGGAGAAGGATCAGGCATGGGGCTGGCAATCGTGCATGGGATTGTAAGCAATCATGATGGTAAGATTACGGTTGAATCCAAATTGGGGGAAGGTGCTGTCTTTAATGTTTTTTTTCCTGAGATTATTGGCGAAACTGTTGTTGAGTTTGAAAAAAAAGCTGAGGACCCTTTTGGTAAAGAAACTGTCCTTTTCGTTGATGACGAAGAAAACATCGTGGACGTTGCACAAGATTTGCTTGAAAAATTCGGTTATCGTGTTGAATCAGTGCTGAATCCTTTAGAGGCGTTGGAATTATTCAAGATCTGGCCTAACCGTTTCGACATAGTTGTAACCGATATGACAATGCCAAAAATGAACGGTGTTACTTTATTTAAGGAGTTAAGAAAAATAAGAAACGATATTCCCGTAATTGTTTGTACAGGCCACAGCTCTCTAATCAATGAGGAAAAAGCACATCAGCTTGGTATCAATGATTACATTATGAAACCTGTATCAATGCTGACACTGGCCAATCAAATCAGAAAAATATTAGCTTTTGGCATATCTTCAATTTCAATTGATACG
>CAYFKW010000002.1:102598-125777 GCA_964343845.1 uncultured Desulfobacula sp. | reverse complement strand
TAGATCATCAGGCGTCTGATGGTTAAGGGATTAAACACCATGGAAAAAGGCCCCACCCTAACTCATTCATATAAAAGCCGTTGGGTGATCGATGATCCCATTCGGGATAAAAATGATATTAATAAAATTCTGAAAATAATAGCCAACAAACCTCAGGAATTGCTTTTATTTACCATGGGAATCAATTGCGGACTTTTACTCGAAGACCTCTTACAGATAAAAGTAAAAGATGTAAGGTATTTGGGAATCAGTCAAATCCATCAAGTCAAGGAACAAAGGACCCGGTACAACAATATTTTTAAGGTCAATAAACCGATTCGCAAGGCGTTGGACAATTATTTGTCAAGTGGTGAATACAAGGAAGACAATCATTTTCTATTTAAAACCCGAGGTAGGGAAAACTGTCCATTATCAGTACAATCTGCAGAAAAGCTGATAAAAAAATGGACAAAAGCAATTTTACTGAATGGAAACTTTGGCCCTGAAACGTTGAGAAAAACCTGGGGGTATCAACAGTGGATAGCAAATGGTATGGAATTTGATTCAATGACCAAGTGTTTTCGCCATTCAGATTTTAAAACAACATTGAATTACATCGGGGCAAAATAGACACGGGTAATAAATTTCATAGACTGCCCATTTAATTTTTCATTAGGAGGTAAACATGGGACGTACCACACTAAAATGGGCCTTCATTATTAGTTTTGCTTCAGTTGTCGCAGTTTTACTGAGTGGTGGGAGTATGATGAAGGGAACCTTGCCCCTCGCTCCTGACAATATTTTCAGATCTGCCAGCACAAATCTATTTCCAACAGCCGATACCCTTGCCGATCAAGATATTTATCAAAGATATTGGTTAATGGATCACGTTGTTTTGTGGGGTTGGGATGACCAGCCAAGACTTGAATCTTATACTGCTACTTTAAAATTCATGACATATTCTAGAAGCGATCTCATAGCTGACAAAGGATATGGGACACCCTATAAAGGGCTAACCCAATCCCAAGTGACGACACTTGAACAAGTGCAAAAATACTGGGGGAAAATAGTTAATGGTGACAACTTTGTTCTGGAAAGAATTGGATTAGAATTTTAGCATCTATATGGGGTATAATATAGATTTTAAGCATCCCGATATGGTACGATAAAAATTTAATTTACAAATACTTTTAAAATATAATGGCATAACGCTTGATTCTAATCCATGTAGGCCCAGAATCTTAAATCATTTTCCTTTTTCTCTCTTATAGGTTTGATCAAGAACCATTCGTACTTTTGAAGCCAGTACATCTCCTAAAACGGGTTTGTCAATATAACCTTTTATACCGATAGATTTACCCATTTTGTCATCAATCTGATCGCTGTATCCAGTGCAAATGATGATGGGTATGTCCGGTCGCATTTCAATCATTTTCTTTGCAAGATCTTTGCCTACCAGCTTCGGCATTGCCATATCAGTTATAACAAGGTCAAATTGATAAGGGTCTGCCTTAAAAAGCTCTAAAGCTTCAATGCTGTCAAGTTTGCCTGTAACTGAATAACCCAATCCTTCAAGATAGCGAATCCCAAATTTCACAATGGTTCTCTCATCGTCAATAAATAATATTCGTTCATCACCTCCCTTAATACAATCATCAGAAGGTATTATTTCTGAAAATTTTGTTTCAGGGACTGTGGGAAGGTAAATTTTAAAAATTGATCCTTTACCAGGATCACTTTCTACCGCAATGGCTCCATTGTATTTTTTTACAATACCATGAACAACAGATAATCCCAGGCCTGATCCTTTACCTATTTCTTTAGTAGTAAAATAAGGCTCAAAAATATTCTCCATTATTTCGGCAGGGATACCATCTCCTGTATCCTCTATACTTAGACAGCAATAATCGCCTGGCGGCAAGTTGACATCATGAGGATCGTTTTCAACTGTATAAAGATTTATTGTAAGCAGCCCACCTGTCTTTTCCATGGCTTGGTAGGCATTGGTGCAAAGATTCATTACAATTTCATGAATATCAATGGAATTTCCCATGATGCATTTGTCAATCTCACAAAGTACCTGTTGAATTTCTATATTCGATGGAATGGTGGACCTTAAAAATTTAAGTATCTCTTCGATCAGAGATCGAGGAGGGATTGCTATCGGATCTTTGTCTTTATGGCTGCTAAACGCCAAAATTTGAGCAACCAAATCACGGGCTCTTTTAGCGCCCTGAAGAATATCAGCCAAATTTTCCTGTACTGGATTATCTTCAGACAATTCGCCAATGGTTAGCTGTGTGAAACCAATAATCGGATATAGAATATTATTAAAATCATGAGCAATGCCACCCGCCAATGTGCCGATGGATTCCATTTTTTGTGCATGCATAAGACGAGTCCTGTATTCTTCTTTTTCCCGTTCAGCTTTTTTCTGGTCAGTGATATCAATCAGAGCGATATGATATCCTTCGATCTCTCCAGAATTTTTGGGTGCGGCACGGTTTTCTAACCGGACATCTAAAATTGTTCCATCTTTTTGCTCCATGCGAAGATCACAAAACTGGGTTTTTTTTGAATCTGCAAGGCTTTTTTTGTAACCATAATAAGTATCCTGATCTTCTGGAACAATGAAGGCTGATAAAGGTTGATTGATTAAGTTACTTCTTTCTACTAACAACATGTCTGCAAAGGTAAGGTTGGCATTGAGGATTAAACCTTTAATACCCAGAGTGATGTAACCGACAGGAGCCAGGTCATAGAGTCGGGTATATCGTATGTTGGACGCCATAAGTTCTTGCTGAGATCGCTGCAATTCTTCATTTTGTATTTCCAGTTCTATTTGGAATGTCTGGAGTTCATGGATGAGTTTTAAAGGATCATCATCATGGGTGAATTCAGGAGTTTTCCCTTTAGCAGCCAATAATTTCTCAGCCTGACGTCTCAATTTTATAAATCGGTCATCTGAATATTTATTTTTTGACATTTAGGCCTCCTCATTATTTGGGTTCAGATTTCTCCTGTTGCATTGGGTTTTGTAATATCTGTTATAGACACAACAGCACCAAGCTTATTTTTATTGTCATCAATCAGTTTTTGACCGGTAACACTAATGATTCTTGCTGGTGCATCTTGCGATTTAATAACATATTTTTGTTTTTGAACTTTTTGGTCACTCAAGAGCTTTTCCAATGGATGGTCTTCTTTTTTTATCTGTGTCTTACCATCCGAGTCAAAAAGGTTAAAATATTCAGACCATTGTTCAGAAGGAATATATTCTAACGGCACACCATGAAACTTTTTCGACACATCATTAAAATAAGAAAGATCGCCGTTTGAGTCACATGACATAATGCCATTTTCAGTACACTGCAAAATCGCTTCAAGCAGCACACGACGTTCTTCCAATTCCTTTTCAATTATCTCTCGATTACTGATATCCTCAAATGTGATGACCACGCCGTCAATTACATTTTGAATCGTACGATAGGGCAATACTCTTATTTTGAATGTTCTATTGTTCTGGGTTTTCACATTATTTTCCCTTATTGCCAGATCATCCAGAACTTTTTGGGCATAATCAGCAATTTTGACCTCTTTTAACTGCGTGGCAAAATGACTGATGGGTCTTCCAATATCTGTGTTACTCAGCGGGATTAATTCTGTTGCCATTGGTGTGAATCGTCTCACGCAAAGATCAATATCCAGAAAGACAGTTGCGATCTGGGTTGAATCTAACAAATTTTTCATGTCATCTGTTGTCTTTGACAACTCGTCAATTCTACTTTGAAGCTCTGCATTAACAGTGGCAGATTCTTCATTTAAAGATTGCAGTTCTTCTTTAGATGTCTCTAATTCTTCGTTGGTGGACTGCAGTTCTTCATTGGTGGATTGCAACTCCTCGTTGGTGGATTTAAGTTCTTCATTGGACGTTTCCAGCTCTTCAATGGTGGTTTGCAGATTCTCTTTTGTATACTGCAACTCCTGTTCAACCTTTTCCAGTGCTTTATCTTTCCTGACCTTTTCGTTGGTTTTCTTTTTGTACTTTTTCTTTGTGGCATCTTTAAACGCCACCATTACAAAGCTTCTCATAGCGCCCCATTCCTGTAAGGGTCTAACGATGACATCCACTAATGAAAAACCGCCGTTTTCTTGGACTTCCACTCCTTTTTGGACAAACTCATGTTTTGAATTGACAGCCTTGCGGATGATAGCGGCCAAAGCTGCTTTCAATCCTGGTCGTGCCATTTCCAGAATATTAAAATTAGCCTTTCCTGCTGCAGGTTCTAAATATTTACCTGTTCGGCCATGGATATAAACAATATTGTTCTTGCCATCAATTATTGCACAGGGGGGGGTATCACTTTGTTCCAGAATAGTTTCTACTAATCTAAGGTTATCTATTTCAGCGGGGCGTTCATCTGTTTTGACACTTTTTTCAATAACTTCATCATCATTTTGAGGATGATGGGGAATTTCAAGAGCAGGATGAGCTATGTTTGTTTTACCGTGTTTCTTAAAAATTTTCCATTTCTTGTCTTCAACCTTAAATAAATCTGTTGTCTGGCCAATGGATTCTGAAGATCCTAAAAATAAAACACCATCATCTTTAAGACTGTAGTGAAAAATTGGGAATATTTTTTTTTGGAGATTCGTGCCTAGATAAATCAACAGGTTTCTACAGGAAAGAAGATCAAGTTTTGTAAATGGCGGATCTTTAATCACGTTTTGAGGGGCAAAGACCAGCATCTCCCGGATTGTTTTTTTTATCTTGTATGTGTTGTCATCTTTTGTAAAAAATCGTTTTAACCGATCCTGGCTGAGATCACCTGCAATACTTAATGGATATATACCAGCACGGGCAATGTTTATGGCATCTTCATCAATATCTGTTCCAAAAATCTGGACATCAAATTGCTTACCGATTTGCTCCATGCATTCGTAGATAAGAATGGCAATGGAATACGCTTCTTCGCCCGTGCTGCATCCTGGCACCCATATTCTGAATCTTGAATCATCTGGTTGTGCTTTTAGTGCCTTCATTAAATGATTCTTTTTAAGGTTTTCAAAGGCGTCTTCATCCCTGAAGAAACTGGTCACTCCAATTAAAAGGTCTTTAAACAGTGCATTAACTTCTCTTTCGGTTCTTGCTAAGTAAGCAACATAATCATTTACATCCTCAACCTGCTGGATGTGCATTCGTCTTTCGATTCTACGACAGATGGTATTTTTTTTATACTGAGAAAAATCATGGTTGGTTTGTGACCGTAGTAAAATGAAAATTTTATTCAATGCCGGTTGAAAACTATCGTTATCAAGCACTGGTTTATCTTCAATTGTAGTATGCTGTACATATTCCATTAGCTTTTTTGGCATATCTTTCACCGGCAGAATATAATCGGCAAGTCCCGTAGCAATAGCACTTCGAGGCATTCCATCATATTTAGCAGATTTATCATCCTGAACCATGACCATACCCAAGTTCCCCTTGATTTCTTTTAAGCCAAGAGTACCATCCGTACCGGCTCCAGAAAGGATAATGCATATAGCATTGGAGCCCTGATCCTGGGCTAAGGATCTAAAAAAGTTATCTATAGGCAAATTAAGTCCACGGGGCATTGAAAGTTCCATAAGAAATAAGCCATGGTTCAAAATGCTCAAATTTTTATTGGGGGGTATGACATAAACATGATCGGGCTCTATTTTTTGGCCATCTTCAATTTGGATGACCTTCATTTTAGTCTGTTTTGATATTAGTTCAGGCAGGATACTGACATGGGTGGGATCGAGATGAGAAACAAGGATAAATGCCATACCGCTATTTTTCTTCATTTTCTTGAAAAAAACTTCATATGCTTCAAGGCCACCTGCAGATGCACCTATTCCCACGATAGGAAATTTTATTTTTTTATCTTTTGATTGAACTTTATTCTTCTTTGACGATGACTTTTTTTCTTTTGCCATGGGATATCTCCAAACTTAATAAGAGTTATGTAAGGATTATTTAATAAGTCACAATACTTATAAGTCACGGTGAAACACAAGCAAAAAGAGACTTTTGATCTTAGAATTTGAGTAAGAGATCATCATAGATTTCAGTTTTTAGCGATTATATCATAAAACTGATAAGGTTGCGAACATTTGTAATCGCTTTTACTTAACTCACAAGCTTACCTGAGTTTATTTTGCTTGAGATTATAGAGGGTATAATTACTCGGTTTGTAAAGCAAAAATGGACTGATGACTTCATCTTTTAGTAGTCATTTTTTGATAAACTCAAAAGTCATGCTTACTTAGATCTTAGATCAGCGTTTTATCATCATTGCTGCATCCAGCAACACATCAACTCCAAAAAATTAATCGACATCGGCCGGAGGCTTTTGTTTTTTCAAGTATTTGCAATGAGTGATAAAATGAAGAACTGAACCGCGGTAATCTGATTCAGCCTATGGGGATTGTATCTTTGGGTTTGGAACAATAATTATCATACGTATTATAAATTTTGCTTTATTCCTTGGCTGTAGCCAGGATCTTTAAATTCTTTGTAAGCGTTTTTCATTTTTTTGAGAGGTAAATTTTCAAAATTCACACCGTTTTCCTGCTTTGTACGCACCTGTCCTATGTCGATTGAAGCGACCTTTTCATAATGACGATTTTTTTTGTTCGATCATGAAGAGTTCAAATACTGATTCGGTATTGCTTTTAGGATGAACATTTTCCCTTTCTTGCATTCCGGGCAGCAAGTGATATCTTCTCCTGTTAACCGGAGCATCATTTCGGCGATGGATTCTTTTAACTTCTCAGGGAATACGGCATTTGGATCAATCAGTGAACGGATCAGTTTGACAGCTTTTTTTTTATTCCTGTGGGATAGAAAACCAAAATATCGTATCTTCATGAAGTTTTCGGGCAACACGTGGAGCAGGAACCTGCGTATAAACTCATGACCTGATACTGTCATTGTTTTTGTCGTATCATTGTCGGTTCTGTCTTTATACTCAAATTGGACCTGACCATTGGCAACATTCTTTATTCTGTTGTTGGATATGGCCACTCGATGGGTATAACGACCAAGATATTCAAGCACCTGTTCCGGTCCTGCAAAAGGACGTTTCGCATAGGTAATCCAATTCAATTTATAAAGGGATCTGATGAGCGCATTAAATCTTGTTTTGGATTGATATGGTGCTGTTTTCCCGGGAAAGACCAGTTTGTTATTTATGTAGGCTTCGCCTAAAAGCTGTAAATATCTTTTTTTGAACCCCTTTGACAGTGATTGTATTCGGAACAAAAAAGAGTCGTTTGATGCCTCCCATCGTTTCTTGTCAAACGAGAGGGCTCCGCCAGGGATAAGGCAGTGAAGATGAAAATGGTCAATCAATTTTTGAGACCAGGTGTGTAAGACACCTATAAAACCAATCTGGCCTTTTAACCGCCATTGGGGATCTTTTGCAAATGCCTGAAGCGTCTGGTTTACTGCAGTAAATAGCAACCCCAGCATGACTCTTTTATTTTTTAATACGACCAAATTCAATTCATGCGGCAGTGTAAAAACTAGATGGAAGTAATGACAAGGCAGCAGGTCTGCTTTTCGGTCGTTCAGCCATTTTTCTTTGACCATGATCTGACATTTTGGACAATGCCGGTCTCTGCATGAGTTATATGCAATCCGTTCAAAATGACACTGATCACACCGCTCGACATGTCCTCCAAGGTATGCGGTTCGACATATTTTGATCTTATGCATCACTTTGCGTTCTTTAAAGGGAAGAAAATGTTCCTTTAAATAGCTCTCTCCATGAAGACGGAATATATCCGCAACTTCCCATGTTGTTTTCATTTTTGGTCCTCCTGATCCTCAAACATAAAATCAAGAGGGCTTTTAATGGTTGTAATTGTCTCATGAACTAAGTGTAGATAAACAAGAGTGCTTTTAATTGAAGAGTGTCCAAGTAGTTTTTTGATGGTAAAAAGATCTGTTCCCTGATTAAGAAGATGAGTGGCAAAGCTATGCCGGAGGGTGTGAACGCCTTGTCCTCTTTTTATACCGGCTTTTTTTTTGCTTTGACATAGGCCAGTCTGGCCCCTGTATAGGTGAGATGTTTTCCATCGTTTCCATGGAAAAGCCATTTTTTGGGTTTGTATTTACGCCAATAGATTCTAAGCTCATCAAGCAGATGTCTTGATAAAAGTGTATATCGGTCTTTTTTGCCTTTTGCCTGCTCAATTCTGATCATCATCCTTGAAGGGGCACTTTCAATATGCCTGGGTTCTAATTTAATGGCTTCTCCAGTTCTGAGCCCTGCGCTGTAAATTGTTTTAAGCAAAACCCGATGTTTAAGGTTGACAGCAGACTCAAACAGCAGTTTGACTTCTTCCACGCTTAAAATTTGTGGCAATTTTTTAATTCTTGGTCCAGGCGGCAATGTAAAAGTGGTTTTGTCCCGCTTTAAAAGTCTTTTATAAAAACAGGCCAATCCGGAATAATAGATATTGCATGTTCCCCAACTGATATTTCTATCTTTAAGCAGATGCAATAGATACTCTTGAATTTGTTCATTATTAAGCTGATCCGGGGCTTTGTTATGAAACTTTGCCAAATCAGTGATGATGCGAACATAATTTCTGATTGTTCCCTTTGAATACCGGTTTAGAGTCATGTAATTGACAAACTGGGTTTTTAGGTCACTACTCATGATGATACCTCCTTGGAAAAAGTTGGAATGACAGTTTTTACTGCCGATCGGAGGTATTATAAAAAATTAATTACCAAAATAGAAAATGGAATTATTCTAAGGTGATCAGTAGGATGGCCTCCGCGAAGCGGTTTCGTTCTTGCATTATCATGAATTGAATATTCAGAATTTAAAAGTCAAGAATATGTGTATTAACCTAAATATTTCATATTCTCAAGGATAGCTGAATCATTAATATCCGATTAATTTGTTCCTTATAAATCAATTAAAATGGTTTAATGTGGATCAGATGTGGATCACCACTTCTTAAAATGCAATCATAGTAAGGGTTTTGATGGTATGCCATGGGTTCAATCCCGTCGCTCACCCCATAAAAACCTTTAATGTCAATTAGTTAAAGACTTCCCCTCTTTCTTAAAAAATCATATGATGTCTTCCTAATCATCAGGAAGATCGAACGTATTGGAAAGTTGATTGTTGCTCCTGTCTGAATCCAGGTATTCATTGTCCGGGTCAATAATCATTTTCAGGCGGAATGAACGGCCGGGATCGGCAAGCGTCGTCTGAAAAGATGATGCAAGGGTCATTGGATAGGCCCAGTCACTCTCTACAACTGAATAGAGAAAACGGCCTGAACCGGCAGGAATAGGACTCCATGTGCTGCCTGCGGATCTCCATTCAACATACCAGGCAACAGGGACATTTAGTAGATCGCCAGGCGCCCCTCCTGCTGCTGTCAAGGCTGCATTGCGGACCCTGACTTTCTGGGTGAAATTGTATCGATACACTGAAGCGGCAACATGATCACCTCTTCCGACATCAAACTCATCAATGTAAAACAGGATCTGCAGGTCAACGATATTTGCAAAAGAGACTTTCATTTCAGTTTCCAGCCTGTTGTTACTGCCATCGGTATCAACACTGGCTCCGGTGGGTTCAAAACTGAATTCCAGAGGAATGTTTCGGGTGCCTGTCATCATATGGGCGATGTCATCTCTTAAAAATCGAAAAGGCACGTTCACATAAATATACCCTGTGCTTCCTGAAACAATTGCGCTGGTGTAGTCAAAATTAGTGCCTTCTCTGGGGCTGTTTATCCGCTGATCATTGAGCCTGCTTTTAACTATCATCCTGTTGCCCCAGTCTGTTCCGGCAGGGAACGTTGACGGTACTTCTATCCTGTTCCATCTTACTTTAACACGAAAACCGCCTGAAATCTCTGTACCGTCCCTTGCATCGATACCTGCTGAAAGCGCCCTGCCATCAAGAAATGTGACAGATTCTACCGCATAGTCACTGCTCTTTATGTCAAAGGCTGCGCCCCGTATCCTGCATCCCTGGTCTGATTCTATTACGATATGATACCTGCCAAGACTGATCATGTCAGGATGAACAAGCCAGTCCCAGGTATTTCTTCCTGGATTTGTATTTACCCGGGCCAGTTCTATCTGGTTGCTGGTTCCCTCTCTGACAGCATAGAGCGTAACCATGTTCCCGCAGTTGCCAGGTTCGTCTTCCTCAGGCATGGTCCAGGCGATGCGCCTGGTATATCCCCAGATAACGTCATCATTGCCGACAGGTTCAAGTATATCAATTGGCAGATAAATCTCCTCCCTGGCAGCCGCAACAGCAGTGTATCTGCTTTTAACTTCAAAATAGTGTCCAAATCCGACAGCACCGGTTGACGGCTGAATTGCATGAATATAATAGTATTCTGTAGTTGGAGCGTCAACAGGGAGCCGCCATTCAAAGGTTTCCACCACAGGGCCTGAATCCACCGGACCTGGCACGTATGTCCGTGTCATGGTGTCAACGATCAGGCCGCCTCTCATGATTCGGAAAGTAATTTCACCAGGTGCCAGGTTTCCTGTGATACTGTACCTGACATTGATGGTATCTCTTTGCTCAAACTGGCTCCTTCGTACCGGAAGCGTAATGTTTATCCCCATATCCCTGTAAATATCACCACCTGTTGATTCACTTTCTGTCACACGTTCCCTGATCGAACGGTTTGTCCTTTTGGATAAGGCTTGGGTTGTGTCTTTTGCAATCAAGGGTACAACAGGCGTTGATTCACCCGACTCCTTTTTGGGAATTCTGCCGCGGACCGTTGTTTCAGATTTTCTTTTAGCATATTGTTTTGCTGTTAATTTTTTTTTGGGTATGATCCTTGTCTCTTTTGATATTTTCCATTTTCCTTTTGAAAGCGTCGCTTTAACGCTGCCAGGTGATGCCAGTTTTAATTTTGTATTAAAAACAAGGGGCTTTGCTGAGCGGGACAGCAGTTTTTTGGGGTCAACAGCATGCAGGGACCACTTTTTACCAGATCTGTACTTTGGTGTGGTAACAGATAATGCAATGCTGCCATAGTCGATTCCAGCGCTGGATTTTGTGTTTGAAATGACAATATGTATGGTGTTGTTTTTTAAAACAATATTCTGAATCGATAAAGGAAACTGTTTGATCTGTCCTGCTTTTTTTTTATGAATTTTTTTCTGCTGCTTTTTTTGAGTATGCGCCTGAGGATCTTTTACAGCGGTATTTGCAGGCAGGCTTAACCATAAGATACAAAAGAAAATCATACATAATTTAATTGAATTATTCATACTGCCTCCTATTTGTTCCAAAACAGGGTTTCTGAAAATTTCCAGATACGGATCAATCGTTTCTTTACCATTATCCCCATGGTCTTTGTTGAATTTTTTAAATCCTGTATCAGCACTGGGATCTAATGTCATGTATCCGGTTTAAATTATAAGTAACCATATACTGATAAAAAGTTCAAAATAAAAAAACAGCAATATGGGTAAAAGAATTTGAAATTATAAAACAATGGACATAAAAAAGGTCTTGCCTTCCCACATGCCTGCAGAATCGGAAATCCTTTCTGGCAGTTGTTTGTTCAATAAACGGTCTGATGCAACCTTTATTTTACAATGTATAACTTTTATTTCATAATTTATAACCTTTATTTCATAATGTGCCTGACATCTGCTTCTCTATTATCAAGCCTTGATAAAAAAATATTGAGCCAGGACCTTCAGCATGTAAGGCTCTTATTTGATTAAGATTTTTCAGATACTGGCGGGGAATAATAATTGCATGAAAAAAGCAGTGGAGGCAAAGATATAAAAGCCCATTCTCAGCTTGGTGAAATGACAGACAGCGATTTGAACTCAAGTAAGCAAGCTCTCTTTTGACACATTCGACCGCTATAATCCCAGGGTCAACTATCTTGCTGAAAAGCGAAATTGTTAACACACAAAAAACAAGTCAAAGGAGAGAAAAGATGAAAAAATTATCCTTGCTTGTCGTTCTGTCATTCACCTTCCTTCTCATATTTGCCGAATATTCAATGGCGATATCAACGGCGAGTTATTATGGCGAAATCGATTGGGATACATTTGTCTATTCTGGTACGCCTGGATTGACAATCCAGGAAAACAGCCAGCAGAACCAGATTCGCCATCAGGCAAAAGCCTACAATACATCCGAAGACGCTGACACCTTCATGAACTGGGCAGTCGATGAATGGCAGGCAACCCGAACCAGTTCAGGGATATTGGGAGATTCCCTTGGCAACGTGGCATGGGAGGAAATGCTGAGTACCTCAGACTATTTTGCCAATGCCACTGCGTTTGCAAACGGAACTGCCGGGAACTATTCATTAAACAGTACGGCACAGAGGGGCATAAGTCTGCAGCTGTCGGGAACCGGGACCCTGACTGCGGAACTGGACTACAGCTATGCATATTTTTTAAACACGACAATGACAGATGATTTTGTTAACGGCCAGGTCTGGATCCAGCTTTCTTCCAGCCTTACCGGCGGCGACATGGATTCGGTTATCATTAATCCCTTTATTTTTAACGAAATCAGGACGGATTCAGACTCAGGGTCAGGTACACTGTCTGTTTCCTACAACTTTACCACACCGGAAACCAGATATGTAAACCTGTATGCCTCTATCCTTACGAATGCCAGTGCTGATTCTGACACGTTCTCAGACCCTGTGCCGGTTCCGGGCGCTGTTTTATTGTTTGGTTCCGGTTTAATCGGTCTGCTGCTTTTTCGCCGGAAACACTAAATGCTGTTCATCCTGTTTTACCAGGGAAACGATGAATAAAATCCACAATTACAATGTCCGGGCACCGTGGGGTTACTTTGGGAACAGGCTATATCAGCGGCATCAGCCGCATGGCTTTTAATATTTGTCTCTGGCGGCTTTTAAGATATGGGGTGGGGTGGGTTACAGACCACCGATGGGGATTTGGCAAGATGGCGGTCATTAAAGCTGCCTGGGCAGGGGTTAGATACAGGGCGCTTTTTGAATAATATTTCAGGGAGGCGGCTTCTGCACCTGTAAGACTGGTTCCCCAGTCAACAGTATTCAAATACATTTCAAGGATCCGTTCCTTATCCCAGAACAACTCAATTAAAACTGTATAATATATTTCAGCAATTTTTCTAAAAAGGCTTCTGCTGGATAATAAAAAAACACTCCGGGCAGTCTGCATGCTGATAGTACTGGCGCCCCTTAGTTTTTTTCTTTTAATCAGGGTTTTCAACGCGTTAGTAATTTCATTAAAATCAAATCCATTGTGGGATAAAAACCGCTGGTCTTCCGCCGCAATAACAGCCTTTCGTAAATGCGGTGAAATGCTTTTAATATTTTTCCATACATATGTCGGGCGTTTCTCAGGCTGCTTCTTAATGATCGACTCAGCCCACTCCCATGCCACATTAGGGGTAACAGGAGGGTCGATGTATTTTAAAAGCACCACCTGGAGTATCGTAACGCAAAATAAGATCAATACAATTTTTAAGATTGTAGTCCCGATCCATGAGAAGAATTTTTTCAATTTTTTATTTTTCATGTCACTTCTGGGTTCTACTGGTTAAGCAATTTGTTGTCAATTCCAAAACCAGACTTATCTTTAAAGAAAATAGGATAGAAATGGAGGTGGAGGAATGGCACAGATATTCGAGGTAACAGAAGACAAGACCAAAGAGGTCATTAGATATACGATTGAAGATCCGGATTTTAATTTTCTAGCAGCCAAACAGATGGCAAAAACCAAAGCATTTGAAATATGTGACAACCCCATGATTCTTTCCTGGAAAAATGGAAGAACAGGAGAAGTTTATCCAAACTATGAATGCGGGGTTGAAGGCAAACCATTCTGGATCAGATATGCAGAGGGCAGGGGAGCAAACTTAACCATTGATTTCAATGATGGAGAGTATGTGTTTATGCTCTTAAAAATCTAAGAAGTATCCATTCACAGCACTGGCTATGGTTCGTTCTTTAACCGGCTGATATCTGAAATAGATTTTTCAATAATACTGATGAGTTTGTCTGTAGACAAAATTGTATAGGAATCAAAAGGGATGGTATTGGCATCCCCTAACAAAGCAATCAGTTCATTTTCAAATTTAAAGGCAGCTTCTGCTAATTCATCTTCAGTATTATCCTCAATAGCGGTTTGAAAAATATTATGAATACCAAGAGATGCAACCTCTTCAGACGTCATTTGATATAGTTTTTTCAACTCATGGTACTCAATGTCCTCTTCACCTTCAGAAAAAGCTTCACTCTGCTGCTGGTCAATATAAAGCTGAATCAAATCAAGTGCATCCTTAATCCCCCTGGCATAGGCTTTTTTAGATATCCTGTCCTTTTCAGCCGGTTCTTTTTGACAGGCAACTTCACATTCTTTGTAAATATGCCTTAAATGCGCTTCCAGCTCTTCAATAGTGTCAAATACAATATGTTCCATGATCAAAATAATCCAATATTATCATTGTGTCACCCTGATTTCATAATGGGATACCTTCCCTGACCCATGTTGTCAATAATCTTATATTAAATAATAATTACGAATAAAAGTGTTTAAATGCCAATGCTCTTTCAGCCTGCCAGGCTATTGCCTTCTAATGAACACTGTGATAAATAAGACCGGATATTGAGAACATCAAGTCCTCAAAATGCCTGTGCGCCCGTAGCTCAGCTGGATAGAGCGCTGGACTTCGAATCCATAGGTCGGGGGTTCGAATCCCTCCGGGCGTGCCATAAATACCAAGGGTTTTCAGTTTTGGCTGAAAACCATTTTTATTTTGGGGGTACAATAGGGGTACATTCGGGATTCTAATTATTTATAAGTTTAATTTGATTGGTAAATCAAAATCTTTTGCATGCACACGGTTGAATAATAAAAGTATTTCATCAATAGGGATAATTAGTCGTGACTATAGCTATCTTCACCATATGCCAGAAAAAATGAAGTATCACTGGAAAGAGACAGGGCAGCAGCATCTCTGATCATCTTCGAGGGGAGAAGAAAATTGCTTGGCTGCCCTAATCCCAAATGAATCATACCATCAGGTATATTTACTTGCGGTATGGTTAAACTGTCATCCATGATTCAATACTACTTATTTACTCTTATATCCTGAACAAGGATAATGGTGATGGACACAAACTGTCCATATCAGCCAGAGCCTCTGCTGCACAATAGCCTTTGGAAATGTATCCATTATCCAGCGCCTTCTGTGTGAGAACCTG
This sequence comes from uncultured Desulfobacula sp., assembly GCA_964343845.1. Taxonomy (GTDB): domain Bacteria; phylum Desulfobacterota; class Desulfobacteria; order Desulfobacterales; family Desulfobacteraceae; genus Desulfobacula. The sequence continues at coordinate 110,537 of CAYFKW010000002.1, read as the reverse complement.
TAGATGGGTATGGTAAAACCAGTTCCCGTTTTCATGAAAATCTCCGATATAGGCGAACCTGTCACCAGCCTTGATAATATCATTCTTTTCAGGCAGTTTTTCTCTGTTCAAGTGACCATAAAAGCTATAAAACGTGTCAAACTGATCACTGTCATGAGCAAGTAATACATGCCCGCCATAGTTTCCATCACCAGTTTCATACCCGCTATGTGAGACAATACCTGATAACGGGGCATGCAATGGAGTTCCCACAGGAACAATAATATCCAGCCCCAGATGGTAAAAACGTTGTTCTTCAACCATCTGGGGGCAGTGGGATAGTGCAACCTCCCTGTTCTCCATATATGAAGAAACACCCCAGGAGAATTCATCTGTCATCATTGCCTCAAGACGCCGCTGAAACGCCGTTTGATCTCTAACATCCAGATCATCAAATATCGAACTGCTGCTTGACATGTCAAAGACAATGGGGTCACCGTGCAACCCTTTAAATATCGGTTTAATATCAATTTCTTTGCTGTAGGTAATATAGGGATATCTCATCTTCTGCATCCTCATTGTAGTATCCGGTTATGATATGGGGAAATCATTGTTCTTGATTAATCCGATGACTGGTAGGACTGGATGATCATCATCTGTCTCAACTGAATCTGGATATGAGAATGCATCATCCATCTCTTTATAATAGGATGTATCATAACATCGCAGTTTAACCTTGAGACGATCAGATTCTCTGATAAAAGAGGTAGAAAGACCATAGTCTGCTTCACCAAGTTCGGTGGCAATCATATATGCTGGTATTTCCCTTCCACTGCCCTCTCTTCTAACCATAGTGGCAATGTCGATCACATCGTAAGAATCAATCGGGTGACCGGTATTCCATTCCTTTTGCACAGGCAATCCGGCGATATAGAGATGGTGGAATTCAATACCGGTCTTTCGAACAGCATATGCCAGGTCATGAATGGCGGTGTCTGAATCATTAACCCCACCCAGAAGCGGCACATTGCAGTAAACCGTGATGCCTTTGTTATTCAACCGACGAGCCAGCTTCTCATGGTTAGAATCAAGCTGATCTTTTTCAATAAGCCAGGTTTCAATTTCAAGCCGTAGTGGATTGACTACCCGGATGGCATTCAGGTCACCCAGCATATTGATGACCGATCGGGTATAGTTCCCAGGCGATGTGATAAATTTCTTGCTGACCAGGCGGACGGCATTGACATGGGGAATTTGTTCAAGGTGTGAAACTATGCGCTTGACATGATAGAGACAATCTATGGCATCTTTTTCAGATGAAACAACCACATCTGTAATCCGGGGATCTTTTTCAATATAGGCGATTTCATCACTGTCTGCCAAAGGATCTATTTCTACACGGGTTTCATGAACCCTTGACAGGGTATCACATCCGGTATCCACAATCGATCCTACCGTTTGGGGTGTATTTGTGAGTGCCTTCTGTAGTTTGAGGATATCGTTTCGAGATGCAGGTTTGTTTTTTGATGCTTCTTTGGGTGGTCTTTTTCCAATCAAATAGTCATCATTCCCGATCTGGGCCATATACTGAATATCGATGGTACCCTCGTCATTGAGCCGCATATTGTCGAACTTTTTTTCCAGAGGTGCAAAAGACTTGAAATATTCAGGTGTATAGGGTGTTCTAAACCAGATAAAGCTGTCATTGTCTGCCACCTTTTCAACGGCCCAGCCGGAAGAGAACCAGTCCATTTTTCCAATGGGTGTGGCTGTACAGATCCTGGGAATCACCCGGTCAGACACATGGGCTCTCAAGTGAAGCGACATATCAATCCCATGTGAAAGCGATTTCCAGTAAACACTGTTTCCATGAATCGGGCTGCAGGGGATATAGATATAATGCAGTTCTGCACCCGCACCCCGCAGCATACTGAACAATTGAACCAGTTCAGGCCCTTCATCATTACAGGCATTCAAAAATGGGGTTTGAATATAGACGGCAATACCGCTGTTTACCAGATCAGAGATAATTTCAAGGCTCTCAGGGGACACTTCATCTGGGTGTATAAAATGGGTGGCAAGTTCCATTCGTTTGCCCTGCTGCTGCAATCCCAGACTTTTTTGCTTCAGATATTTAAGGTAAGCACCCTCATTTTCCAGAAACAGGTCAGGATAGTAGGCGACTGAACGGGTAGCAAGACGAAGGGTCTGAACATGATCCACCTGCATGAGGCCATCAATAGTGGCTGCCATGTTCTGCCGGTTCATAAAGGGATCACCACCTGTGATAACAATCTCTTTAACAGATGGAGAATCTTTGACATGCCGGACTGCCCGCTGTACATCTTCTATAGTAGGATTGGCTTCGTTTCTGGAGTCTTTATGCTTCCTGAAACAAAAACGACAGTACACCGGACAGCTCATGTTAAGCAAAAAAATCACCCTGTTCTGGTACATTTGTTCAAGGAGGCCATCATGAAACTGACCAATCCAGGTATTTGTAAATCCTGTGGTATCCAGCTCTTCCACAAAGGGTAGATATTGATACCCCACATCACGGGAAACCATTAGCTGGCGGATCGTATGTCGGGAAAGTCGCACAGGATATGTATCTATAACATCCTGGAAATCCTGTACATACTGTTCCGGTACAGGCTGGTTGGCAGCACTTATCAGCTGGTCTGTTGACTTGATAGAGATATACCCATTTCCCGGAATGACCTGTTCAAGAAGATGAACAGACAATGCATGAGGCAGCTCAAGTGAGTTGACGACTACTTTCTTGCCTTCACCTTTTGAAATGATCTCAAAAATGACATTGAAAAATTGGTATGAATCATTTTCAAATCCTGCCCTTGAGATCAGGTTTGAAAAAAGTGCAGCGCCTGCACCGCTACCGATTTGATCCCAGAAACTCTTAGGTGCAAACGCACTGTTCTGATAAAGTTCCAGAAATTCTACCGTACTGTCAATCAGACGGTCTAAAGGAATGGTAACTTCCTTTTTTGAATGAGTAAAACGTACAGTAATCTCTTTTTTAAAATTGTCTTTCATATCTGTCTTCCTTAAAATTGGCATCTAACCCGGGATAGATTACAGGACTTTTTCAACTGAAATCCCGTTAAATATCCGGGTTGCTTTGCACACATTATCCCACAAACCGTTACCTTTTTTTATCCGATTGAAAGAAGCTTCAGGTGGCGGCTTTGTATACATAATAGACCAGGTCGCTTGGCAGGTGATATGCCATCAGTCTGCCGAGAACATCATCTTCTTTTCCCGGTTCGGTCTGAATGATTAAAAACTCCCGTTCCAATCCACTATCCAGAATTTTCTGCCAGATCATCTGATGTTTTTTCAGGTAGTGATAGATTTGAAGTGTTTCAGAAAACAGGGATTCATCAGATTGGCTTATATCATTTTCGAAAATGAGGTAACCCTTGGATGAGTCCAGCTCTTTTTTTACATCCGAAAAACTTCGGGTTTCTGTTTTAGCTGTATTCTTATCGCTCAAGCTTCTCTCACTTTTAAAGGTTTAGCAATCACCGTTTTCCGGTTGCATAAAGTTTTTTACAATAATGTTCCAAATATAGAGATCATTCGGTCAGCATTTTGCGTAAAAAAAGTTGGGTTCTCTCCTGGGTAGGAGAATTAAAGAGCATCTTCGGATCCCCCTCTTCAACGACATAGCCTTCATCTATGAATAGAGCCCTGTCAGAGACTTCCTGAGCGAAATTCATCTCGTGAGTCACTATCAGCATCGTCATGTGCTCCTTTGCAAGCTGCTTCATGACCTGGTTGACCTCTTCAACCAATTCCGGATCCAGGGCTGAGGTGGCTTCGTCAAAAAGCATGACCTTAGGTTCCATGGCAAGGGCGCGGGCGATGGCCACCCTTTGTTTTTGTCCACCAGAGAGTTTGGATGGATACACCTTCTCCTTGTCGGTGAGGCCTACCTTGTCAAGGAAGTAGCGACCAAGTTCCCTGGCCTCCTTCTTTGCCATTTTTTTCAACTTGATAGGCGCAAGCGTGACGTTTTCGATGGCGGTCAAGTGGGGAAACAGGTTGAACTGCTGGAAAACCATCCCCATTTTCTGACGAACACGATTGATATGTTTTTCAAAGGCTCGTCCCTTCAACTGTGGTTGGTTCACTTGGACCCCATCGAACCAGATCTCGCCGGCGTCAATGGTTTCAAGATGATTCACCGAGCGCAGCAAGGTGCTTTTCCCAGAGCCAGACGGGCCGATAATGGAAATAATCTTTCCCTTTTCAACAGAAAGATTAATATCTTTCAAAACATGAACATCACCAAAACTTTTCTTGACGTTAATGACTTCTACCATTGCCTTTTCTTTGCTATTGACCACGCTTCCTCCTCTTGATGGTTCCAATTTTTACCCTTTGTGACAAAACATGCAAACCCATGAATGCTTATTATCCTTCGGCCCAACATGACCCTATAGTTTAATTGCGCTTTTCTTTTCATACAGATTCAGCAGTGACTCCAAAATGAGGTTGATCGCGTAAAAAATTAGTGCCACAGTAATGTAAAACTCAAAGGGTCGATAAGTGACAGAAATGGCATATTGAGCGGCCAGTACCATTTCAGAAATGCCGATGATCGAGAGGATGGACGTATCCTTGACCATGATAATCAGGTTATTACCGAATTGTGGAATGGATCGGTACATGGCCTGGGGAATAATGATCAAAAAAATGGTTCTCAGATGGCCGAATCCAAGGGACCGGGCTGCTTCGTACTGGCCATGGGATATGGTTTGCAGAGCGGCTCGATAGACATCGGCGTTATAGGCAGCATAGTGTAACCCCAGGCCGAAAATGCCGATAAACATAGCAGGCAGAAGTATATTCAATTGTGCCCATCCATGGTAAAGCAGCCAGAGCTGCAGGAGCAGGGGAGTGCCCATGAAGAGCCAGATAAAAAATCGCAAAGGGGCGGAAACGATTCTGTTCGTGTAGGTTATAATAGTGGCGATGAGTATTCCGCCAAAAACGCAGATGATTCCTGCACTCACCGCAAGAACGATTGTCCACCACAGGCCTGCCAGCAGACTGTCAAAATAAGATAATACAGGAACGAAATTTAATTTCATATTGCCTTCCTCAATGGAGATAACGGGTATAGTGGTCATAAGACCGGTCTATAATATATCTCACTCCGTAGATGATTATCAGATAAAAGACTGCTGCCACTGTAAAGACCTCAAGCGGTTTGTAGGTAGAACCTATAATTCGTTGGGCCTGATAAGTTAATTCCACCACTGATATGATCGAGACAAGGGATGAACCCTTGACCATTATAACGGTCAAAACGCCAACCGAACGAATCATCAAACCTGCAGCCTGGGGCAGGACGACATATAAAAAGGTGGAAAATCTGGAAAATCCGAGACTGCGGGCAGCCTCGTTCTGGCCACCGTCGACAGCAAGAATCGAACCGCGCATCGCCTCGGACATGTATGCCCCGATATTAAAACCGATGGCAATAATACCAGCATTATATGCATCGAGTTCAATACCGAAGACTGGTGTCCCGTAATACATCACCAGGATCTGGACAAAAAATGGGGTGCCCCGAATGAAGCTGACATAGGCCCGAGACAACCAGACCAAGGGAAGGATTCCTGATAATCTGGTTGCAACCAGGATCGAAGAGACGATCAATCCCAGCCAAAAAGACCAGAAAGAGACCTTGAGTGTTATCCAGGCGGCTTTAAGCAAGAGTGGTGTGATATCGTACATCAATTGATAATCCATGTTAACTCCATCTTTCTGCCATAAATGAGCGACTTAATATGAGTAAAAATTGACTGCGCGGGGTTGATCTTTCCAATTGAAATTCTCGTAAAATATGCTTGTCCTTCTATCGGTGTGAACAGACCCCGCTGCAAAAATCTGCCGGCCAGGCACATTTATTATTTGCTAATGTCAAGACCGATCCATTTGTCGACGATTCCTTGGTAAGTGCCGTCAGCTCTGATTTCATCCAATGCTTTTTGCAGAGCGGCTTTGAGTTCTGGCTTGCCCTGCTGGAGGCTAAAGGCTGCCGGGTATCTTTGAAGTTCTTTTGCTTCGACCATACGGATTTTGTAGTTATTCTTTTTTACGGCAAGTGCAATAGGAACATCGTCACTGATAACCGCGTCGACGCGACCCGTGGTCAAGGCCAAAAGTAAATCAGGCAATCCTTGGTAGGTCATGTTCGCCCAGTTGCCGTTTTTCACCGCCCATTCGTTTGAGGTCTCGCCTAGTACGGTGCCAACTTTTTTGCCCTTGAGGTCTTTTATCGATTGGATCTTGGAATCATTCTTTACCCAGAGGCTCTGGCCACTGTAATAATATGAACCCGTAAAATCGACGGCCTTCCTGCGCTCTTCAGTATCTGACATGGAGCAGATGCAAGTATCAAATTTACCAGCTACCAGGGCGGCGATAATACCGTTCCATGGTGTGGACATAACCTCGGCTTTTACCCCTATTTTTTGGGCAACTGCCTTAGCAATATCCACGTCGAACCCTACCAGATTTCCTTTCTTGTCAACAAAGCTGAACGGAGGGTAAGCACCAGAATTGGCTACTTTCAAGACGCCGGCTTTTTTTATTTCGTCCAAGGTTCGAGCTTGTACTGCGCTCACATTTGTAAACATCACCGCCACGGCGATTGCCAGAATAGCGGTCAAACAAAGTTGCAAATTTTTCATGATCTCTCCTAATTATAAACGATTAATATTATGAACACCGGATAAAAAATTAGTTTAATTACCCAGTTAAAATGCCGGGATATCCTGCCCTGTAGAGGCACGAAGCCAGAAGCTGTAAACAACAAAGCAGACCGGTACGACAAGCAGTAAAAATACGGCTGTCAGTGAGGACGGCAGCAACAGTTTCCATGACTTATTGTTCATATGTGATGTCCTAAGTGTTGGGGGTTAATTTCAATCATCATTATTGAATTACGCAACTTTCATGCCGCTACAAGAATATTTTCTTGTAACCATCTGAATTAATTAATTATATTAAATATTCAAAAAAGGTAATGGTTTTAAATAAGGTTCGATTTGATTTGAAAATGAATCAACTATTTTCTTAACTTATTGAAATTAATAGATAAGTTTCTTGATTCAAATATTGATCAATTACAAGAACCCTGGATAGGCTTATTGGGAAGGAAAATAGAAGTCGTTTGATTCAAAAACGAATCGATATTACTTTTTTGTTATAGTTAATCCATATTTTTTAAATTTCCGCACTACTGATGGTTGACTTACGCCTAAAAAACGGGCTGCCTGTCTGGTGGTGTCGTATTTCAGTGCTGCCTGTTCAAGGATCTGTCGCTCCAGTTGGTTCATCTGTTCCGGTAAGGTTAGTTCCTCGTTGGCGTTTATTTTCTTCTGTTTTTGAGATGATGGGTGGCTGGTTTTAGCTGATGCCAGAGTGTTGATAATATAGTCGTCCAGGTATCGTTTGTCGCACATAACGATCGCCTGTTTGATGATGTTGATTAATTCTCTTACATTTCCTGGGAAATCATATTTTTTAAGACAATCAAATCCTTTAATATCAATATATGCCCGGCGGTTGTATTTTTTGTTGTATTTTTTCAAGTTAATACCTACCAGATCAAGAATATCCTCGGGCCGCTCTCTTAATGGTGGGATGGGGAGAGTGAATGCATTGAGACGGTGCAAGAGATCCAGACGGAATTTTTTCTGTCGGGTTAACCGGTCAAGATCCCTGTTGGTTGCCGCAATAATTGTGCATTTGGCCTGTTTGGACTCAGTTCCGCCAATGGGTCGAATTTCGTGATCATCCAGGTATTTGAGCAGCTTTGCCTGAACAGTTCCTGGCATCTCGCCGATTTCATCCAGGAACAGAGTGCCGTCTGCTGCAAGTTCCAGCAACCCTGTCTTACCACGCTCACTTGCCCCGGTAAATG
>CAYFKW010000002.1:0-102588 GCA_964343845.1 uncultured Desulfobacula sp. | reverse complement strand
TGCTTCTTCAAATAATCCTGGTTTTCGCTTATGTGCCCCGGTAAATGCCCCTTTGACATATCCGAACAGCTCTGCTTCAAGTAAATTTTCCGGCAATGCAGCGCAGTTGATCTGGATAAATGGTTTATTGCTACGGCCACTGTTTTTATGGATGAATTTGGCCAAAAGACCTTTTCCAGTGCCGGACTCGCCCTGTATCAAAATATTTGAGGCATCAATAATTGCCAGTTTAAGCGCGATCCTGAGGGTCTGTTTCATGGAGTTGCTCTGGGCCACAATATCGTTCTGAGTCAACTCCAGAAGGGTTAATTGTTTCAGTTCATCCTTCATCTTTTCAGATTCCAGGCGGGCACGTTCCAGCTCCTCCTGCATACTTTCGATCAACGAAATATCCCGCTCGTTGACCACAACAAAGGCCAGATTACCTTTTTCATCAAAAACCGGAGTCCCTGTTACCAGCAGTGTGTGTTCAGAACCTGGTGAGCGTTGAATAACACTGACCTGGCGTTTGGACTCCAGCACCTCCAGTGTGGCAGACCGATTGATCCGGCCTTCCTGGACAAGGGATTGAACATCCTTTCCCACCAGCTCATCAGACTTTACAGCATTAAGGCGTTCAGCTGCCTGATTCATCTTCAGGATTACTCCATCACTGTCTGCTATCATTAACCCGTCAGCCGATTGGTTAAAAATAGCCGATAAGTACTGAATGGTCTGCCTGACACTATCTTCTGTCATAGACGATCTTTCCATTAAATATGGTTATATCAACAGTGGTGGAGGGGATTGATTCTGCATCTAATGTATATATATCTTTATCCAAAACAACAATATCGGCAAATTTCCCTGGAGAAAGCGATCCAACCATATGGTCCATACGGGATCCTATTGCAGGCATCAGGGTGTACCCCTTAACTGCTTCGGCTATGGAAATTGCTTCATGCATGTGCCACCCCTGCCTGGGGGTAAAATCCATGCGCCGCCGGGCAACCGCTGAATAGATACCTGCAAGAGGATTTTTATCAGCCACAGGCGCATCTGATCCAAGCATAACTGTCACACCGGTGTCCATGATACTTTTTATCGGATAGGTGTACCTGCCCAGGTCACCGACACACGCATCAATCATTGAGATATCAAGACTCAAGTTGTTGGGCTGGCACGTCACCACTACATTTTTAAGGGTAGACAATTCATTCAGGTCTTCAGGTCGGACCATCTGCATATGCTCAATACGGTGGGGAACCCTGCAGCGGGAGGCAGATTTATCCTCGATTCGTTTAAACATCTGAATGATTTCCCGATTAGCGCGATCACCTATGGCATGGACCATCGCAGAAAGACCATTTTGATCCGCCGTTTCAACAGCCTGCTCAATATCTGCCACAGAGGTGAGCGGCATCCCCATTTTCGCATCCAGGTAGGGTTCAAGCATCCAGCCGGTTCGTGCCCCCATACCGCCGTCAGAAAAAAATTTTAGATGACCGATTTTCAATAAATCATCACCGAGTCCGGTCATGAGTCCCAGCTTTACGGCTTCATCAGTCATTTCACCTGGCAAGGCCACATGACAACGGATGGAAAGAATATTATCCTGCCTGAGGCGCTGCCAGGCCTGCAACGCAGTTTTCCCCTCTTTACCTCCCATCAGCCGGATATCATGTATAGAAGTCAACCCCAGTCGATGGGCATCTTTCATTGCGCTTCTCATATTGGATAACAGCGTCGGTTCATCAAGCTCGGGAACAACTGCCCTGATTAAATCCGGAGCAAACTCCTTTAGCACACCTGTGGGATTTGCTGCTGCATCTTTTACGATCACACCATCTTTGGGATTTTGGGATGTTTTATCAATTCCGGCAAGTTTCAGCCCAAGGGAGTTGGCCACGGCCAGATGCAGGTCACAGCGCCAGATACAGACCGGATTATCTGGCGCCACTTTATCCAAATCATTGCGGTCCGGAAGTCTATTTTCCGACCAGTCTGATTCGTTAAGTCCCTGGCCAAGTATCCATCTGTTTTTCCCTAGATGACTAGCTTTTTCAGCGACCTGTTCCTGCATTCTTGAAAAGGAAGGGGTCTTTGAAAAATCGATGCTGTTATAATTGACCGCCCATTCATAAAAATGGAAATGGGTATCAATGAATCCAGGCAGAACCAGTCGTTTATCCAGATCGATCATGTTCGTTTGAGATGTTTTCAACCCCATGATCTTTTCATCCGGGCCAATGTTAAGAATCCTGGACCCTTTGACAGCAATGGCCTGGGCTTTCGGGGCTGCAGGGTCCTGGGTGTGAATGGATCCATTAAACAATATTAAATCTGCAGATGATTTCATCATAATATGTACCCCTGCGGAAATGGATCGTGGTTTTCAACAATAAAATGATGGATACCAGTAATGTAAGCCATCCCTTCTATCTGGGTTACAAACCCATCAAAATTTCCAATTTTCTTTTCTTTCACCAATTTGGCCCTGAAAGATGTGTCTAAAGGACTGTAATTGGTATAGGGTTCATTAAAACCCAGTTTGCCGACATGATAGAGCAGGGCCAGCTTTGCAGCGGTCCCTGTGCCGCAGGGAGAGCGATCTGCATGAGATTCTCCATAAATAACCATGCCTTTTCCCCAGGCTTTTCCATCTTCATGATATGAATCATAAAACTCAGTGACATCTATTGTATTAACTTCCGGACGGGCAGGATGTACGACACGAATCTGTTCATTGGCCGCAGCAATGATCTTCATTCCCAAACCAATTAACTGATCTTTATGTTTCAAATCCGCTGGAATACCGATTTTCTCACTTTCGACCATTGCAAAAAAACCACCTGTACAGACTATATCTACAGGTACAGTCCCAAATCCTTCCACCTCCACCTGCTGGTCGGTTTTGTAGACAAAAGAGGGAACCATTTGGATGGCTACTGAGGTGGTAATATCCCCATCCAATGTCACCTGGGCTTCCATTCTCCCTGAAGGGGTGTCTATACCAACCCTGTTTTTACCTTGATCAAGTTCTAAAAAGCCGGTTTTGGCCAGTGAAACTACAGCACCGATTGTTGCATGTCCACAAAGGTAAGGATACCGCTTGGCATCCATATAAATCAAACCGAAGGCCGCATCGGGTGACACGCTTTCTGTTACAGCTGCAGCAAGAATTTCCTTGGAACCCCGCGGCTCTTTGGTCAATATATTTCTGATCGGATCATGGGTAAATTTAAACCAGTCCAGTTTCTGGATCATGGTGTTTCCGGGGATAGCGCCCAGTCCGTCAACAATCAGGCGGGTTACCTCTCCTTCAGTATGAGAGTCAATCGTTGTAATCCAGCTTTTTTCAGTATTTAGTTGAATATCACCTTTAAAAAAATCAGTCATTGATTATCCCAACAAAAAATTTAGCTTAATTTACATAAACCCAAACAGGTTTTATTTTGAAACGCAAGGGTTATCTTTAACAAATTGTTTTGTTATATACCATTTAAGCCTTTCTGCCACCTGACCTGCTGCACCATTGAACAATGGGCTCCTGGGATGAAATTCACTTCACTGGAGATAGAGAATACTATTAAAATCTTTACATAAAATATGAAATAATTTTCTTAACTCTACCGTTCCTGCTGACGTAAAAAGTTTACACCAGAAATAGTACTGTCAGGTTTTTCTATCCATTCCCGATTTTCCCAAGTACGTTTTTGTTCCCCTTCTTTTCATTCAGTTGCCTGCAAATCATGAAAAAAAATCATGGGGTGAGTAACTCCACAGCCTGGCGCGCGATCTCCAACTCTTCATTGGTTGGAATGACCCAGACTGCTACGGGGCTGTCTGATGTACTTATCCGGCGGGCATTCCGGTTTCTGCTTGTGTTTTTTTCCGGATCCAGCTCAATGCCGAATCCAGTGAGGTTTTTACAGCAGTTTTCCCTGGTAACAGCATCGTGCTCTCCGATCCCTGCAGTGAAAATTAGGGCATCTACCTTTGCCAATGTAAAGAAATAAGCACCAATATACTGTCGGCAGCGGTGAACAAACATGTTGAAAGCAAGCTGGGCCCGGGTATCTTTTTTATCTTTACGGGCATGGATATCCCGCATATCGTTACTGCCGCATATCCCTTTTAGACCGCTTTGCTTTTGCAGCATATGGTCAAGTTGTTTGATAGAAAATCCTTTTTGGATTGCGATATAGTTAAGTACGCCAGGATCAAAATCGCCGCCCCGGGTTCCCATGATCATCCCGCCCAGCGGCGTCAACCCCATCGATGTATCAATACTCCGACCATTTTTTATGGCACAGATGCTGGCGCCGCTGCCGATATGGGCTGTTATCAGGTTCAGCTGTTCGAGCGGCCTGCCCATCAGAACGGCTGCTTCCTTGGCAACATACTGGTGGGATGTTCCATGGAATCCATAGCGCCGTACTCCCAGCTTTTCATAAAATTCATACGGCAGCGCATAATGGAACACATGCGGCGGGATCGTCTGATGGAAGGCTGTGTCAAATACAGCCACCTGGGGTGCCCGGGGGAACAGTTTCCGGGCTGCATTGATGCCTGCTAAATTCGCAGGATTGTGAAGGGGGGCCAGTGACCCGGCCTCTTTAATGGCATCAATAACCTTATCCGTAATTACCACCGGGGTTTTGAAACTCTCTTTTCCATGGACGACCCGATGGCCGATAGCGTGAATGTCAGTCGTGTGTGAAATGACACCTGCTGCAGGATCTGTCAATAGTGACAGGGCAGACTGCATCCCAACCTTATGGTCAGGTATTGGTTTTTCTGAAATTGACTGGTACTCATTGCCTGTCCCGGGAAATTTTAAATGGGTAAGTTTACTTTCTGATTCGCCGATACGTTCTACGATGCCGGATGCCAGCAGGCGTGAGTCTCGCATATCTAAAAGCTGATATTTTATTGAAGAACTGCCGCAGTTGATAGTCAGGATATTCATTTTTATGTTGCACCAGGTTGTTTTTTGATCTGAAAATTTGAATAAAACGCCTTATTATCTTGAAGTGCTGCTTTATGTGCGCTTTCTTTATTTGTATTTTTTCATATTATATTTATCTGCCAATTCAAATCGCTTGTCTAAAGGAAGGCTGGTAATATACCTTTTCCAGCCCGGGCACCATCCGGCATGCCAGCGCCAGATCCGGCCAATGATCGATTTTGGATTGTCATCATATTTTTTTCTGAATCCACAATTATCACAATTGTGTGCCATAATATTTTCCCTCTTGAATTTGTTTTTATTTCGTACTATAGAATTTTAAGACTTCATTGTAAATCTTTATAAATTAATAGACGGGCGGATGCCCTTGGTATTTTTTAGATTTATGCAGATATATAATATTGAAGAAAGAAAATTATGAAATATGGAAAAGATAAGCTGACGCTTAAAACAATGGTTTCAAGCCGGTCTGATGCTTTAAAGGCAGAGCATTCTCATTATTTCACCGGAAGAGAGTGCAAATATGGCCATGTGGCACCCCGATTGACGAAAAATGCACGGTGTGTGGAATGCTTGAAAGAAAATGAAAACAGGAAAAAAGAAGGAAAGTACCTTCCGCGGTTGACAAAACCCCTCACAGAGGAAGAAAGGATCGAAAGAAGGAAAGAGTATAAGCGAAGGTACTATCAGGAAAACAAAGAACACCTTCAAATGCTTCACAAAAAATGGCTGAAGGCAAACAGGGAAAAAGAGAATGCAAGATACCGGGAACGGTATCGCAAAGATCCAGAGAAATTTATCGCTAAATCACAGCGGTATTACAAAGCAAACAGGGAAGAGATCCTTGAAAAGAGAAAAGAGTGGAGAAAAAAGAACAAAGCCTGGATCAGCATGATGAACAGAGAGTATTACCTTAAGACTAAAAAAAAGAAACAAAAAGAAAAAGAGAATAAAAAATCGTCTACATAAAGACAAGGCGTCCCGGGCGATTAACTGTAGCGAAATGGTAAGTATTTTAAATTGAATGGTGAACCGGTTTTTTGCCCTGAAATGTTTGACGTGGTTTTTTGCATAAAGGGACAGTTTGGGGCGGCTGTTTTTTTAACATCTGATTCAGCTGTCCTGAAAACATGCCAGAGGTGTATCATCCTCATCTCCTGTGTTGTCTGTGCATCCTTTCTGCCTTCAAAGCGGGTATCCCTCATTTGTTTCCCCCTTGTTTTTCATAAAGCTGAAAAATCTCAGGTTGTGTTCAGGTTATGATTGAAACAATGCCGTTAAAATTTTATTGTTTTTGTTTGTAAAAATGCGGCCAGTTGGGATAGAAACAAAAATAGAAAAACAATAGACGCATGAATAAGGAAGCCATATGAATTTTACCAGATTTCCCAGAAGAAAATATGTTTTAACTCCCACGCCAATAGAGCCAATGCCTGCTTTAACAAGGGCTCTGGGCGGCCACATTAACTTGTTCATTAAACGGGACGATCTGCTGCCAGGTGCTGCAGGCGGCAACAAAACCAGGAAGCTTGAGTTTTGCCTGGCAGATGCGCTTAAAAAAAAGGCAGATACCATTATCACCTGCGGTGCAGTGCAGTCCAATCACTGCCGCCTGACACTTGCATGGTCAGTAAAGGAGGGCCTTGACTGTCATCTGGTCCTTGAAGAGCGGGTGGAAGGCTCATATAGAAAAGATGCCAGCGGCAACAATTTTTTATATCAGCTTATGGGGGTAAAAAGCATTGAAGTGGTCAAAGGCGGGACAGATATGGATGCAGCCATGGAAAAAAAGGCAAAAGCACTATCGGCTGAGGGGAAAGCCCCTTATGTGATACCTGGCGGTGCATCCAATTGTATTGGTGCTTTGGGGTATGCAGTTTGTGCTGAGGAGATGATGACGCAGCTCAATGAACTGCATCTTGATATTGATCACATTGTTGTGCCGTCGGGGTCTGCCGGTACACATGCAGGAATGATTGTCGGGATGACAGGAATGAGCGGGGGTATCCCAATCAGCGGTGTAAATGTCTCAAGAACAAAACAGGAGCAGGAGAAACTGGTATATGAACTGGCAGAAGAAACAGCTGACAATTTAAAAATAAACAGCAGCATAAAAAGAGAAGATATTGTCTGTTTTGATCAATATGTAGGCCCGGGATATTCGCTTCCAACCCAATCCATGGTGGACGCTGTAAAACTGTTCGCACAAACAGAAGCCATCCTCCTGGATCCGGTTTACTCAGGAAAGGCTGCTGCAGGATTGATCGATTTTGTCCGTAACGGCTATTTCCCCAGAGGATCGAATGTGCTTTTCCTCCATACCGGCGGGTCTCCGGCATTGTATGCTTACATGGATACGTTTCGCGCTGAAACAACATAGCCTGTTTTTCAGAGGTCTCATAGATGAATGAAAAAAAAGAAAAAACCGTAGGGATTTTAGGCGGTATGGGGCCGGAAGCAACGGTTGATCTTATGCAGCGCATTATCCGTCTGACCCCTGCGCTGGATGATATCGATCATATCCGGTGTATGGTAGACAGCAATCCAAAGGTTCCGTCCCGGATAAAGGCGATTATTGAAGGAAACGGAGAAGATCCAGGCCCCTACATGGCAGACATGGCAAAGGGACTTGAATCCGGCGGGGCTGATTTCCTTGCCATTGCCTGCAATACAGCGCATTATTACTACGAACAGGTTCATCAGGCCGTTGATATTCCTGTGCTTCATATGATTGACTGTGTGCTGCACTATGTTCAGAAAAATCACTCCACAGTTTCCCGGGTGGGGCTTCTTGCGTCACCTGCCATAAGAATTACTAAACTATATGAAGAAAAGTTCAGTCCTGCTAATATCATCCTTGTGTATCCGGATGATGAATATCAGGACCTGCTCTTTGGTGTGATTAAAAACGTAAAGGCAAATCGTCTTGAATCAGAAAATGCTGCGGCGTATTTTCGTGTGTGCCGCCATCTGGAGGAAAAGGGGATAGGGCAGGCGATAGTTGCCTGCACAGAACTGAGCACCCTTCATATCATGCCATCTCTTCGTCTTGTTGATGCGGCAGAAATCCTGGCACAGAAAATAGTTGACACAGCAAAATTCATATAGCCTTTTTTATCTTATAGTGATTACCGGTATGTTTTTCGTTTTGTAAAGGTGATCTATCCTGTAACCTTTCCCATGTTAATATTTTTGAATAATGATCATTTAAGCCGACAGGGTGAAAGCTTATAGATGGAAATTAAGTATATTATAATTTTTTTTAAAAAATTAAGTTGACATTAAAATTTGATCCATATACTTGTTAATTTGATTTCATTTGTTTTTACAAAGGCGTAAAAATAAATTGTTAAATGACAAAGGCGTCTATCCCAGGGTCTTACTGGGAAGGCGCCTTTTTTTTATTTTTTAAGGATTCGTTTTAATGGTTGGGAAAAAGCACAGCATATTAAAAAAAATGGAGGTCGAACAATGGAAATGAGATTTTCAAAAGGAAATGATGCCCTGGGGACTAAAAACCGGGGAAATGCCTGTGAGTCAAGTCTTTGCACATTATGCCGGGCTGATTGTAAAGGAAAGTGTGAAACATGGCTTTCCAGTATGGTCGGCAGAAAATTATTATATCCAAGAAGTTTTGGCCTTGTAACTGCCGGCGCTAACAATACAACCCATGTGGGTGTGTCCTATAATTCGCTCAGGATACAGGGCTATGCCTATGGTTCAGCCGGTCTTACCGGCGATATGACAAACAGCCCGGATGATTGTATTTTCCCGAATGTCAGCCTTGAAACAGCGTTTGGTAAAAATGTAAAAACAAAAATCCGCATGCCCATGATGACAGGTGCGCTGGGCTCAACATTTATTGCAGAAAAATACTGGGATTCTTTTGCGATTGGCGGTGCATTAATCGGTATCCCGGTTGTTATCGGCGAAAATGTTGTGGGTGTCGACAGAAAGTCTGAAATAGGTCCGCAGGAAGATCGAAAAGGTAAAATTGTCAGCGCACCTGAACTTGATCGCAGAATTGATACCTACCTGAGATATTTTGACGGATATGGGGCCATTATCGTACAGCTTAATGTTGAAGATACCCGCAATGGTGTGGCTGAATATGTGGTAGACAAATATGGTGACAAATGCATCATTGAATTGAAATGGGGCCAGGGTGCAAAAAATATCGGTGGTGAAATTCAGGTCAGGAGCCTTGATTATGCGATGTTCCTGAAAGATCGCGGATATGTTGTTGATCCGGATCCATCCAAACCTGAAGTTCAGCAGGGATTTGAACAGGGCGCCATTAAATCATTTGCCAGGCACAGCCGGCTGGGGGGGACAAACTTAAGTACAGTAAGCCAGGTCCAGGAAGATTTTATGAACAGTGTAGAGTATCTTCGCGGCATCGGGTTTGACAGGATTACATTGAAAACAGGGTCCTATGGCATGGAAGAATTGGCCATGGCCATTAAATTTGCCACAGATGCAGATCTTGATCTTTTAACCATTGACGGATCCGGCGGCGGTACCGGCATGAGTCCCTGGAACATGATGCAGAGCTGGGGGGTGCCTTCAATCAACCTTCATTCAAAAGCCCATGAATATGCCAGCATTTTATCTGCAAAAGGCAAAGCAGTTGTGGATATGTCTTTTGCAGGCGGGTTTGCCCTTGAAGATCATATCTTTAAGGCATTGGCACTGGGTGCGCCCTATACAAAACTGATCTGCATGGGCAGGGCCATTATGATTCCAGGGTTTCTGGGTGCAAATATAGAGGGGGCGATTTACCCAGAACGCCGGGCAGATGTAAATGGCAACTGGAACGAGCTCCCAAAAACAGTCCTGGAAGTTGGTAACACAGCAGATGAAATTTTTGCCGGATATCATGATCTTGAGAAAAAAATCGGTAAAGATGAGATTAAGAATGTTCCCTATGGCGCTATTGCTTTCTATACACAGGCGGATAAACTTGGGTGCGGATTACAGCAGCTTATGGCAGGCGCAAGAAAGTTTTCACTGAATCAGATTACCCGTCATGAAATTTTTTCAGGGAACCGTGAAACAGCAAATGAAACAGGGATTCCACATGTATCTGATGTAAACAATGAAAGTGCGAAAAAGATTTTGAACTCATAATATGAGCGTTCTTTAATTAAAAGAAACAGGACCTCGAGATTTTCAAGGTCCTGTTTTTTATTTTACCTTGATCCATAAAAGACTGGCAGTGTCTTTATCTTTGTTTTGCCACTGCGTGGGACTGCTGGCTTTTAAATAAACAGCATCACTCGGCTGAAGGTGATGGCTGTGGTCCTGGTAGACCATTTCGAGTTCCCCGGATAAAACATACCCCATCTCCTCTCCTTTGTGCTGGAAAAAGTGAGACGATAGTTTTCCTTGCGGCAGCAGATGAATCAGAAACAGTTCAATTTTACTGTTCAGATCAAAAGGGGTAAGCTGCGTGATTTCTATATTCTTTTTATTCCCGTTTGGAACGGTAATTTTTATACTGTCTGACGGATGAAAAACAGCCTTTTCCAGAAATGTTTTATCCTGAAAAAAAGACCCGACATCCACAGAGAGGTGCTCGGCAATCTTGTAGAGAGCCGGGATAGAGGGATACACCTGGTTGCTCTCAATCTGGGAAATATTGCTCGGGGTGACGCCGACTAGCCGGGAGAGGTCCTTTTGAGACATGCCCTGGCTTTTTCGAAAATTTTTAATAACAGCGCCAATATCATGGGGTCCTGTTGTGTGTTTGCCGCCCTCAAATACAATATCATTCTTGTCGTACGTGTAGTAGACGGATTTTCCTAATGTTTTAGGGGAGCGGTTTTCTGCCTTGAGAAGTTTGATTTTTGTTTTGCCCCTTTCAATGGACAGGTCAATTGCAACTTGAGCGATCTGGTTGATGTGGGCTTTTAATTTATTGGAATGGGCTCCTTTTTCGATAATCCAGTACGCAATGGTGTCCAGTTCATATAATTGGGGGCAGGTATGGGAATAAAATTTTAAAATATGTTCTTCGCCTTCCCACAAGTCTTCCATGCCTGTCAGGCTTTCAAACACAAACCTGACATCGCCGGAAAGGGTTTTATGGATGCCCAATATCGCATCTGAGACAGCCTGGGGAACCGCTGGTTTGGTAACCTTGATCACCTGGTACGGCCATTGAGCACCGTCTTTTTCATAAAATTTATTGAAAATCTGGGCTTTATCGCCTTTCCCGTTTGTAAAGCAGTCCAGGATTGTCAGTTGTTGATTTTCTGCCAGCGGTCCAAGTTTTTCGATCAGGTTTTTGGGTGAGCGGTCAAAGGAAACATAAACCATGGATTTGTTCTGATCCTGGGATTCCTGCAGAAATCTCATGCAGAATTCTGAGGCCAGGCTTCCGGCATCGTCGTACCAGACAACGTTGTCCCCGATAAACAATCCGTTGAGCATCCTGTTTAAGGCATCAATTCCTGAAGAAATTCTCATGTTTTTATGTGTCATAAGGCTATGTTAACCATTCATCGATTTTTATTCAAGCTGTGTTAAAAATTCAATTGATAGTGAACATTTCTTTTTGAATTGTCAAATCAAAAAGGTTTTTTAATTTGACACACATTGCCTGGTCATATAAATTAAGGAAATCTAACTTACAAAGAACTGATAACACATAACATTCAATTTGTTTTGCTGAAATTCGCTTTTGATTAAACGGAGGGAACGACTGTGAAGAAAAATTGTTTTTCCGGCATGATTGTTCTGCTGGTCGTATTTTTAATTTCAGGCTGCCAGCCGTCTGAAGATAAAACGTCAGAAGTAAAACCATCTGAAAATTCAACAGTCTCTCTGCAGCTGCAGTGGTTTACCCAGTGCCAGTTTGCCGGGTATTATGTGGCCCTGGAAAAGGGGTGGTACAAGGAAGAGGGGATTGATCTTACGATTTACCCGGGAGGACCGGATATTGTACCGATCGATCTTGTAACGGGCGGGTCAAGAGATTTCGGGACAACCTTACTGGCAGACCTTACTGATTCTATACAAAAAGGAAAACCTGCCATCAGTATCGCCCAGATACAGCAGAATAACGGATTGAGGCTGCTGGCGAAAAAATCTTCCGGCATAAAAACCCCTGAAGATTTTGTGGGCAAAAAAGTTGGCGTGTGGCTGGGGGGATGGGAGGTCCAGTTCATTGCCATGCTGGCCCAGATGCAGATTGTGGAAGAGAGCGTGAATGTCATATCCCAGGGTTTCAGTATGACACCTTTTGTGGAGGGGCGCCTGGATGTGGCATCTGCCATGATATATAATGAATACTATATGGTGCTGGATGCAGGCGTCAAAAAACAGGATTTGAATATTATTGACTATGCAGATTACAAACTTGACTTTCCAGGCGATGTCCTGTTTACATCTCAAAAATTTAAAAAAGAAAACCCTCAGCTTTGCCTGAAAATGCTTCGCGCAAGTATAAGGGGATGGCAGTATGCTCTTGACCACCCTGATGAAGCTGCCAGTATCGTTGTAAAGCAGGATAAAACCGGTGTGGCAAAGCTTGATCACCAGAAAAAAATGATGACGGCGATTGCAAAACTTGTAAGAGGATCGGACACGACAAGAATTGGAAGTACCGATGTTGAAGCGTTTAACCGGATGATCAGCATGCTGGTTCAATACAATGTGCTATCTTCGAAATTAACGTCTGAAAAGGTCTATACTACTGAGTTTTTGAATCAGGTTGCGAATTGATTAACTGAAGGCTGTATTGAAATGTTTGGTGATTTTTTAAGAACCCTGTCTGTACGAAAACGAATCATTGGCTCATTTGTTGGTGTGGCAGTCATCATGGGGACAAGTGTTTTTCTTTTATCTGATTTTCAAAAGCAGAACCTTGAAAATTTAAATCAGATTATAGAAGTTGATACCCGGACAGAAAGAGTTCTGCTTGAAGCATCAGAAAGAATCGTCCAGTCCCGGTTGAACCTGTTTCGTTTTCTGAAAGATTATCTTCCGTCCACATGGGAAGCGCTGGATGAAGCACAAAAAGCACAACGCCTGCTTTCTGAAATTAAAATGGTGACAGCAGTAGATGCTTTCAGGGAATCAATTGATTCTCTTTTATTACTGATGGATGAATATATCAGGAAAATCAAATTAATCCAGCAGTCCCACCAGAAAAAAAGAGGCCACCCGGAAGCTGTCCGCATGGCGTTTGTAGCATCTAAAACCGGCCATGATATAGGACAGCGAATCAACAAAATCGTAGAATTAAGCGAAAAACATGTTGAAAAGACAAATGCAGATATCCGCATTCATGCAAGAAAGCGGCTGCTGTTCTATGGGACGGGCTATTGTGCAGTGTTACTGCTATCACTCCTGCTGGCCATTATTATTACCCGCAGTATTACACACCCTATTTCTGATCTTCGTACCAGTGCGGAGCTGTTTTATGACGGCAAACTCGATCATAGAGCAGAGGTTACAGGTGACGATGAAATGACAGTGCTGGCACAGACATTTAACGACATGGCAAAAAAGCTGGATTTATCCATCAAGGAACTAAAGGATCACAAGGAACATCTTGAGGAAAAGGTGGCGGAAAGGACAGATGAGATTACAGCAGCCAATGCTCAGCTTAAAGCGGAAAACAGCGTGAGACGCAAAGCGGAAGAAGCCTTAAAGATTGCCAAGGATGAGGCAGAAAAAGCCAATCAGGCAAAAAGTGAATTTCTGGCCAACATGAGCCATGAGATCAGAACCCCCATGAACGGGATTATGGGAATGACCCAGTTCCTGCTGGACACCAAGCTTGATAAAGTCCAGCATGATTATGCCAGGAATATTAAAATCAGTTCAGATGCCCTTTTGGGAATTATGAATGATATTCTTGATTTTTCAAAAATTGAGGCAGGTAAGCTTGAATTTGAGATCATTAATTTTGACATCCGGGTAACACTTGAAGAAATAGTTGAACTGCTGTCTGTCAAAGCCAATGAAAAAGGCCTGGATGTCGGATTTATTATTGACCCCCTGGTCCCTTCTTTTATCAAAGGTGATCCCGGGCGGCTCAGGCAGGTTATTTTAAATTTAGCCTCAAATGCAATTAAATTTACCCATGAAGGTGAAATTATCATAAGGGTTAAACTTGGGGATGAGACAGACACCCAGGCAAAGATTCATTTCTTGATATCAGATACAGGGATTGGGATTCCGGAAAACAAGAAGAACAGGCTGTTCCAATCCTTTTCCCAGGTAGATGCTTCAACCACCCGTAAATTCGGTGGTACAGGTCTGGGACTGGCGATTTCCAAACGCCTTACTGAAATGATGGACGGTGATATCGGTGTGATCTCTGAAGAAGGCAAAGGATCGGAGTTCTGGTTTACAGGATGGTTTGATATGCAGCCGGACCAGGAAAATAAAACTTCATTCAGGATATTTCCCCCTGATATACATGACAAAAAGGTCCTGGCCGTGGATGCTAATGCATTGAACAGGGAAATACTTGAAACGTATTTAAAATCATGGAAATGTTTACCAACCGTGGTTTCCAATGCAGAGACCGCACTTGATGAGATGCAGAAAGCAGTGGATAAGGGAGCTGCATTTGATGTGGCTGTCATTGATATGATGATGCCGCAAATGGATGGTGAGCAGCTTGGAACTGATATTAGAAAGCATAATCAGTTCTCTCATACAAAATTAATCATGCTGACATCTGGCGGGTTGAGAGGGGATGCCGTCAAAATGAAAGAAATCGGGTTTGATGCTTATTTAACCAAACCCATTAAACACACAGATTTATACCATACCATGCTGACGGTGCTGTCAGTTGAGTCTGATGGAAAACAAAGTCTAAGGCAAGAAGTGGACGCCAAAAATCTGATAACAAAATATACCCTTGCAGAAGAAAGAAAAAAGCGCTTGAGAATCCTTCTTGCTGAAGACAATGTCGTCAATCAGAAAGTAGCCCTTCTGATGTTGGAAAAAATGGGGTACAAGGCGGATGTTGCCGGTAATGGCAAAGAAGCGGTCCGGGCACTGGCAGACCATTCCTATGATATGATTCTTATGGATATTCAAATGCCTGAGATGGACGGGTTTGAAGCGACAAAGATGATTCGGAATTTAGACGACGGCAATGAAAATGTCCCCATTATTGCGATGACGGCAAATGCCATGAAAGGGGATAAAGAAAAATGCCTGGCAGCCGGGATGGACGATTATATAACAAAACCAATTAATGCTGACATGTTGTACGAAACCATTCATCACCTTGCCAGAAAAATCATTGCATAAGTTATGTTTTGTCTGTGCTGCTTGAATACAGGCACCAGGCAAGTCCAAGGGCCTGAAGCCCGACAACCGTAAGAAAACCGGCCTGGTATCCGGACGGGTGATAATTACCTGCCATACTGCTTTCCCAGAGATTGATAATTGCGCCAATCAGCCATTGCAGCATAAATGCAGCAATAAAGACCAGCAGGTTGATACTGGTCGTAACCCTTCCAGATAATTTTTTTGGAAAATTATAAGACAATACAGAATAGGACAGTATGCCGGATGTGCCAAAAAAACCGAACAGTATCCATAACAGGTAAGGCGCAATGGCAAACTGCATGGCAATTAAAAACTGGATGCCCATGAAAACTGTCATTCCTGTTACAGCAGTAAAGAAGATGCTGATCCCTCTCCGGGCCAGTTTTTCAGCAATAAATCCAAGGCAGATAAATCCTGCGATCATGGCAATGGCAGTAAAGGATAAAATCAAAGCGACGTCTGTACGCTGCATGCCGGCGATATCCCTTAACCAGGGGCCTGCCCAGAGGCCCTGCAGCGAAAGATAGCCTGCCTGGGATACAGTGGTTAACGGAGCGATTCTCCAGAACTTTTTCGAGGTAAAGACCTGTTGTAATCCGGAAAACTGCGAGTGAAGGCTTTCCGGCAGGCTGCCGGTCTGTTTTTCAGGTACGATAAGAAAGACACCAATGGCAATTAAGACAGATACAAGGGCCAGGACAAGGAACAGGCCGCGCCAGTCCGTCAGCTGAAGGACCCATTCAACAGGTGTTGTGGCACAAAGGGCTCCCAGCCCTCCGGCTGCCATTTGAAATCCATTGATTCTGGGCCACAGGTGCTCCGGAAACCAGATCACATAAGATTTAAAGGCAGCCATAAGGCAGGCTGATACACCAAACCCAATAAATGCCCTTCCTATAATAACACCTGTCAGTGTCTGCGATTGAGCAAAAATCAGGGCACCAATGCCTGCAAAAATTAATAAAAAGGACTCAACAATCCTGGGACCGAACCGGTCGAGAAACATTCCCAAAGGCAGTTGAGAACTTGCAAATGCGATGAAATAAGTGGAGGTTAACAATCCCAGCTGTGACGGATTGATGTGTAAATCTGCCACCAGGTCCGGGGCAATGACAGCATTTACAACCCTGAACAGGTAAGATAAAAAATATCCAAAAGCAAAAGGAAGGAACACTCTAAAAACTGTAGGGCTGAAAAATGTCATATGGGCTCGTTTTTTTGATAGCACCGGGTCTGGCAGTAAGAGACAGATCCGGGTCTTGTCCAAATGTTAAACAATTCAATTGCCTGATTAGATACCATAAAAGAAAAGCATCGTGAAGCCCAGTAAAAAAAACAGGTTAATTCAAAATTTTTTCAAGCGTTTCAAGTGAGCTTTTATAGACGGTTTCATTAAAACGGAATTTCAGTGCATAGACCAGCATCTCCCTGTTAATGGCTTTATTTTGTTTTGCCATAACACCAAGCGATGCCAGTGCCCAGTCCTGTTTTTTTATTTTGAGTTTTTTATAATCGATTTCAACAACCATTGCGTCTGTTTCAGGAATCGCAACACTTTTTTCCTTTAAAACAAACGTATCCTTTTTTAAGGCGGCAAATATTTTTTTCCGCCGTTGAACACCTTCATCACTCAGCGCAATCACAACCGTTGGTGATTTAATTCCCGGGTATCCAATCTTTTCTGGTGAAATTAAAATTTCACTGACAGACTGGCCTCTGAGAACCGTAATGTTGTAGTCATTTTTCATCGACACATTCATGCCTGCGCAAAGACCGGCATAACAGACAATGTCCCCGGCTGTAACGATACGCATGCCGGCACTGCCTAAAATGACAACTTCCTGCTTTTCATACGCTTTTAACAGGGTCTGTTTTTCGATTGTTACTGGCTCAGGAAAGTTTGTTTTTTCTTTACAGAGCGCCCGATACCGGTCACCATACTCAGGGCGCTGGTTTTTATCCACGACACCGGACCTTTCAGGAAGGTCTTTTATGATCCGGTCAATCACCTTGGGGGTTAGTTTGTTCCGCTTTGTGTAACGGCCTGTGCACATTCCAAGGGTTTCTACAATTGAAAATCCTTTGTGTCTTATGGCATTCACGATCCTGTCTGACAGGTCTTCACTCAGCCCGGAACACCTGTCAATGTAGCTTGCACCTGCACTGTCGGCAATGGCGCAGATATCAAGGGGGATTTCCGCCCGGTTCAGAAATTCTGAACCGACAACAGCATCTGACGGAGTTGTTGCTGAATACTGCCCGCCGGTCATACCAAAATTAAAATTGTTTAATATGATCAGCGTGATATCAAGATTCCGCCTGCAGGCGGCCAATACGTGAGCACCGCCTATGCCTAAACCGCCGTCTCCCATGGTGACGACAACGTTCAGCTCCGGATCTGCCAGTTTGAGCCCGGAAGCATATGTTAATGCCCGTCCGTGGATCCCATGCAGGGCATGAACATTAAAAAAAGTATCAAAAAGCCCGGAACAGCCGATGTCTGACACAATCACGGTTTTTTCCGGCTTTAATCCTAATTTGGCAAATGCATCATCAAGGCCTTTTGTGATTCTCTCATGGGTGCATCCAGGACAATATACCGGGGGCCTTTCCTTGTTTAAATAACTATCCATTTTCAATGACCTCCATGATGGCTGCAGGGGTTATGAGCAGGCCGTTCATCTGCCCGTAAAAAGATATTTTTTTGCTGCAAAGAACCCGCCTTACTTCGTTAATGTACTGTCCCAGGTTCATTTCAATCACAACGATGCGGTTAAATGGTTTTGATTTCTCAATCAAGAGCTCTTCCGGAACAGGCCAGAGTGTTTTAAGGGTTAAGGTTGAGACAGGGATGCCTTTTTCTTCAAGCATTGCACCTGCGTCTTCAACAGCACGGGATGTAATGCCGTAGCTGATAACCAGGGTATCAGACCCCTGTTTGAAATTTTCTTCAAAAAGGGAGATTCTGCTGCGTGCTGAATGGATTTTTTTTCTGAGCCGGTCCTGGTTGTCTGCAATGACCTGCGGATCTATGGTAATATAACCATCTGGTCCATGTGTGGATGAGGTCTGCCGTACCAGGGTTTTCCCGCCAATGGGGAGAAAGGAAGGGGCTTTGTCAGGTTCTGCTTTAAACGGCAGGTACGTGTCGCCTTTAAACAGTGTCCTGTTTACAATTTCCGGGAGCTTAACAGACTCAAGATCAAAGCTTTCCCGGGTCATGCCGATTTCCTTGTTTGATGCAATAAACACCGGGCATCTGAACTCTTCAGCAAAATTGAACGCATGGACAGCAAGGACATAGCAGTCAAGAGCATCTTTTGGTACAAGAACAATAACGGGTACGCCGCTTGTACTGCCCCATCTTAGAAACTGTATATCACTGTCAGCACCTCTTGTAGCAGAACCGGTGGAAGGGCCCAGCCGCTGAACGTCTGCAATGACCAGGGGAATTTCGCTGCCAATGGCAAATGAGATCTGTTCACTGTAAAGGCTGATGCCGGGACCGGAAGTTGCAGTCAGCGCCTTTTTCCCTGCCATGGCCGCCCCGATGCAATAGCCCATTGAAGCGATTTCATCTTCACCTTGAACACAGGTGCCGCCATTTGGGGGCAGCATTTTCAACATATTGTTAAAAATAGTGGTTGCGGGGGTGATAGGGTAGCCTGCAAAAAAATTACAGCCTGCAGCAATTGCCCCCCTGGCAAGAGCCTCATTCCCTTCCATAAATGACAGCGCCATTATCCTCTCCTTGGTTGAAAAACTGCGATTAAAACGGCCAATTATAAATCTGATTAAATATTTAATCAGATTTATAATTATCTACCCTTTTTTGGACTTGTATGTCAAGAGGTTTTAGTATATTAAAATTGCTCATGGGGACAAAAGGAAAAGCAAAAAAAAAGTCCAAGGAAGACTATACCCATGAAGCATATATGGGGATACGCAGGATGTTTTTTTTAAATGAGATTATTCCCGGCCAAAAGATTTCATATGGTGATCTTGCAAAACGCCTTGGCATGAGCACGACTCCCATAATCCAGGCATTAAAAAGACTTGAATTCCAGGGGCTTGTAAGGCATGAGCCCAACCGCGGCTACTATACTGAAAATATCAGCCTGGAAGAGATTATTGAAATCTATGAATTCAGAGAATTAATTGAAACATCGCTGATTCAAAAAACCATATCAAAAATTAATAAAAAAGGACTTACAAAGCTTAAGAAGGCACTGGACAGCCACCTGGATGCAGTAAGAGATATCTATTTGAAAGAACGGCTTTTAAAAGATATGGAATTTCACCTTGTCTTGGCAGAACTGTCAGGCTGCACCATCCAGATCAACACCCTGAAATCCCTCTTTGATTTATTGTATCTTAAATACAGAGGAAATATCCTGTTTGTGACCCCCATGGATACGGTAGATGAGGAACATATTAAATTATATGACTTTGTTGCTGAAAAAAATGTTAAAGGGGCAGCCCACATTTTAAAACAGCACATCTCGAATGTGAAAGATCATGCTGTTATCAGTATTAAAAAAATGAACAAGGAGAAAAACATAAAAAGAGTTTAATTATGAACAATGAATCAATTTTAAATGAATGCAAGGACCCGACCCAGAGCATCACCATTGAGCTTCCCTGCGCCATGGCAGAAAGAGTCATAAAGCTGTCTGAGGAAAAAGAAACAAGCCTGTCCAGTATTCTCATAGAAGCGCTGGACAGTTTTCTGCGAAACCAGGGATAGATTATATGGCTGCCTTACGGGATGTATGAGGAGGTAAAAATGGAAAAAGAAAAAGAGCTGTTTGAAGATTTCATTAAATCCTTTTTTTACGGCAGACGATCAGATCTGTCATTTAAGTTCATGTCAGACCTTTCAGCCGAGGATGCCTCACTGTTTCTTCAGAATTTATTTAAAGACATTGTTGATTCAATTGACAGCAATGATTTTTCACAAATAAAGCAGCGGCTATTAGAAGGGCAGGTTCAGGGATATAAAGAACAAAAAAATTTTGAATATGATACCGGACCATTTCAACCCCTGGACAAACCCGTATCCGGATTGAAATTGTCCTTAATTACTTCAAGCGGTCATTTTGTGAAAGGAAATGACCCCAAGCCGCTGGGCATTGAAAATATGACCCAGGCAGAAGCTGAAAATCGTATATTTGATTTTTTAAAAGAAGCGCCTCAATTATCTGAAATCCCATTTGACACGGATCCATGCGATTTGACCGTTCGGCACGGCGGGTACGATATCCGCGGGGCATTAAAAGACCCGAATGTTTCCTTTCCTTACCAGCGGATGGTAGAATTGAAGAACCAGGGGGTATTTGCGGATCTTACACCAAATGCCTATTCATTTGTCGGTGCATGTTCTCAAAAAAGATTATTAAAAAAAATATTACCCTTGTGGGTGGAGCAATTTAAGGCATTAAACGTCGATGCCATTGTCCTTGTACCGGTCTGACCGGTGTGCCACATGTCCGTGGGACATGCTGCAAGGGCCTTTGAGGCGGCAGGGATTCCAACTGTAACGATCGCTGTAGCGTCGTTTCAATCCCGGGTGGAAATGATGTCACTGCCAAGGGTTCTCCTGACATCTCAGCTGTTAGGACGTCCCATGGGCAGTCCTTTTGAGAAAGAGCAGCACTTAAATTATTTAAGCACTGCTGTACAATTGCTTGAAACTGCTTCAGAAAACGGGACCATTAAAATGGAGGGGACGCCATCTTGAAATAAATATTCTGAAGCTGGCTCTAATGGTCCAGGTACACCACGGCTGTATTGGCTTTAATCTCCGGATGAAGCTGATTTTTTACCGCACAGCTGTTCATCGCCTTGATAATCGGTTTGATGTATTTTTCAGGAAACTGCTGGTTTACAAACAGCGTGATATTCATCTGATCCATCAATTTCTGCTTCTTTTTAAAGACAGGCTCAAATTCTAAAGCCATATCAGATGTATCTAATTTCCGGGTATCGCAAAAGGATTTTGCATAAATACCGGCACAGGCACCAATAGAAGAAAGGAAAACGGCAAACGGTTCAGGTGCAGTTTCGTCTCCTTCATTCTTTTTTGATTGATCTGTTTTCACTTCAAAATTTTTAAATGCAACATCTACTTTTTTATTTCCAGGGAATGTTATTTTAAATTTACTCATCTGCTTTCTCCATTATTCATACAGGCGTTATTTGAGTTCAAGCCATTCAAACCAGACCGGGTAATGTTTTTTATACCATGTAAGAATTTTTCTTAATATTTTTTGATCTGAATCTGAGATTGTTGCTTTGGGTATTTTATTAAAATGCAGAACCACCGTGTTGCCAAAGTGCTCCAGCGCATCTGTACAAAGGGTTTGAAGTTCATTTCGTATCCTGCCTGAGTCTGAAATTTTTACAGCCCTTGTTTCAAAATCTTCCCCTTTCAAGAACCGGTTCAGCAACGGGCTGAAAATAAGCTTGCTTTCTCCGAACGCTTCCTCAAGCCTGAGTGCAAAGGTAATTCTCTTGTCTGCTGTTTGTGTTGTCATCCTTACAGTAACAGTGTAGGTATCATCAGATATCTGGCTTACACCAGGAGATCCTGAATAGGGATCGGGAAGCATGTAGCCGGATGTTGAAAGGGCCCGCCATTTTTTTTCTGAAATAAGATCGTCTGCAGTGATCGTCTTTTTTTTCAGAGGGATTCCGGCATTTCGCGCCAGCCGGATACTGTCCCGATAGGTTTCAATAAAATCCTTATCAACGTCTTTTTCAATAATATCTTTTTTAAGGCGCAGGGCAAAATCATCTGCATCCGGATCCAGTTTCA
The DNA here is from genome assembly GCA_964343845.1 of uncultured Desulfobacula sp. GTDB lineage: Bacteria > Desulfobacterota > Desulfobacteria > Desulfobacterales > Desulfobacteraceae > Desulfobacula. The sequence continues at coordinate 80,521 of CAYFKW010000002.1, read as the reverse complement.
TGCTGGCGGCATCTTTATCAAAGCTCAGCGCGAACTTGGAAGACAGGACAGCCAGGGATACGTCAATGTCAAGGATAGGAGCCAAGCTTGCCGCCTGAATAGCTTCTGCCGAAGCTGCATAACCGTCTACCAGGAAAAGGTGGGTATCCCTATTTTCATCCTCCCATGTCTTTACAGCAAAGGTCGGCGCATACGTCCCGGAATCTGTAAAAGGGTGGAATCCAGAGGGCAGGATCCAGTCCTCATCCACAAGGTGGGCGCTGCAGTCTGTCCATTCTTTCCAGATTTTTCCAATACGGGGTTCCCGGCTTTTGCCTTGAAGTGTCCAGACATGAATATGTTCCGGTTTTATCCCTGGATAGGTCATTTTAATGGCATTCATCACCTTTTCCCGGTGGGTGAAAAAATTGACCAGAAGGGAGTCATCTGCAGCAGTTTCAACCACGGCTTTCGGCAGCACGAGCGTTCCGATATAGCCTTCATACTGATCGGAAATAGCCAGCGGCTGATCAAAAAGATGGAGGACAGTTAAAGGGCCTGTCTTTTCTCCTTTGGCAAACCGGGAGGTGTTTTCAAGTGTATCAATTGCAGCTCCCCAGACCGTGATATCCTTGAGTGCGACTGCCCGTTTGAAATCTTCCCATGCATATGCTTCATCATTGATGAGTTTTAGTACGCAGGCTTCCAGGAATTTAGCTACTTCAGGCCGTGCATATACTCTCCCAAAGCCCAATAAAGGGTTGGCTCCCATTTCCGAGGTTTCCCCCGCTTTGGGCATCAGTCCTTCCCCTAAACAGACCATAATGGCATGATTTTCAGGCAGTGTCCGGGATAAATACCATAAACTTTCGCTCATGGCATATGCAGATATGGCATCTGCATCTTTTTTCACCAGGTTCAGCTCTTTTTTCTCAAGCCCGGCACCTTCTCCGAACCGTCCGAAAAGTTTCGTCCCAAGAGCTGTGACGGCAGATGTCATGGCCAGCATTCTTTCTGTTCTGCTGTCCACAAAAGAGATCGAGTCATTCAATTCATGTGTGGGTTTTCCTTTTATCCACTCAATATTAACATCTTCAAGCCATAAATGAAGTCTTCCCAGTATGGGACGTGTGTCAAAGGCCCATTGTGAGATAAGGTTTTTCTTTTTTAAGTTTTGGGCATTCATTTTTAATATCCATTCTGTTTTGTTTTAAAAACATTTATCATTTACAATGCAATTACAAAAGAAAATTTTAAAGAAAATTTCAAAGCGGTTGCCTGTAAGCCCATCTGGCCGGCAGGGGAAACGCCTGGTGTGCTGCAAGGCGCTAAGTTAAAAAAAATAATTAAAAAATAGGGGTTTTTACCGATTGAAGAAAACCTCGTTTTATGGTTTTTATAAGGTATAACCTTTAAAATCTGGATGAGAATGCCGCATGGAAGTATTTGTTGCCAGACAACCAATTTTTACATCCCATAAAAAGATCTACGGGTATGAACTGCTATTCAGGCGCAGTTTGGAAAATTCATTTCCAAACATTGACGGAAGTGCTGCCACATCAAATCTGATGTCCAATATCTTTTTTCCGTTCGAATTTAAAGAATTATTAGGGGATAAGCCCGGGTTTATCAATTTTACAAAAAAATTACTGCTACAGAAAACGCCACTGCTTCTGCCAAAAGAAAATTTTGTCATTGAAGTTTTAGAAGATGTTGAGCCGGAAGAAAAGATTGTTTCGGCCCTGTCATTGTTTAGAGATAAAGGATTTACAATTGCATTGGATGATTTTGTCTATCATAAAAAATATCACCCTATGATCGCATTAAGCCACATCATAAAATTCGATTTAAAAGCGACGCCTTTAACGACACTTTTTCAAATTGTAGAAAATATCCGGTCTAAATACAAGATCACCCTTCTGGCAGAAAAAGTTGAGACATATGACGAATTTGATCTGGCAAAAGAAAAGGGATTTGAGTTGTTTCAAGGATATTTTTTCTCTAAACCAGAGGTATTATCAACCAAGGGGATATCGGCCAATCATGTTGGGAAATTAAAACTCATTAATGAAGTTGCACAGGAAGATCTGGATATCCAAAGGGTAGAGCAGCTGATAAAGAATGATGCCTCTATTTCCTTTAAACTCTTAAAATTTATTAATTCAGCCTATTTTAACAGAAGAAATCCAATAGATACGATTAAAGACGCAGTGGTTTATCTTGGGACAGGCGAACTGAGAAAATTCATTAATTTTATCGTGTTATCGGATTTGAGCCAGAATAAACCCAATGAATTACTCAGGCTTTCAGCGATTCGTGCCAGTATGTGTGAAAAATGCGGCACAGCCCTGAAAACAAAATATTCAAATGATGAACTGTTCACGCTGGGGTTGTTTTCTTCCATAGATGCCATTTTAGACTGCAGAATGGCGGAAGTCCTCCGGCATATTGCTTTTTCTGAAAAAATGAAACAAGCGCTGTTAAAGAAGGACAGCGAATTTAATACACTGTTAAAAGCAGTTGTCAGTTTTGAAAAAGGGGATTGGAAAAACCTATTCTTTGCCGCAGTATCAGGATCTTCATTTGAAACAAAACTGCCTGGCTTTTATCTGGATTCTGTAAAGATGGCCAATTCTTTTTTCACGTAACCCCGGCATAAAAAGTGTCAATGACGGAGTGGTTCATTTTTTGCTGTTGTCTTTTTTTTGTCTCTGAAAAAACCATATCCAGCGCCAATAAGACCGCCTGCCAGATGGCTGAATTGAGAAACCTTGTCCACTTTCAATATCGATACCACTTCTGTGCCGATAAAAAGTGCTGCAATGATGATGAATGTCAGTGGAATTTCTTTTGCTTTTATATTTGAAAAGGAACTTAGCAGAATAAGCATGAAAACAATACCGCTGCCGCCGATCAAAGAGCTTGAAAAGAATAAAGCATTTAACAGGGCTGTTGAAACGGCGGTCATTAGAATCATTTCCAGCAATTGGCCGGAACCGTATTTTTCTTCAAGCAGGGGGCCGACAATAAGAACGATGATAAAGGTCCCGGTAAGATGTCCCCAATCTGCATGGGCTGCAATGTATAGAACCAGCCTGGGATAAAACACTGGATTTGAAAACACCAAATGGGCAGGTGACGTGAAAATTTTTAACAGGATCCCGTTACTGGACAACACCACAACGCAGATCGACACCAGGGCATAGGTTAAAGTAACGGGTGCATTGTATTTGATTTTCATGAAAAATTCGGACCTGGTTGTCTTGTTTTTGTTTTCAATAGATCAAAGTATCCTAAAACAAATTAAACTGCCTGATTTTTGATAACATAGGGCAGCGTTCCTTTTAATCCACTGGCAAGAGGAATCATTGTCTGTGATAACAGGTTTGAAATCTCATCCTGGGGGCACAAATAAAGCCCGACAACTTCATTATCATTAAATCGAACAGCGCTCAATCCCTGATGAGAAATTGCACCCATATACACTTTTTTAAATTCTCTGTTATAAAAATTTAATTCTCTGTTTTCATCATATCTTTCATATGAAGTATAAAAGGTCAATTTTGAAGAAATCAAATCCTCTTTTGCAAGCCCTATTTCTTCTTTCATTTCTTTAAAAGCAGCTTTTTCTGTTTCCAGATTATCTGTGACATGGCCGCTGACTGAAATGTCAATGCAGCCTGGCGCATCGAATTTGTTCCAGCTTCTGACCTGGAATACAAACAGGTCTGAAGATGTTGGGTGCAGTAAACGGATAAGGACATGGACACATAAATGCCTTAATCCAAAAAGGTGGCACATCCACCTTGGGGCATGAAGGTTCAGGCGATTTCCTGATGCGTCCACAATGACAAGCAGCTCATCGGTTTCATCCGGCATGAGTTTCTGTTTTAATGGGTTTATTTTGTTGTAAACATCATCCAGAAGGGGCTGTGTTAATTGAGCACTGCTTGAAAGCCTGGACCGGAGATTTTCAACAAGGTTTACAAATGCGTTTGTTTTTGGCACTAGGATATCCTTTTGGCAATTTCAATGATGTGATGGTGATCTGATCCACAGCAGCCCCCTAGAACTTTTAAACCGAACTGCTGGTGCAAAGAAGCCATTAACTGTCCAAATTCATCAGGGTCAGACGTGTCTAGATACGATAGATTATCCAATTCTTCAGGGCTTTTAGCAGATGTGTTTGCCTGGAACCCCAGAAGCCTTTTCTGAACAGTTTTTGAAATGAGGCTTTCTTTGTGAACCGCTTTTTCAAAAACAGTGGGATGAACACAATTTGCCATATAGAAAATGGGACATGGGTCGATTTCAGAATCAATCATTTCAATTGCCTCATGCAAAGGTGTTCCATCAAGAATTGCCCCGTCCGGTGTAAGGACGAAACTTAAAATATATGGAATGTCAAAACAGGAAATGGCAGATGCCAGTCCATAGGCTTCAGACACAGCAGGCAGTGTGGCCCCTTTGATAAAATCCACGCCACTTTGCGCCAGCCATTCGGCCTGCTGTTGATGAAACAGCCTGGCTTGTTTTTTTGACAGGGCTTCATCCGGGCGGTAGGCATCGCGCCTGCAGGCCATAAGCCCGCCGATAAAGATATTTTCTGAATAATCTGCGTAGCTGTCCCTGATTCCCTTTAAAAAATCTACGCAATCCTTGTTAATATTTTTATGATTCTTGAAAACCGACTGCCTGATTCTTTCAGGATTTGCCCGCCAGGTCGGTGCCAGGCTTAAAAAGGGCAGATTATATTTCTGGCCGATATCGATATACTGGGTATAAATTTTTTTCAGGACTTTCAGGCCATTGACGTCATAAATCAGCCCTGAGTGGGCGATGTCAGGGTCTAAATTTACACTTGGATCTCTTTTTATCCTTTCAACAACCCCGCCTTCAGTTAAAATAACCTTGGATTGTGTCACAACGGTTTTAAAATTCATCAGCTGTTTCTTTGGTTTTTTGAATCAGGAATTTTGAGATTTCATCTTTTGCGGTTTTTTCCATCTCTTTGAAAGATAAAATCATTCCAATATCATATTTTTCTGGTCCGAATTCTTCCACCCTTACAATCGTACCGATAAGAAGAAGCGGGTCCTGGTCTGCCAGTATCGGGATGCTGACCTGTACCTTGGTCCCGATAGGCAGGGATTCTTTATTTTCAAACAGGATGCCGCCAATGGCAATGTTTTTGCTTGTCCCGGACTGGGTCTTTGTCCGGCTGAAGCCCAGTTGTTTTACTTTTATTGCCCGATTGAATTTTATGCGCAAAAACCGCCGCTTATCTTCTTTAAAAAGGGAAATTGTATTTTTACCCGCCCCCTTTGCCATGTAAAGTGCCCTGTCAGCCAGGTCTAATAGAGTCTCAGCCTTTGCCGCGTCAACAGGGAAACCTGATACACCGCCGCTTACCGCGATATTCAATGTTGAGTTCTCTAATTCAATGGGTGTTTCATTCAGGGTTTTCCGCAGCCGTTCGGACAGCAGGAGCGCATTCAATTTATAGGTGTTCGGCATTAAAATCACAAACTCGTCTCCCCCAAAGCGGGCTTTAACGTCACTTTCTCTCATTTTATTGTTAATCGTATCGGCGACCTGCTTTAAAACAATATCACCGCAATGATGGCCCAGGGTATCATTGATTTCCTTAAAATCATCAATGTCCAGAAAAAGAACAGACAAATCAGTTCCATGGCGCTTTGCAAGCGACAGGTGCTGGTCTAAAGTGTTTTGAAAATAGGTTTTATTGAACAACCCAGTCAGAGAATCATGATTCGATTCTTCAATCATTTTTTCGAAATTATTGATTTCAATTATTTTGCAGCTCTTCAAAGGCTTGTTTAACGAGCAGAAATAATCACAGATAGCCGTTGTCAGGCTGATTTTCCTATCCAGAAGATTTGAAATGCGTTTTCTATGACTGAGTACCCCTAACCAGCATGTTTTTGCATCTTCCGGTTCAAGGGTTATATCAGATAATACCTGTATGGTTTCTTTGTAGGTGTCGTCTCCATTCTCTTTTGCCAGGAAATTGATCTCTTCAATGAAATCGTCATCTTCAAATGCATTAACCCTGTGGTTTAAGATAGCTTCTTTAAGTGACGCCATAAATCCTCCTTGAGATTAGAGTTTTTTTGTCCAGTCAGTTTAAGAATGCAGATCGTATTACCAGGTTTTATAGTTTAGATTATCAGGAGAAGTCAAGTAAAGTTGCTGCCCGGACCCGCGGAACTGTAGTCAGGAAATCACGGTAAGATTGGTGGATAATTGTAAAAGATGGAAGGTCTCCTTGACAATTCTAAATTATTGTTATTTATTATTATTTAATACTTAGGTGACAGGAATCCCTGGCGATGCAGGTGTAGATGAATCCTGAACCCTGGAGTTGAAACTGTGCGATTGGCATTTATACCTGAAAGCTCGCCACAATTAATTAACAAAAGGAGGAGCAGATGGGTATTTTTGACAAAATTTTTGGCACAGGTAAGACATATGCCCCGCTTGAGCCAACCCACCCCATTGCAAAACAATTAGACAATGTACGACAGCCTTTAAAAGATCTGGCAGGATCAATTAAAGATTCTCTTGAAGTTGTGCCGGCCGATCATGCGACGTACGTGTTTATTGGAAAACCGCCGAAACAGTTTGGCATTGCATGGGTTCAAAATGGGAAACTCTTTAATTTGAAATCTCTGGCAGATGAAAAGGGACTTTCAAACACAAAACTGCAGAGCACGACTAAAGAGCTGACAAAAGCGTATGAGAGAAGTGAAAAAGATGAACGGTTTTCAACTAAAATTGATGAGTGTTCATTTGTAGTGGCTTCATCTCAAACACTGGCAAAAGATGTAGACCGCATTATTCAAACTGTTTCAACTTGATACGTCAAGATTTCTATCCCGATCCGGTTGTCCCCATATTCCCGCAGACAAGACAGGTTCAGTACCTCAAATTTCCACAGAAAGATCAATTCTAACCAGTACCAGCAGTCGAAAAGGGGAGGAAGTCGAACAGATGAATAAAGTCCTCCCCTCACAAATTTAAAGTCTTATGATTAAAGATGTTTTTCATTTCTTTTTTCTGTATTTTTTCATATAAATGATCTGCCAGAATAGATGGGACAAAAAAGCTAAGAAAAATGACAACCGGAAGAAAACAGTGAAAAAGCAAATTGACCCCAAACCATACGGACTTCCTTCCAGGACAGTGTTACTGCAGGAAACGCCAGCGTCATTTACCATTGTCATCAACCGGAAAACCAGGGTTATAATGAAAGATGCGAAAGCCATTTTAAAAAAAGTTGAAACGATAAAAAAAACCGTCGGTAATGCTTGTGTTGCCGTACAGATAACTGCGCCTGTCTGCAGTAAATCAATCAGCTTTCTGTCAGAAAAAGGGGTAAACGTTATAAAAAAATAAGCAGTTACACCCTTTGCATTCATCTTTAATAGTGATATTGGAAAAAAGATTCAATGGCTTGAATCAGCTTTTTTCAGGAAAGAGGAAGGAGACATAAATCGTTTCCTTCCTCTTTTTGTTTATGGCCTTCTTATCTGCTGAAGGTTTTCAAAAAGAGTTTGAATTCCTTTTGTTCATTTTTTACGGCTTCAGCCAGGCTGGCCTTGTTTTTTGTTTCAATCAGGTGTTTCATTTTGAGCATCATCTTGTAATTGACGCTGCAAATCTGTTCAGCGATTTCAATGGTTCTTTCAAGCAGGCTGTCAGAAGGGACAACTTCGTTGACAAGCCCACACTGCAATGCCCTTTGGGCGGATATGTTTTCACAGGTTGCTGAAAACTGTTTGGCAAGTCTCTGGCCCACAGCCTGCTGGAGCAGCTGGCTCATTCCCCAGCCAGGATGGATACCGACCTTTGCATGTGTGTCAGCAAAGACAGCAGTTTCAGAAGCGATGAGGAAATCACAATTCAACGCAATTTCAAATCCGCCGGTAATGGCATATCCATTGACAGCGCCAATGATGGGTTTAACGCATGCCTGAAACACGTCAGGCATATCTTTTCCGTCTGACCGCGGATCAAAAAGGTTGTCAGTGGCCAGGCAGTCAAGATCAATACCTGAGCAGAAAGCATCGCCGGAACCCGTGATAATCCCCACTTTGATCCCGGAATCTTCCGCTATCCTGTCAATGCTGTTGTAAAGTCCTGTCAGAAGTGCCTGGTTAATGGCATTTTTTCTGTCAGGCCTGTTCAATGTGATGACTGCAACGGGTCCTTTAATGTCGAAAAGCACTTCACTGCACATTTTTTCCCCTTTTATCCTGAGTATGATCGTGAATAAACATGGTACTTGAATTAAAAAAGCCTTTCAACAAAAAATACAGGTTCATTTTTGTGCCGGATAGATATTTTACAACAGGATCCTGCACTGTCTGATAACGGTTTCAACGTAAAAAAGGTCTCTGGTTTTAGTCGACAGTGCCGCTCAACAGGCAAGGCTGGGTCATTGCTTCCTTCAATTCACTGCCTGAGGCATTTCCACCGCTCATTTGAATGGCCACTTTTTTACCTGACAGCCTGTCTCTGATTTTAATGGCTGCCCTCAGGCAGGCCGATCCCGCACCTTCAGTAAGGTTCCTGGTATGATGGGCAGCCAGTGCTATTCCCTGATACAATTGAGTTTCTGTTAAAAGAACAAAATCTTCTAATGCGTCCTTGTATAAAGAAAATGGTATTTCATAGGCAGTACCGGTTGCAACACCACCGGCAAACGTTGTGTTTGGTGCTGTAACGATCTTTTTTTCCTTCCAGGAAAGATAGGCAGCATTTGAAGCCTGTGCCTGTACCCCAATGATGTCTATTTCAGGACGTATCTGTTTGAGAACCGTTATGGCAGCGGCAGCTTCTGAGCCTGCACCAATAGGAATCATCATGATATCCAGATCAGGGACCATTTCTAAAATTTCTAAAAATTCGGTTGCCACGCCATTGATCAAATGCGCTTCATTTGCCGGATGAACAAAATATAACCCGCGTTCTTCAACAAGTTGGGCAACCTTTTGACCGGATTCTTCAAAATCTTTTCCATACTCAATCAATTCTGCGTCTGCATCTTTGATACTTTTGATTTTTAAAGGGTTTGAGTTTTCAGGGACAACCACAGTTGAAGACAGGTTGAACATGGCCGCACTGGTTGCCACGGATGTCCCATGATTGCCTGTTGAATAGGTGATCACACCTTGACAGTCCTGTTGCTGCAGATGGTGCATCAGCGTGATTCCGCCCCTTATTTTGAAGGTTCCGGTCGGGTTGTGGTTTTCATGTTTCACAAACACCTGTGCCCCGATGAGGCGGTCCAGGCTTGGATACTGCCGTAAAGGTGTGGGAGTGAGAAATTTTTTTAGGATATCTCTTGCACCCAAAGCATTTGATAGTGATATCAGGTCGGGGTTGCCGCTCATTGCTGACTCCTTTTTAAAAATTATTGTGTCATGCTGTTTTAATGGGCAGTATACGTAAAAGATATGTATTAAAACAGATACAGATTTTTTAAAAAAAAGCCATAACAGAGAAATGCGATAAGGGTAGGGTTTTTAAAAGATTACATCGGATCAAACAAAAAGAGAGGCCTTGCCGGATACAGAGACAAGACCCCTTTATTATTGAAATAGTTGTGTTTATTCTTCGAAGACCGCATCCCCTGGGAACTGTTTTTTGATATCTGCCGGAGTGACATCATACATGCCGCATCCTGCGACATAATCTTTGCCGCCATGCTTTACAGAAACAACATAGGATATTTTCGGCGATGTTCCTTCCTGGCCTGGTTTCGGCCATACATAGGGTACCCATCCAGCACCTTTTTCTTCACAGATTTCACTGAAATTCAGGAATAAAAGCGTACCATTTTTATCTGCAAACCCGGACATATCTTTCCCATCCAGTGAAGGTTTAATGGGATGCATGAGAACAACTGCATTGAGATCCTGTATCCAGATATACCCTTGTCCGTCTGCAAATCTGAATTCTCCATTTGGATCTTTGATCTTGGCAAATGCTGCTTCGCCTTCTGTTTCAATCAGTTTTGCAGCCGCCATCGCTTTTGATTTGGCAAGCTGCGGGGTAAGGGATTCAGCAAACCCGTTTGCAGTAAAAAATAGTGCAACCAAAAGACCAGTAAAAATGATTACCGTTTTTTTGACCATGATGTTCCTCCTTTAAAATAAAAAATGACAAATTTCTTTGCCGTCTATTTGGAATGACACCAAAAGATTTAAAAAAATCAAAAAAATTATTATTTTTATTTTTTTCAGGATTATCATATAAAACCAGTATGAATTTATGAATTGACGGGAAAAAAAATTTCTGATAGCAAAAAAAGAGTACTGCAACCTGATTTCACCCTGTTCCTGTAAATCGTTGATGAGTATCAAGGTCTTGTCATCCTGCTTCGTTCTGAATGTTGTTCCAGACATGTTAATATCGTCAATGTGATTGTCTTTTCCACGGAGGTGATGATGGAAATTTTCAATAACCAAAATCGAGATTGGGAACACACATTTGATGCCATTGAGGATTGGATTGCGATAATCAATCTTGATTCAACCATTCTGAAATCAAATATAAGTGTAGAAAATTATTTTCAGGTAGATGTTAAAGACGCTGTTGGCAGCCGATGCTGCAGAATCGTTCACGGAACTGAAAAATCCATCAAAGGGTGTCCTCTGCCAAAAATGTTAAAAACAGGACAAAGAGAAAGTGCGCAGGTGCAGATCAAAGACGGCCGCTGGATGCTTATTACGGTTGACCCGATCGTCAACAGTCAAAATGAAATGTTGTCTGCTGTCCATATAATTCGCGATATCACAGCAGACATAAATTCTGAAATCGAAAAACAGCAGTTGATTAAAAACCTTAAAGTAACGTTGGACAGAGTCAAAATGTTGAGTGGTTTGATACCGATCTGTTCAAATTGTAAAAAAATCAGAGATGATAAAGGGTATTGGAATATGCTGGAAACCTATATTGAAAAATATTCAGAGGCATTATATACCCACAGCATATGCCCGAAGTGCTCTAAAGAATTATATGGAAATGATGATTGGGATACAGTTTAAAATAAAATTTTAAATTTATCGTTTTGCCGCCATAAAAAAAGCAGGGCCAGTTAAACCGCCCTGCTTTGTGTTTTTAAACAGTGAGGGAAATTAATTGTTCATTCTGCGCCTGAATCCCATGATACCGAGAAGCCCTGATGTAAACAAAATCGCCGCACCTGGGATAGGGACAACTTCTGTAATAATTATTGAATCTGCATCAACACTCATTGAGCCGCTGATGCGTGGCCACGGAGTGATTCTGTTGGTACCTGTATTTCTGGGGATATAACCATTCCCATAGTCTGATATGTTCCATCCTGGCCGTGCTGCAGAATTATAACTACCATCAAGGAAAGTCATTGCGGAAAGAGGGATCGGAGACAAAAATCCCCAGTTGCCATTAAAATTGCCATTAAAAGCATCTGGAATATCATAGGGGAGAACAGTTGCATTATCAGGAGTATAGACAGCATCCCAGACCATTGGTACTGCTGGAGTTAAAAGTGTCTGATAAGCAAATCCACCAGTTTTTTGGACTGATACCCAAGTTTCAATGGTTAATGTATCTGTCGTTGTATTCACCTGCCCTGTCCAAGTTGCATTGCCAACGTCAATAAATTCAATTTCGTACAGAGCTGCATTCACTGAAGAAACAGAAACGATGAAACTAATTAATAGAGTAACCAAGATTCGTTTAAACATCTCAATCTCCTTTTTAATAATTGGTAATGTTCTGTAAAAAACCAACTATCTATTCGATTAAATCTTACAGATTCAATAAATTTCAAGCAAAAAATATACCATTGTTGTTCAAGGCTGATAGTCTGGGTTTACAGCATTTAAGCAGAATTTGAGTAATTTTTTTTGGAAAAAAAAGTAATAAAATAGTTAAAAAATTAGAAATTATAGGAAAAATTTTTCACAATTTTTTCAAACCATTTCAAAGAAGATCTTTTAACGGATACTGTTTGAATATCGAATAAAAAGTAGGATTTAAAAAGCTGTTCAGAATCTATATGAAAAGAGCGACAAACAGCTTAAGCAAAAAAGGATTTTAGTCTTTTTGACTAAAATCCCTTGTTTTCAGTGGCTGGGTGACAAGGATTCGAACCTTGATTGACGGAGTCAGAGTCCGTAGTCCTGCCGTTGGACGATCACCCAGTGAAATTAACGTTGGATTTTATACATGAAGCGCTGTTTTTAGTCAAGAATAATATTGGACACTGTAAGTTACAAAGAGAAATATCCGGCTTTTTGCAGTACGTGACTAGTCCATTCTTATACAATATGTTAAATACGGTTATAGTATGGTATAAAAAACAGGTAATATGCAATTTTTCCGGTCATAAAAACAATATGGAAGGAAAAAACGGCTGTGGCTGCATTATTTAAAACAAGAGCAGCGGCCTGGAGTGAAAGTCAGTTTGATGAACCGGACAGGGAGCAGATTACTGAAAGGTTATGAGACCTGGTTTGAAAGTTTTATCCAATAAATATTAAGGGGACTGCAGTTGTCAAAACAGCTAAAAAATCTTGAGAACAGGCTGGCAGCACTGCCTGCCATGGCTGTGGCGTTTTCCGGCGGCGTTGACAGTACCTTTTTACTGGCTGTCGCTAAAAAAAGTAATCCTGAAAAGATAGTTGCGATAACGGTTGCCTCACCATTTGTACCCCGGCAGGAAATCGAACTGGCAAAGAAGATGGCGGAAAGCATCGGGGTAGAGCATTTGGTTTTCAGTGTGGATATTCTTGAGAATAAAGATGTGGCGAAAAACGATAAAAACAGGTGCTATTATTGCAAACTTCAAGCGTTTTCGTTGATTAAGAATACAGCACAGAAATTAGGGATCCAGCATTTTCTTCATGCGGTTAATCTGGATGACTTAAAAGATTACCGGCCCGGGCTTAAAGCAGCCAAAGAGCTGGGATTTATCTCTCCCCTGGCAGATGCAGAATTTACAAAAAGCGATATCAGGCTTGCGTCAAAGCAACTGGGGCTTGAAACATGGGATAAACCGTCTCAGTCCTGTCTGGCCACCCGAATTCCATATGGTACAAGGCTGATTGCTGAAGACCTGGAAAGGATTGATGCGGCTGAAAGGGTTTTACAGGCACTGGGATTTGGCCAGGTACGGGTGAGATGCCATGAGAAAATGGCAAGGATCGAAGTTGTTCCTGATCAGATGGATAAAATAATGGATAAAAATATCCGGCAGAAAATTTCCAGTGAATTTAAACAGCTCGGGTTTGTATATACCGGCATTGACATTGACGGCTATAAAACCGGGAAGATGAATAATGAAATACTCACAGGCTGAACCCGGAAGGGTCTTTGTGATCCGTCTTGAAGACGGTGATATCGTTCATGATGAAATTGAACGGTTTGCAAAGGACAATCACATAAAGGCTGCCGCCCTGATCGTCCTTGGGGGCGCCGACAAAAAAAGCACATTGGTTACCGGTCCGAAGCAGGGCAGGGCAGAACAGATTGTCCCCAAAGAGCAGACGCTCGATAATGTCCATGAAGTAACAGGCACTGGAACACTTTTTCCAAATGAAAAAGGGGAACCTGTCCTTCACATGCATATGGCATGCGGCAGGGGAGCATCAACTGTGACAGGGTGTATCCGGACAGGGGTCAGGGTGTGGCATGTAATGGAAATTATTTTATATGAACTTGTGGACTCAAGCGGTGTCCGGAAAAAGGATCCAATCACCGGTTTTGATCTTCTTGTCCCCTAATGTGTGAAAACCGCAATGGCTGAAAAATACAGCAACTGCGGTTTTAAAGAGTTGGACAGGATAAGTTATCTTTTCTGGATTTCGAGATCGTTGAAAAAATATCCAATCTCGAACGCAGCTGTTTCAGGGGCATCAGATCCATGTACCACATTCTGCTCAATATTGGTTGCATAGTCTCTTCTGATGGTGCCTTCTTCTGCTTCTTCAAAGTTGGTGGCGCCCATAAGTTTCCTGTTCCTTGCAATGACATCTTCTCCTTCAAGGATCATCACAACAATAGGGCCGGAGGTCATGAAATCTGTCAGGCTGTCGAAAAAAGGTCTTTCCTTGTGAACCGCATAAAAACCTTGTGCCTGGGGTTTTGTCAGGTGTATCATTTTCATGGCAGCTATTTTTATGCCATCTGTTTCAAACCGCTTGATGACTTCACCAATTACATTTTTTTTCACGCCATCGGGTTTTATGATCGATAATGTTCTTTCCACTGTCTTACGTCCTTTCAATAATGTTAAAAACAGCCTTGCAAACTATCATGAATCTATATTATAAGTCAAACGCTGCACAGGCAGAATAAACAAATGAAAACCTCTAAGCATTCAATGATATGAAAATCTTTAAAATAGCGGTGACAGGTTCAGCAGGATCAGGGAAAAGCCTTGTTTGCAAAAGGTTTGAACATCATGGTCTGCATACGCTGGATTGTGATGTCATTGCAAGACAGGTTGTGGAACCCGGAGAAAAGGCTTTTAAACAAATTGTTGAGCTGTTTGGGCCAGCCGTTGTTCAGAAAGGCGGGTTCCTGGACCGGTCCCGCCTGAGACAGATTATTGTAGATGATCCTGAACTCCGGAAAAAAATGGAGGCTGTTGTCCACCCCCAGGTACTTGAAAAAATGGTTTTTCAGATGGAACAGGCAGATTACGAAGGAAAGATAAAGGCGTGTGCTGTTGAGGTGCCGTTATTGTTTGAAACAGGGATGGAGAAGCATTTTGATCTTTCAATTGCTGTAATAGCGGATGATACAGCCCTTTTGAAGCGGGTTTCACAACGCGATAATGTGGCAGAAAAAAATGTGCAGAAAATGCTTGATGCCCAGATGACTCAAAAGGAAAAAGAAAAGAGGGCGGATTATATCATTAAAAATACAGGAACAAACACAGAACTCTTTGAATCTGTTGATAATCTCTTTCATAAAATTCAAAAAGAATTCTTGACAATATAAGTGTTTTGACTTATTTATTTAACCTTGATATAATAATGTTCAACTAACTGTCTGCTTTTTCATGTCATTTTTGGCTTTCAGACTTCAAAAAGGTGCACTTCAAAACAAACTTTAGCCCGTCAACAAAATCAAAAAATGTGGGAGAATGAATGAACCTCGTAGAATTAAACAAGATGAAGATTAGTGAGTTAACCAAACTTGCTAAAAAATATAACATAAAAGGGATTGGCGGTCTTAAAAAGCAGGAATTGATTTTTGCCTTGCTCCAGGCAAATATTGAAGAGAGCGGCCAGATTTATGGCGAAGGTACCCTTGAAATTCTTCCGGACGGGTTTGGATTTTTAAGAGCACCCGGCTATAACTATCTTCCTGGTCCTGATGACATTTATGTATCTCCATCACAAATACGACGCTTTAATTTAAGAACCGGTGATACAATCTCCGGCCAGGTCCGGCAGCCCAAAGATTCTGAACGGTATTTTGCATTGCTGAAGGTTGAAGGTGTTAATTTCCAGAATCCCGAGCTGGCTGCAGAAACCATTTTGTTTGATAATCTGCTGCCGTTATACCCTGAACGGAAAATGAATCTTGAGGCTGAATCAGATAATTATTCCATGCGGGTCATTGACTTGATGTCTCCCATTGGGTTTGGGCAGCGCGGGTTGATTGTTTCTCCGCCAAAGGCTGGTAAGACCATGCTGCTGCAGAATATTGCCAATAGTATGGTGAAAGCGCATAAAGATATCATCCCCATGATCGTGCTGATTGATGAACGCCCGGAAGAGGTGACTGATATGGCGCGGAATGTTGATGCCGAGGTTGTCAGTTCAACCTTTGACGAGCCGTCTGAACGACATGTACAGGTTGCTGAAATGGTGATTGAAAAAGCCAAAAGAATTGTAGAACAAGGTCATGACGTTGTTATCCTGCTGGACAGCATCACCCGGCTTGCCAGGGCCTATAATGCTGTCATGCCGCCGTCAGGAAAAATTCTGTCCGGTGGTGTGGATTCCAATGCCCTTGACAGGCCAAAACGATTTTTCGGCGCTGCCAGAAATATTGAAGAGGGCGGCAGTTTAACAATCATCGCCACTGCTCTGGTTGACACAGGCAGTCGAATGGATGAGGTTATTTTTGAAGAATTTAAAGGCACGGGTAATATGGAGCTTGTTTTAGACAGAAAACTTGCAGACAAAAGAATTTATCCTGCCATCGATATCAATAAATCAGGGACCAGAAAAGAGGAACTCCTGCTTGATCCGCAGGTCTTGAACCGTGTGTGGATCTTAAGAAAGCTGTTGTCAAGTTTAAATTCTGTAGACAGCATGCAGTTTTTACTTGAAAAAATGGAAGGAACAAAGCATAATAAAGAGTTTCTTGAATTGATGAATTCATAAGATAAGTATTAATTGATTGCCAAAACATTGGCAAAGTAAGGAGTTTTAAGGGAAATGAAAAAGGAAATACATCCAAAATACACAAAATCAACAGCTTCCTGTGCATGCGGCGCAACTTTTGAGGTCGGATCTACAAAAGAGAATATTAAAGTAGAAATCTGTTCCAAGTGCCATCCTTTCTTTACAGGGAAGCAAAAGCTGGTTGACTCTGCTGGAAGAATCGATCGTTTTAAGAAGAAATATGCAGGGTTTGACGCGTCAAAACTTGTTTAGCACATTTTATAGTTTGTTATTAAAAGGGGTCTTGTTAAAAGAGCCCCTTTTGAGTTTATAAATTATGATAGAAAAACTAAAAGGCATTGAAGAAAGGTTTATAAAGCTTGAGCAGCTGCTGAGTGATCCGGCTGTCATCAGTGATCAGAAAAAGTACCAGGAGTATTTGATAGAACATGGTGAACTCAATAAAATTGTTCCTGTGTTCAGAGAGTATGAAGGCTTTTTGGAAGAACTGAATGAAGCAAAAGAACTGCTGAAAGACGATGATCCCGATATCCGGGCGATGGCCAAAGAAGAGATTCCTGAGCTGGAACCCAAAATTGAAGCCCTTCAATCTGAACTCAATGTCCTTTTAATGCCCAAAGACCCCAGAGATGATAAAAATGTGCTGCTTGAGATCCGGGCAGGAACCGGTGGAGAGGAAGCAGGGATTTTTGCAGGCGACCTTTTCAGGATGTACTCACGGTATGTTGAGTCCAAGAATTGGAAAATTGAAATTATTGAAAAAAATGATTCCAGTTCCGGCGGGTTCAAGGAGATTGTGTCTCTGGTCAAAGGCAAAGGGGCATTCAGCAGTTTTAAATATGAAAGCGGCACCCATCGAGTACAGCGGGTTCCCGAGACAGAGGCACAGGGGCGGGTCCATACCTCTGCTGTGACCGTGGCTGTTCTTCCTGAGGCAGAAGATATTGATATAGATATCAACCCTGCCGATCTCAAGATTGATGTGTTCAGATCCTCGGGACCGGGGGGGCAGTCTGTCAACACAACAGATTCGGCTGTCAGAATAACGCATGTACCAACCGGCGCTGTTGCAACCTGTCAGGATGAAAAATCCCAGCATAAAAACAAAGCCAAGGCCATGAATGTGTTGAAAGCAAGACTGTTTGATGCAAAGGTAAGAGAAGAGGAAGATAAGCGGGCAGCAGAAAGAAAAGGCCAGGTGGGATCAGGGGATCGAAGCGGAAGAATCCGGACGTATAATTTCCCGCAGGGCAGAATGACAGATCATCGCATCGGACTGACACTTTATAAGCTTGACAATATTATGGAAGGGGATATCCAGGAGATTATTGATGAGCTTAAATTGTACAATCAAGCCCAGGCTTTAAAAGAAATCGGGTAAAAGGGATATACATACTTTTGGCTGTCTTCATTCGGTGCATGAAGCGATATTGCTTTTTGCACTGTTCAAAAATAATACCCCTCCATATCTCGAAACTATTGTTTTAAAATTTAAATCCATATATTTAGAATGACTTCTAAAATTAAATTTGAGAACTGGACCATTTTTAAACTCCTTGCATGGACCGATTCCTATTTTAAAAATCATTCCATAGACAGCCCAAGATTAACGGCTGAACTGCTGCTGGCACACAGCCTAGATATGAACCGGCTTGATCTTTACCTGGAACACGACCGGCCCCTGGAAAAAAACGAGCTTTCCCGGTTCAAACACCTGATCAAAAGAAGAATCCAGAACGAACCGGTTGCTTATATCACTGGAGAAAAAGGATTTTTTGATTCTGATTTTAAGGTATCAAACGATGTGCTGATTCCCCGGCCGGATACCGAAACAATTGTTGAGCAGGCCTCAAGCTTGATAAAAATGCTGGAGAACAAAAAAAAAGCATTAACCATTCTTGAGCTGGGAACAGGATCAGGTGCGATTGTGGTTTCTCTTTGCAAAGCGCATCCGCATCATCACTATTTTGCCTGTGATATTTCAAAATCTGCACTCAGGATAGCAAAATTAAATGCACAGACCCTTGTGAACAACCAGGTGCGGTTTTTTGCCGGCTCCTGGTTTTCATCCATAAAACAGGGCGGCAAATTTGATGCGATTGTATCCAATCCGCCCTATATCCCGACCAGGGATATAAAATTATTGCAGCCGGAAATAAAAGAATTTGAACCCATGCTGGCACTGGACGGCGGAAAGGACGGGCTTCAAAGCTATCGACTGATCCTGGAACAGGCGTTTGATTACCTGGTGCCCGGCGGTACACTTCTGCTTGAAATGGGATTTGATCAGAAAGCGGGAATTTCAGAAATTTCAGCACAGTATCCACAATATGAAAGCATCAAGTTTATCAGAGATCTTGCCGGACATAACAGGGTGGTTTTAATTAAAAAATCAATTGATTAAAAAGAGAATCTTTGATATATAAATTTGGATTTTTTGTTGAACAATAAAAACGCACATTCAGGGACTTGAAAATCAGGTGCTTTGAAAAAAGTCGAATTTTGAGGATGATCTGAATGGTGGAAAAAACCATTAATTAATTTGGAGAACAAATGGCTTACATTACAATTAGAGAACT
The DNA here is from genome assembly GCA_964343845.1 of uncultured Desulfobacula sp. Classification (GTDB taxonomy): domain Bacteria; phylum Desulfobacterota; class Desulfobacteria; order Desulfobacterales; family Desulfobacteraceae; genus Desulfobacula. Next base: position 61,524 of record CAYFKW010000002.1, on the reverse strand, counting down.
TTTAGAAGCTGGTGTGCATTTCGGACATCAGACCAAACGATGGAACCCAAAGATGAAAAAGTATATCTTTGGTGCAAGAAACGGGATTTACATTATTGATCTGCAGCAGACAGTAAAACTTTTCAAAGGAGCCCATGACTTTATTAAAGAAGTGGCTGCCAATGGTCAGGACATCCTCTTTGTCGGGACAAAAAAACAGGCATCTGAAGCGATTTATGAAGAAGCAAACCGTGCAGAACAGTTCTATGTCCAGAACCGCTGGCTTGGCGGCATGCTGACAAATTTTCAAACCATTAAAAATAATATCACCAGATATCACTTTCTCAAATCAATTGAAAATGATGGAACACTTGAAAATTATCCCAAAAAAGAGCAGTCAAAAATGCTCAAGGAAAAAGATAAACTTGAGTTTGCTATTGGCGGTATCAGCAATATGAAAAGACTGCCGGGCGCTATCTTTGTAGTCGATCCTAAAAATGAGGCTATCGCCGTAAAAGAAGGCAAACGGCTTGGAATCCCTATTATTGCCGTTGTTGATACAAATTGCGATCCAGATGATATCGATTATGTGATTCCCGGGAATGATGATGCCATCCGGTCGATTCGCCTTTTTGCTTCCCGAATTGCGGATGCCTGTATTGAAGGCAGGGAGTTGTACGAAGAAAAACAAAGTGCTGAGTCTGATAAAGCTGGTGAAGAAGAAAGCGCAGAAACGTCTGATGAAAAATCAACCATAGAAGTTGTATCCGATGGAACAGACGGACCTGTCGTAGAAAAAATTAAAAGAAGAACAACACCCGTCGAAGAAACAGAAGCGACGTAAGAAAATATAAGGAGTATGAAAATGGCTGAAATTTCCGCAGCAATGGTAAAAGAGCTTCGTCAGGCCACTGGCTCAGGCATTATGGACTGCAAAAGAGTGCTTGCCGAAGCAGAAGGTAATATAGAAAAAGCAATCGAATTACTTAGAAAAAAAGGATTGGCAAAAGCGGCAAAAAGGGCCGGCAGGTCCACTTCTGAAGGTATTATTTATTCTTATATCCATACAGGGGCTAAACTGGGTGTCCTGCTTGAGGTAAACTGTGAGTCTGATTTTGTTGCCAAAACAGAAGATTTCCAGCAATTTGCAAAAAATATTGCCATGCATATTGCCGCATCCAACCCGGCTGGTTTAAACCCTGAAGATGTTGATGCATCAGTCGTTGAAAAAGAGAGAGAAATTTATAAAGCACAGATGCTGGAAGAAGGAAAACCTGAAAATATCATTGATAAAATTGTTGATGGAAAGGTTGAGAAGTTTTATAAGGATGTGTGCCTTATGAGCCAGCAGTATGTGAAAGATCCGCAGAAAACAATTACAGATGTCCTGAAAGAAACCATTGGTAAAATCGGTGAGAATATACAGATTAAGAGATTTGCACGTTTCCAGATAGGAGAATAAAATCTTGAATAAAGACGCGGAGTTCGATCGAATCTTAATTAAGCTGAGCGGCGAAGCCCTGATGGGAAATCAGGGCTTTGGTATTACCCCTGAAATGATCCATTACGTTGCTGAAGAAATTGCAAAAGTTTACCGGCTGAATGTTCAGGTGTCGGTAGTGGTTGGCGGTGGTAATATTTTCAGGGGTGTTGCAGGCAGTTCTGCCGGTATGGACAGGACATCAGCCGACAATATGGGAATGCTGGCAACAGTTATTAACAGCCTGGCGCTTTGTGATGCTCTTGAAAGGTGTGATGTTCCGACACGTGTCCAGTCTGCCATCCCTATGGATAGGATTGCAGAACCGTTTATCCGGAAAAAAGCCATTCGACATCTTGAAAAAAAACGAGTGGTCATTTTTGCAGCAGGTACAGGCAACCCCTATTTTACAACAGATACAGCCGCTGTTTTAAGAGCCCATGAAACCCGCGCTCAAATCCTTTTCAAGGCTACACAGGTCGACGGCGTCTATGACAAAGATCCTGTGGTTCATGATGATGCAGTTATGTTCGATGAGTTATCCTACATGCGTGTTATTGAAAAACAGCTTCATGTAATGGATATGACAGCCATTTCCCTGGCAATGGAACATGACCTTCCTTTACAGGTATTTGATCTCCATAAAGAAGATAATATTTACAAGGCTGTAACAGGACAGGAAATAGGTACGCGGATTTATAATAAATAGTTTATTGAAGGTGGATTGCTATGATAAATGAAGTGCTCCAGGAAACCAAAGACAGGATGGGGAAGTCTGAGAAAGCATTTGAAAAAGAAATGGGGAAAGTTCGGACCGGTCGGGCATCTCAGGCAATACTTGATGGTGTTATGGTTGATTATTACGGCACCCAGACACCCTTACCTCAAATGGCAACCGTATCCATTCCGGAAAGCCGGCTTATTACAGTCAAGCCATGGGACGTCAGTGTCATTAATGATGTTGAGAAAGCCATATTAAAGGCAAATATCGGTCTGACACCTTCCAATGACGGGAAGCTTATCAGAATTTCCATACCGCCGCTTACTGAAGAAAGAAGAAAAGAAATTGTAAAGACTGTGGCAAAAACGTGTGAAGATTATAAGGTAGCGATCAGAAATATCCGCAGAGACTCAAATGAGATGATAAAAGAGCTTCAAAAAGAAGGAGAGGTCTCAGAGGATGACAGCTTTAAAGCACAGAAACAGGTTCAGGAAGCCACAGATAATTATATTAAGCGGTTAGACGAGATATTTGCTGAAAAAGAAAAGGAAATACTTGAAGTCTAACTCAATAAAGGATGTGAATCTTAATCCTGACACGCTTCCCTCCCATATTGCTGTCATAATGGACGGCAACGGCAGATGGGCCAAGAAAAGATTGATGAATCGTGTCAAAGGTCATGAAAAAGGTTCACAAACTGTTCGCTCTGTTGTGACAGCATGCAGAGAACTCGGCATCGGTACGCTCACCTTATATGCCTTCTCTACAGAAAATTGGGCAAGACCAAAATCTGAAGTAAAAGCGTTAATGACGCTTTTAAAAAAATTCATTATCTCAGAAAAAGAAACGCTGATAAAAAATCATATCAGGCTCAATATTATCGGCCAGGTACACAGGCTTCCACTGGATGTTCAAAAAGAAGTCCAGGCAACAATGGCGGCAACAAAGAATAACAAGAAAATGCTGTTAAACCTTGCCTTAAGTTATGGGTCTAGAGAAGAAATCACAACTGCAGTAAAAAAAATTGCAGAAAAAGTTTCATCAAACCAGCTGCGCTTGGAAGATATTACCCAGGATCTCATTTCCGATCATCTTTACACAAACTCCATGCCTGATCCTGATTTGATTATCCGTACAAGTGGAGAATATCGACTAAGTAATTTTTTAATGTGGCAGGCGGCCTATTCAGAGATTTATATTTCTGATACACTATGGCCTGATTTTTCAAAAGAAGAACTCATCAGTATATTAAAAAATTTCCAGGAAAGGGACCGGCGGTTCGGTAAAGTGGCATGCAGCACATCAAACGATGGATAACAGCACTTATACTTGCCCCCATAGTGTTATGGATTCTTATCAAAGGCAGTACACTCCTGCTGGCAGCGTTGGTTTCTGTTGCCGCCTTATTTGCTGTCAGGGAGTACTTGAGAATCATTTTCGGAAATAACGAAGACCCCATTTCCAATATCATAAAAATAATTTCCTATACAGTATCAATGACATTGATCATCAGCGCCTGCCTTGGGTCATGGGAGGTTCTGTTTTTAATCCTTGCCATGAATTTGATGGCCCTGTCCATTTTTGTACTGTCCCGGTTTGCCAGTAATCATGCCATATTTGATATTATTGCAAAGCAGGTTTTAGGCATTGTGTATATCCCTGTATCCCTTTCGCTGTTGATATTTATCAAAGAATTACCCGGCGGAACCCTTTGGATTGTCTGGCTTTTGATTGTCATATTTTCAAATGATACTGGGGCCTTCTACAGCGGTAAATTCTTTGGGAAACGTGCCTTATCCCCGAATATAAGTCCCAATAAAACCGTTGAGGGATCCCTGGGCGGCGGTGTGGCTGCCATGGTTGTCGGGTTTATTTTCTGTTCTCTTTTTTTTAAAGATCTTTCTCTGGCACTCCTTACCATACCAGGATCCTTCCTGCTGGCGGCTGCCGGTCAGATAGGAGATCTGTTTGAATCTGCAATGAAACGGGCTTCCAGCATTAAGGATTCCGGCCGGATTCTGCCTGGGCACGGTGGGATGCTGGATCGTATAGACGGACTACTCCTGGCCATCCCGGTTTTATATGTCTACCTGGTGCTGGTCTTATGAAGCAGTTATCAATTTTAGGATCGACAGGTTCGATAGGCTCATCAGCGCTGGACATTGTCAGGCTGCATCCGGATCGTTTTAATGTGGCCGCATTGACCGCTGCCAATAATATTGATGTTTTTTCTGAACAGATTGAAGAATTTAAACCAGAACTGGTGGCAGTTCTTAATGAAGATAAAGCCATTGAACTTTCAAAAGTGCTGAAAGGATCCTGTAAACCTGAAATTCTTTTTGGAGAGGCCGGGTATAAGGCGGCGGCTGCCTGCCCATCATCTGATGTGACACTTCTGGCTATGGTGGGGGCTGCAGGGCTGCAGCCGGCACTGGCGGCGATCGAGGCAAAAAAACAGATTGCGCTGGCAAATAAAGAAACCCTGGTCATGGCAGGCGAAATCATTATGGAGAAGGCCCGTGAGAACGGGGTGCCTATCCTGCCTGTGGACAGCGAACATTCTGCTATTTTCCAATGCCTTATAGGGAATAGAGAAAAAGATGTTGAAAAAATATTTTTAACAGCGTCCGGCGGGCCTTTCAGGAAAAAGCCATTCAATGAGTTTGGCCGCATTACCGTAGAAGATGCATTAAATCACCCCACCTGGGATATGGGACATAAAATTACAATAGACTCAGCCACCTTGATGAATAAAGGACTTGAGATTGTAGAAGCGGTTCATCTTTTTGATGTGTCGTATGAAAAGATTGATGTTGTTGTTCATCCGCAGAGTATTGTTCACTCAATGGTGGGATTTAAGGACGGAAGCATTATTGCACAAATGGGACAGCCAGATATGAAAGGGGCAATCGCCTACGCACTTTCGCAGCCGGAACGGCTTGATCTGCAGATGCCGTTTCCATCATTTCCTGATCTTGGTACACTGAAATTTTTCAGCCCGGATACAAAAAAATTTCCTTCCCTTTTGTTTGCATTTGAAGCCTGTAAACAGAAAGGAACGCTGCCGGCTGTCATGAATGCGGCCAATGAAGTCGCTGTGCATGCCTTCCTTGAAAAACGTATCGGATTTTTAGATATTTTCAGAATCATTTCCAAGACAATGGAAGATCATACACGCATTGACAATCCCGATCTTTTTAGTATTATTGAAGCGGATTGTTGGGCAAGAGACAACGCACAATCTTTGATTTAACAGTGAGGTAATATGGGGCACTCTCTCTTTGCATTTATAATTGTTATTGGCATTCTTGTTTTCATTCATGAATTCGGCCATTTTATTGCTGCAAGGGTTTGCGGGGTCGGGGTTGATGTTTTTTCACTGGGGTTTGGGCCGAAACTTTTAAAGAAAAAATTTGGCCGTACCCTTTACTGCATCTGTGCCGTCCCGCTTGGCGGGTATGTAAAAATGGTGGGAGAAGAACCAGGGACAACCATAGATCCGGAAGATAAAAAATTATCGTTTACCCATAAATCCTTGAAAAAAAAGAGCCTGATCGTGGCGGCCGGTCCTTTTTTTAATTTTTTCCTGGCCATTTTCATATTTTATATTTTATATCAGTTTTCAGGCATTTACATGGGAAAACCCATTGTCGGCAAGATATTGGAAGATACGCCTGCTCTGGCCGCAGGCATTCAGCCCAATGATGTGATCAAAGAAATAAACCAGAATAAAATACAGTCTTTTGAAGACATCGCAAAGATCATAAGCTCGAGCAATGGGGAACCGTTAGACATTATTATTGAAAGAGACGGCCGCATGATTGGCGTGTCCCTTACACCTGTTTTATCCCCGGCTAAAAATGTATTTGGAGAAGATATAAAAAAATACGTGATTGGTATTGTGGGGTCCGGGGAATCCTATCATAAAAAATTAAGCCCTTTTCAGGCGCTTTGGTATTCGTTAAAGGATACATACGGGCTTGTGACGCTCACCATACAGTCTGTGGTGAAAATGGTCAGTGGCGCCATTTCAGCAAACAACCTTGGCGGGCCGTTAATGATTGCTCAAATGGCAGGAGAGCAGGCAAAAGCAGGCATTGTCAATTTTGTATGGTTCATTGCGCTGCTGTCTGTAAATCTTGGCATTATTAATCTTTTCCCAATTCCTGTTTTAGACGGGGGGCATTTACTGTTTTTCAGTATCGAAGCAGCCACAGGAAAAGCGGTCAGTGACAAATTACGTGAAAAATTAATTCAATTTGGCGCCGCCATTCTTGTGGCACTCATGGTGTTTGTTTTCTATAATGACATAGTAAGGATGGTCAATGGTGGATAATATGATTTCAAGTATTGAAATAGCACTGAAAAAAGAGTTGAGGGATGCTGAGGCATCGTCTCTTAAAACAAAGGCAGCATCCTATTTTGGCATTCAAATTCAGGCGGCGAGATGTATTCAAATCGTGACCATTGAATCAGACCTTGATGACCGTCAGCTTGAGAAAGCCAAAGATGAGATTTTTACAAACCCTGTCACCCAGGTTTCAAGCTTAAGTCCCCTTGATATTGATTTTGACTGGTGTATCTGGATCGGGTTCAGACCCGGAGTGAGGGACAATCCCGGTGCAACAGCCATCGAAGCCATTGAAGACCACCTGGGAAAGAAATTTGAACCAGATGAGGGTATATACACTTCAAAACGGTATTGTCTTAAAGGCGAGTCTTTACAGCGCGGCGATGTGGAAAAAATAGCCTCAGAGCTGTTATCCAACAGCATTATTCAGCAGTTTAAACTGTTCCATATTGATGAATGGGACAAGACCGTCGGGGCCAATGTTAAACCTGCCAAAGTCATTTTGGATCATACCCCCAGCTTTGAAGTGATCAGCATCGATTCTGATGCGCAGCTGGCCAGAATTTCAGATGAAAGAAATCTTGCGTTAAATCCCAGGGATATTCCTGTCATTCGGGAATATTTTTTAGATCAAAATGTATTGGAATCCAGAAAATCCCAGGGCCTGTCAAAACCGACAGATGTGGAACTGGAATATATATCCCAGGCCAGGAGCGATCACTGCAACCATAATACATTCAGGGGCATCTTCAGGTATAAAGATGCTGCAACAAATGAAGAAGTGATTGAAAACAGCCTGTTTAAAACCTATATACAGGAACCCACCTTAAAGCTGAAAGAGAAAAAGGACTGGGTCGTATCTGTATTGTGGGATAATGCAGGCGTTGGCCGGTTTAATGAAGATAATAATTACGTTGTTACAGGCGAAACACACAATTCTCCTTCAAATATGGAAGCGTATGGCGGCGCTATTACAGGCATTGTGGGTGTATATCGCGACCCGATGGGAACAGGCCTGGGGTCGAAATTGTTCATGGGCAGCTTTGGATACTGTGTTGGAGACATCAATTACAAAGGACCATTAAAACCGCCGCTTCATCCCCGGCGTCTTCTGGATGGCGTTATCGAGGGGGTAAAGGATGGTGGAAATAAGAGCGGTGTCCCGACAACATTTGGTCAGACATTATTCAACCCGGGATATATGGGAAAAAGCCTGGTGTTCGTGACGGCGTTGGGCATCATGCCAAAACAGGTTAAGGGCAGCCCCAGTCATGAGAAGAAAACATCGCCAGGCGATCTGATCATTATGAGCGGGGGCAGGGTCGGCAAAGATGGTATACACGGGGTGACGGCCTCCTCAGAAAGCTATTCTGAGAATACGCCTGCCGGTCATGTGCAGATCGGTGACCCCTATACTCAGAAAAAAATGCATGATTTCCTGCTGATCTGCCGGGATGAAGGGTTGATCCCTTTTATCACGGACAATGGCGGCGGAGGGCTTTCTTCATCTATTGGAGAGTCTGCCATGATTTCAAATGGCTGTGTGGTATGGCTGGACAGGGTACCGCTGAAATATGAAGGCCTTGATATGTGGGAGATATGGGTTTCAGAATCTCAGGAGCGCATGACCATAGCAGTTAAACCGGAACACCTGGATAGATTTATGGAACTGTCAAGAGAACATGAGGTTGAAAGCACGGTTATTGGTGAATATACAGATACAGGAAAACTGCATATCAAGTATAAGGATGAAACCTGTGCCTATGTAGATATGGATCTTCTGGATAAAGGGTTTCCTTCCTGGGAATTTGATGCGGTATGGCTGCCGCCGGAAACCCGTGGATTGACAGAACCGGTCATCAGTTCACCTTCTGATTTTAACCAATTACTGCTTCACATGCTTGAACGACCCAATATCAGTTCAAAAGAATGGATTATCCGCCAGTACGACCACGAAGTGCAGGGCGGATCCGTGATAAAGCCTCTGGTAGGGGTTAAGCACAATGTTCCATCAGATGCATGTGTGACAAGGCCTGTCATTGAATCCCAAAAAGGTCTTGCATTTTCACAGAGCCTTCTGCCCTGGTATTCCAAAATTGATACATACCATATGATGACATGCACAATTGACGAAGCCGTCAGGAGGCTTATTGCGGTCGGGGGAGATTTTGAACATATTGGCGGACTGGACAATTTCTGCTGGCCGAACATACAATTTGATTCAAAGAACAACCCGGACGGAACATTTAAGGCTGCTCAGCTCGTAAGGGCCTGCCGTGCTTTGAAAGATACCTGTGAACAATATGAAATACCGCTGCTGTCAGGTAAAGACAGCATGTATGTTGACGGGCATCTGGAAGGTGAATTTGGAGAACGCATTAAGGTATCCGCACTTGAGACGGTCCAGTTTTCAGCAACTTCTGTCATAGATGATGTCTCAAAGTGCATTTCCATGGACCCAAAGATCGCAGGAGACCTAATCTATGTCCTGGGTGAAACAGCCAATGAGCTTGGCGCCTCAGAATACTATGAAAGCTATCACAAAACAGGGCTCAATGTTCCCCATGTCGATTTTGATAAAAATAAAGCCGTATACAAGGCACTCCAGGCTGCAATAGAAAATGAGCTTGTTGCATCCTGCCATGCAATTGCCAGAGGCGGTCTTGGTGTACACTTATCCCATATGACAATGGCAGGCGGACTTGGCCTTGAAGTTGAATTATCAAAGATCCCAATCGATGAAAACCGTGGGTCGCTTTATAACGAAACGCTGCTGTATTCAGAATCAGCCGGCAGATTCATCGTCACTGTTTCAACTGAAAACAGAGCGGCTTTTGAAACAAAGTTTCACAAGATGGCACTTAACTGTGTCGGCATGGTGACAGATCAGCACGATCACTTAAAAATTAAGGGGTTGAATAACGAAGCATTGGTAGATCTTTCAATGGATCAATTAGACACGGCATTTAATAAAACCTTTGGAGACATGATATGAAAAAGGTTAACGCACTGGTATTAACCGGATTTGGATTAAATTGCGATAATGAGACAGCCTATGCATTTGACCTGGCAGGCGCTGATGCTCATAAAGTTCATATTAATACATTGGTGTCAGGGAAAGTAACGCTGGATGATTTTCAGATTCTTGCATTTGGCGGCGGGTTTTCATGGGGAGATGATCATGGTGCAGGCGTAATCCAGGCGCTTAAAATGAAGAATAATATGGGCAAAGACCTGCTGACTTTTGTAGACCAGGGTAAACTGATCATCGGGATCTGCAACGGGTTTCAGGCACTTGTTAATCTGGGCCTCCTGCCGGGGCTTGAAAGTGATTATACCAAACGAAGTGTTTCAGTCACCTATAATGATTGTGGAAATTTCAGGGACCAGTGGGTCCATCTGGCTGCGAATCAGAAAAGCCCCTGTGTCTTCACAAAAAATATCTCCATTGCAGATTATCCCGTCCGCCATGGTGAAGGAAAATTCATCGCAGATCAGGATGTGATGACTTCCCTTAAAGAGAATGACCAGATCGTTTTCCAATATGCAGATGAAAATGGCAACCCTGCAAACGGGGCATTTCCATTAAATCCAAATGGTTCTCTGGACGATATTGCAGGTATCTGTGATCCAACCGGACGGATTTTTGGATTAATGCCGCATCCGGAAGCCTATAATCATTTTACAAATCATCCGGACTGGACACGTGATGCCCAGCGTCTTAAAAGAGAAGGTAACCCTCTGGGTGGGGATGTGACAATTGGTATCCAGCTGTTTAAAAACGGAGTGGACTATATAAAAGAAACTTTCTAATACCTGAACAAGAGGAATCGTGCTCGGAACATTTGTTAACTGCGCGGCCATCATTGCCGGCAGTTTAATTGGAATTCTATTTAAAAACGGAATACCGGAAAAATACAGCCAAACCATCATGCATGCCATTGGCCTTGCTGTGATTCTCATCGGGCTCAAAAGTGCCTTTGGGTGCAACGACCTTTTAATGATTATCATCAGCCTTGCTGTCGGGGCATTAATCGGAGAATTTGTGGGGATCGAAAATTACCTGGAGCGCCTTGGCAGCTTCCTTGAAACAAAGCTTTCAAAATCTTCATCAAGTTTTTCAGCAGGATTTGTTACTGCTTCCTTAATGTATTGTGTCGGATCAATGGCAATTGTCGGGTCTCTTGAGAGCGGACTTACCGGAAACCATGACACATTGTTCGCCAAATCTACACTCGATGGTATTGTGAGTATTATTTTAAGCTCATCTTTGGGAATCGGTGTACTTTTTTCTGCACTCCCGGTTTTATTGTATCAAGGAACAATTACACTGATGGCAGGCCTTTTAAAGCCGCTGCTGATTCCTGCAGTTGTGAGCCAGATGTCAGCAATCGGCGGTCTCTTGATCGTTGCGATTGGATTGAACATGATACGGGAAAAGAAATTAAAGGTAGGGAATATGCTGCCGGCCATTTTTATACCCTTAATTTATTTTTTTATTCGACATTAAGATTCTTTTATATAAAATTCTTTTCTGCACATATCAGAAAGCCTGAAAGCTTTTATCGTATCTTTGATTTTTTTTGCAGCAGACCCTTTATCATAAGGTGAATGCATATCTTTTATCAATTTGTTAAAATGAGCTGATACCCCCTTCTGGACGGCCAGGATAATGTCTTCATTCTTTGGATCGCAGTCGATTACATTTTTGGTTCTTATCCTGCCTTTTTGTCGATTCCCTATATTAATGACCGGCTTTTTAAAATTTGAGGCAAGGATCATTCCTTTTGATGAATTGCCGATAAGTGCAGCGCAATATTTCAAGGTGCGGGAAAAATCGTTTAAATTCATATTGGGCAGGGAGGAGATGGCCCGGTTTGGGTGCAGAAGGGTGAAATCATCAATCATTTGATTGATCATTCTCCCAAAACCATCCGAGGCTGGTTTGTTAAATATCAGTTTGTATTCTTTTAATTCCTCACTGTTTAAGGTGTCCAGAATTTCTTGAAATACCTGACGGTTTTTTGATCCAATCGATGTGTCAGGTTGATATGAAACAAACAAAAACCGGTCTGTCATTTTTAAACGGGTATCAGTGCAAAAGCAGTTTCTGCCTCTAAACGTCTGCGATTTTATCTTTTCAATTAAAAGGGATCCAACATTAAAAACTGTGTCAGGATGTTCGCCAAATTGAATGATCTGTCGGCGGTATTGTCTGGTTGATGTAAAATGCAGATGACTTAATTTGGTAATACCGTATCCATATGAATCATCCCATTTTTTGAAATCAGATTCACCGCCATGAATATGGGCGACCGGAATATCATTTAATGAAGCAGCAATGGCAGCGGAAAGTGTTTCATATCGACTCCCTGTCAGGATAATCATATCAGGTTTATACTGCTTGAATATGCTGCCATATTCTGATTGTTCACAATATGCTGGGTTTGTTTTAAGACATCCATGCCGGGTCTTGAATGTGATATCTGTTTTTTCATGGACAAGATATCCTTCCTCTTCAATACGCAAATAGGAGACATCCATATCAGGTGCTGAATGTTTTCCTGTTGAAATAATTGTCAGGTATAAGGACGGATCTTTCCGGATTTCTTTTATTAACGGTTTTAAAATCTGGTACTCAAAAAATGTTGTGGCGACCATGCAGATGTTTTTCATTATACCCCTTTCAAAGACTTGGGAGAAAAGAAGATTTTTCCCAGGAAGATTTTTCCCAGTGCTGAATTTTTAATTGCAGTGGTTGATTTTATAATTAGCTGTTTTCTTTCGATTTTCATTCTATTCCGGCTAAGGTCTTTTGATTTTAATCTGTTTGGTAAACTATAAAAAGCATAAATCATGCCTTTCATTCGTGTTTCAAACGCGTCTCATATTACAGCTCCTGAATAATGATCATTGATAGAGATTTTCAGTAGACGTTTCGACTTATATAGATGATAGGCAGGGAAATGGCTGGAATGGTTTTAAATCGGCATTTTGGCAGGAAGCCTGAAAAAATGGTGATGTCAGTTTTTTAATATATAGGTTGCATTCCATTCATGGATCGGTGACATGCGGATAAAATGATCGCATACAAAGGGGATGATGCCGGGTGTGAAAAGCTGTTCAGGAATATCCATTTGAATGACAGCGGTTAAGCCGTTGTAGCGAAGGTATTCCTCCTCAAAATCTGAGGCAGCAGTAAATCCTCTTGGAATTCGTTTGTAATGCCTGGTACCAACTTGATATCCTTTTGAGAGAACTTTTTCTACAGCAGATCTGAGCGCCCTGCTTTTCTGTTTGTCCGCAACCGCTTCCCTGAAATCCTGCAGCGCAGATTTGGTAAAGATATGCATGCCGCAGCCCAGCATGAGAATATTGTCTTCAATGTGGAAATAAAACCCGGAGCTTTCCACTGGTTTTCAGTTTGTTACCAACAGCACATACAAATTCTTCTGAAGGATGTTTGACGATTCGTTCGTATTCTTTTTTATGATCTGCAAACCACTCTTTGGTATTATGCTTTTTAAGCTGACTGAAAAAACCAGGTAATTGTTTTGAAAACCCTTTAAATTCTTCCATTTAAGAATTTACCCAACCTTTTATGATTCGTTTTTCAATTGGTTTTGAAGAGAATCAAAAAGCATGGCGTTTTCAATGGCAATAGCCGCCTGATGAGAAAGAATATTCAACAGCAGGGTATCATCCTCAGTAAAACATCCCTGGTTGGCCTTGTTGATCACTTCCAGTACCCCGATAAGCTTCCGTTTTGTCCTGACAGGCACAGCAAGCAGGGAAAGCGTTTCAAGACCTGTCATGTCATCGATTTCAGAATAAAATCTTGGATCTTTGTGTGCCTCTTCTACAAGAACGGACTGCTGGTGCTGGGCAACCCAGCCGGCCACGCCGACACCAGGTGGAATTCTGTAGTCTTTGAGTTCATCTGCATTGGGCCCGGTAGGAACACTGAAAACCAGTTCTCCTGTTTCATCATCTAAAAGCATCAAGGTACTTGCCATGGCATCGGTCACAATATTTGAATATTTCATGATCAAAGACAGGACATCTACCAGTTCAACCGTTGAATTGATAATGAATCCAATTTGGATGACCAGTGCAAGCTTTTCACTGCTCAAAAGGCGTAATTCTCTGACCTGCCTGTTTTGCATGGCAAGAATAGGGTCAAGCAAATCTTTTGTAATGTATCCCTTTTCCAGCAGGACCTGCCCGAGTTTGGGAATGTCTTTGTCTTTTTCACGGCTTTTCGTGACAAGTTCAGCCGGGTTAAAGCCTGGCTCGGATTCAGCATTTGAAACAAGTCCTTTCTGGAGTTGAAGGACCTCATCCAGCTGTTCAGCAGTTATAATTCCCATACTTTTAAGAAGGTCGCCTAAAAGGTGTGAGTTAATATTCATGATGATTCCTCTTTATTATGGATCTTGTTGGCTTAACTTTTTTAAATAACGCTAATTAAAATATTTATTATGATTAACTATTTTAATCAAGGCCAGGATATAAAAAAAATGCAGCGAAAGACGAATTAAAGGGTGAAGATGGTATCTATTCCAATTCCTTTATGATGTCGCCCAATGTTTTTATTCCCGCATCCAGCTTGTCACTCCATTTTATACCGCAGTTGATTCTAAGGCAGTTTTTATACTTTTCAGATGAAGAGCAGATAATACCCGGTAAAATTGAAATGTTTTTTTCATATGCTTTCTGATAAATCTCAAAAGAATTTATTGTGTTCTTCAGTACGACCCATATGAACATCCCTCCTTTGGGGAATGTGATCTTTGTGCCCGGCGGAAAGTGTTTTGAAATTGAAATGGCCATGGCAGAGGCTTGATTCTTCAGTTTATTTCTCAGCTGCCGGAGGTGTCTGTCATAGGCACCGGTTTTTAAGAATTCTGCAATGACTGCCTGGTTAATCCCGGGATTTGCGATAACAGTGTTCAGTTTCAATCGAACAAGTTCATTTTTAAACCTGCCCGGTATTGTCCATCCTGTTCTCAATCCCGGGGCCAATGCTTTTGAAAAAGAAGAGCAGTACAATACCGTCCCATCTTTATCCAGGCTTTTAAAAGTGGAAGGGCGGTTTGAACCAAAAAAAAGATCGCCATAAATATCATCTTCAATAATCGGAACGTGATTGGCAGCTGCAATTTGTAAAATTTTCTGCTTGTTTTTCCTGGACATGACAGAGCCGATCGGGTTCTGGAAATTAGAATTTAAAAGGCAGGCCTTTATTTTGTTTTTTGCAATTGTTTCTTCAAAGGACTGTGGGTCAATGCCGCTTTCAGGGCAGCCGGACAGCTCAATGACATACATGTTTAAATCTTCAATCAGCTGTAAAAAACAATGAAAGGCAGGGGATTCCAGCAGGATGGTGTCCCCTGGATCTGCAACCGTTCTTAAACACAAAGAGACGGCATCAAGACATCCATTGGTGGTTATGATATCCTGGGGTGAAATGGTAGAGACCGCACCGATCATTCTTTTAGATATCTGTTCCCTCAGATCATTTGATCCGGCAAATGAATCATAATTTGAAATATGGTCCTGTAAAGATGCGGTGGGGATTGATTTCATGATTCTGGACAACTGTTTTAACGGCATTAATTCTTTTGAAGGAATGGCAGCCCCCAATTGAAGGATTTCGTCAGATTGCAGGCCGTTCACAATGGTTTTTGCCAGATCATTGATTAAAACGCGGCATGGTCTGGCAGAGATGTTTTCCTTCAAGGGTCTGGTTAAAGGGTTATTGTTCAATGCTTTGACATAGAACCCGGATTTTTCTTTTGCCTCTACACGGCCTCTTTTTTCGAGCTCTATATATGCCTGGTGAACGGTTGATACACTTAACCCCAATTGCAGGTGAAGTTTTCTTAAGGAAGGCAGCTTCTCACCAGGAGAAAATGTTCCTTTCATAATACTGTCCTGTATTTCATCTGCAAGAACCACATACCTGAAATTTGTTGATGTTGACATAATTTTTATTCTGTTATGGTTATTTTTATATGATTCTGTATCTGTTATTATTTGCTTTTTAATATATACTCCTCTAAAAATCAATATGAAGTTTATTCAGATGGCAGGGAAAACATGTCTGACCGGTAAAGAGAAAGGAACCGATGCAATCAAGGTAAGCTGGGAAATGAAGAACATAGTACTTTATATTATTACCGTTATTATCTGGGGATCGACCTGGTTGGCCATTAAATTTCAACTGGGTGCAGTGGACCCGATGGTTTCAGTTGTTTACCGCTTTGGTCTTGCCGCGGTACTGTTAATGCTTTATTGCCGTGCAAAAGGCCTCAACTTAAAATTTTCACTAAAAGAGCATATTTTTATGGCGCTTTTAGGGGTTCTGTTATTTTCTGTGAATTACTGGCTGGTCTATGTGGCAGAATTATATTTAACCAGCGGGCTGGTCGCTGTCTTGTTTTCTTCGATTGTATTTATGAACATTGCCAATGGATCTATTTTCCTTGGCGCTGCAGTGGAACGAAAGATGATGGCGGGCGCTGTTATCGGCTGTATTGGTATTGTTATCATTTTTCTGCCGGAGGTAGAGTCTTTTGATTTGTCAGACAAAGGTGTTTTCGGGTTGTGCATCTGTTTGTTAAGCTGCCTGCTGGCGTCTTTTGGAAACATTACATCTGCCAGGAACACAAAGCATAATATCCCGGTTATTCAGGCCAATGCATTTGGCATGGGGTATGGGACCCTTCTTTTAGCGGTGCTGGCCCTGGGGCTGGGAAAAGAATTCTCATTTGCGATATCAGTTTCTTATATTGGCTCTCTGTTTTATTTATCTGTTTTCGGATCCATTATTGCCTTTGGCAGCTATCTGACACTTATCGGCTCCATTGGTGCTGACAGGGCAGCATATTCCATCATGGTAGTACCGGTGGTCGCGTTAATCATTTCTTCTTTTTTTGAAGGGTATGCCTGGACATTCTCTGGCATCATCGGACTGTTTCTCGTTGTCGGCGGCAATTTTCTGGCGTTAACCAGGCGAAAATCCGTTACAGCCTGACCGCTAAATAATAACAGATATACCATTGGGTTCCATTTCAGTGACTGGAGCAAGGAAAGATCAATTTCCTTTTTTATCCAGGCGGAAAACAAAATCTTTTTTAAGGCAAAACAGATAATTTCTGATCTGTCTGCCATCCTGCAGAATAGATGGCAGGCAGCCCCAGGCTTTGCCGCACATTATCACGCACATCGGTCAAAAAATAAAACCCGGCGGCAACAGGTATAATTATCAATACAGGTTGCATATCCCGATAGATGTATGCTAATTAGATTCGGTATGAAACAGTATGTGATAGACGGGTTGCGGCTTGAGGACTACCAAAAATTAAAGGCCTATTTAGATGAACATTTAAGATCATCCCCGCTTGGAGGGATTTATTGGCTTGAATTGGATAATGAAATATTAACACCTGTTCAAAAAAAACATGAAGAGTGTCACCCTCATTTTTTTTCTTTAATGCTTGAAGAAACCTACCTGGCCTGTGAATTTTTAGTTAGGATTGAAAAAAGTATAAAATGCGATTGTATGGATTACGCAACAAAGACGCAGCGTAACTGGCTCATTGATCAGGCAGACGCGATTCTTGAGAAACTTGATATCCGTATTTAACCAGGGATAATTAGGGTGTAGCGATGGTAAAAATAATTCCTCTTGGCGGTCTTGGTGAAATTGGCCTGAACATGATGGTCATTGAATATGAAGACGCTATGTTTATTATTGATGCAGGTCTCATGTTTCCTGAGGAATACATGCTGGGCGTTGATATCGTTATCCCGGCCATGGACTATATCAGGGAGAACCGCCACAAAGTACAGGGGATTATCATTACCCATGCACATGAGGATCATATCGGGGCATTGCCCTATCTTTTAAAAGAAATCAGAATCCCTGTATATGGAACTGCGTTTACCCTGGGGATCGTTAGAAATAAACTGGTTGAGTTTGAGCTGAATACATACATAGATTTAAATCTTGTAAATCCAGGCGAGACACTTTCAATTGAACCGTTTGACATTGAATTTGTCCGTGTCAGCCACTCTACAATTGACGGTGTCGGCCTTGCCATTAAAACACCTGAAGGCGTGATTGTCCACACAGGTGATTTTAGAATCAGCCACCATGCCGATAAAATGAAGAATACAGATATCTCAAGCTTTGCCAGATTTGGCGAAGAGGGGGTCTTGGCGCTGTTGTCAGATTCAACAAATGTTGAGGTTGAAGGGTATACCATGTCTGAACAGGAGGTGGCTAGAAACCTTGAAAAATTGATTTCGGCCGCCGAAAGCAGGGTGATTGTTGCACTGTTTGCTTCGAATGTTTCAAGAATTCAACAGGTTGTGGACATTGCAATCAGGAATCAGCGGAAAGTGATATTTAACGGCAGGAGTATGGAGCAGATCATTAATGTGGCTGCAAACCTGGGACATATTCAGTGCCCGCCCAATACTATCCTGGATATAAAGCAGATTGGAAAATACAAAGATGATGAGCTGGTAATTATTACAACCGGCAGCCAGGGGGAGCCCATGTCAGCTCTGGCAAGAATGGCATCAGGTATCCATAAGCACATTAAAATTAAAAAGGGCGACAGGGTCATCCTGTCATCTAAATACATTCCCGGGAATGAAAAAGCGATTGCCAATATTATCAACAAACTGTATCGGAGAGGTGCAGATGTTGTGTGCTCTAAAATTGCAGATATCCATGCATCTGGTCATGCACACCAGGAAGAGCTGAAATTAATGTTGAATTTAACCAAACCTGAGTATTTTATACCGATTCACGGGGAATACCGGCATCTGGTTGTCCATGCCAGACTGGCTGAAAAGCTGGGCCTGCCCAGGGAAAATGTACTTGTGGCAGAAGATGGTAAAGTGATTTCTTTTGATAAAGGCATTGTAAGCATGGAGGAAAAAGTTCATACAGGTCGAATCCTTGTGGATGGCAAAGGGATTGGCGATGTAGGGCGAAGCGTCTTAAAGGAAAGGCGAGAGCTCTCTGAAGGCGGGCTTGTTGTTGTTACCATGATCATTGATGAGGAAACAGGGGTTGTTTTATATGGACCGGAATTGATTTCAAAAGGATTTGTTTTTGATTCTGCTACCGGATATCTCGTTGATGATGCCCAATGTGTGATACTTGAGATTGTTGAAGAAATAGAAGTGGGTCTTGAATCACGGGTTGAGATGATTCGAAAGAAACTAAAAAGAGCGTTGAAACAGTATTTTGTTTTTGCTATAAACCGAAGGCCTTTAATAGTACCTATAATACTTGAAGTATGAAAAAAGAACTCTATGGCATACTGCTTTTTTTCCTTATTGTATTAACAGCCGTCAGTCTCTTTTCCTATCATGTGTCTGATCCCTGCGTCGGGAATAATTTTTTTACCAGACCAGATAATATTCACAATGCTTTCGGTCTTCTGGGGGCTCATCTTGCAGGCCTTTTTATATTTTTATTCGGCCTCGGTGCATTCTGGATACCAGTGATTTTAGGGTTTGTCAGTGTCTGGCTGTTAAAATCAAGATCCTCGAAAATAATCTGGCTCACGCTTTCCGGCGGGGGGCTGTTAATGGTGACAACAGGTGGAATGTTTTTTCTTTTCAAGGATACCTATTCTGTCTTTGGTTCCAGTGTCTCTTCCGGTGGTCTTATTGGTATTGCCGTTACATCCTTCTTACTGAAATATGCAAATATAGCAGGTTGTATTATTATCCTGACATTTTTCATGATAATTGGATTCATACTTGCCACTGGTGTTTCTATCATTTCATTAAGTGATTTTGTCCGTCAGAAAGTCTTTGAGCTGATTAATATCATGAAAGAGGATTTCCAGGAGTTCACTCAGTTTGTTAAAGACCAGTACGCAAAGTGGCAGGAAAAAAGAGAAGAAGCGAAAAAACAAATTGATATCACACCTGTGCCACCAAAAGAGACAATCATCAAGATTCCGGAAATATTGCCTGAAAAAGAAATTGTAACAGAGCCGGAAAACCTTTTTGAGCCGGCCATTGCAGCGTTGGAAGATGAAGATGCCGAGTTCAATCCAGATGTTGACTTTACCGATATCCGCGAAAAAATAGAATTCAAGTTACCCCTGGTTTCGTTTCTGGATGAAAAAAAGAAAGTTAAAAGGAACATTGATACAGACCTTTTAAAGGAAAAGGCAAAAATATTAGAAAGCAAGTTAAACGATTTCAATGTGTTTGGCGAAGTGGTTGAGATTCTTCCTGGGCCTGTCATTACAACCTTTGAATACAAACCTGCCGCTGGTATAAAAATTAGTAAAATCGCCGGATTGTCCGATGATCTGGCGCTCGCATTGAGTGCGATCAGTATTCGAATCGTTGCCCCGATTCCAGGGCGGGATGTCGTGGGCATAGAGATTCCAAATGAGGAAAGAGAAATTGTCAATTTAAGGGAACTGATTGCATCAAAAGATTTTGCCCGGTCAAAATCTATGATGACGCTGGGCCTGGGCAAAGACCTTCTGGGCAAGCCAATGGTGACCAAGATGGATGCCATGCCGCATCTTTTAATAGCCGGTGCAACAGGTACTGGTAAAAGTGTCGGCTTAAATTCGATGATCATCAGTCTTTTATATAAAGCAACACCAGATGATATTAAAATGATTATGATCGATCCAAAGAGGATCGAGTTGTCGGTGTACAATGATATCCCCCATTTGATTTCACCGGTTGTCACAGACATGAAAAAGGCAACCAATGCACTTTTCTGGGCAGTGAAAGAAATGGAACGACGGTACGAACTCCTGGAACAGACCGGGTTGCGGAATATTGTTCAATACAATAAAGAGGTTGCCGCAAACAAAGCCCAAAAGAGTGATAAAGAACAGGATGAACAGAACAATTCGGTTGAAAGACTTCCTTATATGGTTGTGGTTGTAGATGAATTGGCCGACCTTATGATGGTCGCTTCAAAAGATGTGGAATTCGCATTAACACGGCTGGCACAGATGGCAAGGGCAGCTGGTATCCACTTGATTATCGCCACGCAGAGGCCTTCGGTTGATGTGCTGACCGGAAGTATCAAAGCCAATTTCCCAACCCGGATTTCTTTCCAGGTTTCTTCCAAAGTGGATGCCAGAACCATCTTTGACGGCGGCGGTTCAGAAAGCTTACTGGGGAATGGAGATATGCTTTTCTGCCCTCCTGGTACCGGCAAATTAGTCCGGATTCAGGGTGCCTACATTTCTGAAAAAGAGATTGCAAGGGTAACTGAGTTCTTAAAAGAGCAGAAAGCACCGGACTATATAGAAGACATTACCATCGGCTCCGGAGATGATGAAACAAAGGTGTTTGATGAAGCTGATTATGATGAAAAGTATGATGAAGCCGTGGCGCTGGTAACCAAGGACCGCCAGGCATCAATTTCGTATGTCCAGCGGCGGCTTCGAATCGGTTATAATAGAGCGGCCCGCCTTGTTGAAATGATGGAACATGAAGGGATTGTCGGACCTCAGATTGGTTCGAAACCAAGAGAAATATTGGTCAGAAGCTATGATGACGATTGATTTTGATGTTTGGGACAGTATCAAAGGCTTTATGGATCAGGAAGAAGCCGTACGGCTGTACAATATTTCTCTTGAGGCATCGAAAAACGGCCCGGTCCTTGAGATTGGAAGCTATTGCGGGAAGTCGGCATATATTATCGGTACAGCATGCAAACAGCATAATGCCATTCTCTTTTCCATTGATCACCATAAAGGATCTGAAGAACAGCAGCCGGGTCAGGAATATTATGATCCAGAGCTGTTTGATGCCAGGTTGTCAAGAATAAACACGTTTCCCTTTTTCCAGGAAACCATTCGTAAAAATGCACTTGAGAATACGGTCGTCCCTATTGTTGCATCTTCCGATATTGCAGGGAAAATGTGGAATTCCCCCATTTCAATGCTGTTTATTGATGGGGGGCATTCTTTTGATGCAGCGTATAATGATTACCTGACCTGGGCATTTCACATAAAGCCGGAAGGCTTTCTGGTCATACATGATATTTTCCTTGATGCTGATAAGGGGGGGCAGGCACCCAGAAGGGTGTATGAGATTGCCATTGAATCCGGGGATTATGAAGCGCTGGAAATGACAAAGACCCTGGGTGTCTTAAAGAGAAAGTAAATAAGGAAGCATGGCAGATTTCGGTATCCATCATCTCATATCCGGCGGGTTGATCACGAATTATTCCTGTACATCCCGCTGCCGGCATTGCCTTTACAGGTGCAGCCCCGGGAGATCAAGAAATTATATCAATTTTTCAACAGCTGTAAAATGCTTTGAAACTGCCGGGGAATTTGGTGCCTCTGCAATGCACATTGGCGGCGGTGAACCAATGATCAGACATGGGGACCTTGGTGCCGTACTCTCGGCAGCAGATCATGCAGGCATTTTTATTGAGTATGTTGAGACCAATTCTTCCTGGTATGAAGACGAGCTGTCTGCCTGCCGTCTCCTTGAAACCTTATATAACAAGGGACTTAGAACGTTTTTAATTTCAATCAGCCCTTTTCACATGGAATTTATCCCTTTTGAAAAGGTACTGGGCGTTATGGAGGCCTGTAAAAAGACAGGTATTCGAGTTTTTCCATGGGTAGACGCTTTTACAGATGACCTGGTGCAGTTTGATATTCAAAAGCCCCATAAACTGGAAGCGCTGTTCAAAGTTTTTGGAGATGATTATTTACAGCAGGTCCAGAAAAAATACTGGATTCACCTGGGTGGCAGAGCCATTGACACATTCGGCATGCTGTATCCTGGAAAGACGGCCAGAGAAATTATACAAAAAGAAGAGGCTTCCTGTGCCGGTCAATTATCAGATACATCCCATTTCCATATAGACTTATATGGTAATTACATCCCAGGACTTTGCACCGGCCTTTCAATTTCAATGAATGATATTGGAAAAGTGATACCAAAAAAGCATTATCCGCTCATAGCCCTTCTTGCGGACCAAGGCATTAAGGGGTTGTACGACTTTGCTGTAACAAAGGGTGATTACAAGAGTACAAAGCAAAAATTTATTAATAAATGTGATCTTTGCAATGATATCAGAACCTATCTGTTTCAAACGGGCGCATATCATAAAGAGTTAACACCACAAGGGTACTATAAGGAATAAACAGATGACAGACCTGGTTCTTGAAAAAATAAGAGAATATTATTTGGAAAAACTTCCATTCAATAAAGTGTTAGGGATTGATATTGACCTTCTTGATTATGAAACAGGCGAAGCTGCCACCAGTTTCAAGATGGCACCGGACCTGATTGGAAATTCTACGATGGGGATTCTACACGGGGGTGTGACCGCATCTGTCATTGATTTGACCGGAGGGCTTTCAGCATTGATTTCCTGTGCAAGGTTTCATCGAAATAAACCCATGGATGTTATTGTAAAAAAATTAACATCATCTGCCACAATCGATATGCGGGTCGACTATTTAAGACCTGGCAAAGGCAAATCCTTTGTCTGCAAAAGCAGGATTATCAGGGCAGGGTCAAGGATCGTTGTGGCGAAGATTGATCTATATAACGAAAAAGAAAGGCGGATTGCAACGGGCACAGCCACCTATCTGATCGCTTGAACAAACCCTGCTCAAAAAGCGTTCAGCCGTTCAAGAAAGGGATAACCTGCCGGAGGATAAATTCAGGCTGCTCTTCCTGTAAAAAATGTCCTGCATTCTTCACCCCTACCAATGTTGAATTTCTAATGTCTTTGTGAAGCTTTTTTGCAATGGAAAAAGGGAAAAAGAAATCATTCTTCCCCCAGACAATAAGGGTAGGGACCTTGATGCTTTGCAATGCCTCTTTTTTTTCCACCATTTGTGAGGCAGGGATTTGAATGGTCCGTGAAAACGCAATTTTCCCTTCTCTTGAGCTCACCCAGGGTGTTCTGAAAAAATCAATCACATCTTTGGTAATGAGTTCCTTATTGTAAAACCCGTTTTTCAGCACCAGTTTAAAAATAAACCGGTTTAAAAAGAGCCAGGTTAAATATTTCTGTTTAAGTGCAAAAATAGACAAATGGAGTGCGACAGGCCATTCAGGATAAGGACTTGTGTCCATAATGATGAATTTTCTGAGACGGTCTGGATGATGGACAGCGAAACTGAGACCTGCCATCCCTCCCAAATCATGCGCAGCAAGGTGGGCAGACTCAATCCCTGCCTCATCAATAAAATCAAGAATGAAACTGCGAAGGAAACCAAGATCATACACGGCATTGATCGGTTTGTCAGATTTCCCAAACCCGGGAAGGTCTGGCGCAAGCACATAAAAATGTTTTGACAGTTCCGAAATCATGTGCCGCCATAAACTGCTGCTGGACGGCCATCCATGAATAAGCACAAGGGGTGGGTTTGATCTGTCTCCTTTGATCAATGTGTGAATGGTTACGTTTTTTTTTAATGTAATGGTACGACTTTCCATTTTATCCTTCCTTTTTGCTGTTACTCTGGCTGGACGGCCAGCCAGAAAATGGTTAAAAATTTTTATTTACCTATTTCCCGGCATAAAGCAGATCAATTATTGCTTTTTCAAGACTCTCCCATACCACTTGATTCCGGGTTAATTCGGGTTCAGTCAGCAATTGCAGCCCCATCCCGTCTATCAGCCCTGTAATGATAACAGCCAGGGCTTCGATTGAAATTTCAGGATGAATGACACCATCGTCTTCTGCTTTTTTTAACCCTGTTTCAAGTGCTGCCCTGAATGTCCCGTATAAACTGGATAATTCCTGGTTTACGATCTGGCTGTGCCTTGCAACAGCGAAGCCTTCAAAAAACAGGCTGAAGAAATCAGGATCGTTTTCCATGACGCTTCTAAGAAGATCTGTAATACCTTCTGCATAGCCAGCAGCACTGTTGTTCCGGTCAAATACGGCATTGATCATGACAATGCTGATTTCCATATTTTCTTTTATGACTGTCGCAAGCATCTCATCTTTGTTTTTGAAATAGTAATGTAAGAGCCCTCTTGATACACCGGCTTCTTTTGCAACAAGGCTTATGGTGGTTCCCATATACCCTTTTTGCGCCATGATGGTTCTGACGGCATTTAATATTTTTTCAGATTTTTTATCCGGGCTCATCATACATCCTTTTGTGCCAGAGAAAGATCTCAGGGCAATTATTGGTTGGACGACCATCCAAAGATTATCAGGAACAGTATATCCTGTCAACTGGTTTTTATTCTTTTGAAGATTTTTTCATCTTATTCAAAGACTTTTTAAATTCTTCGCATGGATCTGTGTAGGACACTCTCTGGGTAAACCAGATGTAATCTGCCGGGGGGACCTTACCATACCCTTCAAGATCCAGCGGCAGAAGATATTCTTCCAGATCTGAAGGACCAATGGATATTTCTTTAACAGCGATGTTAACCTGAGTGATATGGCTGTCAATGGCACTGACCCTGTCAATAACCCCAAGACCATATTCAGTGTGGCCGCCGCCGATAATAATAATGGCAGGTGCTTTAAAATGTTCTGCAAGTTTTACAATAGAATCGGCCATTTTATCATTCCTGGCCACCCAGGTGTCATAAAGCCTTGATTGCATTTTCCCGTGACCCATGCCGCAGTGAACAGATTTGAAAATAGAGAACATGTAATCTTTATATATTGGATCTGAAAGTCCTGTTGAAATGACTTGTTCTTTTTCAAGAGCGTTGATACCGCTGACGCCTTTGCGTGTTATCCTTCTTTTCAGCGTGCTGGAAAGGTCGATTCCTGCAACAGGAAGTTTGTTCTCTTTGGCAGTTTTCAGAAGATCGAAATAATAGGACCACATTTTATCTGACTGGGTATCCCATCCCAGTTTTTTTCTTAAATCAGTCTCAATCACATGCTGCGTTTTTTCTGAATGG
The DNA here is from genome assembly GCA_964343845.1 of uncultured Desulfobacula sp. Taxonomy (GTDB): domain Bacteria; phylum Desulfobacterota; class Desulfobacteria; order Desulfobacterales; family Desulfobacteraceae; genus Desulfobacula. Next base: position 36,072 of record CAYFKW010000002.1, on the reverse strand, counting down.
GTAACATTTCCGGAATCAATAAAATTGAGGAGATCAGACGTGTCCGCCATAGAAAAAAATTCAAACCCGATAGCAGGTGTTTGACCATTTTTAATCAGTGCCTGAATGATTTTCTGCTGAATGGCATGGTGTTCAGCATTATCATGCTTTTCAGATAAGTATATCACGTCATAACTGCTGATATCTTTAATGAGCGCTTCAAAACGGGTATCCCTGCCTGTTTTGGTTTGAATAATTTTTCCAATTAATGGATCGTTCCTCATCATTGATTTTTTTTGGGTGGAGGCACAGGACTGAATCATGAACAGGAAAAAAAAGATGAGGAAAATAGATAATAATCTAATCATTGTTGACCGCCTTTGGTTTTTTGAAATACAGTACAACACTCTTGCCGAGAACGGGATTTAACAGTTGATCAATAAACGTTGTAACTTTTGGTTTTTTCATCAAATCCCAGACCAGCAGTCTATGATAAAGATTTACCAGCTTTGAATCGGTTTTTTCCGGTCCCACAAGACATTTCAGCCACCAGAATGGTGCATGGATACTATGAGCGTAGTGAGAGGAAAGATGAGTGGCTCCATGGGATTCAATTAACGAAATCAAAGATTTTTTTTTATAGATTCTGACATGCCCCATATTCGCATTAAAATAGTCATCTGATAAAAGCCAGCATATTTTCTCAGGCAGAAACCTGGGGACGCTGATGGCAAGGTGCTTTCCCGGCTTTAGAATTCTGATGAGTTCTGATACGGCTTTTTGATCATCTATGATATGTTCTAATACTTCTGAGCATATCACGATGTCAAAGCTGTTATCTTTAAACGGCAGGCAGGTCACATCCATACATGACAGATCAATTCGGCTGCAGTGAACATCGTTACATGCCTTGTGAAACTCGATTTTTTTCCGGGTTTCTATCAGGTTTTTAAAGCCAAAATCAGCACCGATACAGATGGTGTCCTTTTGCTGGCAGGCTTTTATCGTATGCCGGCCTTCACCGCATCCGATATCAAGTATTTTATCTTTTGGATAAATGTCAAATCTGTTAAAATCAATGGTAAGCACTGATAATCTCTCTGTATGTCTGTGCTGTTCTTTTTGCTGTTTTTTCCCAGGTGAATTCTTTATGAACCCTCTGGTACCCTTTTTCAGCAAGTGTTTCACATTGAGATGGATCTTCTAAAAGTTCTAAAATGGCATTTTCTAAAGCTGCTGCATCCCCAGGAGGGACCAGCTTTGCTGCATCACCGGCCACTTCCGGCAGCGCACCGCCTGTTGTGCAGATTACCGGAATCCTGCATGCCATTGCTTCACCGACAGGCAGACCAAAGCCTTCGTATAAAGAGGGGATAACCGCAATCCGGGCTTTGGCGTATTCTTTGACAAACTGTTCATGGTCAATTCGTCCTGTAAAGGTTATGTGGGGCTCAAGTTCAAGCTTTTTTACAAGAGTCTCAATACCGCCTTTTTTCTTTGGACTTCCAATAACAACGAGCTCAACCGGCCGAATTTTCAATATGGCTTTGATCGCAAAAAGCAGATGATATAACCCTTTTAAGGGGGTGTCTGCGCTATTGGTTACAATGATACGATTGGGTTTTTTCTTAATAGACGCTATTGGATAAAAATTATTCGTATCAATACCGATAGGAATGGTTTTGAATTTTGATTCGGGGATGTTGTATTCCTTGGCAATATCTTTTTTTGAATTGTCTGAAACCGTTATAATATGAGATAGTTTTTTGGCAACTCTTTTCTGCATGCCGATAAACGAATACCATCTCAGAGCTTTTACTTTTTTGTAAAAGGAAGTTTCGCTTTTAACAGCGAGCCTTCTGTCAACCGTCATGGGGTGATGAATTGTTGCGGTAACAGGCATTTTTCTTGCGAGTGATAAAATACCGTAAGACAGGCTTTGATTGTCATGAAGGATATCAAATGTTTTTTTTGACCTTTTCAGATGTCGTTTCAGTCTCATGCCAAACGTCATGGGTTCAGGGTATCCCATTGCTGAAACGTCAAGCCATTCAATCAGGCTGATATAATCTTTGAGTTCCTCTATTTTTGGTGTCCTGAAAAGGTCATTGGGATTATAAAGATCAAGCGTTTGAAGCATGGTAAGCTTGACTGCATTTTTCGATTGAAGGTTTAGCTGGGGATCCGGAGGTCCAGCAATCACTTCAACCCTGTGGCCAAGGTCTGAAAGGGCGTGGCTTAGATGGCGTATGTAAACACCCTGCCCGCCGCAATGAGGATTGCTTCGATAGCTGATAAGGCCTATTTTGAGTGATGACATCATGCATGAACCTGGCGCGCCCGGCTGGAATCGAACCAGCGATCTTCAGCTTCGGAGGCTGACGCCTTATCCACTGGGCTACGGGCGCATATATTCGTTTAATTCTATTGTTGCATTGTTAAAAGGTCATTGTCAAATTTCTCTTTTGCCTCACCTGCTACATAGAGTGAACCTGCGATACAGACAGCATCTTCTTTGTTTGAATTTTTAATTGCATGTGCCACCGCTTCTTTCACATCTTCAATAATAATAACAGGGTGCTGTGTATATTTTTGCGCAGCGTCCCTGAGTATTTCCGGGTCAATACTCCGATCGATTTTTGCCTTTGTAATAATGATATGCCGGGCACAGGTTAAGAGGTTTTCAAGCATTTTTTCATATGGCTTGTCGTCAAGAATACCAAGAACCATGGTCAGTTTTTTATCCTTTAACGTACTGGATAAATGCTTCCCAAGTATTCTGGCTGCTTTAAGATTGTGTGCACCATCAAGAATGACAAGCGGCTCCTGCATGACGTGTTCAAGCCGGCCAGGCCATTTTGCGATGGAAAGGCCTTTTCTTACAAGCGTTTCATTAAATCTATATCTGACATCTTTGGTTTTCAGTTTATCAAAAATTAATTCACATGCAGCCAGGGCCAGACTTAAATTTTCTTTTTGATGATCGCCTGGCAGCGGCTTGATGAGGTTTTTAAGTTTATGCTGTATGCCTGAGTATGTGTAGGTATTCTTTTTAGGATTTTTCCGTGCGGAAAAATCTTTTTTATACAGGTACAGGTCAGCAGATTTTTCTTGTGCCAGTTTTTTTATAACGTCCAGTCCGGAGGGCTGTGACACACCTGTGACAACGGGTGTGTTTTGTTTTATGATGCCCCCTTTTTCCCTGGCAAGGTCTTTAATTGTACTGCCTAGATAATCTGTATGTTCAATGGACAGATTCGTGATAACACTTACTTGCGGCTTGATAATATTTGTGGCATCAAACCTTCCGCCCATTCCTGTTTCAATAACAGCCCAGTCAACATTTTCCCTGGAAAAATGGTAAAAGCCCATGGCCGTTGCAATTTCAAAGAAAGTTGCTTTTCTTTTGCCAAGATCCACAGCATGGACTGCTTCATATGCTTCTACGACCTGGTCATTTGAAATCTGGCGGCCGTTAATGGTGATCCGCTCATTGAATCTGACCAGATGCGGTGATGTATACAGTCCGGTTTTAAATCCTGCTTTCTGTAAAATGGATGCAATATATGTGGCGGTTGACCCTTTCCCGTTTGTGCCGGCCACATGAGCGACATAATAGTTTTTTTGAGGATTGTTAAGGAATCTTAAAATGTTTAATATGGTTTCAAGCTCAAGTTTGATACCAAAACGGCCAAGCTTGTATATTTTATCGAGACAAGCTTTATATGCGTCCTTAGGAGTGTTTTTTTCTTTCATTTATCAATAAAAAACCCGGTATAATTCAATTTTAAAATGATCTATACCGGGTGAAATTTTTAAGCGTTTAACTACGTCTTCTGCGTGAACGTGAAGCAGCAATTCTTTGCCTTCTCATTGCTTCTCTCATCTTACGTCGTCTATACTGACATGGTTTCTCAAAATGCTTTTTCACTTTGAGACGCTTGAAGAGGCCATCATTCTGGATCTTTTTTTTCAATATCCTTAATGCTCTTTCAACATCGTTATCAATAACCGTGACTGTAATTTCCTTCAAAAAACATCGCCCCTTTCATAGTGTATTTAAATATCAAAATATTTATAACCGGACTTTGTAACAAACCTGCTGTTTAAAAGCAAGAAAAAAATAACGCCCTGCTGCCTGATATTCAAGACAGCAGGGCGTTTGATTCAGGAAAAACTGATCGTGCTTAAAGTTTGGAAATCAGCTCATCAGTAACATCTGGCAGCGGTTGTTCACCGTTCAGGGTGAAGTATTTAAAGTCTTTATTCTCCAGGTCTCTCCAGTAGTAGGAAGAGGCCAGGGTGCCTGTTTCAGTGTCGTAATAGATGGAATGACGTTTATCAATTGCTTCTTCATCCTGATCATCGTCACGGGCGCTTAAGGCACCACCGCAAACCCGGCATTTATCTCCGTCCGGCTTAATGGCATCAATAAAAATATTGTTTGGATGGTTGTTGTCATTTTCACACAGCCGCCTGCCCATGATTCTGTTTTTAGCTATCTGGCGGTCCAACAGCATTTCAATAACATAGTTGAGCTTGATACCCTGCTCTTCAAGGGCAGCATGGAGTTTTTCAGATTGAACCTTGTTTCTGGGGAAGCCGTCCAGGAGCCATCCACCCTTGCAGTCATCCTGTTTGATCCGGTCAACCATCATGGGTATGGTGATTTCATCCGGTACAAGGTCGCCCGCATCAATATATGCTTTGGCTTTTTTACCAAGTTCAGTACCGCCTTTAATGTTGTCGCGGAAAATAAGGCCGGATTCTACATGAGCAATGTTATATTTTTCTTTCAGGATTTTTCCCTGGGTTCCCTTGCCACTTCCGTTCGGACCAAAAAAAAGAATGTTCATTCGAGACTCCTTTATTTAAATTTATAGTGTACGTCAAATCGGCACAACTTTCCTAATTATAAGAGTCGTTTTTATTTGTCAAGGTTAAGAAAAATCCTTATAAAAATCTGGAATATTTCCGTTCCTGAATAATTTAAAAATAGATAAAAATAATTTTGAATAGTCCTTGAATGTCAGAATGGATATTGCTATTAATGAAACTCAGAAAACTCATGAAAACTTAAAAAATAAAATAAAAAAATATATTTAAAAACAGGGGGCATAATGACTGAATTAATTGATGTCAGAGCAAGGGAAATACTCGATTCCCGAGGGAATCCAACTGTTGAGGTGGATGTTGTCCTGGCCTGTGGCGCAACCGGTAGGGCTGCGGTTCCATCAGGCGCTTCAACAGGAACAAGAGAGGCCCTGGAATTACGGGACAAATCTGAGAACCGTTTTCTGGGTAAAGGTGTTTTAAATGCGGTTGCAAATGTTAATGAGGTGATCGCTCCTGAAATTATTGGATATGATGCAATGGATCAGGCTGGTCTTGACAGAACCATGCTTGATATTGACGGGACAGAGAACAAGTCCAGGCTGGGCGCAAATGCCATTTTAGGGGTTTCCATGGCTGCGGCAAGAGCTGCTGCAGATGCCTGCGAAATTCCATTGTTTCAACACCTGGGTGGGATAAATGGCAGGTTGCTGCCGGTTCCGATGATGAACATTATAAACGGCGGTGCGCATGCTGCAAATAACCTGGATATCCAGGAATTTATGATTCTTCCTTTTGGGGCCAATTGTATTGCGGAAGCCGTACGGATGGGTGCTGAAACCTTTCATCACCTTGCCAAAATATTAAAAGGTGAAAGCCTGAGTACCGCAGTAGGAGATGAAGGCGGGTTTGCACCCAATTTAAAGTCCAATGAAGAGGCGCTGGAATATATTATTAACGCGATTGAGTCAGCAGGGTACAGGCCTGGTAAAGATATCGGCATTGCATTGGATGCTGCTGCATCAGAGTTTTATAAGGATGGAAAATATATTTTTCAGTCAGAGGGCAAGGAGCTTTCTGCCGCTGACCTGATTGATTATTATGAAAAATTAGTTGAAAAATATCCTTTATACTCTATAGAAGACGGCCTTGCTGAAGGCGACTGGGATTCCTGGGAAGTCATGACAGAACGTCTTGGTAATTCCATACAGATTGTTGGGGATGATATTTTCGTCACAAACCCGGATATCTTTAAAAGAGGGATAGCGCAGGGGATAGGGAATTCAATTCTGATAAAACTGAATCAGATTGGAACAGTTACTGAAACGCTTGACACCATTCAAATGGCTAAAGAATCAGGCTATACAACCGTTGTTTCGCATAGATCCGGAGAAACAGAAGATGCATTCATCGCTGATCTTGCTGTAGGAATAAACGCGGGACAGATAAAAACAGGTTCAATGTCAAGAAGCGACAGAGTCGCCAAATACAATCAACTCATCAGAATAGAGGAGAAACTGGGAGATAGCGCATCATTTCCTGAAGATCTTTTTGTTTAATATATGAAAAAAAGATTTCTTTTACCCGTATTTATGCTGTTTTTTACCCTGTTGCCAGGTGTGTGCAGTGCCTTTGTCCCTGAAGCATCTCACTTGCTGTACCTGGTGATTGAAAAGATCAGACAGCCGGTTGGTATCGAAGCCTTTCAAACAAAAATGATTTTAAATTATGAAGACACCCAGGAGGGGTATACAGAGTTAGAAGAAAAATTGTATTTCAGGTACCCTAACCAGTTTAGATCTGAAGTCATTTCTGATGCCATGACTAGTTTTAATGTGGAGTCTGATTTTGAATATATTAAGGTCATGGACGGTGTCACCATCGCAAAGGAAAAATCACCTGTAGATTTATATACGGATATTTTACTGTATCGGGATCATGAGGGGTTGTTAAATCAGCTTATTATGACCGGGATCGATACGGGCAAAGTGTCTTTTCAGCGATACAACGATATGGTGTGTTATGTGATTGGCCGGCCGTTTGAAAAAGGCAAACCCTATGCCGGACTCTGGATAGAAAAAAATACCTTTTTTCCCAGAATATATGTGGTTGAGAAAAATGGCTGGATTGTTGAATTCTTTTATAATAACTGGCAGAGAGTCAGCAAAACCTGGTATCCCATGCAAATAAGTATTTTTATAGATAATCAATTATTTGCAATGGTGAACGTGAAAACCTTTGATTTAAGTTCTCAGATTTCCCCTTCTCTATTTGATATCGGCCATATTGAACAGATGTATCCTAGAAATGATTCTGATTCTTTAAATGAGAATGATAAACATGTTGATGAGCTTGACAAACGCATTGAAGAGTTTAAAAAACTATATGAATAATTTTAAACAAGCGAGGGATGATGGCTAAAAACACCAAGTATATTTTTGTTACCGGGGGCGTACTTTCTTCTTTGGGTAAAGGATTGGCATCAGCTGCCATAGGAATGTTGCTTGAAAGTCGCGGTTTGACTGTTACCATACAAAAACTTGATCCATATATAAATGTCGACCCGGGAACCATGAACCCGTTTCAACATGGTGAAGTTTTTGTCACTGATGATGGCGCGGAAACTGATCTAGATTTGGGGCATTATGAAAGATTCACCCATGCAAAGTTAGGAAAAGATAATAATTTCACCACCGGTAAAATTTATGATCAGGTGATCAGCAAAGAACGTAAAGGTGAATACCTTGGCGGAACCGTACAGGTGATTCCTCATATTACGGATGAAATAAAACAGAGTATTTGCCTGGTAGGGGATGATGTTGATGTTGTCCTTGTTGAAATCGGCGGAACAATCGGTGATATTGAATCCCTGCCTTTTTTAGAAGCCATCCGGCAGTTTCGGGCGGATGCCGGCGCAGCAAATGTGATTTATATCCATTTAACGCTTGTTCCATATATTAAAACAGCCTGTGAGGTGAAAACAAAACCTACCCAGCATAGTGTAAAGGAACTTCGAAGCATAGGAATTCAACCGGACATTCTTCTGTGCAGGACAGAGAGTTATCTGTCCCAGGACATTAAATCTAAAATAGCACTCTTTTGTAATGTAGGGGCAGATGATGTGTTCACAGCAAAAGATGTGGACTGCATATATGAAGTACCTCTGGTTTACAACAAGGAAGGTCTGGGCGACAAGATTTTAAAAAAATTGAATATCTGGGCACGGGCGCCTCAATTGGACGACTGGAGAGAGATGGTCGAAAGGCTTAAAAACCCGAGGTTTTCAGTCAATATCGCAATTGTAGGCAAGTATGTTGATTTAACAGAAAGTTATAAAAGCCTCAATGAAGCATTGGCTCATGGCGGCATATCCAATGATGCCAGGGTCAATTTGCAGTACGTGGATTCCACAAATTTAACTGAAAAGAATGTCGAGGAAGTCCTGTCAAAAAGCGATGGTGTCCTTGTCCCGGGCGGATTTGGTTCAAGAGGGATTGAAGGGAAAATTCTGGCAGCCAAATATGCAAGGGAAAATAAAGTTCCCTATTTTGGCATCTGCCTGGGGATGCATATGGCAGTTATTGAGATTGCCAGAAATGTTCTCAATCTGGAAGACGCCAATGGCGAGGAATTTGATCCCTATACGCCTCATCCCGTTATTTACCTGATGAAAGAGTGGTATGACGAACAAACCCAACAGATTGAAAAGCGGGATGAATCCTCTGATAAAGGAGGGACCATGCGCTTGGGGGCTTATCCGTGTAAACTGGTACCAGATACATTTGCGAAAAAAGCCTATAAAGTAGACGAGATATCTGAACGCCACAGGCATCGATATGAGTTTAACAACGCGTATAAAGAACAACTGGTAGAGGCGGGATTGGTCATCAGCGGGACGTCCCCTGACCATGAACTGGTTGAGATCGTTGAATTCAGGGATCATCCATGGTATCTCGGATGTCAGTTCCACCCGGAATTTAAATCAAAACCAGGCAACCCGCATCCATTGTTCAGGGATTTTATAAAAGCCTCAATGAAAAATGCGAAAAAGTAAGTCACTGACCTGAGTTTAATTATATAGGCTTACTTTTGTTTAAAAACGTGTGTTGTCTTTTTTGACGATATGCTGGAATTGGGTAACAGCAGAATTCAAGCATAGGGAAAAGGCACCACACGGGCATTGACTCAGGAACGACTTCTGGGAGTTCTCACTGATCCTGAATTCTAAACTGTGCATCGATAATATCATATATACTCATTTTATCCTGTGTAATATGCCAGACAGCTTTAATATAACCCATTGTTTTTTCAAAAAATAAATATTCCAATATTTTTATAATTGTTTGGCAGGCATTAATACAAAAAGCACATACTTTTTTATAGCTTCTTTAACTATACGCTTAAATTTGATATATTCTAAATTCAAAATAAGGAGTAAATGTGCAGTTAAAAAGCCAAAGAGAAACTCAGGAACTATTGGTTGATAAAATCCTCCGGTTTTTAGGGTATGTTGTCTTTCCCATCCTTTTAATAAATCTTTCCCGCTTTTTTATTGTCGGCTGGCTGGTTTCTTTTAATTTATATATTATCGCAGCACTTTTAATCTTTATAATTTCGCGTAATGTAAAAAAATTACCCTATTATTTTAAAGTTTATTTTTTAATTTTTCTTTTTGTGAGCCTTGCCGTCTCTACAGGATTAAACTTTGGAATGGTAAGTTTTATAGCTGAATTCTTAATATTGACTGTTTTTATCGGGGTAATTTTTTTAAAAAAGAAGCAGGCTTTTATTATTTACACGTTGTGTGGATTTTTGCTTTTCTGTTGTGCTCTGCTGAGTATAAAGGGTGTTGTTCCTTTGGTTCCTGACTTTGATAAATATATAAATTCGATCCCTTCATGGTCAAGTTATGTCGTTACTTTTTTGTTCATGACAAGCATTATTATATACATTGCCGGGGATATAGTTAACCTTCTTTCTGAAAAAATAAAAGAACTTGAACAAAAGAATTCCGAGTTGAGAAAGGCGAATGCTGAGGTCCGTACCTTACAAGGTATTCTGCCGATTTGCAGTAATTGTAAAAAGGTCAGGGATGATCAGGGATATTGGTATCAGGTAGACGCTTATATCGAAGGTCATTCAGATGCCAAGTTCAGTCACAGTATGTGTCCGGAATGCAATGAAAAATTCTACGGAGATGCAGACTGGTATATTGATATGAAAAAAAAGAAGGAAAACATATGAATTTTATACCCGTCATTAATGACTCTGGTTGATGTTTAACTTGGTGGTGATTCTTATAGATTACAGTTCTTTTTCTTTTGTCGTTTCTTCTTCTTTGGGCTGGAATTTCTTGTTGTGCTCTTTAACGAGCGTCTCAAATGCCTGGCATTTTTCTTTAAATTCATCCATATCGGTCATTAGTTTTTTGACCAATAGATTGTATTTTTTGTTTCCCAGCCGTTCTTTTTCTTTTTCCAGGCCTTGTTTTCGTTTCATCAAGGATTCAAATTCTGCATCCAGCACCTTTTTTTGTGCCAGCAGGGATTCAGTCGGCGGGTCAAGTTCTGGTTTTTCAATCTTTTTTTCAGATGGCGGCTGACCCTTCTGCGGAGTATCAACACTTTGATAGATATTCAATTTCTGTCTTTGGTCTTCAGGTATTTTTGACACATCATCTGTAAACTGTTTTGTACCATTTTTATCAATGTATTGATAAAATTCAGAGGATACAGTTGAAACAAATGTTATGGATAGAAACCACATCAAAGACGTAAAGAATACTTTCATTTTTTTCTCCTGAAATCAGCGATAAAACGCATTGGCCATTCTAACAGATTCAAAATAAAGTTCTGGTAATTTCTTTTCAATATCAGAGCCTGCCAAAGCCTTGAATATGGCATTGTCCCAGTTTCCTTTTTCAAAACCGATGATGATGTCGAGCAACCTGGAAAATTCCCTGTCATTGCCGAGAAGTGCGGTTTTCATTTTTTCTGAAAATGCGATATGGCCAAGAATGTCTTCCATTTTGCAATCCATCAATGCATCCATAAATGAAAAAAGACCGAGTGTGAACAGCTCGTCCGCAGAAAATTTTGTTTTGAAAATATTGGCGCATTTTTCGCACATCCGGGCTCTGGCAATGGAAACTCTGACAAGCTCGTTGGGTTTGCTGGACCCGATATCAGAGATGACCACAACATTAATGAATTTTCTGAGTTCATCTTCACCCAGGTAAGATATGGCATCTTTAATTGTGTCAACCGGGATTCGTCTGTTAAAATAGGCTGAATTTATATATTTCAACAATTTAAATGTGATGGGTGCATCGTTTTTAATATACTTTTCTATCTTTTGAAAGTTTAATTGCTTTTTTCCGATTTCACTGACAAGCCTTAATTTTGTCGCTTGATTTGTGGAGACTCCTTTGGTTGATATAATTTCCGGTTTGGAAAAAAAATATCCCTGAAAAAGGGTAAATCCTAGTTTGAGGGCCATTTGAAATTCTGTGTAGGTTTCTACTTTTTCTGCCAGGAGCGTCACATTATATTTCTTCTTGATTTTTTCTACAATGTCAATGAGTGAATTAATGGATGTCGATCTTAAATCAAATTTAATAATGTTGCATTGTTTAATCATTGGATCGAACTTATTATGGTAGACAAAATCATCCAGTGCGATTTTGTATCCCTGGTCTTTGAACAGGGAAAGGGTACTGATGATATTTTCTTTGGGCTTGATATCCTCTAAAACTTCAATGATAAATTTATCTTTGGGAAGGTATAACGGTAATTTTTGAAGAATTAATTTCTCAGTGAAATTAACCAATCCCGGCTTCTGCCCGAGTATTTCGTCCAGGTTAAATGGGAAAAAGATATTGGATAAAAGATTTGAGGTTGCTGTATCACCGTCTATATCAGGAAATACGTTTTCTAACCCAGACCTGAATAAAAGCTCATATCCGAATATTTTTCGTTGTGCTGTAAAAATGGGCTGTCTTGCTACAAATACATCCATAATACTATTATCATATCTGTTTTTAGAATAAAATCAATGTAATGATAATAATTGCAAGCAAAAAAACTGTGATAAAGAACCCTATCAAAATGGGAGAGGCGGCCTTTTTTGGTATAATGCCGCATTTTGGGCATTTTTCAGTAAGCGTGACCACTTTTTCACCGCAATTGTGACAAATTTTAAATGCCATGGATGTCTCCTAAAAATAAATCAGCTTAGATGAACAGTAAATCATGAATATGTTTTTATTGACGGTTAAAATGGAATCCAGGCTGGACCTGAATCAGTTTTTTTGTGTATGGATGCTGAGGGTTGAATATGATTTCATCCGTGGTATTGGACTCAACAATATGACCCTCATGGATAACTGCAATTCGGTCACAAAGATATTTAGCTGCAGCCAGGTTATGGGTAATAAAAAGAAACGTCATGTTAAATTCGTCTCGAATCTGAGTGAGAAGCTTGAATAATTGAATGGCAATCGTCGCATCCAGCATGGAAGTTGGTTCATCTGCCACAACAAATTCCGGATCAAGGACAATGGCTCTTGCAATGGCGACGCGCTGCCTTTGGCCCCCGCTGAGCTGGTGAGGATACCGATTATAGTAGTCCTCTCCTGGCAGAAGGCCGACTGTTTCAAGGGTATGAAGAACCTTTTCCTGGCGCTGGTCAATCGTTCCGATATTCAGGACTTTCAGCGGCTCAAGAATGGTCTCTGAAATAGAAAGGTGCGGGTTTAAAGACTGATAGGGATCCTGAAATATCATCTGTACCTTGGAACGATATTCTTTTAATGCCTTTCCACTTAAGTTGTTAACCGGATGATTGTTCAAAAAGATAGTTCCGTCAGTGGGATCCTCCAGTTTCACCAGCAGCCTTCCCATGGTTGTCTTTCCGCTTCCGCTCTGGCCGACGAGTCCAAAAATTTCGCCTTTTCTGATTTCAAGATTGACATGGTTAAGCGCAATGACTTTTTTCTCATCTTTTGAAAAAAAACTTTTCCGGGGAGAATATTCTTTAACAATATTTTTAAGCTTGATGATATGTGTGTTTTCCGTCATTATTTTTTAATGCCCACTCCTTGCTGACAACAATACGCTTTATGGGTGCTGGACAATTCAATCCATGCGGGGGCATGCGTTAAGCACCCGGTTGATTTGCAGGTACAATTGCAGGAAAACTGGCACCCGGAATTTTCATTAATCAGGTCAGGTGATTCCATCATATCAGGAATGAAGATATCCTCATCACTGTCAAGGCTCAGATATGATGATAAAAGTGTCTTTGTATATGGATGTTTTGGAGAGGTGAATACTTCTTTTCTTGTTCCTTTCTCAACAATCTGTCCTGCATACATCACACAGATATCCTCACACACTTCAGCGACAATCGCGATATCATGAGAAATAAAAATGAGGCTTAAATTAAGGGCTTCCTGGATTTTTTTTATTTCCTTTAAGATTTGATCCTGAACAATCACATCAAGCGCAGTCGTTGGCTCGTCTGCAATAATAAGCTTGGGATTGCATGCCAGAGCCATCGCAATAATGGCACGCTGTTTCATCCCGCCGCTATACTCATGGGGATAATCTGATATGCGGTGTTCAGGAATTTCAACCATGCTGAAAAGGGTTTTTAATCTGTCATTAACTTCGTTGGCTGACATGGCTGGGTGGTGAGTGGTGACGGCTTCAGAAATCTGGTCACCAACCCTGAAAACAGGGTTTAACGCATTCATTGCTGCCTGGAAAATCATGGCGACATCTTTACCCCGGATATCTCGCCACTGGTCTTCAGTAAACCGGGTGAGGTTTTTTCCCATAAAGTTAATGTCACCGGAAAGAATAGAGGCATTGTCCGGCAGCAGCCCCATGAGGGTCATGCCAATGGTGGTCTTTCCACAGCCCGATTCTCCGACGAATCCAAGGGACCGTCCCTGCTCAATGTCAAACGAGATATCATTAACTGCTTTCAGCACTCCTTTTTTGGTTTGGTATCCAATACTCAAATTGTCAACAGAAAGTATTGCCATATTAATCTGCCTGACCCTCCTTTCTAAGCCGTGGATCCAGCACTTCATCCATTGCCCTTCCCAGCATATAAAATGCCAATGTTAACAGAGAAATGCAGACACCGGGCGGTATCAGCCAATAAGGTGCCTGAAACATATGGCCTGTTTTCCAGACCCACTGAAGCATCATTCCCCAACTGACCTGGCTCGGGTCGCCGAATCCTAAAAATGACAACGCAGCTTCAACCAGGATGGCTGAAGTGACCCGGAATGTCATGTAGAGGAAGGCCAGTGGAAGTACATTGGGCATAATATGCCTGAAAATAATTCTAAGATGAGAGGCCCCGGCTACTTTGGATGCTTCAATAAACGGTCGGTGTTTTAAAGAAAGGGTCTGTGAACGGATAATTCGGGAAACAGCCGGCCATCTCATGATGGCAATAATAAAGACAATAATCCAGATATTGAACTGGCCGAATATCGAGGCCAAAATCAGGAGAATGACCAACGAGGGCAGCACCATAATAATGTCAGCCATCCGCATGAGGAAGGTGTCCAATAAGCCGCCTGCATATCCTGATATCATGCCGATGGTCGTCCCGATAACGATGCTGATAAAAGCTGAGGACAGCCCGACAATAAATGCGACTTTTGCTCCTTCCAGCAATTGCGTGAACAGGTCCCTGCCAACATTGTCGGTCCCGAGCCAATGGGACAGACTTGGGCCTGTCGACACAACAATATCAGGATCTGTTCCTGTCATGGGGTCATACATGGGGCCCAAAAGAGGGACAAAAAAACTTGCAAATGCCATGGTCATGAAAACAAATAAAATCAATAGACCTGTTTTTCCCAGAGGATTTTTTATAAATATTTTCCATCCCTTGAGAAATCGTTCTATGTAATGGTTTTTATTCATCTGCTGTTTCCTTTATGACATTTTAATACCTGATTCTTGGATCCAGATAGGCATATAAGAGATCAACGATTAGATTGGCGATTAAAACAACGGCTGCAATAAGAAGAAAACACGCCTGGGCAAGCGGATAGTCATTATTGCTGACAGCAAAAATTAGCTCTCTGCCTATGCCGGGCCATGTAAAAATCTGTTCGGTTAAAGCGCCGCCGTTAATCGAAAAAGCAAGGCTCAATCCAATACTTGTAATAACCGGCAGGGCAGCATTTTTAGCTGCATGCTTGTCACGGATTGTTTTTTCTGACAGTCCTTTTGCCCTAGCGGTGATGATATAATCCTCTCTCAAGACACTCAGCATGCTGGATCGCATTAGTAAAAGATAAGAACCAAGATGAATAAAAAATAACGTCCCCAATGGCAGGAGTATGTGTTGGATGACATCCAGTGTTTTTAAAAGCAGGGAGGAATTTTCAATCCACAATTCAGGAGAAATGATCCCCCCGAGAGGGAACCAGCCGATTTTATAGGCAAATCCCCATAAAAGGAGCAGGGCAAACCAGGGAATAAACAGCGTGTGACAGATAAGGGCAGAAATGGATAAAAAGCTGTCAATGGCGGATCCTTTTCTCCAGGCAGACAGTTTCCCTAAAAAAACACCAGCTAAAGCAGCCAGGATTGTAGAGGTTGTAAACAATAAGATCGTGCAGGGAAGTTTATCCATAATAATGTTGGAAACAGGTTCCCCGTAGTGGAATGAATGCCCGAGATTGCCTGAAAAAAAGTTTTTTACATAAATAAAATACTGGATATGGACAGGTTCATTCAATCCCAGTTGTTCAATCATGTGCTCCGTATCTTCCGGGCTCAGCATCGGGTCCACAATTTTAGATATCGGGTCGCCCGGTGACAGGCGGAACAGAAAAAACAGCAAAGTGAGAATAACAAAAAAAATCACAAAAATTTCAGACAGCTTGATGAAAATGAATTTTTTGTTTCTCATGATGTTAATACCCCGGGTTATTGATGCCTACTCATTGGGTTTTACCCTGCACAGTGACCAGATATTCCCTATACCGTTCACTTTTTCAAGCCACCCGCTGAACCGGTCAGTTGAGACAGCTTCTACAATATGAGGATTGTATAACGGAATATAAGGCACATCTTCCATGATTATTTTCTGCATTTCCCAGATGAGCTTTTTCCGTTCCTGAACATCAATGGTGCTTCTCTGGGTATCTGCAATTTTATCAAATTCCAAGTTTTTGTACCCGCTCATATTCCACCCTCTGGGCCGGTCCATTTTGGTATAGAAAAATGCACGCAGGTAATCAGGATCAAGGTTAAGATTGCCATATCCTAAAATAAAGGCATCAAATTCACGTTTTCCCTTAACCGTATCAATCAGGGAATTGAAGGCCATGGGTCTTGCAAACGCAGGCATTCCCATATTTCTTAACCATTCTTGAATCATTGTTCCGGCAAAAGCACGTTTGGGGTCATAATCTGCAGGCGGCGTAAGGATAACAAATTTTTCCATTGGGTCTCCTGACGGCAATTTCAAACCAGAGGCTTTCTGCACCTCTCCTCTTTCATTCACTGGCGGGGTTTCCCAGGAATACCCGGCTGTTTTTAATATGTCATATGCAGTTTTGATCCGGTCCTCATATTTTTCGCCGTGCCCGTATTTTTCAACAGTGGGGTTATGCCAGAAATGGTTGCCCGATGGTATAATAGAATGCATTGGTGTGCCGTAATTCTGGAGAATTCTTGTTAAAATAAATTCTTTGTTGATTACGGTGGCAATAGCCTGGCGGAGTTTTTTGTCGTTAAACGGCGGCTTCCTGAGGTTAAATCCAAAGTAGTATAACGCACTTTTTTTATTTAAAAATACCTTAATATTATCCTGTTTCTTTAAATCCTCAAGATATCCAGGCTGAATATCCCACCAGTAAAAATCAATATCGCCCTTTTTAAGGGCAAGGATCGCAACATCGCTGGTTCCGTAAATTTTAAAAAGAAGACTGTCCACATATGGCCCCAGTTGAAGGTTGGCAATGGTTTGGCCTGTACCGAAGAAATGTGGATTCTTTTTCATGTGCAGATAGGCCCCTTTTTTGTATTCAAACAGGGTAAAAGGACCTGTCCCGACAGGTTTTTCAACCAGGTGGTCCTGGAGTGCTTTAAGCGGTTTCTGCGCCTTTAAGGCATCGGTAGCAACAGATTCCCATTCCTTTCTGGACACCATGGGAGCTGTCAGCACCCGGGATAAAAAGATGGCAGACGGCTTTTTCAAATAAAAGACAAGCGTATGGTCATCTACAACTTTAAGTTCCTTTATGATTTTCCATTTGCTGTAGTATCGGGGGATCTTAAAATCAAAGAAAATCTTTTTATTGAAAACAACATCCTGGCTTGTAAAATCAGACCCGTCTGACCATTTGGCCTTCCTGAGTTTAACTGTATAGGACAGTTGTTTTTCATCGAAAACAGGATCTTCTTCTGCCAGCCATGGAATGATTTCAAGGGTGTTGGGATCCCTCCGGTAAAGCGGCTGGTAAATTAAATCTAAAAGTTTCCGTGAATTTGCATCACTGGCGAGCCAGATATTGAAAGACTTCGGTTCGGCAGGAAGCCCTATTTTCATAACAGCACTTTTTTCGCTTTTCTGGCATGAAAAAAGAAGAGCGGCAAAAATGAAAATGATGCCGGCAAACAAAACAAAACGTAAGTTAAGTTTAATTAAGCACCGCCTTTGATTGATTGATTTTGTTTTCAATGAAGTCCACCACCTTTGTTTCAAGTTTTACATTATTAAACAGGTTGATCCTTGGAATACCTCCGGGGCTGACACAATTGACCTCAACCAGTTTATCCCCGATGATGTCAATTCCTACAAAATAAAGTCCATCCTTTATTAACTTCGGCTTAATGATGTTGCAGATCCTTTCTTGTGCCGGTGTAATCTCATGCTTTAAAGCTGTGGCGCCTGCATGTACATTGGTCCTGAAATCTCCGGGTATTGCTTTCCTGGCCATGGCACCTAAAATTTCTCCATTCAGCAGCAGGATCCGAACATCACCATGCTCTTTGACCTCTTCAAGATATTCTTGAACCATTATGGGGCGCCTTTCAGGATACGGCTTCCCGGTTCGGACATAATAATTGATTAAAGAGCTTAAATTTTCCTGATCCCGATTGCTCACCTTAATAACACCGTGTCCACCATGGCCCTGAAGCGGTTTGATCACCATATCACCGCCAAAATCATCTATAATTGTTCTAAGGCGTCTAGGATCTCTTGATACATGTGTGTCTGGAATTATTTCAGGAAAATTTAAAATATACACTTTGCTGTTACCGGTAATCTGACCTAACGTATTGTTAATCATAAAGACTTTATCATTTACAGGTCCTAAAATTTCCATGACTTCATAGATGATGGGAGGATCTTTTCTCAGGAAAAGAACATCAAGGTCTGTCACCGTTTCAAAAATGAGTTCATCCTGATCAAGACACCGGATGAGTTCTTTCCAGTAGTCTTCTATTGAAAGATCAGGTTGAACGCTTATGTTTCGCATCCTTGCGACAACCTCATTGTCACGGACATATACATCATGGGGTTCCAGAAAATAAACGGTATGCTGCCTTTGATTGCATTCATACATGAGGTATGCAGTGGTTTCCCAAATTGGATCAATTTGTCTCAAATTGTCCATTATAAACCCAATTTTCATTTTGCTTTAAGGCTGTCCTCCCAATTTTAATGGATAAAAAAACATTTATCTTTGTATGATAAGCACTGCGAATTGTCAAACCCTTACTCAGTCAAATTGATAAAAGATTCATAATGTTTGGTACGAATTTTTTTGACAAAAAAAGGAAGTGTCATAGCTTTGGTAAAGAAGCAGGGCAAAGCAACAGAATATCGTGTGAAAATTGTCAGTACCGCCGGAAGTGTTTGCAGGTATAAAAACCTGCTGTTTTATGGATGTAGTAAGAAAACTGAATGGTCAAATTAAAGGTTGAATTCAATGACAGATACAGTGTTTATACAGTTCTACAGCAAAACAAAAAGCGGTTGGTATGATCTTTCCAACGGCTTTTCAGATACATATGACCTGTGCAGCGAAAAAGGAGACTTTTTGTGGATAGAACATGAGGCTGATAATGATAAATGGTATGAAGAGGAGATATATCAGAATCGGGCGCTGCCGTTTCATAACGGTAAAGCTTATGTGAGTGCAAGTTATGTGAATCAATTGTACCAGGCATTTATCTGGGCAAAACAATACCCTGATATTGAGTTTGTTGTCGGGGGGCCTGTGGCTTCAGAAAGATGTGAAAACAAAGGGGGGTGGAATTCGGTCCATTTTAAGGTGGAAGACAGCCTTCCTTCTAATCTGTTTATCACAGGCCAGAGCGTTGAAGATCTGTTTGGTGTCCCCAATTTTTCAGGGAAATGGAAATTAGTCCTCCCTGAATCGATCCCGGATAACAGTCGAATTTATTTTTCATATACGCTTGAAAATCAATGCTATTGGAAAAAGTGTCCATTCTGCTCCATTGCTCAGCATTCCATGGATCATTTCAGGAAACGGAAAAAAATGGGACAGGAATTTAACCAGTTCCCATATAAGGGGCACAGAATCGTAAGACTGAATACCGGGTCTATTACACCGGACCACATTAAACTCGTTCTTCCGGATCTTCCCAACTCAAACGATATTGAGTACCGTTTTTTTATGCGGGCAGCCAAAGCTGAAACCAGGGCTTTGGAACACGTTATTGCACAGCTTGATGGCAATGTGCCTGACTGTACGCTGGGGTTTGGTATCGAATTCCCATCAGACCGGATGTGGACGTATCTGGACAAAGGAACCAAGATGGATGAGGTGTTTGACACCATTGAGCTATGTAAAAAGACTGGGTTTAAGGTGAATGCCAATGTTATTCTGGGTTGGAACAACCTCATTAAACAGGATCTTAAAGATCTTGATTTTTTTATGAGTATGCTTTCTAAAAATGCCGTTACAACATTGCAGCTCAGGTGGCTGTTTGCACACCCCTATACAAAAATATATGATACATACGATGGTGTCCGGCAGTCTTTAAAATTAGGCCCGTTTAACTGCGGGTTCAATGTCAGGGTCAATGAAGAACAAAAAAAGCTCAACCTGTCTGCCGCTTCGATAATAAAAGAAAGATGCGATGAAAAAAATATCAAGTTGGAAGGCTATAAAAATCTTGCAAAGGGCTTGCTATAGCTCACAATTGACATTTTTCTCCTTGTGATTATAATGTTTAAGATAACATAAGGAGGCAGATCATGGAAAAAAAGCTCTTTGATACCCGAATTCATTCAATGGTAAGCCTTGATCCTCTTTTGGATTTCTGGGAAAAAAATTTAGTGCCCGAATGCCATCATATGGCATATATATTCAATGAAATTAAACAAAGAATAAATGAAAATCCAGAACTTCAGGGAAATATTCAGGATATCAGTATCCTGAATGAACACTATGATATTCTAAGGCCATTAATGTCTGTTGTATTCCCGACAGCGTCGTTTAATACAGAAATCGCAGGGGCCATGACACCATATTCCTTTGAGCCGTTCTATGTCACACCTCAATTTCAAAAACTTTTTATTGATGGCGATAAGTTTTTGAAAGGCAGTTTTAACCGGGAAACGGCATCCATAAGAGATGGCAAACTTTTAAGAATTTACTTTTTGATTCTGGACCGGATTTATAACATTAATGTTGAGGATATAGATAATTCAACCATCCGGATTATAAAAGATGAAAAAACGGGGTTAGATAGATATTTCAGAATTGTTCCTGATTTTCAATTTGTTAATGTTAAGGCCATTAAGGAACCAAGAGAACTGTCCGAAAAAGAACGATCTGCGATTAAAGAAGATGTTACAGATATCAATGTATTAAAAACATACATCGATTTAGAGGCATTTGAACTATCAGGATTCACAGTTGCCCGCGCCATGGATGTAACCGAATCTGAAGTTATCTCAGCGCTTGAAAGAGACTTGATTGATCAGCAATCCATATTTTCATCAGATGGTATCAGGCTTTTGGAAAATCGCCTTCGAGTCCTTTTCCGGCGACCGGACCTGGCTCTGGGCATTGGCGCCCTGCAAGGGGACCAGGTCATGATTATAAAAAGTGACTGTTGTTCCAAAGTAAACTGTCTTTTTTCAAATTCAAAACATGTTGATTTGAAAGATGTTCAGGGGTCTATATGGATGAAAACTGTCGAGCAGAAGGGCGTTTTGCGGATCGCTGATCTTGCTGAGAAAAAAGATAAAGTCCCGGCAGAAGAGCAGGCTGTTTCAGCCGGTATAAGATCTATGCTGATGTCTTCGCTGTCCTACCAGGGAGAAGTGATCGGGCTGCTCGAGGTTTTTACCTGTACACCCAATGATCTTGGCGCCATTGACACCATGTTGCTGGAACAGGTAGCGCCCATTTTTTCAGTTGCCCTGAAAAGAGGGTTGGATGAAATTGGAAAAACAGTTCAATCGATTATTAAAGAAAAGTGCACGGCTGTTCATCCCTCAGTGGAATGGCGGTTTGAAAAAGCAGCCATGAGCCATATGGAACGAATCCGTCAAGGGCAGAGTTCCGAGATGGAACCCATTATATTTAAAGATGTTGTACCATTTTACGGCCAGTCTGATATCAGGGGCTCATCCTTTGAACGAAACAAAGGTATTCAAAAAGATTTAACCCGTCAGCTCACGCTGGCCCTTGATATAATGACAGCGGCGTCAAAACAAAGACCCTGGCCCCTGTTAAAAGAATATAAACACAGGCTGGAGGCAAAGATAGAGGATATTTCTACCGGTGTAAATTCAGGCGATGAGAATGCTGTCTTTTCGTTTTTGGACCGTGAAGTTACACCAACATTTGGTGACCTGGAAGGATTATCGCCTGACGTTTCCAGATATATTCAAGACTATAAAAATGCCCTGGACCCTGCTGCTGGAATGATTTATGACAAAAGAAAAGCATATGAACAAAGTGTGTCACGTCTGAATGAAACATTATCAGCATATTTAGGCGGAGAAGATGCACAGATCCAGCAGACGTTTCCCCATTATTTTGAAAAACGGCAGACAGATGGTGTGGATTATATGATGTATATTGGTGCATCGATGATGGCGAACCAGAAACTTGCTGCGTTCCATATTAAAAACATGACGCTGTGGCAGATGATCGTTGCCTGTGGTCTTGCATGGCATACTGAAAAGATGAAACCGGAGCTCAAGGTTCCATTAGACACCTGCCATCTGATTTTGATTAACCATACACCGCTTTCCATACGGTTTCGATTCGATGAAAAACGGTTCGATGTTGACGGCGCATATGATGTCCGACATGAAATCATTAAGTCAAGGCTGGACAAGGCGATGGTAAAAGGGAAAAATGAGCGGTTGACACAGCCCAACAGGATTGCTGTTGTCTATTCTCATCCAGCGGAAGGCAGAGAAATCAGGCAGCATATTAATTTTTTAAAAAGCAAAGGTAAACTGCTCGATGATATGGAATCTTTAGACCTGGATGACATGCCGGAAGTTCGAGGACTAAAAGCATTGAGAGTCGGTGTTAACCTTGAATCCAAGGCAGTTGGAAATATTATTGAGATGAAAGCGGGTTAAAAAACGGATATTCTAAAGTTAGGTAAATTCAAGATATATCGTATGTAATTGCTTAAGGTTTCAAACCATAGCCCATCCTTCCTTTAACGGGCTGTTTTTACTTTAGAATTCAAAGAAACAACAGTTTGTCCCATGTCTGTTCATGGGAACAGCAGCCAATAAAATGGCTTTTTTTTTCAGATAGTTTGGACTATAATTTTCTTTTTACGCTAAAACAGGTGTTCATATTCAATAAAATGAGTAAAACCAAAAACAGCAAAGGTGTGAGAGAAATCCTTTTAATGGGGGTTTTCTGGCGCATCCTTTTTATTGAAGCTGTTCTACTCGTATTTTCTCTTTTCTATCGCTGGTTCACTGAAGACACAACCCCAATGGATCTTTTTTGGTATGGTGTAAGGATTGTTATCCTTGTTGGTATTATTATCCTTTTTATGATGGTGAGCCTCAAAAAATTTCTCACTCACAAAATCATTACCCCCCTGGAAGTGATCGCCACAGCCAATAAAAAATTTCAAAATGATATGTCAGATGTCGAACCCCCTGAGATATCGGATAATTCTCCCCATGAGATTAAAACGATCGTAACCACTAGAACAAAAATGCTTGAAACGATACTCAAAGTATCTGAAGAGCGTCTGCGGCTGGTGAATTTTGTCAGAGAAACGTTTGGCAAATATCTTTCCAGCAAAGTGGTCGATGAAATTCTTGAAACCCCGGATGGACAGAAAATCGGTGGGCGCCGGAAAACAGTCACAGTACTGATGTCTGATCTGCGCGGATTCACAAACCTGTCTGAAACAAAAGACCCAGAAGAAATGGTTCAGCTTTTAAACCGGTATCTTGAGCAGATGTCAAAAATTATATTAAAATATGATGGTATTATTGATGAAATTATTGGTGATGCAATCTTAGTTGTTTTTGGTGCGCCCGATAGTCATGACGATGATCCTGAAAGAGCGATTGCATGCGCCATAGAAATGCAGAACAGCTTAAGTGTCCTCAACAAAGAGATTGTGAAATCCGGATACCCGTGTCTTGAAATGGGAATTGGGATCAATACAGGAAAAGTTATTGTGGGAAATATCGGATCACAGCTCAGGATGAAATACGGTATCGTGGGATCAACCGTCAACACTGCAGCCAGGATAGAATCCAACAGTATCGGCGGCCAGGTGCTTATCGGTAAATCAACACAGAAACTTGTCTACAATAAAATAATTGCAGAGCCGCCTAAGAACATCATGATGAAAGGGTTGAAAAAACCGCTTGTTTTTTATTCTGTGTCTCAGATTAATTCTAACTACAATGTATCACTTAAATCATCCATAACCATAAATCAAAACATCCTGTCCATTAAAATGCCGTTCCAGGTGTGGACAATTAAAGACAAGAAAATTGATTTGATTCCAAGAATAGGCGAGACCATAAAAATAGACGGCAACACAATAGATGCATCTATCAGGCCGGTAATCGAGCCGTTTACAGATATCAAACTTAAATTTGGTTTTTGTATAAAAACCCATAGATTTGATGAGATTTATGCCAAAGTACTGTCTGTGGAAACACATCAGGACAGGCAATTTAACCGATTAAAAATTACGTCTATGGACCAAAAGGACAGAGATATTTTGTTAAAATGGATGAATGAATCGAAAAATTAGCAGGAGCTTTTCATATGTCAAGATTTATACAGCCTTTAAACGGCTGTTTTACTTGACAATGAAGTGAAATTATCATTAGATTAGGGAATCAAAATCAGCAAAACCAAACGTACACTCAATACAAGGGCATTCAATAAAAACATGAATTCATATTTGATGTTCAGGCTGGATAAACCGTTTAAGAAAGGGTGTTTTATCTTAATTGTCAGCTGTGTGCTGTCAATATTTTTTTTAAATAATGCGGTGGCAGTGAAGGATAAAATGACCAACCAGATTGGGATGGAATTTATCCTGGTGAAACCAGGTACTTTTCTGATGGGCAGTCCTGAATCAGAACCGTACCGTGAAAGCGATGAAATGCTCCATACCGTTATGATAGAGAAGCCTTTTTACCTGCAGACAACAGAAGTAACCGTAACGCAATGGCAAGCGGTTATGGGGAAAAAGATATTTGGCCGTAAAAAAGGAGGGGATTCTGATCCTGTTACCCGTGTTTCATACTATGACTGCCAGAATTTCATTAAAAAATTAAACAAAAAAAATATAGGAACCTATCGATTGCCTTCAGAACAGGAGTGGGAATATGCCTGCAGGGCCGGCACTACCACTGCATATTCCTGGGGAGATGATATTGATTGCTCTAAAGCGATGTACAGCAACAATACAAAGAAGAATCCAGAGTGTACGCTTTTTTATGAATCCATGCAGATTAAATCAAATCAGGCTGCACCGGTAAAAAGCTTTAAGCCAAACCCCTGGGGTTTTTATGACATGCATGGCAATGTCTGGGAATGGTGCCTGGATGAGTACCGGTGGTATAAAAGTTCATCAGGCCGCACAGACATTGAACCCATTAAAAGGGAAACCAGGATCAGGCGGGGCGGAAGCTGGTATAAATACGGCAAATATCTAAGAAGTGCCAACAGAACATTTGCGCATCCAAGCGCAAAGTTTAAAACAACAGGGTTCAGACTGGTCCTTGAGGCTGATTGATGCGTGAAAAACTCTTAAAGTTTCTAAAACTGTATGAAGAAGAAGTGGCGCTGCTTTTATGGACAGCAGCGCTGCTTTTTGTTATCAGAAGCTCTGGTATTATCCTGAACAACTATGCAGAAACAGCTTTTTTAAAACGGTACGGGGTCGAGTATCTGCCTATTGTTAATATGCTCAATGCTGTTGCCACTTTTTTCATTACCGGTTTTCTAACAGCTTTTTTAGGGAAATTACCCGGGGCCAGGCTTTTAACCTATATTTTTATTTTTTCAGGTATTATCGTTACGGTCATCCGGCTCCTTATACCGTTTGGCTTTGACCTTTTATATCCATTGCTTTTCATGCTCAAAAGTCAGTTTGAACTGCTTCAGGCATTGTTGTTCTGGAATATGTGCAATGATCTTTTTAATACAAGGCAGTCCAAAAGACTTTTTCCTCTGCTGACAGCCGGCGGGGTAATAGGGCTTATCCTGGGCAGTTTCGGTACACCGTACTTTGCCAGAATGTTCAATTTGGATAATCTTCTATATCTTTATCTTGGCACCACTTTAATGGGCGCTTTTATTGTGCAGGCCATGGGGAGAAGCTATTCAACCCTTATCTACCCTGAGAAAGAAGCAAAAGAAGGGAAAGAGAAGCCTTCCATGATTCAGGAGTTCAAAGAGGTCCTGCCGCTGATTAAAGATTCTGTTCTCATCAAGATCGTTCTGGTGCTGACATTTATGCCAAATGTGATCATTCCGATCATGAACTATCAGTTCAACTATGCCATCGATGATCAGTTCGCCAGTGAAGCAGCCATGATTCAGTTTTTCGGGTATTTCAGAGGCGGGTTGTATATGGTGAGCCTCTTTATCCTTCTTTTTGTAGGACGGATTTACGGAAGATGGGGGCTGCCGGTTGCACTGATGTTTCACCCCTTTAATTATATGATTGCGTTATTCGCGTTTCTGTTTCGGTTTGATATGTTTTCTGCAATGTATGCCAGAATGTCAACAAATGTGATTCGTACCACCATCAATATGCCGGCAAATTCAATACTGATTGGACTTTTCCCTGAATCCTACAGGAACATGATTCGGCCTTTTCTAAGGGGAACTGTGGTCAGGATGGCCCTTTTCCTGGGATCTACGCTTATTTTACTTTCAGAGAATTATTTCCATTTTCACCCAAGATATCTTACCCTTGTCGCCCTGCCGTTTATGCTGGCATGGATTGCAGCGCCAATTATTCTGAAATCAAATTATTCAAAAATATTGAAAGACCTGATTTCCAATAACCTTCTGGATATAAAAAGCCTGGAACAAAAAGAGCTGGGACAGATTTTTAAGGAAGAAAATATTCTTTCAGAGCTTGAAAAATCGTTTATGGCGGCAAGAGGTAAGGATGCCATCTGGTATGCGACACTCCTGAAAAATTATTCAACAGAAATCCTGGATAAGAACATACTGAGAAATCTGGCAGATCAGGATGATGAGACAAAGGTTGCACTGATTAAAATGATATCAGCTGAAACACTTCAAACACAGTCTAAAAAGCTTTTGCCTGTTCTTGATCCTGAAAAATCTGAGGTCACCATCGCGATAATGAAAATTATCTGTCAACAGGGATTTGATATTATAAGAGATGTAGATATTACACCGTATATCAATAACACTCACCCTGTTGTCAGGGGATTTGCCGTTGCCTGTTTATATTCACAGGATGCAGACCAGTATGGCAAAATGATCCATCAGTGGCTGATGTCTACAGAAATGGAAAAGAGACAATCCGGAATTGTTGGTGCCGGACTCAGCGGCAATAGAGAATTTATTGACCTTTTGCTCACCATATTAAAAGAAAAGGATATTGATTCAATTATACCAGATATCATACGGGCATTATCCAGGCTGAGAGCAAGAGAGTTGAACTTCGTGATATTTTCCTATCTTTCCTATAGCAGAAAAGATGTGAGATTGGCTGCTTTGGATGCCCTGGATATCAATGATGACTTTTCCCTTAAAAAAGCCATTTTCCTTTTAGGTGACCCATCTGATGAAATCCATGAGTTTGCCAAAACAAAAATTAAAGATGCATCGTATCAAAACAATAAGCTGGTCGTTGAATCACTGGGCCTGCCGAGTTCGCGGATTCGAAAAGGGCTTTTTGAACTTCTGGAAACACTCGACATTAGAGAGTTTGATGTGTTGATGTTTGCAAAGGATCGTTTGAATAACAGCTATGCATATGTTGCCATGGGAGAAAATCTCGGGAAATTACCAAAAGGGAAATACAGGGATCTTGCCATAGAACATGTATTGCAGAAAAAAGAATTAGATCTGGAAAATATTATCCGCGTGCTGGCGATTCATGATCAGACAGGCAAAATAAAAACGGCCTGGAGAGGTATCTTTTCGCCAGATACCCGACAGCGGGCCAATGCAATTGAACTGTTAAGCGATGTCATAGACCGAAAACTTTTAAATGCAATGCTGCCGCTTTTAGAAAGCCCATCTCCATCTGTTGCACTGGAAGACGGAAAGAAAGTTGCTAAAATTCCACAATTCGATTCAGAAGGGAAAGATGTTTTTAAGAGCCTGGTTTCATCTGAAGACTGGGTTGATGTATTGATTGGACTTAATCTCGCCATCGATGAGCCAGATCTGCTTGAGGGAAATGATCTGGTCAATGAATTAGAAAATTCTTTAAATGAAAATATTTTAAAGGAAGTGAAAATGATTCTCAAAAAAGACCAGGACACATCTACAGATCCGCAAAGAATTAAATCGACCGAGATTTCTTTGGGGGAAAAAATACTTCTTTTAAAAGAAATCGAGATTTTTTCAGATCTCAGCGCGGCAGAGCTTGCTGCTATTGCCTCGGTAACAAAAGAGCTGGATTATCCTGAAGACCGGACGGTTATCAAGCAGAATGATGTGGGAGAAACAGTGTTTTTGATCATTGATGGCCAGGTAGATGTTATCATGGAGAAAGCAGATGGCCAGAAAGTGATCATTGATCATATCTCTACAGGCGGATCTTTTGGAGAAATGGCGCTGATTGATAATTCGCCCAGGTCGGCGACAATCTGCACAACAGAGCCTTCTCGTTTTCTCATTCTTCATAAGCAGGAATTTAAAGAAACCGCACTGGAATATCCAAGAATTGCACTCCAGATCTGTACGGTTCTCAGCAGGACGATAAGAAATCTGCATAGCAAGGTTAGAGAAAAGTAGATTCAGGATAATAATTTATAGACGATCAGTTCGTCTTCTTTGCCCTTTACTTTTACAGGTGCGAGCTGTTCAGTAGCATAAGATTCAGTTAAAAGGTTATACGTGGTCTGGCTTAAAATAATATCACACCCATAGTTTTTTGTCAGTCCTTCAATCCTTGAGGCCGTATTTACCGTATCCCCGACCAGTGCATATGACATTCGTTCTTTGCTGCCGATATTACCTGCGAGAACAGCACCGGAATGGATACCGATGCCATGGGCCAGCGGTTCAAATCCATTTAAAACGAGTGTTTTGTTTAACTGCTCAAGCCGCTTTCTCATTTCAAGGGCTGTTTTTACTGCCATTTCAGGGTGATCATCAAAACTCACCGGCGCACCGAAAACAGCCTCAATTTCATCTCCCACATATTGGAGGATAAGTCCTTTATGCTCCTTTACTGCAAGCGTCATTTCATTGAAATACTGGTTCATGATCTTAACCACATGCTTGGGGTGATTTTTTTCAACAAGTCCGGTAAAATTCCTCAGGTCTGAGAACAGCAGTGTCACACGCTTCATTTCTCCTTCAAGGGAAGGGCTTCCTGCAATAATTTCATCCCTGATTTCCTTACACATGTATTTTCCAAAAGAGTCTTTTACTTTCTGGCTGTCGTTTAAACTCTTAATCATTTGGTTGAAGCCCTGGGCCACATCGCCTAACTCATCATTGGACAAAATTTTTACCCGCGCATTCATGTTATTGTTTTCAACTTCTCTGATGGCCCTTTTAATATTCAAAAGCGGAAGGGAAATGCTTTTTGAAAGAAAATATGCTAAAACCAGAACAATAATCAAAGAATCGATCGTGATAAAACCTAACTCCCAGGCAAGAGAGGTCATGATATCGCTTTCTGCAAGAGTGTCTGAAGTGTATACCTGTCTTAAACTGGAGTAAACTGTCATGGCCATCATGGGCAAAGGAACAAAGATGATTCCTAGAAATACGATTAAAAATCTTTTTTGAACATTGATTTTAAATATGTGTTTGATCCTGTTTAAATGACCATCCGGGAAAAAATTGGGGATATAGAACCGCCAGGCATTTTCAAAAACAAAATACAGTATCATTGCGGTGATGCCCCCGCCGAGAAGAGAGATTCCCAGAAACTGCTTCATGCAGGGAATGAGGTCCGGTGTCTGTGTATTAAAAAGTTTGGCAATTATCATTGGCTGCAGAAAACCAAAAATGAAACCAGCCAGAATCCAGACGATAAAAGTATAGGTCGATACCAGCATTGGTAATTTCAGCGCATCTCTTTGCAGGCGATAAATTTCAGTATCTTCAAAGGAGTTGATCCCAACCTTGCTGTATGCCACATCAAACATTTTTTTTGTTGACGGCCGGAAAAGAGAGAAACCGATCAGGCAGAGAAATGCAGTCCCGATAAACGTAAAAAGCGGTGTAACATAATCAGGAATTTCTGAACTTGTTTGATTGACCTGCAGGACAACTGAAAAGTAGAAATAGATAATTATTGCACCGATCATATTTACGACAGGCACAATGGCAGAGATTTTATTCATCATTTTCCCTTATTCCCCCCTTTAATTGCTGTTCAATGGTATCGGCCAGATCATCTCTGCCTCGCTTTCTCAGCAATGGTATCATCGGCCTGTAAAAAGGGGGCCTGACCCTTATGGTGATATCAAATTTTTCAATATCTTCAGGCATAATGTCATTTTCAACAAACGCCTGTGTTTTATCTAAAAGGCCGAGTGCGGTTAATTCAGTCATCGTTCTGACACATTTTTCACATTTGCCGCAATTCAGCCGATCCGGTACATTGGCCAGGCATACCCTGAAATTGTTGAATGCGACATCCCATTGAGAAACGATCTTAATCTTTTCTATCCTGGAAAGTTCATAATCCCTGTGACGGATTCTCAGGTTATAACTTGAATATTCAGGGTCAAGAAGCGGATGTGATCCACAGGGGTGCAGATTGGGTATGTCATAGGATGACCCGATAAACATCATGTCAATCCGGTTGGAGAATGTGTGTGCCATGCTTGCCAGAACAGCACCAAAAAAACTATCAAGCCACAGCTCTCTTTCATCACATAAATGCCTGATGTTGGTGTAAACAGGTATGAGCGTAGCACCAGCATCATTTGTAATCCTGGTGATGGCTTTTTTGGCCCTTTCAAATACAGGATACTTCATTCCTCTTTCAATCACACCGCCAATATCGAAACCGTGCAGGAAAAAGCAGTCCTGTATGTGCCCTGGGTGGGTGTCGGGATAATTCATCCTGTTAAGCTTTAAGGCGGCCAGAGAATCCATGCCGCCTGACATGACCATGCCTGTTCTGGGCGGATCTGGCCTTTTGCGGGGCATGGATGATCGGGCCTGTATTTTAAGGGAATACCTGCCTTTTGTCCAGTCTTTTAATATGTTCATCGCAGCAGAAAGCCCTTCTTTTAGAAAGGGGCAGACCGGTCCGTCAACCTGAATTCTGGATTCTCCAAGGTGAATGGCAGGTAAAAGACAGCCGACTAAAAACGCATCAGGGTTTGCAGAAAAATCTTTTTCATATTGTTTAGATGTTTTAATATAAACGCGGCTGTCTGGTTTGCTGCTGTCTTCAAACTGAACCAGGGCCTCTGCCTTGATATTGTCCTTTTCATGAGTGATATTAAAATTGGTAATTTTCATAATGTTTTTCTGGATGATATCCTTTTATTGAAAACAAACTCAGCATATTGAACTATTTTCTGAGCAATATCTAAACCAGTGGCCGCCTCAAGCCCTTTGAATCCTGGTGAATAATTGACTTCTATAATTTCAGGGGCTTTGTTTTTCCCTATTATCATATCAACACCTGCTATTTCAAGGCAGCATGCTTTTGCAGAATCAACAGCCAATCTTTTCCATTTCGCTGGCGGTTGTATTTTTTTTGCTGTTCCGTTCTGATGAATGTTTGTTCTGAACTCGTTATTTAAAGGTTCGAGTTCAACGGCACTGACGACGGTGTCGCCAATGACGAATAACCGGATGTCCTTTCTGTCTTTCAGTGGAATATATTCCTGCACCACGATTCCTTTAAGGGCTTTTAAGTGTTTGTTTAAAAAAGGGACAGCCGCTTCCAACTGATTCACCTTGATCACCCCGTCTCCCCCCATTCCATCCACCTGTTTTACGATCACGGGATAACCGCCTAAAAAGTCAACTGCGTTTGAAAATTGTGATGCATCTGTAATAAAACAGCTTTTGGGGACCGGGATTCCATATGAAGCAAGTGTCTGTAATGTAATGTATTGGCTGCGGGCGATGGTAACACCTTCAAGCCCATTGACAAGGGGGATTCCCATCTGTTCGAGCTGACGGATGATCGAAAGGCCGTATTCTCCCATAGGGGAGCCTTGACGGGGTAGAATAATATCCGGCTTTTGTATGCAGTTGTCAAAAGAGATGTCCAGCGTATTATTTTTTAAACTGGCCAATATTTTATATGGATTGATAAGTATAACCTGATGACCACTTTTAAGGGCTGACTGCTGCAGCCGCAGGTTAGGATGAAAACTGAAATCATTTATCGTTATCAGCCCAATGATCATTTGTGTAAATCCCAATCCTTTTCAATCATATTTTCCGGCATCCAGACCCCTAATGACTTCCCCGCTTTTTCACTGAAATATGTAGCAATTTTTTTTGTATTGTTGCGAAGAGCAATCTTTTGAGTGGCCAGATTGTCCTCACTGATGATAGAAAATATTTTATGGTCACATGCTCTTTCTGTCAAACCTTCAAGAAGTTTAGCACCAACTCCAAGGGCTCTGTATTCAGGCCTTACAGATGTATATCCTCTTTCAAGATAACCTGTGAAGTTAAGTCCTGTCATCTGTTTCATTCTCTGCATAAATTCAGGCCTGGGGTGTTTTAAGCTCGAATTGCCTATAATGACACCATTTTCCATTGCGTATCCTATTAAATAGGCTCTTTCCAGATTGTAGCGGACATAGGTTGTGTCAACCGATCCGCCTGCTTCAACCATTTTACATATTTCGTCAAGAAACCCGGCAGGCAGATCATCTGGCTTTTTAAAGCAGAACTGAATACCGTCTCCAATTCTTATTACAGATACCGTTTTGTGATCTGTCCGCATACAAAATAGATCTTTTTTATTGTATCTGTTCAGATAAAGCAATTGATAAACCGGGTCTTCAAGGGTCTTCCAAAAAGGTTTGCCTGGTAAGGAAGCAACTTTGGCATAGGGTTGATAGGTGGAATCGATCTGAGTTTTATCTATGGTATCTCCAGTGTTGCTTTGGGCAAAATTTTCAAAAGACTGCACAATATTGGGGTTGGAAGAAATAAATGAAAACAGATCATTTTTTTGTTCTGCGGAAGTGTCAGGGTGAATCCTGATATGGTTCCAAAGACCAAGTTTTGATAAATTCCATAATGGTTTCATATCCAAACGGTTTTCTTTTTTGGGGCTGTCCCAGCAGATCATTTTCAAGCTTGAAGGCAGGGCTGCGTCAATTCCCGGAAGATCATCCCAAATCTGTGTATCATCCATTGATTGTGATATACTGAAAAATATATCCTGATCCGCTGATCCAAGAAGGCCTTTATTGTCAGGGGAATAGTCCTGGATCATAAATCCATTTGTGTCGAGGTGTTCTCCAAGATCCCTTAAAATGGTTGTACAGGATTTTTTGTTTTTAAAAACCGACAGGTTTACAGGCAGAACTATTTGTGGTGTTAAATACCTGGCTAACGGTAAATTCTCAAATACCGGCCATATGTTTCCAGGGATTATTTCTGTGCTGAAAACAGTTTGAATCAGCTTAAAAAAGGGATGTAAAGAATCCAGTGAAAAATAATGATCAATCGCATTAATATCTTGTACAGTCACATGAGAGCCGGTGATAAGCACGATTTTTTTTTCAGGAAAATCCTCTTTGATAGAAGCGGCCATTACATTTCCCGCAAAAGCCTGAAAAGGCGAAGTGACAAAAAGCACGATCATATCGGGTTCAATATCCAGGACCCTTTGTTTAAGTCTTTCTTGGCAGAGAAACTGAAACGGCCCATATGTTTTGCTTCCCTGAATCAAGCTTTGGTCATGGTAAAAGAATCCCCATCCTGTCTGGAAAGGATAAAATGCTGTTGAAAAATAGTTTAACAAGTCGTTAATATGATGTTTTACCCTGATAAAGTTTTCAGGTGAGTAAAAATCATTGGTTTTAACACTGCTGATTTTAATGCCTGTGCCCTCTATTCTTTGACAGGCTTTATTTGCCTCACTAAATAGCGGTTTGGGGATAATCCCGGCGGCAGCATTTTTTCTGATGGTTTCCCAATGAACAGGGAATCGGCTTTCTGACAGAACATCAGTCAGATAAAAATCCAGGTTTGCATCATACTGGTGACAAACCAGGGCGGTATCAGAAAAAAAGCCAGCCAGAAAAGCGGTCTCCCATGGCGGTACGGCAGGGCTGCTGACAGGCGGATGTATGAGTAAAATGTTGGCAGTTTTCATTTTTCTTTAAGCCGGCTTTTCAAAACGTAAAAATACAAACAGGTTTTATACTATTCATAAGCTTTTATTCAATTTTAATTTTTTCAAGTTTTCCGACAATGACGGCTGCCAGACTGGTATCCCTGTAAGGAAGACGATCTTTCCATTCCTCCAGTGACAGCATTTTTTTTGCTGTTGACAGTTTTTCAATTTCAATTTTTGCCGCCTGCTTTTCCCCTTCTGCATCGTAACACAGGGCAGTAAAAATATGGGACGGCCAGAAATTTTTATCTTTTATTAAAGCTGCCTGGAATGCCTCAATCGCTTTTTTATATTGTTGTGTAAGATAATATGCATGACCCTGATTCCATAAAAACCAGGCCGGGTGTTTCGGATCAAGCCGCATGGCCTTTTCAATGTATGTTAATCCTTCATTTGGCTTTCCAGACCAGGTGAGATGTTCACCAAGATCGGCAAGGCGCATGGCATTGTTGGGTTCAAGCTGGACTGCTTTTTGTGACTGCTCAATTGCTTTATCGTGTTGTTTCCTCCACAGATGTACACTGGCAAGAACGCTGTAGCCTGAACTTTCTTTCTCATCAATTGTAATTGCTTTCAGGCCCAGGTCATAGGCTTTGTCCAGAAGTTTCTGATCCTGATCCGGGCCGAAAATCCATTCCATAAGCCACGTATGTCCCAGAGCAGAATAGGCCAGTGCATAGGCTGGATCGAGTTCGATTGCTTTTTCAAAAAGCTGCCTGGACTTGAGCAGACCATCTTGCATTTTGACGGAATGCAGCTCCATCCCGCGTAAAAAATAGTCATACGCTTCCAGGTTTTTTGTTTTTTTTGTCTTTATCCTGTTTTTATCATCAGTGGTTAATTGAACAGCCAGGGCAGTGACTATTTTCCCCCGTACCTCATCCTGCAAAGAAAATATATCATTAAGGTCACGATCATACCTTTCCGCCCATATATGGCCTTCGGTTTCAGCATCAATAAGCTGAGCTGTGATACGAACACGGTTCTCAATTTTTCTTACACTGCCTTCGAGTACATATTTGACCCCAAGTTCCTTTCCGATTTTATCAATTTTCACATTTTGGCCCTTGTAAGAAAAAACAGAGTTTCGGGCAATAACAAACAACCCGGACACTTTTGATAAATCTGTAATGAGATCTTCAGTTAATCCATCAGAGAAGTATTCCTGATCGTTATCACCGCTCATATTCATAAATGGTAAAACCGCAATAGACGGTTTTTCCGGCAGGTGAAACCTTAAAAGTCTGTCTTTGACATCCACTGGAGACGGGGATGGTGGTGCCACTATATTCATCCTCAAAAGAATACTTATGATAATAATGATACTTAAAACAGAGGCGATAATAATTTTTTTATTCCGGCGGAATTTAGGATCATCATGCTTGCATTTATAGACAAGCTGTTTTGAATATGCCGGGTCTGTTAACACGCGATAAACAGGAACAGGTCCGGAAATGTTTTTCAGTTTTTTTGCACCCAGAAATTCATATCCAAAAGACAGTTTGTTTTTTACCTGTTCAAACGCAGACCCTGAAATACAAATACCGCCACCAGGTGCCATACTTTCAAGCCTTGCTGCTATGTTAAGCCCATCACCGAATATCTGGTCGCCGTCTTCAATTACATCGCCTAAATGAATACCGATTCTAAATTCCATCTTTCTGTCCCGGGAAAGATGCTTGTTGTGCGCTGATAATTCATCCTGGACGTTAACTGCACATTCAACTGCATCTGCAACAGATAAAAATTCTGATAAAAGATTATCGCCGGGAGCGTCAACCACCCTTCCTTTGTGAGATTCCACCTGCGCAGTTATGATCTTTCTACAGGTTTTCAGAGATTTGACCGTCTCAACATCATTGTCAGCCATAAGGCGGCTGTACCCTTTTACATCCGTTGAAACAATAGCAGCAAGTTTGCGTTTTACATTACGATCATCCATTCTGCCAATCCCTGGTACGATTCAAAAATAAGAATTTTGATCAGGATAGTAAAAACAAATTCAAATAACAAGTAATGGTTGAAAACAGTATTGCCCTGAATGGTTGTCATCACAATATCCTATCGGAAATTAACATATGAATTGTCCATTTAATGTCAATAAACAATAATGTTACAATATGTTACAAATCACCTTTTAATTGTATCGCAGCTGATTTGAGGTGTGTAGTTGCCCCTATAAAACTGGACACCCGAGTTAATATTTGAAATATGGTCA
>CAYFKW010000001.1:376140-446192 GCA_964343845.1 uncultured Desulfobacula sp. | reverse complement strand
AGGAGATAGCACATCGCAACAGATATGTGGTAAAGGCCATAAACTAGTGCCATTCGGGTCTGTCCCCTATTTTTGCCCCTATTTTTGCCCTATTTTCTCTATTTTTCTATAAATTGTCTGGCTTGTATTTCTTGAACAGTATCGGCATGAAAGAAAGCAGTATGAGCAATGCGGCTCCCACAAAGAATTGAATGGAAAATTTACCCTGGAGCAGGTCGAAAATGGAACTGGACAGCAGGATATAGCACACGCATCCAGGCAGCATGCAGATGAAAGAGGTTATAAAATAAGTTAAAAACCGGATCTGGCTGAGTCCCAGGGCATAACTTAAAAGGTTGAAAGGAAAAAGCGGGATAAGACGTGTAAGGGCTACAATTTTCCAGCCGTGGCGTTCGGTCGCATTCTTCAGCCGGATAAAGGAAGGGTGGGTTATTTTTGCTTCAATCCAGTCCGATGCCGCATATCTTGCCACTAAAAAGGCCAGGCATGCCCCGGCTGTCGCACCGGTAATGCCGTAGACCACCCCCCAGACCGGACCAAAAATCAGTCCACCGGCAATGATAAAAGGTGCACCCGGCAGGAAAAAAGCCGGGGCCAGGGTGACGATAAAAATAAAAATCAGCGGCGCCATGGGTCCGAAGCCCTGGACAAAGCTTTGGATGTTTTCCTGGCTGATCAATTGGTCCATTCCGGTCATTTTGGCCCCGATGATGCCTGCTGCAATAATGAGCAGTACCATAAACTTTGACAGATTGAATTCAGCCCCCTTTTTCTCCGAAAGAGGCTGTTTTTCAAAGATCTGTCCGGGGGCTGATCCGGCAAGTTTGTTTTTAAGGCTCAACCGGAAAATATATGTAAAAGGCGATCGTGTCCGCCGCTCTTTTTTGTTCATGGTTTTTTCCGGGTCAAAGACAAGATCCAGGATATGACCGGTATCCATGGATTTACCCAGAAATTCCGAGCAGCCCGCACAATAGGTGATGATCTTCTGTCCTTTGGCCTCATTTTTTCTGGTAATCCCCCAGGCCGCCGCAAAATCCGGGGCAACTTTAAAAACAGTCCCTCCTTCGCCGCAGCACAGCGTTTTTTCCCTGGAATGTTCCATTTCACGGATCGCAAGGCCTGTTTCCCGAATCAGTTTTCTTACATCGGCGTGGACCTGCCTGTCCAGCCTTGCGGTGCACGGGTCATGGACCGTGACGCAGCCGGATAATTTTGGAGCTGAACCATTACCGTTTTCTGCCATGAGCGTATACACGGACTGGGCAGTTAAGTCTTTTGCATATGTATTAAAGACCCAGAGACAGTTGGGGCAGGCAGTAACAACTTTTTTGATTTTCTTTTCCACAAGAAAATTTTCCATAGCAGAAAAATTGGATTTAAAAAATTCCATTCTTCCGAGATCATGGGAGGGCTTGGCGCAGCAATCCAGAACCATTCCCATATCCGGCTTTTGTTTTTTCAGCCAGGAATAAACCTCAATGGTTCTGCTGCTTCGGGTTCCGGCCAGTGCGCAGCCGGGGAAAAAGACCGTGTCGCATCCCTTTGGGATCTTATACAGGGAAAATCTTTGGGAGAGCCCTCTTTTTTCATAGGCCATGATCCCCTTGTGACCATCCAGCACCTCTCCTTTTCGGGCAAAGACCCTCTGCCGCATTGACAAGAAAATCCTGGAGGGATCAAGTTTCTGGGGACAAGACGATGCACAAAGCCCGCACAGGCTGCAATCAAAGCTGATGACTTCATCCCGGCGCTCCTCCAGAATATCGGCTATGATTTTTTTGGGATTACCGTTTTGTCCAAGGAATCGGCATTCCTTAACACAGGTATTACATCCAGTGCAGGCTTTGGCAAAATCTCTCACTTCACTTATCCAGGTGGGGACTGATATTCCCCTGTTTCCATTGGCATCCGGCTGCCTGACCCCAGTTTTTCGTGAAGCTGGGCCGGGGTGATAAACTCCGGCACCCCAGGGGACACAGCCTCTGTCCGGACTCCAGGATCAGAAAATTGATTTTTGGCCAGAAAGGCCAGACCTACAGCCGCAATCAATACTGCTGCGACCAGTATATACCGTTTGTTTTGCACAATTCCTCCTTAGTTTTGAATTTGAAGTTTATTTGTTTTATGCCGGGCATGGATTTTCTTCAGAAGAAGAGCAAGAATACTGACGGAGAACAGGATCAGAAGTCCCAGGACAAACTTCTGGGTGCCACCGGCCAGCATTTCCCCTGCATAGGAATAGATCAGGGTTGCGGGGAGCTGGCCCACTCCCGTGGCCCAGAAAAAAGACAAGAAACTCATGGAGGTAAGACCTGCAGCATAGCTGACAATGTCAAATGAAACAAAGGGAAGCAGCCGGGCAATGAGGATGGTGTACTGTCCGTATGTTTTGAAAAAATCGTCCACACCATCCAGGGCAAATTTTGATGTCAGCTTTTCCACAAACGCTCTGCCGAACCATCGCGCCAGAAAAAAACACAGGGCAGCCCCTGCCATGGCACTGGACCAGGAAAGCGCAGCCCCCTTTACCCAGCCGAAAAGTGCAGCATTGGAAAAAGTGATCAGGAAAGCAGGTAAAGGTGCAATAATGGACTGAAAGATCATCAGGAAAAAAGAAATAACAGGCGCCCATATCCCAAAGGAGAGGATATATCCTTTTATGTATTCAACGTCATACATCCCAAAAAGAAAAAACAATTGTTTAGTGGTGTCGCTTATGGGTTTCACAAAGATGCAGGCAAGAACAATAATCACAAGCGCCAAAAGGGCAATTATCTTTTTTTTCAACCTGAATCTCCTTAATTCATATAAAAAATTTTATAAATGAACTTCTTTTTATTAGTGAATATGATCAAATTGTCCACTTGATAATATCTATGAAAAATCACTTTTATATTGAATATCTCAATGGCCTGTCAGGTCGTGGCCGATGACGCCCATTAAAAGAATTCTGGGGACGGACCAGGATAACCACATAAAATAACAAATTACAGCTTTAAAAACATGATTGACAAGCCTGAGGTTTTCTGACAAGCTCCGCTATGATATGAAAAGACAATTTTAGGTTGCAATCTATTAAAGACCAGGAACACGCCATGATAATCGGACTAGATGTTGGCGGTACACATACAGATGCTGTCCTTTTAAGCAGCAACAGCATTGTAAAAAAAGTCAAAGTACCCACAGATTCTGCGGATCTTTTCCATACAGTTCTTTCAGGTTTCACAAAACTCTTGGATGGTGCCAACCCGGAAGAAATCAAACGAATTGTTATCTCTACAACACTGACAACCAATGCCATTGTCCAACAGGATATGAATCCAGTGGGAATGATTGTTTCTGCCGGCCCTGGAATTGACCCGAATGCGTTTAAGACGGGAAAACATTATTATTGTGTACACGGCTCCATTAATCACCGGGGAAGAGAAAAAGCCCCGGTAAATGAGATGCAGATCCAGGATATTGCCAAAAAAATGAAAAAGGATGGTATCGAATACGTTGGTGTTGTCAGCAAATTCTGTGTTCGAAATCCCAGCCACGAGATTCTCATTAAACGAATTTTAAATAAATTTTTTAAAAAGGTTTTTTTAGGGCACCATGTTTCAGGCAACCTTAACTTTCCCCGCAGGATAGCAACCACTCACCTGAATGCTGCTGTTCTTTCACTTCACAAATCATTTTTTGAGGCGGTCCGACAATCGCTTATTGAAAAAGGACTCACCATTCCAATTCAAATCCTGAAGGCAGATGGTGGAACAATGTCTTTTGAATCCTCCATGGCCTTTCCCGGACAGACAGTATTGTCCGGCCCTGCCGCCAGTATTATGGGGGCCATTCCATATGCACCCAAAAAAAGGGACGCCATTGTGCTGGATATCGGCGGCACAACAACAGACATCTCTTTCCTGGTTGATAAAGCACCTTTACTTGAACCTGTCGGCATCCGGAGGGGACAATACAAAAGTTTAATTCGATCTCTCCTGACTGAATCAAAAGGCATTGGGGGTGACAGCACCGTACGGGTAAAAGACAAGGAATGGGTAATCGGTCCTGATCGCAAGGGCCCTGCCATGGCTTTCGGCGGGCCTGAACCCACGCCGACAGATGCGCTGGTTGTGTTGGGGCTGATGAATGAAGGTGACCAGGAAAATGCAAAAAGCGGGATCCATAAAATCGCCCTGGAAATGGGGGTGTCGGACACTGAAGCAGCAGATCAAATATTTAAGAAATGCTGCGCTGTTATTTTGAAGAAAACTTTTGAAATGATAGACAAACTGAATTCAAAACCGGTCTATACTGTCCATGAATTTTTAGAAGGGTACAAAATAAGCCCAAGGAAAATTTTATTGCTCGGCGGCCCTGCGTCATACTTTGCCAAAAAAATTGAAGAACTTTATCATATTAAAACAGATGTAGTACCTGAATCTTCTGTTGCAAATGCAATCGGCGCAGCCCTTGCACGGACAACATGCGAGGTTTCCCTGAATGCAGACACGGAACAGGGAATTGTAACTGCTCACGAAGAAGATTTTGCAGAGCCCATTTCCAAGGCATATTCTGATGATGATTTAATTGAAACTGCCCGTACGCTTCTCAAAGAAAAGGCCCTCAATTCAGGTGCCGACCCGGACAATCTTGATGAGATAGAAGTTGTTGAATTTCAAAAATTCAATATTGTACGGAATTTTTCACCCAGGGGTAAAATTTTCAGAACTAAAATGCAGCTTAAACCAGGTTTGATTAAAGGGTTTGAAGATGTTTTGCAACAAAAATAAGAGGAATCAATGTTAAACGCACTCAACAAAACAGGTCTTGTTTTTTTCCCTGCATTTGATTGGGCGATTGATCCAACTCACCCGGAAAGGGAAGAAAGACTTCTTTATACACAGGACCAGGTGACTGAAGAAGGTATTTTTGATATCAACGGAATTCTGGAATACAAACCTGAACTTGTATCCGAAAAGGATATAAGGCGGGCACATTTCTGTGTTCCTGATGAAAAAACCGTTACAACGGAATCGCATCTTATCAGTGCCGGCGGTGCCAAGGCCATTGCAGATGCTGTTTTCAACAAAGAAGTAAAAAACGGGTTTGCCCTGGTTCGCCCGCCAGGACATCATTCCATGAGAGTTTCCCATGGCGGAAGAGGGTTCTGCCATATAAACATTGAAGCCATTATGGTGGAATATATCAGGTCTGAATTTGGTGTTAAAAAAATAGCAGTCGTTGATACGGACTGCCATCACGGAGATGGCTCAAATGATATTTTCTGGCATGACCCTGACATTTTATTTATTTCGCTTCACCAGGACGGCAGGACAATGTACCCTGGTTCAGGATTCCCAGGAGAGCTAGGCGGCCCGAATGCCAAAGGTTCAAACTTGAATATCCCTCTGCCGCCCGGCACTTCGACTGAAGGATATTTATACGTGATAAAAAACTGTGTACTGCCTGTTCTGGAAGAATTCAAACCTGATCTTGTTGTGAATTCGGCCGGGCAGGACAATCATTATACCGATCCATTAACAAACATGAATTTTTCAGCCCAGGGATATGCCCAGCTGACCTCACTTTTAAAGCCCGATATTGCTGTACTGGAAGGCGGGTATTCCATAGAAGGCGCCCTGCCCTATGTTAATTTAGGGATTATTCTTGCGATGGCAGGGTTGGATTATTCGGGCGTTGTAGAGCCGGACTATAATCCTGAAGCGTTAAAACAATCTGTCAGCACGACCGATAAAATTAAAAAAACTACTGATCTTGTTAACTCGTACTGGCGGCAGAAAGAGGAATTAAGACAACAGTCAGGCACACCAGGTGATTTTCAAGTCAGGCACCGGGAAATATTTTATGATACAGATAATATTTTTGAACAGCAAAAAGAAAAGATAAGAATCTGCAGAGACTGCGGCGGGAGTTTTGAAATCGATTCCAAAGCAACAACAGGGCGGCATATTCTTGCTGTCCACATCCCTATCAACGCCTGCCCTGAATGTATAGAGGCCGGGTACCAGTTTTTTGAGACAGCGGATAGTTCTAAATTTGAAAAAATTTATCTGCAGGACAGACCAAAAGATGCGTACGAAATAAAGTGACACCCAGCTTAAAACACCACTATAAAAGACTTAAAATCAGATCCCTTGTGATTCAGGCCATAAGGGATTTTTTTACTGAAAACAGCTATCTTGAAGTTGAGACACCCATTCGATGCCCCTCTATTATTCCGGAAGCCCAGATAGATCCCATTATGTCAGAAGAACAATACCTTCAATCATCGCCTGAGCTTTGTATGAAACGGATGCTGTCAGGAGGATTTGATAACATCTTCCAGATTTGTAAATGTTTCAGAAAAAACGAAAGAAGCCAGTACCATTTACCTGAACTGACCATGCTTGAATGGTATTCCAAAAACAAGACATATGTTGATTTAATGACCCAATGCGAAGCACTGATTCAGTTTATTGCCGAAAAACTCGATATGGGCAGCTG
The DNA here is from genome assembly GCA_964343845.1 of uncultured Desulfobacula sp. Taxonomy (GTDB): domain Bacteria; phylum Desulfobacterota; class Desulfobacteria; order Desulfobacterales; family Desulfobacteraceae; genus Desulfobacula. The sequence continues at coordinate 439,700 of CAYFKW010000001.1, read as the reverse complement.
CATACGATATCAGCATAAAACCATACAACTGGATAAACAATGGCAGAGGATAACGGTTGATGAAGCGTTTCGTCTTTATGCGGACACATCCGTAGATGGTGCTGTTAAAGATAATCGCTTTGACGACATCATCAGTTTTCAAATCGAACCCCATTTAGGCAATACAACGCCGGCTTTTTTATACAATTACCCGATTGAATATGCTTCACTGGCAAAACAATTAAATAAAAATCGCCGTTACGCTCAAAGGTTTGAACTCTATATCGCCGGTGTTGAGCTTGCCAACGGGTTCACTGAACTCACAGACCCAACAGAACAAAAACAAAGGTTCACGAAAGAAAACCATATCCGAACCCTTCAGGGCGCCCCTCCCCTGCCGATGCCTGAACGCTTTTTAAAAGATCTTGAATCCATGCCGGATGCATCAGGCATTGCCCTGGGCATTGACAGACTGGTAATGGTTTTCAGCAATGCATTGTCCATTGATGAGGTTGTCGCCTTTACACCGGAAACCCTGTAGCCTGGCATTTTATGTGATTCTCAGCAAACTGTTTTGTGTCATATCCGGAAGTGAACTGTTTTAACACTTGCTGTACTTTTCGATTTTCGTTAGACTAAGTAAGTCTCATACGATATGGCACATAAAATCAACGATCGTTAATTGAGGTAACCCTATGGACAGTAAGCCCTCAAATGGAAATTCTCAACAGACAGCACTTCAGCTGGAAAAACAGATTGAAACACTCAAATATGCTGAAAAAATAAATTATACACTTTTTGATATCTCCAACGCAGTCAACACCACGCATAACCTTGAAGAGCTGTATCGATCCATCTATGATTCGTTAAACAAATTAATGCCGCTGCCGAATTTTTTTATTGCCATCTACGATAACAAAAACAAAACCATAAATTTTGAATTCTTTGTTGATGAATATGATGACGATTTCCCAATTATCGAGAATTTAGACGACCCAAACTGCCTGACAGGAGAGGTCATACTTGCCAAACGTCCTTTATTTTTAAAAGAAAATATGCTTCGCGAGCGCGCAAAGAAAAACAGAATCATCGGTACCATACCAAAAGTGTGGATTGGTGTCCCGCTGATTATCAGGGAGAACGTTATTGGGATTATCAGTGTTCAAAGTTATACAGACCCTGATTATTTCACCCACAGGCATCTTGAAATCCTTATTTCCATATCTGATCAGATTGCCATCGCAATCGAAAGAAAACAGATACTTGATGCACTGGAAAAAAAAGAAAAAACCCTCAGCCTCATCACTGACAACACGAGCTCAATAGTTGTTATTGTTGATTCTCAAGGTATTTACGAATTTGTTAATCCTGCTCATGGGCGTCTTGGCTATGAAAGTGAAGACCTGAAAAACCTGTCGTTTTTTGATCTTATCCATCCCCATGATATTGAAAGGCTTATGGTTTTTCTTGAAAAAGGGATGTCTGGCAATAACTACCATATTTCACTCGCTTTCAGGATTAAAGACAAATCAGATGTTTTTCACCGCCTTGACGGGACATTTGATCTCATTAGAAATGAAGATGGGATAATAGAAAAAATTGTCTTTATCGGGGAAGATGTATCAGACAAGAAAAAAACACAAAAGGCGCTGCACGAAAGTGAAGAAAGATTCAGCCTGATTTTTGATACCAGCCCGGATTCAATTATTATCACAAACCTCGAGACCGGTACAATCTTTGATGCAAACAGGGCATTTTTAGAACTTTCCGGACTCACAAAAGATGCAGTTATTGGAAGGACAACAAACGAGATTGGTATCTGGAATGATCATGAACAGCGAAATGCTTTTATCTCAAAACTGAATGAAAAAGGATCATATGACAATCTTGAAGCCAGGCTGTATTTGAATAATAAAAAAATTTCCACGCTGGTTTCATCAAGATTGCTGGAGCTTAATGGCTCGGTTCATATTATTTCAATCCTCAGGGACATCTCGGACAGAAAAGAACTTGAGGAACAGCTTCTTCAACGCCAGAAAATGGAATCAATCGAGACGTTATCTGGTGGTATTGCCCATGATTTCAATAATTTACTGTCAGGGATTATGGGATACCTTGAGTTACTCAGCATGCATCAGGAAAATTTATCCGATAATCAAAAGGACAATATTGCAAATGCACTGATTTCTTCAAAAAGGGCGGCAAAACTTGTCAGGCAGCTGCAGACATTGACAGACGCAGGCAGCTCTGTTCCGGAGTGCGTTGATGTTTATCATATTATTTCAGATGTCTTCAGCATTCTAGACCAGACAACAAACCAGGAAATTGAGAAAAAAAACGACCTCATGGAAAATCACTTTTTTGTTGATGGATATAAGGATGAGCTTCACCAGGTCTTTATGAACCTTGGAATGAATGCCATACAGTCCATTGAAAAAAAAGAAACACTTAAAAACGATTTTGTCCGGGTCTTTGTACCGCATAGCAGCGACAGTGATTCCCACCCGTCTTCTATCCTGGACTCAGATTATATCCATTTGTGCTTCCAGGATACCGGATGCGGGATGGTGCGCGAAGTAAAGGAAAAAGCATTTGACCCCATGTTCTCTACAAAAGAGATGGGAGACAGAAAAGGTCAGGGCCTGGGATTGGCCATGGTATACTATATCATCACCAAGAAACACGAAGGTTCAATTGACATTGAGACAAAAGAAGGCCAGGGGACAATTGTCCACATTCATCTGCCTGTCTCAAAAAAGGAAACTGAACTGTCACAAAAAAAAGACCTGTCGTTAAAGGGATCAAAGACGGTTCTGGTTATTGAAGACGAGGATATGGTGAGGGATATGGCAGTAAAGGCCTTGAAATCTTTCGGATACAACACCCTGGAAGCCAGTGACGGAAAGATGGGAATTGGCATATACCAGAAAAATTATCATTCAATCGATGCAGTGCTTTTAGATATCATAATGCCAAAAATGTCCGGGACGGAAACATTCAAGCAGATGCTGAAAATCAACCCCGATGTGAAGGTCATCATAGCATCCGGACATGTTACAAACCAGGATCAAAAAAAGATGTTTGCCAAAGCTTCTGCCTACCATGACAAACCATATCAGATCATGGAATTAAAAAAGGCACTGCACTCAATCCTGAGCTGACGATTCCATACAACAAATCTTTCGGCTGAAACCCTTATCTGTTTCAGCTTCAGTGATGCTGCCGCAAACCAGGCGGCCCTGTTACTGCCTGGTTTCTTTTTTAACGAAAAAAAACATTATCAGACATCCAATGGCAAAGGACACCATTGAAAGGTAAACTTCAGTCCCGATCTGCGGAACTTCATTCATATTTGTAAAAATCCTGGCATTCTCAATAACCTGTATCACACCATCTTTTTTTACATACTGTTCCGCCAGGACCATACTTTTTTTAAACGGCCACAGCGCATATAAAGATCCTGCCATCAACCCGATTAAAAACACCATCGTGGCATTGTAGTATCTCTTCAGAATCGCATTAACCAGCCTGGCGAACAACAACCCGCCTAAAACAATACCCAGGGAAAAGCAGCCTAAAAAGGCGATATAATCCAGGCTCAACGTCCTTAATCCTGAAATCGCTGAAATGACTTCAAAATATTCTCCCAGCAGGATAAGAACCAATGATCCGCTGATGCCCGGAAGTACCATTGCAGAGATTGAAAATGCACCGCAGACGGCTGCATAGCTGTATTCTTCAACCGTATATTTCCCTGTAAACGAAAATATGCCGGTCTCACCATTGCTGCTTTTATCTGGTGCCTGCTTCGATTCACCCCTGTCATGGGTCTTCACATACTGCTGCTGATAGTGGTCTGATTTCATTTTCGCTTTTTCATAGGGATTGACTGCCGCTGTTACATAGACGGTGAGAACGACACCCAGTACAAAAAACAAGATCATATACGGTTTTTTATCTGTCAGCATTTTCACCGGAATAATAATGGAAGTAAAAATCAATCCAAAAAACAGGGCATAGGTCACGGAAAAATGATTAATAATTAAATACTTCATTAAGCTTGAAAGCGACAGTATGGCGACAACTGAACCTATCAGCAGTTTGCCAAGGAAAATAAAATCATTGTCTGTTAAAAATAGTGTGAACTGATGAATATTGTTCTTTTTATCGCCTTTGAAAACAATTTTTACTATGCTGTTCAGGCTATAAATGATATTGGCTTTATTAATCTTGTTCAGAATAGAAAAAACACGCTCATATATTTTAAAAATCAACAGAAAGGTGCCACCTGAAACACCAGGGATAATATTTGCGGTCCCCAGGCAGAAACCGATGAGAAGCTCTTTTATTATAGCGGTGTGCGCCCTTTTTTCAATCACGTTTTCAAGACCTACTCATTCCAACCGTATTGACCAATTAATTTCACAAATCTGCAGGCACCCAGGTTTGTTGTTTTAATGCCATCTTTTGTCTTTTCCAACCGTATCAATTCCTGAGAAAAATTACCGCCTACGGGCATAACAAGACGGCCGCCTACTGCCAGTTGATCAATCAAGGGTGCAGGAATCTGCTGCCCTCCCGCTGTAATCATAATCGCGTCAAACGGGCTTTCCTGTTTCCAGCCCTGAGTCCCGTCTGAGTACCTGGTCACGACATTATGGTATTTAAGCCTGTCAAACAGCTTTCGTGTCTGCATAAAAAGGGTGTTATTCCTTTCAATTGTATAGACCTTGTAAACGATTTCTGCTAAAACAGCGGCCTGATAACCAGAACCGGTACCAATTTCAAGGACTCTCTCATTGCCTTTTAAAAGAAGGCTCTGCGTCATTTCAGCAATAATATAAGGTTGAGAAATCGTCTGCCCTTCTCCAATCGGAAGCGGAAAATCACCATACGAGCTTTCAACAAGCGCTTCATTAACAAATAAGTGCCTGGGCACCTTAGACATTGCCTGAATAACCAATGGGTCAGTTATCCCCCTTCTAACAATCTGTTTTTCGATCATTTCCTGACGCCAGCGGGCAAATTTTTTTGGTTGGTCTTTCATGCCCACCTTCATACCAGCAACTCGTACGTCCGTCAAGAAGATACAGCCCTGTAACGGCCTATAATCTTGTCTTGATTTTTGTCTCCAAGATCAGTATTTATAGAGTCATGAGCAAACTCCAACAGATCGCCAGGGCGATTATTATTTCCTGTACCATTTTTATGATGGGTGTCATTGGGTTCATGGCGATCGAAAAATGGAATTTCCTTGATGCTGCCTATATGACCGCTATAACGCTCAGTACGGTCGGGTTCATGGAGGTTCATGAAATAAGCCCTGAAGGAAGAATATTCACCATCATTATGATCTTCGCCGGTGTTGGATATTTCCTCTATATTGCCGGTGTTATCATACAATCCATTGTTGAAGGAGAAGTACAATCCATATTGGGGAGAAAAAGGTTGGATAAAAAAATCAGAAAACTGAAAAATCATTACATTGTCTGTGGATATGGTCGTATTGGAAGAGTATTATGTCAGCTGATCAAAGAAGAGTCCTTCGATATTGTTGTCATTGAACAGGATGATAATCTCGTTGAAACGCTGGAAAAGGATAAAATGCATTATTTTCAAGGGGATGCCTCTGATGAGGATCTCCTTTTAAAATCCGGTGTTAAAAATGCCTCTTTTCTGGTGGCTGCCCTTGGGACGGATACAGCCAATGTTTTTCTTGTTTTAACGGCCAGACAGCTTAACCCTGATATCTATATTATGGCCCGGGCGAGTAATCCGGATGTCAGAAGCAAACTGATGGTTGCCGGCGCAAATCTGGTTGAATCTCCCTATGATACCGGTGCAATCTCCATGGGACTTAAACTGTTAAGACCAAGTGTCAGCAGTTTTCTTGATGTTGCATTATCCCGCAAAAGAGAAGCGATTCAAATTGAAGAACTTTACGTGCCGCATAGCAGCAAATATACCAATGTTGCGCTTAAGGACTCCGGCATCAGGCAGGATTTCAACCTCATCATCATTTCGATTAAAAAGGCTTCAGGTGAAATGCTTTTCAACCCCCACTTTGAAACATTGATAGAACCCAAAGATACTGTCATTGTAATGGGTAAAACACCAGAACTCAGACAATTTGCAAAAGCGATAAACCCTGACAAATAAAAAAGGGCGGTCAGACCCTCTGGTCAAACCGCCCTGAATAAAGATCAAAGATATAAAACAGATAAACTTAAATTTTATATATCACGCGTTTATCTGTAATGATGATATCAACAGTAAACTTCCGTGATTCCATCTGGATCTGGTCGACAATCTGCTCTTCATACGCCAGCGATACTTTCCGGCACGTTTCAGGAAGCTTTGTGATCATTTTGGTATAAAAATTATTACCAAATCCTATTCTGCCCCCTTTGTCATCAAAAGCAAGACCCGGGATTATTGCAATGTCAACATCATCTAGCGGTATCTTTTTACATTTTTCAATATCGGGTTCCAGAATATCATCAGCGCTCATCACAAGGTCTTTGTTGTAATTACTAATTTTATAGAGATTAATTGCATTTTTAGCATCTGTAAAAACCGGCAGGGCAAGTTCTTTCTCTATCTGCAGTGCTTTCTTAATAATTCCCTCTGTCGGGATCTCGTTGCTCACCGGGGTATAAAGAAAAGCCAGCTGTGCTTCCATAAAATTTGCAAACTCAAAAAGCTTATGTTCAATCTCTTTATATTTATCATCAAGCTCTTCCTGAGTAAGATTATTCAATCGATCGGCTACGATTGCTAAATTATTATTTTTCCCATTCTTTATTTCGTCCATCACTCACATTCCTTATATTACAAAAAAGTTTTAGCAAATATTATACACATGTGCGCAATTGTCAACCTGCAATAATCATTGACTGTATACACCCCTCGTGATATCAGGTTACAATTGTTGAAGAATCTTTAATAATCAGAACTTAAGCTATATGGAAGAGGTAAAACAAATAAAAAAATGCTAGATTTAAAATTTGTTAAAAGCAATCTGGAACTTGTTAAAAATGGAATGAAAAAAAGACGGGCAAAAATTGATTTTACCTCTCTTTTAGAAAATGATGAAAACAGAAAAAAACTCCTTTTGGAAATTGAAACGTTACGGCATAAACGCAATGTTGTTTCAGATGACATTGCCAAAATAAAAAAAGCTGGTAAAGATGCAGCCCACCTTATTGATGAGATGAAAGGGGTTTCAGAAAAAATAAAATCACTTGATAAAGCGCTTTCAATAGTAGAAAACACGATTGAAGAATTCCTTATTACCATACCCAACCTCCCGCATGATGATGTTCCGATGGGAAAGGATGACACTGAGAACAGGCTCGAAGAAACCGTCGGGCATCCAGAACAATTTGATTTTACGCCCAAACCTCATTGGGAAATCGGTGAAAATCTAGGTATCCTTGATTTTACCAGGGCTGCGAAACTGACCGGTTCCAGATTTCCACTTTATATCGGCACCGGGGCACGGCTTGAAAGAGCGCTCATTAACTTTATGCTCGATATCCATATTTCTGAACATGGCTACACAGAGACCCTGCCGCCGTTTATCGTGAACTCATCCACCATGACGGGTACAGGGCAGCTGCCAAAATTTGAAGAGGACCTTTTCAAGCTCAAAGGGTGGGATTATTACTTAATTCCAACATCTGAAGTTCCCATGACCAATATTTATGCCAATGAAATAATTGATGAATCTGTCCTGCCCTGCAAGTTTACGGCGTATACCCCCTGCTTCAGGTCAGAAGCAGGTTCCTATGGAAGGGATACCAAGGGGTTGATCCGTCAACACCAGTTCAACAAAGTGGAATTGGTGAAATTGACCACACCCGAGACCTCTTTTGATGAACTGGAATCTTTATTGGCAAATGCGAAAAAAATCCTTGAACTGCTGGGGCTGCCTTTTCAGGTTGTCACTCTCTGTACGGGCGACCTTGGATTTTCTGCCACCAAAACGTATGATATTGAAGTCTGGATGCCAGGCCAGGACGATGGGAAGGGAAAATACAGGGAAATATCATCCTGCAGCAATTGTCTGGATTTCCAGGCCCGGCGCGCAGGGATTAAATTTAGGAGAAAGGATAAAAAGAAGCCTGAATTTGTTCACACCTTAAACGGATCCGGACTGGCAGTCGGCAGAACATTTGCAGCCATAATTGAAAACTTCCAACAAGCGGACGGATCTGTTATTATACCAGAAGTACTTGTTCCTTACATGGGTGGCCTAAAGGTAATAAAAAAATGAAGCAAGATTATTTTCCGGAAGATATAAAGCCTCATTTGATACCAGAAGTCAAAGGAGAACTGTATTATAAATGCCTTGGATGTTCTGCTGAATATTCTATCGACAAATTGTTATATGTCTGCCCCGAATGTAACCAGGTGTTACTTATTCATGATCGAAATACAGCTGCAGTCCAGGATATTCCAGGCCCTGTCTGGCAGAAAATATTCGATTTTAGAAAAATGCTGAAAATACCTGCCCTGAAGGGGATATACAGGTATCACGAATTTATCGGATCCTGCATCCCCCTGGAATCTATTATTTATCTTGGAGAAGGCCACACCCCTGTTGTGGAAGCCAATGAAAGACTTAAAACCATGGTCGGGATACCGTTTTTTTATAAAAACGATGGGCAGAACCCAAGTGCTTCGTTTAAAGACCGTGGAATGGCCAGTGCATTGTCAAGTATCAAATATCTGATAGACAAGAAAATGGTATCTGATGTTATCGCCATATGTGCATCAACGGGTGATACCTCTGCTGCTGCTGCTTTGTATGCGTCATATCTTGGCCCTTTAATTAAATCGGCCGTTCTTCTGCCCCATAAGAAAGTAACCTCCCAGCAGCTGTCTCAACCGCTGGGCAGCGGTGCCAGAGTTTTCGAAATTCCGGGCGTTTTTGATGACTGCATGAAAATTGTGGAGAACCTGTCTTCTCATTACTCAGTGGCACTGTTGAACTCAAAAAATGCCTGGAGAATTCTAGGCCAGGAGTCCTATTCTTATGAAATAGCACAAGACTTTGAATGGGACATGACAGACAAAGTTATCATTGTTCCCATTGGTAATGCAGGTAATATTTCCGCTGTCATGAACGGATTCATTAAATTTTATAATGCCGGTATCATTGACTGCCTGCCGAAAATAGTCGGCGTTCAGTCAGAGCATGCTGACCCTGTTTTTAAATATTATCTTGAACCTGATGAATCAAAAAGAAAATTTAAGGCTGTTCATACAAAACCAAGTGTGGCCCAGGCTGCAATGATTGGCAATCCTGTTTCAATGCCAAGGGTGATACAGATAACCAGACAATATAATTCTCTTAGTGGCCGCCAGAATGTCTTTTTTGTCCAGGTAACTGAACAATCCATTATGGAGTCCCAGCTTCTGGCCAATAAAAATGGTCACATTATCTGTACGCAGGGGGGAGAGTGTCTTGCCGGGCTTGTAAATGCGATTGAACAGAACCTGATCGACTCAAAGGAGACGGCTGTACTTGATGCCACTGCACATGCGATTAAATTTTCAGAGTTCCAGGACCTCTATTTTAAGGCTCAAATACCTGAGGATTATAAAATTGAGTCAGATTCAGCCAATATTAATCTGCCATCCCTGATATTGCCGGATGACCCTGAAATGATACCATCGCAAAAAAAACGACTGGGAGAAAAAGAATTTCAAAAGTTTGTAAAAGATATTTCCGATAAAATTGCTAACAAGCTTAATTTAAAAGTATCTTTATAATATATGAAACTGTTTTATTTGCTTAAAATATTCATTTTAACATTGTTTTATTTCTCAGGGACATTGGTACACCTTTATCTGCCTGAAGTTGAAGCCAAGGGGATTAAAACATCCTACAAACGATATTCTATTTTCAACTACAAAAACGAAGATGTTCTGTGCGAGCCTTATGTTGTGAACAAGGATGACTGGCTGTACAAAATATTCAGGAAGAAAGGCGAAATTTCAGAAAAAGATTTTCCTCATTTTTTAATCATTTTCAAAGAAATTAATCCTCAGATCAGTAACATTGATGCCATTGAACCGGGCATACAAATTCTTATCCCATTAAAAAAAGTAGAAAAAGAAGAGTACGATCAAAGCACACCAGGTACGGTCGATGTCCCTGTTGTTGAGTTCTCGGCCCTGCCTGAAAACCTGGATATCACTCCCTTTTTAAAAAAACACAGAATTAAAAAGGATGAAAATATCTCAAGCCTGATTGATAAAGATTTTCTACAAAAAGGGGGGGCCATATCTGAAGCAGGCCTTAAAGCATTCAAGCTGGCAAACCCAAATATTAAAGACATAAATATCGTATATGAAGGCGCTGATATTTTTTTACCGGACCCTTCAATTAAATCCCAGCCCTGGTTTCAATCCTTTCTGTCTGGTGATACAGATTTACCAGGGGATGTATCACAAGAAAAAATCATAAAGCCAAAACAAGTTGTCAAGCACTATCAAGTGGAAGCATTTAAACTGGTGCAGTTAAAAAAATATTCCTCTCTTATCGGCGGTACCCTTTTAAGTCAGGGAAAAATGTATTTCCCCGGGAAAAACGATTCAACTCAAGTGCTTGATTTAACCTCTGTGCCTATCATAGAAACCGATGATGGGTCAAAAATACTCATTATTTCAGGTGAAAATGTTAATGACGAGCTGTTAAAAAGTGCCCAGGCCTACTGGGAGGATTTAAAAATTCAGCTCATGTCAGAAACGATTAACAATCTAAAAGATTCTGTTAAGAAAAAGAAACCAGGTAGAAAAACAAATAAAACAATTAATAATAAAAAGCTGATTCAACGCATTATTTCACAGACATCTTATACGTATATCGCTGATGCAAAAATACCATTTACGTTGAACAATATTACGCTTGAAGCGTCATTCGGCCGGATCATAAGGGAAGATGCAAAGGATCTTTTAATCAATTTCGGCAACGTCTACGGATCTGCACTGGAAGTTCTCGAAAAAAGAGAATTTGAAATTATATCCATTTCTCCTCAATTGACCGATCTTGAAATTGTGAAAAAGATTTTTTCATCTCTGGGATATACCACATGGCTGAACCCTTCATTCTATACAGGAGAATCTGTTGAAACGATTCACGGCCTTTATGCTGTTAAAGACTCAGAGAAACTGTTTATTCCTCTGGAAAAGGACTTAAGTGATACAGCAAAAAAATATTTAGCAAAAGAAGAAATAAGGATCTTAACCAATAATGAAGAAAAAGCTGACCTTTAAGATGAACGGGAATCCCTGTATGAAAAATATAGCCTGTATATTGTTTGCAGCACTTATCTTGTGCTCATGTGCCACTAAAAACAAAAACCAGCATGTTGAAAAAAAAGAGATCGCAACTGCAACCCAGAGACTTGGTGAACAATACTATTATGCCGGCAAATACACACTTGCGTTAAGAAACCTGCTTGAAGCCTATAAAGATATCCCTGACGATCCTTATCTTAACAACAGCCTGGGACTTGTTTATATGGCAAAGGATAGATATGATCTTGCCCAGAAACATTTCAAAACCGCATTGGAGATCAAGCCGGACTACAGCCAGGCAAGAAACAATCTTGGTGCCACATATCTAAAACAGAAGAAGTGGACTCTGGCAATAGAATGTTTTGAAGAGGTGTCTGAAAACCTCTTATATGCCACGCCGGAAATACCATATGCAAACCTGGGCATGGCCTATCTGAATCAGAAGCAGTATAAAAAAGCGGCATACTATTTCAAAAAATCATTGGATACCAGGCCCAATTATTTAATGGCTGTCCATGGCATCGCATCCATTTATTTAGATACGAACAGGCCTTACAAAGCCATAGACTATCTTCACCGCGCATTGGAAAAAAGTCCCGGGGCGGCGATTCTTCATTCTGACCTGGCAAAGGCGTATGAGGCAACCAATGATAAAGAGAAAGCGATACGCTCCTGGAATCTGGTCATCAAACTCGTTCCTGAAACGTCATCGCTTTCAAAAGAAGCACATAAAAGGCTTGTAAATCTGAATTAGTCAATGCTGCTGTATGTATTTTTCTTTTGTTCCAGCTGAACAATGGATGGCGTAATAAAAATTAAAAGTTCATTTCTATTGTCCGTATCTGTATCTGTCCTGAAAAGTCTTCCTAAAATTGGAATTCCAGACAAATAGGGTGTTCCGGATTTCGCTTTATTGTCTGTTGTTTTTACGATGCCGCCAATGACGATTGTATCGTTATTGTTCACCAGCAGTTCTGTTTCAGCTTCATTGGTCGCAAGCGAAGGCACACCATTGGTGATACTGTCAATATCATTTTTCGTCAGATAAACGGTCATGGATATTCTTTTGTCCGGCGTAACATGCGGGGTTACTTCCAATAACAGGTCAATGCTTTTAAACTTTACTGAAGACCCGCCGGTATCATCTCTTTCTAAATATGCATATTCAAGCCCCTGTTTTATTTTCGCTTTTTTATTATCCAGGGTCAGTATCCGCGGGGAAGATACAATCTTCACATCCCCTTTTGTTTCAGATGCTGAAATCTGGGCATTCAGGCTTAAAAAACTGGACCCCAGAACCCGGTAAAAGTTAAAGGAACCTGAATTAACAGGCGCTGCAATTGGATGATTTAATGCAACAGAATAATCATGTGCTCTTGCGTTTGTGTCTACTGTCTGTGACTCAGTAAGGCTCAATCCAAGTCCCAGCGTTCTCGTAAAATTCTTTGTAACCTCAACCACTTTTGCCTCAATCATTATCTGAGGGGTGACCCTGTCTAACCGATAAATAATTTCTCTGGCCTGATCAATCTTGGATTGCGTATCCGTTAAAATGATCATATTTGTCCTTTGATCGACGCTTATTGATCCGCGGTCTTTTGTCAGAATCTGGTCAATATGAGGCTTGATATCTGCTGTGGCGTCTGAATAATTTATGGGAATATATTCCGTCATCAGGGGTTCAAAACTCTTTTTCTGTTCTAATGCTTTTTTTCTTGACGCAATTTCATCCTCAACAATTTTACTCTCTTTTTTTAAGGTATCCTGGGTAGCAATTCGAATCACGTTCCCTTCACTCTTCATGCCCAGGCCATTCATTTTCAACACCAGATCAAGCACCTGGTCCCAGGGAACCGGTTTGTCAAGAGAAAGGGTTACTTTTCCTTCAACATCTTTGTCTATTGCGAAATTAAGCCCACCAACGCTTTTGAGGATTCTGAAAACATTTTTTATATCTGTTTCATAAAAATCAAGTTTGATTTTTTCACCCGTATACATTTTGGGGGGTCCGAAAATTTCCTCTTCTATTGTTTTCTCTTTCTTTTCAACAGGAGCAGCGGCCTGTTTTTTATCCGCAGGCGGTGCCTCTATGATTTCCTGTTCCTGTACCTGAGCATCCACAAGATCGGTTTGTGTCCCGCTGACCACTTTTTTCTTTGCTTTTGTAAAAACGGGCGGTTCAATTTTGGAAGGTTCAAAAAACATAGAAATCGTGTTTTCTTTCTGTATGATCCTGTATGGTACCTGATCCCTTGTCTGTATTTCAATTTTTGAATTTTTCTTTTTGCCCGGGACCTGTATCGGCATCAGGCTTTTAACAGCAGATTTAAAATAATGGGTTAAAATGGGCCGCTTATGATAGTCTGGGATGATTGTATTATAAAGATTTAAGTAGATTTTGCCATCCTTGCCTTGCGTAATATCGTAATGTATGGGATGGGTTGTCTGTACAACGATATCGGAGTTGCCATCTTCCAGCGTTGTAAACTCAATATCGGTCATGGTTGCTGTTTTATCTGGAACAATAACAGGTTTTTCCTGTTTCAGATCGTTTTGTACACTTTTTTCAGACGGCGTTGGCATGACGGTCTGTGCTTCTGCAGCAGATGTCTGCTCCCTTTCATCTGCCATGGTACTGAAAAGCGCTAACTCCAAAGAGTTACCAGTTTCGGTTACTTCATAGTTCAGATCCTGGTTTAACAGGATTTCAACTTTTGCTGTTGTCATCTCTTTATCAGCATATTTTACAACCAGCTCATTTATGCTGTTAATTTCCTGCACATTTTTTCTAAAATCTTCTGCGATCCTTGTCTCTGGCAGATATATAGCAATTCCAAAAGGAAATGCCTGTTTTATGGACGTATAGACTAACTTTCTATTTCCCTGAATCGTAATATCAATTGATTCATCATTTTTCTCAATTGTGACGGCGCTGATTTCCCTGTTTCCTGCGGCTATGTCTTCCTTTGCTGTAATTGCTTCACCAGGTTGGTTCTGTTCTGCGGTTTTTGCTTTTTCTGTTTTTTGAGCAACGCACCCTGACACAAAGAGCAGCATCAAAAAAATACTCAAAATTTTTATTGAACCTTTGATTCTTTTTATCTGGAAAAAAGACATATCAATCACCACCATCACTTTTATGAAGTTTTATTTCCTGGATACGCTCTTTGAGCCTACCCTTATAATCCCTGACGACTTCTTTAATTAAAATGCTATTCTGCTTAATCTCTGATACCCTTCCTTCATTTTTCCCCATATATGTCCCGATACCAACTTCATAACCTTTGCCGCTGGCTTCTTCCACCATGGCAATCTGTCTGTTTTTCATGATAATTACGGCCACGAGTTTTATTTGACTTAACTCAACTTTTTCAAGCGGCGTGAGTATTCGCTTTGGTTTTTTTTCAACAACGGGGATGAATTCTTCTTTCTTTTCCTGAATGAGTGGCGTAAAAGGATCAATCTTACCTTGAGAATTATAATGGTCTGGTTTTTTTTCTTCCTTTACGACGTCTGCCAGTTCCTTTCCTGGTTCAGAATTATCTTTCTCCGGTTTAGCTTTATTTTGTTTGACGTCACTTTTTGCAGTCTGCTTATTTTTTGCAGGAACTACCGGCTTGGATATTTTCCCTGATATAACATTCGGTGCTGGTGTGTTTTTTGGGGGTGCAGGGGTATCATCACACCCCAAAAATAGAAAACAGATGCTTAATACTGCCAATGCTATATTTTTTAAATTAACCATCATATGATTATCTGTAGATTCCTATTTCTTTTTCCTTTTTCGATTTTTTGGATTTTTTATTTCTTCTTTTTCTATAAACATATACGTGACAGCCTTACACGTCATTTCCAGCAGGTTGCTGTTGCTTTTACCTTTCACGCTCACCTGATTAATATTAACGATCCTGTTGAGCTGGATGATTTGATAGAAAAAATCAGTGATTTGATGGTATCTGCCTTCAACTTTTATGGATACAGGAATTTCCTTATAAAATTCCTTGTTCAATTCCTGATTGGGCTGGAATAAATGGAAAGACAATCCAGCTCTGCTCCCTGCCCTTGATATCCCTGTCAGTAAAGACGGTAATTCTCTTTTATCCGGCAGCGCCTTCATAGCGATATTAAATTCTTCCTGCGTCTCAGCCATCATTTTCTCAAATTTAACAATCGCTGCTGCACGGCTTTTAAACGTTTGAAGTTTCTTCAATTGTGTTTGATAGGTGGCTTTAACCTTTTTTAATTCTTCATGCTGCGGCATAAAAACAAAATAATAATATGCGCCGCCAATAATTAAAAATGTAACAACACAAATAAGCAGCCGCTGCACTCTGGTGAGTGCGCCGACTTTTTCAAAGAAAACACCTAATTTTTCTTTTATTTTCTTAACTCTGGTATTTTCTTCGCTCATTTTTTGCCTTTTTTAGATTTGGTGCTGTTCTCATTTTTTGGCATTTCTTTTTTACAAATTAATTCAAATGACTTTAACATGACATCATTATTAAATTTTCTCATCTTGGCTGTCTTTAAGTCCACTTGACTAAAAAGAGGTGAGGCTTCCAATTTCCTCATAAAATCAGCAATTGTCGGGTTATCAAACGCAACACCTTGAATCGTAACGATGTTGTTGTCTGTTCTAAAGCTTTCAAGCCACATTCTTTCCGGAACAATAAGGTCTGTCATTCCGTCAAATAGAATCAGTTGTTTTTCTCTTTGCTGCCCTAATGAGGCTACAATTTTAAGCTTGTCTTTTAAAATTTTTAAATCTTTTTTAATCTGTGCAACCCGTTCAGCTTTTTCTTTATATTTCAAAATCTGGTTGTTGACCTGCTTGGTATTGTCTTTTACCCTGGAGATCTGTTTGCTCACGATCTGGGTATACCAAAAAAGCGCTACAAAAGTTAACAGAACCAATAAAAAGAAAACAGATATCTGCCTTCTGATATTTTCTTTTTTTCTGGCAACTCTAAATGGTAAAAGATTGATTCTAATCATTTATCATCTATTCTTCTTAGCGCAAGTCCGATAGCAATGGGTGCCATTGGGCCTGCCTTGGTTAGAAAAGAATCTGGAAATTTCTTTTCGTTTATAATAAAGCCTTCAAAAGGATTGATAATGGATACATCCGCTTCTAACTCTGACAATAAGCAGTCCCTGAATCCTTCCACAAAAATACCGCCGCCACTTAAAACAATATTCTCCACACTCTCATCATTGGCTCCTGACTGGTATGTATTCACTGCTTCACATATCTCAGAACACCAGGATTGTGCAACCTTTAAGCTGATTTCCTGAATTTTTTCCTGACTGACAATATCATTTATTTCACCATTTACCGCCTGTTCCGCTTCTTCAACAGTCACATCAAACTGTTCTGAAATTTCCGATAGAATCTGATGTGTCCCTGATACAGTATCTCTCATCATCAGTGAGGTGTTTGCTTTTAATATATTCAATGATGTTTTGGACGCACCGACATCGATTAAAAGTGTTATTTTATCCTGGCTTTCATAGGGAAGGATTTCATATGCATTCTGAAGTGCAAAAGTGTCAACGTCAATGATCCTGGGATTCAGACCAGCCATATGAATCAGATCTATATACTCAGCCACCAGGTCTTTTTTAACGGCCACCAGGAGCACATTCATCTGGTCCGGAGAGAACTCACTTTCACCCAGGATTTGATAATCAATATTGACATCATCTATATCATAAGGGATGTACTGCTCTGCTTCGGAGTATATGGTATCGTGCAGCTCTGCATCCGGTCTGGTGGATGTGTTAATCGTTTTGATAACAACAGAATGCCCCCCAGTAGAGATAGCGACATTTTTTTCACGAATTTTTTGAGATTTAAAAAGGGTCCGGATATCATTAGCAAGTCCCTCCATATCCATTATCCTGCCCTCAACGATAGTTCCCAGCGCAATCCGGGCCATACCAAACTTATTTAAAACATGACCTTTTCCGGTTTCTTTGAGCTCAGCAACTTTTATGAATGAAGAACCAATATCCAGACCGACAAGATGATCTTTTTTTCCAAATATCATACGCTTCCACACCAAATTAGGTAAAGCCAATACCACTAAATATTTACAGCAACCATCTTTTATTATTGATATGTATTATCAATATTACTATACTTTGATACGATATTGCTGTAAAGTCAAGTACTATCGTGATTTTTACTATATTAATAGCAAAAAAATAATAGCAATGTCAAACTTAAAAACCAAAAAATTGTGAAATAAATGTTACAAAAAACAGATAATTTACAAGGAGTCAAACCGTTCCGGCTGGTGAAATTTTTCACATTTTCATCTCTAGTGATCATGTTTACGGCAACAATTGTTATTTCTGCGTTAAATGCACACTGGGTTAGAAATATTCTCTTGGAAAAAAGTGAAGAATATGCAAATCTTCTTGTTGAAAATCTAAACCATCAAATCTTTTCTAGGTTTGTGTTGCCAGTAGTAATACAATACGGAGAAATACGCCTGAGAAATCAGGACCAGTACCTTCTTATGGATAAAGTTGTCAGATCGACGCTGCACAGCTTTAATGTTGAAATGGTCACCCTTTACGGAAAAGATAATATCATTTCTTACAGTTTTGATGAGAGTAAAATAGGACAGGAAAATGCCGGTGGTGTTCATTATGAAAAAGCCTTAAAAAAGGAGGCCACTTCCAGGCTGATTCAGCAGGGCAGCTTTTTAGAACTCCTCTTCTGGTTCCCACAGGAAACAAAAATCATTACGTTTGCTCCTTTAAGAGCTGAAAAAGGAACGACCACACCAAATTTTGCCGGACCTGTACTGGGGGTTGTAGAGATCATCCGGGATGTTTCAGATGATTACAAAAAAGTATTTAAACTCCAGGGTCTCATTTTAGGATCCTGCTTCATTGTCATGGGAATACTTTTTTTGATTCTTCGATTTGTTGTCAAGCATGGTGAAAAAATTATCGAACGAAGAGCAGAAGAGCGGCTCAAGCTTGAAGAAAAACTGCGTCAGGCAGAACATCTGTCTGCTATCGGGGAGATGACTGCCGGCGTATCGCATGAAATAAGAAATCCCCTGGGAATCATAAAAAGCAGCGCTCAACTATTGAAAAAAAAGATGGAAAAGCTGGATGCCAAGAGCAGTATACCTGACATCATCGTAGAAGAATCCGCCCGGCTTGACAATATTATCACAGATTTTCTGGACTTTGCCAAACCAAAGATACCTGATCTTCATCCATGTAAAATTGATGATATTTTAGAAAAAAACATTACGTTTCTTACCCCCCAGATAGAAGAAAATAACTTCAAAATAGTGAAAGAAATATCAAACCGCCTGCCTGAAATTTTAGCAGACAGTGCCATGTTATATCAGGCGTTTTTAAATATTTTAATCAATGCATTCCAATCTTTAAAAAACAATGGGTGTCTCACCATCCGGGTCACACATAATGCTGAAAACATCATTGTAAATTTCATTGATGACGGCGACGGCATTCCAGAAAAAGTACTCAAAAAAATCTGGACGCCTTTCTTTACAACGAAAGACACAGGAACAGGTTTGGGTTTAGGTATTGTAAAAAACATGATTGAAGCCCATAAAGGGACGATTACAATTACAAATATGGAACCCAGTGGCGCAAATGTAGAAATCACAATCCCGGTTTAGGAGATAAATTGAATGGAAAACATTCTTATTGTTGATGATGAAAAAAATTACCCTATGATTATAGGTGAGCTTCTTCAGGAGGAGGGATACAGTTCTTTAACCGCTTCAAGCGGGATGGAAGCGCTGGATATTTTAAACAATGAATTTGTTGATCTCGTATTAACCGATGTAAATATGCCAGGGATGACCGGCATCCAGCTGCTTGAAAAAATCAAGGAGATCAACCCGGATATTCCCGTCATTATAATGACAGCGTACGGCAGTGTTGAAAAAGCTGTTGAAGCGATGCACAAAGGGGCCTACACCTTCATTTTAAAGCCTTTTGAAAACCAGGCACTTATTGCCCATATCGGCAAAGCAATTTCAGTTTACAGGATTGTTCAGGAAAATGCACTTTTAAAGAATGCAATTCACACCAGGTACAGTTTTGACAATATCGTTGGTAAAAGCAAACCCATGCAGGAAATTTATGAAATAATTAAAAAAGTGGCGCCTTCAAATGCCACCTTTTTAATTGAAGGAGAAAGTGGTACTGGAAAAGAACTGGTAGCCAAATCAATCCACTATAACAGTCCAAGGCGCAACAAGCCTCTTGTAGCCGTAAATTGTTCTGCTTTTGCTGAAACGCTCCTGGAAAGCGAGTTGTTTGGTCATGAAAAAGGCGCTTTTACAGGAGCAAATGCAATGAAAAAAGGCCGGTTTGAACTGTCTGATAATGGGACTCTTTTTCTGGATGAGATTGGAGAGCTGCCGACATCTCTTCAAGTGAAACTGCTGAGAGTGCTCCAGGAGAAAACAGTTGAAAGAGTTGGAGGAACTGAATCGATACCTGTTGACTTTCGTCTTATTGCCGCTACCAATAAAAATCTTGAAGAAGAGGTAAAAAAAGGCAATTTCAGAGAAGATCTTTATTACCGTCTTAATGTTGTCAAAGCGATTATTCCACCCCTTCGGGAAAGGTCAGAGGACATTCCCCTGCTCATTCAACATTTTATCGACAAATATAGATCCGATTTATCCGGCAGTGATACTGCTTTAGAGATTAGTCCTGAAGCCATCAAAATATTATGTGATTATCAATGGAATGGCAATGTCAGGGAACTTGAAAATATCATTGAACGATCTGTTATCCTGTGTAATGGCAGCAAAATTGTCCCTTCTGATCTCCCTGAACAGGTGAGGCACGCCAGGCATGCCACCCTCAACCTTGAGGGAATCCCGGAGGATGTCGGATTAGCTGAAACACTCGCTGCTGTTGAAAAGAGAATGATACAAAGAGCCATGAAGCTTTCGGGCAACGTCCAGACAAAAGCAGCCCAGCTGCTGGGCATTGGGAAAAGCGGATTAAACCAGAAACTTAAAAAATTCAATTTAGACAAATAGAACGGCCGAAACAACGCAGTTTCAAGGATAGTCTGCTGCTTTTATGAAGCGGTTCAAATTTTTGAACCATTATATATCAAATAATTATTCTTTAATATCAAATAGTTAGGAAACGTATCGCTTGGTGATCAAAAAAAAGGGTTCAAAAATTTGAACCCTTTTTCATTTTTGTTTCACCGGCCGATTAGTGGGTTAAATCCAGTGAACATGGAAACCACTATAATTTCAGCTGCTTAAAAAATAATATAAAAACAGAACCTTTTTTTCACAAAATGGCAGGAAAATTGCATTTTAAATTTATACTAACAGAATGTTAGTTTTTTCATCTTTTTTTCCTTTTCTTAAAAAGGCTGCTTTTGCCAGAGGCTAAGTGGCCTTTTTAAGTTTATATTACTTCATCTCGTTGAGTTTACTTTTTGCAATCGGCATATAAAGAGACGTTTCATAATCAGAGACAATTTTTTCATACATTTTTTTGCTTTTATCTCCACCATTGGCTGCTTCATGCAGCATACCCAAGGTGAAAACTGCCTCATCTTTCAGTAAGTCGATTTTTCCGTTTTCGATCTGACTAAAATATTTTTTTGCTTTTTCAACATCATTTTGAGCAAGGCTGACATACCCCAGCGATGCCAGAAGGAAGTTCTCCATCATCACTTCATTTCCAAATATTTCCAGAGATTCTTTGTAGTATTTAAAACTTTGATCAAACTTTGAGGCATCATAACAAATTTTGGCAAATTTTACTTTTGCAAGCTTCCCTGCTGTTGTATTGGCATACTCTTTAAAAATGGTCTGAAAGTCATCTTTTACGGTTTCATATCCTTTCTCAGGTTCATTCATTTCTATATACGTATTTGTTGCCTGACTCAACAGCAGCGCAGCCGTGTTCTCCGCTTTTTTAAAGCTGTACATAATCCCTGAAAAAACAGATACTACCAGGACAACCGCACCTGCAATCAAAATCAATTGTTTTTTATACTCCTTTGTATATTTTATTGCCTTTAAAAGGCTTTCCTGGAAAGGATCTATCTGCTCTAATTCTTTTTTGCGCTCATTTGAAACGTTTTGATCTGCCATTATTTTAATACCTTCAACTTTAACAATCCTGTTTTTAATTAATAATTACCATACAAGTGTTTTATAAATCCAGCCGACATCACCATCTGCATGTTCAATTTCAATCCAATTCCCTTTGCGGGACAACACCTTGAACGGAACGCCTTTTTCAACTGTAAACAAAATACTGCCGCTTTTTGCCGGTTTTGAACGAACATTGCACTTTTCTTTAATTGTGATCACACCCTGCATCTTACCTAAAAGTGATTTATGAAGCCATGCAACATCATTTTCGAAATCCTTAATTTTATACCAATTTCCCTTCTTTTCTATCACCCTTACGGGATGATATTGCTCAACCTGCCATAGAACATCATATTTTGTTCCAGGCCCTGACCTCATATTTGCAATACTTGCCGTGACAGATAATCTTCCCTGGGCATAACTCCATCCTGAAAATAATATAAAGAAAGAACTGATAAGTATTATTTTTTTTATAATGCTGTTAACATTTGAATGCTTCATTAAAGCCTCCGTTTTCATATATTACCTTTAACTGAACCCTAACGCGACACCGGTCCGATATACCAAGAACGACATCCCCCACGCTACCATTGTCGTATAGATCAAATTAAAGCCAGCCCATTTTCCCGACGTTTCTTTGTAAATCGCTGTAACAGTTGCAAAGCACGGCACATACAATAACACGAAAACCATCATTGAGAGGGCTGACAGAGGTGTCATACCAGAATTTTTTAATGCTTTCTCAAGTGCTTCACCCTCCTCATTCCCAACACCATATAACACACCCATCGTACTGACGACAACTTCTTTAGCAACAAAACCGGTCACAAGTGCGACACTTGCCTGCCACCCGATTCCAATCGGTTCAAAAATTATTTTTAATCCTTTCCCAATTTTTCCAATATACGATTTTGATACACGTTCCTGCTCTTTCCTGTTTTCTAATTCATCTATGCGTTGATTCATTTTCCGGTTCAACAGCTCTTTTTCCGGCCCATTGGCAGAAAGAATCTTCTGCGCGTAATCAGATTGAATTACCTGAATCTTCGCTGCGTAGTCCGTGGAATAGACGGTCACTTTCGGAAAGCTCGAAAGTACCCAGATAACAATTGATCCAATGAGAATCACACCCCCCATTTTTTTTAAAAACATCTTGCTTCTGTCCCACATATGGATCAAAAGACTTTTTAACATCGGCATTCTATAAGGGGGCAGTTCCATCACAAATGGTGCTTCTTCCCCTCTAAATAAAATCGTTTTAAAAAATCTCCCTGATAAAATTGCAATAATGATACCCATAACATACAGGCTGAAAATAACCGTTCCCGCTTTTTCAGAAAAAAAGGTGCCGGCGAGTACAATATAGACAGGCAGCCTTGCCGAACAGGACATAAATGGGGTCATCAAAATGGTCAGCACTCTGTCTTTATTGCTTTCCAGTGTTCTTGCAGCCATTATTGCCGGCACATTACATCCAAAGCCCATTAACATCGGGATAAAGGATTTACCGTGAAGTCCTGATGTATGCATGACCCTGTCCATTAAAAAAGCAGCCCTTGCCATATATCCGGTATCTTCAAAAAGAGCGATACAGAAAAACAGTATAAGAATATTTGGTAAAAAAATGATCACACTGCCAATTCCTGCGATAATGCCATTCAGCAGAAGATCCTTACCCATGGATATGGGCAGTGTTTTATCCAGCGCCTCCGACAGCAGGTTAACACCTGAATCTATCCACCCCATAGGGTATGCACCAAGAGAAAATGTCAATTGGAACATCGCCCAAATAAAAAAGATAAATACAGGAATCCCAAAAAACCTGTCCGTCAGAACAAGGTCAATATTTCGAGATATATCGATCCGCTTCCGGGCATGGGTTGTCACCGTTTCTTTAACGATTCCTTCAATAACACCATATCGATCATCCGTCAGTACAATTTCAAATTCATCTTCAAACAGAGTATAAATTCTTTTACGGCAGTCCTCCGCCTCTTTAAAAACCCGAATGGATTTCTCTGAAGAGGCATCCGCCATCTTTTTTTTAACAATCTTGTCATCTTCAAGAATTTTTATTGCATTCCATCTCAACTGGCCTTCAACCGGAATCTTTGAATTGACAATTTGAGTTTCAACCTTTGAAATGCTTTCTTCAATTTCCTTACTATATTTTATGTTTCGACTGACTTTACCCTGCTCGAACTGGTTAATTTCGCTGATTGCTGATTCAACTAGATTTTCTATCCCTTTGTTTTTATTGCCAATGGTAAAAACAACCGGCAGCCCTAACAATTGTGACAGTTTTTCTTCATCTATTTTAATACCTTTTGTTTCTGCAACATCTGCCATATTCAACACAAAAAGGGCCGGCCGGCCAATTTCGAGAATCTGTATCGCCAGGAAAAGGCTTCTTTCCAAGTTAGACGCATCAATGATATTAACGACAATGTCTGGCTTTTCATTGATAATAAAATCTCTTGCAGTAATTTCTTCAATTGAAAAAGGTGTGAGGCTGTAGGTGCCCGGCAGATCAACTATTCTTAGATTATACGCTTTGTACCGGAGATTTCCTTCTTTTTTTTCAACAGTGACACCCGGCCAGTTCCCAACTTTTTGTCTAGCACCTGTCAGGTTATTGAATATGGTTGTTTTGCCGCAATTGGGGTTCCCGGCAAGTGCAATGGTAAATTCTCTGGCCATTTTATCGCTTTTTTAACCTTACGTTCTCTACGAGTATATTTGCAGCTTCCTCAACACGCAGAGAGATGTGGTAGCCTTTTACCACAAGCTCAATTGGATCTTTTAAGGGTGCATATTTTTCAACATAGATATCTGATCCTCTGTTAATACCCATTTCCAGCAGCCGCCTTCTCAGCACACCTTCTCCTGAAACCCTTCGAATAGTACCGTGTTGACCCGCCTTCATCTGGCTGAGCGGTATGGATTCTTCAGCAGCATCTTTTAATTCTTTTTCATGCGCAACATCAAGGGATTTTATCTGATCAAAAGACTGTACCTTAATTTTTTCAGCCATCCCTTTTCCTATAACCAGACGGTTCT
The DNA here is from genome assembly GCA_964343845.1 of uncultured Desulfobacula sp. Taxonomy (GTDB): domain Bacteria; phylum Desulfobacterota; class Desulfobacteria; order Desulfobacterales; family Desulfobacteraceae; genus Desulfobacula. Next base: position 415,215 of record CAYFKW010000001.1, on the reverse strand, counting down.
CTCCTGTTGCAATAACAACCTGGCCGCCAAATCCGCTTGAGACAACTTCAATCAAATCCCCGACTCTCAGTCCCATAGAAGAAATTCTCTGCTGCATATTTTTTCCGGATATTAACTCTTTTACAACTAATTTTTCACCTTGTTTTGCTTTGTGAAGTGGAACCAGTGGTTTGCGTTTCGCCATGCAGGCTGAACAAATTCCATATATTTCCATTTTGTGCTGAAGCATATGAAAACCATACGCATCTGCAACTCTCAGCTGCTGTCTTTCTATTGCTTCATCTTTAAATTCTAAAATGCTGCCGCATTTGGTGCAGACCATATGATCATGATGCAGTCCAAGGTGCCTGTGCTCAAATAGTGTTTCTTTGATATCCAGCTCAATTTTGTTCGCAAAACCAAATCGACATAACAGCTCCATCGTGTTCAAAACAAATTCCTGATCGAGCTTCAGCCCGTCACTCTTAAGCTGGCCCATTATCTCATTGATCGTGACATGATGTTCAAGCATTAAAAAAGTTTCCAATACCTGGAATCTCAGACTAAACTGGTCAACACCCTGTTGCTGGAACAGCCGTTTAAATTGCTTTTTTTCCTGTTCATGCGTATTGGTCATTACGTTCATCCCTTTAAAAATAACGTTTCAAGATATTATAGCCGACCTTTTATGTCAAGCAGATGAATCACCTAAAAAGCTTTTATTATTACAAATATTTCTTGACCCTGTATAAAAGATTTGTTTTATATCCAAAAATAATCCATAATTCATTAGATTTAAGTTCTCCAATAACATTACCAGGGATTATATGAAGCAAACCGGCATCCTGAAAATTCAGATCTTTTTTTTCATCATCCTCCTGGCTTCATCCCCATTTATCACACCATCCTCTGGAACGGATTTATCATCAGAATACCTGAAAGTTGGAATCTATGATAACCCGCCCAAACTTTTTGTCGATGAAAACAATAGTCCCAAAGGCATCTTCCCCGGCCTTATCACTGATATTGCCGAAAAAGAGAAATGGAAGCTGAAATTCATTCCTGTAACATTTAAACAAGGGCTGGACGGTCTTGAAAACGGAATGATCGATATTATGCAGGATGTTGCCTGGTCCCAAAAAAGAAGTCAATTATATGGATTTACAAATGAAACCGTAATGGTCAGCTGGGGTAGAATCTATAAAAAGAAAGGGCTGAACATCAACACCCTGATCGATCTGAAGGGGAAACGCATCGCGCATATGGACGGCGGCATTTACAGTCAGGGACCTGATGGGATTAAAACATTGATGAACAAATTTGAACTTGAGGCAGCCTTTATTCCTGTTAAAGGGTACCAGCAGGTATTTGAATACATAGATCAGGGCAAAGCAGATGCCGGTGTCGTCAACCGGCTCTTTGGAAAAACCAATAAACAAAAATATAATATTGACAATACCCCCATTCTCATTTCTCCCATTTCCATTCGATTTGCATTTAATAAAGAAAATCCTGCCACGCCGTACCTGATTCGTACGATTGACAGCCATTTAATCCAGCTTAAAAATGATGAAAATTCGATTTACTACCAGCTGATAGATGACTACATAAGGGAACCCAGAGAAATCGTCCCGCTGTTTTTTAAAAACCTGCTCATTTTCCTTTCGATTCTAACTGCTGTGTTTGTTGCTGTCGGTATCATCTACAATCGTCAGGCAAAGAAAAAGACAATTCAATTACTGAAAACAGGTAAAGAGCTTAAGGAAAGTGAAAAGAAATTTCGAACGATTTTTGAAAACCTGCAGGATGTCTATTTCAACACCACGCTTTCAGGGATATTTAAAGACATCAGTCCCTCTGCAGAAATGATTTTCGGATTTTCACCAGATGAACTGATAAACAAACCCGTTGATCAAATTTATAACAACATCAGCGACAGGGAAACCCTGATCGATTTATTGATGAAACAACACAGCGTAAGAGATTATGAGCTTTTATGCAGAAAGAAAAACACGGAATTGATCTGGGTCTCGCTTAATGCAGATTTATACCAGGATGATTCCGGGGATCCGGCTGGTATAACAGGTGTCCTTCGCGATATCACATTGCGGAAAAATGCTGAAAAGGAACTAATAAAACGGGAAGAAAGATTCAGAGAGATGGCCAGGCTTCTGCCATGCGGAATCGTTGAAACAGATATTGAATTAAATGTCACTTATGCAAACCAGACGGGATTAGAAATGTTCGGTTATACTCAGGCAGATATAGAAATGGGCCTGAACAGCAGATCAGTTATTCACCCTGATGACTTACAAACCGCACAGGACAACATCAAAAAGCATTTAAAAGGAGAATCCATATCTCCAGTCGAATACAAAATGATCAGAAAAGACGGCTCCATTGTTATTGTTCTCTGGAATTCAAATCCAATAAAGCACAAAGAACAGGTGGTCGGGTTCAGGGGCAGTTTTGTTGACCTGACAGAATCCAAAAGGCTCCAGAAAGAAATCATCCGGACCCAGCGGTTAGAATCAACAGGGATACTGGCTGGCGGGATTGCCCATGACTTTAACAACATTTTGCTGGGATTATTTGGGAATATTGCATTGGCAAAAGGTGAATTATCTTCTAAAGACAATGCGTTCAAACTGATTGAAGAGGCTGAAAAATCAATGGCGCGAGCAAAAGATCTAACCACCCAGCTTTCAACCTTTGCACAGGGGGGCGACCCCATCAAACGGGCCATCACCATTGATCAGATTATCAGAGAGACAGCAAACTTCAACCTGGCCGGAAGCAATATTAAAATGATAATGGAAAAGCCTGAATCACTCTGGCAGATCAATGCGGACAAAGGACAGATAAGCCAGGTGATTTCTAATCTGGTAATAAATGCAAGGCAGGCAATGCCTGACGGTGGCAGCATTAAAATAAAAATTGAAAATGCAGCACTTTCTGAAAATGATTTCACCAGCCTTCAGCTGGACCAGTATGTTAAAATTTCCATCTCTGATGAAGGCACCGGTATTTCAGAAGAATACCTTGAAAAAATATTTGACCCTTATTTTACAACCAAACAGGATGGCAGTGGTTTAGGGCTTTCAGTTGTTCATTCCATCATTATGAAACATAATGGATATATCTATGTTAACTCTCAGCTTGGGAAAGGGACAACGTTTGTCTTTTATCTCCCGGCAGCTGAAAAAACCGTCATGGATAATGAAGACAGCCTGATGCCGCTGAATAACAGCATTGGTGATCAATCTATAAGGATTCTGTTAATGGATGATGATCCTTTAGTAAGAGAGGTTTCAAAAAAAATGCTGGAAAAATTAGGACATACTGCAGACGTTTCCATAGATGGATTGCAAACCCTTAAAAAATATAAAAAAGCATTCGAAAAAAACAACCCGTATGCCCTTGTAATTATGGACCTGACAATACCTGGCGGAATGGGTGGGAAAGAAGCGGTAAAAGAATTACTCCTGTTTGATCCCAAGGCAAAAGTTGTCGTTGCCAGCGGATATTCAAATGATCCTGTTCTTGCCAACTATAAAGATCACGGCTTCAAAGCCAGGGTAACCAAACCCTATACTGTAGAAAACATCACACATGTCATTGATATGGCATTATTTAGTTAACTTTGACCTCACCCGGAATGTTTCAGGGTGCATTTTTTAAACAAAGAATCATATGCTTTCACAATACCTGTCAAACACGCTTACCATAGGAAACCGCAAAATCGACAACCCGGTTGTGCTGGCACCTATGGCAGGTCTGGGCCATATCGCATTAAGACAGCTTATTTCAGAATTTGGGGGATTTGGATTGCTCTTTACCGGGATGTGCAGTGCCAAAGCTGTGCCGCATGAAAACAGACACACCTCTCTTGTATTCAAGTGGCGCCAGGAAGAACTCAGGTATCTTGTCTGTCAAATCTTTGGCCCGGATCCTGACAGTATGGCAAACGCTGCACAACGAATTGAAGACGAGGGATTTTTTGGTGTAGATCTTAACTTTGGGTGTTCTGTTTCAGCCATCTGTAAAAAGGGCTGCGGTGCTGCCCTTTTAAAACAGCCCGACCTGGCATCAGAAATTGTTTCGGCTGTAAGAAAAGCCGTTTCCATTCCCCTGTTTGTAAAATTCAGAACAGGATGGGAGGATAATCCGGCATTTGCCGTTCATATGGCAAAACGATTTGAAGATGCCGGGGCGGATGCCCTTACGTTCCATCCAAGAATTGCACCTGACAGGAGAAGCCGGCCGCCGCACTGGGAAGTTATTAAGCTTGTGAGACAGGGCGTAACAATTCCAGTATTTGGAAATGGTAACATTTTTGAAGAAAAAGATGGCATCAAGATGATCAAACAGACATCCTGCCAGGGGTTATCTATCGGGAGAATGGCGGTTGCCAGGCCTTGGCTGTTTGCAGCATGGACGAACGGTTTTTCCCCTGGAGAGGACATCTTTTATTCGACAGCCATGCGAATGACAACTATTTTATTAACCCATTATGAAGACTATTTTGCAGTGAAGCTGTTTAAAAAATTTGCACTCTATTTTTGTGCCAATTTCAAATTCGGTCATCAAATTTTAAAGAAGCTCATCCGCGGCGACACCATGAATGACATCCAAAAAAACATTGAGGACATTTTCAAATCTCCGCCGGAAACGCTCTCAAGGCCGAACATCAATTTGTTTTTATAGGTTTTCTCCCTGTTTAAAGCCAATACCTGACAGAAAAATCCTTTAACTGGAAATTGTTTTAAAAAATCTGATGATTATAATCCGAGAATATCCAAGCCTTCTTCCAATTCAAAATATGGTTTAAGGTCATATTTATATCCTGGCACACCAAAATAAATGGCCAGGCTTTCACCAATAGCCTTAAGCCCTTCAGCCAGTCTGTCATTATCCAATTCATAAAACGTGATTGAATTCATTCCACCTGTTTTGCTGGCAGAAACATAGGGTCCTCTTTTTGTTAAATATTCAGGCAGGATGGGTGCTTTAAGATATCTTTTTGCAATTTCTTTTGTACTTTCAGGGGGATATGTAACGTTTGATATAATAACCATTTTATCTCCTTTTATGTCGGTTATACTTTATTATAATCTGTCAAAATTATGGTCATATAAGCCCTTTGCTGTCAAACTTTTTTAGTATTCTTTATTTTAATGCTGTCTGTCTTTTTTCCGCTGTTCTTATCTTTGAGAAGACGCCTATTTGTTGTTGACAAAAAAATCATCTATTATTTTCTGCTGTTTTAACTGGTTGCCATATGCTGCGGCGCTTTTTTTATCAGTGAACGCTGATACGCGAACAACAAACCACGTTTTCCCCCCTCCATTTACCTGTTTGACGGTTGCATCTATCCCCTTGTGTTTTAAGATCTGAACATAGTTATCTGCGTGAGTTTGTTTCAGATATGCAGCAACCTGAATCGTAAAGGGTCTAGGCAGGCTGCGTTCAATTTTCTGCTTTTGTTTCTCTTCCATATTCGTTTTAAACAGGTGAGATACTGTGCTGACCATAAAAAATAATAACCAGCCTGAAATAATGATTATAAATCCTGATTTTAAATAGAATTGTACTTTCTCATTTTCTTTTACAAAAGCCGCGGCTTTACCGGCCGACAAGAGAAGAAAGCTTATGGCCGATGCAGCAGATGACAGGAGCCATTTACAAATCTCCACCACTTTTTGAAAAATGGATTTAAGATGTTTGCCTATTTCAATCTTTTCAGACAGCCCTGGTTTTTGTTCGATGAAAGACAGATTTTCTTGAAAGGGCTTATCAATTTGACTGCCTGATGATTTTTCTGTTTCTTCTGCAGGCAGCATTTTATTTCCATCTTTGTTCCGGGCATACTGATACAATTTTTTTGCAATGAAATCGTTTCTCTCCAGTCCGATGAAAATATTGGATATCAGTTCTGACAACGGCTCTTTGTTGTAGTGTTTCTCTGCAAGGGCAGATAAAACTTCCTGCTCATCAGAAGACACTATAGCTGACTTCAGGATCTGCTCAAGCCATAGCTGTGCAATATCAACATCATCAGGATTCAGTCTTAAATACATCGCTGTCACCATCTTAAACTGTTGGTTTCCGATCGAATTGTTCAATGTGAACTTTGCAATTGCCCCTGAAATTTTCAGTGCCGTTCTTTTCGTTGAAAACGGCCACAGAAGAAAGGTATCATAAGCCCTTACAGCCTTGATATAGCTTTTTTCCGCCTTGCTTAAAATACCGGATCTTTCCCAGGCCTGTCCTTCTTTAACCAAACCAGTTACAATTTTTTTTGCAATAATATCCAGGACAACCCCGATGATCATGATAAAGAACAAAAATATCACCAACCCTGCTATGACAGGATTAACCTTGGAAAAAACCTTTGTAAAACCGGGCAGCATATAAAAACAGGTGGGGATGGTAAGTATGGTGGCAATCCAAAGATGCACACTTATATGCCTTAAAATCCAGATCATTGGTTTTTATCCATACACAAGGTCTGCTCTTGTTTTAAAGGGACTGTCATTACTTCAGCTTCCTCTTGTCCTTCTTCGGGGTTGCACCCTGTTTTTGTCTCTATTGTTTCAAACCGGATATTTCCTGGAATTGGGAAATCTCTTTCCGGTTCTGATTTTAATGCGTTTACCATAAAATCGGCCCATATGGGTGCGGCACCTTTGCCGCCTGCTATGCCAATATTATGTTTATCAATTAATTTCCTCTGCCTGTCAAAACCTGTCCAGACCGAAGTGCAAAGTGTCGGCGTAAACCCTGTGAACCATGCGTCGTTAAATCCATCGGTTGTTCCTGTTTTACCTGCCGCAGATCTGGTGAACCCCGATTTTCGAACAGAACGCCCGGAGCCGGTATCAATGACAGATTTCATCATATCCACCACCTGATATGTCGTGGAGGGCTCAAGGACCCGTTTCTCCTGAACAAAATGTTCAAAAATAATTCGGCCGAATGCATCCTCAACCCGCCAGAAAAAGAAGGGCTCATGCATCACACCAAGGGTTGCAAAAACGCTGTAGGCCGATGCCATTTCAAATGGGGTCACATTGGATGTTCCCAGCGCCACAGAAAAAACATCCTTTAGATGACTTTTGATACCGCATGCTTTGGCAACTTCTGTGACAGCATCCGGTCCTACATTTTCAACGATTTGGGCAGCAATGGTATTAATGGAATGAGTTAATGCTTTTTTTAATATCATATCACCAAAAAATATTTTATTAAAATTTTGCGGTTCCCAATCTTTTGTTCCTTTTACAGATATGGATACAGGCTTATCTGTCATCATCGTTGCCGGATGATACCCCAATTCTTTAAACGCAGCATAATACAAAAAGGGCTTAAAACCGCTTCCGGTCTGTCTTTTACTTCTGGTTGCCCTGTTGAACTCACTTTTGTAATAATCTCTTCCACCCACCATTGCTTTAACCGCACCTGACCCAACATCGATTGATACAAGTGCGCCTTGCGGACGTTCGGACGCCTCCCCGTCAATACCCATCATTGCATCGAGTCTCTCCAGACCTTTTTTCATGGCATGTTCTGCATAGGTCTGCAACCGGGTATCAATGGTGGAATACACCTTGATGCCGCCATGATAAACGACATCTTCTCCATACGTGTGAATCAATTGACTGATCAACGCATCTAAAAAATAACTTCCGGTTCTTGAATCGGATTGCTCGTAATGGAGCTGTGGCTGAGTCAACATGGCCTGTTTTGCTTCAAGATCCGTTATCAAGCCGACTTGTGCCATACGCCGAAGTACAACATCACGCCTTTTCAGTGACCGTTCATAATACCGGTATGGATTGTAGTTTGTGGGTGATTTCGGCAACCCGGCAAGGAGTGCGGCCTCAGACAACGACAGATCAAGAGCAGATTTGCCGAAAAAGACCCTTGCCGCTTTTTCAATTCCCTGGGCACCGGCCCCAAAATGAATCTGGTTGATATAAGCATGCAGAATTTCCTGTTTTGTGTTTGAGGCTTCTATCTGCAGTGAAACCAGCAGTTCTTTTATTTTTCTCGTATATGTTTTTTCAAAACTGAAAAAAAGATTTTTTGCAAGCTGCTGGGTAATGGTTGATGCCCCCTGAACTTTCCCTGGCTTTGTAAGCGTGACATACAGTCCTTTAATGGTTCTGAGCTTATTCACACCCTGATGCTCAAAAAACCGATGATCCTCAGTTGCAAGTATGGCATTAATAAACTCCTGGGACACCATATTCAATGGAATCGTTTTTCGTTCTCCAAGGCTGATCAGCACCTGCCCGTTTGATGCAAAAATCTGGGTTTGTGGTGTTTCAATTATACGACTTAAAGGTGACGGCAGCCTGGGAAGATCTTTTGCAATATAAAACACCAGAAACATGCCTGAAAGACAAAAGAGTGAAACAAGTATCAAGCCTGAAAAAAAACAAAGCCGGATTATGGTCAATCCCCTTAAAAAAAGACTCAATTTACATCTCCTTTAAGGTTAAGGCTCAACTGCCAGACAGCCCACTCGCGTCCTTTGATAAAGATTATTTTTCTGCCCTCTGCCTCTTCAAATTCAAATCCAAGTTTGATATATCCGTTTTCTGATTCATTCCAGATACCGATTTTTGTAAGCTTCCCATTCTGTTTTAATAAAATTTCAGGGTTCAGCATTAAATCAGGTACCATATCAGAAGGCAGTTTGAGAATCGCATCAAAAAAAAGCTTTGCCGGATACACCCGTCCCCTGAACCCTTCTATATTTGACAAATCGCCATTGGACAGGTCCATGCCATTTTCAATCTCCAGGACATCCTGGCTTTTCAACTCAATATGCTTGATGACTCTGTTCTCATTATCAATAAAATATATCTTGATGCCACCTGGTATACCTTCACAGAAAATTCGATCAAGGGAACTGCCATTTAAGATCCACAACAAATGAGCAGGGTCGATTACCTTTAATGCTACCGACCTGTCAAGCGCCAGATAAAGTGTTTTAAATTGATGCTTCTCTAGAGAAACCCAGTCCCCGGGTAAAAGCCTTGAAGCCAGGTTTGAAAACGTCGTTGCCGCATCAACAGTCTGCCGTGAATCTTTTTTTCTGCTAATAATTTGATTAAGGGATTCCTGGGCATTTGAGGTGTGTTTACCCGTTTCCCATATGGCACCTGTTTCAGGACGTAAATCATTTGTTGAAACAAGATAGGAGCCGACAAGTCTTTCTATCCAGTCAAATCTGAATTCAGAAAACACCACGATTGCTGTTACAACTACAATCGCAATATTTAATATAGAAAATGTTCTCCTGAGCCACTCTGAATAATGCTGTGGACCGTACCATTGCTGAATCATAAATCAGTTTTACACCACCGTTTCCTTATGCCCTTCCAACCAATTTCAAAGATTCATTGTAGACCGTGTAAAAATTTTTATGATCTGCTAAAGCGTCGGATAAATAGGCCTCCAAGTGTTGGATATCATTTTGGTGAATGATGCTGTTCACGCTGGCGTGCAAGGCTGCCATACCGTCATTGGTCTTATAATCACTGCTGATAAGAACAATACAGATCCGTCGTCTTAAAGACATATCAATTGTATTCATCCTTTCAATAATACTTGATATGCCAGCATGCTGATCAAATGTTTCATCCATAATCACAAGATGGTAAATATGGTATTCTAATTTGTTTAAGGCAATCTTTGCATTTTCTGCAGCCTCTGTATTAAATCCCATTTTTCCGGCAATCGAATACGCCTTGTTTTTCAAACTATCTTCACCAATAAGAATAAGTGCATTCAACCGTGTTCCAAACGGAGAGAGATTCGGTGTTTGAGTACTTTCCTGAGCAGGTTTGGTCTGCCTGACAGGCTTTATCGATATCTTTTCTGTGCATTTGGGGCATTTTAAGGTCGTGTCTTTATCTCTAGGAATTTTATGGTCCGGGATATTGAGTTTTGCTTTACAATTATGGCATATAATATTCATGAGTTATTCTTTTCCTTTATATCCATGATCAATTTCCAGTGAATCAATATTTGTTGTTGTTTCCCCACGAGAACTTTTAATGGAATCAAGGCCTCTTCCTACGATGTCCTTTCGTGATGCGTAAGATGACGCGGTGTCCTCACTGATGTTTCCTTCTTCATAAAGTGAAATAATATACTCATCAAAGGAGATCATGTCCTGGGCCTTGCCAGTCGTTATGATGTCATTAAACGTTTTCCCTTCAGACTCACCATTTAAGATAGAATCTTTCACTCTTAAATTCGTTCCCATAATTTCAAATGCTGCCACTCTTCCACCACCGATTTTTGGCAATAATCTCTGAGAGACAACCCATCTGACGGTGTCTGCAAGACGAATTCTGATCTGTTTTTCTTCTTCTGTTGAAAACATACCTAAAACACGGTTGATGGTTTGGCCGGCATCGACAGTATGGAGTGTTGACAATACCAGGTGACCGGTTTCAGCAGCGGAAAGGCCTATTTCTACTGTTTCCCTGTCACGCATCTCACCCACCAGGATGACTTTTGGTGCCTGGCGCAGTGCTGCTCTCAGGCCATTGGCAAATGTATCAAAGTCAATCCCAAGCTCTCTTTGATTAAATGTAGATTTTTTTTGAGAATGCTGATACTCAATCGGGTCTTCAAGTGTGATAACATGAACAGATTTTGATTCATTAATCTTATCTAACAAAGCTGCAAGAGACGTTGATTTACCAGATCCGGTTGCACCTGTTACAAAAATAATGCCGTTTCTCTCTTCTGCCATCGTGTGAAAAGCCTTAGGCAGGTTCAAATCTTCAATTGTAGGGATTTTTGTCTCCAGTTTCCTTAAGACAATTGAATATTTACCCGACCTTGAAAACACATTCACCCTGAACCGGGCTTTATCACCCAGTTGGTATGAAAGGTCACAGGACCCTTCTCTAATAAGGGTTTCTGTCAATTTTCGATTATTATTAATTAAATTTAATGCAAATATTTCTGTTTGAAACGGTGTCAGACATTTAAAGTCAGGTTCAATATCAACTGAGATCAATTCGCCTGAGCTTTCAACCTGGAGCGGTTTTCCTGGCGTAAAATTCAAATCTGAAACATTTTCATGGGAGTCCAGCATTCTATTTAAAATATGGTCAATCTGCTGTTTTTTCATGCTGTTTTCCTTCTAATTTTAAATTAAAAGTTTTTTAGGCTTCTGTAAAATCAGCTGGCGGGTTTTTTAGAAATGGTCTGAATATAGATTTGTCGTTTGCTTTTGTATAGGCTTCATCCGGTGAGATCCACCCTTTTTTATATAATCCCATTATGGCATCATCCAGCAGCTGCATACCGTATTGTTTACCTGTCTGAATCATGGATGCTATCTGGTGCGTTTTGGCTTCCCGAATAAGGTTTCTTACAGCAGGCGTTGCAACAAGAACTTCCAAAGCAGCGCATCTTCCCTTTTTATCAATTCGTTTAAACAGGGTTTGTGCAACAACAGCCCTAAGGCCGTCAGACAGCGTGGATCGTATTTGAGCCTGCTCTGTAGAAGGAAAGACCTCAATAACTCTGTCCACCGTCTTTGCAGCGCTTGACGTATGCAAGGTGCCAAATACCAGGTGACCCGTTGATGACGCTTCTATGGCGAGAGAAATGGTTTCAAGGTCCCTTAATTCACCGACAAGTATAATATCAGGATCTTCACGAAGTGCACCTCTTAATGCTGACGAAAATGTTTGAGTATGCAGACCGACTTCTCTATGATTAACAATACAATTCTGACTTCTGTGTACAAATTCTATAGGATCTTCTACGGTGATGATATGGTCTTTCCGGTTCCGGTTGGCCTGGTCGATAATAGCAGCCAGTGTTGTTGATTTCCCCGAACCTGTCGGCCCTGTAACAAGAACCAGGCCCCTTGGCAGATCCGCCAGCTTTGAAATAACCGGTGGAAGTCCAAGCTGCTCTGCTGTTAAGATTTCAGATGGAATCTCCCGAAAGACTGCTGAAATACCAGACCGCTGCATGAAATAATTTGCCCTGTACCTGGCAAGTCCCGGGATTTCGTAACCAAAATCAACATCTCCGGTCTCTTCAAATATTTTTATCTTTTCCTGAGATGTAATCTCGTATAACAATCCGCGTAATTTATCACTGGTTAATGTCTCATATTTGATGCGTTCCAAATCACCATGAAGTCTTAATGCCGGCTGTTGGCCTGAAGCCAGATGGAGGTCAGAAGCACCCTGTTCATGCATCAGCTTAAAAAAAGCATCAATTTCAGCCATTTCCCATACCCTTTTTATACTTAGAGATTAGCTCGGTCTGCAGTGGACACGGTACCCATTGAAGGCCGCACCTGTCAAATGCGTCACCGAAGTATTGGATAATTATGCTTGTTTTATAAATTTTAAAGTAGAATCTGTTTCATCAGCTGCCTTGTTTTCTTCTTTCGTCATTTCAAGTAATTTTGAATGGGACTCAAGCACGGCACTGATTTGCATCTCAAGCTGGATTCTTTGCCGTTTCAGCTCAATAATGTCGCTGTGGAGCTGTGACAACCGCTTGTGCGCTCGATTTAATATCTTTTCTGCCTCAACTTCAGCATTTGCAATGATCACCTGTGAAGACTTTTTGGCATTTTCTTTCATCTGATCCAATACTTTCTGGGACTGGATCATGGCGTTTTTCATAGAATTTTCTCTTTTTCTATAGCCTTGATTCTCCAAATTGAGTCGGTGATTTTCTTCATGCAGGTTTTGAATGGAATGGTTCAGATTATCGAGTTCTTTTGCAACATCCTCCAGGAAATAATCTACTTCCTGTACATCGAACCCCCTGAATCTTGTGGTGAACTCTTTTTGTTTAACAACCAGCGGCGTTATCCCCATAAGAATACCTCACTTTAAATTATGCCAAGGTGTGAGCCAACCCATGAAGGCTGTTCACAACAAACGTCTGAAGAAAAATAATGCCTAAAATCACAATAACTGGAGAAATATCCAGACCACCAAAGTTGACTGGCAGCCGTTTTCTGATTTGATAAAAAACCGGTTCTGTTGCATTATTGATAAATCTTACAATAGGATTATACGGGTCAGGATTTACCCATGACAGGACAGCACCTGCAACAACAATCCACATATAAATTGTCAAACCATAATCCAGGACAACTGCAATGGCTTTGAAAAAATTGGCCAATATGAACATTTATATTACCTTTTTTACATATTTTTTTTATTGCTTCACCTTTCTGATTAACTACGAATAGTGAAGAATGTCAAGTTTTTTTGCCTATTTAGGCCTTTTAAAATGCCATCATATACAAAATTTTTTAATTATCTATGACATATCCCCTTAACAAAACAAAAAACTTAACGGCAGTCGGTATAGGTGCTTTGCCGGTGAACGCATTCACTTTTCAAAATATCTGAAACCGGAGAGTTGACATCCTGCAATGAATATAATAATAATGGTTTAACCATTTTAAACTATCGTTAAGTGCTGGGGTTGTTTATATACTTAACTCTTTCAATATGGTATACAATTGTTAAGCTAAGACGAATACAAAATGAGATATCAAAATATATTTTTTAAAATTTACTAGGGTAATATATGGCTTAAGGAGCAGCAACATGGGGCAAATTCATCTAAAAAAAGTAAAATCCATATCTTATAAAAAGTCAGAAATAAAAAAGGGGTATACAGATCAATCTCTTCGCATAAATTTAGATTCAAATGACATTCTTATCAATCCTGTTGAAAAAAAGATTAAGGATAAGTTCATTGGTGGTAAAGGTTACGATCTGTGGTTGATGTGGAATGCCGTAAGCGGTGACACCAAATGGAATGACCCGGAAAATGCCGTTTGCATCTCTTCCGGCCCTTTGGGCGGCACGCCTGGATACCCGGGTGGCGGGAAAAGCATTGTAACAGCGATTTCCCCCCTGACAGGTGCGCCTATTGATTCTAATGTCGGCGGCTATTTCGGCCCTTATAAGAAATTTTCCGGATTTGACGTTATCCAGATAGACGGAAAAGCAGAAAGTGACGTCATTATCCTTATTGACGGAATTGAAAATAGAATTGAAATTTTTAACGCTTCCGATCTCCCTGAAGACTCCTATGAACTTTCAGATGCTTTAACACGCCATTTTGATGAAAAAAAACCGGTTAATGTGTCTGTCGTAACAGCAGGTCCTGGAGCGGAACATACCTATTTCGGCTGCCTGAATTTCTCATGGTGGGATGCGGGACGTAAAATGGTCAGGTATAAACAAGCCGGCCGGGGGGGAATTGGCACTGTCTTTGCCGATAAAAAAGTCAAAGCCATTGTAGCCCGATACGGTGCGGTTTCCATGAAAACAAACAGCCCGGCCGATCTGGGTGCACTGAAGACTGTCACCAAAACACATGCAAAAGAGATCCATGAATTAGACCCGAAACAAAACAGGATGGCACTTGTAGGGACAACCCATCTGGTTCCCATAATGAATGACCATGACTGTCTGCCTGTTCATAACTTCAAATTTGGTTCACACCCTGAAAGCAAAGTTATTGGAGAAGAAGTATATGAACACATTTTTGATAAAGGATTTGATGGCTGCTGGAGAGGGTGCGCTGTGGCCTGTGCTCATGGGGTAAAAGACTTTTCACCGTTTACAGGCCCCTACAGAGGGAAAAAAGTGTTTGTTGACGGACCTGAATATGAAACAGTGGCCGGATGCGGATCAAACCTGGGAATATTTGATGCCCATACCATTCTTGAAATTAATTTCTATTGTGATGCATATGGTCTGGACACCATCTCTGTTGGAACGTCCATAGGATTTGTAATGGAATGTTTTGAAAACAATCAAATTACATTAGACCATACAAATGGTATGGATTTAAGTTTTGGAAACCGTTTTAATGCCCTTGAAATCATCCATCAGATGGCAAAAGGAGAAGGGTTTGGTGCCATTGTTGGAAAAGGTATTCGCAAAATGAAAGACATCTTTGCAACGGATTTCGGCGCGGATGCCGCTTTTATGCAGGATATTGGAATGGAGTCTAAAGGGCTTGAGTTTTCAGAATACATCACCAAAGAATCACTGGCCCAGCAAGGTGGCTACGGCCTCGCATTAAAGGGACCCCAGCATGATGAAGCCTGGTTGATTTTTCTTGACATGGTACACAATTTTATGCCGACTTTTGAAAATAAAGCCGAAGCGCTTCACTGGTTCCCTATGTTCAGAACCTGGTTTGGTCTCTGCGGCCTTTGCAAGCTTCCGTGGAACGACATTGTGCCTGAGGATAACAAAAACAATCCTGAACCGGCAAAAGTTGTAAAACATGTTGAATGGTATGCAGAATTTTTCAGTGCTGTTACCGGCAGGCAGTCAAGCCCGGACGATCTTATTTCAATGAGTGAGGCTGTTTACAATTTTCAACGAATCTTTAATTTAAAAATGGGGTATGGGACAAGAGAACATGACACTGTTCCCTATCGTGCGGTTGGCCCTGTGACTGTTGAAGAATATGAATCCCGCAGAAAAAGATATGATGATCAGCTTATCGAAAAATATAACGTTGATATAAACAATATGACAACTGCACAGAAAGTAGGTGTTCTAAGACAAAAGAGGGAAGAGCAGTATGAGCTCCTGAAAGATGCTGTTTATGAACGACGTGGATGGAATAAAAATGGAATCCCGACGTTAAAAACTGTCAAGCGCCTCGGCATTGATTTCCCTGATGTTCTGGAAGTGTTAAAGAAAAACGGCGTAGATCAATAATTTTATTACAGTGACAAAAACAATGATAGAAGTTGATGGGAAACAGATGAAATGGTCAAAAAACATGACCGTTGATTTGTTATTAAAGACTCTCGACAATGTTGATTTCTGTTCAGTTGTCAGAATCAATGGGAAGCTTGTTTCAAGCCCAAAGTTTTCTGAAACTGTGATCCCGGATAATTCAAAAATCCAGTTGCTTCCACTGGTTGCGGGAGGATAATCTGTCTATTTTATCAGATTTCGCTTCACAAACAGCTGCCTGTCTGTTAAAACCCTTTTTGTCACCAGGCAGGCTGTTGGCATTTTTAATCTTTAAAAGAAAGTGAGCCTTGAAACAACTTTTCTCATTTTTCAGGAACTTATTTAAGAAAACACCTCAAACCGATTCTGTCGGTGCCCCACCTGCAGCCGAATCAACACCACAAAAAAAAACTTTGACCAGGCCTGAAAAGAAAAAATGGTCTGTGGACAAAAACTTTATAGTGGAACCGAAGAAAGGAGAAACCAGATTTCATGATCTTGGTCTTCCTTTAACTGTTATGCATGCCATTGCAGATTTAAATTTTCAGTACTGCACCCCGATTCAGGCAAAACTTTTAACCCACACCCTTGAAGGAAAAGATGCCACTGCCAAAGCCCAGACCGGTACTGGTAAAAGTGCCAGTTTTATCATTACAATTATCACAGCATTTATCAAAAACGCTTTTAAAAACAAAAAAGGATGCCCCCGGGCGCTCATTCTTGCACCCACAAGGGAGTTGGTGTACCAAACCGAGAAGGACTTTAAGGCGCTTGCCAAATACACCAGCTTAAGAATTGTTTCCATTTTCGGGGGAACCGGGTATCACAAACAGCAGAATATGCTTAAAGACCGCCCCGTAGATGTAATGGTTGCCACGCCGGGCCGCCTTATAGATTTTATGAACAAGAGGATCATCAACCCGTCTAAAGTTGAAATTGTTGTTATAGATGAAGCTGACCGCATGCTGGACATGGGGTTTATTCCGGATGTCCGCCGCATAATACTGAAAACACCGCATAAAAAAAAGCGGCAAACTTTATTTTTTTCTGCAACGCTTACGTCCGATGTGTTGAGGCTGGCACAAAGCTGGACCACCCAGAATGCTGTTCAAATAGAAATTGACCCTGAACAGGCTGCTGCTGACAGCATTCATCAAATCGTCTATATTTCCACTGAAGAAAATAAATTCAAGCATGTCTACAATTTAATTACAACAGAGCAGTTAAAGCGTGTTATTCTTTTTGTTAATAGAAAAGATACGGCAAAGGCGCTGTCTGCCAAACTTGCCCGATATGGTCAAAAATGCAGTGTGCTTTCAGGGGACATTTCACAGGACAAACGGTTTAAAGTTTTAAACAGTTTTAAAAAAGGGAACATCAATATTCTGGTTGCAACAGATGTTGCGGCAAGGGGTCTGCACATTGAAAACATCAGTCATGTGATTAATTACGATCTTCCTCAGGAGGCAGAGCATTATATCCATAGGATTGGAAGAACCGGGAGGGCTGGGGCAAAAGGAACTTCAATCAGTTTTGCCGACGAAATGAGTTCATTTTTTATTCCGGATATAGAACAAGTTTTAGGAAACAAAATCAAATGTGAATACCCTTCTGAGAAATTGGACAAACCCCTTCCCAGGCCAAAGAAACAGCAGACAAAAAAAACACCTCATTTTAAAAAACGAAAACCATTTAAAGGAAAACACCGGGTAAAAAATAAGAAGACAAAACACTATCATCAGAACAAACCCTCTAAAAAGCAGGCCGGCAAAAATACAAAAGGGTGAATGATTTATTCAGGTGCATGCATTATGGATGTCTGATGCGATTTAGGCGCTCCCTGTTTCAACTCTATCTTTATTAATTACAGCATCTTCATGTTTTTTGCATAAAATCTTCATGACTTTTACTTTTTTGGAGTGTATACTACTCTTTCAAGTAAATCAGGTGAATCAAAGTGTAGGACAGTAAAATGAAAAACAGGCTCAACCTTCCATCAGAATCAGATATAAATGAAATATTAAAATTTGATCAAAAAAAGCTGCCCAGTTTTCCGCAGGTTGCTGCAAAACTGCTCGAAGCGTCAAAAGACGAGACAGCATCCCTTCAGGACCTTTCAAGAATAATAGAAACAGATCCCGGCATATCCGTAAAAGTGCTGGAAATTGTAAATTCAGCCATGTACGGACTTGGACGAAAAATCACAGCACTTTCTGAAGCTGTTGTCTTTATTGGTCTTGATGAAATTAAAAAATTGGCCTTAGGCATGACCATTTTTGAGAATCTATTTAAAACCGGCAGCAATAAGCAATTTGATAAGCTTCTTTTCTGGCGGCATAGTCTTTCTGTGGCGGTTTTAAGTATGGAAATCGCCAAAGAGCTTCATTATTCCAATCCTGAAGAAGCCTATATTGCAGGGCTGCTTCATGATGTCGGAAAAATATTTTTAGATATCCAGGGCAGGAAAAGCTATGGTGATTTTATCCAGGAGCTTTGTGTATCAACTGATCTTATCATTGAAAAGGAACGGAGCCATTTAGGGCTGGGTCATGATGATGTTGGCGCCTACTTCTGCGCTCAATGGAAACTGCCGGAAAAACTAATTCTGGCTGTAAAATATCACCATCAGCCCTTTGAATGCAAAAATTTTAATAAAGAAGAAGCCGGGCTGATTTCAATTGTTTCTCTGGCAAACTTCCTTTGCTGGACACAAGGCATTGGATCTTTTGACTTTATCCGGCCGCCTATCCTTTCTCCTGAGGTTGAAAAAATCACCAAGCCGGAAAAAATTGACATAATCAAATGTATTTTAGCGATGAACAAGGAAATTGAAAATATTTCTGAATTCTATCACTTTGTATTTCCGTCGCCAAATCAACTCAAGGAAAATTTATTATGGGCAAATATCAAGCTCTCAAATGCAAATACAAGATATTACTATAAGGAAGACCCCCTGACACAATTCCAGAATGCAAAGATAGAACGGGATGAATATATTTCCCCTGACCTGACCTTTGATTATGGAAAACCCCTTGCAAAAGCAAAAAACGTTAAAGAGGTTCTTGATATTGTTATGTACCAGGTTGGCCGCATATTTCAGCCGTTAAACTGGTCTATTCTCTTAAAAGATTCAAAAACCGGAGACATGATTTTTTCAGTCGTTGTCGGTAAAAACAAAGACAAGCTCCAGGGCGCCAAGCTTCCCAAAGGCGAGGGAATCGCCGGTCATATTATGGCCTCTGGTGAATCTCTTATCATTGAGGATGTTTCAAAAGATGACCGGTTCAGCACCCGGGTGGATAAACATACCGGGTTTGAGACCAAATCCATTATCGGTACGCCCCTGAAAACAGATGATAAAACCTTTGGTGTTATTGAATTGATCAATAGAATCAGTGATGATCCTTTTACAAATAATGATCTGGAGCTTTTGAGTTCTATTGCTGAGTATGCAGCCATAGCGATTGAAAGATCCTATTACAATCAAGCATTGACAAACATTGCTACAAAAGATTCTGTAACCAACCTGAAAAACAGGTGGAGTTTTGAGAGGGAAGTCAGCAATAAGGAAGGTTTCCAAAAAAAATATGGAACTGTTTTTTCTGTACTCATCACTCGAATCAAAGGGCTTGATCACATCAATGGTGACAAGGCTCAAACTGAATATGAATCTGCTGTTAAAGAAATCGGCCGTATTTTATCTGCAACCAAAAGAAGAGGGGATACACTTTTTCGTTATGCTGAGGATATTTTCATCATGCTGCTGCCTTTGACCTATTCCGACGGATCTGAAAAAGTCAAACAGAGAATTGAAGAGGTCCATTCAAAATCAACAGCAGCTAAAAAACTCGACACTTCGATCGGATTGGATATTTTATCTTATACCCTGAGTGCAGGTGACTCAGGCCAGTTAAAAACCATTGTAAGAGACCTTCTTATTAAATCAAAAACAGCGTCTTCCCCGGTCAAAGATACGGTTGGGGATCTTGATGAAAACCTGCAAACGCTTCTGGAACAGGAAAATAAAAAAGCACTTGAAGAATTGGAAAAAACAGAAGCCTTTGGAAAGGATGTTTCTTTTGGCGGCAGCTTTATCCGTTTAAAAACCGGGGAGTCAGGCCACATAAGGGTCGAACGCGTTTCCCTGGTTGCCATTGGTTTCCGAATTTCAAAATCACATCGTATAAAAACCAATGATTTTCTTGATATTCAGTTTGTACTGGATGATATAAAAAAATCCCTTATCAAAAGAAGAGTTGTTGTCAGAGAGATAAAAGGCAATTACTTTAAGGCTGATTTCTATAATCCGCCTCCTTTTGCAAAGAATCTAGGCTTTTATCTGATGAGTTGATGACAATATCAATAAAGCCTGTTTCATCCCTGACATTACACCTGGGGCGCCTCTGTGCCGAAATTTTGAGGTGCCTTCTAAATATCATTTCTTGACACTAGGTCACAATCCATTGTAAAAATACAAGCTTAATTAATCAGCAATTAAAACGATAAGGAGTTTAATTAAATAATGTTTGGTCTTGGAATGCCTGAAATTTTACTTATTCTGGCGATTGCACTCATCGTTATAGGACCTAAGAAGCTACCAGATCTTGCAAAAACATTGGGACGTGCCATGGGAGAATTCAAACGATCTGCACAGGATTTTAAACGCAGCATTGATGTTGAAACAACGGTTAAAGATATTACGGATCTCGATGAATCGAAATCAGATTTAAAAGACGTTCTAAAGGATGCAAATAAGAATCAAAATGAGCCTGTTGAAGAATTTACCCGGCCTGCCCATAAAGAGAATGATTCCCCAAGTAAAAAACAGGAAAGTGCATCCGCAACTTCAGAAGCAGATGATGCTGAAAAATCAGAAGAAATGAAAAACGATTAACCTATGAGTACAGACGAAAAGAGCCCTTTTACAGAGCATTTGGGTGAGCTTAGAGATCGATTGGTCCGCTCCTTTATCGCCGTCGGCATCGGGTTTGTGGCCGCCTATTTCTTCAAAGAAAAGCTGTTTGAAATTCTCGTGGCTCCCCTGGTCATTGCCATGGGTGAAAATGCCAATACCAAAATGATTTTTACAGGACTGCCCGAGGCATTTTTCACCTACCTGAAAGTATCGCTGCTTACAGGAATTATTGCAGCCACACCTGTACTGTTTTATGAATTCTGGATGTTTGTATCGCCCGGACTGTACCGAACCGAGAAAAAATACTTTTTACCCATTGTGTTTTTATCTGTTTTCTTTTTTATCATTGGGTCTTCCTTTGGATACTTTGTTGTATTTCCCTATGGATTTAAATTTTTCCTGGGGTTTGCTACCGATACCATCCATGCCATGCCGTCTATGAAGGAATACCTTTCATTTGCCTCAAAGATGCTGCTGGCATTCGGGTTTGTATTTGAACTGCCGCTGGTGTTGACATTCATGGCCAGGATGGGACTGGTCACGGTTCCTTTTTTAAAAAAGAATCGAAAGTATGCCCTGCTGCTCTTTTTTGTCGGTGCGGCACTGATTACCCCCCCGGATGTAGTTACCCAGGTGATGATGGCCATGCCGTTGATGATCCTGTATGAAATCAGTATTATCGGTGCTAGAATTTTCGGCAGAAAAACAGTTGAGGAAACTGACAAGGAAGCAGAAGAAAGACAGGCAGAGGAACAGACGTCAGAACCTGATAACGATCCAGATACAAAAAATGAAAAGGCAGAAACATAGTGAAATTCTCCGGGTTGGTATTGACTTTTAAACCTGCTTGTGTGTAAAAATTGGAGTTAATTTTTAGAAATCACCAGCCGTTGGGATACAACTGCTGGTATAAAGGCAAAATAAATTGTTAATTATTAAAGGAGTGTAACCAATTATGAACAAAAAATTGCTGACGCTGCTTTTAGCTGCTGGTATTGCTGTAATTTTTGTTGCGACAGGTCTCCAAGCTGGAACTGATGTGCCTGACACAATTACAATGGATTACAACAACTACAAAAAGCGTAAAAAAGCACCCCCAAAATTCAAGTTTGCCGTTCTCAGCCACAAGAAACATGCTGAAGACTACAAAATTTCCTGTGGTGAATGTCATCATGACAAGGACAACAAACCACTGGATCTTAAACCAGGCGATGCTGTCCAGAAATGTGCAGAATGCCATACGAAAATGGCAAAGCCCAAAAAAGGTACCAAAAAAGAGAAAAAAGACATCATGATCCTTGAAAACGCCATGCATGGCAACTGCGTTGGATGTCATAAAGACATCAACAAAAAAGCCGGCGATCCAAAAGGGATGAAAGGGCCTGCCCCTGCATCCTGCGGAAAATGCCATGTGTCTTTAAAAAAGAAAAAATAATTGTTTCTAAATAGGAACGATTTACTTTAAAAGAGGTTTTCCTTTCACCGGGAAGGCCTCTTTTTTTATTTTGATTTTACAGGGAAGATTTATAGGCAGTTGCTTTTTGAATCAGAGAAGGGGCCCAGGAAGGGCTGCCAAGGGCATGAATATGGGTATAGGTGCCAAAGGTATTGTGCTTGAAAAATCCATCTTTCTTTTCTAAAATACCCTTTCCCCGTTCCATTTTAAAGGCCATTTCATGGTCCTTAAATTGAATATCCAGAATACTGGAATATCTGAATTCATGACCCTTCAAGGTTTCTCCTGTTTTGTAGAATGGGTTCTTATTGACCACTTCCACTTTTGTGTACCCATGTCCCTGTGGTTTTCTGGAAAGCCCGAATTTAACCGGTAAGATGCCGGACATGGGGTATTCTTTTCCCTCCAATTGAATGCTTTGACCCAGGAAAATCAATCCGCCGCACTCTGCATATATGGGAAGACCCTTCTGAGATAATTTTTTAAGCTCCTGCCGGAAGGTTTCATTCTTTGCCAGCTGGGGCGCATGGGTTTCAGGGAAACCGCCTCCCATATAGATGGCATGGACCTCAGGTATGGTGGCATCATTCAGAGGGCTGATAAAAACAATTCTGGCCCCCAGTTTTTCCAGCGCATCTATATTGTCCGGATAATAAAACTGAAAAGCAGAGTCCCTTATGATACCAATGACGGGCTGATCAGAACCAGGGTCCGGTTTATTCCTTTCAGGAACGTTAGTTTGATGGTAAGCCTCTTTTTCCCTGGTATGGGTCACTACCGTATCATAGAGCGCATCCAGGTCAATACTCTGCTTTGCCACCCTGACAGCCGCATGAATGGCTTTATCTGAGAACGAGTGTTCTTCAGACGTCACCAGTCCCATGTGCCTTTCAGGAAAATCTTCTGCTTTCAGCTTTGGGACTGCCCCGAGGACCGGGATATGACAAAATTTTTGAATGTTTGCCCTGACTTTTCCCTCATGACGTTTCCCGGCCACCCTGTTTAAAACAACACCACAGATATTGATACCCGGATCAAACGTCATACAGCCCATCAGGAGTGCTGCCAGTGTTCTCGTACTTTTCGTGCAATCCAATACAAGAAGGACAGGCAGGTTTAAAAGCTTTGCAAGTTCAGCAGTAGAGGTTGACCCGTCTGTATCAATGCCATCATACAGGCCTCGATTGCCCTCGATAACGGCTATTTCAGACTGCCGGGAATTTCTTATATAGGAGTATTGGACGACCTGGGGGTCGCATAGGAATGTGTCTAGATTATAACATGGACGCCCGGCGGCTTTTGACAGCCAGCCGGCGTCTATATAGTCAGGTCCCTTTTTAAATGGTGAGACCTTGAAGCCTTTTTCTTTCCATGCAGCTGTTATCCCAAGTGAGATGATGGTCTTACCGGATCCACCCCGGAGGCCGGCAATAACAATCCCTGGAACTTTTTTACCAACCCTTTGCATGGAAATTAAATGCTTTTATCGCTTACTCTTCGCCTTCAGAAGAATGCTGGATACCAACACCTTTAAGACCATACATGGTTGTACTTCCGGAAGACCAGAATTCAAGAACTTCTTCTTCAACCATTTTATTGATGACTTTTTTAATCTGCCTGGGTTTATCATCCGGAAAAATTTTGTAAAAGTCTTTGATATAAAATTTGGTTTTATTTTTTGACTTTTTTGTCAGCCAGGCAACAACTGCTTCTTTTGCTGCTTGTTTATCATTAAGAAGATCACTCATTGTCATACTCCTTTGAATTTAAATGGATGAGCCGGAGCGCAACACAGCACTCCGGCTTGATCTTATATCACACGTAAAGTTCAATCAATCAGATTAGAACTTAAACTGAGTTGACTGACGCCAGCTCATGTAAGCCTGCTGACGGAAATCATCAATAAGATGATGGGTAAAGTCAAGCTCGCAAACTTCAAAGAATTTTTCCCATCCAATTCTTTCTGCCCAGTCACCGAGACGTTCATATTTCTGAGCGCCGGCAGCATAAGCTTCTACCATTCTCTTGATTGCATCTGTCATGGCAGGCCATCTTGGCATATCATTCGGCAGGAAGCCCACAACAACTTTAGAGAATTTAGGATCGGAAATTCTGTTGGAAACTTTACCACCTGCCATCAGAACAATACCATCACCTTCTGTATCCGCAAGCGGCATTGAAGGACACATGGTGTAGCAGTTACCACAGTACATACATCTTTCATTTTTAACGGCAACAGATTTTACTTCTTCACCATTCGGAAGTTTCTGTTTAGATGGTTTGATTGCTGCTGTCGGACAGGCAGAAACAGCCAGAGGAATTTCACATACTTTATCAAGATATTCATGATCCAGCATTGGCGGTTTCCTGTGATATCCAAGAATCGCAATATCAGAACAATGAACAGCACCGCACATGTTCAGGCAGCATGCCATGGAAACTCTAAGCTGTGCAGGAAGTCTCATATCCTGGAAGTCGTCAAACAATACGTCCATGGCAGCTTTAACAGTACCGGAAGCATCTGTTGCCGGTGTATGACAATGTACCCAGCCCTGGGTATGAACGATATTGGTAATACCCGCACCTGTACCACCGATGGGGAATTTAAAAGAACCGCCTGCAAACTTTCTGGAAGCCAGATCATTTTTAAGGGGTTCTACTTTGTCTTTTGAATCTACCATAAACTCAACATTGTTTCTGGTAGTAAACCGCAGATAACCGTCACAATGTTTGTCCGCAATATCACACATTTCATTAATAAGAGAAGTAGACATCAAACGTGCACCACCAACTCTTACAGTATAACATTCGTCTCCTGATTCACCGACATGAACAAGAACACCTGGCTCAAGAATTTCATGATGAGACCATTTGCCTTTGTTATTTTTGATGACAGGAGGATAAAATTCGTTAAAATCTTTCGGACCGATGTCTGTAATTCTGTTTTCCATCGGTTTGTCTGGATTATAACCAGTAGAAATAAATGCCATTATAATTCTCCCTTCCTATCTTTGATGGTGTTTTCTGTATTCTTCAACGTCACGTTCCCAGCCGCCTTCAACCTCATCTTCTTTCCAGAAGATGTACGGGTTGGTTCTTGGGTAGGCAACATGCTGAGGTGCAGCTTCAATACCAGTTACTTCAAGAAGTTTCTGGAAACCCTGGCGCATAATCAGCTCACCAAGACGTTCACGGTTTTTACCTTCTTCCATCCACCAATCCCAGACATTTTCAATGATTTCTGTAATTTCTTCGTAATCATTGTCAGAATTAACTTCAACAAATGGGACAAGAAGGGAACCCATCTGGGCACCATCAAGGATTGGGGCTTTTGCACCAACAAGGATAGACAGACCGGTTTCTTTACCAACTTTGAGTGCTCTTGGCATAACATTGATACAATGCATGCAGCGCGTACAGTTGGCATCATCAATGAAAAGTTTTTTATTTTCAAACTTCATGCATTTTGTCGGGCAGACGGAAAGCACTTCTTTTTCAAGATCAAATGCACCCCAGTCTCTGCTGCCTTTATATGCACCGGCATTTGCAGGATAACCCGCGTCATTTTCAACATATTTATTAACCGCATCCTGATCGATCCGGATATTATCTTTCCAGGTACCGATAAAGGACATGTCAGAACGGGCAATAGATGCTACACAGCAGTTCGGACAGCCATCCAGTTTGAATTTAAACTTATATGGGAAAGCAGGTCTGTGAAGCTCATCCTGGTATTCCTGAGTCAGGAAGTATACAAGAGCATTCGTATCATAGCATGCATATTCACATCTGGACTGTCCAAGACAATCAGACGGCGTTCTCAGGTTGGAACCAGATCCGCCAAGGTCCTGACCCATGTCATGAGTTAATGTCCAGAACACTTCCTCAAGCTGAGGAGTAGTCGTTCCCAGAAGGATGATATCACCAGTGGAACCATGCATATTGGTAACGCCAGATCCCCTGAAGTCCCAGAGTTCTGTCAATTTTCTCAAGTATTCTGTTGTATAGTATTTACCTGCAGGTTGATTTACACGCATTGTATGAAAATGCTCAACACCAGGAAATGCTTCAGGTTGGTCACAGTATCTACCGATAACACCACCGCCATATCCGAAAACACCAACGATACCGCCGTGTTTCCAGTGAGTTCTTCCATGTTTGAAAGAAAGCTCCAAAACACCCAGGAGATCATCTACACAATCCTGAGGAATCTGGAATTCAACACCTTCTTCATTCTTTGCTCTTTTTTCCGCCTGATATTTCAGGTCAGAGACAAAGCTTGGCCATGGGCCGGATTCCAGCTGGTCCAGTAAAGGAGTCTCATGTTTTGCCATTTACTTACCTCCGTTAATAGTTAATTTACATTCATTAATGAAAAAGTTTTCCAAACTTTCCATTCAATAGTCTAATTTGTCGTTATTCCAAAGAGTTATAAAATCACTGTCTTTTTCTTGGGAACAACTTAAGCAAAATAACATTGCAGATATAGAATTTTGGTTTCAACTTGTCAATAAAAAAGGGGTTTTTTTAAAGGTTTTTGAAAATTGAATCCAGACTGTGGCAGTGAGATGTCAGATTGTCGTTAATTAACGGTATTTCTGAGGGGTGTGGAGAAGACGATTTCAATATATTGCGGATAATTCCCTTCAGCTGTTCAGGATCGAATTGTTTGAAAAAATCTATAAATGCGGTTTTGATATTTCCATAATCATATTGGTCAGATTTTTCTTCCAGTGCGTCTAAAAAACCTCTTGTTGTCACATGGTTTATCTCTTCCGGAAGAATTTCTGACCGGCCGGTCCCATCCAGGCGGTCTAACCGCATCTGGATTGTCATGTACAAAAAAAAGAACAACAGAGACGGCAGGATAAAGGTCTTTTTTTCACTGATATTGTCTGTAAATTCAGTTATCGCTGAATACCCCCGTATTGTGATCAGCCTTACCTGAATGTCATCTCCATCTAATTTTACAACAAAGTCTCCTGCTGCATGATGCCAGGGAAAAATCTGCTTAAACGATTCAACATCATAAAACTGGGTCAAAATATAGGCGATTTCCTTATAAACTGGATACGCGTCCTGGCTTGAGATATAGCTGCATGATCCGTCAGACTCCCATATAGCAATCTTCTTACCCCTGTTTACCTTTGTAATATGAAACTCTTTATACCCTTCGAACCATTCGCCTAAAAAGAATCCAAACAGTCCTTTCTCTGATCTGACAAACCCCACGTCAAACACGGATGGAATAAATTGTTTTGTAACAGATTTATTTAATTCCAACAGCCTGTGATACTCGTCTTCAATCAGCGAAAGCCCTGATTCTGAAACTGCCCCGTTTAAAACAAAAGAACGTTTCAGGTTATCAGGAAATATAACCGTTACATTTACCGGATGATAGAATGCCCCATGTTTTTCAAGATTGAGATCAATCCTTAAAATCCGGTCATCATTGATTTTTTTTTCAAGAAGGACTGCGGCCCCTTTTATGAGAAGACCAAAATCATTTCGTGACAAAAATTCTGCACATGCCAGGAAATAATCACCAATACGTATATCAGATTCTTTAGAAGAAGATTGACCGGGAGGGATATCACTTTCCCCTGATAATGGCAGAGACCACAATCGGGAATCAGGAGAAAGCTTGTCTTTTTCTCCAGATAAATAAAAACAAAATAAACCGGGGTCCATCAGGCTTTTCTGTGTGGCGCAAGTTCATCTTTCAATTCTTGAGCGACTTCAAACCCCAGAGCGACTGCTTTATCACAATGAACAATTGCTTTTTCGAAATCACCGGTTTCAAGATATGCAACGGAAAGATTATTATGGGCAACAGGGAAATTGGGTTCCACATCAAGTGCCTCAAGGTTTGCTTTGATCCCTTCCTGTACAAGTCCTTTCATAAAATAGGCTGTGCCCAGAGTTGTATACGCCTGAATGAAATTCTTATTATGAATAATCGCTTTTTTTAAATTTTTTATGGCTTTGTCTACTTTTTCTTCATCTTCTTTCGGATCCTTACCGTCCACTAGTTGAAGCAGAACAAATGCCATGTTGCCATATCCTTCTGCGAACCCCGCGCGAGCCTGAGTCGCGCGCTGGTTATAACGGAAACACCCCTCTAAATCCTTTCTCTGAAGACAGATTCCCCCGAGCAGGACATAGGCTTCAGCCAGCGTTGGACTACAATCTATGGCTTCGTGCAGTTCTTTTTCAGCTTCGGCATACTCTTGTTTTCCCATAAGCGCTACGGCAAGATTATAATGGGTTGTACCGCATTCTTCATTGTGTGCAAGCTGGCTTTTCAGTTGCGCGATATGCTCATCAGCGTCTTTTGGCAGGTTCTTCCCCTGGTCTGTCATCATTCATATCCTTTTAAATTTAGGTTAACGATATCCCTGTCTAAAACTTAGTATAGTATTTCTGACACAAGACAGTGTCAAGGCCCATTAGAAATATTTCTCTAAATTCTCTTTAATACTGCCAGTAACAGAAGCCTATCCTTTCCCTTCCATGTCATTTTCTTCCCAGCTGCCGTTTCACTCGAAACCATGATTAATTTTGGCTTGAACCTTGTTAAGACTTGTGATAGCACGTGAAGATAGGTTGATCTATCTTTTTTATTACTATTAGGAGTTAAGTTATGGAACCAGGATGCTATACAGCATTAATCACCCCTTTTAATCAAGACGGAGAACTTGATCAGGAAGGACTTGAACAATTAATTAATTTCCAGATTGAAAACAATATCACTGGGATACTTGCGACAGGAACCACTGGCGAAAGCCCCACATTCAAATGGAAAGAACATGATCACGTGATTGCCCAGGTTGCCAAACTTGCAAAGAACAAATGTCTTAGAGTGGCTGGAACAGGAAGCAACAATACATCTGAAGCTGTAGAAGCCGTCAATCATGCTGCCATGGAGGATGTTGATGCTGTTTTAATGGT
Source organism: uncultured Desulfobacula sp. (assembly GCA_964343845.1). Classification (GTDB taxonomy): domain Bacteria; phylum Desulfobacterota; class Desulfobacteria; order Desulfobacterales; family Desulfobacteraceae; genus Desulfobacula. The sequence continues at coordinate 386,126 of CAYFKW010000001.1, read as the reverse complement.
AGACCCGTATTATAACGGCCCAAGTTCTCTTGAAATCAGGAAAGAGTATTACGAGGTGGTTGCAAAAGAATTTCCCAATGTGGCTATCATACCTTATATTATACCGGGAAGAACCGGTGCACAGATGCTGCCCCAGGATCTTGCAATTCTGGCCAAAAATTTTTCCAACATCACCTGTGTAAAAGAAGCCACCGGTAATATCGAAAACATGAAACTGACCCGGAAATTATGTGGTGATGATTTCAAAATATTCTCTGGAGATGATGCACTGGTGTATTCGATTATGACAGATCCGGACATCAAGGCGTGTGGTGCCATTTCGGTAATGTCCAATATTGCTCCAAAATTTGTCACACAGATGGTATCACTTCTCAACCAGGGTGATACTGACGCTGCCATGGAAATTCAAACAGCCATGAAACCTTTGTTTGACCTTGTGGTTGTTACAACCCAGGAGACATCTGAATTCGGACCGGTTTCATGTCGTGCCAGAAATCCGCTGCCGTTAAAAACAATGATGCAGATACTGGGCATGCCTGGGGGACCCTGCCGCAGACCCTTGGGGAAAATGACCCCCAAAGGATTTCATATTGTACTGGATGCATTAAAAAAAGTTCAGGCCGGCAATCCGGAAATTTTTGAACCGGTCGCCGCCTTCTTTCGTGTCGACATTGAAAAACGACTGAATGATCAGACGCTACAGGAAACCCTCTGCTATTCTTACTGATATTGAACAAATAAAAGCAGGCCGGTCCTCTTGAGGGAATGGCCTGCAACCATCATCCGAGGTTACGGAATCCGTCTGATTTGAAAAAAGGTCTGTTGATTAACTGATCCTTTGACTGTCCCAACAGCAGGAACTACTTCTTTTTATCTTTTACTTTAAATTTGTCCTGACCTGTATGGAAAAAACTCGCCTTGAGCCATTCGAACCCAAACTGTAATAATTTTACATCATCTTTTTCAATTTCTTTTATGGTATCTTCAGAAAAGTCATACCGATCAAGAAATGTACTTTTAAAAACAAATTCTTTAAATTTATCAATATTATAGCAGACCAGAAAAAACATCCTTTTACTTTCTTCAGACAGCTTCATACTCGGCGGCAATGATTTTTTCCTGACAATGAGGTCCATCCAGCCTTCATTCACCTCGTCCCTGAGTTCAACACCCTGATCTTCACGCCACTCAGCCACTGTCCATTCTTTGTCTTCCTCAAATCCAAAACAATGTGCTTCTTTAACCGTAAAAAAGAATTCATCTTTTTCACCCTTTTCGCCTGAGTAGCTCAAGGACCCTACGCCTATTGGATAATATCTACAGGTTGTCGGCCGATCCTCATACACGGCACACCCGTCTTTATCATCAACAAACGGACAGGATTTTCTTTCATCATCAAGCAGTTTCAGCGTTACAACAGGGAGGCCTGCTTTTTCTAAAATCTGCGGCGTTGTAAAGACGGCCAGAAATTCTTCCGAGGTTAAATCAAGTTTTTTGCGCATGGTTAAAATATCATAAGGGGTTAACATAATATCGATTCCCCTGCAGCAGTCTGTAAAGCATTTTACACCCTTATGGCAGGCAAACTTAAATTTGCTGTTGCGACTCAGCTGTTCCGGCGGTATCCCTGTTTCTCTTTGATGTATATCAGTCATTAAAACGTCCTTATTTAATGTTATTACGGTTATTTAAGGTTGAGAACTATACTGAAAAACACCGGTGTTGTCAAACGATTGCAACACGATATTGTCATGTCATTTATCAAGCTGATGCCTGTCTGCCAAAATTTCAATTTGACTTATTTTTATTTTCAAATTAAAAAAAGCGTTATTGATACAGTGTTATATGAATTAACAGCGCTTCATTCTATCACCCAAAAGGAGTTTTCATGAAAATTAAAAAGGCAGTTTTCCCGGTAGCCGGTCTTGGTACACGATTTATACCCGCCACAAAAGCCATGGCAAAAGAGATGCTCCCCGTGGTTGACAAACCCATTATTCAGTATGCGGTTGAAGAAGCCTTTGAAGCAGGCATTGAACAGATTGTATTTGTAACTGGCCGAGGGAAAAAAGCGTTGGAAGATCATTTTGACCGGTCCTTTGAAATTGAGCACACACTCCAGCACAAAGGCAAGGACGACCTTTTAAAACAGATCCAGGAACTGGTTCCAAAAACCGGCACCATTATTTATACCCGGCAGAATCAGCCGCTGGGGCTTGGCCATGCCATATGGTGCGCCAGGGATATTGTCGGTGATGAACCCTTTGCAGTCCTGCTGGCGGATGACCTTATCCAGACCAGCAAGCCTGTGCTTTCGCAGATGGTAAAAAAATTTGATCGGTTACGGGCGTCGATTGCAGCAGTCATGGAAGTGGAGAAAGACCAGACCGATAAATACGGTATCCTTGATGCGCAGCACGTGGAAGACGATATTGTTCGTATAGACGATATGATTGAAAAGCCGGACCCGGAGAACGCACCGTCCAATCTTGCCATTATCGGCCGTTATATCTTAACCCCGAAAATTTTTGAATATTTAGGCAGAGGCGAAAAAGGGGCCGGCGGTGAAATCCAGCTGACCGATGCAATGAAAACCCTGTTAAAAGAACAACCTATTTTTGGATTTAAATTTCAGGGCAAACGATTTGACTGCGGCGATAAGGCAGGCTTCCAGATGGCAAATCTTGCATTTGCCCTTGAACGGCCGGACATGAGGGATAAATTAATCAATTTTATAAAAGAGGTTCAAGAAAGCTTTTAGACATTTGATAAGCGATAACATTGCCCTATTGCATTTATCATGATTTTTTATACTGGCTGTACGTCTTCATCACTTTTCTCACATAATCCTGGGTTTCCCTGTATGGTGGCACCTGCTGATACCTGTCAACCGCTTCAGGTCCTGCATTATAAGCGGCTAAGACCAGGGGCAGCTTCTGGTCATATCTTTTCATCAGGCGCTTAAGATACAAGGTCCCTGCCATGATATTCTGAGAAGGGTTAAACGGGTCCTTTACAGACAGGGATTTAAAATTACCAGGCATGATCTGCATGAGGCCCTTGGCCCCTTTTTTTGATACCGCATCCGGGTTAAAATTTGACTCAACTTTAATCACAGCCTTGATCAAAGAAAAGTCTACTCCATATTTTCTCTGGGCTTTTTTTATAATCGTGTCATATTTCTTGGTTTGAAAAAGCTGCTTTAATTTTTCAGGTCTTTCTTTGATGTAGAGTTTATAATCAGATGATGTCGGCACATTTGTAAAATGGACAATCCCGTCGCTGTCAATAAATGTATAGATATCTGCAGCAGCGTTACCTGCAATCAGAACAGACAAAAAAACAAAAAAATATCTCTTCATTCTGTTTTGCATTTTCTTTGGCTATTTTATTCTATCCTTATACTCTTTTAGAATAAATTTCCCTGGGAATTCAGGATGTTTTACATATTGCCCCAGGTTATCCAGAAATGTGGTTACCAGTGCTTCAAAAACAGCATCTTTTTCGTGATCCATTATAAAATTCCGTTCAGCCATATATTCATATGTCACCCGGCCACCAAGTGTTGCCAGGATATCCTGATACTTATAATCAGATAAAGAATCGTCATCAAACAGTTCTTTCTTTATTTCAATATCTATGGCTGCCTTCATTTTAACCACATAAGCATCTGCACCGATCTTTCTGGACACATCTGAGATGACAAGTGTTTGATTGTTCTCAAGTTCAATTCTTTTAACTTCAGTTTTTTCCATGTTTTCACTCATTTTAAAGTTTACCAATTTGATTTGATTAAAACAATTCCATTTGTTTTTCCTTCTTCTTGGAAGACATTCGAAACGGCATTGTTTCAACCTGTGTTAATTCTTTTTCAATATCTTCAATAAATAAAGATCGTTGCCTTTTTAAACCCGTGCCATATATGCGTCTTTTTTTTGCGTAAGTCAAACAAAGAATATCCATGGCCCTTGTCATGGCCACATAGAAAAGGCGACGCTCCTCCTCAAGGTCTTCAACACTTTCTCCATCTCTTGCATAAGGAACAAGTCCTTTTTCACACCCGGCAATAAAAACAACCGGAAATTCCAGCCCTTTTGCTGCATGCATGGTCATCAAAGACACTTTTTCTGTGTTAAATTCAATCGTATCTACATCCTGATTTAAGGCAATTGAATTCAAGAAATCCTTTAATCCATCACTGGCGGCTGCCATGATCAGCAATTTTTCAACGTACTGTTTTGCTTCATTTTTTTCATCAATTACCTTTTTTATTCCTGCTTTTTCACACAAATAATGAAGACTGTCTTCATTTTTGAGGCCTGCTGTCTCTTGTTTAAAGGAAGCCAACTTTTCTAAAATATGAACCAGGCGTTGCCTTACCTCAGGTCCAACGCCTGCCAGGTCAGTTTCAAAAAAGGATTTCAGCGTTTTACGGCTCGATCTTTTGGCTTTCCGATATGCTTTTCTGCAATCTGTTTTGGTCTTTTTCCCCATTTGAACACCAAAATGATCAAAAATAATTTCCATATCATCAAAGTGCTCACACCCTGCCATGATCCTGCAAAGGCTGATCAGCTGGCGGATGCCCTGGACCTCAAGCATATCTTTTTTATTGGCTGTCTGATAAGGGATCCCTTCTTTTTCAAATACGTCAATGAAGGTTTCACATTGCCTGCCGGTTCGATAGAGAATCGCAAAATCCGAGAATGAATATTCTGTCTTTTCACCTGATGCTACTGCACCTGTATCCATCGAGTAAAACGAGGTCCCGCCCACAAGTTTTTCAATCATCTTGCCAATGGCGACAGCTTCAGCTTTTCCGGACGCTGTTTCTTTGATGATAAGTTTTCTTGTGGTGTCAAGATCTGAGTAGATCCTGTATTTTCCCTTTGCTTCTTCAGACTTGCTGATCATTTGACAGGAGGCATTAAGAATGGTTTTTGTTGATCGATAATTTTTTGTGAGCATGAATTTTTCACACCCGGGAAAATCATCTGAGAACTGTTTGAAATACTTATTATCTGACCCCCTGAAACCGTAGATTGACTGATCCGGATCACCAATGACAAAAACCTGTCCATCCTGAGACATCTTTTTAACCAGTTCATATTGACCAAAATTTAAATCCTGGTATTCGTCTACAAAAATATATGGATATCTATGTCTCACTTTGGCCAGGATCTGTTCATTATCCGTCAGCATCTGGTTAGTGAATAAAATCAGGTCTTCAAAATCGATAAGATCATTTTCCCGGCAAAGGTCTTGATATGTTTTATATATATGTCTGAATTTATAAGGGTCATCGATCTCTTTGCCAGCCGCAACCCGTTTAAGATCATCATTCGGCCCCCGCAGTTCCTGCTTGCATAAAGCGATCAAATCGCCATATTTTTTTGAGCGACCTTTTTTCCCGCTTTCTCCCATCGCTTCCTGGAGCAATGATATCTTCAGGGTATCACCTGCTATCGATGCACTCAATTGGTAAAATTCTTTCAGCAGTTTCAGACAAAAGCCATGAAACGTGGCTGCAAGCACCGGTGTCCTGGATGTTGGAATATTTTTTTCCAGCCGTTGTACCAGTTCTTTTGCTGCTTTATTTGTAAATGTAAGGGCCAGGACATTTGAAGGATCAATCTTTTTTTCCACTATTAAATGGGCAATCCTGGCTGTTAATGTCCGGGTCTTACCTGTGCCCGGCCCTGCCTGGATAATGATGGCGCCGGTTTGAGATTCAACTGCTTTTTTCTGTTCAGGGTTCAGGCTGGCCAGTAAATCCCGGGTCACTGGCTTTTTTAAAGGGGGAGGAGAGGATTGTTTTTTTCTTTTTATTTTCTGTTTCTTCTTTACCTCAGCCGCTTTAGACGGAACCGCTTTTTTTCTCTTTTGAGGCAGATTAAATAAAACATATTTTTCTCCTTTTAAGGCAGCTTTTTCTTGTTTCGAAAAGAGATTTACCTTGCCAAATTCACCATCATAACCGGGAGAGATGTTGATATCACCGGATCTCATTTTTTTGACGGCTTCTGCCAGCAGCGGTATCCCAGCCGTTTCGATTTCGTTGAACGATTTATCCAGAAGAATGCCAAGTTCAGGGCCAAGCGTCTCAATGGCCTTATCATAATTCGTTGTGACTTTTTTTGTTTTCGGCCCTACTTCAAAAATTTCTGAAAGGATATCTGTCAATGGTATGATACTTTTGTAGCCGTGGCGATGATCAGGTTGATATCCCTCAGGCCGGCTCGCAAGTTCCTGTACTCTGTTGAGCACCCCACAGGTTACCTTTTTCCCGCATTCAGGGCAGATCCCCTCAATGTCTCTAGTGGTTGCCGGATTCAGGCAGACATTGCATTTTCTATGACCATCGTAATGATATTTGCCCTGATGCGGATACATATCCAGCGTGCCTTTATATTTTTCCAGGTCGTTTGCTTCAAGTGCGTTTCGAATGTGAAAAAAACTTAGATCTGTATCAAAGACAGAGGCATTCCTCCCTAAATACCCGGGAGAATGGGCATCGGAGTTGGATATAAGGCGAACATTATCAAGATCTTTTACCCGCCAGTTCATTGGCGGATCTGACGACAACCCTGTTTCAACGGCAAAAATATACTTCTTTAAAGATCCAAAACACGCTTCCATGGAATCAAAGCCTGATTTTGATCCAAACATGGAAAACCAGGGCGTCCAGATATGGGCAGGCACAAAAAAACCATTTTCATTTGTTTCCAACATGATGGAAAGCAGATCAGCCGCATCCAGGCCAAGTATGGGCCGTCCGTCTGATGTTATATTTCCAATGGCATCCAGTCTTGCATTAAATTTTTTTACACTGTCTATATCCGGGAAATAGATCAGATTATGATTCTTCCTGACCCGATCATCTTTTTTATAAATACTGCTGATTTCAGTTTGCAAAATAAACCGAACCGGCTGACGGCAATTCTCTGGAACGGTTTTATCAATTTTATCAGCGATCTGTTTTTTCAGTGAAAACATTCCAGGCTCTGTTTCTTCAAGCTTTGATTCAATCTCCTCTATCCACGCCGGGTATGTGAAATCACCCGTACCCACAACCGTAAGGCCTTTAACTTGTGCTGCATAGTATAGATTTTCAAAATCAAGGTTCTTTGCAGTCGCTCTTGAATACTTAGAATGGATATGTAGATCAGCATTAAATTTCATTTTTCTTTCCAAATTTATTATGGTTTGAATTCTCTAATTAACATGATTTATTCCCATTTTGCAAAACCAAACACATGTGAATCAAAATTACAGGTGCAATGGTGTCTTACCTGTTGACCACTATATTTTTTTTTGATCCATACGGTTTATACTTAATTTAACCTCAAGATTCTGCTAAAGAATAAATATCTAAAGCCAACGATTAAAAGGAAGGGGCTTGTAATGAACGTGATTGAAGACAAAATCCTTGTCATTGCAGAATCAGAAACAACACAAATCATCTCGAGTGCACTAACCGATGTTTCAGGGTTAAAAATTCTTGAAGCTGATTCTGAAAACAGGGCATTTGAACTTATCTACAATCATCGTTTTGTCCTGGTTATTGTTGATGAAACACTTCCCCACTTTGACATCTACAAAATTGGATCTATGCTTCTCAGCCATAAAGACACGCACAATTGTCCGCTGCTGATTCTTGCCGACAATAGTGATCCTGAAAACTTTTTAAGTGATTTCAAGGCATTGCATATTGATTACCTTTTAAAACCGTTTAACGAGGAATTAATTCGGGCAAAAATAAAGATATTTTTTGAACTTTTCAAACAAAAAAATGCAGTTGAGCAAAGTATTGATGAACTGGATAAGGCATACAGGAAAATTGTTGATCAGCATGAACTGGTGATGGAAGAAGAAGTCTTTAGGAAACAGCTGATCAATAGGTCTGCCATTGCTGCCAACCAGATGATGCAGCCGTTAAGAAATCTTCAGGGCAATGTCCATCAATTACTCCGGACCCATGAAATAACGCCAAAAATAAAAACAAGTCTTTCAGCGATCCGGACTGCTGCAGAACAGATGTCTTTAATCACAAAAAAACTGCTGTCTTCCCCGGGGAGATCAAAGTTAAAAACAAATACCAGTGCCCCAGGTGCACCAGCCGACCGTGTTTACAAAATTTTGTATGTTGAAGATTCAGATGAAGATTTCAGCATTTTTAACCATTTTTTAAAAGGAATGCTCACATGTGACCTGGTGCAGGCAAAATCACTTCAAGAGGCGGAAGACCTGATATCCATCCAGCGGTTTGATTTGATTTTTACCATTCGAAAGCTGTCTGATGGAACCGGATTTGATTTGCTGTCAAGGCTCAATCAGATGAGATCTGAAACGCCTGTTATTTTTACGCTGGATAAGCGCAATCTTCACATTGGGCCTGAAGCCGTCTCAAAAGGTGCCTTCAGTTATTATGTTAAAGAGGAGATATCCAGTATTAACATCCTCTCAATCATTTATAGTACGCTTGAAAAAGCAAAAGTGATCAAAGAAGTGGAAAATGCTCAAAACAGGATCGTCATGATTTCACAAAAAGATCACCTTACCAGGCTTTTCAATCGGCGATGCTTTGAGCAGGCCCTGGAGGCTGAAATATCCAAAGCAAACAGATATCATACAGCTTTATCGATTCTTATCGTGGATTTTGACCAATTTAAACGCATCAATGAAACGTATGGATACGACACTGGAGATGTCATCCTGACCAACAGCGCGATGCTCATCCAAAGCATGGTCAGGAATAACGATGTCGTCTGCCGATATGGGGGAGAAGAATTTGGGGTTGTGTTACCGAACACGCCATTGACCGGTGCCAGAATGATGGCAGAGCGTATCAGGGGAAAAATCAAGGACCATGAATTTAAAAAATATCGTCAGATTTTAAAATTGACTGTTAGTATCGGGGTTGCATCTTATGCACCAGAAACGGATACAGCATTTCCTTTATTTGTTAAAAGGGCCCTGGATGCTGCTGAATCTGCTGCAGTAGATGGTGGAGATTTGGTTAAAGCATTTGTCAACTGAACCGGTTGTCAAAAGGCCATTGAGATGGAGCCTGCTTTATGATTGCGTTTAAAGGTGTTGATACGCTTGACAACAGGGGGGGCACCGCACTTTATGATCTGACAAATTGATTTTTTTTTATAAACCGCTGTATGAAATCGGGATGTAATTTTGACGTTTACTATTATCTTTAAAAAGAGACCATCATGCAAAAGTTTAGTTCTACAGTACAGACCTTGATTCAGGACTGGGACAAAAATTTAGAAACCCAGATTCACATTCAACTGGACATTCCAGGTCACGAGGAAGACCAGCAATTTATTCATTTCACAGACAATTTTGAGGCCGCTGCCTCAAACGTTAAAATCACATCTGAACACAGTGACAATGAACTGCCTCAATTTATTGTCCGGGAAAATATAAAATACTCTGCGCTCCCCCTTGAAAAAGAACTTGAACCCTTTCTGGAATCACTGACCCTGATAAGCCATTCAGGCACAAACCGTTTTGACAATATCCTTCCGGATGCAGTGAAAGAACAATTGGATACCCTGGAGATACCGGTTCACCTGAAGTTGTACATTGCCCTTCAATGCCCCCATTGTCCATCTGTTGTCAGAACGGTGATACCGTTATCCCTGTATTGCAAAAATATTCATCTTCATATTATCGATGGGAGTCTGTTCCCGGACTTTGCCCAGAAAGATGCCGTGATGGCGGCACCCTGTCTCATTCTTGATGATGATTTCAGGTGGACCGGGAGTGTGAGTGCACAGGAAATTGTGTCCATGGTTCTCAGCCGGGACCCGTCAGCATTGAGTGCACAGACACTTAAGAACATACTGGAACAAGGTGATGCGGCATGGATCGGGCAGCAGATGATTAAAAAGGGGATACTTTTTGACGCATTTATTGAACTGCTGCTCCATGAAACCTGGTCTGTAAGGCTGGGGGCTATGGTCGTTGTT
>CAYFKW010000001.1:323693-376130 GCA_964343845.1 uncultured Desulfobacula sp. | reverse complement strand
CCAGATCTTGCCGAATCTCTCTGCCCTGTCCTGATAGCCCGATTTGACAAAAAAGATATCTCCATTCAAGGTGACATTCTTTATGCCCTGGGAGAGGCCGGTACCCGGCAAACCGCCCTGTGGATTCGTGAAAAAATGCCTGTCTTCAACCATCAGGACCTGGTGGATGCCGCCCGGGAAGCAATTGAAACGCTGGAGTCAAAATATGAGTAATGTATCGAGTTTAACCAAAGATCACTTCATTAAAAAATACGGCCTTCTGCCACACCCGGAAGGAGGTTATTATAAAGAAGTCTTCAGGTCTCAGTTTGTCTTAACATCCCCAATTCACCACAAAAAAAGAAATGCGGTCACCCATATTTATTTTTTGCTTGGAAAAGGTGATATCAGTCGGTTCCATAAAGTTGACCATGATGAAATCTGGAATTTTTACGATGGCGCCCCGCTTAGATTGATCCAGTTTCACAACAACACTGTAGCAGAAGACACCATTGGTCAGCACTGCAATGATTTTGTATCCATTGTAAACGGCGGTTGTTACCAGGCAGCAGAATCTACCGGAGATTACTCAATTGCAGGCTGTACAGTGGCCCCTGGGTTCGATTTCAGAGATTTTTCTTTCCTGTCTGATAATAAAAAGGATTTGAAAAATTTTTCACCCTTTCACGCAGATTACGCTAAATTCATATAAGGCAACTCATCGAAACATTGACCACAGCCAGCTGAAAAAACTTTTCTTCTCTGGTTTGCCGGGAGGAGGAACGTTAACTGTTTCATCTGAATTCAGCTTTTTTTTATCTGTTTTTCCAGGCAGTGATCTGGATGCCACACCTGTGACACTTTCAGATTTTTCATTTAAATCGCTTAAGATTTCATCCACAAGCTTTTCCTGATGAACCCCGCTGAATAATTTCAAATTACGCTGACCAATATCGGTAGAGGAAAAATCCAATAGACAGCCATCTCCACTGTTTCCAATCCCTGACCTGGCGGCAAGATTATAGGCGTATTGCGTTAATCCGGCAATATTCCTGTACGGATCAGGAGCCAGCTGCGGCATCTGATGAAATGCCACCCCGGCACAGATATTTTCAGGCAGGTTCCAGGTCTCCATAATTTTTGATGCAATAAAGGCATCAGTGGTTCCAAACACATCCCGTTCTGCCTCAAACAGTGGCATCATTCGATCTTTTGCCCGCTTAACACATTCAGAAAACTCTTTGGGATAGTGAAGAGCGATTAAAAGTTTGCCTATACCATGCAAAAGACCTGCAATGTAAAGCTCGCCAGGCAGGACATCCATGTCTAAATTTGGATGGCCAAGGCGCCTGTTGGCCTGTGCACACGCCCAGGAATAGGCCCAGTATTCTTTTGACGAAAACCCTTCAACCGATGGAAACTTAGGCAGCATTTTTTGAAAAAAGAACAGGCTCACAGACTGAATTGCTTCAGAAAGCCCAATGCGGGTAATTGCCGCCTTCAGACTGATAATTTCATTCACTGAACTATAATACGGCGAGTTCGCCAGTTTTAACATTTGAGTAAAAAGCCCTGGATCAGCCTCCACAAGTTTGGCAAACTCTGAAATATCAATTTTATCCATGGGCTGTTGAACCATATTCAACAGCTTAGTGCCATTGGCTGAAATCGGAGGAAGGTTGATGCGTGATGTTAAAATTTCCTGCGAAATACTTTCTGCAATTGTCTTTTCGCCCAAGAGGCTGCTGTCCGTTGTCATGCGCCCTCTCAAATTGGTTAATAAAAACCGTATCGTGTTTCTTTGAAATATTAAAGAATGTCATAACATATAGCATCCAGGCCGCTGCTTTGCAATCCAAATCCATTGACAATTTAATAATGAATAGCATATTAATTTTAAGTATATTCAGTTTAAGAAGCACATGAAACACTGCATTAAATATAAGGAGACCCATATATGAAAGTTGTTAATTATTCGGATGTTCTGCCGGTTGTCATGGACAATGACACGGTTAAAAATGTCGCTGGCAGGTTAATGATAGGAAAAGAAGACGGGGCAAAAAACTTTTGCATGAGAGTGTTTGAGATGGCAAAAGACGGCCATACCCCGAAGCATGCGCATGAATGGGAACATGAAGTATTTGTCCATCAAGGAAAAGGCGAAGTGCTGATTGAAGATAAATGGCACGCCCTTTCAGAAGGGTCTGCAGTGTTTATACCTGCCAATATTGAGCACCAGTTCAGGAACACATCTGATAAATTATTTACATTTGTATGTTTAATTCCGGCAGGGGCACCTGAATTATGATGGACATCCGGTCTTGTGTGGGCAAAGACGGCCGATTTATTGTCGGGGTTCATACCCCATCCTTTCACATCAAAAATTTAAGAGACAAGGATTATGTTTCATCTCTTGGTCAGCTTGAAGACGGGACGCCAGTAGACAATACGGTCAATTTTCCCAAAAAGGATCTTTATGAACCCAAGGCAGATATCATTTATGAAATTGCTAATCCGTTTCCGTTCAGAGGAACCACCTATATAAACTCTGCATGGGCAGACCAGAAAGCGGCCCACCCTGACACCATAAAAATTTCCGAGCCCAAACCCTGTTCATTCCTTAAAAATTTTGACGCTCTGATTAAAAACAGGGATGATAAAGCAATGCTTTTAGACCGGCTGCCTCATCCTTTGCTGATCGCACTTGCCCAAGCTTCGACAGATCCTGAAGAGCTGACATTATTAGCAGAAAAATCCTGTCATATTCTATTTGATCAGCATAAGCCCGTCGGAATGGGATATAAAAAAAATCAAAACAATAAAACCGTTCCTGAAATATTTGATCATGAACTATTTGAAGTTCTTGTAAACAACCCCTGCCTGCCTGACAATTATAAGGATGCCATTGTCCTGAAGCCGGGTGTTCAGGGCGACAACGAAATAACAGGTGAATATGCATCCAGAGACAACCGCACACATGTATTTGAATATTTAAGACGAAATTCCTATATCCCCTGGGGTCATTTTGCTTCAAACATGGCGAACGATGCGATCCGGTATTCTGCGAAAGAATTGAGTGTTGAAGACATGAAAGGTATTCGCCACCTCTATTATCAACGCGCATATATCAGGCTGGCAGCTGAAATCGGCATCTCTTTGTCCGGCAAAAAAAAATGTATGTCCCAAACTGAATTAGAAGACCTGAGACTAAACATATATTCAACACTTGAAAAATCACCTGAAACCTGTCTGAAGTTTAACAGCACACTCTGGGGATGGAACTTTGGATTTGGATATGCGCAGTCCGGCCATCGGCTGCATGCATCGCACCAGATGATCCATCAGCAGAATGCAATGATCCCTAAATTTGTTCCCAGTAATTTCGGACAACACATGCCCTCTTTTGCCTGCGGTGATATGATCCAGGAATTTATTGAACACTATCAAAATGCAACATCTCAAAATTTTTTTAAAAACTATATTTCTGCCATCAAGAACAACACAAGAACGGACGGAAAAACAAAAGGCGCGACATCACTGATCATAATGGAAGATAAGAATATCATATTGTTTGCCCCAAAGGCTCAAATTTCTGAATGGGAATTACAGCTGATACCCAAAACAGCTTGCGGCAATATTCTTGAAGCAGACACATCCATGCGTGATTCTTTAGACACGGCTATTCTCACAGCTGTAAAAACACTTGAAGCCCTCGGTGCAAAGCTGATAACTTCTGTTGAATTTTCATCCCGGTTTGATATACTTAACAAAGATCAGCATCTTCTTTATTCATTTATCCCAAGGCTTCCTTATGCGCCTGGAACTTTTTCTGAAGCTCAATCAAGGTGGATCAGCGGATGCTACCCGGAAGATGTGGCCCATGCGTGTAGAATGGCATTAACAACCCTTTAAATGAAGGAAAGCAACAATGATCCTGCATGACTTTATTTATGAATGGGATGGGAAAACAGAAGGAACGGAAAAACCAGTTTCCTGGTGGCCGGGTGCCTACCATGTCAAGATTGTTGATCTGGCATCAGATGAAAATATCCGATATCTTGTTCCCATTGCTGTCCTTTTAAAGAATGCCAAAACCAACACTTCCATGAATACATCCTTAAAAAATTACATTTACAATTTTGCCCAGAAAATTTCTAAGCAATATGATCTTGATATGGAAAAAATTCTGTGGGTTGAAATAGATGACAGAATCAGCGTCACCCGATTGAGCCCGGATACAAACTTCCTGCCGACAACCATATACGCCATATCCTGGCGGCCGATACGGCCGAATGAACTGGAAATGATAAAGCCGTATCTGGACGATATGTAAAACAAGGGGGGCTGGTTGAAATATTCAACCAGCCCCCCTTGTTTTAACGATTGGCCATTCAAGTTTTCTCAGAGCTGTCTGAGGCATTTCATGAATCACAGTTCCCTTGGATGCATGCTGCAGGTTTTGCCGCTGTCGTTTCCTGACCACCGATAATCTGCAGCATAGCAGGCAACATAAATTCGATCAGACAACACCTTGATCCATCATTGAATCTGCAACCTTGACAAACCCTGCAATATTCGCCCCATTAACATAATTGCCAGGCGTTCCATATTCTTCTGAAGCAGAAAGGCACGCCGCATGAATACTCTGCATAATGCCTTTCAGTTTGGCTTCGACTTCCTCTCTGGACCATTTAATCCGCATTGAATTCTGCGACATTTCAAGTCCGGATACTGCAACCCCGCCTGCATTTGCAGCCTTTCCAGGGGCATATAGAATTTTGCTGTCCAGAAAAACATGTATGCCTTCCGGTGTTGTCGGCATGTTCGCACCTTCACTGACAACCGTAATCCCATTTTTTACTAAGTTTTGTGCATCTTTTTCATTGATTTCGTTCTGGGTTGCGCTTGGAAAAGCGCAGTCCGCCTTGTGGTTCCATAAAGGATTATGATCTGAACCTGCATCCAATGCTGTATAGACAGCTTCAGGATATTTTTCTGCATACTCCTTGATTCTGCCGCGTTTTACGTTTTTCAGGTACATGACAAACTGGAGTTTGCTTTCATCGATGCCTTTTTCATCATATATATACCCGGATGAGTCTGAAAGGGTGACAACCTTTGCGCCCAGCTGGTTGAGTTTTTCATTTGTATATTGTGCAACATTTCCAGAGCCTGAAACCAGGCAGACCTTTCCTTTCAGACTGTCTTTTTTAGTGGCCAGCATTTCATCTGCAAAGAAGACAGAACCGTATCCGGTTGCTTCGGGCCGAATCAGGCTGCCGCCCCAATTCAGGCTTTTACCGGTCAAAATACCTGTAAATTCATTTTTCAATTTTTTGTACATTCCAAACAGGTAGCCGATTTCTCTGCCGCCGACACCGATATCGCCTGCCGGTACGTCTGTATCAGGGCCTAAATGGCGAAAAAGTTCACTCATAAAACTTTGACAGAATCTCATAACTTCGTTATCTGATTTTCCTTTAGGGTCAAAGTCCGATCCCCCTTTTCCCCCACCGATTGGAAGTGTTGTCAATGCATTCTTAAAAACCTGCTCAAACGCTAGAAATTTCAAAATTGAAAGGTTTACGGAAGGATGGAATCGAAGTCCGCCTTTGTAAGGGCCTATGGCACTATTCATCTCTATTCTGAATCCCCTGTTGACCTGTACTGCACCTTGATCATTCACCCATGGGACCCTGAACTGAATAACACGTTCCGGCTCAATGATTCTTTCCATAATCCCGGCATGCCGATATTCAGGATTTTTATCCAGAACCGGTTTTACAGACTCAACAACTTCAGTAACTGCCTGGTGGAATTCTTTTTCAAACGGATCTCTGGCATTGACAATATCCATTACTGTACCCATTTTCTCTCTCCTGTCTCCTGTTAAAATACGTTTTGGATTTTTAAATCCAGCATAAACTGCTTTGTTTATTCCCGCAGAAAAAACCCCATTGTTTATTCTGCAGGCATATTTTAAATGGTTTCACCACTCAAATATCTACAATTATTTTTCCTAACACTGTTAAGAAATCCTGCCTCCTCTGGCATTGGTAATCAATTTTATTCGATGGTCATTTATATATTTCGGATTGAGGCCTTATTCTGGGTAAACACCCGATTATTTATGGTATTAAAATAACATTTTTTATTGTCAAAATACACGATTATATTTAAATACTTAAATAAACATATTATATTTTCGGTCATGCGTATAACCCCTTAAATTTCAAACGTCAACATTAATCTGTATTTAATAAAAAAAACATGATTTACTTAATTAATTTTCAACAACACATTTTTTTACAAACAAACGGTAACCCTTCTGAATCAGCATTACATTGACTTCATCGTTTAACAGGTATAGAGTGAGCACCCGATGAAAAAAGAGCAGAATATAAAAGTTATTGAACTGTCAGAGTGTGAAACGCTTATTGACATTAAAAAGCTCCCCTCCATGGGGATGGTGTTTTTAAAAGCTGTATTGGTTTCCTTTTTCCGATCCAATACCATACCAGATAAATCGGTTGTGGATAACACCCGGATTGTTCTGAACAACTATGCCCCCCAAAAAGATCTCATTGAAACATACAGATCTGTCTGCGGATTTTCAAAAGACCGGCCGGATATTATTCCAATTTCTTATTTGCAGACGCTTTTTATCGGCCTTTTAGGTAAATTTATCACATCCTCTTTTTTCCCGATTAATCCTTTGGGGCTGATCCAGATTTTTCAGTCCTTTGAACAGAAAAGGCCAGTAAAAATTGATGAGGAGCTTGACCTTTCGTGTGTTATTTCAAGCATTAAAAAAACACAAAAAGGGATTGAAACTACATTTGTTTTAGAAATTTTTTCAGATACAACATTGGTATGGAAAGGACTGTCCACCTATTTCACAAGAGGCCCGGGGGAAAAGAAAAAGAAACAAAAGAGAAAGGATGAAGTTTTTCTGGAAAAAAAAGAGACCATTATAGTCCCGGCAGGTACTGGAAGAGAATATGCCCGTGTTTCAGGAGATTATAATCCCCACCACCAATACAATTTTTTAGCTAAGCTTTTTGGATTTAAAAAAGCCATTGCGCATGGAATGTGGAGTCTTGCAAGGGTGGTTGCAAGCCTTGACCGGAAATTTGATTTGGACAACCCGATCCGCGTTGATGCAGCGTTTAAACTGCCGATTTTCATGCCCGCAACAACAGTTTTGGGATTTGAAAATGATATAGACAAAGAAACCAGGCAAACCATTATTAATTTTGAACTGCGAGACAAAGAA
This sequence comes from uncultured Desulfobacula sp., assembly GCA_964343845.1. Taxonomy (GTDB): domain Bacteria; phylum Desulfobacterota; class Desulfobacteria; order Desulfobacterales; family Desulfobacteraceae; genus Desulfobacula. Next base: position 368,875 of record CAYFKW010000001.1, on the reverse strand, counting down.
AAAGGTCTGCCTCATTTAAAGGGCAGCCTTTTTAAACCATAAGGGCAACCACAATGTTAGGTTCTGTATTATCCCTTGGCGCTGCATTTTTCTGGGCAAGCAGTGTCATATTGTTTAAAAAAAGCGGAGAAGTCTTTTCTCCTATCTCTCTTAATATCTATAAGAGTTTTGTTGCCCTGATCCTGATTACCATCACCATGCTTGTTTTAAACATCCCTTTTTTCCCGGACAAACCCGTGAATGACTGGCTTTTGCTTGCCTTATCAGGGTTTTTAGGGATTACCTTAGCCGATCTTTTCTTTTTCATCGCCCTGGAAAAACTGGGTGCAAGTCTTCTGGCAATTGTGGAGTGCCTCTATCTTCCCAGTGTAATCTTTTTTTCCTTTATTATTTTAGGTGAGAACCTGAGCATGAGTGCTGTTGCCGGGGGACTGATGGTATTGACTGCCGTTTTTGTGGGCTCTATAAGAAAAAAAGACCTGGAAAAAGATTCAATGGAAAGCAAAAGCCCCTTTATCGGCATCTTTATCGGGTGTCTTTCAATGATATTTATCGCCATTGGTATTGTCATCATTAAAGAACTGCTCGAACGGACAGATGTTTTCTGGGCAACGCTTGTCAGAGTTGTTTCCGGAACGGTGTCCCTTTTAATTATTGTTCTGATTCATCCAAAGCGGAAACAATATTTCGGGGAGCTTAAATTTTCAAAAGTCTGGGCATTTGCTCTGCCGGCTTCTATTTCCGGTAATTACCTGGCCTTATTGTGCTGGATTGCCGGCATGAAATATACCACAGCATCCCAGGCCGCAATTTTGAACCAGATGTCCACCATATTTATTTTTATTTTAGCAGCTGTTTTCCTGAAAGAAAAAATCACGGCAAACAAAACCATTGCCATTGCTCTGGCATTGACCGGTGCCTGCCTGACTATTTTCAGTTAAAACCGGTATTGACAAAACCGACAGATAACCTGTATAACTCCTTTCCAGGCATAAAGGTGATCCTGGGCGCTGCAAGGGCTCAGGATAAAAGGAAAAACAGTGAAATTCTGTTGCATACCAGCCATTGCCGTGATCGGGGACGAAAACTGCACAATGCCACTCTGAATATCGGGGAAGGCGCAGTCACTAGGAAGATCCGTAAGTCGGAAAGCCTGCCTTCGTGCATGAACACAGGATTCATTGCTGGAACAAAGTCCTTTTGAATACATTTGATTGATTATTCAGGAGGTTTTTTTATGTCTCAGACATTGAACCAGGCATTTGGATCCATCATCACCCGTCTTATCCAAAAGGAAAATTTAACGAGGAACGATGCAAAAAAGGCCTTTGTATCGGTCTTGAATAATGATGTGACTGACATGCAGCAGGGGGCATTTCTGGCTGCACTCACCGCCAAAGGTGAAACAAAGGAAGAAGTTGCAGGCTCCTGGGAAGCCATTTATGATCTGGATACCACCAAAGTCAGCTTAGATGAAAATATCCAGGCCGTTGACAACAGCGGTACAGGCATGGATACTTTTAAAACGTTTAATATCAGCACGGCTGCTTCAATAATTGCTGCTGCCGGCGGAGTCCCTATGGCACGGCATGGTGCCAGGGCCATCACATCTGTATGCGGCACTGTTGACATGGCGGAAGCCTTGGGCGTTGATGTGGAATGCTCTGCAGACATTGTTGCCAAAAGCATTGAAACCTCAGGCCTTGGTCTGTTTAACGGCATGAGCCCCAACATTCATCCCATGGCCCTGGGAAGAATATTGTCCCAGATTTTTTTTGGCTCAACGCTCAATATTGCGGCATCACTTGCAAACCCTGCCCTTCCCTCTATCGGGGTTCGCGGTGTTTATTCCAAGGAAATGATCAGGCCAGTGGCAGATGTCATGAAAGAAATCGGTTATAAAAGCGCCATCATCCTGCATGGCAGTATTGACAACTCTGATAAAGGGATGGATGAAGCTTCGGTATGCGGTATCACGCATTGTGCCCAGGTCTCTGAAGAAAATGGTATCACAGAGTTTATCATCGACCCTGAAAAAATTGGACTTGGTACAAAAAATCATCATGACCTGTCCCCTGAAAATGATATCTCAGCCGAGTCAAAACGATTTACTGCCCTTCTGAACAATAAAGAAAACAGCGCCAGAAAAGATGCCGCCATTCTGAATGCCGGTCTCATATTTTTAGCTGCCCAGAAAGCCGATACACTTGACGACGGGATTCAGCAGGCCGCAAAACTGCTTGAAGCCGGAACAGCATTTGAGACCCTCGAAAAATGGGTGGGATCACAGAACACAGACCCTGAAAAAGGATTGAAAAAACTTTACAGCCTTGTCTAAGGCCTGCGGTGTACAACAAAAATGGAACTTCTCATCTTAAAATCCGGGCAAGCGTATATCCGATGCAGAGAGGACAGTTATTTTCTTGTAAAAATGGATAAAGCAAGTGTTTTTCCAATGGATCAGATAAAAATAGTAAAAGCACATGAAACAAACCTGAAAAAAAAGGGGTTTGAACACATCTGCATTAAAAAACTCATTCTTACAGAAGAGGATTTATAACATGAAAATGGTTCTCAAAGGTCTTGGAAAAATTGAACTGGAAGCCGCGCAGGAGGATAAAGCCTGTGTCGTTGAAAAAGGTTACATTGAAACAGATGTGCTTGCCTGTGCTGTCTGCAGGACGGATGCCAAGATGTGGGAACAGGGGCACAGGGATCTTGTCCTTCCAAGAGTACTGGGCCATGAAATGGTGGTAAAGGATCAACAGGGTCAGCGGTATATTGTCTGGCCGGGCAAAAGCTGTGGAACCTGTTCCTATTGTTCAGCAGGTCGAGAAAACCTTTGTGAGGACATGAAGATCACAGGCTTCCATACAGATGGCGGGTTTGCCGACAGGGCTGTACTGCCTGAAAACAGCCTCATTCCCATACCAGATGAACTGGATTCACATATCGCTTGTTTTGCAGAGCCTGTAGGATGCGTCATTAACGCCTTTGAAAAAATGAGGGTTTCCCGGAACAACCGCCTTTTAATTTACGGTGCAGGAACAATGGGTCTGATAACGGCACTCTATTCACAGGCACTTGGACTGTCTCCTTTTATCATTGAAAAAAATGAAACAAAGATTAGCCGCATTACACCATTCCTTGATGCCACCGGCATCTGCTGCGCCAAGGAAACACAGACAGGTGAATTTGATATCGTGATCAATGCCTGTGCTGATTATATTGCTTTCTGCCAGGGGATTGTAAAAACCGGTAAAGGCGGACAGATATCATTTTTCAGTGGTCTTTCAAAAAATGAACACATTGAAACCAATCTTTTAAACCTTATTCATTACAAAGAAATATCCATGACAGGTGTTTACGGCATGACCGGTGCTCATATGAAAAACGCCGTACCGTTTATGCAGAAAAATGAAAAAAAATTAAGGTTGATCGTAGAAGACATTGTTTCACCTTTAGATATACCAAATCTTCTGCCCAGGGTATTGTCCGGCAATTATCTGAAGTATATCCTTGATTTCAGCAAACTGCCTGGTATGCCTGCGCCTGCCGTTAAACCCTCAAAAGAGATCCACAGCGTTGATCTGTCCTGTTTAGAATCAAACAGCCGTTTAAAAAGGGTAATTGACAAAATTTCACCCCTGCCTGAAACAAAAATGGCTGAAGCTGCATCAAAAATCGATAACAAAACAAAGCCACTGGGCGCGCTTGGCCGTCTTGAAGACCTGGCAGTTCAACTGAGCCTGATCCAGGATGATCTCAGCCCGAAAATCAGGCAGAAACAATTGTTTGTATTTGCAGGCGATCACGGCATCACAGAAGAAGGGGTCTCAGCCTACCCGACGGAAGTCACGGCTCAAATGGTAGATAATTTTTTAAATGGCGGTGCTGCCATCAACGTTCTATGCCGTCATCACAACATAGATTTGAAAGTCGTGGATATGGGGGTTCGAAGTGAATTTAATGATCACCCAGGCCTTATTCACAAAAAAGTGGCAAAAGGAACCAAAAACTTTGCCGTTGAAAATGCCATGACACAACATCAGATGATCACTGCGCTTGAAAATGGCATCAGCACATTTCTGGATACATATGAAAAATGTGCCATTGATATTGTGGGCTTGGGCGAAATGGGCATTGGCAATACATCATCTGCTTCCGCCATTATATCGACCATTACAGGGATCTCCCCGGCCCAGGCCACAGGACGGGGAACCGGTGTTGATGATAAAGGACTGTCTCATAAAACAAAAATCATAGAACGGGCTCTTGATTTTCACACCATTGATCCTTTAAACGGGTTTGACGTACTGCAGAAAATCGGCGGATTTGAAATTGCGGGGATTGCAGGCGCTGTCCTGGCCGCTGCCTCTAAAAAATGTGCCATTGTTCTAGATGGCGTGATCTCCACTGCAGCCGGGCTGATTGCCTATACCATACACCCGGGTATTCAGGGGTACCTTATTTCCGGGCATAAATCTGTAGAGCAGGCGCAAAAATCCGCTCTCTCGCATATGGACCTTACCCCTTTGATCGATTTTAACATGCGGTTGGGAGAAGGAACAGGCGCAGCCCTGGCCATTGACATGGCAGATGCGGCCTGTAAAATTATGTGTGAGATGGCGTCTTTTGACGAAGCAAAGGTTGCCCGGTCGTCAATCAGGCATTAAACTGCATTTAAAATTCAAGTGCCAGATATTCAATATACATAGACCTGCCCCATTTTGATTCTTTTTCTGAAGAGGTCTGTTTAAATCCAAACTTTTCATACAGCTTTCGGGCAGGTGTTAAAAAATCAGTGGTCATCAAAATGATTTTTTTATACTGTTTTTCTTTTGCAAAAGTAACAGCTGTCTCCACCAGTTTCTCACCCAGTCCGTTTCCCCTGGCACAGGCGTCCACAATAAGCCACCGGAGTTGTGCCACATCATCGCCATTATTTACAATGGCAATTGACCCGACTTTCCTGGATCTGTTTTCCGCTATCCACAAATTTTCTCTTTCCGGGTCAAAATTCTGACCAAATGCCATTACATCCGTGCCCACATAATACTCAAACGAACCGTCAAAATGATGCTCTTTCCCATATAACTTCATATGGCCGGATACCACATAAGACAGATCACCGGGACGCCACATCCGTATGGTGAAAATATCCTTTTTTTCTGATCCTTTTTCCAACAGCATCTGCAGCTTGTTCATATAACCGACAACATCCTGGCGGTCGTTCAGGCTCAACGGTTGAAGCATGTTTTCTATGATATTATTTGAAATTTGAATCATGCCGGATAACACTTTTTTCCCATTCAAAGACAGGGAAAGATAATGAATCCGCGTATCTTGTTTTGATCTTTCTTTTTTTAGGACATCTGCCTTGACCAGTTTTTTAATTACCCGGCTGGTATAGCCGGGATCAAGACGAAAAAGCCTTGCCATCTCTCCGGCTGTTACAGACTTTTTTTCTCCTGCATGGAAAATGATGCGCGCTTCTGTCAAAGAAAACCGGGTTCCGTACAATCGATTATTTAAAATACCTATTTTGTTTGTATAATACCGGTTGAATGCCCGGATGGATTCTGTGATACTGGTATCTTGACACGTCATAGGAAAGTCTCCTGTAACACGATTAGATTTAACTGCTGTACAGGCTATACAGAAAACATACACTTGTCAACTAAAATAGTTGCTAAAAGCAATTATTTTGAAATCACGGAACCATTCCCCATGAAAAAAGTGTCTCTTTTGAAAGGATATTTGCTGCTGCTGCAGCATTTACAGATCCTTCATTAAATATATCCAGGAGGGCATAATCAAGGCCGGCCCAGGCCAGCATTGACACATAGCTTTGCTCCAGAAGATTTTTTTTCCTTTTATCCTGAGCATTGGTGGTCAGATTGGACACACCGCCAATGGTCCGGACCGGGAAGCCCAGGAGATCCGGCAGTGCCTTGATGACATTCAATACAGCTCTTGCCTGGACAACGCCATCTTCCCAGGCCAGCGGCGGTACAATAGGATCAATAATTATGCTTTCTTTCGGCACCCCATTGGACCGGGCATGTTCAAACAATTCCAGTGTGATCTCAAACCGTTCTGCTTCATCTTTGGGCACCCTGGAATCCGGGTATAACAAAAATCCCACGATATCTGCATCATACGCTTTTGCAAGCGGCAGTATCTTTTCTATTTTTTTGGGTTCAAGGGAAAACCCGTTAATAATTGGTCTGTTATGGCACGCCTTTAGCCCTGCCGACATGGCAGCAGGATTGGAGGTATCAATGAGCAGCGGTAAATCTGTTACGCTTTCAATTGCCTCTATAAAAAATGTCATTCCCTGCTCAGGAGATTTACCCAACGGCCCGGTATTCACATCGATGGCCCAGGTCCCTTTTTCCACACAGTTTTTTACCAGCGCCTGAATCGGCTCGGGATTCAACTCTTTAAGCGCTTTTTGAATAACCGGCCTTGTGATTCTGAGATTATCTGCAATCAGTTTCATTTCCTGTTCCCATTTTACATTGGTTTTCAGATTCCAGGATAATACCATTCAACTGCCAGATAAAAAAGTCCTAAAACACAGAGGGCCTGTACCCTCAATCTGCAGTCTTACTTACCTTGTTAAAAAAGAAGATTCTTACCTGTCTGAGGCCATCAGCCGGCTGCCAGGCAAAAGGCCTCAGAAACTTACAGATAAGGTCATCAGGTCATTCCCCATATTTTTCTTGACAATGCACACCAATCCCATGAGTATGGACTATCAGTTCCAATTAACGCCCTTATCAGGAGGTAGAAAATGATTTCAAAAAGATCATGGTACATCACCATTTTCTTATGCTGGTTGATTTTTGCTTTTATCTGCACGACAAAAACATATGCAACCTCACCTCAGACAAAAGACATGAAAATAAAACAAACCAGGCAATTCCATCAGAAAAAGGTTATAACAACCATTAAACAGAAGGCAGAACAGCCTGACACCAGTCACCCTCCAGATTTCCTTGTTGAAAAATTTGAACTTGAACCAAAATATGCGATCTTGGGGAAACCCTATAAAATACATGTATGGCTGAAAGAATATCGACAATTAAGTAAAACGCCGTGGGTGGATGCGGTGAGAGAAAACGTTTTTGCACCTGCCCTTTTAAAACGGTTTGACAGGGTCCCGATCAAAAAAAAATGGTGGCCGAACTCGCCTGAAATAACCATCTCCTATGCTGCCGAAGAGATTGTAGACATGAAAGTTCAGCAAAAGAAACGGGTCACGCTTACATTTGATGTTAAAAACGATATTGCTGAAAAAAATGAAGCCAACAATGTTGTCACATTTAATTTTGGATTATACCCTGCCAACACCCAAATGGCAGACCTTATTTTTTATGACCACCCCATCAAACATCTTGCCTCCGAAAGTAACTACTATTTTAAGTCTGAAAGCCCGAATTTCCAGAAAAAAGTGAACCAGAATGTAAAAATATGGGGATACATCGTTAATTTCGGTTCTGCTGCAGCAAGACCGTTTAAGGTCAAGGTCAAAGGAGATGACAACCGGGATATGAACACCAAATTTACAAAGATTCTCTCCATCAATAAAATGATAAAGCCGAATGAAGTGTTTGTTTTCCATTTCTATCACAAGTGGTCTTCGCCGGGTCTTAAAGTTCTGGTATTTGAACTGGATATAGATGACACTGTCATTGAATCAAATGAAAACAACAATATTTCTGTTGGCACCTGTACTTTAAGAATCGCACAATAAAAAGTGAGCGGGTTAATTGTTTCAGAATGCAGTTGGGCGCCTGTTTTCTAATTGCCCTAACCCGGACTGGCTATGGTCAATGGTGTCCAAAATTCATTTATACCTTTAAAGCAGGTCGGCAGTGATCAGATATCTACAGGTGTTATTGAGTCACCAGGCACCTTTTAGATTTTAGATCTTTTAATTGGATTAATGATAGATGGAATAGTAATTCTTTATTTAATATATTATTAATTCCCATGTTAGAGTTGCATGTTAGAGTTGCTTTCTACAAAAAGTTATTGTAAAATCGATTATTAACGTTTTCGAAAAAATCTTTTGTCATCTTAGAAAGTTACAAGCTATCAATCTTACGATTTTGAGAACAAACTAAATGAGTTATTCAAATTCTTCTAAAAAAATTATCCCAAAAGCCATACAAAATGATTCTATTGAGAAAGAACTTTATTTACCTGATCCTAGAAGTATTTCTTTACTTAACGATATGAATGATGGCTTTTTCATTACTGATGATTCAGGCAGACTTAAATTTCTAAACAATGCATTGGTCCAAATGTTCGGGTATGATAATTCCAAAGATTTAATTAACAAAAATTTCATAGACCTAGTTGATGAACAGCAAAAAGAAACCATACTTCAAAGGTTTAGTAACGCTATACAAAGAGGGAAATCACGTGGCACTCTTATACCTATAAAAATAAGAAAAAAAGATGGAGAGGAATGTCACATTGAACTAAAATCTACTATTATTAAATCTGGAGGCAAAATTCTCGGTTCAAAAGGCATAATCAGGGATGTTACTGAAAAACGAAAGGCTGAAATAAAACAAAAAGAAAATCAAAAATTTTTAATGACCATATTAGGAGCGATTGATAGTCTATTAATCGTAATCGATAAAAATTTTCAAATAATTTTATCTAATTGGAAAGCGCATGAATGGGTACCTGAAGAGAATCGTGATGATAAATTATGTTGTTACAAGGCGATGAAAAACTTAGATAAACCCTGTAAGAATTGCCCTGCTGCAAAACATTCAAGGATGGAAACCTGAGGTTCTATGAAGATCAAAATCCCATTGATGGCAGCTTTAAACAGATTAGCGTCATTCCTATTAAAAATTTACAGGGTGAAGTTGAGTTTGTTTTAGAAAATGTTAGGGACGTTACAGCCGAAAAAGTAGCAGTTGATGAAAAGATAAATGCCCAGCATTTTGCGGCAGAACAAGAAAAGCACGCTTTAATAGGTCAGATAGCTGGGAAAATGGCCCATGATTTCAATAATGTTTTGGGAGCGATAATGGGGAATGCTGAATTAGCACTCCTCGACTTAAAGGATTCAGAAAATCGAAAACCTATCGACATCATTTACAAGCAGGCCATTCGTGGGAAAAATTTAACTAGAAATTTAGTCGCATTTGCAAAACATACAGAAATAAAACAAGAATATTTTAAACTTAATGACAAAATCACACTTGTATTAGATCTGTTAAAAAGAGAGTTGGAAGGTATCCGCATAATCAGAGATGATCAAATGAATGTCCCTGATTTGCTTGCTGATCCCGGAATGATAGAACATACACTTGTAAATCTTTTACAAAATTCGATTCATGCAACAAGCCTTTCTGACGACCCTGTTATAGCCATCAGTACTTTTTCTGACGGAGAAATTATTTTCATTAAGATCGAAGATAATGGATGTGGCATCCCTAAAAAGCAAATAGGAAACATTTATGAGCCGTCCTTCACTTTAAAAGGCGCAAAGGATTTAACTCATTCCTATAAATCAGATATAAAAGGGACTGGGTACGGAATGGCAAATGTTAAAAGATACATAGAGCAGCATAATGGTTCGATTATTGTTAAATCTGAGTTTGGTGCCGGTACAGAATTTACAATTGGTCTTCCTGTTATTAGAAAAGAATTATCAAAAAAAGAGAGAGAAGAAATTCGTTCTGAACAAAACATTGCCGGGAAATATATTTTGTTGGTAGAAGATGAGCAGTCAATATCAGAAGTACAGTATAGAATATTAACTCAATCCCCTTGCAATCATAAGGTTGATATCGCAAGCAATGGACAAATTGCAATGGATCTATTGAATAGAAATACCTATGATTTATTAAGTTTAGATTATATGCTGCCTGGCAAGATAAATGGAATGGATGTATACAAACATGCAAGAGCTATCAGCAAATCAGTTCCAATACTTTTTATTTCAGGCAATCTGGAATTTTTAGAATCGATAAGAGAATTAAAAAAGAAAGATCTCTTTGTTGATCATCTGTCAAAACCTTGCCAAAATAGATCATACATTACCTGTGTCAATAGCCTCTTAAACAAGTTTTAACGCCCACAAATATATAGCAGTGTCAAATATCTTTAGCGCTTTTGATTCTGTATCAGGTACATTCACCTTGTTATGTATGGCTGCTGCCTGCAAAAATGGTAGAATCTGGAGAAAAAAAACGTGGGTCGAATGGACTTGTAATTATACTGCTCTTGGAGTACTAAACAATCACAAACTAACTTTGCCGATGGGAATTAACCATGAAAAAAAACCGTATTTCAATATACCTTTTGCAGATAATATTCGTTGTTTTATTCATTGGGTGTTTAAGCAGCAGACCGGGAAATATCAGTAAAACCGATCTGTGCTTTATTGCGGGCCATGAAATAGCAAAGGAAAGTATATTGCGTTCCATACCGGCAAAATATATTGACAGGGCAAGGACATCACTTCATATCGCTTACCAGCACACCTCACATGGTACACATGTCACCCGCGGCTTGGCAGGTCTTAATGACTACAAAAAAGGAGACAGCCAGCTGTTCGGATTTTCATATATGGATGACGCATTCGGAAAAGGTGAGCCAGAACCCGTTCCCGGGAAGCTGGATTTTCGGGATCATGCCCTGGTAAAATATGCTCCCGACACTATCGAACAAAGAGAGGCCTGGGACCTGAGCCGCAATGAAACCGCTTTTATTCAAACAACCCGGAACTATCTCGATGACCCGCTAAATTCAAAAATCAATGTCATCATGTGGTCGTGGTGTAACATCGCCGGTCACCAGGTGGCGAAAAATTATCTTTCCGGTATGGAATTGCTGATAAGTGAATATGGTATTGGAGGTTCAAAAATAGGCCCTGGTAAGGGACAGCGTAAAAACCCGGTAACTTTCATATTCATGACAGGGCACCCAAACAAAGGGGATAATGTGGGCAAGGGCAAACCGAAAAATCAAGCCGATTTAATTGTCAACTACTGCATCACTAACAAACAATTCTGTCTAGATTACTTTAGCATCGATTCCCATGATATGGATGGCAACTATTGGGAAGACGCCGGTGACAACGGTAATTCAGCGTCATATGGGGGGAATTATTTCCATGATTGGCAAAGTGCTCACAAGATAGGTGTGCATTGGTTTGAAAATAAAATTAAACCTGGTGGAGAAATTGTATTCGGCGCCCACAACGATCAACACATTACAGCCAATCGCAAAGCCTATGCAATGTGGTGGATACTTGCCAGGATTGCCGGCTGGGATGGTAAGGAGAACGGTACAGATAAAAATTCAAGAAAATAGATTATCGCCTTGCTTTCGCATTTTAAAAGCAGTCCAGATAGATTCCATCCGGTCTAAGGCAATGTGTAATTTTAAATATGGGAAAATGACAAATGAGACGTCAACCCTCCATGACTTTAGGTGGCATACCGCCACTTCTACAGCCTGATCTGTATGGCAGGCCATACAGGCTCCCGGGAACTCCCGTCAAATATGGTCTCGACCGGTATCATTTATTTTATAGGTACTTATCATTGAATCCACCCGAATTTGTGGTATAAAAAGCCATGAGCACCCTACTTTATATTTTAATCGGCATTGTCCTGACGGTCCTTGCACTGATCATCCTTTTCAAATGCTATGTGACCATCAAGCGCTTTAATAAAAAAAGAGCAGAAACTCACAGGCTTTCAATCCAGCCCTCATTGTCATTTTATATCAGCAAGAACGAATCAGACCCATGCCTTGTTTTAAAAAATACAGGTCTGGGAAAAGCCATCAATATACATATGAATGATTTTTTTCATCCCAAAGAAAAAGCATGGCAGTTTATTTTCCAGGACATTGATTCTCTCGATCCAGATAAAGAAAAAAAGATTGAATACACTTTTTTTGTCGGTGAGCAGAAAGCGTTTAATAAAAGTGATCTGTTATGGATGTTTGACCCTGAACATGACCACGATTTTACCGCTGAAATCAACATCCAGTTCTCTGATATTGAAAAAAACACCTACCGCCAGAAAATTGCTATCGGAAAAGATGGCCACAAGCCTGGCAGCCCTGTCCTGATCAAAAAGGAAAAACAGTTTCCAGGTTAGCACTGAAAAAGGGAGCTGCCCGCTGCTCCCTTTTTCTGACATTCTATTAGATACAAAGTGATTTATACCGCATTAATACATGGCATTGATCTCTTCTTTGTAATTATCCATGATCACATTCTTTTTAATTTTGAATGTCGGTGTCATCATTTTATTTTCAATTGTGAATTCCGGGACAATGGTAACTTTTTTCAGGGTTTCCCATGAAGGCAGTTCTTTGTTCTTTTCAGCCACGATACCGTTAATCAGGCTGACCACTTTTTCATGTTTCAGAAGGTCTTCATAGGTTGAGAAATCAATATTAGTCGTTTCTGCAAAATCTTTAATATTTTCTTCGTCAAGGGTCACAAGTGCAGACAAATATTTTCTCTTGTCACCGATAATACACACCTGGTTGAGATATTTAGACGTTGCTATAAGGCCTTCAATGGCTGAAGGTGCAATATTTTTGCCACCGGCTGTAATAATCAGATCTTTTTTCCGGCCTGTTATTTTCAGCACATTATTTTCATCAATTTTACCCAGGTCACCGCTCATGAGCCAGCCATCTTCAGTAAAGGTCTCAGCAGTTTTATCCGGTTGTTTATAATACCCTTTCATGACATTACGCCCTTTGAACTGGACTTCCCCATCATCTGCAATCCGATGCTCAAGACCGGCGCCTGGAGGGCCGACGACACCAAAGTCATAATTGTCCTGCCGGTTAACGTTGGAAAATGACGTATTCTCCGTCATACCGATGCCTTCCAGTATAAGGAGCCCGGCAGCATGGAAAAATCTCGCAATATCTGGATTCAATGGAGCTGCACCGCTGATGCACCACTTCACGTTGCCGCCCAGGGCTTTGTGTATTTTTGAAAAAATCAGCTTTGTTGCAATTTTATATTGAAAGTTAACCCAGAACGGTATGGGCAGCTTATCGATCCTGTAGTTGCTGACTTCTGTACCAACGCCGCAGGCCCAGTTGAAAAGAATCTGGGTAATGCCGCCTTTTGCTTCAACACCGCTGATCACTTTTGAATATACCTTTTCAAATACCCTGGGCACACTGACAAACCAATGGGGCCTGGCTTTTCCAAAATCTTCGAGCAGGGTATCAATACCACGGGCAAAGGTTCCGGTATTGCCTGACAGAACACCAGTATAAACGCAGGTTCTAGCAAAAACATGGGCAAGCGGCAGGAAAACAAAAAAGTGTTCTCCATCAACAAGTTCAGTACTGTTAAAAACAGAAAAACAGGTGGACGTGATATTGTCGTGAGTCAGCATTGCTCCTTTGGGAAGCCCTGTTGTCCCTGACGTATAAACAATCCCTGCCAGATCGTCTGATGTCACTTCATCCGCTCTTTTATCAAATTCGCTGTCATCAATATCTTTTCCCAGTGCCAGGAATTCTTCAAATGAAATGATCCAGTCATCACCAGGGCCATCGCCATTGATCATGACGACTTTCCTGATGTCAGGGATATCTTTTTTGATTTCGAGAATTTTTTCAAGCTGGGTCTTGTTTTCTGCAAAAATGACAACAGCATCAGAATGATCAATGATATATTGACAGTCTTTGGGAAGGTTGGACTGGTAGATGCCGACTGTTACAGCCCCGATACTCATACTGGCCATGTCCGTTAACACCCACCGGTAATTTGTATAACTTAAAATATTGATCTTATCACCCTTCTGGACACCCAGAGCGATAAGGCTTTTTCCAACATCCCTTACCTGTTGGTGATAGCCTTTCCAGGTTACTGATTCAAGCTCAATATCCTTATTAAACCATCGATATGCATCCTGATCTGAATATTTTTCCGTGGTTTCGCAAAGCATCTGGTAAACATTTTTAAAATCCCTAAATTGCATGGCTTTTCCCCCAATTTAACCCGTTAGTATTTATATAAAAATCTAAAATTGATTTCTTAAATTACCAAGCCCGTACAAAGAAGGACCTACCCTGAGTCAGACCAATAGAAGAATACAAATATTTTTTTTAAACAATGTTCACCCACAAAGAGCCTGGTTTATTCTCAGGCAATATGACGCAACGCGTTAAGTTTGTCAAGCACTAATTTCTTTTTTAAAAAAATCTGTAAGACTACCTGTATATCATTCACCTGCCGGCGAAGACAGAACCATTTCATTTCTGCCCTTATCCTGATAATCACATCGCCCTTCCCGGGCATGAAGGATGGGCTGTTCTAGCAAATTGGATTCATCATACAAAAAAACACAGATAATATTTAAATCATTTACAAGTTTTGAACAAAACCTTAATCTTAACACCGTCACATTGTTTAAACCATTTTTCAGGGAATCGCATGGAATTGATTTTATTCATTATCGGGTTCTGCCTGATTGCGCTGGCATCTAAACAGATTGGACAGGGTCTTTTAAAAACCGGACTGCCGTTGATCAGTGGCTTTTTATTTACCGGCATCCTGGCCGGGCCGTATGCCCTGGATTTAATTACCGCAGATGCTGTTGAACACCTGCGTTTTGTTGACCAGATATCCCTTGGGTTTATTGCCTATGCTGCCGGCGGAGAACTCTATTTAAAAGAGTTGAAAAGCAAACTTAAAGGTATCGCGTGGGTCACGGCCGGTCTGGTCCTTTTTACATTCACGCTGACTGCTGCGATGTTTTTTACCTTATCCAGCTATATTCCGTTTATGTCAGATATGGCTGTATCTGCAAGGTTCGCTGTTTCTATCCTTGCAGGGGCTATTCTGGTGGCCAGGTCTCCATCGTCCGCTATTGCGATCGTAAATGAATTGAGAGCCAAGGGTTCATTTACACAAACGGTCCTGGGTGTGACCATCATTATGGATGTTGCAGTGATCATTTTATTTGCTGCCAATTCATCTGTGGCAGATGCCCTGTTGACAGGATTGAATTTCAACATCGGATTTTTAATTTTTCTTCTGGCTGAAATCTCTGCCGCTGTCCTGCTTGGATTTTTATTGTCAAAACTGTTGCTTGGCATCTTAATATTAAAGATTCAAAAGGCTTTGAAGACAATATTGATACTGTTCTCCGGCTACCTCGTTTTCTATCTGTCAGCCTGGATCAGATCGTTTGCATATGACACTTTCCATGTAGAAATTCTTCTGGAACCCCTGCTGATCTGTATGGTTGCCGGATTCTCCATGTCAAATACGTCACGGTTCAGAAATGAATTTCTAAACATACTGTATGACATCGGCCCCCCGGTATATATCGCTTTTTTTACGCTGACCGGGGCTTCATTGTCTTTAGATGTTTTAATGCAGACATGGCCCATTGCACTTGCGCTGTTTTTCACTCGAATAACATCCATTTTTATTGGATCATTCATTGGCGGTGTCATGGCCGGCAACCCTCTTAAAGTCAATGCCGTATCATGGATGGCCTATATTACCCAAGCCGGGGTCGGCCTGGGCCTGGCAAAGGAAGTTGTTGTAGAATTTCCTGAATTTGGCAATCCGTTTGCCACCATTATCATTTCCATTATCGTTTTAAACCAGATTGTCGGGCCGCCATTATTTAAACTGGCAATTAAACTGATGAAAGAAGATCATCCCAAAGCCAAAGACGGCCTGTTCGACGGCGTAAAGAAGGTGGTGATATTCGGAGCAGACGGGCAGGCCTCTGCACTTGCCATGTCCCTGAGCTCTCAGGGCTGGGATGTATCGCTTGCTGTTAATGGCATGGACAATCCAATCGATGATTTCGGTGATATCAAAGTTCATCATTTACACGATCTGACAGTATCTGAACTGAATCGGATCAACTGTAATAAAGCTGGTGCATTGGTGGTCATGCTATCGGATACAATAAATTATCAAATCTGTGAGATTGCTTATGAAAACTTTGGTACACAGACACTGATTGCACGCCTCAATGATCGTGTGAACCTGGCCGGATTTGAAAAATTAGGGGTCCTTATTGTGGATCCGTCAACAGCGATTGTCGGGCTCCTGGACCATTTTGTCCGATCTCCCGCAGCAGCTTCTTTATTAATGGGAATGCACAAAGAACGCAACATTGTCGACCTTAGAATTCAGAACCCTGATTTGTCGGGACTGGCACTAAGGGATCTTCGACTCCCGTTTGATGTGGTGATCATGTCGATCCGGCGAAGAGGGGTTTTGTTTGTCCCCCACGGGTTCACCAGGCTCGAAGCCGGAGACCTTATTACCGTTGTGGGATCAGTTGAGTCCATCAAGGAACTGGCCCTTCGTTTTGCGGTTGATCAGGAAGAAGCCATGATTCAAATGGTCAACAGGGCTGCTGCAAAGGAACTCAATGCACCTTCTGCCCATATTGAAGTCAAACAGATACTTTCTGGTGAACACAATTTCAAAAAAGACCGTTTTGATTTACTCGTAGAAAAAAGCAGGGTCATGGACTTAAAACAGCGCATGGACAGGGATACCTTTTTTGATATCGCAGCCCACACCATGTCTGACGCACTGAAGATGTCGTCGTCTGATGTATTTAAACTGCTTGTAAGCCGCGAAGAAGAGATGACTACGGTTTTGGCTCCGGGCCTGGCGGTTCCACACATTATAGTAGAAGGTAAAAATAAATTTTCCGTTCTCCTGGTCCGGTGTAAAAAGGGAATTGAATTCTCGCCCGCTCAACCCCTGGTTTATGCTGCTTTCGTATTGATCGGTTCAAAGGATGAAAGAAACTTTCATTTGAGGGCCTTGTCTGCTATTGCACAGATTATCCTGGATCCACAATTTGAAAATAAATGGATGCGGGCAAAAAACAGGGACGCCTTAAAGCAGGTGATCATAACTGCAAACAGGAAACGAGATCAATAAGTGAACCATCAAAAACCGACCCGTTTATAAAAAAACAGCTACCAGATTTCCGGATACGCTACATTAATAAAATACTCTTCCATTTTAAATTTGTGTTCCCTCTCCATTGCAGACAAATCTTCAAACACTTTTTTCAACTGGTCATCATCGCAGTTCTCAGCAAGTGTCATATATTTTTTCATGGCAATTTCTTCGTTTTTCATGGCAATGCCGATAGCATTTTTGAGATCCATATTTTCATCGACTTCGGGCATTTCAATTGACTCTGCTACTTTAAAATCTTTTCCAAAATCAAAATAGGTTGAATCCATTTTCCCTTTTTCCAGGATGCTGGCAAGGATTCTTTCATGTTTTTCTTCTTCTCTGGCAAAAGTTCCAAATAATTCTTTGAGGTAATCATCCTTGATTCTCCGGGCAACATTTTCATAAAATTCTTTTGCCGCAATTTCACTTTTAATTGCATCAGAAATAATGGTTTTGTATTTTTCTAAATCCATGAAAATTCTCCTCTATATCTTCAGATTAATGAACAGCTGGACCATCCTGTTTTTTGATCGATCTATGAAAAATTTTATTTTAGCCCATAAAAGAAAACATCTCAAGGGAAACTCCTTTCCCTTCATTGAAAATTCCTACCCCATTTAACAAAAAAAAATTTGCCAATGCAGATATTGGGCCACATCCCAAACACTGTTAAATAACCTGTATACGAAGGTGATGAAAAATTTCCTCAAAAGAACGTGTATCTGACTGTTTAATCTTTTGAACCTGTTTTTCAACAAACCTGTATTGCAGCTCGTTTTCCTGATCTGACAACTGCCGATAATATCCCAGCCGTCTTCCCAGAATAAAATTTATCTGTTCTGCTTCCTCCAAGGACAGAAATCGGTCTAAAATAGATAACAGGTGATCTTTATCCCGGGGCAGCTGTCCGCGAAGCTCCAAAAGCAGATCTACACTGTGATGATTGGCATAATGACTGGTTATGTTGTCAAGATGGGCAAGCATCAGGCGCTGTTCTGCTATCATCCGGGTTTCACCAGGCAGTGCAAATTTTTTCTGAACCCGCTGCCGGTCAAGACCTGAACCTGGTTTAACCCCAATCGTCAAGATACGGATATGATCTGGATTGATTTGGTTCAGCACGTTTGCTGTTTCAAGTGCATGATCCTCAGACAATTGCGTCCCTCCAAGCCCCATGATGATAAATTGTGTCGTATTCATCCCTGCCTGCCGGGCCATCCGGGCAGATGAAATTATAGATTCGGGTGTGATGCCCTTTTTCACCATTTCAAGCACTTTTGCAGACCCTGATTCCATGCCGCAGTAAAGCTTGTTAAGGCCTGCATCACAGATTTCTTTAATGACAGAAGGTGACTTTTTCACCATGGTTTGTGCCCTGCCGTATGAACTGATTCTTTTCAGCGATGGAAAGGCTTTTTTAAGTGTTTTTAGAATATCGATCAAATCCTTTGACCGCATAACAAAGCTGTCTCCATCCTGCAAAAAACAGGTCTCAAACGGGTGCCCGTTAAAATATTGTTCTGCTGCAGAAATATCTTTTTTGATCTCATCCACAGGTCTGACAGAAAATTTCATATCTTTGTATAATGAACAAAACGTGCACCGGTTCCAGGGGCATCCTCTTGTCGTCCGAATCAGCAGGCTGTCAGCTTCATCTACAGGTCTGATCGGACCCTGTTCAAATGGAAGGTAAGACATGTCTTCTCCTTGGTTTTGTTTATAGCAGCGTTTGACTAAAAAAAATAATCCAGTATGTGGTATTGTAAAGGCTTATTAAGCATTGTTTTCAGGTGTTGCCCCCGCAGCCATTTGACTGATTTCAAATTGCGGGCGGTAAAACAGGCAAAGCGGTTGGGGTTTGAGCGGTGTCAGACAATATGGCAGGATGCCTTGAAAACTTCTGTATAAGCAAATGCGGGCTTTTACTATTTAAAAAGAGGACTGGTATCTTTCTTACCAGTCCTCTTTTCAGCTTTACATGAAATGGCCGTAATGAAGGGTATGATTGATCAGATGCGATTTAACATCTGCAATGGGTTTATTCTCTCTTATCACATAACGATACAGGCCTGCATTGGTTATATCACCAATAAAAAGTGCGCCAATCAATCGTGTCCCGTTTTGATCAAACACAATTTTTCGATACATGCTGCCTGATGTTTCAATATGTGTTTCCACATCTTTTTCTTTTGTATGAACCACTCCCATTGATACAAAAGGTTCATCTGCCACCTGTGTGGCATTCATGATTCCAAATGTCCCTGAATACCGGGTTTTTACCCCTGCCATGTTCTGACCGGCACAAGTGCCCATTTCCACTGCATTGGTCCACAACGCAGTCACTGTTTTCTCTCCGGTTCCAGGATCAAAAGTAACGGCCACATCCCCGGCGGCAAACGCATCTTTTTCACTGCAGGCAGTATAGACATCAGCAACAATACCTTTATCAATGTTAATCTGGCTCCCTTTAAGAAAATCTGTATTTGGAACCACACCTTTACCCACACAGACCATCTGGCAGGGCAGAACCTTTCCATTATCGAGGGCAACTGCGCATACGCCATTTTCATCGGATTCAATATCTGTGGCGCTGCAGCCGGTAATGATTTCAAGACCGGCGCTGTCCAATGCCTTTCTCACAAGGAAAGCATCTTCCGGGTCCATGAGCTGAGACAGCACTTCAGGGGAATATACCACTAATGTGACCCTTATCTGCTTTTCAAGCAACGCAAACGCCGCTTTTAAATTTAAAATTCCGCCTCCCAGCATCACCACATGATCGGTCTTTTGTGATCTCTGGGCCATGCCCACAGCATCAGCAACTGTTTTCAGTGAAAACACACCGTTGGCATCAAGATTTTTTATGGTTTCCGGCATATAGGGTCTTGATCCTGTGGCAAACAAAATTTTATCATACGCAATGGTTTCATCAGAGCTTGTTTCAACGGTTTTGTTACCTGTATCCACCTTTGTTACAATACAATTGGTCCTGATATCGATGTTCTTTTGAGTAAAAATTCCACATCCGGACAACGCAATATCATCAGGCGTTTTCTTCCCATTGACAATATAAGGGATCATCGGCCTGAAATAGGGCTGGCTTTTTTCATTGGAAAGAACAATAATATCTCCCTGGCTGTCTTTTCTCCGTATGGTATGAGCTGCAGCCATGCCAGCCGCACTCCCTCCTACGATTAGATATGTCGTTTCCATGATCCTATGCTCCTTCCCCGGCAACTATCTCCTTGGATGCAATCCTGCGTTTATCTCTGGAAAAACTTTCAACTGTAGCATATACCAGGGCCTCTGTAGGACATGACGCGACACAGGCAGGTGTTTCAAGATCAGGGCATCTATCACACCGGTAGGCTTTGGCCCGGGTTTTGTCCCTTCCAATCACGCCATAGGGACACACCATGACACAGGTCCAGCATCCAATACACTTATCATTGTCTGTCACAACTGTATTTAAATCTGTTCTTGTTATGGCCCCGCTGATACATGCGTTTACACAGGGCGCATCTTCACAGTGACGGCAGAGCACCGGTACTTTTGTATTACCTTCCAGCCATTCAACATACACTCTTGACCTGGGTTTTGGCGTCTCTCCGATGGCTGAAAAGAGGGTCTTGGATTGAGAATGTTCTACGGCGCATGCTATTTTACAGGTATTACACCCTGTACAACTATCTGTTTTAACAAATATTTCTTTTAAATTTGACATAACAGATCCTTTCATTCGTTTTATTGTTTAATCGAAAATGGTCTTATTCTAATCCCAATCCTTTCCGCCTGTCTTCTATTGCCTGCAGCAATGTGTCCGCAGCTTTCTCCGGATCGGGTTCAACAATAAAATATCCGCCAGTCAGTTCTTCTACTGTTTTTGTCAGTACTTCTGCGCAAAGAGCACTCCCTGTAACAGGCAGCACAACACCTACATGGGTCGGCAGGCCGGCTGCAACGGCATACGTGCCAATTGAAATCGCTTTTTCTGATACCGGTTCCGGCGCAGAAGCCACAACAGGAAGTTGATGAATATCCACCCCGAGGTAATTGGCAATGGCAACCGTTATTTCTACTGCTCTTGAATTATCAACGCAGGACCCCAGATGAAGGACGGGCGGCAGCGGACCGCCAAGACCGTTGGCTTCTCCAATGGCATTTAATACTGTAAAATTGCCGTCACCACAGAATTCTCTGGTTTTTGACGGATCCATAAAATCATGCCGCATAAGAGACCCGGCACCGCATCCTGTTGCAACGACCAGCACATTTTCTTTTAACAGTTTTTTCGTCATCGTCGTGTAATTCATATCTTGTGGAATCTTTACATTGTTACAGCCTGCAAAAAGGCAGACGCCTTTTATATGGCCTGCCTTGATGGCATCTGCCAGCGGCAGCAGCGGGTCATCCGGATTCAGTTTTGATAACGCTGCAACAATAGATTCGGTTGAAAATCCTGCCACTACTGTATTTTTAAGTTCCGGGATATTGATGGCTTTGTCTTTTCGTGTCTTAAATACAGATATGGCCTGAGATACCGCCTGTCTTGCATTTTCTGCAGCAGTCTCGTCTTTGACCTGGATATGGTCAGCACCCGCAATCTTACAGATATCCATTGTGGTAATAACCTTTGTCCCCATGCACTCTGCAACAGAAGCTACAGACGGCATAATGCACTGGTAATCAACAATCATGGCATCAACAGCACCGGTAAGCAGTGCCATCTCCTGGGATACCGAATGGGTGCAGGACGGCACACCATGCCGCTCCATTAATTCATTGCCGGTGCAGCAAATCCCCACAACATTAATCTTGTCAGCACCTGCCTGCCTTGCTTCGTCCATCATCTCCTCTGCCACCTTTACAATCATCTCGGAAAGCACTGGATTATGACCGTGAAGGGCAATATTTACACTCTCTTTTTTTAGTGTGCCTAAGTTTGCACTGGTCACCAGCGGGCTTGGGGTTCCAAACAAAATATCGGCCAGGTCTGTTCCCATATAGCAGCCAGCCAGGTCTGCCACACCACATCTCAATCCGCCAAGAAGGAGGTTGACCGGATCTGCATCCACCCCATAAAGTGTCCTGTGCATGATTTCGGCTACTTCATGATCAATTCCTTTCGGGACAATTCCTAATTCTGACAGCACTTTTACTCGGCCAGGTGTCACCACGCCTGCTGCCCACATCACCGGGGTGTCCTTTTCATGGAAATCTGCAAGAGCAGCAAGGGCAACGTCTCTTGCAATATCAGTATCGTCTCTTCCTTCCACTTCTATGTCCAGGCGCGCGGCAACTTTTTTCAGTTTAACAGAATCTGTAATTTTGTAATCCGGTGCCTGACCCTGGGTCATTTTAAACAGGGTATGGGCAAGGTGTTTTGCATGGCCCGAGTGAGCGGCAGTGCCTGCTGCTATGGCACGGTCAAGCCCTCTTGCCACCATCACATCTGCTGTCGCACCACAGATACCGGTTTCTGATCCTTCCTCGAACGGGTTAATACGACAAGGGCCCTGAAGGCAGTGACGGCAGCACAATCCTGTCTCTCCAAATCCGCACTGGGGCAGCATTTGTTCATACCTGTCCCAGACTGTCTGGATATTGTTTTCTTTTGCTGTGCCAATCATCTGCTGCACAGCGGGATCTAATGATAACTTTTTAAATTGTTGTTCTCCAGGCATGGCATCCTCCTTGAATTGATGATGAGTTGCTTTGGTTATCTTACCAAATGAATTCAATTTAGATTCTGATTCTAATATATTGAAGAAAAGTTACAACAATGATTAAAAAACTAAAAAATGGGGATAAAAACTAGTCATTTCTAACAGATTCCAAAAATGCTCTTAAATTCATTTTTTTGTTTTTCAGCCTGAACTTGTTACGAAGGTTCCCCCGATAGGTTTCTATGGTGTGAACAGACACGCCCAAGAAATCTGCCATCTCTTTGGTAGATCTGCCATGACGAATTAAATCCGCCACCTGGATCTCTCTTGGTGTCAGATTTCTGTATCTCACGGACAGGGTCTGACTAAATGAAGACGTCAGATGTTCAAGATTTTTTTTAATGGTCGTGCAAAGGCCCATATTTTCTTTATTCTGCAGCTTTGCTGACAGTTCTTCAAGATATGGCAAAATAAGATTGTCAATATTATTTAACACCTTTTTTTCGATCTCTCCACCCTGCTCGCTGCTCTTTTTTAATAAAATCTTTAACGCCACATTGGCCTCTGACAGTTCTTTATTTGCTTTTTTTAATTCTGCTGTTCTCTGCGCAACTGTTTTTTCCAGTATCGTATGGGCATTTTGAAGCGCCTGTTCATCTTTTTTCCTTTGAGTAATGTCGCGAACAATACCGATACTAATCCATTGGCTGTCGACTTTCGCAGCAGACAAGGAAAGGCCGATTGGAAATTCTGTCCCATCCTTTTTTCTGGCTGTCAGCTCCAGCAGCTTTCCGATCAAAGGCCCTTGTCCAGATTGTTTAAACTTTTCAAATCCTTTTTTATACGCAGAATGATATTTATCCGGCGCAACAATCAAATGAAGCTCTTTACCCATAATTTCTTCTTTTTTATAACCAAATATTTTTTCTGCAGCCGGATTCCAGAAAGAGATCCTGCCATCTGGTGTAATCATGATAATAGCATCTATTGTGGCACTGGTGATCAAATGATACTTCTGTTCAGCCAGGTTTCTGGCTGCTTCCAGGTTTTTCAGCTCTTTTTGTATAATTTCACTCATGATGCATCCGAAAAATTGGGTTACGGAATCATCCTATAAATCTTTTTTAATATTTTCAACTGTTTGATGCTTTCGGCATTAAAATACATGCTCCGTTTCAACTGAGCCCTGCCCGAAACAGCATAGTGATTCCGGTTATAATTTTGCTTGAACGTATCCTGCCCTTTTTTTTTGTATGCAGAATTAATTGCCTTGTGCATTTATTATAATTAGATTATATTCACGAAAATTTCTTACCAAATACATCACAAACTGGTAAACTATGGTTGTGTTCAACCGGACTCAGGTGGAGAAAAAAATGGGGTATACCCTTGATGCGTCACATAATGATTATTTAAAAATTACCATCAATGGTATCATTGATAAAAGAACCACTGTTTCAGCGATGTCAGAGCTTATGCAGCACCCTGAATATACAGTCAAGCACTCCTATTGGGACTGTACAAACGCGTCCTTGGGCCTCACTATTGGCGACATCAAAGAAATCGTGGGGATTTTAAGGTTATATAAACCCAACGTTAAGGGTTTCGCCAATAAATCTGTGTTTGTCGTCCCTGGAGAATTCAATAAAGCAATGGTTGATCTGTTTATTTCAATGACCAAACTTCTACCATGGCATTACAGAGTGTTTAAAGAGCACGAAAGTGCCGTAAAATATCTGACATCATCATAGAGACGAATCATCACCTTCAGTACTGTTTAAAGTCACCAAATTTAACTTTGTGGGGGGTTGATGCAGCAATGAGGGATGATATTTTTTCCTTATCGTATTGATCCATATTTTTTTTCCAGACCACCTGATCATAATCCGGGATATAATCCGAATCCATATCATGGTGGCTGTCCAATTCAAAGATCACCCCGAACGTAATCTGGTTCCTGCTGCATCGCACCTGGTGAAGGGCGAGAGCCGGATGAATAATTTCCAAAAATCCGTTCCCTGAAAAATTTGCGTTGTGAAAAGCGGAAAACGTCCTTTTTTCTGTTTTCCTTTCATCGTTTTCATCTATCTGAGACATGTCATATTCTATATATAGATAGTAATTATGATTTTCATAATTCCTGTCCGGCGCATGCTTTGTGTTTTTCTTTTTTGTGTTTTCCTCTTTTTTCCGATTCAGGAGCTGGTTGAAAAATTTAACCATGATGGATGCTCGTCCCTTTTAGAAATTGTTAAGGTTGTTGAATGGTTAAAATGAATTCTATAAAAAAGTACCTTTCCGTGTCAATATATTGAACAAATTAGTTGCAGGACATACATCCAGGACCTGAAATCATACTTTTCCCCCCGGAAACAGGGCGGACAGTTATCTGTGTGTTAATCCGCTGTTTTAATGCAGGCACATGGGAAATGATCCCGATCAGTTTACCTTCATGCTGCAGGCCTGAAAGTACATTGAGTGCCGTCTCGAGAGCATCTTCATCCAGCGTCCCAAATCCTTCATCAAGAAAAAGGGAATCCACAGTTACATTGCGGCTGGCCATAGTTGACAGTCCCAGCGCAAGAGACAGGCTGACAATAAAACTTTCGCCGCCGGAAAGATTCTTTGTGGATCGAATTTCACCTGCCTGGTAATTATCCATAATATTTAATTCCAAAGGCTGTTTGTCATCCCGGATCAGCAGATATCGATCCGTCATTCTGCGTAATGCCTGGTTTGCATGAGACACCATCACTTCAAATGTAAGACCCTGGGCAAAATTTCTGTATTTTTTCCCGTCAGCGGAACCGATCAGCGCATGTAAACTATCCCATTTTAAACACTCTGTTTTCTGCCGGTTTATCTCTTCTTTTTTTTCTTTGAGTTTTTCGGCTGCTGTTTCATTATCTGCTATTTTCTGTTTAACTGCCCCCATGTTTTCACTTAAAGTTTTAAGTGTATCTTTTAATTCACTGCGCGTCTGCTTCAGCTGTTCAATCGGAGTGCCTGTAATTTTTTTCAACAATTCTCTTTCAAGCTTTTTTTCACTGTCTTTTTTTCTGGCCACAAGCTGGGCCTTGTTTTCATCCAGGTTTTTTTCTGTCTGAATGAGCTGTTGCCTTTGTTCAGAAGATATCCTGCTTGATATAAAAGAGGCTTCACTTTTAAACCCTTGCTTTTGACAGTCCTTTTCAAATTCTGACTCAAAATGTTCCAGTTCCAGCTTTTTTTTCGAAATCCTTTTTTCCAAGTCTGCTATACGGGCTGTAACTTCATTGAACCGCTCTTTTGCCTTTTCTTTCTTCTTTCGATCACTTGCCAGCTTTTCTTCGATACGACCTATTGCCTTCAGCATTCGACGTTCTTCTTCATCAGGATTTTTTTTGCCAAATACTTTTATGCGGTCTCTTTCCAGGGTTTCATAGCCGGCTTTAAGGTTTTCAAACACTTTCTTTTTTTCTTCTACCAATGTATCGTGCGATTTCTTTTTTGATTCAACGCTTTTTTCTTTCAGATCTATTTCATGAATCTGCTGGTCTAATTCATCTTTCTTCTTGATATGGTCCTGCCAGTTTTTCTGCCTGATTTCCAGTTGTTTCAACAACATGTTCGATTCAGTTGCCGGTATATCCCTGATGCCGAAAACAGCAACATTTTGAATCAGTTGCTGCATCTTTCCTTTTTGTTTTTCCAGCAGCAGCACCCTGTCGCTTTCAAGCTGATGAATCTTGGTTTTAACCGCTTTTTTCTCATGTCGTGTGTGGATCAGTTTTTTTTCTTCTTCTGACAGGCGCTGACGATGCTTCTTTTCCTCACTCTCTTTTTCTCTTTTACGATTCTCCAGCTCTTCAGTTTTCTGGATCCGGTCTTCAATAAATTTTATTTCCTCTTCCAGCTCATCCGTTTCAGGAATGTTTCCTTCAGCATAGGGATGATGGACAGATCCGCATAAAGGGCAGGGGCTTCCTTCCTCAAGTTTTGCTCTTGCCTGTTCAAGGTCGGCTATTTTCTGTTGGTAGAGACTCTCCTTCATCAGTGTTTTTAGCCTGGTGCGGTATTCCCTTAAAAGCCGGCCCTCAAGCATCTGCTTTATTACTTCTTTAATATCAGAAATTTCATGGTGTACTGCATCATGTTTCTTTTTCAATTCATGGCAGATATCTTCTTGTTTTTTATTTGCTGATGTCATTTTTTCCAGACGCTTTTTCTGCATGGATATGTCCAATTCAAGATCAGATATCTGGCAGGAGAGATCATCAATTGATCTGAGCTGTTCTTCGATCCCTGTCATCTGGGTGTTAAGGGTCGCATCTTTTTTATGCTCAGACAAATATACCTGTACTTTTCTAAGTATTTTTTTCTTTCTTTGTCGACTGGTTTTTATCGTTTCAATTGTCTCTTCATATGCTGACAATTCTGCCAGGGCTTTATGAAAATCTTTTTCAGCCTTTTTCAGATCCGCAGATTTATCCAGTATCCTGTTATCCATAATCCGGACTTTGTTCATCAGGTTCTGTTCTTTTTTAAGCGTCTCCTTTGCTGTTTCAAGCGTTGTGCGGGTATCTGAAAATACAGTGTTTTCTTTTTCCATAATATTTTTAAATTCAGGCGCTTTTAACCGGAATTCTCTTAACGCTGCCGAATCAAGATCCTGCTGCTTTCTAACTGACAACACCGTTGCATAACCGCTTTCAAGATCCATTGCTTTTCGTGCTTTTTCAAGTCTTTCCCGATCCGGGTGGAACGCATCCAATTCAGTGGACAGTGATTTTGATTCTTCATCAATCATCTGCAATTGGTCTTTTAATTGTGAAATCCCTTCAACCCATTGAATCGCGGTTTCTATGGCGTTGCTTTTTGACAGGGTTTCCTTTTCACGTGTCTGGTTTTGCTTCAGTTGATTTTTTAATAGACTTTCATCTTCCGGGTCTAAAATTTCCACTCCTTCGGTCTGGGCCGCCAGAAGTTTAAGCGTATCACTCTCCTGTTTTTTCCGTTCATGCACTTTTTTTGAAATATCACTATAGATTTCTGTACCTGTGATCTGTTCAAGAATGGGCGCTCTATGGTCTGGCGACGCTTCAAGGAATGCGGCAAATCCCCCTTGAGCAAGCAGCATGGACCGTGTGAACCTCTCAAAATCCATTCCTGTGATCTCTTCAATTTTTGCAATAACGTCCCGTTTCTTTGATTCCAGGACCTGACCGGTCACGGCATCAGATACCTCATGGATCGAGTCCTGAAGATCGCCGTCAGGTTTTTTGTAGGCCCGCCGCTGGCTCCAATGGCTTCTGAATCGTCCGTCATTTGTTTGAAATGTAATTTCAGTAAAACAGTCACCTGTCTGGCGTGACATGATTTCATTGGTGGTTTTATTCACGGCTTTTAACCTGGGCGTCCGCCCGAAAAGGGACAGGCTTATTGCATCCAGAATGGTTGATTTACCTGCCCCGGTAGGTCCTGTAATGGCAAATATCTTATCTGAAATATATTCAGGTGAAGTAAAATCTATGATCCACTCCCCATACAGGGAATTAATATTTTTAAATCTTAATTCAAGGATTTTCATACTGGATTTTATTCCGCACGCATATCTGCTTCATCCATGCTTTTAATAATTTCATTGTATGCTGATAACAGGCCCGGCCGTTCTTTGTCTTCTACAGCCGACGCAGACAAAAGCCGCTCAAACACCTGCTGTTCATCCAGGTTTTCCAGCAGCTCTTCCTGTGTGACCTGCGTCATCACTTTTTTCAGCAGCCGCCTATTTTTAATTCGAAGGACTTTCATATCTGTGTCTTCAACAGCATCTTCAACAAGCTGTCTTAAGTTTGCGGCAATTTTCGTCCCTGTATATTCTATTTCCAGCCATGCACTGCTCCGGTCATCTTTAAGCGCCTCAATTTCCCGACAGATCGCCTCGACAGAGCCTGTTATTCTCACCAACTTTTGAAAACAGGGTATGCCATGCGCTGTTATCTTCGGTTTTTCCCCCTGGAAGTCGACAATAATCACTTTCTTTTTCTGCCTGGATTCCCCATATCCCATGGGCAGGGGAGATCCTGGATATCGGATAAAATTACAGCCGGCTACAGTCTGCGGCACATGAAGATGTCCTAATGCGACATAATCCATGCAGCTTGGGAATACATCTTTCCCGACATGGGCAAGTGAACCGACATACAGTTCTCTTACACCATCTCCATCCATTGTCTTTCCACCTGCAGCAAACAGGTGTCCCATACCGATGATGGGAACAGGACCGCATTTTTTTTGTTCTTCTACTGCCTTTTTCCCTATCTGTGTATAGTGATTTTTAATCCCCTGGATTAATTTTTTGTTTTTATCTTCATTGGACTCTCCTGCCTGAACATGCCGGACATCCCTGTCCCTTAAATAGGGAACGGCACACACAATAGCCTCAGGTTCATCTGCACTGTTCTTCAATACAAGTATTTCTTTGTGCATGTCTTGGCTGACGGTGCTTACGATATGAATATTCAGCATCTTCAACAGCTGCCTGGGCGCATTTAAAAACGACGGGGAATCATGATTTCCAGAAATAATGACCACATGACGGCAACAGGATGCTGACACATTTGTTAAAAATTGATAATACAATTTCTGGGCATGATTGCTGGGGGTGCTGGTATCAAATATATCTCCACTGACCAGCAGTACGTCCACGTTTTTCTGATTAATGAATTCCAGAAGCCAGTTGAAAAAATCGAAAAATTCGGTGTACCGTTTCTGGCCGTATAAGGAGCGGCCAATATGCCAGTCAGATGTGTGAAGTACTCTCATTTTATCTAATCAGCCAATTTCTTTTCGAATACTGTTATGAAGGATTTCAAAATTTTTCGGGACCTCTTTTATATCATCCCGGTAAACAATATTTAATGCATCAAATTCACATTTCAAAGCACAAACGCCACACCCAATGCACCAATCTTCATCTACCAATGCAACATTGTCTTTCATCTCAATGGCATCAACCGGACAAAACTCCACACAGGCTTCACATCCTGCACACACATCCGGATCAGTTCTCCTGACAAAGTATACTGCCATCAGTTCATCTCTCGGTATTTTCCTTCTCCGAATGGTCCCGACATTCCAACACGCGCAACCGCAGCAATTGCAATTGTGTTTTACCTTATCTGCTGAATTGTCAACAAAATGAACCAGACCTTCCTGTGCTGCTTTTCTGACAATCGCTTTTGCTTCCTTTTGAGATATCTGCCGGCCCAGCCCTTGATCAATCAGATACTGGGCCATTTCATCAAATTTCAGACACACTTCAACAGAATGGTGACATGCCCTTTCCATCAATTCCGCCTGGATACGGCATGGACAGTGGGCAACAGCAAAAACTGCTGCATTTTCAATCACCGTATCCATTAAATCATGCGGCAGGACTGCCTGAGTATCCAATGTTAAAGACTGATGGATGGGAATATACCGATACGGTTTTGTCTGTCCGCCTGCAAATGCCTTTTTTGTTACATCCCGGTTAAAATACTTCAGCACCTGTTTTGACATTTTCAGGGCCTCTGGTGTTTTTTTGCCCTCCCAGAAGAACGCCTGTGGGAACCCGAACCCGGCATGGTGCAGGGCATATCCCATTTCTCCGGTTTCTGTTCTTCCTGAAAAAATAAGTTTTTTCTCAACCAGGGCATCCAGGATATTTTTGATATACTTTATGTCCATGTCACTTGAGGCAGCCAGGTCAGTCAGTGTTACCGGTTTCAGCGGGATATCTGTTGAAGGAAGCATCATGGCTGTTTTTGCTTCTTCCTGTGTGAAATTCTGTTCCAGGATATCCACCAGATCCTGTGTAGGCGGCAGTCCCATCATGGACATATGCCTTGCCAGATGTTTATAAATGCTTTGTTCCATATGATTCACCGGCCTTGTTTTAATAAACGCGTTTTCTTTGTCGTTATAGTATCTTTTATAATTTTTCCCGCTATTTTCAATTTCCCTATTTTTCCCTTCTTTTTTGCCATAATAACTTCATACAAGTCTTCTCTTGTTTCAGGAGGAATGTTTTTCCGGCTTTTTTTCTGAAGATAAATGGCATCTTCTGCACAGGCAGGTACACACAACCCGCATCCGATACAGCGATCAAGGTCAACCATCGCTTTTTGCGCTTTTTCAGATATCTGTATTGCATTTACCTGACACTTTTTACTGCACTTTCCACACCCTTTACATAAGCCTTCATTCAGTACTGCATTAAAATTTGACACCCAGAACTCAACTGGTTTTGGCAGCCCTTTCTGCATCCTGAGCATGGAACAGCAGCACCCGCAGCAGGAACAGATAAATTCGGGGGACTGTGTATTTGACGGCTGAAGGACCAGTCCCTGCTTCTGATTTTCTATTATAATTCGCAGCGCTTCTTCAGAACTGACAGGTTTTCCTATCCCGATTTCGCTTGCAGTTTTAGCAAAATCTCCCAGGGCAAGACAGGTGTCCTTGCGATCTGTTGCTTTGCAGGAGCCGCCTTTCATCTTCACCTTTTTCCGGCAGATACATTCACAAATGACAAAAGGCCCTTTGGATGTTTTCAGCAAGGTCTCAATTTCATCAAACGTGCTGACACTGTTTTTAATCTGAATACTTCGGGTGATTGGGATGGTTCTCATTTGCGGCAGTTCTGTACTCAAAAATTCCAGTCCCCATTTTAAGTCGCTGGAATATGCAGCAAAATCCTCAATGAATTCAGGCGAAAGCCGGTCAACCTGGAACTCGTACATACCGACAACCAGCGGGGTATTACAATAACATCGCCGGCCGCCTTTCATTTTTGCTTCAATTCCTCCCTTTTTTACGATCCTATCCAGAATTAGGGATAATTCTTCTTGTGATGACACAAGATTTTGTGCTTTTTTATAAATCTTTTCTATCGGCTGCGGCCTGTAGTCCAGACAAGCCGCAACCTCTGCCTGTTCAGGTGAAAAAATGTGCTTCAATATTCTGATATCAGCACCCGTCTTTGCCGCTGGAAATCCAACAGGCTGCCTGTCTAAATGCTTTTGTAACTCTCTGTAGGGTGTATCATTGTTCTTCATTCCAAATAAACTCCTGGGCTGCATCGCTATTTTGTATTCTTCCTTTCTGGTATATCAGGTTTCAATAGTTTTCTCCAAAACTTTTCCTCAATTTTAAGTTCCTTTGAACGCCTTACCATGGTATGATGCTGGATATTGAATGCCTCTTAAATAATAAGGATAATGACCATGGCTCTTGAAACCCCCGAAGAAAAAGCATACCTGCAGGAACTCTATACAATGACCCAGGGTGATACAGAAATACAGGTTTCCATGTTTGACGTGGGCACAGCAGTTGGCCTTGACAAAGATGCTGCCGGTGCAATGGCTGAAGGTCTTTTTATACAAGGGCTTGCAGAGCTGAAAACCCTGTCCGGCGGAATTGGTATCACAACAGAAGGGTTAAAAGC
This sequence comes from uncultured Desulfobacula sp., assembly GCA_964343845.1. GTDB lineage: Bacteria > Desulfobacterota > Desulfobacteria > Desulfobacterales > Desulfobacteraceae > Desulfobacula. The sequence goes on along the minus strand of CAYFKW010000001.1, from coordinate 336,768 downwards.
CCTGGATATTTCCATACCGCTTGATACGGACAGTGCCGATTTATCACTGGGCAGTGATGCGGTCTTATGCAATGCCGGCATGGAAGCCGCGCACTTCATTCTTGGGGAAATTAAAGATAAAATAATCCACAGCCTGCAATCCTATGACCAAATAGAAAATATTGTAATTGATATAAAAACCATTGACACCCAGTTGCTTTCCAGCAAGCCCAAAACAGCTATTATTAGGGAAGTATTCATTTCTTTGCATGAAACCCTGAAAAAAACCGGTCCTGATGACCTGGTTCAAAAATTAGCGGCCATTACAAAATCTTAACAACCTTCCTATCAACTATAGATTTTTTCAATATTCTTTTAAATTTTCATTAAAAGTATCACTTTGACATTCATTCCAACCTCCCTTAAATTTGAGATGTCGTAATTTTATAAAAACACAATGCTGAGATATCTACATACAAATAAATTGTCAGGGAACCGCCTTGCCAGGACTAAAGGCATCCAGGACTCCTGCAGGAAATGCGGCATCTGTACAAAAGAATGTGATTTTCTGATGCGGTATGGGCACCCTGGCATCATAGCAGAAAAATATAAAACCAATCCTCAAAAATGGGCTGCTGTTTCATTTGAGTGCAGCCTGTGCGGACTGTGCACATCTGTCTGCCCTGAAGCATTAGACCCTTGTCAAATGTTCCATGAGTTCAGGAAACAGGCTGTTGAAAAAGACCAGCAGGATTTTAAAGCACACAAAAACCTGTTAAAATTTGAAAAAAAGGGCACTTCAAAAAAATACACATATTACAGCCTGCCTGACGGCTGTGACACCATATTTTTTCCAGGATGTTCATTGGCGGGAACCCGTCCCAACACCATTTTAAACGCCTATCAATACCTTCAGACTCACATCCGGAACATTGGCATTGTTCTGGACTGCTGTACCAAACCGTCACACGATCTTGGCCGGCAGGATTACTTTACCGGCATGTTTACGGAACTAAAAACCTATCTTCTGGAGCTTGGTGTCCATACGGTAATCACGGCCTGCCCGAATTGTTATACAATATTCAACACGTATGCGCCAGAATGTATTGTTGAAACACTTTATGAAATCATGGCCAGGAAAGGCTTGAATGACAAAAAGAAAGTGGCAGGAGCGGCAACAGTTCATGACCCCTGCCCGACCAGGTTTGAAAACAACATACAGCATGCTGTCAGATCTGTTATCAAAACCAGGGGGATCGACATCATTGATACACCACATCGAAATCAGAAGACATTCTGCTGCGGTGAAGGCGGTGCTGTGGGATGCCTTTCAAGCGACCTGGCATCAAGCTGGACCAAAAAGAGAATCAGGGAAGCTCATCCCCATAAAATTATCAGCTATTGTGCCGGATGCGTGAACCTGTTCTCTAAAACATCAGATTCTTTTCACGTCCTGGATCTGGTGTTTGAGCCGGAACACGCCATAAACAAAAAAATAAAACCGGTCAGGGCACCTTTTACATATTTCAACCGGTTAAACCTGAAAAAGAAAATCAAAACCTTTGCAGCTGAAAACACCAGGGAAAGAACATATACTATTGGTTAAAACGAGGGGATGATGAAAAGCTGAAACCCTTTTCCTGAGGCGGCTGCAAGCTGAACCACCTTTTAATAAATGCCAATCCGCTTCAAATAGGATTCAATTTTCTTTGCAATCTGTCCTGTTCTCTCAATTTCAGACGGCACGATCATGATGGTATCATCGCCTGCTACAGACCCTAAAACTTCTTTAAATTCATGGTCATCAACTATCTTTGCAACAGCACTTGCTGTTCCCGCTTTTGTATGAATAACGATAAGATGTCCATTCTCTATTATTTTATAAACAAGGGAACCGATAACACCTGGGTCATTTCTTCTAAATTCATTCTTGGGGAGAGAATAGATGATATTTCCGGTGTTATCGGTTCCTTTGACCGCATTGATTTTTTTCAGTGCCCTTGAAACAGTGGACTGGGTTGTTTTCACACCCCGCTGGCTCAAATATTTCACGAGCTGATTCTGATTTCCAGAAATTCCTTCTGCCAGTAATTTATTGAGCTGTGCTGCAATTTTCATATTAATTTAGTATATTTTCTGCATATTTTTGCATATATTCAACTTTATGCGACATATATACAGAAACTTATTGACTAATTCAAGTTTTTTCTTCATTAATAGCACCATGATAAAAAAACGTAAGGAACATGAGAGAATAAAGGAGAGTCAATGTCAAAAGGAAAAGTTGTTCTAGCCTATTCAGGGGGGCTTGATACCTCAATTATATTAAAATGGCTTTTAGAACAGGGATATGAAGTTTTTGCCTATATGGCCAATATCGGTCAGCAGGAAGATTTTGAAGCAGCAGAACAGAAGGCGTTAAACATCGGGGCTTCTAAAGTATTTATCGAAGATATGAGAAAAGAATTTGTAACTGACTATATCTTTCCGGTGTACAAAGCCAATACCATATATGAAGGCCGTTACCTTTTAGGAACTGCCATAGCCCGCCCAATCATTGCAAAAAAACAAATTGAAATTGCAGAACAGGTAGGGGCTGAATATGTTTCTCATGGGGCCACCGGAAAAGGGAATGATCAGGTTAGATTTGAGTTGTCCTACTACGCATTAAACCCGAAAATAAAAGTAATCGCACCCTGGAAGGACAAGGATTTTTTAAACACATTTAAAGGAAGAACCGACCTTCTGGAATATGCTGAGAGCAGGGGAATTCCAACCAAACAAACCGCTTCCAAGCCCTATAGCGAGGATGATAATTTACTGCACATTTCCCATGAAGCCGGTGTACTTGAAGACCCCGGCCATGAATGCGATGAAGGGATCTATTCCCATACAGTGTCCCCTGAAAAGGCACCAGACACTGCCACGAAAATTAAAATCCAATTTAAAGACGGTATTCCTGTAAAAGTGACCAATCTTGAAGATGGAACCGTAAAAACAGATGCCTTAGAGCTGTTTGAATATCTCAATGAACTGGGAAGAAAAAATGGCATCGGCAGGCTTGATATGGTTGAAAACAGATTTGTCGGTATTAAGTCAAGAGGGGTATATGAAACACCAGGGGGAACCATTCTTCATGAAGCGCATAAAGATATTGAAGGAATTGCCATGGATCGTGAAGTGATGCGGCTTCGTGACATGCTCTCTGCAAAGCTGGCTGAACTGGTTTACTATGGATTCTGGTTCAGCCCTGAGATGGATTTTCTCATGGCTGCCATGGATAAAAGTCAGGAAGTCATTGATGGCGAAGTTACCTTAAAGCTCTACAAAGGGGTGGCCTATCCTGTCGCAAGGACAAGTCCTTCATCACTTTACAATCAGGATTTATCCTCTATGGATATTGCAGGCGGATACAACCAGGAAGATGCTGAAGGGTTTATTAAAATAAATGCCATCAGACTAATGGCCCATAAAAATATCATTGATCAGAAGAAGTAATCCTATCCCCAGCCCTGACATTCAATTTCTCAGGGCTGGGGATATTTTTTAAGTCCCTGCAATCGGTGCGACAAACTGCGATTCAGAATCCCAGGGAAATAAAATCCATGTATCCTGGCTGACCTCGGTCACATATGCATCCACCATTGGTTTCCCTTCGGGTTTCGCATAAACAGTTGCAAAATATGCTTCTGGAAGCATTTTTCTTACCACTTTGGCCGTAGCCCCCGTATCCACCAGATCGTCAATTATTAACAGCCCTCTGCCTTTACCCTCAACCGATTTCAAGGTGTTGGCCTTTCCCTGATCTTTCCAGTCATAGCTGGTGATACACACGGTATCAATGTATCGGATATCAAGCTCACGGGCGACGACCGCGGCAGGAACAAGCCCCCCCCGTGTGATCGCTACAATCCCTTTCCAGGACGTTTCTGCATCATCAAGTCTCCAGGACAATGCTTTTGCATCCCGGTGAAGCTGCTCCCATGAAATCGGGTAATTTCGGTTATATCTGTTTTTCTTGTCTGCCATTTTGCATTTTGTCTCCATTGTTCGACCACATAATCATTTTGACTTTTTTAAATTTTGGCCTTATTTTATCCACAAGCCAACAAAAGATAAAGGATAAATATAGTGAGAAACATAAAAGAACGGTGCCTGGACTGCGGTGGGAAATTGTATATCAAACGCACGTGAACAAAGGTCTATTTTTGCTGCAGGTCCTGCACAAAGAACTATCCTGAAGATAAATACAAAGACTTGATGGATGAATATCTTGAAGAAAAACTCGCCAACGTTCCGATAAACAGGATTTAACCCCTCTGTACCCCCCCCTATTTCAAAATGTATAGCCATTGTTGTCAGGACAAGATCATCCTGTTCTGTTATGGTTATTTTTCTTAAAAACTGTAACTGTTATTTCCATTTCAATATGTTAGCTTTCACGTACAGACAATTTTACTTCAGGAGACACACAATGACATTTGAAAGCCTTTTAGCAGATAGAACTGAACAGATGAAAGCAAATGCAATAAGAGAGATTTTAAAGGTTGTTTCAAAACCGGGCGTGACCTCCCTTGCAGGTGGAATCCCTTCTCCTGAAAGCTTCCCCATGGAAATTTTTAAAGAATTAACAGACAAGGTATTAACGAGATATGATTCTTATGCATTTCAATATGACCTGACTGAAGGCTTCATGCCCCTGCGCGAACAAATTTCCTCTCTGCTTGAAGACCGTAACATTACTGCCGCACCTGACCAGGTAAATATTACATCCGGCTCTCAGGGGGTGTTAGATGCAGTGGCCAAACTTCTCATTTCAAAAGGAGATAAAATTGCACTTGAAGCGCCTACTTATCTGGGTGCGTTATCGGCATTCAACCCGTATGAACCCGATTATATCAGAATGGACATGGATGATGAAGGGGTAAAGCCAAGTTCACTGGAACACACACTTTTAAATCACAAAATTAAATTCATTTACCTTGTCCCCACATTCCAGAACCCGACCGGACGGACCATCTCTTTAAAAAGACGTATTCAGATAGCGGAGATTTTAAAAAAATATAATGCACTGCTTGTAGAGGACGACCCGTACAGTGCCCTTCGATACAATGGAGACCCAGTCCCTGCCATTAAAACCATGGCGCCTGACAATGTTATCTATGTCAGTACCCTGTCAAAAATATTTGCCCCGGGCCTGCGTATTGGATTTCATGCAGCCCCTGAATTGATACGACAGTGGCTTGTCCTTGTAAAACAGGGGATAGATCTTCACACCAGCACCTTTAACCAGGCCCTGGCTGCTGAATACCTTGAAGGAGACTATCTTTCCGATCATTTACCTGAAATTATCAATCTGTATAAACCCAGACAGGCTGCCATGCTTGCTGCCATTAAAGAAAACTTCTCACCGGAATTTACCTGTTCTCCCTCTGATGGCGGCATGTTTTTATGGGTAACAGGCCCTAAAGGCTTTGACATGATCAAACTGTATTACAAGGCCATAGAAAATGGCGTCGCATTCGTGCCTGGAAAATTCTTTTTTACAAATAAAGATGAAGGGATTGAAACCATGCGTCTGAATTATACCATGACTGATGAAAAAACCATTCATATGGCCATTAATAAAATTGCCGACACCATTCACTCCATGTAAACATTAACCCGTCAGTAAACTTATGCCTCTGTGAAAACCTTCACTCCATTCTCTGCTCACGAATATTTGGTGATATCGAAAATCTTTCCGGCATGCACTACACTATTCAGAAAATATTGAACAATGGTTTAAAAAATACATAGAATATGGTAGCGTTCAATATCACACATCTTTACACGCCTTAACATCTGAACAGGGAGAGGGTATGACGGCTGCGCGCTGGTGTGGGTTAAACCATGATTTAAAATTCTTAAAAACCATTCTCTTTTTAACCTCTTTGATATCAGGACTGCTTTTTGTCCTGACTTCACTGGTCCATGCTGCAGCAACGCAGCAGAGCCAGACACAAGATTTAGATTTCCCTTTATACCCGGTTATTAAACCCAATGTGGATTTCTGGGTTGATATCTTTACAAAATATTCCAAATCCCAGGGCGTCATTCACCATTCAACAAACCTCAACATTGTGTATGAGGTGGTTTTATTAGATGCGTCTGAAACATATCAGGCTAACAAAAGAAACAGAAAAATAAAAAAAGCGGTTATCAAAAAATATAAAACCATTCTTCTATCGCTGTCAAAAGGGAAAAAGCCAATATCTGACACTGAAAAAAAAATTGCTGCCTTGTTTGGCCCTGCGGCAGCACTGTCGGATTTTAAAAATGCCGCTTTCAGCCTACGATGTCAAACAGGACTGAGAAACCAATTTAAAGAAGGGCTTATTCGATCCGGTGCTGTGATCGATGCATTCAAGAAAACATTCAGATTTTACGGATTACCGGTCGACCTTGTTTATCTGCCGTGTGTAGAATCCTCATACAATTTTAAGGCCTACTCCAAATTCGGCGCTGCCGGCATCTGGCAATTTACCCGTTCCACCGGCAGGCAGTACATGAAAATCGGTTATGTTGTGGATGAACGAAGAGACCCGTTTATTTCTACAGACGCAGCCGCACGGCTGCTAAAAAAAAATTATAAAGAGCTCAAAAAATGGCCAATGGCAATTACGGCCTACAACCACGGCCTGGCCGGAATGCGGCGGGCCAGAAAATCTAAAGGCAGTTATGAAAAAATTGTCAAATCGTACCGCAGCCGCTCATTTAAATTTGCATCAAGAAATTTTTATTCTGAATTTCTTGCTGCAAGAATGGTTGCTAAAGAGTATAAAAAATATTTCGGTGACATTCAATTCAACAAACCCATCAAGTTTCGTGTAATTAAAACAAAAGGATATCTTCCTGTTAAAGATCTGTCTGAAAGCCTGGACATCAGTCTTAATGAAATTAAGGCCTTGAATCCGGCATTAAGAAAACCTGTTTTTAATGGTCAGAAATATATCCCAAAAGGGTATAAACTAAAGCTTCCCAGAACAGTTCCTATGGCCAGGGCAACAAAACAGCTGGCCTCCCTGTATCACATGAAACAAAAACCGAGCCGCTTCCACAGGGTTCAAAAAGGAGACACGGCAGGTGCAATTGCAAGACTCCACGGTGTAAAGCTTCACGACCTGATACTCGCCAATGGCCTGAATCGAAGAGCAACAATTTATATTGGACAGAATTTAAGGATACCGGTTAAGGATGAAATGATACTCGCTAAAAAATCAGGCACTATTGCATCTGGAAAGAACAGGCCGCTCAGAAAACCTGCCATTGAACCCGGTGCTGAAATAAACACCAAACCATTACTGTCAAAAAAGGAAACGCCGGTAAAACAAGTGCTGTCAGGGCAGCCGCTTTTAAAGCCAGAACCTGCCCGCACACCCGAAACACCCGAAACACAGGCAAAGCCTATCGTTGATGCAACCATTTTAAATCCAAATATCGTTACCAGCGACCTAAACGTGTTGAAATCTTACAAAAAAGGAAAGATTTTAATTGGTGTCATCAAAGTTGAAGCAGAGGAAACCTTAGGGCATTATGCGGACTGGCTGCAGATCCCGACACAGGAAATCAGGATTTTAAACAAGTTTAAATACGGCGTCCCTATTTCCATTGATCAAAAACTAAAAATTCCCTTCAGGAAAACGGCCATCCAGGAATTTGAGGAACAGCGGTATGAATTTCATAAAGAGCTTGAAGAGGATTTTTTTGAATCCTATTCAATCCAGGGACATGACATTTATAAGGTAAAAAATGGTGATAATATCTGGGAGTTGTGCCTAAATGAGCTTGAAATTCCTTTCTGGCTCTTAAAAAAATATAACCCTGATATCAATTTCAACATCTTAATGCCTTCACAGAAGCTGAAGTATCCGATCATCAGCAAACGCCTGGATAGTTTGTAACATAAAGTATGAATTCCTGAAGGCTGCCAGAAAAACTTTCCGATACAGTCGATAATTAAAAAAGAGATGACATTGCCATTAATTTTAACCCCTGGGGTACCGGCGGTATGTCGAGAAATAAAACTGGACACACCAGCGCTTCTCATATGAATGTTCATGAACAGTGATCATTTACAGAGATTACCTAAACTTTTCGACTTGTACAGATGATTGGCAGGGGGTCGGCTGGAATGGCAGGCAGGCCCCTGTCAATCATCCATGATTTTTTCCGGGAAGGGGTCCTTTCCTTTTAGAAAATATCAGTAGGGGGGCTCGCCCGGATGCACCAGTCTTCTGGGACCGCCGGAGCTGCTGGGCATCCAGTTCTTGGCCTGGCAGATCTTCATATAGTTATCCATCTTGCCAAGCTCCTGGAGGCGGTCAAGAATCTGCGCCCATGCACAGTCTACCTGGCGCCCGACAGACATACTGATCTCGCACATTCCTTTTGACGACCCGCCGCAAGGGCCGTTAAACAGTCTTTTTGCACACCTGGCAATCGGGCAGATACCACCTGTCAGTCCGAGGATGCAGTCACCACAGCCTGCACATTTTTCATCCAGCACCCCGGGCTGATCCAATGCACCGATAAAGGTGGTGTTTAATGCTGGTAACACCGGGATACCCTTGAACGCATCTGCCATGGTCTGGACGCCTGCTCCGCATGCAAGAGAAAGGATTGCCTCTACTCCTTCCGGAAGTTCAAAAAAAGGTTCTATCCAGTCTCTTTCACATTGGCGCTCAATACTGCCATTCTCGAAAATATGAATTTTTTTACTGTCTTTAAACGCATTGGAAAGCGCGTCTGTCAATAACCTGGCATCCCGATCTCCCCCGGTAAGGCTGACTGAAACACAGGTCTGGCAGCCAAGCACTAAAACACTGGTATATTCCTTTATTGATTCGATAATCTCTTCTATGGGTTTATGTTCGCCGACTATCATACTTCATCTCCTATTGAGGCGCTCTTTTTGATGCAAGTTTTTTCCAGACATTTACAGGTTCTGAACCTTTATGGTCCGGGCACAAGGCCTCAATGTCTCTATGCGTATTGTTTGACACTGTATCACCGAGGCTTTGCGTGTAAATTGGTTCACCACACACGCTGCAATTTACGACGTCCAGTGTTTTAACCAGATCAAATCTTCCTGTGATTAAATATTTGAATTCAACCGCATCCTGGGGGCAAACCCGCCAGCAATGGCCGCACCTGGCACAAAGGGACATATTATGCAATAATTTCCGTTTGTCATCCTCATCAAAATAATTCAATGCACTTGCAGGACAATTCTGCACACATGCCAGACAGCCATTGCAATTTTCATTTACTTTAAAAAAGGACATTTAACATAACTCCTTCATCTTGTAGGTGATCTCCTCAGGGCTTTGCCAACCGCGCCAGTTTACCAGCCACATGTACCATGTTTGGTCGTTTAAGCATATCAACATCCTGGTATTCAATTGCCCTGGGTTCACAGGCTTTTACACATTCAGGATCGCCATTGCACAGATCGCATTTATAAGATTTTGCCTTTTTCTTGTCCAGTTTCATTGCACCAAATGGACAGGCAGAAACACACATGCCGCATCCCACACATTTTTGACGGTCAATTAATACCCGGTCTAATTCAGTGTCATGATAAATGGCTTCTTTTGGGCAGGTTGCCAGGCAAGGTGGATTCTCACATTGTTTACATGCGACAGGGAAAAAGAAATCATCGTCTCCCTTGATGCTCAAAATCCGGATACAGGACAGACCAGGGCTGGTCAGACTCGTTTTTGTTTCAATACATGCCTTCTCACAATCACCGCAATTATTGCATTTCTCAGGATGAATTATCAACGTTTTTACATCCATTACTTGGGACCCTCCGTTTGTTATCTTAACCCTGTTAACGGCTTTCAAGTAATTATATTCTGGTTCATCATTATGAACACATCAGCTATCATAATACATGATGGAACTGGAAATGGTCAACTCCTTTTTGCGTGTTGTATGAATTATTATTTTTATTAATAATACTGCTTGAGAACCCTTGCATTTTATGCATCAATTCAGTTAATCGTTCATTATAATGAACAAAATCCGACTGCCGGTTAAATCCTTTCCTTATATTTCTTTCTGACACCCCGGAACTGGTCATAGGACAAGCCCAGGGCCTGCGCTGCCTTCCGTTGATTAAACTTGTTCTCTTTCAGGGCCTTTGACAACAGGGCATATTCCAGCTCTTTTACGGCCTCTTTAAACGGTTTCTGCAAAATTCTTTTAACCACCCTGTATTGATCGTCATCTGTTTGCGGCAAGACAGAGTGCGGGCGCACTTCTTTTTTGTTTTTTTCCCGGCCAATTGTTTCTAAATTGTCGTTATACGGAGAATCAAATGGATTAAACGAAATTTCCTTAATAATATTCGACGAAGATTTATACACTGCTCTTTCGATCACATTTTTTAACTCTCTTATATTTCCAGGCCATGGATATGCCTCAAGAACCTTTTGCGCCTGGACAGAAATGACCGGCATGTCTTCACGCCCCAATTCAAATGCCATCCGTGATGCAAAATGAGCCGCCAAAATCAAAATATCTTCTTTCCGATGTCTTAACGGCGGCACATAAATAACTTCAAAGGACAGCCGGTCTAATAAATCCTGTTTAAATTCCCCGGATCTTGCCATGCCGGAAAGGTCTGCATTTGTTGCCGCCACAATCCGGACATCAACATGAATCGAGCTTGAAGAGCCGACACGCTCAAAACTCCCATACTCTACTGCTCTCAAAATTTTTTCCTGGACTTCCATTGGAATGGTTCCGATTTCGTCCAAAAACAGCGTTCCTTCAGATGCCATTTCAAATCGACCTGCCTGCTGTGTGCCTGCACCCGTGAATGCCCCTTTTTCGTATCCAAAAAGCTCCGACCCTATAAGCGTTGGTGTCAGGGCAGAACAATTTAAGGTTACAAAAGATTTTTGCCATCTCTTGGATAAAAAATGAATCCTTGCAGCCGCAAGTTCTTTGCCAGTACCTCTTTCGCCAAGTATAAGCACAGGGCGATCAATCGGTGCGACGCTTGATACTTGTTCCTGGAATTCAAGGAACGCTTCAGATTGCCCGATGCCCTCTGATGCTGAAACTGATTTCCCCTTAACCTGGTCTTGACCGGATAACATTATATTTTCCTTTTAAAAAAATCCCGAATTATGGTTAATATTCCTAATTTTTGGTATATTTTACCACGTATGCCAATACCATGTCAATAAGTATAACTATCTAAAATAAATAGGTATTTTTAAAAAAATTACCCTGTGGCACACAAAATGCTTTTTAAATTCACAAACAAAAGGATGCTAATACTAACACAAGGAGATAAAAAAATGGGCATTTTCACACGGTTTAAAGATATTGTTGCTTCAAATATCAATGACATGCTGGACAATGCGGAAAATCCTGAAAAATTAATCAAGCTGATGATCAGGGAAATGGAAGACACATTGATTGAAATAAAGTCTTCCTGCGCAAATGCCATTGCCAACCAAAAGAAAGTTCAGCGGCTTCTCGACACGATCCAGGAAAAAGAAAATTTCTGGGCCCAGAAAGCTGAGCTCGCTGTAAAAAAAGGCAAAGACAATCTTGCCAGGCAGGCACTCCAGGAAAAACGTCAATATACACAGAAAGCGGATTCAGTTGAGATGGAAGTCACAGAACTCGGCGTTATTGTAGAACAATATCGGGACGATATCCAGGCGCTTGAAGACAAACTGAAATCTGCCAGAGAAAAGCAAAGGATGCTGGTTCAAAGGCATATCCGTGCGAAGCGCAAAAAACGGGCGCAGGAAGAAATTCGCCGCGCAGACAGTGTTGAAGTCATGAAAAAATTCGAAGAGTTGGAGAATCATATTGAAAGAATGGAAGCTGAAGCTGACCTTGTCAATTATGGCCGGCATTCATCTCTTGAAGAGGAATTTGAGGCATTGGAAGCAGATGATGAAATAGAAGCTGAACTCAGTGCGTTAAAGTCCTCCCAATCTTCTGAAAATGATGATACAACGGATGCGTAACACTTCAGTCACTAACTTATTCGGAGAAAGTGTATTATGTCCACAGCGCTTATCATAGCAATCTCAATTGGCGGTTCAATTCTCTTGATCGCCACACTTGGATTGATGATCATTGGTATTATCAAAGCGGCGAAGGCAGGCGGATTAAGCAAAAAGGAAAAACAGATCCAGTCAGAAGAAACAAAAATGATTCAGGACATCTATTACGGCCTGTCAAAAATGGAAGAAAGGGTTGAAGCGCTTGAAACCATTTTGATTGAGCGCCAGAGAAAGGATTTCGACAAATGAGACGACATTTTAAACATAGATCAGGCAGCAATTTCAAAAGATGCAGGGATTCGTATTACGGACTGAAGGACCGGCTTGAGCAACTGGCATCCAGCAGGGGTATATATCGTTCCCGAAAAGGCATCTTCATGGGCGTTTGCCGCGGCATTGCCGACTATTTCAATTTCAGTGTTTTCTGGATGAGAGTCATTATTTTCATTCTATTTCTTTTTACAGGCTTCTGGCCCATCGGCGTTTTATATATCATTGCGGGCTTGCTGCTGAAAGCTGAACCTGTGTCGCCTTTGCGGGATAAAAGAGATGAAGAATTTTACGATTCCTATACCCATTCAAGAGCTTCAGCCATTCAAAGGATCAGGAGAAAATTCGAAAATATCGAACGCCGTATTCAACGGATGGAACACACCGTAACCTCAAGAGAATTTGACTGGGAATAATGTTACAGCTCTATCTATACCACACACTCCCGGCATTGCCGGTTCTTCTGGCAGCCGGCGGTGTTCTGTTTACCTTTTTAATGATTATGTTCCTAACAGACTGAACCCGTCTTTGAAGAGAAATACGGCCAGGGCACACAACGCGACCCCTAACAGTTTCATCGTATAGATATAAACGCTGCCCGTTAAAAAAGATTTTGATTTTCCCACAATAACAGCCAGCATAATCTTTGATCCGATCAGCAGCACATAAAAGCTTACAACAAATGCTGCTGCCGCAAAAAAATGGACCTCACTTGCCCTGGTCATTGTTGGTGCCCCGACGCTCAGCCA
>CAYFKW010000001.1:217860-323683 GCA_964343845.1 uncultured Desulfobacula sp. | reverse complement strand
TTTTGAAATAATATCACAGTACATAATATAATACTTAATAAATTGACTAAAATTCCCTTTGACAGCGACCTTGATTTCACATTTGAAATATCGAGTTCCACACCCTTTGTTTGGATGCCCTGGACCCCCATTAACAATACGACCATGCCGCCGATCAAGGAAATTATGCCCAGAATATGATGAAAACCCGATAATCTGGATAAGATAAAAACCGTTAACACAATAATCGGCAAATCGGTTACAAGCGGCGCAAGCGCAACTTTTATCCCGGCTTTCATATCATGCAGAATGGTTTCGGAAACCACCAGGGTCAACAATGGTCCAGGCGCAAGACCTGCTGAAAACCCTAAAACAATACCAATGGTTAAATAATGAATCATCTCAGCTCTCAATGTGAATGCCAGGCTGGGTTACGATTTTCCATGACATTTTTTAAATTTTTTATTGCTTCCGCACCAGCACAGCGTATTCCGGCCCCATTTAATGGGGTCCAGTATGTCACCATCCAGGTAAAACCACCGATTTTTTTCATAAACAAACCGTGAAGCCTCATGCAGCTGCTGTAAAGTGTGATATTGATAAAACGCAGCAAATTCAACCATACCTTCCTTCTGACCTGGTCGAATCCTGTCTGCCTTTATGATGGTTAGACCAAGCCATTGGATCTCGTTCACAGATTTTTCTAGGTTCACTCTATCCCCTGGCTGCCGCTTTGACGGGTGATGCGTTGAAATAAGATAATCCACCTGTTTTGTACAGAAAGCTGAAAATCTTGATCGCATCAATTGTTCAGGGGTTTCAGGCAGAGAATCGCCTGACAGGAAACCTGAACAACACTCTGTAAACAATTTCTGGCTGCTGCAATAACAACCTGATCTGTTCTCTGTCACTTTATTTCCAGTCCATCGCCTTTAATAAAAAAATCAACTGCATCCTATCTTAACCGCTTATAGGTTTTAAACTCTTCATCAGAATAATGGAAGTAATGATTGTGTACATTGTCAGCAAAATCTTCAAATTTTTCATAGGCGTTGTCATCAAGTGATGCAGAATATAAATTGACGACCAGGTCATGTGCGATATAGTCTTCACTGACTTCAATAAACCCTTCATCCTGTGTCCAGGTCACTTTGCTGTCTTCACCTCTTGACACGATGCCGGATATGACATGGGCCCCGTCAATGATAATGGACAGGTACCGTTCTTTTTTTTCCGCCATATAGCGTTTAATTCTTCGATGAGGAACAAGGGTATGGTACGGATTATCCTGTCCAAAATAAATTCCCCTGATGGCAACCCCTCTTTTGAGGGCTTTATCCAGTTCAATGGTCAGGTCTTTGATTTCTTCGTCCCAGATAGAAAGCGCAATTCTTTTTTCAGCCCCTCTGATTAACAGGTTCATGAAACTGATAATGTTCTGCCTGCCTTTGATAACAACCAGTTTGTCATCCTGCTTTTTCTCCTTGTAGAGCTTTCCGGCAAATTCAGTAATATTTGAGAAGACCTCTTCATAATGTGCTTTCAGTTTTTTTATAAAAATATCAGGTTCAACAGGGTAATAGAGCTTGTTTTTTTCTTCTGCCTGTTCAAACACCATCTGTTTGTCTATCAAATTTTTCAGCACTTCATAGATGCGGGATCTTGGGATGCCGGAATTTTTGCTTAATGTATAGCCATTTAATGGAAATTCTTCTAACAGCTTCAGATATGCCTTGCATTCATACGCTGAAAATCCAAGCTTCTTCATATCGTTCATTATCATCAGCTGCTGATCCATAATAAACTCCTTTGATCCCGGGATTCTGCGAGTGCCTTTTGGGCAATGGCAGTCCGCATATGTTTCACAGGTACAGCATCCGGGGTTATGCAGCAGTCAGCAATACCAGATACGTAACCGCTACTGACCCTAAAACCGGTACAATGATTCCGCCTTTCCATAACCCGAAAATGAGTGTGAAAGTCATCCCGGCTATGGCAGCCGCAGGCACATCCGGTGTTGCACTGAAAACACCGGGAATAATCAGTGCACCAATGGCAGCCACTGGAATACATTTTAAAAATGCATCCACTCTTTTGGGCACCTGCCGGTCCGACAATATAAGAAATGGAATCAACCTGGGGCCATATGTAACTGCCGCCATCCCCAGGATAATTAAAATCACGCTATTCATACACCTGTTCTCCTGCTTCCCGTGTCATGACAAACGAGCCTGCCGCTGCAATTACCAGAATACAGACAATAACACTCCACCCATCTGGAAGAAGGTCAAGTTTTATGAGAAGCGTGTTTAACACACCAGATGCAATTGCCAGCATTAATGCTTTTGTCGATTGTTTAATTTCCGGCAGCAGAATCGCTAAAAGCAGCGCATAAAGCGCCACCCCCATGCTCCTGGATAAAATTTCCGGCAGGAATCCACCCAGGACATACCCTGCCAGTGTGCCGCTCACCCATGCTGTATACGCTGATAATTGAAGAATAAATACAAATGTTTTGGAAAGAATCCCTTTTTTAAATGACAGAACAGAGAAGACTTCATCTGTGACACCAAAGGCAATCAAAACCATATATCGTTTTGTCATCTTCCCGATTCTTGTAGACAAATAAGCACTCATCAAGAAATGCCTGAAATTGACCAGCAGCGTTGTCAGGATAATACCGCCAGGTCCCATACCGGTCATTAAAAGATTTAAAGCAATAAATTGGCTGGCCCCTGCAAAAACAACGGCTGAGAACATAAAACACTCTAAAAGTGTAATCCCGCATCCTTTTGACAGTATTCCAAATGCAACCGCAGCCGGCACATATCCGATAAAAATGGGAATTCCCGCTTTAACTGCACGCTGTACTTCTTTTGTCATGATCTTATCCACCCGCTGTCCTCTCCATGGGAAAATGATTGTCATCCTCAGTAGTGACTATTATAGTAACTACTAAATTGATGTCAAGAAAAAATAGAAGACGGTCTAATACTTTCGACCGCGGCTGGTATGATTTTTCCAGAAAATTATCTGCAAAGCCCGCGGAAAATCTAAAACCGTTTCGGTTTTCCAGATGAAAGGATGTCCGTTTTTAGATAGTTAATAAATGTTTTTTCAGTTAACGTCGGCACCTTGTCCTGAAGCTGAACCAGAGAAATCTTATTAATCACGTTTTTTTGTTTTGTT
The DNA here is from genome assembly GCA_964343845.1 of uncultured Desulfobacula sp. GTDB lineage: Bacteria > Desulfobacterota > Desulfobacteria > Desulfobacterales > Desulfobacteraceae > Desulfobacula. The sequence continues at coordinate 320,515 of CAYFKW010000001.1, read as the reverse complement.
TTAATGGGCACTATTTTACCGCTTTGAATATCTTTGCTTACAATGTGAGATGCAATAACACCCATGCCCAATTGATTTCTGATACCTGTAATAACTGCCTGATGGCTGTCAACTGTCAGCACACGGTTCAAGCCTATTGAATACTTTTTAAAATGGTGTTTAAACCAGTTTCTCAATGTCGTAGATGATTTTTCATAGGAAATAAACTCTTTTGAGGCCAGATTTTCAAACGAATGGTCCCCGTTAATCTCTTTATGATAATATTGGTCTGAACAGGCCAGGACCACTTCCTCCTCTATTAACGGCTCAATACTGTAAATACCGAAATCTTCAAAAACCTGATCACGGGTTGCAAAAATATCCACCATACCGAAATCAAGTTCTCCTGATTTTATCAGCGGAAAAATCTGGGAAGGATCTCCCAGTTTCATTGTAAATATAACCTCTGGGTATTTTTTTCTAAAGGCTGCAAACATACGGGGGAAATAAGATTTGCCAAATTCGATGGGAGAGCCTACTTTGATCATGCCTGAAGGAATTTGTTTTGTCTGCCTGATACGTTTGATACGTTCTTTTAACTCATCCATAAACGGAAAAATTGTTTCATACAATTGATCGCCGGCAGAGGTTGGCACAAGCTTTTTATGCAGTCTTGTAAACAGCAGCACGTTTAATTCAGACTCCAATTTGTGAAGTGCCTGACTCACAGCAGATGATGTGATATTCAATTCGCCGGCTGCACTGGCAACGCTTTTATACTTGAAAATATAATAAAAAACCTTTAGCCGGTTAAAATCTGGCAGCATAAGCAATACTTAACCTAAGATTAAATTGTTTTAATTTTACTTAATAGCAAATCAACATTATAGTATCAACATAAACAATGACTGACAGGACAAAAGTTGTCTCATTAAACATAAAACAACTGGAGGTTATAATTATGAGCGCATTACTTATTAAAACATTGGCTGTGATAACATACTTTTTTACACCTGAAGACTCCTCCACACCCATCCAGAGCGGAACGATCTCTTTTGATATTAAGCCTGAAAAAATTGGTTTAGGATCGGCGAAAGCTTTATTCTGGGTAATGAATTCAGTGCTCTTCTTAATGTTGATTTCTTTGTTATAAAAAAAGTGAGCTGTTTATCATACCTTAAGAATAGCGTCCCTTTAAAAAGTACAGCATACTTTATCCCTTGCTAATCTTACTCCCCTCTTGATAGACAGCTCTTTTTTTATCACGTTAATTATCAAGCCGGTTCTCCTCAACACCATGACAGGCCACATGACCGCCATCTTCTGTTTCTAAAAGGCCTGGCACCTCATTAAAACATCGATCATCTGCATATACACAGCGTCCATGAAACACACATCCGCCAGGCAGATGCACTGGTGTTGGAACCTCTCCTTTTAACTTTATATGCTTGGCCTTTTTTTCGCCCACTTTTGGGATGGCTGAAAGCAGGGCCCGGGTATACGGGTGCCGGGGTTGATAAAACAGATTCTGCGCTGTGGTTAATTCGCACAAAGTTCCCAGATAAAGCACTGCCACCCGGCTGGAGATGTGATGGACAACAGACAGATCGTGGGTGATGAACAAATAAGTTAAATTTCTATCCTTTCTTAATTCCATCAGCAGGTTAAGAATCTGAGCCTGGATAGAGACATCCAAAGCAGACACGGGTTCATCAGCCACGATGAATTCTGGATCCAGTATCAACCCACGGGCTATGGATATCCGCTGCCGCTGACCGCCAGAAAACTCATGAGGGTACCTGCTAATCCATGCGGGATCCACACCCACCTGGCTCATTACTTCATCTATTTTATCCCTTATCTCTTCAAAGGTCATTTTTGGATTGTGAAATTTTAACGGTTCTTCAAGGGTCTGTTTCACTGTTTTTCTTGGATTTAAAGACGCATAAGGATCCTGAAAGATCATTTGAAGCTTTTTTCGATACGGCAGCATCTGTTCATGAGAAAGGTGATCAATTCTATCTTTTCCATAGAAAACTTCACCAGAATTTGGTCGGTAGAGCCCCATGATCACCCTGGCAAGCGTTGATTTGCCGCAACCGCTCTCACCAACAACACTCAGGGTTTCTCCTTTCTCAACATCCAGGGTAACATTGTTGACCGCTTTTACTGTGGTCTTAACAAGCTGAGGCTTTCCATCCTTGAACGTCAACTGGTCCAGCCACCCGCCTGAAATATCAAAATGCTTAACAATATTTCTTACTGAAAGTATGGTTTTATCTGTATTCATGTTTAAAGAATCGGGTTCCTTTTTTTATTTCATATGGCATGCAGCCAGAATGCCATCCCTGATTTCCCTGAGTTCAGGCGTTTCTTTAAGGCAGACATCCCCTTTAAGCTCGCATCGCGGGTTAAAGGCACACCCAGGAGGTATATTGGTCAAGGTTGGCATCATTCCAGGAATCTGGGCCAATTCCTCTCCTGGTGGAATCGAACCGGGAATAGATTTAATCAATCCTTCAGTGTACGGATGAACAGGTGAATGGACAATTGTATCTGTTTTTCCGTACTCTATAATTTTTCCTGCATACATGACCGCTATTTTTTCTGTAACCTGGGACACCACACCCAGGTCATGGGTGATCAGGATCAATCCCATATTTTCGGTTTCACACAATTCCTGAAGCAGATCCATGATTTCCGCCTGAATGGTAACATCCAGGGCTGTGGTCGGCTCATCTGCAATGATAATAGCAGGATCTGCCAAAAGGGATATCGCTATAATAATTCTCTGGCGCATCCCCCCGGACAATTCATGGGGATATTGGTCCAGCCGCTGTTCCGGAGATGGGATATGGACCTTCCTCAATTTTTCCAGTGCAATTTTCCTGGCATCTGCCTTGGAAATATCCCGGTGAGCCATCAGTGTCTCGATCATCTGAAATCCCACTGTGAACACTGGATTCAAGGTCATCATCGGATCCTGGAAAATCATGGCGATCCGGTCTCCCCTGATCTTTCTCATCTGTGAATCCGGAAGGCTGCTGATTTCACGGCCTTCAAATAAAATCTTTCCTTTTGAAATAAATCCAGGCTTGCTGATCAGGTTGATGATGGAAAACCCAGTCACAGACTTTCCAGCCCCGCTCTCACCGACAAGCCCAAGCTTCTCCCCTTTATCAAGGTTGAAACTGACACCGTCAATGGCCGTTATATCTCCAAACCTCAATGCAAATTTCACTTCAAGATCGCGAACTTCTAAAAGGTGTGACATCGTATCTACTATTATCCTTTATACAGTTTAGGGTTTAGGACATCCCTGAGCCAGTCACCCAGCAGATTGATGACAAGGATAAAGACGACCAGCAAAACACCCGGGAACAGTGTAATCCACCATGCGCCTGAAAAAATATACTGGAACCCGGCCATAATTAATGAGCCGAGCGATGGTTTGGTGATCGGCATTCCCAACCCGAGAAATGAGAGCGCAGCCTCACTCATGACGGCATTTGCCACCTGGATGGTGGAAATCACCATGACCGATGTAAGCGCATTGGGAAGCACATGACGGATCATGATGGTGGGTCGCGACAGCCCTATCACACGGGCAGCCTCCACATATTCTTTTTTAACCTCCCCCATGACCGATGCCCTGATGGTCCTTGCAAAAATCGGCCAGTTTGATAATCCGATAATAATCGTCAAAAGCGGTATGGCCAATCTTTCGTAGCTGCCTATCCCGAATGCCACCTGGAAGATGGCACCGATAAAAATGGCTACCATTAAATACGGAAAAGAAAGCTGGATATCTGCAATCCGCATGAGGACAGCATCTGTTCTGCCGCCCACATATCCGGATAGAAGCCCGACCACAATACCGATAAATGCCTGGAGAATCACGGCGCCAATACCGATAATTATGGAAGTCCTGAGCCCATAGAGCATCGTGGACAGCATATCCCGGCCCTGGTTGTCAGAACCTAAAATGAACGCTTTTTCCCCCCCTTCCATCCACATCGGAGGAATTTCTGAATTCATGATATCAATATTGGCTGAATCATAGGGGTTCATGGGTGATATCCAGGGCGCCACTGCAGCAAGGCTTAAAAATATGAGCAGGACGACAAAACTGGACATCGCCACCTTGTCCCGCTTAAAGCTGTATAAAAAGTAAGACTCTTTAAATTGCTGAAATTTCTTCTTCATTTTGTTCCTGTAATTCTTACGGTCGGATTAATAAATCCATAAAGAATGTCGACAACAGTATTCACAACAACAAACACACATGCAACAACAACAAGGTATGCAATCATCAGTGAGATATCTGCCCGGGCAATGGATTCATAAAACATGTATCCCATGCCCTGCCACTGGAAAACGGTTTCAGTGAGGATGGTAAAGGCAAACCCGATTCCCACCTGGACGCCGAAAACTGTAATAACGGGCAGCAGGGTATTCTTAAATGCATGAACCAGCCAGACCCGCATGGGGGAAAGGCCCTTGGCCCAGGCATATTTTATATATTCAGTTTCAAGCACTTCCATCATTTCAGAACGGATCAGGCGGATAAACAACGGCAGCATGATGGTGGACAGGGAAATACTGGGAAGAATCAGATGTTTCAGGCCGTCAACAGTCAGAAGCCCTGACTTCCAGTAACCGTTTCCGAAAAGGTCCACTGTTTCACCCCGGCCGTAAGAGGGTAAAATGTTCCAATGAACCGCAAAAATATAAATCAGCAGGATAGCTGTTAAAAATACAGGAAAGGAAACGCCCAATGTTGAAAAACTCATTGTAAATCGTGACAAAAGGCTTTTGGGCCGCAACGCAGAATAAATGCCAAGCGGCATTGAAATGATCATGACCAGCAGCATTGAACAGAATAACAGTTCAATCGTGGCTGGTGCATGTTTTAAAATCACTTCTGAGGCCGGCCGGCTGTACATAAATGACATCCCAAGGTCACCTTTTGTCAGTGCATTTTTAACGAACCTGTAATATTGAACAAAAAACGGGTCATTAAGACCCATCTGTTCTGCTATTTCCGCCCGCTGCTGGGGTGTCACCCTTTCGCCTACAATATCGCGGACAGGATCGCCAATCTGGTTTTTGATGGAAAATCCGACAAGTCCGATGACCATCATGACAAGAATTGCCTGGATTATCCGTCTAATAATAAATGCAAACATATCTTTTCTTAGATTATCACGTATCACGCAGCCGTGAAGAGGGATTGAAAAGTCCCTCTTCACGGTGCCTTATGTTATTTAAAAAATCGCAGTTATTCTACAACAAGATCTCCAAAATATGGGAAGTTCTGTACATTGATAATGGGCTTAACGCGTATATTCTTTTTGGCGCCATAGGAGTGGTTCTGCCAGTGGTAGGGAATGAATGCAGCGTCATCGTAGAGGATCTGTTCAACTTCCTGGAGCATTTTTGACCGTTTTGCCATGTTGGTTTCTTTGTTTGCCGCGATAACGAGTTCATCAACTTTCGGATTGCAGTAACCAGAGTTAAACTGGCCGATCCCTGTGTCTTTATTGGGGCACATGGTTAAGAACTCGGAAAAATTGGCTGAATCTTCTGTATCTGAATGCCAGCCGATCATCATCATGTCTGCAGCTCTGTTATCAAATTCCGGCCAGTACTGTGCTTTCGGCATGGTTTTCAGGTTGACTTTAATCCCTATTTTCTGCAGCATCTGGGCAGTGGCTTCAGCAATCTGTGCATCGTTTACATACCGGTTATTCGGTGCCATCATGGTAATTTCAAACCCATTGGGATAGCCTGCTTCCTTTAACAGCGCTTTGGCTTTATTCACATCATATCTGGGTGTCAGCGCCGGATTATGCCCGGCATAGCCTTTGGGGCTCTGCTGAGCGGCAACGGTTGCCGTTCCCCTCATGATCTTTTTGACAATACCTTCATTATTTACAGCATACGCAATTGCCTGACGGACTCTTGCATCTTTAAATGCTTCAACCCTGTTGGGGTTCATCTGGAAAGTGATGATACGGCCGCCGGAAATCGTCACCAGTTTCACTTTTGCATCAGATTCCAATCGTTTAAAATCCTGGGGCGGAACCGGAGAGATAAAATCAACATCACCGGACAGGAGTGCGGCAACCCTTGTTGCATTTTCCTTGATTGGCGTAAGAATTAATTCACTTACATTACCTGGAGATTTTTTGTCCCAGTAATTTGGATTTCGCTTCATGACAAGCTTTACACCCTGCTCCCGTTCTACCACAACAAAGGCGCCTGTACCGGATTCATTGTGCTCAGCAAAAGAATCGCCCACTTTAATCACAGCATCTTTCATCTGGCCCGGTCTGTCCGGATCTTTTCCTGAATAGAACTTGGAATCCATTGGAAAAATATAGGTTGCCATGTTCAGCATCAGCCCGTAAGGTTCTTTGGTTTTGATGTCAACAGTGTAGTCATCTACAATAACACAGCCTGAAAACGGTTGAAAAAGACCTTTAAAATCTGCGCTGCTGTAAAATCTCTCAAACGTGAATTTTACATCTTTGGCAGTAAAGTCATTACCACTGTGGAACTTAACCCCTTTTCTCAAATAAAAACGGGTGGTCAGGTCATCGATTTTCTCCCATTTTACCGCCAGGCGGGGTTCGAAATCACCTGATTGCGTCCATCTTACCAGTGGATCAAACACCCAGTGGGACAATTGAAGCATCCCACCTGACAATTGAACCTGAGGGTCCAAAGACACAGGATCTGCGTCCAGACCGACCTTTAATGTTTTTGCACTGGCCGTAACTGTCAAAGCTAAGGCCAGACAAAGACCCAATCCCAATAAAAATACTTTTTTCATTCTCTCCTCCAAGATAGAAAGTTAGTATCTGCTAAAAAAACACCCCCTTTTTTAGCACCAAAAAAATTTTAACTTAAAAATAGTTTGAAATATCAAATAACTATGTTTCGGTCAAGTAATATCTTAGGATACCAAAACAGTTTAAAATTGATGTTTCTGTCAAAATTGAAATGAAAAAAATAAGTTTTTTTATTTTTTAAGATCAGTTTTTTTATTTTTTTGAAATCAAGAAACGTTGTTTATTTTAAAGATCAGGGTTGTTCTCTATTTTTAAAGGCCATGTTACAGTTACAATGTAGTCAGTTACAGGGATGATCAAAAATCTGTACCGATTGATCTTTTGCCAAATGAGATCAATCAAAAGGCAGAGGGGAATGGATCCGGTTATAATTGTACGGATTCCGGAACACTATGATGACAACCGCCATACCAGTCTGGATTTAAAGCCGCTATGTAAAATTCACCCTGCCATTTTAGCAAACGTCATGGGCGGTTCGATGGATAATCTCTTCCTGGAGCGCTGGTGTCAAATCTACAAAATAATCAGAATATCCAGCAACCCTGACAATTAAATCCTTATATCTTTCCGGATATTTCTGGGCATCTCTCAAGGTTTCTTCAGAAACGACATTAAACTGGACATGATGTCCCTCCATTTTAAAATAGGACCGGATTAAATGGACCATGGACTGACGGCCTTTTTTATCTTTAAAAAGATCAGGTAAAAACTTCTGGTTCAACAGTGTGCCCCCTGTTTTTAAATGATCAATCTTGGCAGCAGACTTTAACACCGCTGTTGGACCGCACCGGTCAGCACCCTGAACTGGCGAAATACCTTCAGACAGGGGCAGCCCCTTCTTCCTGCCATCCGGCAATGCACCAGTGACTTCACCAAAGTAAACATGACAGGTTGTCGGCAGCAGATTAATCCGATATACGCCTCCCCTGGCATTTGGACGGCCTGTCACAGCATCATGAAATGCATTAAACACTCTTTTTAATATCGTGTCTGCGGCCTCGTCATCATTGCCGTATTTGGGCGCTGTGGCAAGCTGATGGCAAAGGATATCATTGCCGTCCAGATTGTTTTCCAGTGCCGTCAACATTGTTTCAATCGATACCTGTTTTCTGTCATACACATTGAATTTCAGTGAAGACAGACAATCGGTTATGGTTCCCATTCCTACCCCCTGGATGTAGGAGGTATTATACCTTGCACCACCCTGGTTGTAATCTTCTGCATTTGCTATGCAGTCTTCTGTTACCAGGGACAGCAAAGGAACCGGCATATATCGGGCATTCATCTGCTCAATCATGTTGCTGCCCTTTATCTTTATATCTACAAAATGTGTCAATTGTTTTTGATACGCATTAAACAGATCGTCAAATGTTTCAAAGCGTTCCGGACTTCCTGTTTTAAGACCGATTTGTTTTTTTGTTCCCGGGTCCCATCCGTTATATAACGTGATTTCCAGAATTTTAGGCAGGTTGAAATAGCCAGTCAGGATATAGCATTCTTTTCCAAACACACCGGCTTCCACGCATCCGGACGCCCCTGCTTTTCTCGCATCTTCCGCAGACTTCCCGTGAAGCATCATCTCCTGCATAATGGCATCTGTATTAAACACTGACGGCTGTCCAAATCCGGTTTCAATAATATTCAGTGCAGATTTGATAAACTGATCCGGGTTCTTTTTTGATACCTGAATCATTGAGCTTGGCTGCAGCAGTCTCATCTCCTGTATGACATCAAGGGTTAAATAGGTTAAGTCATTGACACCATCCTGATTGTCTGGTGTAACGCCGCCCAGGTTAATCAGACAGAAATCCACATAGGTATTGCTTTCTTTAGCAGTGACACCCACTTTGGGCGGTGCAGGATGGTTATGAAATTTTATCCAGAAACAGCACAGCAGCTCTTTTGCTTCTTCCTGTGTAATGATTCCCTTTTCAATGTCATTTTTATAAAATGGATATAAATTCTGATCGAACCGGCCTGGATTATATGCATCCCACGGATTTAGCTCCGTTATGATCCCCACATGCAGGAACCAATAGTACTGCAGTGCTTCATGAAAGGATTCAGGCCGGCTGGCCGGTACTTTTCGACAGACCGCTGCCATCTTTTCAAGCTCTGATTTTCTGCTTAAATCAGTTTCAGCCTGTGCCAGATGCTCCAGCGCTTCTGCATGGCGGTTGGCAAACATAATCAAGGCGTCCGCAGCCAGTTCAAGAGAGGTTAATACAGACTGCTTCTCAAGTGCATCTGTATCCTTATAATAATCTAAATGTGTCACCTGCTCTAGAATGTCCTGTTTAAGATCATTAAACCCTTTCCTGTAAATTAAATCCCCGCCTGCCGTATGCCCTGGCGACCGCTGTTCCTGGAATTCGGTAAAAACGCCTGCATGAAATGCATCAATCCATTGATCGTCCATTGCTGAAAAAATTTTTTCCCGCATGGTTCTGCCTTTCCAGAAAGGGATAATCTTCTCTTTGTATACTGTTTTTGTATCTTCCCCGACTTTATACGGCACTTTTTCCCGGGTATCCAAAATGTCAAGATCCTTTATAGAATGGAGGCATATTTCAGGATATGTCGGCACCGCTTTTGGCTCAGGTCCCCTTTCTGCCACAATTAACTCACCCTCATTGATGCATATTTTCTTATGTGACAGCACATAGTTAAGACACCTGGCCCTCTGCACTGATATAGACTCATTTGCCTTGATTTTATTTTGATAGAACGCAGTGACAAGTTCTGCTCTTTCATGGGAGATACGCACCTCTTTTTCACGGGTTTCTGTCCTTAATTTTTTTATTCTCTTATTCATAGTTATCCCCCAATGGTTACACTGAATCCCTTGGACTCAAATTGCTGTCTTACGCTTTCTACACTTTCTTTTGTCGGCACAGGCGTGTTTTTCATTTTATTTTTAATTTTCAACGCATCATATTTTCTTTCTCCTGTCTTATGAAAGGGTAGAATATTCACGTCACGATACACTGTATGTTTCAGTGTAAATTCAAGAATATTCTCAATGTTCCCATTACAATCCGTCACACTTGAAATAAGGGGAAACCGCAGCCACACAGGTATCTTGTGTTTTGACAACAGCTTTAGATTTTCCAGCACTGGAAACACGGATCTGCCGGTGAATTTTTTATTCAGGTCGTCACTGATCAATTTAATGTCATACAATATCAAGTCGGTTTTTGCGGCAGCCGCCAAAAGAGTCTTTCCATCCGCATACCCTGATGTATCAATACAGGTATGAATGTGGTGTGTCAGGCGCAGGTATAAAAGCGCGTGAAGCAATTGAGGCTGGCACAAAGGTTCCCCCCCTGAAAAGGTCACACCACCATTTGATTCCTCATAAAAAATGTTATCTTTTTTAATTTCCGTCATCAGATTGCCGGCTGTCCTGTGCAATGCTTTTTCGTCCAATGATGGAGGCATGGCCTGGCTTTCCGGATTGTGGCACCAGTGACACGCCAGCGGGCATCCCTGAAAAAAAAGCGTCGTCCTTATTCCCGGTCCATCATGGACGGCATATTTCTGTATTCTGAAAATATGTTCATGGTGTGTCATCGGGTATGCGTCTCCATTAACGCATTGAACTTGGCCACATGCATCTGCGCTATCTTTCCTGCCGTTAAAGAATCCTTTTGTTCTATGGCTTCAACAATCCGGCATAAATCCTTAAAATTGTCCTTTAACAGTGCTTCACTGAACGGGAGATAGGTGTGAAAATAAATCTGGACATTGTCATGAACAGCAGTAAGATTTGCCTCCAATAAGGGATTTTTAGCAATTTTTGCCAGCAGAATATGAAACCTTGCATCCAATTCATGGAACCGTTTCCATCCAGACGGTTTTGTCCTGATATGGGCATCTGCTTTTTTCAGCAGTTCTTTTAATGCCCTGATTTCATCCGGTTCAGCCATTTTTGCTGCCTGTTCAGAAATATATCCTTCAATCATTGTTCTGAACTCAGCCAGATGGTCAAGAGAGACTTTCTGCTGTCGAATCAGGATCCCCACACTGTCCTGCATAGGCTTTGTATCTGCCTCCTGCACAATTGCCCCGCCTTTTACACCGGTTTTTATTGACACCAGCCCCTTTTGTTCCAGGACACGAAGCGCTTCCCGGACCGTTCCCCTGCTGGTATCAAACAACTCTTTGAGTTTCATCTCAGAGGGCAGCTTGTCTCCCTTTTTAATGCTGCCGTCACAAATAGCTGTCTGAATCTCTTCAACCACATGCTGGTAGGATTTTTTGGGTCTCATTTTTCTAAATTGAAAATTCATACAACCTGTGCCCTTCTAACGTGTTGTCTTTTTTAACAATTTCTTAAATTGTCTAACAGTTTAACTGTTTAACTTTAATATGTCAATATGATTATTTCGAACCGGTTTTCAGCAATCAATTGAAGGCAGGGTCACAAACCTAATCTTTACAGTGTTTCCAGAAATGCGGCTGCCGTATCCAGTTCATTTTCACTGAAAACGGTCACCCCTTTTTTCTTAAGCAGCGCGGTTGTGACACCGAACCCGGACATCAATGAATGGTTAAACCGGCCATCATATATAAAGTGGACACCGCAGGAAGGACTTTTTTCTTTTAAGACAGCAACCTTTATATCATACTTCGTGACAAGACTGAACGCGTATTCAGCCCCTTTAATAAATTCACCAGTCACATCATTTCCTTTAATATCAAATACTCTGGCCCTTTTTTCCAGGACATCCAATCCATTTCCATTCAATATCTGAGCAGGAGGTCGAGGAATTTTTAATCCGCCGGATACTTCCGGACAGACGTTCACAAGCTGGTTCTGTTGATGCCAGATGGGCACCTGATACCCATTTATCGGTACCACTTTCGCATCATATCGAACCAAATCCCCAGCCAGACAGGCGCTGATAAGTATTCTCTCCATAATCGGATCATACAAAAATATTCTTCATTTGTAAAAATAATCATTGACATCATCAAAATTTAATGTAATGAATGAGTATTCATTTTTATGAAGTAGGGCAAAGCAGGGAATAATTTTTAATTTATGACGCAGAATATCATTTATAACTTTTTATATTTATTCTTTAAAATGAGATTTTTAGACAAAAATACAGCAAATTTAAGAAAATATATATGTCATACAAGATCAATGAGCGTTAATTCATTAACTGGTAAACAAAACATCTAAATTTTATTTAGAGACACTAATAGCAGGAGGATATGAAAATGGCACAAGTAATTTCCGATCGTAGAGATATTGAATTTGTCATTCATGAACAGCTCGAAGCAGAAAACCTTGCAGAACTGCATGAGAATTTTGCTGATTTTAATAGAAAGACCATCAATCTTGTCATTTCCGAGGCAAAAAACTTTGCTGTCAAAGAGCTGTTACCCGCGAACAAAGAAGGTGACGAGCAAGGGTGTACACTTGAAAATGGTAAGGTTACCACACCAGAATCGTTTAAACGGTTATTTGATATGTTTAATGAAGGAGAGTGGCTGGCCATTACCGAAGATCCTGATTGGGGCGGCCAGGGCATGCCGAAAACTGTTGCCTCTGCTGCTGCTGAATATTTCAATGGTGCAAACTTTCCTTTTATGATGTATCCCGGGCTCACTCAAGGGGCAGGTCACCTGGTAGAAAAATTCGGCACCCAGGAGCAAAAAGAGATCTATCTTAAAAACATGTTTACTGGAAAATGGACAGGCACCATGCTGCTGACCGAGCCGGGTGCAGGATCTGACGTTGGCGCGTTAACTACAAAAGCCATCCGTAACGATGACGGAACATTTAACATTGTTGGTGAAAAAATATTTATTTCAGGCGGAGATCATGACCTGGCTGAAAACATCATACACCCGGTTCTTGCCAGGATTGAAGGTGCACCAGAAGGCACAAAAGGAATATCTCTGTTTCTTGTACCAAAATACCGCGTAAATGAAGACGGTTCTGTTGGTGAATTCAACGATGTGATCTGCACAGGGCTGGAACACAAACTGGGCATTCACGGTAACAGCACATGTTCTTTATCTTTAGGGTCTAAAGGCAATTGTGTCGGCACCCTTCTGGGTGAAGAAAACAAAGGCATGAAAGCCATGTTCCTGATGATGAATGAAGCAAGGCGCCTGGTGGGCTTCCAAGGGTTTGCATGCGCAACTGCAGCGTATATGTATGCGCTTGATTATGCCAAAAACAGGGTACAGGGCAAAGATATCCTTCAGTTTATGGACCCCAATGCAAAATCTGTCTCCATCATACGCCATCCAGATGTCAGAAGGCAGTTAATGATGATGAAAGTGAATGTCGAAGGTATGAGATCCCTTTTGTATTATGTTCAATACTGTGCGGACATGGCAGCCCATGCACCCACGCAGGAAGAAAAAGATAAATATAATGGATTTGTTGAAGTATTAACGCCAATCGCCAAAGGATATGTGACCGACAAATCTTTTGAGGTGTGCAGCCAGGGCATGCAGGTTTACGGCGGATATGGATTTATTGAAGAATACCCCATGGCTCAGCTCCTCAGGGATTGCAGGATCACTTTAATTTATGAAGGCACGAATGGTATCCAGGCCATGGACCTTCTTGGAAGAAAACTGGGGTTGGACAAAGGCAAACCCATCATGGATCTTTTTGGTGAGATGCAGAAAACCATTGCTGCGGCTAAAGCCGTCCCTGGGCTTGAGAAACCGGCATTAAAGGTGGAGGAAGTAATCAACAAACTGGCAGAAGTTGCGATCCATATGGGCCAGACTGCCATGTCTGAAAAAGTACTGCATGCATTTGCCAATGCACATCCATTTCAAGATGCCACCGGCGATACGACCATGGCGTGGATGCTTCTCTGGAGAGCAACGCTTGCCGCACAAAAACTTGAGAAAGCCAAACGAAAAGACAAGCCCTTTTATGAAGGGATTCTTAAATCCTTACAGTTTTATGTAGAAACACAACTTCCCATTACCCTGGGCAGGTTTAATGCACTCCTGAATACCAGCAGTGCGGCTGTTGATATTGAGGATTCAATGTTTCCAGGTTAAACAGAATTCAGTCCGACATCCATAATTTAAGATCCGGCAGACAGGCGGTGCAGAATAATGCATTGCCTGTTTGCTTTTTGTTTTCCTTTTATATAGCTTAAGGTATGATACCTGATGCACCTGGAACATATGTTTTAATTTTAAACATCCCATTTAAAAATAAACTGCATGTCGGCAAATTAGGCTGTATCAGTTTTCCCAGCGGTTTTTATGCTTATGTGGGCAGCGCGATGGGACCGGGCGGTCTTAAAGCCAGATTAAACCACCATCTAAAAACGGAAAAAAGCCCGCATTGGCACATTGATTATCTCACATTACAGCCATTTATCACTCAAATCTGGTATACGATTTGTCCTGAAAAGGTAGAATGTACCTGGTCAAAAAACCTGTCTTATATATCTGGGGAAATCCTGCACCGCAAATTTGGTGCTTCAGATTGTCAGTGTCTAACACATTTTTACTATTTTAAAGCGTTCCCTGATCTTGCTGCATTTAAAAAAAAGTGCAACCAGAAGATTCAACAGCTTTCTGCTGCCAAACTATCGGTACAGCCATTTTAAAGATCAAAGGAATGACTGTCATTTTATTTGAGACACCCCTGTCACTCATCGGCTGTATCTAAAAAATCTTTCCGGCAAATGTTATAGGGGTACACTTCTTTTATGATTTGGTGTACACTTTATAAAAAATTTTAGGATACCATATGAAACAGGCAACAAAACAAAAAATCATCGAAATCGGGGCCAAAGCCATCCATAAAAAGGGGTTCCACCATACAGGCATACAGGAAATCCTGACAGCTGCCAATGTTCCCAAAGGATCATTTTATTTCTATTTTAAAAGCAAGGAAGATTTTGGTCTCCATATCATCGATTTTTTCAATACCATGTATATGGATATGGTCTCCCCCATTGTGAACAACAAACGGTTAAACCCTTTGGAAAAAATCAAACGCCTGCTTGATTTTTTCATAGGCTTATTCACCGATCTATCATTTGAATGCGGCTGCCCCATAGGAAACCTGAGTCAGGAAATGGGAGATTTGAGCCCTGCTTTCAGAAAAAAACTATTCACCTCGGTCAACTTGATTGCTGAACTGTACAAAGACCTTCTGGAACAAGCAAAAGCAGATGGCTCAATACCAAAAGACATTGACTGCCGGGAAACAGCGGATTTTATTGTATCTTCCTGGCATGGTGCTTTAATCAGAATGAAAATTGTGAAAAATGCAGGGCCGCTTGAAACCCATAAATTATTTATCATGAAACTATTAACCGGGAAACACAAATGAAAAAATTTAAAGCAAATGGATACCCCTTGTTAATTGGAAGCCTCCCCATGGACAATCATGAAGACGCAACCAGGCTTGTGCTTGACTATACACCTGATATCCCCCTTTGGGTCCAATTACCGGTGAACAAAGAAGAAGGAATGGTCAACCAGTTTCTCCCTGGTCTGCCGGGATTTACACAAAGCAGTGATAAAACAGTGCTTGATACATCAAAAAAAGATTTTGATATAGAGTTCATTGAATTTTTTGAAGATTACCTGACGGTATCAGAATCAGCAGATGATTTGAGTGCATCCCGGTTTGCCTTATCCGGCAGAAGAGCAAAAGGCTTTTTTGAATTTTTAAAACAGATCGATGAAAAAAATATAACTTTTAAGGCGCTTAAAGGGCAGGTAACCGGCCCCATTACTTTTGGGACTGCGGTTAAGGATGAGCAGAACAGGGACATTTTCTACCATGACCAGTTAAAGGATGCTGCGATTAAAAAACTTGCCATGAATGCCAAATGGCAGGCCAAGGAATTTTCCCAAAGGGGGGCTGTTCCCATTATCTTCATTGATGAGCCGGCGTTGGCTGGATTTGGAACATCTGCTTATATTACGATCACCAAAGAAGATGTCACCCAAAGTATTGAAGAGATTGTTCAGGAAATTCATTCTGAAAACGGACTGGCCGGCGTTCATGTCTGTGCCAACACAGAGTGGGATATGCTTTTAAATTCCAAAATAGATATCATCAGCTTTGATGCCTTTTCCTTTTTTGACAAATTTATTTTATACCCTGAGATGATTAAATCGTTTTTAGACCAGGGTAAAATTCTTGCCTGGGGCATCATCCCAACGGCCAAACCGTCTCTTATTGCATCACAGACAACTGAAGGCCTGATACAATTGTTAAATGATCAGATGGATGAATTATCGTCAAAAACCGGAATCGATAAGCAGCAGATTATTTCACAGTCTTTTATTACCCCCAGCTGCGGCACCGGCTCAATTGATCTTGCGTCAGCCAGAACGGTTCTGGAACTGACCAGGAACGTGGCCAAAGCCTTTATGATAAAACAACTGTGATACAGCTTTTTTCTGCCGCTTTGACCCTGGTCAGTCAATCGTCTTAAAATAGTATGCTGCTACTGGTTTTCCTTTAATGCCTCTTGAGAAAAATCCTGGTTTTCCCGTTCCAAGTTCTCAAAATATTTTGGATAACTTTTGATCATCTCACCAAGGATTAAATCCCAGGGGAGATCTGCAAATGAGCCATGATCTGTTATATATTCCATATGTTTACTGCCCGAAGTATCAAACGGATGGAAAATAGAATCTTTTAACCCGTCAAATTCCAGGGGTTTAACATTAAAATTATTGCACAGTTCCACATTAAAGGCAGGCGTTGCTTTGACCCACTTCTCATTTAAATACACTTCTGTAAAACCATGATAAACAAATACATTTGTTCCCATCAATTCCTTTAACCGCTTTGAATTCAGATGATTTTTCACATCAGCAAACCCAAGCCTTGCAGGAATCTTCTGACTCCTGAGGCAGGCGGTCAGAACCACGGCCTTGGCAACACAATAGCCATATCCTCTTTTTAAAATATGGCTGGCTACCATTGTATTTTTCACCGGCTCAATACTGTAAGGATTGTATCTTAAACCATCTCTAACCGCATAATAAATCTGAACCGCCTTGTCTATATCAGGTGCATCAGGTTTACAATTCCGGTTTGCAAACGCCTGAATGTCCGGATGATCAGAGTCGATGAAATATGTCGGGTTTAGGTATTCTTTCATTTAATCTGCCTTATCTTTTTTTCTTCTCATTTCACTTCCTTGTACCGCACTATCAAAAAAAACTGAACGATTATTTAAAAAAGCCGGTTCATTTTTCTCAATGATCCGAAACAAAATTGTACCATCTCATGAGACAAAAATATTTAAATCATCCCCTGCCGCTGTGCAAATCACTTTTAAAATGGAAGGCACAAAAACATCTCAATACCTGGCATGTTTTATGCTTCTTATATTTATTATAAATTTGATTGTTAAAACGTAACAGGTGGAATCCCATGTCAAAGCCCTATGGAAGAAAAATAAAGAAAAGAGTAGGGAAAATCCTTCTTGAATCCCGTCGTGAGGATGCATTGGAACTGCTGAACCAGATTCCTGATGAACAACTGGTAGGACATCTTTTTTCCCATTTCTATCATACCAATGAATTATTAAAATTCAGGAGTGTTGTTGCCATGGGTGTTCTGGGAGCAAGAATGGAAAAAAAGAACATCGAAAAGGCCCGAATTGTCTTACGAAGAATTATGTGGAATTTAAATGACGAGTCCGGGGGTATTGGATGGGGATCACCGGAAGCCATGGGCGAGATACTGTATCAGAGCCCTGAACTGGCCCTGGAATTCAAATCCATTCTTTTTTCATATTTAGATCCTGATGGAAATTTTCTTGAACATGAAATCCTTCAAAGAGGGATCATCTGGGGAATAGGGACGTATCTTGACTCGTTTCCGGAGGATTTGAATAAAAAGACCGAAGGGCTTTTGTATGGCTTCTTGCATTCTGCTGATCCAATAAAAAGGGCATATGCCATCCGTGCGCTGAACAATGCGAAGCGATTTGACTGCAGCCTGGTGCCTGAAAATATCGTCAGGGATGATTCACAGATACAATTATTTGATTATTGGAATTTTATCACGGCAAGGGTTTCAGATATGGCCTTGTCGTGTGAAAGCCCAAAACTATATGCCTGATTTTTGGCATGGTTATTGAAGTATACTCTTTTATAGTTGGTTAAAATAAAGTTCAATTTTGGATACGAAACATAATGAATACTGCTTGTGGAAGCCAAACCAGATGGATCAAAAAAAATGATTGAAAAAAAGTGTGACCAGAATATTGCCCGTACCATTGACCTTGCCCAGGAAATGATTGAGCTTGCACAAACAGGATACGAGCAGAGAGAAGATCCAAGCTGCGGTGTGCTCTATGGAATTCTGCTGGATTCAGGCTACCGGCTTCTTGATCTTGCACAAAAAGAAAAACATGCCCACAGGCAGAAAAGAAGATAGGAAGGAATGACCCTTATATGGAAATTATATCTGCTATGAAAACACCTGTTATCGATCTTGGTAGTTGCATTCTCTGTGAAATCTGCACGGAACTTGCGCCACACGCCTTTCAGATCAACGACGCAGGCTTTGTCGATGTAATGAATTTAGATGACTATTCAGATGACGACATCCACGAAGCTGTAAAGAATTGTCCTAAAGATTGTATCACCTGGGAATAAATAACTTTTTCTTAAAAAAACATTGCGTCTGATACACAAATGTGTCATTTACCTGTTCTATGATCAACACATGACGATTTACGCATTTGGGTATTGCTATGACAGACTTAACACAGACCATTCTGGACCGGGACAATCTCAACCTGGTTCTGGATAACTTAAAACTTGGTATCATTGCACACACCGATAAAAGAATCATCACTGTTTTCAACAAAGAAGCAGAACGGATAACAGGATACCGGAAAGAAGAGGTCCTCGGGAAAGACTGCCACATAGTGTTTGATACACCTTTCTGTGGTGGAAAATGTTCCTTTTGCGATACCCCGCCGATCTTCCCGGACAAAACAAAAGAATACCCGTTGACAATTGTGACCAAAGACGGCAGTACCCGACAATTAGAAATGAATGTATCTGCCATTATTGGGAATGATAAAGTATTTAAAGGTGTTATCGCCTCTTTTAAAGATGTTACTGAAGCCGTTGATCTGTCTCTGAAAGCTGAAAACCTTTTTAATTTTGCAGGTATTATCGGCAAGGACAAGATCATGCAGGATATTTTCAGGCAGATCAGGGATGTGGCCATGTATAGTTATCCTGTCCATATCTCAGGGGACACCGGTACTGGAAAAGAGAGAGTTGCATATGCCATTCATGATATCAGTTCATACGGTAATGGGGCGTTTGTGCCGGTTAACTGCGGTGCCCTTCCCGAGGGGATTGTCGAAAGTGAACTGTTTGGCCATGTAAAAGGTGCATTTTCCGGAGCCATAAAAGAAAGAAAAGGGCGGTTTGAACTGGCAGATAAAGGCACCTTGTTTTTGGATGAAGTGGCAGAACTTCCGTTAAACACGCAGGTCAAACTGCTTCGGTTTTTACAGGAAGGGTCTTTTGAAAAAGTGGGAGGAGAAAAAAAAGTTTCCGTCGATGTCAGAATCATCAGTGCCACCAATAAAAACCTGAAACAGGAGGTAAAATCCGGCAAATTCAGAGAAGACCTTTTTTACAGGCTCAACGTCATTCCCATTGATCTGCCGCCCCTGAGACACCGTAAAAGTGATATCCCTCTTCTGGCAGCTCATTTTTTAAAAGAAGCAGAACAAGAAAGTCACACGCCAGTACCAGATCTTTCAAGCGAATGCTTGGACATCCTTTTGGACTATCACTGGCCTGGCAATGTCAGGGAATTAAAAAACGTGATCCAGTTTTCTGTTGTGCGATGCCGTGGTAAAAAAATACGGCCTGCCGACCTGCCTTTGGAAATCACGCAGGATGTTGAAATCAATTACGGCATTTCAAAAAAATACCTGGAACCTGGTTTACCGCCTGCCAGGGGGAAACTTGATACTGAATCTGTTAAAGCAGCGATCAAAAAGACAGGCGGAAACAAATCCAAAGCTGCCAGGGTCCTCGGGGTGGGCAGAGCAACCCTTTACAGGTTTCTGGACAGGAATATCGACCTTAAGGCGTATATTGATCAGTTTTAAAACTGGTCTGTTTCATACCCGATATCAAAGATCTCATGGCAGGATGGGCAGATAAACAGCCATTTCACTTTATCAACCTTTTTTTTCAGCATGGTATGAAATCCATCCTTGTATCCGCACACCGGACAGACCCTGAACTCTTCTTCAAATTCAACTGCATTGATCTTATCACTCATGTTCCCTCTTTTAATTATCGATGATATATCTTTTTTTAATCAAATTTTTACGACAGTATTTTCAATTTATCCTGCCCTGTATCAACTTCAAATTCAACAATTGCGTCCTGGCGGAACGTCCCTTTTAAGATCGCCATGGACAGAGGATTTTCTAATTCCTGCTGGATGACCCGTTTCAGGGGGCGGGCGCCAAATGTAGGATCATAACCCTTTCTAGCCAAATAATCCATACCCTTTTCATCCAATCGAATTGTCAGGCCCCGGGATTTGAGCCGATCATTCAGTTTCTCAATCTGAATGGCAGCAATGTGTTTGATATCTTCGAGCGCCAGCTCATGAAAGGTAATGATTTCATCCACCCGGTTTAAAAACTCGGGCCGGAACACTTCTTTTAAGGCATGGGCAATCCCCTGTTGAACTTTTCCTCCTTCGATTCCCCTGGCACCTGCTTCCTGTAAAAACCTGGATCCCACATTGGATGTCATGATGATGATCGTGTTTCTAAAATCAACTGTCCGGCCGTGTCCGTCTGTCATCCTGCCGTCATCCAGCACCTGTAATAATACATTAAACACATCCTGATGCGCCTTTTCAATTTCATCAAACAGAATGACGGAATAAGGCCGCCGTCGTACAGCTTCTGTTAAAAAACCACCTTCATCATATCCCACATAACCGGGAGGCGCACCAATCAGGCGGGCCACTGAATGCTTTTCCATGTATTCAGACATATCTACCCGAACCATGGCCTTTTCGCTATCAAAAATAAATTCAGCCAGGGATTTTGCAAGCTCAGTTTTTCCAACCCCTGTAGGTCCCATAAAAATAAAAGTGCCAATGGGGCGGTCCTCTGGCTGGAGACCGGACCGGGCTCTTCGAACGGCATTGGACACAGCATCAATTGCTTTTTGCTGGCCAATGACTCTCTGTTTAATATACCCTTCCATCTGAACCAGCTTTTCCTGCTCTCCTTTCAGCATTTTTGATACCGGAATCCCTGTCCATGCCGATACAACCTCAGCCACATCAGACTCTTCCACGTCTTCTTTTAACATGCGTTTATCCTTCTGGAGGTCATTGAGGGCCAGTTTCTTTTCTTCCAGCTCTTTTAACAGCTGCTCAATGGTCCCATACCGGATCTGAGCCACTTTTTCCAGATCACCATTGCGCTCTGCCACATGGGCTTCTGTCTGAAACCGGTCTATATCTTCCCTGATGGTACTGATCTCCTGGATCAATTGTTTCTCACTATCCCAATGAAGCTTTAACGGTCCCACCTCCTCTTTCATCACTGCAATATCCTGCTCAAGTTTTTCAAGCCGTTCTTTTGAGGCGTTATCTTTCTCTTTAAGCAACGCCTGCCGCTCAATCTGGGCCTGCGTGATTTTTCTTTGAATCTCGTCAATGGCCCTCGGCATGGAATCAATTTCGATTCTCAAACGGGAGGCACATTCATCCACCAGATCTACTGCCTTGTCCGGCAGGAACCGATCGGCAATATACCGGTTAGACAACGTCGCGGCCGCAACAATGGCTGAATCTTTTATGCGAATGCCGTGGTGAACCTCATACTTCTCTTTCAGCCCCCTCAGGATTGAAATCGTATCCTCTACTGACGGCTCTTTGGCAAATACCTGCTGGAACCTGCGTTCCAGGGCTGCATCTTTTTCAATATATTTTCGATATTCATTTAATGTGGTCGCCCCCACACATCGTAAGGTTCCTCTGGCAAGGGCCGGTTTCAGCATATTAGAGGCATCCACAGACCCTTCAGCAGCACCTGCACCCACAACCGTGTGCAGCTCATCAATAAACAGCACCACCTCACCTTCAGCAGCTTCCACTTCTTTCAGCACTGCTTTCAAGCGTTCTTCAAACTCACCTCGGAATTTGGCTCCAGCCAGAAGCGCGCCCATATCAAGGGCTATCACCCGCCTGTTTTTCAATGAATCTGACACATCGCCTTCTACAATTCTTTGCGCCAGTCCTTCTACTATTGCAGTTTTTCCCACCCCTGGCTCACCGATGAGCACAGGATTGTTTTTCCGTCGCCTTGACAGCACCTGTACAATCCGCCGGATCTCTTCATCCCTTCCAATCACAGGGTCCAGTTTTCCCTCCCTGGCAAGTGCGGTCAAATCCCTTCCAAATTTTTCAAGGGACTGATATTTTTCCTCTGGATTCTGATCTGTCACGCTTTGATTCCCCCTGATATCTTTTAATACCGTTAAAATTGCCTCTCTTGTCACCCCATTCTGCATCAAAACTGTAAATACGTTACCTTTTAAAGTGGCAAGTGTCAGCAATATGTGTTCCAGACTCACATATTGATCTTTCATCTTTTGCGCTTCTGAAAAAGAGTGATCCAATACTTTTTTCCCATCCCGGGATAAATAAATTTTACCCGCGCCTGAAACTTTTACCAATGTTTCCATCACGTTCTGAACATCCTTTTTCAGGCCATCGATTCCAACACCAATCTTTCTGAAAATGGATAAAACAACCCCCTGATCATCTTCACACATTGCGTTTAAAAAATGGACAGGTTCAATGGCCTGATTACCATATTCTTCAGCCAGATCATGGGCAGACTGGAGTAATTCCTGTGACTTCATTGTCAGTTTATCTAATTGCATAGGAGTTTCCTTTTCATTATTATTCATAATTTATTACATAAAGTAATGCAAAATATTTTCACGTCAAGTACCCTTTTTAAATTTTACCGGCCTTTTCTCATGGGATAAAAACATCGGGTCAATCACCCGTTCATATCAATTCTTTGTCATAACTGTGCCAGGTATTCAGGAAAGGTTCGGGCCGTTGATTTACCATTGACACCTCCCACTTTGTGGTATATGTTTATTCAGTTATATGAACATAAAAAACATTCCTGCAAAAAGGGACGATACATAATGAAAAGCAGCAAATTTAAAGATATCAGGGCGAAACTGAGTAAAACCCAGAAAGAACTGGCACAGCTTTTGGGCGTTTCTATCAAAGCAATCCACAGTTATGAACAAGGATGGCGGAAAATTCCGCATCATGTTGAAAGACAGCTTTTATTCCTGCTGTCCAGGGCCATGATGAATGACGGCAAACAATCCGATAAATGCTGGGACATTAGAAAATGCCCGGATAAAATGCAAAAAAAATGCCCGGCCTGGGAATTCAAGGCAGGGGATCTTTGTTGGTTTATCAATGGCACGAAATGCAGTGGTGAAGCGCACAATACATGGGCAGATAAAATGGTTGAATGCAAAACCTGCAAAGTATTTCAAAATTTTTTTGAAGCAGAAGCATAAAAAAAGGACGTAACCAAAATGGACGATATATTTAAAAACACATTCTGCCAGACAGGCAGAGAAAATGCATCTGAGCATCGTAAAGAGCTGCCGAAAGTAATTAACACAGTGTTGGAATCATTGGCTGATGAAAGGTGTTTTGCCCATGTAGGCGATGAGCCCATTCACTTTTCAACCTCAGTAAAAGAGATGATTGAAAAATTCAGGGAAATTCTGTTTCCCGGATATTTTTCAAAAGAAAAAATCGATGGCGCAAATCTTGTGTATAATCTGGGTCAGACAATCTCACAGCTGTATGATATTTTATCAGAACAAATTATACATGTTCTTCGGCATGATTGTTTACGGTATGGCCAGACCTGTTCAGAATGTGAAAGTTCAGGCAATGACGTTGCCTTAAAAGTGATCCGGGAAATTCCCAATCTTCGCGTCACTTTGGCAGAAGATATTAAAGGCGCATATGATGGCGACCCTGCAGCCAAAAGCCATGATGAAGTCATCTTTTCCTACCCTGGACTTTATGCCATTACAGTATATAGAATCGCCCATATTTTACATAAGCTGAATGTACCTCAGCTGCCAAGAATCATGACAGAGCACGCACACAGTTTAACAGGCATTGACATTCATCCGGGTGCAGAAATAGGAAAACGATTTGTCATCGATCATGGTACGGGGATTGTTGTGGGGGAAACCAGCGTCATTGGGAATAATGTGAGAATTTATCAGAATGTCACCATAGGTGCCTTGTCTCTGCCGCCTGATGCAGGAGAAAAACTTCGGGATGCCAAACGCCACCCCACAATTGAAAACGACGTTATCATCTACTCTGGAGCCACCATCCTGGGTGGTGAGACCATTATTGGATCCCGATCCGTTGTGGGCGGCAATGTGTGGCTTACGAGCTCTATCCCGTCCGACACAAAAGTATTTATTGAATCCCCGCGTCTTATTTACAAATACCAAGAACATCAGGAGGAATTAAGCCATGAGCACCAAATCTGATATTACAAAAACATGCTTTAACACCCCATTGGTCTATATTGAATCTGCCAGCAAAAAAACAGGGGCCCGTATTTATGGGAAACCGGAATTTTTTAATCCGGCCGCCAGTGTAAAAGACAGAATTGGTCTTGCCATGATTGAAGATGCGCTTAAAACAGGGAAAATCAATTCAGATTCAACCATTGTTGAGCCCACCAGTGGCAATACCGGCATTGCCCTGGCATTTGTGGCAAGAGTCAAAGGGTTAAAACTGATCTTAACCATGCCGGAAACCATGAGTCTTGAAAGAAGAGCGCTGCTAAAACACCTTGGGGCGACTCTTGTGTTAACCGAAGGATCCAAAGGGATGAAAGGCGCGATTGCAAAGGCTGAAGAAATCATAGCAGACACCCCGAATTCATTTATGCCCAACCAGTTTTCCAACCCTGCCAACCCTGAAATCCACAGGCAGACTACAGCCCTTGAAATCTGGAATGATACAGACGGCCAGATTGATATACTTGTAGCAGGAGTGGGGACTGGCGGCACCATTACCGGTGTATCAGAAGTGATCAAAGCAAAGAAACCGGATTTCAAGTCTGTTGCGGTGGAACCTGCAGCATCTCCTGTCATCTCAGGCGGGAATCCCGGCCCTCATAAAATCCAGGGTATTGGTGCGGGGTTTATCCCGGATAACCTCAACGTTGATATTCTGGATGAAGTGGTCCAGGTTGAAAACGAAGAGGCCCTTCAAGGCGCTAAAGACCTGGCCGTAGATGAAGGTATCTTATGCGGCATTTCATCCGGCGCTGCGTTTCATGCCGCTAAAAAAGTGGCATCCCGTCCTGAAAACAAAGACAAAACCATTGTGTTTATTATCTGCGATACTGGGGAGCGATACCTGAGCACTGACCTGTTTAAAGAATAAAGATAAAATCAAAGATCATTTACGTGAGCCCCTGCCTGTTGATAAATGATGTGATAAAGGGATCAAAGGGGTCTGCTCTTGATGCTTGTTTGTATTAACTATTGACACCTGCAAAACTCCAGAAGACATGGACCTCCCAGGGCTTCGCCTTCACCCTTTAAAAGGAAAGCTAAAAGATGTCTGGGCAGTAGATGTTTCTGGTAATTGGCGAGTCCTTTTCCGGTTTGAAAATAACAACGCTGTTGATGTTGACTACAGCGATTATCACTAAGGAGTAATAAAATGGTTATGGTTAACCCACCCCACCCAGGTGAAGTTATAAAAGAGCTTTGCATCGAACCATTGAACTTAACTATTACTGAAGCCGCAAAAGGTTTAGGTGTCTCTGGGAAAACACTATCAGCATTATTAAATGGCCGGTTTGGTATTTCTCCTGAAATGTCTATTCGTCTTTCAAAGGCCTTTGGCGGCAGCGCAGAAAGCTGGCTTATTCAACAAGCACAGTATGACCTTTGGCAAGCTTTACAAAAAGAAGATAAAATAAAAGTAAAAACGTTTGCATAAAGGGGTTACATAAAGGGTAAAGGACCTTTTAAGAATAATGCAAAATGACAAGAGCCAAGAGCAGACTTGACCCCGACCCACTTTCGATGCTCCTCTATCAGCTACTATGGGGGGAATTGCAGTCAATAATGCTCAAAATTATAACGGAGTTAGGGAGTTAGTAACAATCAATTATATGTTGTGCCTCCCGAATATTATCTCTATAAACAAGGAGAAATAACCTTTACAGAATATTTAATTGAATATACTGTTAGAAAAGGATGGTAACTAAAATAGATTCCGTTCAGAAAAAAAAAGTTCATAAATTAGCTCTATACTGTATAATTTTAGGGACTTTTGGTGCCGTTTTAGGTTTTTTTACTGCAATTCCGGCAATAGTTTGTGGACATATCGCTTTATATAAAATCAAAAAATATAACTTTGAAATAGATATTTCTTATAAACGTATGGCTTTTGTTGGGCTTTTAGCTGGATATTTCTTTAGTGTACTTTCAACAATAACTTTTCATTATTTATATACAATAAATTTTATTGGAAATATAAAAAAAATTATACAAAATTAAATAATGTAAAGGGGTCACCTGTAGTTGCCCCTATAAAACCGGACACCCGAGTTAAAATTTGGGAATTCCGGGGACACGATACTTTGGGAATTCCGGGGACACGATACTTAATTATTTACAATAAAGGGGTCAAGTCTACGCTTGGCTCTTGTTTGGTTAAATAGTCGATATTTCAATTACAGGAATTAAGCATTCTATCTTTGTGATATGCAGTTTTCGATACTATTGCTTGACAATACTATTGCAAGGCGTATATTATTTATTATGATTAAATCATTTAAATGTAAAGAAACGAAAAAAATTTATGAACGAACTTACTCAAAAAAATGGTCAAAATCGGTTCAAAAAATAGCATTTAGAAAATTAAGAATGCTGAAAAATTCTAAAAGTTTGAATGATTTACGAGTTCCGCCTTCGAACCGGTTGGAAAAGTTGAAAGGCGATAAAAAGGAATTGTTTAGTATTAGGATTAACAATCAATGGCGCATCTGCTTTAAATGGCAAGGTGAAGATGCCTTTGACGTCGAAATAATAGACTACCACTAAAGGAAGGTGAAAATCATGAAAACGATGATTGAACCCTTACATCCAGGTGAGGTTTTAAAGGAAGAATTCATTAAACCTTTGGGAATAAGCCAGTATCAATTGGCTAAGGGTATTAATGTTTCTCAGATGAAAATCAGTGAAATTGTAAATAAAAAAAGAAGGATTACAACAGACACAGCGTTGAGGCTTGCTAAGTATTTTGGTGTATCTGTTGAATTTTGGATGGGCCTACAAAATGATTATGATATAGATATTGCATTGGATAATGAAAATTTTTCAAAAGATGTTGAAAGAATCCAGCCTTTAATTCCAAAGACAGCCTAAGGGTATAAAGGGGCTGAATTAAAGGGGTCAAGTCTGCTCTTGACTCTTGCTGCTAATTTAATTTTTAGATAAATTTTATTTTTTGAATTCGAAAAGGATTGCATTATCATACATAAATTACATCCTTATTGCTCCGCTCCTTTAAAAGTAAACTCAAATTATCCCGATAAGCTACGACATCAACTGGCATTCCTAAAAAATCCTCTAAACTCATTTGTAATCCAATTCTGTTCAAAAAATTTCTTCTGTTTAATTCAACAACAATATCAACATCACTATCTTTGGTCGCAGTTCCTCTTGCTACAGACCCAAAAACACCTAATTTTTTAACACCAAATTTGGTAGCCTGTTCCTTTTTATATTTTTTTAAAAGAATTAGAATCTGCTCAGTATTGATCATTGTTTTTCTCTTAACTTTTCATGGCGTTGTGCATATTTCTATACCTGTACCATTTATTGTTTGAATTTACCAACTATCGATGGGGAAGTAAAGCACAAAGGGGTGACCCCTTATTTCGATAATAAGAACTGTACCCTTATCCGTGATATTCTCTGAATTGTTTTAACGACGCTACATCTGCCTGAAGGATCAGTATATCTCCTGCCTCGAGAACCATGGATCGTTTGGGATTGTAAATCGTGGCATCACAATCCGGTCTCACCAGCGCCAATATCAGCAACTGGGTAAATTCCGGCCAGTTAATATCACCGACCTGTTTACCGATCAGCGTCGAGCGTTCAGACAGTGTGATGTCTTCGATACGGACCACACATTTTTTATCGCGCATCATCCTGTCAAGATACCCGACGACCTGGGGCCGAATGACCTGGGAAGCGATTCTCAGACCACCGATAAAATTGGGCATGACCACCTGGGCGCCCAATAGTTCAAGTTTGCTGGAAAACTCATTGTCACTGCAGCTTGAAAACAGGTCAATGTCTGGATTTAATTGTTTACTGGTCACAATCACACAAAGGTTATCTTTATCATCAATGAGTGCAGAAATAACGCCCCTTGCTTTTTTTACACCTGCTTTCTGGAGGAAATCTGCGAGTGTGGGATCACCCACCACGGCTGGAAATTTTCCGAATTGGTCTTGAAGATCTTTGATTCGTTTTTCATCTGTATCGATCAGTACAAAAGAAGTCCCGGTCAGATGAAGCTCCTTGATAACAGAATGCCCCACGCCAACTCGCTCTGCCCCGCATAGAATGATATGATTTGAGAGCTTGTCGATTTGTGTTTCCATTTTTTTTCTCCAAAAAACATTGGTCAATTCACCATCCACCAAAAAAGCGGTCAGGGTTGAAACAAAATAGGCAGCCACGCCAAGCCCGCTGACCAGTATAAAAACAGTGAACAGCCGTGAACCTGGTACCATATTAAGATCGATGACTTCGCCAAATCCTACCGTACTGAGGGTTATGACTGTCATATAAAAACAATCCCCCATTTCCCATGCAGGGATGGGTTGTGAAATTTGTCCCAGCAGGTAGTATCCCAGTGTACCAACGGCTGTTACCGCTAACAGAAAAATACCTGTCAGGTAAATCCTTTGACGCAGATCATCTGACATAGAAACCTGATTATCCAAATCCTTTGTTTTATCCGGTACTAATGATGAATAAAAAGGAACCGCATTTTTGTCAAGCAAAGAAACAATTGAAGGCGGTTATTTTAAAAAGGCTTTCTGATTCATCTTGAACTGTGATCAATTACACGGTACGGTAAATGTCCAATGATATGAACCGGTAAAGGGAAGGACATCACATGGGGCCGGATTATAAAACAGATGAGGCATGGTGTATCATTGGTTCAAATCATTCTGGCATGGATGACTATTTTGATACGCTTTGTACTGCTGCAGGAAGAAACACCGGTATTGTTTCTTTCAAAAATCAACAGGCGATTTATGAATCTGAACTTCAAAAGGATGAAACAGATTTTATAGACAGGATAGATCCCGGCACGCCTGCAAAACATTTTATCCGGGACATCAACAGGCATACGGATCTAATTGAAGCCTTTGATATGACAGTCTGCCTTGAAAAAGGATATCGTCAGCTGAGTTCGGGTCAGTCAAGAAAACTTCTGCTGCTGTCTGAATTTACCAGGGGGATATCCAGGCTTTTAATTCAAAGCCCGTTTGAAGGGCTGGACCAGATCAGTACAAAAGAATTGGAAAACGCGCTTTTTCACCTCTATCAACAAAATATACAAATTATCCTTTTTGTTCAGAACATATCTGACATTCCCTCATGGTGTACCCACCTTGGCGTAATGGCAGAAGGGCAGTTTGTGATTCATGGTTCAAGTAAAGAGGTGCTGGCGGTCATTGAACAGGAATTTAAAAAGGAATTACCTGATTTTCAAGCGGATATTCAGGATTTAAGCCCGTCATACCCTCCTGCCGCAGATAAAGAAGAACTTGTCTGCCTGACCAATGGATTTGCTGGGTATGAAGGTAAAAACATATTTGAAGGCCTGTCATTGACGATTCGTAAAGGAGATCACACCCTGGTTACCGGCCCGAACGGCAGTGGTAAGTCCACCCTGCTTCACGTCATAACAGGGGATCATCCTGCCTGCTATCAGAATAATTTAAAACTATTCGGGATTCAAAGGGGTACAGGTGAGTCAATCTGGGAGCTGAAAAAGAATATGGGAATTGTGAGTTCTGACCTGCACCGCAACTATGTTGTACCAGGCAATACCCTTTGCTGCATTATTTCAGGGCTTTTTGATTCGATCGGCGTATATCAAAAATTCTCAACCCAAGACGAACAACTGGCCATGAACTGGCTTGAGCGGTTAAGTCTGGGACAAAAGGCTTTCCTTGCTTTTCGCGATTTAAGTTTTGCCCAGCAGCGGCTGGTCTTGATTGCAAGGGCTTTGATTAAAGTGCCGAAGCTTTTGATTTTGGACGAGCCCACACAAGGCCTGGATGAATTAAACAGAATTGCTGTGCTTGATTTTCTTGAGGATATTTCAAAAAAAAACATCAGTACCATTTTATATGTGAGCCACCGGCAGGATGAATATCGAAATTTTTTTGTTCAAAGAATCCAGATGAAATAAGGGAACTAAGAACTTAACAGGCCTTTTTTCTTCAGCAGCGGCACCGGGTCAACGATGTGTCTTGGGAACCATTTCTTCTGGTCTTCCGCGCCCAGGGCCATGGATAGGAGTTCAGAAAAATGAAGAACAGGTATCGGATTTTCAACAGTACATCTTATTTCAAGGTTCAAATGACACATGGAACAGGCGGTAACGATGCATTCAGCCTGGGCTTCCATTGCCTTTGAAACAATCTGGTTAACAACATTTTCAGCGATCTTCGGTTTGGCAACAGACAGATAGGTACCGCAGCATCTGTTTGAATATCCATAGGAAACAGGATCTGCCCCAAGTTTTGACAGGGTTTCTTCCATAATGCCGTAATAGCTTTTTTCATGCCGCAAATCCGGCGGCATGGCAAGCATACATCCATAATATGGTGCAATTTTCAACTGCTTTAGCTTGCCCTTGGGATTGTCCATGTAATCCTCCAGATTGACCCGGTTCAGCAGCTCAAAAAAATGAATGATTTCAAGGTGTTCATCAAAGGGTTTCTTCCACTGTTTTTCATATTCTTTTTTGAGTGTGTCATCATTTTTAATCTTAAGATAGGCTGATTTCATTCGAATCATGCAGCTTGGGCAGGCGATCATTAAAGGCATCCCTTCAGGTACCAGGGAAATATTTCTCATGGGAAGCAGTTCTGCCACACTGTGGCTGATGCTGTGAGCAGAGGATGAGCCGCAGCAGTTCCAGTCTTCAAGCTCTATGAGCTCTATATCGACCAGTTTGCAGAATTTTAGCAGCGACATGGTATTTTCATGCCCGGACGCCTTAAGGGAGCATCCAGGGAAAAAAGCAAATTTTAATTTCTCATTCCAGCGGCTGGTCTTGTTATTTTTTTTTGAAGATTTCTTCAATGGCCTTTTTATCCTGTATTTTTGATGGTGTTAAATCCAGTTTTCTTTTTTGCAGCATTTTCAAGCCCACCCCCATATCACTGAAAAGATCCATTTTTTTTAGCTTATACCGCATCATAATCTCAAGTTTGTGCGTTCGCCCATACTTCTTTACCGTCTTTAACACTTCTTTGTGAAAGGTAAGAATATCAGGTTCAGGAATTTTAATACCTTTTTTCAAGGCTTTCTGGCGAAGGCCATCCATGACGGCAGGGATATCGATTGCCATTGGACAGACACTGCTGCACGTATTGCATCCGACACATACCCAGATTGTAGAACTTTTTAATGCTTCGTCGTCCATCCCGAGCTGGATAAGGCGGAAAACTGAATTGGGCGGATAATCCATGCCCTCTAAAAAGGGGCAGCCATTTGCACAGCTTCGGCAGTGCATGCAGGCATTAAAATTAATCCCTGATCGTTCTTTAATTTCTTCGGCCAGTGTTTGATTGTTTTTCTGGTCCACTTTCATATCATTTTTCCGTCTTTCCAGAAAGGAGACATATCCCTGAGCTTTTGAATCGTTGGGACAAGCGTTGCGATGATATGATCCATTTCCTCTTTTGTATTATAATGGGACAATGAAAACCGTATCGATCCGTGAGCAGATTTAAACGGAACTTTCATTGCCATGAGTACATGGGACGGATCAAGGGAGCCGGATGTGCAGGCCGATCCTGAAGACGCACAGATACCTTCACGGTCCAGCATCAGGAGGATGGATTCACCTTCCACCGCATCAAAACCGATAGACAGGGTATTGGGCAGTCTTTTTTCTATATCACCATTTACAGAAGACCCGGGAATCTTTTCAAGCAGTTGATGCTGCAGGTAGTCCCGAAGTTCCCGAACAGCACTGTTCATAATGGGCAGATTCTCTTTGGCAAGCTGGCACGCCTTCCCCAGCCCGATAATGGAGACTGTATTTTCTGTACCCCCCCGGCGGCCGCCTTCCTGGTGGCCTCCAATCAGGTACGGTGAAAATTTGAACCCTTTTTTAACATATAAAACACCAATGCCTTTAGGGGCATGGATTTTATGGCCGGACATGGACAGCATATCCACACCTGCCGCCCTGACATCAATGGGGACTTTGCCCGCTGCCTGAACTGCATCTGTATGAAACAGAATACCTTTTTCCCTGGCTTTTTCAGCCACCTCTGCGATGGGAAAAATAACGCCGGTTTCATTGTTTGCCCACATCAGTGAAATAATGGCGGTATTATCTGACATGCAATTGTATAACAGATCAAGATCCAGAAGGCCCTTTTCGTCTACAGGAACAAACGTGACCTCGTATCCTTGTGTCTTCTCAAGCTCCTTATACAGGTTATTAACAGCAGGATGCTCTACATTGGATGTAATGATATGCTTTTTTTCCGGAAATGCCTTTATGGCTGAATAAATGGCTGAATTATCACTTTCTGTACCGCAGCTTGTAAAAATAATTTCTTCTGGCGATGCATTGATCAATTCTGCCACATGCTGCCTTGCCTCAACAACTTTTTTCCCCACCTGATCTCCAAAGGTATGCATTGAAGACGGATTGCCATACAATTCTCCCAGATAAGGAAGCATTTCTTCAATTACTTCATCTGCCACTTTTGTGGTGGCATTGTTATCTGTATATACAATTTTCATTTTCGTTTGATTATCCTTTAGCTTTAACAGATTCAATTACATCTTCAATTCGTTCCAGACACTTTCCGCAGCCGCCACCCGCTTTAAGATAGTTGGTTACATCCTCTGTGGTTTCCAGGTTATTTGCTTTCCCAGCATCAATTATCTCAAGATCTGTTACATCAAAACATTCACAAATCATTTCGCCTGGTTTTTCTAAAATCTGTACTCCCCTGTAATTGGCAATGGCTTTTTTCAAGGCTGACTGGCCCATGACAGAACAGTGCATCTTCTCTTTTGGCAGACCGCCAAGGTAATCAGAGATATCATCATTGGTCAGTTTGGCAGCATCGTCCAGCGTCATGCCTTTAATGATCTCAGTCAGGGCTGATGACGATGCCACTGCACTGGCGCACCCGAACGTCATAAAGGATGCATCCACAATTCTTTCATTTTCATTGACTTTCAAGAATAATTTCAGCGCATCACCACAATTCAAGGAGCCTGTTTCCCCAATGGCGTTTGCGCCTTCTAACTCACCTGTATTTCTAGGGTTTAGAAAATGATCTTTTACTTTATCTGTATAGTCCCACATAGTTTATCCTTAATCAAATCTCCACAGGATTGAATGTTGCTTTCAAAACTCTATGTCTAAAATACTACAGGGTGGTAGAATGTCAATCTATCTCTACTCTTTTTTATGGACCGCCCTGCCGCGTCCTTTTTTCTTTTAATCCAGACAAACAGGCACAGGGTTTCCTATCCGTATTTCCTGCGGTGTAATCATGGTATCTCTTGTAATGATCTGGACCCCTTTTTCTTTGGATTTTCTTAATTTTTCAGCATATTGTTTATCTATCATTTCTGCTGGTTTAAACCGCTGGGCATCCATTCGCTGGATCAGGTAAAATATGACCGCCCTGTGTCCTTTATCAACAAGGCGGCACAGCTCATCCAGATGTTTCTGCCCCCGCGTGGTAACGGCATCTGGAAACATGGCTGTTCCCTCTTCAACCAAGGTACAATTTTTTATTTCAATATAGCATTTTTCCCGGTTCCCCTTTTCAAGCATGAGATCCAGTCGCGTATGCCGGCTTGTTTTCACCTCTGCTTTTACAGTTGAAAATCCGGTCAATTCTTCTATCAGATCCTTTTCTATCGCGGTTTTAACCAATTTATTGGGCACCAAGGTGTTGATACCGATCAAGCTAGACCGGACCTTAACCAATTCCCATGTATGCTTGTATTTTCTCTTTGGATTATCACTTTCAGACAGCCACACTTTAGACCCTGGAAACGCACACCCTTTCATAGACCCTGAGTTTGGACAATGGGCAGTTATTTTTTCTCCATTGTCAAGCTCAACATCAGCAAGGAAGCGCTTGTAACGTTTAATAAGCCTGCCCGGGATTAATTCCGGCAGTTGATACTCAGCACCCTTTAAATCTTTCTTCATCGTTTTTTGTTCCCACATCTCAAATTCATCACCTGGTTTTTTCCTGTTTCACATCACCAGACATCTGTTGGCAGTTCTGCCCGCCTGCAGGGAACCGGCATGACAGGGAAAAGACATCCGGTTCAAGTGCTGACAACCTCCTGCAGCTGATCCATACTCATGCCATTTCTGATTCCAAACCGGGTGAGGCAAAAGTCATATCTAACCGGATCTTCTTCAAGGATTCTTTTGAACCCTAATGTGATTTCCCATGCTGCCATCAGGTCCGGATGCTTTCTTTTGGTAAACCCGAGCATCAGCCCTGTCTTGTACATATGGGTATCAAGGGGAACAACCAGTTGAGATGGTTGAATCTTTTCCCATCCGCCTGGATCGACCTCATCCCTTCTGACCATCCACCTTAAAAACAGCAGGCTTCTTTTGCAGGCACTTTTTTTTCTCGGGTCTGCTAAAAGGTGCCCGATTTCCTTGTCTGTTCTGATCTGATCACTTAAAAATACCAGCCCCGGCAACACTGTCTCATCTGTTTCAGCCCACCTTTCATAAAAACAATTCTCCAGGGATAAAAACTTTTTAATAACCCCTCTAATTCCCCATAACAGGTTCACCAGGTGTTTTTCACTGGCAAACCGATATCGGAACCCTTCAAAATCTTTGGCCATTTCTTTCTTTTTACGCGTCATAACATACGTGTACGGCGACGGATTAAGCTTTCCAAAGATAATGTTAAGCGTCTTCATAATCTGTTGAACACGGCCATAGGCAAAGCATGCGGCAATCAGCCCTGCTATTTCGCGATCCTGCTTGTCCGGGTAATCGTACAGGAAAAGTAAGGGATCAGGGTCTACATACGCCTTTTTATTGTACAGGGTGTAAATATCATTCAATTTATCTTTTAAATTACGCCACATGATGAACCGCCTTTTCTACATGCGAAGATCCTTACTTCTCTATACGCATTAATTAAAGCAAATTTAGGGCCAGAAGCCCTGATTTTTGAAATAATTTATCTTGACTATCCGAATTTTAAGAGCCTAATATAAATCCTTTCATTTAAACAACAATACGAAGGAGCAGGAAAAATATGCTGCAGGAAAAAAAAATAGGATTTGTTGGCAGCGGGAATATGGCTGAGGCACTGATCAGCGGTCTGGTTCTCTCAAAGGCAGCAAAACCTGAAAACATTATCTGTTCAGATATTGCCGACGACCTTTTGACGGAAATTAAAAATAAATACAAGGTGAAAACAACCCAAGATAATAATGAAGTGGCTAAAAAGTCTGAAATCGTTGTGTATGCAACAAAGCCTCAGATTTTAGGCATGGTGTTAAAAGAAACAGCGCAGTCGCTGGACACATCAAAACTTATTATTTCAATTGCTGCTGGCGTCCCGCTGGCAGCCATTGCGTCCGGCCTTCACAAAGAGCTCAGATTAATCCGCGTGATGCCGAATATTTGTGCATTTGTAAAGGAAAGCGCCACTGCCATTGCTGCAGGAGAATATGCAACAAAAGATGATATTGCACTTGCCAGGGCCATTTTTGACTCTGTGGGAAGAACCGTTTTTATTCAGGAAAATGTTCTGATGGATGCATTCACTGGACTGAGCGGCAGCGGCCCGGCCTATATCTTCACTATTATTGACGCCAT
Source organism: uncultured Desulfobacula sp. (assembly GCA_964343845.1). GTDB lineage: Bacteria > Desulfobacterota > Desulfobacteria > Desulfobacterales > Desulfobacteraceae > Desulfobacula. The sequence continues at coordinate 284,431 of CAYFKW010000001.1, read as the reverse complement.
GGCTGATGCAGGTGTAAAGATGGGGCTGTCCAGAAAAGATTCATTATTTTTATCCACGCAAACCGTTCTTGGTGCGGCCAAACTCCTGCTTGAGTCTGGAGAGCACCCGGGACAGTTGAAGGATAGAGTGGCTTCTCCTGGCGGAACAGCCATTGCAGGCATTCATACACTTGAACAGGGCGGACTGAGGACGACGATGATTAATGCGATAGAGTCTGCAACGAAGCGGTCAAAAGAACTGGGCGAGATGATGGTGAAAGAATTTTTAGAAAACAATAAAAAATAAAACAAACGGGGCAGAAATTTTCCATGGCATATATTTCTGCCCCGGATGCTTGGCAAGAAACGTTGAAGGTGGTGGTTATGTTATGGTTAGACCTAAACTTCTAGTTCCTTTTTGAGCCAATCTCTTACTTTTCCTTCGACTGCATACACCCCTTTATATTTACCGATGCCATTCATAAACTCTTTTTCAAGGCTTTCGGGCAGCCTGAAATCTCCAAGATATTCAGAATCAAACCCTTTCCTTCTTACCAGGTTCACGATTGGCGGGTTCCGCCAGGTATTGATAACAAAATACACGGTTTCATTGTCATTATCCCGCGAGTTGTAATAGGCCTGTGATCTCAAAGGTCCCCATTCAAGGTGCAGCGCAATCGCTTCTTCTGGTGTCATGTCCCAATCAACTGAGTTTATCAGATCATAATCTTTTTTTATATCACTCAGACTCATATATGCCTCCCATCTTATTTTTGTTGCTTAACCTCTTAATAAGGTATGAGCAAATTACGTGCCGGCCGTATTTCGTTTGTTTAAAATCAGGCCTTGGATATAAATTATGGGTAAGTTTTTTTGATTTACCGGAACTCAGATTCTTTGAAAGGAAGCGGCTTTAACTGCACCATATAAGCGTTTGAGCAGAATCGGTCAAACCGGATTTTGTTCAATTAGATAACACCTGCAGGTGTCTGTTGTGACTTTTTTACAACCCTGTAATTTTTTAATTTTAAATAAAAATGAGACACAATGAGCAAGACAAAATCGTCTCACTCATTGTGTAATCGGTAAGACTACCAGTTTTCACACAGCAGCTCGAAATAGCCTGCCGGCTTTACACAGGCAGGGCATTTATCAGGCGCTGCTTTGCCATGATGAATATACCCACAGCTTAAACACCGCCAAACCCGCTCTTCATCTTTTTGAAAGACCTTGTCTTTTGCAATATTATCCGCAAGCGCCAAATAGAGTTTCTCATGGTGTTTTTCAGACACAATAATCATGTTAAACGTATCTTCAGCGCGTTCAAACCCTTCTTCTCTGGCAATTTCGGCAAATTTTGCATACATATCTTCGCTGACATATTTCTCCAGAGCTGCGGCTGAAAGCAAGTTGGACCTGGTGTCCTTTATCACACCCGTTGGAAATGTCCACTTAATTTCCAGTTCGCCGCCATTGAAAAACTTAAAAAACCGCAATGCATGTTCGTATTCCTGATCAGCGGTTTCATCAAATATTCTGGCAATCTGGATATACCCTTCATCCCGCGCTTTTTTTGCAAAAAAATTGTACCGCGTTCTGGCCTGGGTTTCTGCAGCAAAAGAGGTATGCAGATTTGTTGCGGTCCGGCTTTCCCTGAACTTCATCATGACCACCTTTTTTATTCTTCTACAATAATGGCTTCAGCACCGCATTCAGCAGCTGCCTGCCGAACCACATCCTTAAGGTGATCTGGAATTTCATCCACTTTGATGGTGGATTTTAACTGGTCTTCATCATATTCAAAAATTTCCGGACAAAGATCGTTGCAGTTTCTGTCTCCCATACACATTTTAGTAATGGTCACTTTCATTTTAATTTTCCTCCTGATGATTAATGTTATTTAAATGTTATACTTACTCATTTTCGCATCCAGGTGTGATATTTTTCCACCCAGGCCAACACCTTTTCCGGGACATGGGTTTTCCTCCACAATCCAGCTGCGTATTTATTTGCTTCCGCCATGGTCGGATAGATGTGAATAGTACCAAGAATTTTATTCAACCCTATCCCATGTTTCATGGCAAGAACAAATTCTGCAATCATATCTGCTGCATGATTTCCAACAATCGTAACCCCGATAATCTTATCTTTTCCCGGGACTGTCAGGACTTTTACAAATCCCTTGTCCTCAGAGTCCGCTATGGCACGGTCAAGATCATCAATACCATATTTGACCATTTCATACGCGATGTTCAAGCGGTCTGCGTCTGTCTCATTTAATCCGACTCTCGCTACTTCAGGATCTGTGTAGGTGGCCCAGGGAATTGTCCTGTAATCCACCCTGAACTTCTTCAGCTTCCCGAACAACGCATTTACAGATGCATACCAGGATTCGTGAGCTGCTGTATGCGTAAATAGATACTGGCCATGGACATCCCCGCTGCAATAAATATTGGGATAATTGGTCTGCAGGAATTCATTGGTTTCAATAGAATGGTTCCCTTTCAGTTCAACTCCCAGTTCCTCCAGGCCGAATCCCCTGACATTCGGGACTCTGCCAAGTGCGATCAGCATCTCATCAAACACCACTTTAACTTCTTTCCCTTCATGATCGCAAACCAGATATTTTTCTTCCCCAAAACTTTCAACGGCTTTGGCTGAATGATTTAAAAGGACCTCAATGCCCTCATCTTTAAACTGCGCCAAAATAAGTTGTGCTGCATCCGGATCTTCTTTGGCCATAATCTGATCCCCCCTTTGGATAAGGGTCACTTTGGAACCCAATCTTGAAAATCCTTGAGCCAGTTCGCAGCCAATGGGACCTGCACCAAGCACAACAAACCGTTTTGGCAGATGCCGAAGGTCCCAGACTGTATCTGAGGTGAGATACGATATGCTCTCAAGCCCCTTTAATTCAGGGATCATTGGTTTTGCACCTGTTGCCACAATGATATTTTTTGTTGTAAGAACGTTGTTGTTTATGGTTACTTCAAAAGGGGATGTGATGCTGGCCCGGCCCTGAAAGCATTCCACACCCAGATCTGTATAGCGTTCAACTGAGTCGTGGGGTTCAATCTTTTTGATGATGGCCTGGATCCGTTCCATTACAGATGCAAAGTTAAACCCGAGAGTGGCCTTATCAAATCCAAATTCCTCTGCCCTTTTTACATAAGAACAGAGCTTTGCACTGGCAATGAACGCTTTGCTTGGGACACACCCCGTGTTCAGGCAGTCTCCGCCCATTTTATTCTCTTCGATCAAAGCAACTCTGGCGTTAACGGCTGCAGCAGTATACGCGGCTACGAGACCGGCAGATCCGGCACCAATTACCACCAGGTTGTAATCATATGATGCAGGTCTTGAATACCTGGAAAATACTTTCTGCTGCCTGATATACGCTGTTACCCGTTTTGCCGCAATTGGAAAAATACCCAATAATGCAAAAGAAAAAAGTAAATTAAAAGATAAAATCCCAGCCACAGATTCCAATTTAGCAAGCTGGGTACCTGCATTCACAAAAACAATGGTTCCCGGCAGCATCCCTGCCTGGCTGACACAATAAAAAACAATGGTTCGAATGGTGGTAAGGCCCATAACAAGGTTGATTACAAAAAAAGGAAATATCGGTACAAGCCTGAGGGTAAACAGGTAGAAGCCCCCTTCTTTTTCAATTCCTTTATTAACGGCTGTCAGTTTTGAAGAAAATTTATCCTGCACCCAGTCTCTGAGCATATATCGGGAAAAAACAAATGCCAGTGTCGCACCGATTGTGCTGGCAAACGACACAAGTATGGTGCCGTAAAAAAGGCCGAATAACGCCCCGCCGGCCAATGTCATTATGGCAGCCCCAGGAAGTGACAGGCCTGCCATCAGGATATAGACGGCAAGGTACAGCATCATGGTTATGATCTTGTTTTGATGATAGAAATCTTTGAACGAACTGAGGTGGTTTTTCAGGTTGGCAATGGAAAAGTACTGATCCCAGCCAAATAAAAAAAATGCCGAAATCAAAACAATGATACTGATTAAGAGAATGAATTTGAAACGTACGCTTTTATTCAAATTTCTCTCCCTATAGCTGCCTTTCTATGGCCTGGAACTTTTTCATAAATTTTCGGTCTATATAATCCTTGATTTTAAATGCAAGTTTTCCGCCAAAAACAAAATGTTTTTTCTTTAATATGCCGTATCCTGCACCAACATTAAAAATTAACAGGTAATCAGGTCCCGGGTCAAAGGGGACAAGCGCTTTTCCTTCAAGCGCTGCCATCAGGTTATGCAGTAAAACCGGATTCTGGCGGACGGCATACACACCGACTTTATCCAACGATTGGTCTTTAAAACTAATACAATCCCCACCCCCGAAAATATCCGGATACTGCACCGATTGCAAATATTGATTTACCAATAGTCCTTTGTCAGGTCCAATTGGCAAAGAAGAGGTCTCAAAAATCGAAGAGGGAGTCACCCCTGAAGCCATGAAAATAAAATCAGTTGAGACCGATTCTCCAGAGGAAAGGACAACCTGCCCGGGCTTCATTTCTGTTACATATCCTGTTTCATAAATCTGAATATGTCTTTTTTTAAGTACCGCTCTCACTCTTGACCGGACACTGTTTGGAAACCGCGCCATAAATCGGCGACCTGCAAAAATCTGAATCCGGGGCATGAACTGGTTCACTTTTCTGGACAGCTGCCACACATTGCCTGCTATTTCTGCAGAAGAAGGCCCGCCCCCGATGATACTGATGCTGATACTCTTTTGTGAGAACAAGGTTTCAAGCCTCTGTTTTGCCTCCAGCAGCTTTTCAATCGGCTTAACCGCATAAATGTCATCCTTGTATTCAACACCGGTGATATCCGGCACAAAGCTGCCTGCATTAAACGAAATCACATCATAAGAAAAGGTGTGACTGGATAGTGTTGTGACTGTTTTCTTTTCAGGATCAACCTGAACAACCTTATCTTTAATGAAAATGCCATCCTGTTTCTGGACAACATCCTTTGTTGCAAACCGGATATCCTCCGGGCGATAAGTTCCCCCCAGCATTCCAGGACCCATTCCAGAATAATAATGATGAAAAGAAGGGCCAATAACGGTTACCTTGAATCCTTTTTTAATAAATGTGCGGATATTTTCAAGGACCGTCATGTGGGCATGGCCCCCGCCGACCAGTATCAGATGTTTTCTCATGTTTTTTCCATTCTTACAGGCTGTCCATGAGCTTACCCAGGCTTGCCAGATGAGCTTTTTCTTCATTGGCAATGGTGTTTATGATCTTTTTTGATTCTGGTTTCTCAATATTTAACGCCACTCTCTGATATAAATCAAGCGCTTGTGCTTCTATTGACATTGCAAGGGAAATCACATCTTCTTCCTTTGAAATATCCGAACCAAACAGTTTAAGGTATTGTTCAGTGGTTAATCCACCTTCCAGCGCTCTTTTCTCCACCATACTTTCAAATTCAGCCTTGCCGATGTCTTCGGCGCTCATATCATTGTAGGCCGTATAAATAGACATCTGGTGCTTTACTTCTATATCAGACAGCTTGGCAAACAGGTCTTTCACCTTTTCATGAACTGCCTTTTCTTCCATGGTAACATAAAATTCCCGCAATCCCTGTTCAAGGGAATATGCAATTTTTAATACCTCCTGCGGGTCTTCTTTCCCTTTGAACAGATCCACGCCAAGGTCTTGAGGCCCGATAGCGGTCTTGGCATTCCATGCCTTTATGCCGCCGGACACATTAAATACTTTGGAAAATCCCTTTCCCGCCAGCATCTGAGAAGCAACACGGCTTCTGCCGCCCACGGCTCAATAAACCAGGGTTGGTTTGTCAGGGTCCAGTTCTCCAAGCCTGTCAGACAGTTCAGGCAGTGGGATCAACACAGCCCCTGGAATATGACTTTTCCGGTATTCAGAGGGCTGTCTGACATCCAGTATGGTAATCTCTTCGCTTGGATGCCGGGAAATATAAGACTGCGTCTCTTTGAAATCTATGGATTTAGCAGGCGTAAAAAAATGCAACCATTTCATCACTAACATCTCCGCGTTTGTACTGTTGACAGTTATGGCAATTCATTGAATACGCTGTTTCAGGCAAGCGGTTTGAATGCCTTTGTACTGGCACCGCAGACAGGACATTTCCAGTCATCCGGCAGATCTTCAAACTTTGTCCCCTTTGCGATTTTTGCTTTCCGATCCCCTTTATCAGGGTTATAAATATATCCGCAATTTGTGGTCTGGCATTGATACATATCTTCAGGCTGTGCCAATTTTTACTCCTTTTTTTTATTTTCAAGTCATGTGCTGCTTAAAATTATGACACCTGCTTGTATTACCCAGCGATTCAAGCAAAAGACCAGACTGCTGAGGTTTCACTTTCCCCAGTACACACAAAAGTATCTAAAAAAGCTTGGTACAAGCTTCATTTTGTCTTTATTTCATGCCCAGAATCATCAGGGATTTTATCATAAAAAATAATTTCAGAACGGTTCCTATTCAGATATGAAAACAAAAAGACAATACACAAGTGTCTCATACAGGTTGCACACTGACATGGTGCACACAATGCCTGAGACACTTATACCGTCATCAACTCTTGTCTTCCTCAACATCGGCATCCATCACCATCAGGCATTCATGGCACTCAAGTTCGATATTGGGAACATCGCCGTATCGTTTTTTTATCTCCTCTTCTGACAGATGAGAGACACCGGAACACCCACATTGAGGACAGGATGTTTTTATTCTATATTTCTTTTTCATTACACCCTCCTGAATAGGATTAAAGCGGGGTTACCCTACCCTTCACCCTTGATCTGGGGATCGTTTGGCTTTCCTGCGCAGTCTGGGGTGTAGCAGGAATTATCAACAAAGGAACAATCACTTTTGCAAGAGGGGCATTCCTCTGGAGGCGCATCAGCCTCAAGGTTATAACCGCATTTATTACAAATCCAGCTGACCATAATTTTTTCTCCTTTTTATCTGTTATTGGCTGTTTTATTGTTCGGACAACCCTTTATTCTTTAATTAACTTTGCCTTAAAACTCAATCTGGGCTCATTTCCGCTTAATTCAAATTAATTCAAAATGTGTGCCATTTTTTTAATATGGCAATTTTTCTCAAATCATTTTATATCGTACCTAGCACTGACAAAATATCATTAACAGATTTTAACGCATCAAGGCCATGAGCATGCAAAATAAAAAGAATCAAACCTCTTATACCACACAAACCTTATCACAGAAAATAAATTATTCGTTAAAACAAAAATTTGCCCTGGGTATTGTCATTATTATTGTCCCCATTTTAGGACTGTTATTCACCTGGATTGGTTTTCGTATTTCCAATCAAGGCAAACAGGAGACGCTGGAAAAAGCAAGGGTTATCGCCGACCAGATAGTGTTAACCCGGCAGTGGGTAACCGATTGCATGGGCGGCGTATATGTGAATACAGACAGTAAAGGCGCCAAAGGCATCCCCTATGTTGTCAAAGAACAAATCTCCTCTCCAACAGATACCTATCAATTTTTTACCCCTTCCATGGTAACCCAAAAACTGAGCCAGTATTCATTTGAAAGAAAATCCTATCAGTTCAGGCTGTCCAGTCTCACACCCATCAATATCGCCAACAGTCCTAACAGCTTTGAAAAAACAGCGTTGACTAGTTTTCAGAACGGCAATAAAATAAAGGAATATTTCCAGTTTCGAGATCAGAATTTTGACTATATGGTTCCCCTTTATACAAAAAAAGGATGCATAAAGTGTCACACCCGTGAGAAAAGGCAGAAAACAAGTATCATCGGCGGATTAAGGGTCACCCTTCCTTATGAAAATATTAAACATTCACTGCGGGACAGCATCTGGCTCCTGACAGGAACTGGTGTTTTAATCACATTGACAACGATCATTGTATTGATTTTTCTTATCCACACCCTTGTGTTAAAGCCTCTTAACGAACTGGAAGCAAAAAGCCGGGAAATTTCCACAGGAAAACTGGACACCAGGGTGTCGCTTCATACAAATGATGAACTTGAAAAACTGGGAAAAAGCTTCAACCTGATGGCTGAAAACCTCATGCATAACAAAGAAAACCTGGAGGAAAAAGTAGCCAGAGCCACAAAAGACCTGGCGCGGGCCAATCAGGAACTTTTAAAACTGGACAAGCTTAAATCAGATTTTCTCACCAACATGTCGCATGAGCTTCGGACACCGCTGACAGCGGTCAAAGGCAGTATTAATTATCTGGAACGAACACTTAAAGACCCGGAGAACCTAGAATTTATCCAGATTATTGAAAAAAACATTTCAAGGCTTACGCGGCTGATTTCCAATTTGTTTGATTTTACCAAATTAGAGGCAGGCAATATTGAATGGGAATTTGAACGGGAAGACATGTCGCAGCTTATACGGGAAGTGATTGATATCATGACACCGCTGGCCATGGAAAAAGATATCCATATCATACAGGATCTGCCGGAACACCTGTTTGCAATTATTGATCTTGAACGCATGGAACAGGTATTGGTGAATCTTGTGGATAATGCCATAAAATTTTCTGAGCCAAAGGCCACGATCTGGATGAAAATGAGAACAGAAAAAAATAATATTATTATATCTATTGAAGACCAGGGACCGGGAATCCCTGAGGAAAACCTTGAAACTATTTTTAAAAAATTTTACACTACGTCAAAAAATTCAACCATGAAAAACCAGGGAGCTGGTATGGGGCTGGCCATTTCAAAGGCGATTGTCACTGCACACAATGGCAGCATAACGGTTCAAAGCAGCAAAGGCTCACCCAGCACTTTTTTTATTACACTTCCAAAAGGATAACAGGCAGACAAATGGCACAACCCAATAAAACCATCCTGATTATAGATGATGATGAGGATATCGTTCAAACCATTAAAGGCAATTTAAAACTTGACGGGTTTACAGTCAGTTACGCCCATCTTGGCAGGCAGGGTATTGAGATGGCCAAAACTGAACAGCCGGACCTGGTGCTGCTTGATTTAAACCTTCCGGATATGGACGGTATTTCTATTTGCGAAATTTTAAGAAAGTCATTTGACTTTCCCATTATCATGCTGACCGCAAGAGATACCTTATCCGATAAAGTCTTAGGCCTCAAGAGCGGTGCAGATGATTACATTGTCAAACCCTTTGAGTACCTGGAACTTTCAGCAAGGATCACCGCAATTTTTAACCGGTTTGACCGATCACTTGTTCAGGAAAAACAAACCTTTAAACATCTGGAGATAAATTATAAAACACGCCAGGTAACAATAAGCGGCAGGCTCATTAAACTGACCAAAACTGAATTTCAGCTTTTAGAACTTTTTGTCTCTCATCCCCAAAAAACACTGTCACGAGAATTCATAGAAAAACAGATATGGTGGGATTCTAAACTGTATTCCCAGAGCAGGGCATTAGATGTTCATATTCAGCGTCTGAGAAAAAAAATTGAACAGAATCCTGAAACACCTTCATTCATTGTAACGGTATCTGGTGTGGGGTATAAATTTAACACAAAATAAGTACCTGTAAATACAGTCCTTTATTAATTAGCCTTTCGGCAACAGCGCTTTTGATATTACAGCGGTTGCCATTCAGTTTCTGATTTTGTGAAAATCTCATGGCCTGGATAACTGAATGACAGGGACACCCCTTTCAATTATCGGCTGTATTGGAATATCTTTGCAGCCGCCGTTATTTTTTCAGTTTTTTTGTTTTTTCTCCAAGCCAGGCCGTCACTTTTGTTTCTAATAAAGGCGATACTTTTTCAAAGACTGTTTTATGGTAATTATTTATATAATCAATCTCCTGCTGCGTTAATAATTCTGTATTGATCAGATCTTTTTCAAAATGGCAGAATGTAAGGTTTTCAAACTTTAAAAAGGTGCCGAACTCATTTTCAAAGGCCTGATCCACAAGGATCATATTTTCCAGACGAATACCATACCCGCCATCCCTGTAAACGCCGGGCTCATTGGTCAGTACCATCCCTTTTTCAAGCTTCACATCCAATGGATGAGAGCTTATCCTTGCCGGGCCCTCATGAACACACAGGAAAAAGCCCACACCATGGCCGGTTCCATGACCAAAATCCATTCCTTGATTCCATAGATACTGCCTGGACAGCGTGTCAACCTGAAACCCTTTTGTCCCTTTTGGAAAGAACGCAGTTGCCACTGCGATATGGCCTTTTAATACCAGCGTATAATCTGTTATTTCCCTTTTTGACGGCGTGCCCCGGAACACTGTTCTGGTGATATCCGTTGTGCCGGTGAGATAATTCCCGCCTGAATCTGTTAAAAACATACCCTGTTCACCAATAACAACATCTGTTTCCGGAGAGGCTGAATAATGGCACATGGCAGAATGGTCCTGAAAGGCCATAATGGGATCAAAACTGTTGTCGACAAACAGTGACTGCTGTTTTCGAAATGCCAGCAATGTATCGGCAGCAGAAACCTCTGTTATTTTTTCATCCTCGTGTTCAAGCCAGTGAAGGAAATTAATAACTGCTGCCCCGTCTTTCACTGCTGTCTGCCTCAAATGCGCTATTTCCACTTCATTTTTGACCGCTTTCATTCCAATGGCAGGGTTCTGCTTTTCAATGATGGTACACTTTTTATTAATGGACTGATAGAGCTTGTAATTGATATGGTCAGGATCTAGAAGGATCGTCTCCCTGTCCGGCAGCCCTTCCAGGGCCTTAAAAATGTCTTCATACCCTTTCAGGTCAATATTGTCCTGCTTCAATTCTTTTAAAAGCTTTTCAGAAACTTTTTCCTGCGGGATAAACAATGTTGTCTTTTGAGGTTCAATCAATAAAAATGAAATATTGACCGGGTTTGTATGAACATCATTTCCCCTCAGGTTCAAGGTCCAGGCAATATCATCCAGAGTTGCCATTAAATGATAAGACGCATTAACCTCTTCCATTTTCCCGTATAGTTCTTCTATCTTGTCTTTCCTGCTTCTGCCTGCATACTCAACTGAAAATGAAAAGGCCTGTGTTTCCGGTCTCGGGGGCCTGTCATTCCAAAGCGCTTTAACAATATCAACCGACGGATCGAGCAGGATCCCTTTGTTTTCAAATTTCTCCTTCATCTTTTTTACATCGGCAAGGCTGAACATGTTTCCATCTATGCCAATGCGATCACCCGGTTTAAGGGTCTGGCACAGCCATTTTTGAAATGTCTGAACATCCGGCTCTCCCATTTTGAACAATTTGAACTTTGACCCTGAAATCTGGTTTTCTGCCTGAATATAATACCTGAAATCTGTCCATAAATTGGCATGGTCCTTCGTTACAACGGCGACACCGGCAGACCCGGAAAACCCGGTTAACCATTTTCTTGCCTGCCAGTGTTCAGTCACATATTCACTCTGGTGCGGGTCATTGCTCGGAATGATAATGGCTGCGATGTTCTCTTTTTCCATTGATTGCCTGACACAATCAATTTTCTCATTTGTGGTTTTCATATCCTTTGATTTCCGTTTGTACTTAAATATTGAATCAAGTTCCAAAAACTATTCGGTCCATAAAATATACACTAATTTTCAATCTTTAACACCCTTGTTTTCTCTATCTCAAGCTAAAGAGTCAGGTGTGCAAAAATCATGCATTTTTTAATTTTTCATGATACGGTAGACCTTTTAAAATGCAACTGACTTTTTGGAGGCTGGTGTAAATATGACATATCATTTCGATCACATCATCGACCGGACAGATACGTTTTCCATGAAATGGGACAAATATAAAGGGAAAGATATCATTCCCATGTGGGTTGCAGATATGGATTTCAAAGCGCCGCCGGCTGTTTTAAAAGCGTTACAGCAGCGGATCGAGCATGGCATTCTGGGGTATACAGCAACACCGGGCCCCCTCAATGATATGCTTATAAAAAGGCTTAGCACCCTGTACGACTGGAAGATAGAAAAAGAGTGGATTGTCTGGATACCTGGTGTTGTATGTGGCCTGAATGCAGCCTGCAGCGCCATTGGCAAACCACATGGAAAAATCCTCACCACAACACCGATCTATCCACCGTTTTTAAATGCCCCGGGAAATTGCGGGAAAAAACTGGTTACCACCCCCATGATCGAGAGAAACAAACGATCAACACTTGATTTTGAAGCCATTGAAAATGCATTTAAGAAAGACGTTGATATGTTCATGTTCTGCACGCCCTATAATCCCTGTGGTACGGTTTTTACCAAATCTGAAATCACCCGTTTGATCGGGCTGTGTAATGAACATGATGTGGTGATCTGTTCCGATGAAATCCACAGTGATTTTGTCCTGGATAAAAACAAAAGACACATTCCTACCGCATCAGTATCGCAGAAGGCTGCCCGCATGACTCTGACGCTTATGGCACCATCAAAAACCTATAACATCCCCGGTCTGGGCTGCTCTTTTGCCATCATCCCGGATCAGAAACTGAAAAAAACATACCAGAAAACATTAAAAGGCCTGATACCCCAAGTTAATCTTTTAGGGTTTATTGCAGCCCAGGCCGCATATGAAAAATGTGATGACTGGCTGGATGAACTCATCATCTATCTTAGAAAAAACCGGGACATTGTTTTTAACCGTGTCAACAAAATGAAAGGATGCCGCCTCAACCCTGTAGAGTCTACTTATCTTGCCTGGATCGATGTGAGGGGAACCGGTCTTGATAACCCTGTGGATTTTTTTGAACAGGCAGGGGTTGGTCTTTTTGATGGTGTCTTTTTTGGTCAAAAAGGCTTTGTCCGATTAAATTTTGGATGCCCAAGGCCTTTGCTTGAAAAGGGACTGGATAGAATGGCGGCTGCACTCGATACACTATAACCGCCTTAATTTAATAGACAAACCCGTATCTGCGCCGATAAAACAAAAAAAATTAGAAGAACTTCATTTTTTTCTTGATTTGAAAAACAAGTCCTGATATGCAATAAAACCGTACCATACCGTATGGTTTGAAAAGTGAGGGGAGTCGCTTGAAAAAATTAGATAAATGCGCCTGGTATGAAGAAGGGTTTAAAATTCTTAAAGCCAGCGGCGCCAAAAAACTTACGATAGAGAATCTTACCAAAAGTTTACATAAAACCAAAGGCTCTTTCTACCATCACTTTAAAAACCGGGACGACTATTTTGAAAAACTGTTACGGTTCTGGGAAAAAAAGCAAACCTTTGATATTTTTGAAATCAGCAAACAGAAAAAAACATTTAAAGAGATCAATACAACCCTTTTAAGGCTCTCAAAGGAAAACCTGGATCCGGGTATTGAAGTGGCGGTCCGTGCATGGGCATTGAGAGATCCCTTGGCCAGAAAATATCAGGAAAGAATAGACAGCCAGCGAATGACCTTCTTGCGCACCATGTTTTCACTGATGTCAGATGATCCTGAACTGGTAGAAATGATCTCGTTAATTCGATACTGTTTATATATCGGTTCCCACCAGATTATTCCGGCCATTGAGGAAAACATTTACAGAAAATATTTAGATGCGCTTATGGAAATGTTTGAGACCTATGTGGAACTCAACAAATCTAAAACGGCTCAGGCAGGATAATACAAATGAAAACGATTATTGAGCCATTTAGAATCAAAACAACGGAACCCATCAAAATCATATCCCGGGAACAACGGGTTGCGGCGCTCAAACGGGCACATGAAAACGTTTTCCTCCTTGATGCATCAGACTGCTGTATTGACCTGCTGACAGACAGTGGTACCGGTGCCATGTCAACAACACAATGGGCCGCCTTGATGATGGGAGATGAATCCTATGCCGGCAGCAGGTCCTGGCATAACTTCAGACGAACCGTTCAAAACATCACCGGCATAAAACATGTATTTCCAACCCATCAGGGGAGAGCTGCTGAAGCCATTCTGGCACAGACCCAGATAAAAAAAGGGAATATTATCCCGAACAATTCTCATTTTGATACCACCCGGGCAAACATCGAGTATGTCGGCGGCATTGCTGCTAACTTTCTGTGCACCCAGGGGACAGATACCCGTGACACGTCCCCTTTCAAAGGGAACATGGATCTTGAAAAACTGGAACACTGCATTCAGGCCCATGGAAAAGAGAACATACCGTTCTGTATGATTACCGTGACCAATAATACCGGCGGCGGGCAGCCGGTTTCAATGGAAAACATTAAAGCGATAAAAGCCGTACTAAAACCCCACAATATCCCCCTGGTTATGGATGCCTGCCGATTTGCTGAAAACGCATATTTCATTCATAAAAGGGAAAAAGGGTATGAAGAAAAATCGTTGCTGGAAATCGCACAGGAGATGTTTTCTTATGCAGATGCAGCCACCATGAGCTGCAAAAAAGACGGTCTGGCAAATATTGGCGGTTTCTTAATCTGCAATGATGACAAGTGGGCGGAATCGTTCAGAAATCTGCTCATTATCAGAGAAGGGTTTCCCACCTATGGCGGACTGGCCGGCAGGGACCTTGAAGCCATTGCCGTCGGGTTAATGGAAGCGCTTGAATATGATTACCAGGTTTATAGACAAGCAACCATTAAATACATGTGTGACCGTTTTGAAACAATGGGAATTCCCATTGTTCGGCCGGCAGGCGGCCATGCTGTATTTTTAGATGCAAAAAAAATGCTTCCCCACATTCCTGTCCTTCAATACCCGGGAATTGGTATTGTCAATGCGCTTTATACTGAAGGGGGTATCAGGGGCGTTGAACTGGGCAGTGTCATGTTTGGAAGCTTTGATAAAAATGGGAATGAGATTGCGTCTCCACTTGAGCTTGTGAGACTGGCGTTTCCAAGAAGAGTGTATACACAGAGTCATTTTGACTATCTCATTGAAGTCGTTAAGGAGGTTTGGGGGAATAAAGACAGGATTCCAGGATATAAAATAACATATCAGGCAGAATATTTAAGGCATTTTACCTGTCATTTTGAAACGGTTTAACTGCGCCCGAATAAGGGCGAATAAAATTCGGTGGATTAATCTTGTATATACAAGTTATAAATCTATCTTTCCTGCTGTTTTGAAATATGATCCATGTTTTTTTTGTTCTGGTTTAGCTTTTTTGCTTGACTATGAGAATCCTTGATTTTATAGTTGCAAAACTTACAAATGTTTTTGTAGCTATGCTGTACTAACCAGTAATTTAAACTAGAGGGGAGTAAACAAATGAAATCTTTTTTAAAATCTTTAACACTTGCATTGGTATTTTTGATTGGCATTACGGCACCAGGCTTTGCTGGTGATACCATCAAAATAGGGTCTGGCGGCGTTATTTCCGGCGACCTTGCACCGTATGGAATCTCTGCTGTAAGAGGGGTTGAGATTGCCGTTGAAGACCTTAATGCAAAAGGCGGAATCTTAGGAAAAAAAGTTGAAATACTAATCGGTGACGATGTCTGTAAACCTGAAGTTGCCGTCAACATGGCAACCAAACTGGTATCAGACGGTGCCCAGATGATCGTAGGCCATGTCTGCTCAGGCGCAACGATTGCTGCCAATAAAATCTATAAAGATGCAGGCTTGCTTGTTGTCTCCCCGGCATCAACCAATGACGACCTGACACTTAAAGGTGAACATCCAAACTTTTTCAGAACCATTTCTTATGATGGTGCTCAGGCAGATCTGATGACCTCCTTTGCAAAAAACACCTTAAAAGCCAAAAAAGTAGCCCTGATCCATGACAAAGGCGATTATGGTAAAGGTCAGATGGAACTTGCCAAAAAATATTTTGCACAGCTCGGCGGCGTTGAAATCGTTCTTTTTGAAGGTGTAACTACTGGTGCGGTTGACTTTTCAGCCATTGTACAGAAAATCAAAAGATCTAAAGCTGACGTTACCATGTGGGGCGGATACCATTCAGATGCATCCAAAATCGTCGGTCTGATTAAAAAGAAAAGAGTTAAAACAACTTTCTTCGGCGGTGACGGCATCATTGGTGATAACTTCACAACTCTGGCTGGAAAATATTCTGAAGGCGTTTACGCAACAGGTCCGAATGATACTTCCAATAACCCGCTTTACAAAGAACTGACTGCAAAACACCAGAAAAAATACAGTGAAGATCCAGGTACTTTCTTTCATAATGCATATGCATGTGTTCAAGCCCTTGCCATGGCAGCAGAAAAAGCCGGCTCTCTGGATTACGACAAAATGCGTGCAGCAATGTTTGAAGCAAAAATTCAATCTCCTCTTGGAACCATTGGTTTTGATAAAAGAGGCGATGTCATTGGCGCAGGTTTCTCTGTATACAAGGTTACCAACGGAAAATACCAGCAGGTTAATTAATATTTAACTTATAAAAACAGGAGCGTAATTTGGAAAACGCATTTTACAGCTCCTGTTTTTATATCTATTAATTTTACTTAAATTTAACAAAGTTTAGGAGATTTAAATTAATTAACATGCGTCTCTTTAATATTATATTGGGTGTAGCAGTTGCCGGAATCATGGGGTTCTTCGGTATCAGAGAACTGATTGTAGACCCAGGCTATTTTTTAGAACTCTTTCTGGGCGGCCTGACCAGGGGCAGCATCTATGCTTTAATCGCTCTGGGATATACCATGGTTTACGGTATCATCCAGCTGATCAATTTTGCCCATGGTGAAATCTATATGATCGGTGCGATGACATCTCTTATTGTGGCCAGTGTGCTCGGCCTCTGGGGATGGCCCCCGGGTGTCATTGTTTTTCTGGCGTTTGCATTTGCGATTATTTATTCCTGCGCCTATGGATTCACGGTTGAAAAAATTGCCTACAAACCCTTAAGAACTGCACCAAGACTTTCTGCGCTCATTTCAGCTATTGGAATGAGTCTTTTTTTACAAAATTATGTGATGCTCGCTCAGTCACCGGAATTTATGCCCTTTGAAAGCCTGATTCCAGATTTTGAATTCTGGGAGCCGTTTGCCCATGTCATTACAGCTGTTGAAATGATGATCATCGTTACCACTGTCATTGTAATGATCCTGCTGGGTATGCTCATCAAATTTACCAAAATCGGTAAAGCCATGAGAGCGACTGCTCAAGATAAAATCATGGCCTCTCTTGTCGGAATAAATGTAAATAAAGTTATTTCAACTACCTTTGTTGTGGGATCTGCCACAGCCGCCATCGGTGGTGTTCTAATTGCCTGCCATGTCGGCCAGGTAAACTTCTTCATTGGATTCCTGGCAGGGCTTAAAGCTTTTATTGCTGCTGTTTTAGGCGGCATTGGAAGTGTACCGGGCGCTGTGTTGGGCAGTCTGGTACTGGGTATTTGTGAAAGCTTTTTTACCGGCTATTTCTGGAGTGAGTATGAAGATGTCTTTGCCTTTAGTATTCTTGTTATTATTTTAATCTTCAGGCCGTCAGGCATCCTTGGCAGAGATGAGTTATCTAAAGTTTAACTATTACATTTTTTGAAAGTTAATTATGGTTACAAAAAAAGAAATCAAGCAATCATTTTTTATCGCTTTATGGTTTATGGTGCTGACGTTTCCATTGATGGTTATCAAGGTCAATACCATAAAAAATATTGTGGATTTCAGATGGAATAATATTATTTGGGTTGGTATTATAGGCTTCTTTGCCTCTCTGATCTGGAACTATTTTTTAAGGCTGAAAGAGGAAAAGAAAAAATCAGATATCAAAGATGATACACCGCTGGTTCACCGCCTGCTGCAGAATGAGCGGTTCAGAACACCCTTCCTGATAGCTATTGCCGCCTTTTTTATTGCCTATCCATTTATTTTCCCCATGTATCACACCAGTATCATGATTTCAGCATTGGTCTATGTCATGCTGGGACTGGGTCTGAACATTGTTATCGGACTGGCCGGACTCCTTGATTTGGGGTATGTTGCATTTTATGCCGTCGGTGCCTATTCCTATGCATTGTTAAATCTGCATTTTGGTATCAGTTTCTGGCTTGTTTTACCGATCAGTGCACTTCTGGGTACCTTTTTCGGTGTGCTTTTAGGATATCCTGTTTTAAGGTTAAGAGGGGATTACCTTGCCATTGTTACGCTGGGATTTGGTGAAATTATCAGGATTATTCTTGAAAACTGGGATGAATTAGGCAATGGTCCCCGCGGTATCGGGAATATACCGGCACCCTCATTTTTCGGCATGCAGTTTGAACAGCACCCAACAGTTATTTACATTTACTTTATTGTTATTGCATTGGTGCTTTTAACCATTTTCTTTGTGAACCGGCTTGAAAATTCGAAAATTGGACGGGCATGGATCGCGTTAAGAGATGATGAAATTGCTTGCCAGGCAATGGGGATAGATAAATTCAAGACTAAATTAACGGCCTTTGCATTAGGAGCGACCTGGGCCTCCCTGGGGGGGGTTGTTTTCGCAGCAAAAACCTCATTTATCAACCCAATGTCGTTTACAATCTGGGAGTCCATTACCATTTTATGCGTTGTTGTTATCGGTGGAATGGGATCTGCAATTGGTGTTATTGCCGGGGCGCTTGTACTCATTCTGCTGCCTGAGTATCTACGGGCAGTGGCTGAATACAGGATGCTGGTCTTTGGAGCACTTCAGGTTATCGTGATGGTATTTAAACCAGAAGGGCTGATTCAAAGTGTGCGTAAAATATATAAATTTGAAAAATAAAGAATACATTTATGGAACCTATACTCAATGTAACAAACCTCACAATGAATTTTGGGGGGTTAAAAGCACTGGACACGGTAAACATTTCAGTTGAAAAGGGTCAGATTGCTGCTTTGATCGGTCCGAACGGTGCAGGAAAAACCACCTTTTTTAACTGTATAACAGGCATTTATGATCCAACCGAAGGGGTTGTGGAAATTACACCGCCAGGCAAACCCACACAAAAACTCAATGGATTGAAAACTAATTATGTGACTGAGAGGGGACTTGCAAGAACCTTTCAGAACATCCGGCTGTTTTCCGGTATGACCGTTCTTGAAAATGTCTTGATTGGCAGGCATTGCAGACTGAAATCAGGTATTTTAAGTGCCATGCTCCGGCCTTCAAGCCAGAAAAATGAAGAACGGCAGGCAGTGCTTGACAGCTATGAAATCCTTGAAAAAATAGGCCTGGATAAATATGTCAATGAAATGGCTGTCAATCTGCCATATGGTGCACAGCGGCGCCTGGAAATTGCCAGAGCTCTTGCGACAAATCCGTTTTTACTCCTGTTGGATGAGCCTGCTGCAGGCATGAATCCCCAGGAAACTAAAGAACTGGATGACTTGATCGTATGGCTCAGGGACAATGAAGATCTGTCTATCCTGCTTATTGAACATGATATGAAGCTTGTGATGAGCCTGTCGGACAGAATTCATGTAGTGGATTATGGCAAAAAAATCGCTGAAGGTACACCTGAAGAGGTTAAGTCCAATCCAGAAGTAATTAAAGCCTATCTGGGGGATGAGTCTGAAGATGCTTAAATTAAAAGATGTACACACATATTATGGTAATATTCACGCCCTCAAAGGCATAGATCTTGAAGTGACTGAGGGAGAAATTATTTCTTTGATTGGCGCAAATGGTGCCGGGAAATCAACCACTTTGATGACAACCTGCGGTATTGTACCTGCCAAAAAGGGCACGGTTGAATTCAAGGGAGAGGATATCACCCATATGCCGTCAGATGAAATTGTGAAATTAGGGATTTGTCAGGTGCCGGAAGGCCGGCGGATTTTCCCCTATCTCACAGTGGCTGAAAATCTGGACATGGGTGCGTTTTTAAGAAATGATACAGATGAAATCAATAAAGATCTGGACTATGTCTACTCCCTGTTTCCCATTTTAGCGGAAAGAAAAAACCAGGCCGGCGGGACACTGAGCGGCGGCGAGCAGCAGATGCTGGCAATTTCAAGGGCGCTGATGTCACGTCCCAAGGTTCTTTTACTGGATGAACCTTCTCTTGGACTTGCACCGATCATTGTTAAACAGATTTTTGATATCATTGAAAAAATTAATGCAGACCAGAATGCCACCATTTTTATTGTTGAGCAGAACGCTAATCTTGCATTAAAAGCAGCCCACCGCGGATATGTCATGGAAAACGGCGTGATCACAATTACAGACACAGGTGAGAACCTGCTGGCTAACGAAGATGTCAAAAAAGCATACCTGGGTATGTAACGTTTATGCAATAAAAAAAAGCTGACAGGTTGCCTGGTGCAGCCTGCCAGCTTTTCCTTTCTGTTTACCTCACCTTTTTAATACAGGCCTTTTAACAGCTGTGTTTCCGCCTATATTGAATCTTGAAATTTTAATCATCATTTATGATACTGATAGCGACGGTTTGAGGTCAGGGACCGCCGAAGCGAAACAGACGGTATGATGGTTATATTTATTGAATCCCCTCCTCCTGAAATCTATCCATAATACGTTTTTGAATGACTGGGCCCAATGATTGCCCGAAAGTTTGTCCTGCCTGAATGCCCTCTTGGGTGATAATAGGCATAACTTTGATTAGTTTTTGACCCAGCGGTGTCTTATTCAGCTCGATCATTTGCGCTAATTCTTTGATAGAAAAATGCTTACTATAGATAGGATACATCATTTTGGACAGCCTTTTTTTCTGAACCAATTCTTCATCTATGATGGTATTTATTTCTTCTTTTATTATAACAAAAGCCTTTGGGTCAATGTCTGGATTTTGTTGTTTTAAGATCAGTTTCATTTGTTGAAAAAAAGCATTGGAAAAGTTTTTGCCTGTGTCAACAGCTGATTGCCCAGTTTGTTCCAACAATTTATCAATGAGAATCTTTTTTTCATCGCTTACTGCTGCTGCAAAAACAGGTTTAAGAAAAACAAGTATCAACATTGTCATCACTACTGTAGCTTTTTTCATTTTATCTCCTTTATTAAATAT
Organism: uncultured Desulfobacula sp.; assembly: GCA_964343845.1. GTDB lineage: Bacteria > Desulfobacterota > Desulfobacteria > Desulfobacterales > Desulfobacteraceae > Desulfobacula. The sequence continues at coordinate 263,597 of CAYFKW010000001.1, read as the reverse complement.
GACTATTGATTCAGGTCCCGCCTTCAGCGGTCCGTAACGATGGTTCGATTCCATTTATTTATTCGATTTTTTAAGATCCCTGTAGTAGTTCTTGACTTTAGGGTTAAAGTTAGGGATGGTTATAAATTTTTTCTTAAGATTTTCTTCTTCTTTGATTTTGATATTCAAATACCATCATTTGTATGGTAGATCCTATTATGAAAGATAGAAATAACGCGCCAATACTCACGGTAACGAAAACCGATCTTGTAAAAAAATAAAAACAAATACAGATTAATATTACAAATACAAATTCTTTAAATAAAGTTAAAAAAATTTCTTTGTATGAAATTGTTGATTTTACCTCTATGCTTTTATTTTGACGTCTTTTTTTGGATAAAATAATGTAACCAATGATTGAAAAAAGAGCAATTATTAGGGCAATTATTGTTTCCATATTTTATTTTATACAGATAAACAGTTGAAAGAAAATAAATTCATTATTTACTGCTAATTTATAACGGCTGAGTTCAGGGGCCGCCGAGCGAAGCGAGGGAACAGGGGTTCCACTAAATTTCGTTAAGAGCAACACTGTTTTAAAGTTGGTACAGATTTTAGAAAAAGGCCGCTCCTGGCGGTCCGGTGCAGCGCTGGGTTATAAATCTACAATCTTTCTTCCAATCTATCCAATACTTTGTCAAACCGATTAGCCTGTTCTTCCCATTTCTTTAAAATTTTTTCAAAACGCTCGTTGTTTTCAGCAGCTTTAGAATTAATTCCTTTGACTCTATCAAATTCTTGGTTGGTTTTAAGCATATAAGCTTCGTTACTTTCAGCCTGTTTGCTTAAATATTCATTATATGCTGCTACTTGATTGTCATATTCTTGTCCATTTCCTTTAGGCTGAGTGGTTCGAAAATATATATTGTAAGCAAGAATAAACCCAAATAACAGAACGAGTGTAAGGGATACACCTTTCCAAAAATTATTCATTATTAGTTCCTTTCTGATTTATAACGTTTGAGTTCAGGGGCCGCCGAGCGGAGTCGAGGGGACTGGGGCAAGCGAAGCTGTCCCCAAGCGGTCCGTTGCAATGATTGTTATGCTTTGACCTATTTGATTTTAAAATCTGTAAAGGTGTACCCAACTTCCCCTACAGACGTTGGGCCAATATGAACTGCTGTAAATTTTATCTCATTATCAGATACAATTTCAAATTTATATATATCAGGAGTGGACGTCATACTCGGGTCAACTTCATGAAAAAATCCATTTTTTATCCACCAATAACCTTTCCCAATTTCCGTTTTAAAAAGGTTATTATTTTCATCGTACATTTTAAAAATGATTACATATGTTCCATCTGAATTTCTTACTTGGTTCCATTTTTTTAAATAGCTGCCATCTTCATGAAAATGTTCCCCTTTCCATCTTCCAACAAACTCTAAATCTAATGTTGAGCCTACAGGCACATTGTATTCAGAAATATATTCATCTTCATCGCGTATAAATATTCTATTAGGTATTTTATCTTCTTTTCTATGTACTATCTCAAATTCATCTTCTGATTTAAAAAGAATGGAGACATCAATCCATTTCATAGCTTCCATGGAGCGATTTCTTAAAGCTTGTTTAGCGGTAAACTCATTGTTTGTTTTGGACGTTATTTTCAAAGCAACATAACCTTTCCATAACTGAAAATAATCGTTAAGTTCTGGTGGCACATATATACATACCATTTCATTTCCATTGAAGATGTATTCTGCGCCTTGAGGGGAAATCCATGTGCCTGGGATTATCGAGCCTTTTGAAGGCTTAGGAATAAAATTGTCTGATGTGGAAGAAATGCATCCAATAAACAAGAAAAAAGCAACCACAAAAAAAACAAACTTTTTCATATCAAATCCTTTAAAAATATTTTGAGCATAACGTTGGAATTCAGGGTCCGCCGAGGCGTAAGCCGAAGGGAACTTGGGAGAGCAAAGCGAGCCCCCAGCGGTCCCTTGCAATGGTCGTTATGTTTTTTCCTTATTCTTTGAAAAGCTTTTAAAGATATCGCTGAAAACAATTGAAGCTCTTTTGTTTGAAGCTCCAACTGATCTACCCATCCCCATAACCAGCCCAGCACCACAACAATAGAAAACTATAATTCCGGTAAGCCCTAACATTTTAAAAATCATCGGCACATTTTCGATAACCTTCGGGAAAAGGAAAAATAGAATCGTGAATACCATAAGGCCTATTGTTATTATCAAAAATAAAGATAGCATTATAACTGCAAGGTTTCTGGAAGATTTATCCCAAACGGTGGGGTTACTTGTATCTTTTTTTATAGTTACAATAATAGCTTTAATCGTGACAAATAGGGAAAAACCTAATATCGAAAAATAGATTAGAAAAATGAGTATGGACCCTACGGACATTTAAGATTGTTCCTTTGTATTAAAACATAACGGTGGAATTCAGGGGCCGCCGACTGCAAGGAGGGAATTTAGGGCATGTTGGCCGAAGGCCGCCCTAAACGGTCCGCTGCAATGATTTGATAATCATTGAGCCTTTCCTCTGAACCAGCATACCATTATGCTGTTAAGACAACTAACCATAATTCAAACAAAGGAGAAGACTCAATGAAATTCTATTCTAAGTCTCATAAGTATTATTGTGGCATCGATCTGCATGCAAAATCAATGTATATCTGTATCCTGGATGACAATGGCCAGGTGAAATTTCACAAAAACCTTAAGACAAAACCTGAAGCATTGCTTAAAGCCATTAAACCTTACCAGAAAAACATTGTGGTTGCCGTTGAATGCATGTTCTGCTGGTACTGGGTTGCCGATGTCTGTGAAAATAATAATATCACTTTTATCCTGGGGCATGCTTTATACATGAAAGCCATCCATGGCGGTAAGGCTAAAAATGACAAGATTGATTCCTACAAGATCGCAAGCCTTATCAAAGGGGGTAATTTCCCTATGGCATATGTTTATCCCCGGCAGATGAGATCCACGAGGGATCTTCTCAGAAGAAGAATGCATCTGATGCGGAAAAAAGCAGAGCTGGTTCGTCATGTTATCAATACCAATACTCAATATAATTTTGATCCCTTAGGTAAAAATTTACGATACAAAAGTAATCGTGGCCTTGTAGATGACAGGTTCGATGACCCCAGTGTTCAAAAAAGTGTCGATCTTGATATAGAGTTGATCAACTACTATGATGAAAAACTTCGGGAAGTTGAATATTATATCCGTAAACATGCAAAGGTGAACGATTACCAAAGCTACATGCTGTTAAACTCGGTACCGGGTATCGGTCAGATCATCAGCCTGGTTCTTTTGTATGAAATTTATGATATCAAACGTTTTCCTAATGTCAGTGACTTTGCATCCTATGCACGTTTAGTTAAATGCAAAGCAGAGTCTGCCGGTAAAACCTATGGTACATCTGGTGCAAAAATCGGAAATGCACATCTAAAATGGGCGTTTTCTGAAGCTGCCGTGTTGTTTTTAAGAGGAAACGATCGTGGCAAGGCATATCAGAATAAGCTGTTAAAAAAGCACCCCCCTGGTAAAACGCTTTCCATTATCGCCCATAAATTGGGCCGGGCTGTGTATTTTATTTTAAAAAGAAAAGAGCCCTTTGACATGAATGTGTTTTTACCAGCTTGATTTCAACTGCCACAGCCCGACGCATAACTGGGAGATGATTTAGCAATGCCGATTCATGATACCCAAAACCGATGCAGCCAGACTGCACATGGTATCATTAACAAAATGCTGAAAAGCCCTTTGATTTGATTGGCGTGGCAGCACATATTTAACAAGTTGAAAAGTCCTGCACCTCCCCTGACCCGGAATATAACTGGATAACCAAGGCATCATTTTGGTTAAGCCCGTCGATTTGAAAAGGCAGTAAGAGGTTACCGAATTTATTCTAGGGCGTTTACTTTTCATTATCAGAGTAAACCGTCAGCATTAAAGCTGAGTAAGAGACCCTCAATATGTGTTTGTAGCAGGTTTAATGACTGCAAATCTGAATTTAAGCCAGGTAATTTCATTTGTTAAGGTATTTATAAAGGGAAATTGGTTTTTCCTAAAAAATTTTTATTGCCTATTGACTAAAGGGCGGCTCATATGGGTTATGCCTCTGTTAAAATAGTGTTGGGCGATAAAAATCAAATGAAAAATACAGGCAAACAAAACTCAGGTAGAATGAATACCGAGAGATAATGATTTTCCAAAAGAAACTTCTTGAAATGTCCAACGATTCAGCCTTGAAGAAAAATAGCAGATGAAGAAGTATGACATCTGCCACGACCACAAAAAATGCGACATCTAATAGAATGATTGGCAACGGTCTATTTGGAAAAAGGCCATATGCTACAGCATACCATAGTATTGCCGTTACAATAGAAATACCCATTCGGTATCTCTTAAATGATTTAAAACCTTCTGATTTTTGGAAACGTTGAAACTGATTCTGATATTTTTTGTAAAGAAAAGCATTCAAGAGAGTTGCAAAACAAAACGAACCCATTCCTATCAAAAAATAATGTTCCAAATTGGAGTTCCTATTGAGGCATAACGATTGAGCTGAGGGGCCGGGCGTTTTATATCCGAAACCTCAGATAAAAGTTTCCTTTTTTCTAAACCACATACTTTTAAAAGGCCGCGCAGTACGCCCGGTCCCTCTCCAGCGACGGGTTATAATTTAACTCCAGTTATAGGCTGAATATTTTTAACCATAAAGGGCAATACCAAAAGAGTAAATACCAACTGCCCACCAACATAGTAGACTTAGAACAAAAAATATTTTTGATACAAAGGCTTTCGTATAAATTCCCAAAAAGAACAAAACAATAAATATGATCGATCCTATACAATAAGATGAAAACAAAAAGTAACATGATAATTTAAATATAAAAAACAGACTAAATGCAGGGCCTAAAATAGTAACAATGAAAGGAATGACTTCGTCCATGCCATAAGAGTTTAGCCAAAAAAATCCAATGATACTGAAAATGGCTAATATCCCAATGTAGAAGAGTATAGCAGATATGATTTTTTTTAATAACGTCATAAATTATAACGGTTGAGCTCAGGGGCCGCCGACCGAAGGGAGGGGACTGGGTTCCACTAAACTTAATTGACAGCAACACTGTTCCAAAGTTGTCACAGATTTCAGAAAAGCCGCACCCAGCGGTCCGCTGCAGCGATTGTTATGTTTCCTTTTCGTTATCAACTACAGGTAAAATAGTTGCTAAATCGTCTTCCACATCAAGTCCGTGCTGTGTCGCAATTTGAGCGATGTGAACACCAAAGACACCTCTCAGCTCTCCAACTGCGCTATTAAATTGCCAACTTGCAAAATGGCCTGCCGAAAACCCAAATTCAACTATTCTTTCGTCTTTGGTGACAGCGTCTAAAAATTTTCTGCACGAAGCTCTCATTGCTCTCAAAGAGTTGGACAGATTAGAATTGCTGTCTAAAGATGAAATTTCCTTTGATAGCATTCTACGAATATCAATGATTGATTGGACGCAGTATCTTGGGACTTCCATTTCTGATGGATTATAAAGAACTCTTCGATCTTCAAGTTCTGTAACCACTCTTTTTGCAACTTTAGTTTCAGATTCCGAAGGGCTCCAAGAAACACCAAATATTGGAGAACTAATTCCAGTCAATCTGCGTGCAATTTCTTTAAATTTCATGGCCTACCTCATGGAAACATAACGGATTGAGCTCAGGGGCCGCCGAAGGCCCTTTAAGGCCAAGGGGACAAGGGCGCAGCCCCTTGCGGTCCATTGCAGCGATTGTTCGGAGTTAAGCTATTATTGTAATTATTAAATTCGAGTTTTACTTTATTTGATAAAAGTTTTTTAATTATCCAAGCAGTCAACAATGAAAAGCTCAAAGCTAAACAACTATAAAAAATGAAGATCGACTGAAACATCCAGGTACCTTCTGGTTCTGAAGGCACTTCAGTTGAATTAGTAAATTCTTCGACCCCCAAAAAATAACCAAATCCTCCATAGAACAATGTAAAAAGGATTGAGCCTAAACAAAGAAATATTAATATCACAACCCATAAATATCTAGCCCAATTTTTTCTTTTTAAAAAACTGATACTAGTCCTTAGAAGTCCAAAAAAAATTAAAATGATAAAAAAAGATATGGCTATCATATTTCCGATAAGAGTTTCATTAGTCGTATTAAAGTTATCAAAAACAAAAATCATAAAAATAGTTTGGAAGACTGAATAAATAAATAAAACACTTGAAACAATAATAAATATCCATGCTAAAACGGTCACAAATTCAGATTTTTTTTGATATTCTGTCATATTAATTCCGAACTAGTATTATACGTTATATTTAATGTAATTTTATTTTGTTAAATATATTAAAAATAACGTAATTTGTCCAATAATTATTTGAATAACTATCTAATATGTATTACTATCTTTGAAATTTGAAAAAGTAAAATATGTTAAATATTCAATAATTGAAAATCATGTATTACGTTATCCCGGGGTTTTTTTAAAAATGACTGCTTAATTTGAATTTTTCTTAGCCAAAACACAGCTCCGCTTTTTCACTTCCAAAAACAGAGGTAAATTATTACTCTTTCTATATGACATATAAAAGAGCTTTGCAATCCGTGTAAACCCTTATTTTTTGAATTAAATTTCAAAATCTTAATTTTTTCTTTCCCAGATGTTACCTGTATTTAAAAAAAAAAAGGTTGACAATAAGTGAATGATCATTTATTTTAAATTCATGCGAATCAAAGATGATATAAAACAAGCAGCACTATTTGAAGCAACTGTTAAGCTGGTCAACGAGATTGGATTTGCTGCCAGCTCAGTATCAAAAATTGCAAAAGAGGCTCAAATCTCCCCTGCGACCTTGTATATCTATTATAAAAACAAAGAAGATCTTCTTGTATCGACCTATTTGGAGATTAAAAAAAACATGGGAAAAGCTGCAACTGAAGATTTTGATGACAGCCTGCCCATCAGGGACATCATGCGGCAGGTGTGGTTCAGGATGTTCAGCTATATTGGCCGGCATCCAGACTATTTCCAGTATTGTGAGCAGTTTTCAAATTCACCGTATCAGTCTCTTGTAAACAAACGGGAGATAGAAAAATATTTTGACCCCTTGATTCATGTTGTTATCAGGGGAATCGAACAAAAAATCATAAAAGATGTCCATTTTGATATTTTAACTGTTTTTATTTTTTACCCGATTATTGCACTGTCAAATGCAAGGGTCTGCCAAGACTTTGAATTGAATGATGAAAACATAGAAACAGCGTTTACCATGGCATGGGATGCCATTAAACTATAAAAATTTTTTCACTTATTAATAAATGAATATTCATTTTAAGCAGGCAAATCCTATGAAAAACAAAAAAAATTTACCAACCTTGATGATGTTAACAGGAGTTCTTATGATGTTTACAAATTCGTGCGCTGCAGTGGATGATGCTGCAAAACAAGCCAGGAATGACCGGATTCTAAAATCTCCACAATTTTACGACGGCAGATTTAATGGTAATAAAGAAGCGCTGACCATGACGGCTAAAGACTATATTTCATCTACCTGGCGGTTTATATTTGAAGACAACGACCAGACCCCGGATGTCCCACTGCCTGTTCAGCAGGTTAACCTGTCCGGTTTTAATTCAAAAAATCCCCATGGCCTGAATACAACCTGGCTTGGGCATTCTTCTCTAATGATCAATATAGACGGATATAAAATCCTCACCGACCCGGTATTTGAAAAAAAGGTCTCCATTGTCGGCCCAAAAAGATTTAACAATGATTTCCCATTGGACCCGGGTGACATATCTGATGTAAATGTGGTGATTATTTCCCATGACCACTATGATCATTTGAACAAACTGTCTATTCAACTGCTGGCCCCTGTTACGCAGCGGTTTGTTGTTCCGCTTGCAGTTGGGAAACGATTAACTGCCTGGGGGGTTCCTGAAGAGAAGATTGTTGAACTTGACTGGTGGGAAAGCCATCAATTCGATGAAGTCCTTACCATTACCGCAACACCTGCCCAGCATTTTTCAGGCCGCGGTCTGGGAGACAGGAACAAAACATTATGGGCGTCCTGGGTCATCACATCCGGCAATTTCAACCTCTTTTTCAGTGGGGACTCAGGTTATTTTAAAGGGTTTAAACAAATCGGGGATAACTTCGGGCCATTTGATATGACCTTTATTGAATGCGGTGCCTACGATACATTATGGCATCCGGTTCATATGTTTCCGGAAGAGGTTGTCCAGGCCCACATTGATTTAAAGGGAAAGGTGCTGCACCCGATTCACTGGGGCACGTTTAACCTGGCGCTGCACCCCTGGTATGACCCCATGCAGCGCCTGGCTGCTGCAGCCAATAACCACCATATCCCCATTGCAACACCAATAGCGGGTCAATCCCTTGAATACAGCCATACAAATCTTGGGTCATACTGGTGGGAAACAGTGCTGCAGACAAAAAAAATCACCCAGAACAAAGAGGAGACAAACAATGCCGCAAACTAAATGGGATATCAGGGATATCAGGGATCAAACAGGGAAAACAGCTATTGTTACAGGCGGGAGCAGCGGGCTTGGTCTTGAAACCGCATCTGTCCTTGCGCAAAAAAATGCCCGGGTTATCATTGCTGTCAGAAATCTTGAAAAAGGAAATGCTGCATCAAATGTCATCAAAAAAACATTTCCTGATGCTGATATAACTATCATGAAACTGGATTTATCAGACCTTTCGTCCATCACCGCCTTTGCCGGTAAATTCAACTCCCGGTTTTCACAACTGGATCTGCTGATCAACAATGCCGGGGTCATGGCCCCTCCTTTTCAGAAAACAACAGATGGGTTTGAGCTTCAGATGGGCACCAATCACCTGGGTCATTTTGCCCTGACCGGCCATTTGATTGATGTGATAAAAAACACCCCTAAAAGCCGGATTGTCACTGTCAGCAGCATGGCCCACAAAATGGGCAATATCGATTTTGATGATTTAAACTGGGAAAAGCGCTCCTATAAAAAATGGAATGCCTACGGGGACAGTAAAATAGCCAACCTGTATTTTACCTATGCGCTCCAGAAAAGGCTGGAACAGGACGGTTCCCATGTGATTGCTGCCGCTGCCCATCCCGGCTGGACTGCAACAGAACTCCAGCGGCACACATTATTATTTTCAACCCTGAACCATGTATTTGCGCAGACCATACCCATGGGAACGCTTCCAACGCTTTACGCTGCTGTTCATGAAGATGTAAACGGGTCTGATTTTATAGGGCCGTCAGGCGTTATGGAAGTCAGAGGCTATCCCAGAAAGGTGACGTCAAATTCGTTATCCAGAAATGAGAAAAATGCTGAAAAACTATGGGACCTGTCACAGCAGTTAACCCGTGTGCAGTTTTAGACGCAAAAAACCCCTGAGGCTATGGTTCAGGGGTTTTACAATTCAGGGACGTTGGTGGTTATAGTTTCTTTTTAAGGTTTATAAAATCACTTCGTTCAAAACCCAGTTTTTTAAAAAAAGAAAGCACATCTGTAGAATCCCAAAGAACAGATGAATAAATATTTTTTACGCCTTTGTTCTTATAAATTTCACATATTCTTCTGGCAAGGGTTAACCCAATCCCCTGCCCCATATAATCAGGGTGTACGCCGATTGCCATTATCCAGGCACTTTTTTTAATGCCAAACCCTGCATTCAGCGTTGTGCTGATCATATACCCCACAACACTCCCTTTAATTTCTGCGACCAGACTTGAGTCAATAGAGCCTTCAGATACCTGCTGCTCAATCAGTTTTTCCAGATCTGCTTCTGCATCATCTTCAGAAATCGCTTTTCTTATGTCTTGAATCGCATCTACATCTTTAAGGGTTATTTCTCTTATGTTGACCTTTTCTTCCACTGGGACCCTCCGTGCTTATTCTACTTTAATGATTTTGACCGTATGTCCGACCCAATTCGGCGGAAGATAGATTCTTCCGCTGTTACCGCTGGACTTTACTTCTTTCTCAATCATTTCTTCCCCATAGACCTCAAACTTGACCTTTGCCTGGGGTATGGGTTTTTTTTCTGTATTTTTTTTATCTGCCATATAACATCCTATTGTTACAAAAAAAATTTATGTCGATTTTTTTGTGTAAACCACTTTATACGTATCAGGATGATTCCGCATGCATTCACGGCATCCTGTTTCACTCTCCGGGTGAAACGGTTCTGTTCTGACAATAAACCCCAGTTCTTCGTACATCTGGATCAGTTCTGTCAGCCTGGGGTCGTCGTAAACCCCTCTTTTCTCCCAGCCAGACGCCTGGGATTCCAACGCATCCATTTATAAGCCTTTCTCAATTAAACACAGCTTATCCGGGTCTGTTATGTAGCGACATTATATCTTTTGTAAAATATTTTCAATATGAAAAATAAATTTATAGCCTCTCTTAAAACCAAATTCGAAAACCTTGATGGCAACCGGTGTAACAAAGGAAAAAGACATGAAAAACAGGCAGTCTCAAACGCCTGTTCTTTTTGGTGCCGGACCGGATCTGTTTTTGACCCCCCTGCAGCCATAAAAAAAGGGCGGAGAAAACATCCATTCCCTCCGCCCTGAATTATGACTGGATTAATTTCGTTCCAGCAATGGTTTGTACACTGCACTTTTCATTATAATAAATCGGACCGCCAGGTCCCCTGCAAAAATACAGGCCAGCCGGAGAAAAATAAAAAACCCATTTGTATCTCCACCCCACATGATCAGGGTAAAAATCAACGGCAGCACGACAGCCAGGAGCACAACACCAATCAGCGTTACCTTCCTCAGTTCCTGGTTAATCATCATTTTAATGGAGGCCTGTCCTATCTCATTGGCATGCCAGGTTCCCCAGACATACAGGACCAGACACAGGAAATAGGCAAAGAAAAAGATTTCAGCCCACACTTCCATTCCAGATGATATGGCTGCTGCACCGGTAACAGAAAACATAAACTGCAGGATCTGCTGTCCGACCCAGACACCTGAAATAATGGAAAACGGCAGGACCATATTTGAACTCCATGCCGGCAATGCCCGGATGACATTCATCGTGGTAAACCCATGAGAAATAATGATCAGGCACAGGATACCCATAATCACGTTGAAAACAGCATTAAACCCGCCGGATGTGACCATCTGCAAGAATCCAAGGACGGCAAAAATACCAATTACCCATATCCCGCGGGACAGTTCAGAGGTGCTTGGTTTCATGATCATCCGCCAGGCTCTGAGCGGGTTGCCCAGGTAGGCGACATGGATCAAACCACCCAGGATCAGGGTGACAAGCCAGCCAAGAATAAGTCCGGGCTTGTATTCATAGAACAGGGAGACAAAATAAAGGCCTGCACCAATTTCAGAGAAGAAGAACGCCAGCCAGAGGAAAATACCCTGTTTATCGATCCATTGCCGCTGACGGGTCGGGTTAATCATCCATTCATACGGTTTAACCCCTGATCCGTCAGGAGGAAACATGGTCTGAATAAGTTCGTGGTTATCATTACTCATTTTTTTATCCCTCCTTATAAATTTTAACAGCAACAGCCGTTTCCATGTTGCCGGCTACAGGATCAAAATATTTAAATTTTGACGGCAGCAGCTTGCAGAAGTTGGCGCCTTTACCCTTGGCAATGGGGCGTCCATCTGCCCATAATCCGCCCTGTCCTGCAATACCGATGACTTTCGGACTCTGGGCTTCCATGGTTTTCACGATACCGTTTTCCTTGACACCAGCCTTGGTTTCAATAACGATGATGTCTCCGTCTTTGAGCCCTCTTTCCCTGGCCATTGTTGTGTTCAATGTAATGGTAAAGGTATAGGGACACATTTTGGAAACTTCATCAACATACGGGTTCTGGAACGTTGTATTATTGGTGTGGAGGATATCCCTGTAAGAAAAAGCAATCAAGTCAAACTCATCATCCAGATCCTTGTGAGATTCCGGCCAGAACCAGGATGGCAGCGGTGTATACTGGTCAATATCAAATTCCAGTTCAAAATTGGTTTCTTCAAATATCTCTTCCATCCGGCGCCTGTCATGAATCAGGTATTCCATGTACACCGGACACCGGGTGTCAATATCCCACCGCCAGTAAACATCTTCTATGGGTTTATGCCAGGTGGCATATCCCTGCTTCTGGATTTTTTCCGTATCCGGGCCATAGACCCATTTCAGGAATCGTTCTCCAATCTCTTTCCAGGTTAAAACTTCGCCGGGCTTGATTTTCAGTTCTTCATCCTCGACTCCGTAATAATCATTGAGCTTGGCATTGAATTTGTCCAAAACGCCGCAGCGATTCGCAATATCGATATACACATCCATGAAGAAGCGCGATTCACCCACAGGTTTTGCAACCGGCTGCTGCATGTGTACATACCACTCTTCATAGGAAGGTGACCCTGAGAAGAAAAAGGCATCGATTTCAGAAGACCAGCAGTCTTTTTCAAGATATGATACGTCAGGCAGGATAATATCACCGATGGCCTGGTCTGTTTCGTTGACCCACAGGTCACACTGAACCACAAAGCAGTCCTTGAAATTTTCTACAGCCGTATCCCAGTTCGAATTACTGATAACAAAATTGGCTGCAATACCGAAAATCATTTCCGGTTTGGATTTCATACCAAATTTTTCATGGATGTAGTCAATCTCATCAACATAGGGAATATGGGAAAGTGTACAATGGGTCCACACATCCACACATCCCATATTGGTGGCAGGAAGGCTTGGTGCATGTACCGGCCACGGATCATGGGAGTAAAATACAGACGGGACAATTACACCGTCCTTTCCTGCTGTACATGTCTGTTCATAGTTGCCGCCCGGGTATGCCCGCCTGATGGCCGGCCACCCAAGGGTACCTCCGGGCACATCTTCTGCCCCTACCAACTGGCTCATCAGGTCAATGGCAGCCACCTGGTGAATACCATTTGAATGCCCCTGGGATCCGCGGAAGGTTACTGAAGAAACGGGCCTGTACGGATATGTTCTTCCTTCAAGGGTTATGGTGGAACCAATCTGGGCATTGTCGACCCATTCTTTGGCCACCTGCAGTATCTTGGCCGCAGGCACAGTGGAGACTTCTGATGCCCATTCAATTGTATACTGTTTCAGATGCTCTTTAAAAGGAACAAAACAGGGGACAACTTTTTCACCTTCATATTCATACTCACCTTCAAGCGCGCAATCCTCCCAGGCAAGCGTCTCATCGTTGTAATCTTTGATCTTTTTTTCCCTGGTGTCATATATGAGCGGGTTGTCTGTTTTCTGATTACGGACATAAGTACCGTCTTCCCTGATCAGGTATGGGAAATTGGTTTTGGCTTTAAGATAGAGAATATCCATTTCTCCGCGGATATTACAGATATAATTGGCAATGGCCAGCCCGACAGCCGTATCTGTACCCGGCAGGATAGCAACCCATTCAGTGGCTTTACCACCGGCAAAGTTACCCATGGGATCAAATACGATTTCTTTGATGCCGCGGCGAACGGCATCTGCACGAAGCCTGGCATTTGTCATGGCTGAATGTCCTGATCCGGTTCCCTTGCTGGAGCCCCATTTCAGAACGTATTTTGTATATCGCCAATCCGGGGCAATCGACCATGCACCGTGAATCAGGCCGCCCAGCATATGGCAGGCGTTCCCGCAATGCAGGCTTCCGCCGCCAATGATAAAGTTTCCGTTATTTTTAACACCAAATGCCTGTGCATAAAAGTATGGATGGTTATGCGGGCCGTCTGATGCTCTCATGGTCTGGTTGGTAAAAAGAATTTTATTGGGATCATCTTCCATGATTTTTTTCATTTTTGTAGAAATGATATCAAGGGCTTCATCCCATTCAATTTCTTTCCATTTCGGGTCAACCCCGATACCTTTTTCCGGATTGGTTCTCAGCAGCGGTTTTTTAATCCGGTTGGGGTCATGATAATACATCAGCCCGGCCGTGCCTTTACCGCAGAGTCCCGGGCCGTCACCGCCCATGGTACTGTCACTGATTCCCTCTACTTTAACGGGTACGCCGTTAACCACCCTGACTTTGGCTGCACAGCCGCAGTAACATACGCCACAGGTGGTATTTACCCATTTATCTTCCCAAATTTCATCTGTTTTATAGGTCATGTTTCCCCCTGTTATTAATCAATATAATAAACTGCCGGTTCTGTACCAAATTCCGGTCGAAGCTGTTTACCTTTGTGTTCCATTATCAGACGGTTGATTTTACTGTTTGGATCATCAAGGTCACCAAATATCCTGGCATTAACAGGGCAAATGTTAACACAGGCCGGAGACGCATCTTCATCAACACCTGGTTCCAGGCCCTTTTTCAATCCATCTTCAAGTCTTTCTGTACAGAAATTGCATTTAATGACCGTTCCCAGTGTGAAGGGGTAAAGCTTTTCCCCGATCAGTTCCATTTCAGTTTTTCCCTGACCTGGAAAGAACTCACGGTCTTTTACTTCTTTGTCATAGTATGTCCTCTGCTGGTATGGACAGCTCACAAGACAAGCTCTGCAGCCAACGCATTTTTCATCATCAATGGCCACAATTCCATCTTCTCTGACATATGTTGCACCGGTAGGACAGGCTTCCACACATGCAGCATCTGAACAGTGGTTGCAAAGTATTGGATAGATCAACTTACTGGACGAAGGAAATTTTCCTCTCTCACCAATCAGTACCCTGTTCCAGAATACACCAGGCGGCAGAAAATGCTCCTCTTTACATGCAATGGTACACCCCCAGCAAGCGATACACCGTTTTACGTCGATTACCATTCCCCATCTAGGCATAACAGCTCCTTTAAATTTAAGTTATCCCCTAATTAATCTTTACATTTAAAGATCAAACAATTGCACTTCTTCAAACCCTCTTTTTGCACAAACGATATTGGCCGAAAGCTTTTTCCCTGAAAAATAATCCTCTAATGCTTCGCAGCACGGTTCAACATCCAGCAGCCCTGACATCTTGGCAAATGCCCCGACAACGACTGTATTGGGTATGGCAAGACCAATTTCTTCCAAGGCAATCTTATTGGCATCAATAATGGCAAATCTTTTTAAATTCTCGTGCGTTATTCTTGTGCTTGTGTCGGTATCATTTAACAGCAGCATACTGTCCGGCAGCAGCCCGTTGTAAACTGCCTCGGAATGCTTCTGGCTCGGATCCAGTACCACCAGGATATCTGGATTATATATCTGTGTTTTCTCTCTCACCGGTTTATCTGAAAACCTGCCGAAAGCTGTAACAGGCGCGCCCCTTCTTTCAAACCCAAACATGGGGAAACTGGCACCGAACTGCCCGGTTCTGGCGAAAGCGTTGGCAAGGATCTTTGATGTTGTTACAACACCCTGCCCTCCTCTACCGTGAAATCTGACTTCACTCATTTTTTAAGTCTCCTTCTTTAATCTTCTGCGGAAACTGGGAGCTGACATTCGCCCTCCAGCACGCTTAGCCCGCCCAACATACACATTTCATAATCCACATCATCCTGAAGTATTTGAAGATCTTCTTCAGTCAAATGAGCATCGTATTCTCAGGCGCATAACCCCAGCCTGTGGTGCAGGGTGCAAACACATGAAGGAAGACAAAGCCTCTTTCTTTTGCCTGTTTTGCTTTTAATAATTTTTTTGCAAGATCGTCCAGATCGCTTAATGTTGCTGTTGCTGCATATGGAATCTTGTGCATGGCCATTTTAAGCGCCAGGTTCATCCTTCTCAAATTTTTACCTTTATGCACCGATCCCATGGGGGTTGTTGTGGTGGTAGCACCATAAGGTGTGGTACCGCTTTTTTGAATACCGGTGTTCATATACCCTTCATTGTCGTAACAGATATAGATAAACGGTTCATTTCTCTCTGCTGCACCTGAAAGGTTGCCGAAACCGATATCTGCTGCTGTTCCATCCCCATTAAAACAAACAACTGTATTTTCGATTCCTGCTTTTTTATAATATCTTGCAAGGCCTGTGGCATTCGCCGCTGCTCCGGTCATCAACGTTCCAAAATACGAAAGTTTATGCCAAGATTGATTATTCTGTCCAAGGAGTACAGGAGCTGAACAGGATGGGGTACCTGTTATAACGATATCATTACCCATTACCTGGGGAATAAATCGTAATAAAAGCTCTAGACCGCAACCAGGGCAGAATGCCACGCCTTTCGAGAATGGATCCTCATGTTTAAGATGATCCAGTACTTTTGTTAATTTACCTTTTTTTGCTGCCATTTTATTGCCCTCCCGTCTTTTCAGAATCTGGTTCATTGGCTTCAGGATAAGACACCCATGTAACTTCACGGACATCTTTACCCGCAGCAAGATCACAAACGGTATCAATCATTTCTGCGACATTGGCTGTTGTGATGTCTGTATTGGCGATACCGTCTATAAAACTTACCAGTTTTGAACCGCCGAGTTGTGTTTCAAACGCCTTGAGCTCGGTATAAAAAGGACCGCCTTTATGCCCGAAGTTAAGACTTCTGTCCACAACACCAATCGCCTTTTTTCCTTTGAGTGCCTTGACCATTGCCTCGCCTGGGAAGGGCCTGAACATTCTCATTTTCAAGAGACCCGCTTTAATACCGGCCTCTCTTTTTTCATCAATAACTGTTTTGATGGTGCCGCACATGGAACCTGAACCGACCAGGACAACATCGGCATCATCCATGCGGTACTCTTCTAACTGGCCGCCGTATGCTCTTCCGAAAATATCTTCATATTCCTTATCTATCTGATCAAACTTTGCTTTTGCACGTTCCATGGCAGACATATGTTTATGTCGAAGTTCAAGATACCCGCCGAGGATACCGTGAGAACCACACCCCAACCCTTCACCCGGCCTGAGCGTCGTCCTCTGGGGCTGGTCTTTGAGGACAGATAAAAATCTGTCAACATCTTCCTGGTAAGGAACATTCACTACTTCAGAAAGGTAGGACAGGTAAAATCCATCATAATGAACCATGACCGGCACCTGGATATCATAATCTTCAGCCAGACGATATGCCTGAAGAACCAGATCAAGCACTTCCTGACACGTTTCTGCAATTAAAAAGATCCATCCTGCATCCCGTGTGGAAATCATATCCTGCTGCCCTGATGACACGGCGATGATACCTGGTGTCTCACGGTTAACATTGCACATGACAATGGGTGCTCTGGCACCTGCAGCTGCAAGGACTGCATCATACATAAAAACAAGGCCCCAGGATGAGGTTGCGGTGAACACTCTGCCGCCGGCAAGCGATGCTGCCGTAACTGCATTCATTGCCGAGTTTTCGCCTTCAACTGTAATCAGTTCGCAGTCCATTTCACCATTTGCATGAAATGCAGATATCTGTTCGATCACTTCTGTCTGCGGTGTGATTGGGTAGGCTGCCACAACATCAGGCTGGGCAAGTTTCGCGCCGATGGCTGCTGCAGCATTACCGGTGATTACTTTAATCTGTGATTTTTCTTTTGTTGTCGTATTCATTTTTGAAAATCCCCCTCCGGTTCCATGGAAATCGCTTTTTTGGGACATTCTTTGGCACAGATCCCGCACCCTTTGCAAAAGTCTAAATCAGGAGTGAAGTGTGAATTATCCACCATCTCCATTACCTGAATTGGACAGTAAATCGCACAAAACCCGCAGAAAATACATTTTTCCTTATCAACGACCGGCCTTTTGGTACGCCAGTCTCCTGTATCAGATACCATAAGGGGATCATTCGCATCTGACCACGGTCCTTCATGCTTAAAGTACTTGTTTGATGACATACAACCCTCTCCTCTTTAGAAAGTAAGATAACCCTATATGAAATATAACCCTGCTATTGTATCTATTTCATAGCTATTATTTAGCGATAGCCTAATTGCATTGTCAAGTAAAAAATTATTTTTTTATCAAAAAAACATCAAAATTAAACAATGAGAAGTGATACTTATAGAATTTATGCGGGTTTCAAAATATTAAAGATAGTTGACTAATCAACGATTTTAAACATATTTCTGCTTTTTTCTATTCAACACCCATTATTTTTGCCTGTTTTTTGTTTTTCTTTTAAGATACGAAATCACACCCGGTTATTCCGATTGTGATATAAACTGTCGCAGGTGCTGAATTCTTTTTTTTGTCTCAGGATGGCTTGAAATAAACTGTCCGCCTTCCATACCCGGTTTTTCTTTTGTGATCCGAATCAACATATCTTCAAATGGTTTAATATCCCACCCTTTTGACTTAAAATATAAGCCAACCGCTTCATCTGCCTCTGTTTCGAAATCCCTGGAATAACCCGATTCTACCAACAATGTCGGGATGCTTGCTGCAAGTGAGGTAATAGAAGTGACATCGCCCGCCAGCATCGAAATCAACAACACCACACCGGTATTCTGGATGACCGATCTGATCCCGTGGCGGTTGATAATATGGGCCATTTCATGCACCAGTATCCCTTCTATTTCACGGTGGTTTTCAGATATTTCTACCAGTTTGTCGGTCATGATAATCTGGCCGGAAGGCAATGCAAACGCATTGGCACCTAGTGCTCTGCTCTGGCGGAAGTGAAGTGAAAATGACTGGCCTGAACTGGAATGCCGGACAAGGGCATAAAACATCTGCCGGATTTCATTCTGTTTTTCCTCAGTGAGCCGGGAGGGTTTAAAAAACCGGTTCTCAAGAATCTGTTCTGCCTCCAGGCTGATCTGTGTCATGGTATCGGGCGGCAGCCGGAATGCGATATCTTCTGCGATAAGTGGAATCCCGTAAGCGATAACCCCATATACGGCAAGTATTAATCCCACAATACTGAGCACCACTGTTTTCCACCGGCTTTCTAAAAAACTGATACCCCTGAAGGTCTTATTGACCCCAGCCGCCTCTTCCAGTTGTTTGATACCGTTCACATCACCTGTTTCAAACCGCTGTCCCGCATGAAACATAATGACACGCCGGGTATCACCCAGCGGGGGGGTTATGCTGCATGAATTTTTAAGACGGCATGCATCCAGCAGAATACGCCCGGTGTCTGATGTAATTTTCAGATCTGTTCCATCTGATTCCATCACTGACGGATGGGCCCTGGCGCGTTTTCCGTCAAAAAATGTACCGGATATTCTGATCATAGTCCAAAATCAAAATCAAAAAAATCTGCTGCTGCATCGCCCACAGCCGACACACCTGAACCGCGGCCTTCTGTAAGGTCTTCGAGACTTCCTGCATATTCGAGTGACATGCAGCTCAAAATATAGCGGGATCGCCTCACCTTGGCCCAGGGAATCAGCAGGCCGATTGAACATATGATGGCGATGATATTTGTCAACCGTATCCAGAATAATTTTCTAAACTTCAATTGACTCTTTACTTTTACCTGCCCAATCCGGCTTTGCTGCCAGCAGTAATTGGTTACCCTTGAAAACACATACTGCTGAATCATGGTAAACCCGAAGATCATAACCACATACATCACGGCACCCACTAAAAGCCCCTTTTTTACAATCATTTCCATGTTCGGCGGCTGATGCTGATTTACCATTCCCATGCTGTAGGCAGCCACGCCTGCCATGCCGGCAAAAACCGCAATTATAATCAGCATCTGAAGGAATGAATAAAAATATGTTTTGTAGAAAAAACCAGCCCTTCCATTGAAGTCGTTCACTGTTGTTCCAAATGCTGAATTTTCAAAAAACCACCGCTTTTTCAAATGCTCCCAATAGGGGAAGGCGGCCCCCAGCGTCAATGGGATTAAAATCGGAACCAGTAAAAACAATTGATAGCTTTCCCACAGGGTGCCGTCAAAATGAAACCGAATATTCCGGTAGGCTGAATTGTGGGTGTAAAACTTAATTGATTTATACATCAAGTAGGGGAAAAAGAGATAAAAAAGGATGATAAAAACAAATGCCCATTGCGGATAGAAATTACCAGACAGCATATATGCGACAAACAATACCCCGATGATCAGGTGACCTTTTAAAATACTGACAGGATTGGCAAGATAATCAAAAGCATGCCCGTCAATTGTTGTATTGGCATAAAAATACCGTCTCGTCCGAACCTTTGCCCAGGCACTGTATATACCTGCGGTAATAACCGTTAAAAATATGTTTACGATCCATATTCTGAAATACTCACCTGCTTTTCCTGAAAAAACAAAGCGCTCTGGTGTTATTTCTTTTCCAGATTCGGTGTCTGATGCTGCATCTGCTGTTATGATATCCTTGTGTTGACCATCCTGCATGCTGAATCTCCGATTTTACCGAGTATTGAAACCATTGATCTAGAACTATGCTTAAACCCCCTGCGGGTCAAGAAAAAAAACAGCGTTGGATGATACCGGCTGCCCTGATACCCGTTAAGACACTGAATCGGTAAAAGCTGTTCAATTTCTACTCTGTTTAACCTCGTATCGATATCCTATGCCGTGTACCGTTGTAATGACAACTGGAGTTGAAGGGTCCGGCTCTATTTTTTTCCGCAATTGTGCAATATGCTGGTCAAGGGTCCGGGTTGTTCCCAGATAATCAATTCCCCATATTTTATTTAAGATATTATCACGGCTTAAAACTTCTCCTGGATGGTGATAAAAATGCAAAATAAGGTTCAGCTCTCTTTCTGACAGGTCAATGGATTTGCCCTGTCCGGTGAGTTTAAAGGTTTTGGGATTAATTTCAAACTGCCCGAATGAAAAAGGTTTCTGGTCTGATACAGCAGTATTTTCCTTCTGAAGCCCTGTTCTGCGAAGCACGGCAGCGATTCTTGCCAAAAGCTCATGTACCCCAAAAGGTTTGGTGATATAATCATCTGCACCCAGCTGAAGGCCGACAACCTTATCTATTTCCTCACCTTTGGCGGTCAGCATTATAATGGGAATCTGCCGGTCAACAGACCTGATATCTCTGCACACATCATATCCACTTTTTTCAGGCATCATTATATCCAGCAGCACCAGGTCAAACGGCTGGGCCTCAAACAGCTGCATCGCTGTTTCTCCGTCCCCTGCCGCTTCAGCGTGATACCCTTCACTTTCAAGCGTATCCACAAGCCCCATCCGTATATGTGCATCATCTTCTGCAACAAGAATTTTAATCTTGGTCATCATGTGTCATCCTTATGATAAAACAACTGCCGGTTCCAGGCATGGGCTCAAATAAAAGGTCTCCGTTCAGGTCCTTCATTATCTGCCTTGCGATACTCAGTCCCAAGCCTGAACCCGGTTGTCTGGCGGTTAAAGAATTGTCTACCCGGTGAAATTTCTGAAAGATCTTTTTTTTCTGTTCTTTGGGGATACCCGGTCCATCATCACATATTTTTAATAAAATGTCCTGGTGTTCCTTTAACAGGACAAACTTGATAAATGTGCCCTGATCCGCATATTTCACCGCGTTGTCCAGTAAATTCAGCACGACCTGCTCAACAGCATCACGGTCTGTTTTGACTTTAAAGCTGCCGCTTTCAACTTCAGTTAAAATCCTGAACCCCTGATCTTTCATCCGTATGCTGTGCGCTTCAATGATCTGATGTAACATTCGGTCCAATTCGAACTCAGATATCTGGTACGTTTTTCTGCCTTGTTCAAGCTTGCCAAAATCAAGAATATTATTGATCAATCGGGTTAACCTGCTGCTTTCGCTTACAATCACCGACAAGTATGTACGGGTTTTCTTTTTATCTTTTATTCTTTCTGACAATAACAGCTCAGCATACATGCGGATACTGGTCAATGGGGTTTTCAGTTCATGGGAAACAGAAGAGACAAACGATGTTTTCTGCCTGGCATCTTTCATGTTCTGTAATGTAAGCCGGGTCAACAGGATTCCGCCGGATACAATCGCTGTGATAAAAACAGCCAGCAGAAGAATTGAAAGATATAAAAAACCCCTGGTAGACCCTACGCCTTTGTCATCCATAAATACAGCGATCTGCCAATGGGGCAGCAGGCTTGATATGGACAGGACTTCTATGGGCGTCTTTCCTGTATCCATCAATAAATCACCAGACTGATGCATAAAGCTGCCGTTCCCATCCATTAACACCAGGGCAGCACCTTTTTCTGAAATGGCGGGAAAATCAACCACCAGTCGTGACAACAGTGTCATCAATTCAAGTTCTATCCCAAAGACAGGACCGTTCATACTTTTCTGCACCCAGCCCAGGATGTAGAGCCTGTTTTCGCTGAACCAGGGGACCCACCCCGATTTAGTAGTCCACTGCGGCGCAGCTGTTTCAAGCTCGTCCGGCGATACCCGGGCAGGCGCTGCTTTACCTTGCACCCTTGACAATGCCAGAAGTTTCTGGCGGGAGGACTGTTTTCTGTCCTGCGGCACAGATGAATATAACGTTGCCCCCTTTAAAGTATCTGCCGCCTTTTCCCTTTTTGACCCATCTTCGATCCGGTCTGCATAAATATCAAATCTTTCCCGGCCTGAAAAAAAGGGTTCATACCTTGCGATAAATCGTCTTTCCTCCAGGGTGGATTCCATCCCGCGGACCGGATATTCAAGCTGTTTTAATGAATTAAATATAAATACATTCCTGACCAAGGGGTTTGATTCTTCCCATTCAATCAATTTGTCCTTAAGCGTTTTTTCGTCCAGGTCCTGCAGAGACAGGCTTAGATTGTTCTGAATTGTTTCAATCGTTAAATGGATGGTGTCTGATATGGCCTCTGCCCTGTCAGTCAAAGACTGGACGGCAGACCTGTTGATCCGTTCCTGTTCATGCGACAGCATGTTCAGTGCAGCAACAGTGATAATTAAGGTGGGCACTAGAAACAGTGCCCAGAAAATTAAAATCGATCGTTTGCGTTTCATGTTCTATGCCATACCAGTTTTTCTCTTATTGGGAAAGCTGCTGATGCTTTTGCTGATATGATTTTGTTCTCAAAATCTTACGGCTCTTTTTGCTCATCCCTTCCTGTTCAATTCTTTCAGCCTGGACTTCCAGGGCATCTGCTTCTTTTAACAGCTTTTCATCCTTATAAAGTGACCCGATTTGTTTTAGTTTGGCAGCAGATTGTTTCAGTTCGTTCACTGCTTCTTTTTTCTTTCCTTTATCAGACAGTTCAATGGCTTTTTCCTGGGCAAGGGCGTTTAAGTTCAACTGATATTCCTTTACAACGCCGATGTTGGTTGATCCGGCCACTTTCTCTTTATCACTGCTGAAGGATGCATAGGAAATGCCGGTTGACCGCTCCTGTTTCCGGTTAAACGGGTTTTCATAGGTCACATCTGCCCGGGCAATCTTAAGTCTTGAACCCGATCTTGACCTGGGCACCTTCACTTCAACCAGTGAATATTTTTCCTGGTCCCCATATAACTGGTTCATA
Source organism: uncultured Desulfobacula sp. (assembly GCA_964343845.1). Lineage (GTDB taxonomy): Bacteria > Desulfobacterota > Desulfobacteria > Desulfobacterales > Desulfobacteraceae > Desulfobacula. The sequence continues at coordinate 240,250 of CAYFKW010000001.1, read as the reverse complement.
TACAGTTCAATCTTACGGTCTTTAATTCTTCCTTCCCGGCCAATGATATTTATGGGGTCTACATTTTCCGGCAGGGTAATGGTCACTTTAACCCTTTTGGCCACAACATTCAGTACATCGCCCAATTCTGCTGCAAAAATCCTTGGCAAATCATATCCTGACTCAACAAAATATGTATTCCCGTCACTTTTCTGGGCAAGTCTTGCCATAAGGTCTTCATTGTAATCCGTTCCCACACCGACTGTTGTCACAGAAATATTTTCCTTGATCAGGGCAGCGCCAAGTCTTCCAAGGTCTTCGGGCATCCTGGGCCCAACATTTGCAAGACCGTCAGACAGCAGCACAATTCGATGGACGTAGTCATTTTCAAGATTTTTTCTGATCTCGGCAGCCCCCTGGCTTACCCCGCCGAAAAGTGCAGTGCTGCCGCCGGAACGAATTTGCCGGATGGTATGGATAATACGCTGAACATTTCCGGCATTTTGGGCAGGTACAATGGTATGGACATTGGTATCATACACGACCACGGAAAAAACATCCTGCAGTCCCAATCTAGACAGCGCCTCAATGGCAGCGGCTTTTGCCTGTTCAATTTTGGTTCCGTTCATAGAGCCGGACTGGTCCAGCACCAGCGCAAGATTTACCAGGGGCCTTTTTATGTGGGCAGGTGCAGGGGGGGCATCCAAGGTAATCTTCAGCACAACGTTCTGCGCGTCTCCGGCCGGCAACACAGCCCTGTCTGTTTCCACTCTGCAGCGAACTTTAGGGTCAAGTCCTGCCCATGCAGGCGGCATAATGAATGAAAACACTGTCCACGCAACAAAAAATAAAAGGATGCCTTTAAAATTCAGGTTTATTGTTTTCATGGTGATTCTCCTTAATCTATTGAGTTAATCAATTTTTGGTAAAACTTCAATACCAAGATCTGTCCTGTATCTGGAACCATCATACAGGTGTTGTTCATGTGATGTGTCATGAGAGGGTAAAGAAGTTGTAAAAAAGTTGTAAAAAAGAGTTGACTTTTGATTAATATTTTGTATATTGAATTTTGAATACAAAATACAAAATTCAATACTGCTTAACGGTGAGCGGACACAAAAAGGGAATGTTGTATGAAAAATTTAGGCGCTGAATATGAAAATCTGGATCAAAAAGTTTATCAGGTCATCAAAGATATGATTGAAAACCGAACCCTTCTGCCAGACCAGAAAATCCCACAGGAGAAATTAGCAAAGGAGCTGGGGATCAGCCGGACACCGCTTATCAGTGCGTTAAAATTTCTAGAACATGAGAAACTTGTTGAAGCAAGGCCCAGAAGGGGATTTTATGTGAGGCTGTTTTCAAAAAAAGAAATGATCGGCATTTTTGAAATACGGGAAGTACTGGAAGGCCTTGCAGCCAGGCGGGCAGCACTTTGTATCACAGACAAGGAGTGCAGCACATTAGAAAATATTTTTTCAGAATTTAAAGATCAAAAAGAAATCACTGACCTGTCAGCCTATTCAAAAGCTGATAGAAAGTTCCATACATTGATTACAAAAATTGCTTCCAGGGAATTTTTAACCACCATGCTCCAGACCTTTAATATTATAAGCCTTGCTTACCAGAATGTACCGCGGGAAGGCCTGATCAGAAACCCAAACGATACCATAAAAGACCATGAAGCAATAATTGAGGCGATTTGCAGCAGAGACCCTGACAAAGCCGAAAACCTTATGAAACTGCATTTTAAGAAAGCCATCGATATTTTAGAAGAACAGATCGATGAATAAACGACAGCCAATATATAAAGGAGGTGATTTGAAACATTTTATTGGTAAAAACAGCAGGCGTAATACCTTGCCGGAAACCCAGCACGCTGGGTGTAAACATTAATCAGCTTTTTTGGAGAATTAATCGTATGAAAAAAATTTTAATTATTAGTTTAGCAGTACTGTTTGCTCTGGCCCCGGGCGTATGGGCCAAGAAACCTTTTCCCAAAAGAAATATCACTGCAGCCGTTGTCTGGGGTGCAGGCGGTGGCACAGATACTTGTGTTAGAGTAATCACTGCCGAAATGCAGAAACTACTTCCCGTTAACATCAATGTTATCAATAAAACAGGGGGTGTTGCAGGCTCTGTGGGTATGAGCTATGCCTACAAGCAGAAACATGATGGGTATACCCTTTGCGGCCTGTCTGAATCCAATGTGACCGCAGGCGTTCAAGGCGGTTGGAATAAAAAATTTGATGTCTGGGATACCTTTATTGTCGGCGGGTCTCCTGATGTTATATCTGTGACTGCCAATTCACCTTACAAGACCATTCAGGACCTGATCGAAGCGGCAAAAAAGAATCCGAAATCAATCAAAGCAGCAGCCAGTGGTGCAGGTTCCATCCATCACTTAAACCTTCTTGCTGTTGAAAACGGGTCTGGTGCAAAGTTCAATTTTATTCCTTATAAAGGGTCAGCCCCAAGCCAGAATGCTGCCATGACCGGAGAAGTGACTGTTGTTGTTACATCTCTTGCTGAACAACAGCAACTGCTTCGGGGTGGAAAACTTCGCGCGCTGGGTATGCTTATCCCCTCCAGTTTTGATGTAGCAGATCTTGGCACCATTCCTTCTGCATTTGATGCATATCCGGGACTTTCAAAATATTTACCTATTTCACAGGCCATTGGTTTTGCTGTTCCTTCAACTGTCCCTGCTGAAGCAAAAGCAGTGTTGGTAGATGCATTTGAGAAAGCTATGGCAACCGATAAAGTGAAAAACTGGGCAAAAGCCAATTATTACCTGCTGTCCGGAAAAACCGGCGCAGAATCCAAAGCTGTTTTTGATGCGCTGGAGTCAAATTTTGCCTGGACACTTTGGGAACTTGGTGCAGCGAAGGTTAATCCGGCTGACCTTGGTATTCCAAAACCGTAACAGGGAATTTGTGCAGATGAGGGGCTGGTGTCAGAAGACACCAGCCAGGGACCGGATCTATGGATCCACGTCAATGAAACTTAGATCCGGTTCTTAAAATAAGACTATAAACAAAAGTTAAGGATATTTCAACAATGATGGACAAAGACAAACTAAGGAAAGCAGACATTTTTTCAGGATTGCTGATCCTTGCCAGTGGTATTTTTATCGTCAGCCAGGCGTTAAAAATGCCCATGAAAGATTCGTGGGGAGGTGTACAGAATGTATGGTATGTATCACCGGCAATCTTCCCTTTGTTTGTTGGCGCCATGATCAGCTTGTTGGGAGCACTGCTTATCAGAACCGCGATAAAAGAAGTTGGTATGGAAACAATTAAGGCTGTGGTATCTTTTGTGTTTTCCCCAGACTGTATTCGATTTCTGAAGCTGGACAGTAATGTAAGATTTTATGCGGTCACCACTATCCTGCTGAGTTTTGTTTTTTTATTTATCCCCCGGGTGGATTTTTTCCCGGGGGCAATTTTATTTCTTCTGGTATTTATTTCCATGTTTTACCTTGAAGATATTGAAATTTTAAAACAGCTCATCAAATTTTATCTGATACAGGTCAGTGTACTTTTCCTGTTTTTCGTTTTGAAATTAGACAGCTATTTTTCCTCTTTTCTGTCCTACCCAGGGGATGTTCTGACGCTGCTTTTCATTCCAGCGTATGCAGGTTATGCCTACACGGTATGCAGACACAATTCAGTGTTCTTAAAAAAATTCAAGACCAGTATTCTCGTGGCAGTTCTGGCCCCGATTATAATTGGCATGATTTTTAAATATTTTCTACTGGTTCCCATGCCCTTTGAAGGCCTGGTGGTCGAGTTAATGGATGCTGTCTGGTATATGTAGAGTGCCAGTCAGAAAGAGGAGTCTATAGATTTTGATGTTGCTACTTGAAAGAATCGGTTCATTTTTTGATATTGTTTTCGGGCTTGCATCTGAGCCTGTTACGCTGGCCATATTATTTGGTTCTGTATTACTGGGGATCATGTTTGGCGCCATGCCGGGATTAACATCCACTTTGGGTGTTGCCCTTTTAACGGCCCTTACCTACAGCATGGACACCCCTATTGCCATGGTCTGTCTGTTGGCCATCTATGTCGGCGGAACGTATGGCGGCTCCTATGCCTCCATCTTGATTAATATACCCGGAACTGCTGCGGCTGCCGCAACAGCCATGGATGGATATCCTCTGGCATGCAGGGGTGAAGGCGGACGGGCCATTGGACTTACCACCACCTCTTCGGCCATTGGAACTGCTGTCAGCATGCTTTTTGTGGTCAGCATCTCACCGCTGATCTCGAAATTTGCCCTGCAGTTTACATCATTTGAATTTTTTCTGCTGGCTTTTTTCGGCATATTGATCAGCGGGACCTTAACCAGTCCGGATCTTGTTATTAAAGGATGGATCGCTGGATTTCTGGGACTTTTTCTGGCGTGCATCGGCAGAGATCAATTACAGTTTTACCCGCGGTTTACCTATGGACTCCCAGATCTTGAATCTGGGATCGAAGTCGTTCCCGTATTGATTGGTGCCTTTGGAATCCCACAGATTATCGGGGTTCTTAAAGATAAATTTCAAATTGGAAAGACGCAGAAACTGCAGCGTATTATTCCTGAAATCGGGACCGTTCTAAGAAACATTCCCGGTATTGTGCGGTCGGCGCTGATCGGAGTTGGTATTGGTGCTGTCCCGGGTATTGGTGAAGACATTGCCGGATGGGTGTCCTACGGTACTGCCAAAAATACGTCTAAACATCCAGAAACATTTGGGAAAGGCGAACTCAAAGGCGTGATTGCAAGTGAGACTGCAAACAATGCCTGCGTAGGCGGTGCCATGATTCCATTGTTAAATTTAGGTATCCCTGGAAGCCCTCCTGCTGCCATGCTTCTGGGTGCATTGATGCTTCACGGCGTAACCCCGGGTCCGATGATTACATTTGAACACCCCACATTTATACTGGAAGTGGCGGCTATTTTACTTCTGGCATCCATGGCCATGTGGGTCACAGGAATGGTGCTGGCAAAACAGGTGGTAAAAGTGTTACGGATCCCTACCCAGATTTTTATGCCGATTATCGGTATGCTGTGTGTTATTGGGTCATACTCCTTGGGATTGAATATTTTTAATTTATACCTGATGCTGCCTGTAGGGATTATCTGTTATTTTTTAACAGAAATGGGATACCCAATCGCGCCGCTTGTGATAGGGGTAATTTTAGGTCCAATGGCGGATGAGAATATTCGACGGGCCCTGATGGTTTCGCAAGGCAGTTTTATGCCGATTTTTCAACGCCCGGTCTCCTTGATTTTATTTTTGATCATTGTCTGGACAATTGCGAGCCAGCTGCCCTGGTGCAAAAGAAAAACCGCGCAGCTAAAACAAGTACTATTTAAGAAGAACTAACATTATAACATCCAATTAACACGGAGATATCTTATGCTTAAAATGGCGATTATTACCGGTTTTCTGTCTCAAACAAAAGATCGCTTTCATGAATATAACACGCCGCTGGACCTGGACGACAAATTTAAACTCATGAACGAAATTGACGGATATGATGGCGTTGAAATTGTCTTCCCGTATGAAGCCAGCAATGTTTCAGAAACAAAAAAAACACTGCAAAAATACAATCTTACTGTGGCTGCTGTAAATGTAAACGTAAAAGCAGAACCTGAATTTCGCAATGGAGGATTAACCTCAACAGACCCGTCTATTCGTGCGAAAGCTGTACGATTTATTCAGGATGCAAAAGACTTTGCCGCAGACATCGGAGCAGATAAGGTGACCTGCTGTCCCCTGGGAGACGGATACGAATTTTCATTTCAATATGATTATGCCAAGGCGTGGCGGAATTTGGTGGACACGCTTGGCGAAGCCGGGGCCTATAACCATGATATTCCGCTGTTCATTGAATATAAGCCCAGCGAAACCCGCGGAAGATGTTTTGTGGATACGGCAGCCAAGGCACTTTGCCTGCTCAATGATATAAAAGGCGTCAAAATGGGGGTTACCCTTGATTTCGGCCACTCAATTTATGGCAATGAAAATCCAGCAGAAGCCGTTGCAATGCTCGCTGAAAGCCCTTACAGTTATTACGTTCATGTCAATGATAATGACGGCAAATGGGATTGGGACTATTTTTGCGGCACAAAGCATTTTCTAGACTATGTTGAATTCCTCTATTATTTAAAAAAATATAACTACAGCGACTACTTTACCTCTGATACATCGCCGACCCGCTGGGACATCAAAGGTACATTTGAAGCCAACAGCCGGCTGACCAATAAGATCTGGAATCTTCTGGATACCATTGATGTAAGCCATTTAGAATATTTAATGGCCAAAGGTGAGTATCTCAGCACCTGGAAATTCATTGAAGAAAACATTTTTTCAATTCGGTAACAATGCCTTATGTCAGATATCATTTTAAATAAAGAGGCATTTTTTAAGGCCCTGCCGGACGAATGGCCCGGGAATCCTTTCCCGTTTGTAAAGGATAAGGTAAACCAGAGCCATACCAAAATTGTGATTCTGGACGATGATCCAACCGGTACTCAAACCGTTCATGGTCTGCCTGTCCTTACATCATGGGATATTGACATATTAAAAGAAGAACTCAAAGCTGAAGAAAACGCTTTTTTCATCCTGACAAACTCAAGAGCCTTGACCAGACCTGACGCCTGCCGTTTGGCCAGAGAAATCGGATTAAATTTAAAACTGGCTTCTGAAACCACCGGCATCCGTATCAGCCTTATCAGCAGGAGTGATTCTACCTTAAGAGGCCATTTCCCTCATGAAGTTGATGAAATGGCCAGGACAATGGGAGAAGAAGACCTGCCGTATCTCATCTTTCCATTTTTCCTGGAAGGGGGAAGGTTCACAATTAACGATACACACTTTGTGGAAGAGGAAGACAAATTAATCCCGGCTGCACAGACATCCTATGCAAAGGACGCCACCTTCGGGTTTGTCCATTCCAATTTATGCAGATGGGTTGAAGAGAAGACAAATGGAAAAATTGTCGCTGAAAATGTTATATCCATCTCCATTGAAGATATTCGCAAAGGGGGACCGGATAAGGTCATAAAAAAACTTTTGGCAGTCCCCTATAAAGGCGCATGTATCGTAAACGCAGTTTCTTATAAAGATGTTGAAATTTTTACGGATGGCCTTTTAAAGGCACGGTACAGGGGAAAACGTTTCCTGTATCGAACTGCAGCTTCTTTTGTCCGTGTTAGAACCGGTACCGAACCAATGGACACCCTGCTTTCCAGAAAAGAGCTTGTTTCCGATGAAAACACCGGCGGTCTGTTTATCGTTGGATCTTATGTACCAAAAACAACAGCTCAAGTTGAGATGCTGATTCAAAACACAGGTATATACCCTCTTGAAATCCGCGTTGATAAACTTCTGTCACCAGGTTTTCAGGAAAAAGAGATAGCGAATACGATCCGGAAAATGAATACAGCCCTGACACAGGGGAAAGACACGCTTGTTTATACCAGCAGGAATCTGGTCCTTGGGGATGACCCTGAAAAAAGTCTTAAGATCGGCCAGACTGTTTCTTCAAGCCTTATCAAAATTATCAGGGGACTGTCCTGCACCCCCAGGTATCTTGTAGCCAAGGGCGGTATAACCTCAAGTGATGTGGCAACAAAAGGGATTGGTGTTAAAAAAGCAATGGTTTCAGGACAGGCGCTGCCCGGTGTCCCGGTGTGGAAATGAATCCAGGTATCCCGGCATGTCCTATATTATTTTTCCCGGGAATGTGGGAAATGATGATGCACTCAGCATCATCCAGAAAAAATTAAGCCGGGAGTATTAACAGATATCATGCTGATTCAGACCCGGGACATATTGCAAAATGCACAACAAAATCAGTATGCTGTTGGCGGGTTTAATATTTACAACCTGGAAGGTGCCCTGGCAGTTATACAGGCAGCTGCAGAGCTGAACAGCCCTGTCATTCTCCAGATTCTGCCCTCGGCACTGGCATTGGGCGGCACTCCCCTCGTCCATCTTTGTATTGAAGCAGGAAAAAAAGCCAGAATTCCTGTTGCTGTTCATTTGGACCATTGCTCCTCCATAAAGCAGATTCAACTGGTGTTAGATGCCGGCATATCTTCAGTCATGGCAGACGGGTCAATGCTGAGCTATGAAGGCAACCTGGCGTTTACCAAAGATATGGTTCAACTGTCAGCCAAATTCAATGCCGGTGTTGAGGCAGAATTGGGCAGGATTGGCGGCAGCGAGGATGGATTACCTGAAACCGATCTTAAGGCCAGGATGACAGAACCCTGCCAGGCGATTGATTTTGTTGAAAAGACAGGTATCGCTGCACTTGCTGTTTGTATTGGTAATATCCATGGGAAATATACACAGCCGCCAAACCTTGATTTTGAAAGACTTTCAGAGATCGAAAAATGCACCGGCATCCCACTGGTTCTCCATGGCACGTCTGGTTTGCCGGATGAAACGATTGAAAAGGCCATCTGCCTTGGCGTGTGCAAATTCAATGTGAACACTGAGATCAGGTCTGCATATTTAAACAGCTTATCAAAGCTGTTTCGAAAAGAAAAAAATCCTGAACTTGTTGATGTAATGAAATATTGTATGGATGCCATGACAAAACCCATTAAAGAAAAAATACGATTGTTTGGTTCTGCTGACCAGGCATTTCAATATAAAAAATCAGTATAATTTTTAATATGTTTAAATTTAGGAGTACAAGATGTCAAAACACACCGTAAAAACAATTCAAGAAATGAGAGACAACAACAAGATCATCACCATGCTGACTGCATATGATTTTCCAACAGCTAAAAAGGTCAATGATGCTGGTATTGACATGATCCTTGTTGGAGATTCCTGTGCCATGGTGGTTCATGGACATCCCAATACGTTAACTGCGACCATGGATATGATGGTACTGCACTGCGCAGCCGTTTCACGGGCATGTGACAGGACCATGGTGATTGCTGACATGCCGTTCGGGTCGTTTCAATACAGTATTGAAGACACCATGAAAAATGCTGCCAGATTTGTAACAGAAGCAAAAGTTGATGGCGTCAAATTTGAGGCCACCCACAATCATATTGCCAAAACAAAGGCTGTTGTTGAAATGGGGATTGCCTGTGTCGGTCATGTCGGCCTCCATCCGCAGTCGGTCGGCGCCCTAGGCGGCCTGAAAGCACAAGGCAGAGACATTGATTCTGCCAGAAAAGTCGTATCTGAAGCCCTGGCCCTGCAGGATGCGGGTGTTTTTGCCATCATCTTTGAAGCAGTGCCAACCAAACTGTCTGATTATGTCACCCGGAAACTGGATATCCCAACCATCAGTATCGGCGGCGGACCAAAATGCTCAGGCCAGCTGCTGGTTACCCCGGATGTTTTAGGACTGTATGATAACTTTACGCCAGGATTTGCAAAACAATATACCAATGTAGGGCAGATTATGACGGATACCTTTACGCAATATGCAAAAGAAGTCAGGGATGGTGTTTTTCCCGGAGAGGAACATTCCTATGGTATGTCTGACGAAGTATTGGACTCCATCATTCAAGAGTTTGGAGATGTTTAAAACAGTTAAGGCTGCATTAGGGACAAGCAATGACAATTAAGATTGGTATTAATGGGTTCGGCCGGATCGGCCGGATGGTTTTCAGGACAGCCCTGGACGACCCTGAAATTGAAGTGGCAGCCGTGAATGACCTGACAGATACTGAGACAACAGCCCACCTGCTGAAGTATGATTCCGTTCACGGCATGCTTCAGCAGAACATATCTGCAAATGATCATTCAATTGACATTGACGGCAGAACGGTGCGGGTCACATCCATTAAGGATCCTGAACACATCCTCTGGAAAGAATCAGGTGTAGATATTGTTCTCGAATGTACAGGTTTTTTCAGAGACAGGAACAGCGCTGCCAGACATTTTAATGGCGGCGCTAAAAAAGTGTTGATTTCAGCGCCGGCTGTGGACCCGGATATTACCATTGTCATGGGGGTGAACAACGACAAATATGATCCTTTGTCTCATCATATTATTTCCAATGCCTCCTGTACAACCAATTGTCTGGCACCTGTGGCCAAGGTACTGCTTGAAAACTACGGCATCGTTTCAGGCATGATGACAACGATCCACGCCTATACCGGCGACCAGCGGATTCTTGACTTTCCCCATAAGGACCTGAGGCGGGCACGGTCAGCCGGGCTGTCGATGATTCCCACGACTACCGGCGCTGCAAAGGCTGTATCCCTTGTTTTACCCGAGCTTGAAGGCAGACTCAACGGCCTGTCTGTCCGTGTACCGACACCAAATGTTTCCATGGTTGATTTTGTGGCTGTTACGCAAAAACAAGGTCTGACCAGAGAAGATGTAAACCTGGTGCTTAAAAAAGCATCTGACGGTAATTTAAAACACATATTGGGATATTGTGAAACCCCCCTGGTATCTGTTGATTTTAATTCAAATCCACTTTCCTCTATTGTTGACGCAGGCTGCACAGATGTCATAAATGGTAATATGGTAAAGATTTATGCCTGGTACGATAATGAAGCAGGATATTCAAACAGGTTGATCGATTTGGCAAAAATGGTGGGGAATGCTTTGTAACGCCTGACAGGGAAGACTAATAAATGGGAAAACTCATTTTTTCAATTGGACTTGTTTTTCTGGGGATCGGTATTGGTTATCTTATTCAGACCCTGGTCAATAAAAACCAATTGGACTGGCCCATTGAAACCATTCGTCAGAAATTACAGAAAGCGGCGCTCCTTTTTTTCAATCCTGTCGCAATCCTTGGGGCAACATGGATTGCAGATCTTGAAAATATAAAAATAGCGGCACTCCCGTTCATGGGAACGGCCGCACTGTTTACAGGCGGATGCCTTGCGTTTGCTGCTGCCCGATGGTTACATTTAGATCGGCACCAGACAGGCGCCTACATTGTCTGCGGCGGATTTACAAATATTGGATCTTTGGGGGCATTATTTTGTTTTATGTTTCTGGGTGAAAAAGGGTTTGCCCTGGTACCGTTTTATAAGCTGTTTGAAGAATCAATGTATTATGCCGTAGGGTTTCCCATTGCCAAATCTTTTAGCAAAGATCTATCTGAAACACCATCTTTGCTTAACCGATTAACATCCGCAGTAACAGACATCTTTGTCCTGGTGGCAATTTCAAGTATTGTCACCGGCCTGATACTTAATCTTTCCGGTGTAGAACGCCCTTTCTTTTACGGGCATGTAAATACGATTTTTATTCCCCTGGCAGCACTGTTATTGCTTATTTCAATCGGCATGGCCATGAAATTTTCCAGTGTGCGTACCTTTTTAATACCAGGCCTGCTTACTGCCGGCATCAAATTCATTCTTGTACCGATTTTAATTGTGGGGTCAGGATATGCTTTCGGACTTCACAGGATAGATGGCGGTCTGCCGTTAAAAGTTGTATTAATCCTCTCATCTATGCCAGTCGGCTTTATTGCAATGGTGCCGCCAACCATTTACCGCCTGGACATCGACCTGGCCAATGCCTGCTGGCTGATTACAAATATGGCGCTGATAATTATTGTCCCTGTCCTTTTGTTCCTCCTCCAGATACTTTAGCATCAAGGCGGGCAACATTTTATTTACACATAATTGCCGGTAAGCTTTTCGTCCTGCAAAGATGAGTTATCTTTTAACGCTTCCCATATTACTGTTCCTGAACAGTGATTATTTAACGAAGGACAGGGTGAAAGCTCTGCCCTCAGTCCCAAAAATCATCCATGATTTTTTCTAAGGAGGATTCCTATAGATGATTAGAAGCTTTTTCCGGCAAATGTTATCATCGCCTATCTGAAAAATTTTTCCGCAATGGCTTGAAGCACATCAATTTTTACTGGTTTTGACATAAAATCATTCATGCCTGTTTTGATACATTTCTTACGATTTTCATCGCTGATATTCGCTGTAACGGCGATGACCGGGATATCATGTTGGAGAGCATCTGAAGCAGGATCACGAATAATCCTCGTTGCTTCATAGCCGTCCATTACCGGCATTTGACAATCCATAAAAACCAGATCAAATTCATCTTCCGAAAGCAGTGAAATGGCCTGTTCCCCATTGCTGGCTGTTGCTGATTTCCAATTGAGTTTATTGCAAAATCCCTGGACAACCTTGAGATTGATGAGATTGTCATCCACAATCAACACATTTCTGCTTGCCGCATCTATTTTCTTTTTCTCAGTTAAAACACCCCCTTTATCTTTTACATTGATAATGAGGTTGAATTCAGACCCTTTTTCTTCATCAGAGCGAAACGTTATACGCCCCCCGATGAGGTCTGCCAATTTCCTGCAGATTGACAGGCCCAGGCCTGTACCGCCATACTTTCTCGTATCAGATTCATCAAACTGGGAGAAGGCCTTGAAAAGAAACGCCTGTTGATCGGCCGGGATACCGATACCCGTGTCTTTTACGCAAAATTCTATCCCATTGCCGGTCTTTATATCAACCTTATGGCAGACGTTAAGAGTGATGTCCCCCTTTTCAGTAAACTTAATCGCATTATCAATGAACTGCACAAGAATCTGTCTGATTCTTTTTTGATCACTGATAACGGTTTCAGGCAGGTTGCCATCAAGTTTATACTGCAGCGGAATGTTCTTTTCAGCAGCCTTGCCAGCCATGGATTCAACAATATTTATTACGAAATCTTCTATCCTGAATGCTGATCTTTGAATGTCTATTTTTCCGGCTTCTATCTTTGAGTGATTAGAAAAATCTGTTAAAATCTTCATCAAAGATTCTGCACTGCTGTTCTGGGAAACTAAAAGCCGTCTCTGCTCCGGTTTGATATCTGAATCCAGGAGAAGCTGGTTTAAACCGAGAATACCGTTCATCGGGGTCAGGATCTCATGACTCATATTGGATAAGAACTGACTCTTTGCCTTTTCCGCCTTTTTCCGGAAGATAATTTCTTCAGACAGTTTTTTATTAACCTGTTGAACTTTTTCATTCTGAAGACAGGCAATCGCCGAGTTTGCCAATTTATCATTTAAATGCCGCAAAGATTGAATCATGAAAGGGTCCAGCACTCCTCTTCCCTTTACCAGTACCAGCAGGCCGAATTCAGGCAGTTCCATGACATAATACGTCTCTTTATCCTGGAATGTGCCCTTAAACGGGAGAGACATCATAAAATCGTTAAATGCTTTGGTTTCAATTTTGTCAGGGATTCCATTGACTGCTGCTTTGAAAATATTTTTTTTATGAGCGTTTCTTGGAATGGCACATTGAGGGAAAATCTCTCTGATTCCTGAATCTGCCTGACGCATTCGGTAAATCACACCGCTGTTGCAGGAAATCTTCTTTAGATAAGCTGTAAGGCTTGATTTTAACATCTTATTCAGGTCAAGACTGTTACCAATTGCCATGGCGATCTCATAGAACGCTTGAATCTGAATCATTGCATCTTTCATTTTTTTTCCAACACGGCTACGACATTGGTCTTGTTGTAAAATTCCAGAAACTCATCTCCTGAATTTGCGATTTCTCCCAACGTACAGACACCAGCCATGGGGAGGCTGAAATAGTGGACTTTTTCAAGTTCTCTTTTAAATTTTTCTTCTAAAAATAATACCCTTGAAATACAATCTACCAAAAACAGCATTTCCATTGGCTTTTCTTCCGGGAAAGCTTTAACAGACAGATGAACAGATTTCTCAGCTGCTTTTATAAGAGAGGATTCATCGCCATTCAATATCGTAACAAAGGAGCCTTCCGGCACTTCCCCAACACAGGTAAGGCTCTGGTCTGGATTTACATGAATCGGGTCCCTGACAATGAGTTCATCATTCATTCTCGTAATGCCAAACGGATATGCTTTTGACACCTCAAAAAAATTTTCCGATGAAAAAATCCTTTCTGCATGAAGGGAAACAACTTCATGATACACTTCAAATGCAGGACGCCAATCAAGTGTTTTGATGGTGTTATGATTAGATTCTGTCACACGGAAAGGACCTTTTAATATGTTCCAGCCATGGCTGACACCCACGCCGCTGTCTATATCCAACAGGGCGATAATTGCACCGTCTTCCATAAGGCCGCCATTGGTAAATATGCAGGGTTTCTGTTTCATGCTCAAAGATCCTGCACCCCCGCCGATATAGTTTATATCAAGACCAAAAACGATAAATAAGCTTTCAATAAACGCATTTATCCTTTTTGAAAAGCCATCTACAAATACCAGCATGGTCTTCCCGTCACCAATATCCGGTATCTTTTCATCCAGCAGCACCTCAAAATCGACAGAATCATTGCTCAATTCATCTATGGCCGCCACTGTCAGAACATTAGACAAACCAATAACAATATATCCCTTGTTGAAAACGTTTCTTTCATAAACGATTGAAGGGAAAATTCCACCAAAAATGTGAATATCGACAGCGCCCACGATATCTGATATCTGGTCCCCTGTATAGTGGTTATCGTCACAGCTTAACACCAGTATGCCGTTGATATTGCTGCTTGAAGCAACATTACGGACTACTTCCTTTAACCTTTCAATACTGCCTGTGCTTTCGTATTGTATCATCATATGACTGAATCTTTTACATTGAATTCATGTTGCTGTAATGAGGTATTATGCATTGCCTGGTTTTTAACCATTATAATTATAACAGGTAAAAAATCAAATCAATCTCTTTTCCTAACACAATTCATATATTCGCCGGGCGACATCTTTGTCCATTTTTTAAACGCGTGATTAAACGCACTTTGTTCAGAAAACCCCAGAAGAAAAGCAGCATCTATAATTGCAATACCCCTGTTTTTCAATAAGGCCATGGCTTTTTCTTTTCGTTTATTTTCGTATATGCTGCGAAATGTCACCCCTTCCTCTTTTAATCGATTCTGAAGTGTCCGTCTGCTGACAACCAGATCATCTGCAATCTGGTCAATCGATAAGGGACCCGATGCCATTTTCCGGTGAATAGCAATGCTGACTTTCTCAGACCAGGAACGTGTTTCATTCAACTTTTCAAGTTTAGATTCAGCGTTTAATTCAAGCAGCGGCAGAAGATCAGGGTTTGAAAGGTTAACCTTTTTTTCAAGAAGATTTCTTTCAAACACCATCTCATTTCCGGTGGCGCCAAATACTAATTTTGATTTGAAAAACCGGGCGTGCGCTTCTTTATTTTCAGGTTCTTTATGAGTAAAACTGACCTTGCACGGATTCAAGTTTTCCAGGCTTAAATGTCTTAAAAAAGATAGAATCATTGAAAATGTAAACTCTGTATAGTGCCGATTCAGTACTGTATGATCAATATCTTCCAAAGAAAATACAACGGTAGTCTCATCTAAAAAAAGACCGGGGTCTACAAGATCAGTCATTAAAGTGTGATACCTGATCAAATTTTTTAGGGCAGACAGCACCTCTTTGTCATTGAGCATGACTGAAAATACAATATGGTTAAACGGGAAATGGGTCAGGTCTTCTCCCATATGCAGGCCGAAATTGACATTTTCACTGTCGTTTTCAACACGCTGCCATATTTTCAGAAATAATGTGGCCGGTATTCTATAGTCTGGATCTGTCAGCCGGGCTGAATCAAAATTGATATCCTTGAGGATTCTATCTGTCCGAATTCCCCTGGCATTGGCATATTTAACCAGAAAATTTAAAAAGTGGATGCAGATGGATGCTTTTTCCAGTTGTTTCATAGACAAACAACCATGTTATACAATCATTCGGGCAAGGTCTCTGGCCTTTTCAAAACTGGGTTCAATGATGGACTGCATTTTATCTGCGGTGATATCATACATCGCTTCTACTTTGGCAATCAATTCATCCATTCCATCATTTGACTCATCTTCCCTTAAAATAGAGACCAGACGGACAGGTCCCAAAGTTTCATGCGCATTATCAATCATTGGGTTGTGGTGGTCCTTGATCGCCAGTGCAATATTTTCAGGCAGCCCCCATTCACTGCAAATCCATGTTGCAACTTCTGCATGGTCCCACTCTAAGGTTTCCCTTTCCAGCTGGGCGAGATCACCGCCTTCAAGATGCCATTTTTTAAAAATCGGGTCATAATCTTCACTTCTGTGACATGCCAGAAATGGCAGTGCCAGATCTTGAAGAAACGCTGCGGTAAAACACTCTGATTCTTTTGCCGGACACAGAATCTGTGCCAGCTCATGGGCCAGTATGGCCCGCCTGGCTGATGTTAACCAGAATTCCTGCGGATCATGCCACTGGCAGACCTGTTTCGGAATCCCCTTGGCAACACCAACCCCCAGCACAAGGGACTCTAACTGGGACATGCCAACCAGTGCAATGGCCTGCGTTAAATTCTCAACCTTATTAATCGGGGAGAACGCTGCTGAATTTGCAATCCCTAAAAGCTTTACTGAAAGCCCGGGATCAAGTGAAAGGGATTGGGCAATATCTGATGCAGATGAGTACGGACTTCTGATTTTCTGTAAAATCTGCATGACAACTGCAGGGAATGAAGGGAGTTGATATCCTTGCAGTATTTCTTTTAATTTTGCTTTTGGGTTAACTTTTTTCTTAAAAAATGAGAACATATGACACCTTTACTCTGTTTATTCTGCCCGTCGAGCCATTTTATTTCCTAAAATACTTAAAAGGCCGCCGAGCCCCATATATCCAGTGATGGCCTGTAAAGTTACAAAAATCTGTGCCGGTAGAGAAGACGGAACTGCATCTCCGTACCCCAGGGTCGTGAGGGTGACAAAACTAAAATAAACCGGTGAAAATGGTGTGACATGCGCACCATAATCTATTTCCACCTGTGTATAAATGCCTGCAAACATCAGTGTCAGGCAGAACAGCCACACAAACCATCGCAACAGGCTTCTCCCGCAGTCTGAAGATGCCCACCACACCAAATATATTGCCCGGTGAAATTTTGAACTTGATTGAAATTCATATAAATAATTCTCATCGGCAATATACCGTCTCACAAGGTAAGCCCCTCGCAGGTCAAGGCCCCTGATATCAGCTCCAACCCACTTTGCTTTTTTGAAATTTTTAATCCCCAGCAGCCGACAGCCCTGCATATCTGCCAGTTCAAAATTTGTTCCAAAGACATTACTTTTTTTTAAATCGCTTTCAACCAGTTTTGCCCTTGTAAAAATGGCATAACTTAAATCTGCTTCTGACAGCCTTGCATTTGTCAGATCAGATGCTCTTAAATCTGAATGAACAAGTATTGACCGGCTTAACGTCGCATCGCTTAAATCTGCATTAATCAGGCTGGCATTGGAAAGATCTGCGCCCCCGAACCCACTTCTTTTGGCACTGCACTCATTCAAACTTGCAGAACTTAAATCCGATCCGATGAACTCGCATTCATCTAACGTACTCTGCTCTAAACTTGCATGGTGAAATGTTGAATAGCTTAATGCCGTACCGCTTAAATCTGACCGATTCAAATTGGCATAGGAAAAATCATATCCAGACAGATCAAGTTCACTTAAGTCTTCATGCAGCAGGGTAATCCCCCTTAAATCCAGTTGAAGCGGCCGTTGAGGATTATGCTTTCTGCATTCGGTCTTCAACTTTTCAACCATCTGGGTTAATGCTGTTCCCTCTCCTTTGGAACTTTTTTCATTCCACCTTGACTTCAGGGAGATCACATCCTGTTTTGACAGTTTTTCATTTTGAGCGGCCATATCAATCTATACACTAAGTTTTTTTTTTGCTAAATGACAACCGGCATTATTCTCAAAAAATGTTCTGGCGGCGTAAAACCCAAAAATAATTTTTTGCACCGGTTATAGTATATCAATCCCATTTAAAACAAAAGCATATTTTTACTCAATCTATCGGCAGCTTGATGATAAACGTGGTACCCTGTCCAGGTGTAGACTCTACAGCCAAAACACCGTTATGGTTCTCCGTGATAATAAAATATGAAACAGACAACCCAAGGCCTGTACCGACCCCCACATCCTTGGTCGTGAAAAACGGTTCAAATATTCGTTTTCTGGTGTCGCGGTCTATACCGGGACCGTTATCCGCCACCTCAAAAACAACCAGGTCCTTTTCACGGAAATACCGGATGATAAACTGAGGTGATTCTGTATTCGCCCCTGCCATTGCCTCTGCCCCATTTTTTAATATATTCAAAAATACCTGCTGAATCTCACTCATTTCGCATAAAACCGGCCGCACACCATCCTGGTACTCTCTTTTGATATCAATTGAGCGGAAATCATATTGTTTTTTCATATTATAATCACTTTTTACCAGATCAATTGTGGCTTCCATTATCTCATGAAGATGATGGGTGGTTTTGCGGCGGTCGCTTTTGCGGCTGAACGACAGCATATTCGATACAATCTGGGCTGCCCGCTGGCCCGAAGACTTTAATAGTTCCAGCATTGAAAAAATATTTCTTTTCTCCATATACTGCCTTAAATCGTCAAGATTTATGCCGCATTCCTGAGATATTTTTATATTGGCCGGCAGGTTCTTGCTCAAGCGGTTTTGAATCACCTGGGTGTTCTGTATAATCCCTGCCAGAGGGTTGTTTATCTCATGGGCCATACCAGCGGCAAGCCCGCCTACAGACAGCATTTTTTCAGACTGAATCATCATCTCTTCAATCTTGACGCGTTCACTGATATCATCCACTCGAATGACAACCCCTTTAATGTCCTCTGAAAGAATAGGATAGATGGTAATATCGGTCAGCATGATCCTGCCATCGACAGGCAGCGTTACTCTCGTTTCTTTTCTGACCTCCCGGGCCTCAATAACCTGTTTGATATTTACAATATGAATTGAAAGTTGGGGGAAAACTTCTTTCAGCAACCTTTCTTCAGCCTGTCCTGATGGTATTTTGATCAGTTTTTCAGCTTCTGCATTCCATTGGGTAATCATCCCTTGCTCATCCAGACCAATCAGAATGGACGGCATTGAATTGATGATACTTCTGATATAATTTTTTGTATTTCTCAACTCCTGTTCTGTTTTTTTCAATGGGGTGATGTCAGTAAAATTGACCACCATGCTTGAAGGGGTACCGTCTTTTTCTCGATAGACCGCCGAATTGATGCTTACATCGAGGATATCGCCTTCTTTTGTATATCTTCTGGTGATAAAATCATAATTGCCAGATGCCTTTTCATATGTTTTTTGTATGGCCTGTTTTGTTTCAGCTATATTTTCGTCTGGCACAAAATCGATCTGCTTTCCAAAAAGTTCATCAAGGTGCCAGCCAAACACTCTTGTGAATGCAGGATTAAGATAGGTCACTTCCCCTTTATCATTATAATATATGACTGGATTTGGCGATGCCTCCAGCATGATTCTTTGAATTCTTTCACTCCCTTTCAGGGCATTTTCAACTTTTTTTCTGTCTGTAATATCCCTTAAAATGATCAACCAGCCAAAATGGCTGCTGTTTCGGCTGAGCAATGGGAACACCCTGAAATTCCAGTACTTCACTGTTGCATTCACAACAAAGGAGGTCTCAACTTCAATGGGATGAGACTGTCTGTATGTTATGAGTTGTTTATGGAGGGCTGGAAAAATTTCTTCCAATGTCTGCTGTCCAGGTGGAGATTTCTTCATTTTCAGCAGGGCTTGTGCTGCCTTGTTCATATCCAGGATTCTGTCATCCATATCCAGGGTAATAACCGGATCACTGATACTTTCGGTTACTGTTTCATGGGTTACAGGGATAATGTTCAACATCTGATACTTTAACACCCCCCATGAGAATGTCACCCCGCTGATGGTGAATGCTGCCGGCGTCAGGTCGATATATTTCAAATTTTCAGGCCCCAGCACATAAAGGATATTTGACAGCCATGGAAAGGCAATACCGATCAATATGACCAGCAGCTGCTTGCGATAAAGGCCCTGGGCCTTTTTAAGAGATCTTATTATAATAAGGGCCGCACAGAGAATCAAGGTATAGGAAAATGCGATCAAAAGCCAGAATCCCGGGCCTCTTGTGTAAACCAGGACCGCTGTATTCAGCCTTGTTTCAATCCAAACACTGCCCCACATCATATGATAGGTGTCATTTGTCATTACAAGATAAAGAACCAGTACAGGGACAGCACACAAAAAAGAATATCCCATCCTGTTTAGATTCAATTTAACATCTGTAAGGGACAGAATAAAATTTAAAATCAAAATACCGATCCATACACTTCCGCAATATTCTACTTTGACCCAGAACAGTTTCAGTGCCAGACCCGGAGACAGGAACTCCATTCCATATGCCAGGGACCATACTGCAATGGCAGCCATTAACAGGATGAGTTTTCCGGCGCTTTTATTCTGCCAGTGCGGAGACAGGTAAATGGCAATTGCCAGTGAAACAAACCCGGCAAGGAAGGAAAAAAAGCCATAAAGTTTTGACCAGATGGTTATCGCTTCCAAGGGTTACTCCGCATGAAAATTAAATTTTCGCATTATTGAATTGATCCCATATTTTTCAGCCGTGATATCCTGCTGATGTTTCAGCAGATTCTTCACCCTTTTTGCAGACCGGCTTTGAAATTCAAAGAATTAATTGGCCGAAACAAAAAAACATTGTCTTATAATGGTCTATTTTAATTGATAATTCAAGGATATTCAGATAGATGCCAGGGCAGCAGTATAAAAACAGACTGGCACAATTAAACAAAGACTTTTAAACGGTTTGACTTTTAAAGGCACAGACCATTACAGCCGTCTTTGAATAAAATGATACAACCGTGCCCCTGTCTCATAGAAAAGCCCCCAAAGGTTCCTGTTCCAGATCGAATCCATTTTCGAAACCGGCAATGGCATCTCCTCTGGAGACCCGCCTGCAATATAGCTGGCCAAAAGCCTGCCAAAAACAGTGCCCGGTCCAATACCCCGGCCGTTATAGCTGGTAATCATTGCCATATTTCTGTGCAGGAGATGAAACTTTGGAATATTATTTGTATTCATTGCAAATCGTCCATGCCAGGCATATTCAAGTGTGGGTGTGCCGACTTGCGGAAATGTTTTATCAATGGTTCTTTTCACCCAGTTTTCATGCACGCTGTAGGCAAAATTTTCAACGGTTCCCACACTTCCTACAATGAGTCTTCCGGCCGCATCCAGCCGATAAGAAGACAGAATCAAATTTGTATCCCATGCACCCTGACGCTCCGGCAGGACTGTTTTTAATATCTCTTTTGATAAGGGCTGCGTGGCAAATTGAAAGAAATTCATTCGTACCATTGATTTACGGTTGGATTTAAACGCATGATCTGCATAGGCCGGCACAGCAATAATGACGGAATCTGCCGTTACCCTGCCTGTGGGCGTGTTCAGTTCAAATCCCTGTTTGGTTTTTTCATATCCTGTGACCGGCGCTTTTTTATAGATTTTTGCACCTGCTTTTAAAGCAGCATTGGCAAGGCCATATGCATATGCCAGCGGTTGTATCGTTCCTGCACGCATATCCAGCAGAGCCCCGTAAAAACATCTGCTGCCTGTTTTTGCCTCTGCCTCATCCCGTTCAAGGAGACGCACAGGTGCTCCCCGCTCCAGCCATTGTGATTCACGCTGTTTCAGTGCTTTAAGCCCTGACATTGAATCTGCACAATGCAGGGTTCCATTTCGCAGTGCTTCACACTCAATTGAGTGTTCTTTTATTAAATCAAACACAACATCTGGAGAATTTCCCAAAACATCCAGCAATTTTTCACCATATTCAGGCCCTGCAAGCTTCAGCAAATCATCTGGCATCAGCCAGAGTCCTGCATTCACAAGGCCTACATTTCGACCCGCCCCGCCAAATCCAATATCTTCAGCTTCAAGAACCATGCAGTCTTTGCCCATCTGTGCCAGATGAAGGGCTGCTGAAAGCCCTGTATAACCGCCGCCGATAATGGCGGTTTCTGTTCTTTGATCACCCTTGAATGCTGCCAGTTCAGGTTTATGCGGGGCTGTGGCGGCCCAAAGGCCCTGTTGAATATTTTTTTTCTGCATACCTTCCTCAGATATTTTATAAAAGTTTTTTTAATATTTTTATGGTATACCAAAAATATTTCTAATGTCAATATCTCTACCATTTATAAAAACCTTATTCTGCAAACTATTTGACAACCCATGTTTTAATCGATATAGATTGGTATTATTAAGGTATACCAATAATATTTCTATTTATAAACACCAAAAGATATTTATCACATATGAATACAACCATCTATACCACCCTTAAAGATCGAATCATCTATCTGGAGTATGCGCCAGGTCATATGCTCAAAGAACAAGACCTTGCCAGAGAATTCGGTGTAAGCCGGACCCCCCTTCGAACGGTTCTATTTAGGCTTGAATGGGAACACCTGGTCAAAATCCTTCCCAGAACAGGAATTCAGGTCATGGAATTAGAACTGAACACCATCACCAATGTATTTGAAGCAAGGCTTGAACTTGAATCAG
>CAYFKW010000001.1:200529-217835 GCA_964343845.1 uncultured Desulfobacula sp. | reverse complement strand
TGGCTGCTGAACGATTTACGAAACTTCATTTTAACCGGCTCGATGAGCTGATCATTGAATGTGAAAACCAGTTTGACCATAAAGACCCCGGACGCCTGGCTGCTTTAGACTTTGGCATAAAACACCTGTTCTATGAGGCCGCTGCCAACCCCTTTTTAACGGAAATGTCGGACCGGCTTTACTGCCTCACGTTCCGGCTCTGGTACTTTAACATGCTGAAAATGAACAATGAGGAGTGGAACATTGAGGTCATGTCCATTAAAGAAGATCTTGTCTCCCTATATGAAATACTGAAATCCGGCACACCTCAAACCGTTGGGGAAGAAAGAAAACAGCACCTGTTAAAACACTTGAAGAGAATCCGGTCCAAATTTTTAGGATTATCCGGCAGCCTTTGATTCTTTTGCCTTGAAATTAAAAAGATTAGATCCATATTTATTAAAGAGCTTGTATTTGCTATCATGAAACTATTCAATCAATAATTCACAAGGAGGGCAATATGGTTCCTGAAATAAAAAAAATACTCTATGCAACCGATCTTTCAGACAATGCCAGATATGCCTTTGGTTATGCAGCAGATCTAGCACAGCGCTATGATGCAAATGTCACCATCTTATACGTTATGGAAAGCATGAACCATACCGTGGAAATTCAAGTAAGGGAAATGATGGGGCAGGAAGAGTGGGACAAGCTTAGAAATGAAAAACTTGATTATCTGAAGCAGAAAATCATCGGCCGGATAGAAAATTTCTGCAGTGAGATGAACGACCAATTTGATTCCTGCAGATTATTGGTCGAGGATATTAAAATCACAAAAGGAAATCCTTCTGAAGAGATCTTAACACTTTCAAAAGATATCGATGCTGACATGATTGTCATGGGAAGTTACGGTCATAATATCCTTCAGAGTGCCCTTATCGGCGGCACCGCCAGAAAGGTGGTTCAAAGAAGTAAAATCCCAGTACTGGTTGTTCGATTACCTGATGACTAATCAGACAATTAAATTTTACTGAAAACACTTCCCCTGTAATAGGCCAGTTTCTTTGCCGTTGGCATAAACGGCTTCATGATATCATTTCGTTCTTCCGGACCAAGTGGCCGCCTTTGTCTGCCTGCGTGAGCCAATGTTTCAACCTCATCAGGCGAGCTGCATCCTGCAATCACAAGCGAAATATCATACGACAATGCAAACCGGACCAATAAATCTGCGGTAATGCCGATCTCCGGCGCAATATAGTGTTTTCCACCCAGCACTTTCATACCGATAATGGCAATTCCCTTTTTATGAGCAGCTTCAATAGTGTCAGTTAAAAACCCGCCAATAACGGCTTCAACAGGGTTAACAGGCATCAGCACAGAATCAACCGGCCATTGTTCAACTGCTTTTTTTAAAACACCCGGATCGTGGTGGCCTGTCACCCCGATATGCTTTACCACACCTTTTTCCCTGGCCTCAACAAAGGCTTCTAATGCCCCTCCTTTTTCTGAAACAAGGGAGATGTCCTTTTCATCCCGTACATCATGGATCTGCCATAAATCCAGATAAGATGTGTTCAACCGTTCAAGCGTCTCTGACAAATCCTGAAGTGCGCCCTGTTTACTTCTTCTTGCCGATTTGCTTGTTTGAAACACACGCTCCCTTATGCCTGGATTTTTTTTCCAAAACCGCCCGTAATAACGTTCACTATCCATATAAACGCGTGCAGAATCATAATAGGTAATGCCATTGGCCACCGCCGTTTCAATGACTTTATCAGCCTTGTCTGCCATCCCGGTTGTTCGTAACACACCTTCTCCGCCCAACCCCACAACACTAATAGATTTATCTGCCTGTTTAAACCTGTTTAAAGATATCGTCTGAATCTGGGATGCCATATTTTCCATTATTGATTTCCTCCTTAAATGTTCATCTGTTTTATCATATCAATATGAGGAATACCGTCTTCAAGATAAGGCTCAGACACTGTTTGAAATCCCAAAGACATGTAAAATTCTTTCAAGTAAACCTGAGCCCCGATTTTTATATTCTGCCCCGGCCAGGCAGACCTCACCTGATCAAACGCTTTCTGTATCATGATTTTACAGATCCCCTTGCCTCTGCTTTTTTCTGCCACAACGATCCTGCCGATGCCTGCCTGTTTAAAACTGGTACCCGGCGATAATATCCTCAAATATGCCGCCAGGTCATTTTTCAGGGTCCACCCCGTTACATGCCATGTTTCCGGGTGTCTGTCTTTTCCATCAATTTCCGGATAAGGACACTGCTGCTCTGCAACAAAAACATCAACTCTCAACTTTAATATGTCATACAGTTCATCTATACTGAGCCCTTTAAACGGTTTTATCTTCCATGCAATTTCAGCCATCCTGGTATTCACCTTTTCATTTTAAAAAGAAAAATTAACCCTGCTTGTGTATTCATCGCACCATTTATGATGATTGTCATTAAGTTTCTCGTTTTGAAAAAAGTCATATCATAGTTGATTGAATGGGGTGTGTCTGGTGTAATGTTACCTTTCTTTTTATTATCAGCTGTATCGAAAAGGCATTCCGGCAAATGTTAAAAACCGCAGAAGAGACATTTTATAATGACAAGTTTGATCAGAAACTAACGGTTTATTTTTTAATCAAAATATTATATATTCATAGTTAACTATGGATATTACAATACTAAAAGATTTCCCTATCGGGGTAAAAGAACAACTTAAACGGCAAATTACAGCCATGATTGAAGACCGCCGGTTACGTCAGGGACAAGTGCTGTTGTCTGCAAAAGATATGGGGCTGCTTCTAAATATCAACCGGAACACGGTGGCGCTGGCATACAAAGAATTAGAAGAAGAAGGGTACCTCAATGTTATTAAAGGTTCTGGCACCTTTGTAAAAAAAACAGCCCCGCAACTGAAAAAGGACAAACTAAAAAAAATTTTCAGACTTGCCTACGACCATGCACTTCAAAACGGATATACATCCGAAGATATTAACACGTATTTTATTTCTGGACTGTTGGAAAAAAGTCGTGATGCCCGGAAAGGCGGCAAAGTCATCTTAATTGACTGCAACTATGAAGTGCTGGAGGCCCTTGATAAAAAAATAAAAGATCAGTGTCACATTGACTCCCATTTTATGCTGATCCAGGATATTGAAAAATTCCCGAAAAAATTTTTGAAACGCGCCAAAAAATATGATTTTATTATTTGCGGCATGAATCACCTGCAGGAACTGAAAACAGCCATACCAGAGCTTCCGGTAGAAACCATCGGATTTACAATCAAAACAGATTTTGAAATTTTAAATCAAATGGTACAGCTGCCGCCGGGAACCCAGGTCGGATACTGCTGTCTGTCCAAAAAAAGCGCCGCTGCATTCTTTAAAGCCGCTGCCCTGTCCTCCGGGTCTGCACTTAAAAGGGTCCATGTGGGCATCAATGATAAAAAAGGCATTTTGGCGATGCTGGAATCGTGCGATGTTATTTTTGCCACAAATTATGTTTACGATACACTGGTTCAAAATTTTAAACCGCAGAAAACAATCCACCGCGTAGACCTGGACATTGATTCAGCCAATATTGATTTCATTGTATCAAGGCTGACAAAAGGAGCTGTTCAATAATGGATGCCTATCTTAAAGGATTTATAGACAAATATGACAAATGGTTAGCACAGGACCTAATTTCTTATTCATCTAAAGTTATTCCGGTCAAAGCGTCCATTAAAAATATAAAGCACATCATCCCATCTCTGCAGGCTGAACAGATTTTAAGAGATGCCGGTCTGATCACCCTTGCCAAATGTGTCTGCCGGCAGCGATATAAAAACTGTGATAAACCGCTTGAAGTGTGCTTTGTTTTAAATGAAACCGGCGAAAAATGGATAGAGAAAGGATTGTCCAGAAAGGTAGCGCTGGATGAAGCTGAAACCGCATTAGAAAAAGCCCGTCAGACCGGTCTTGTTCATATGACGCTGTATAAACCAGATCATGAAATTTTTGCTTTATGCAGCTGCTGCGCCTGCTGCTGCCACGACCTTCAACTGGTCACGACATATGGGAAAGAGTATATTCTGTCAAAATCAGATTATAAGGCTGAAGATGATCAGGAAAACTGCATCCACTGCGGTGAATGTGTGAAACGATGTGAATTCAACGCCAGAAAATATAATCGCGGTCAAATGTCCTATGACCCGGCCCTGTGTTACGGATGCGGGCTCTGCATTACCACCTGCCCTGAAAATGCCATAGTTCTGCATAAAACTTAAACCAGAAGGTGGCTTTAAAAAACAACCAGCGCTAAACAGCATTAAGGGTCAATAGCGGATTGACCCTTTTTACTTTTTTCCTGGTCTGCATGGTTTTTAGATGTTAATTTCGGGCAGTTTTCAGCATCAGGGATTTCTTTTAAACCCAGGTAACCGCACAGCTTTTTGACGATATCAGGATCGCACTTATCAGCCTGTCTCATGGATTGAAATTCCTGTTTCGAGATATTGAGCTGCTTGAGGATGGTTGAAACCTGACTTCTTTTTTCTTCTAATGCTGCAATTACATTCACGGTTTTTGAACAGATATGGCACTCTTTTTTATACAAGTTTTTAAATTCTGAATCTTTAAATTTGTCATCCTTTATATCTTTAAAAGATAGCATGCCAGGTTTCCTTGAGTTTTTTTTCAGATGTTTTTCTTAAAAAACTTTCTCTATACTGTATCACCTTTTTTATAAATTTATCAGGCACTTTATCCGTGTTTTTAAAAAACACATAATACAGAACAATAAATTTTTGATAACAAAAAAAATAAAGAACTCTCACCCGTGTTCGTGACAGCGTAAACCGAAGCTCATGAATACCGTCGTATAGTATGTCTGAATACGGCCTTGGGAGTGTTGGGCCTTTTTCTTCAAGCAAAGACAATAATCTCAACACTTTTACCTGGTGTTTTGGCGGGCACTGATGGATAAAGTCTGTCACTGGACAGGCCTGTTCCATTTCATCGCAAAAAAGGATGCGCCATTTGTGATCCATGTTCATTTCCCAGTATTGGTTATCGTGTTATTACCAGGACCCATGCATATCAGAAATAGCCGTCTCTTAAAAGGTCAAATGGACTTGTTGCCATTTTTATTATCATCCTTATATTTAGAAATAAGAAACAGCAGTATATATTCAAGAAGGTAAAAGCTGTTTGATCTTTGAAAGTTATACAAAGGAGGATACCATGAAAACGATGGAATGCGTCCCTCAGAGAATATCCAAATTTATGTTGGGCATCATCTTGCTGATGGCTGCCGCGGGACTGATCATTATAGGAATTACACTGCTTCCTGTGTTTGGGTTTATAATGGCATTGCCTGTGATTGCACTGGCAATCTATATTTTCCGGCTTCACTTGAATGACCAATGTGAGATAGAACTGACATAACTATAAATAATGAAAAGGGCTTTTGAGAAGACATCTCAAAAGCCCTTTATTTTATGCACTTGTGTTTCTAAATTCCTCTATGGTCCGACCCCTGATGGCTTCTGCAATTTCAAATACATACTCATAGATATGGAGCCCTTTGGAAGACGCAATGATCTCGCCGTTTTCGACGCCTATTTGTTCAGCACAGTATTGTTTCATCATCTCAATGGCAGCCAGGTTGGCAGGAAATCCTCCAAACAAATCCCATGATCTGAAATATGGATAAAAATGAAGTTTCCCATCCTGAATCCGCGTATCAATATGTCTAAGGCAGGGAGGGTCAATCAGTATCATATCAGATGGCTGACCCACCTGAAGAATCATCTGATTATTTCGATGCCCTTTATTTTTATAGGTCCAGATCATCAATTCCATCTGATTTAAAAAATATTTACCGCCATCTTCGATTAAAATCTGCCTGTCTTCCCAGATGTCTGCTTCCTGTATCAGAATTTCTGTCAATTTTCTAAAATCATGGGGCATATAGTCAGAATCACATTTGCATATCCGCTGTCCATATGTATAAGATTCACCCTCTTTTTCTTCCCCTGTCATGATGTATGGCAGATAATCGTCCAGATAGCCTTCATCCACAGGATCTGGAAATCCCAGTACTGGATTTACTTTCGGCAGCAATGGAATTGTTTCAGGATGTGTGATGTGGATGGTGATATAATCGAATTCCAGTCTTTTCTGACCCTCAAAAGATCCTCTATTAATGGTAAAAGATCTGCCTTTTTCCACACAGCGGTAAAGGGTTTGAAACCAAGCATCTGAAAGGCTGGTGGCTTTGATAAACAGGGGTTCTAACATGCAGTGCTCCTTCTTGTTTAATATCTGTATTTCATACTGAAAATATATACTGTTATCCTGCTTCTTACAACAATGAAATAACCTTCCCTTAAAAATATCAATCCGGCCCGGTTTCATAAACAGGCTGAGACATTCAAATTTTCACGATTCATTCATAAAGTATTTATTATGTATACTAAAAATATTTATATAGACTATTTTTTGTATTTAATAAAAATACAGATAAATTCCAGATTCCTGAAAGTGACATTTTCTCAAATAATAGTGTTTATAGTTATTTTTGGTTATTATTAGTAATTGTTGTTCGAATATGCATTTTTTTAAGAATATATATTGACAAATACTTACCGATTTTATATTCAAACATACAATTAATCGTCGTTTTGTAACAGAATTAACTTATGCTTTTAATACAAGAGGAAAATATGAGACCTGCTTATAGACTAAATCCGTTTTTTAGTATCTGTCTGTCCATCATGTTATTGCATGCCTTTAATATCAGTCATGCAGGTTGCAAAGCAACCTATGGGAATTCAACTCAAACGTTCAAGCTGGCGACAGGAAGCCCGGGAGAACTTGGGTTGCTGAAAGAATTGGCATCGGAATTTAATAGACAGCACAACACTGCCATGTGCTGGGTGAAGGCAGGTTCCGGCAAATCGTTAAAACTGTTAAAGGAAAAGCAGGTTGATATTGTCATGGTGCATGCGCCGACAGCTGAAAAAAAAGCAGTGCAGGAAGGGTGGGCAATAAAAAGAACCTTAATCGGGTCTAATGAATTTTTTATTGTCGGACCTAAAAATGATCCGGCAGATATTGCCTCGGCCACAACTGCTGCCGATGCATATGCAAAAATTGCCAGAGCCAAAACACCCTTTCTTTCCAGGGGAGACAACTCAGGAACAAACAAAAAAGAGCTTGCCATATGGAAACAAGCCGGCGTCATTCCAAACGGTGCCTGGTATATTGTCACCAAAAATTTTATGATGGCCACCTTAAAAAAAGCAAATGAGTTAAACGGTTATTTTATGACCGATTCGTCCACCTGGGTAGCAGGCAGAAACGAGCTGAAAAACCTTAGTGTCCTGTTTAAAGGAGATCCCTTCCTGATCAACACATACCATGGTCTGTGCCAACCGGCCGGCGCGACAGATTCGCAGGCGCATGCAGCTAAATTTATAGATTTTTTACAATCATCCGATGGGCAGAAAATCATCAGAGATTACGGGAAGCACCTGTACGGTCAGGGTATGTATAATGATGCTGTTTATGCTGAACAATACGATCACTAAACCGTTAAAATGGATAATGAAAGGAAATTGTTGACCTAAAAACAAATCCCCATCTCCTTGGCAAGCATTATCCAGCAGCCTGTTTTGTTCCGACCCTAACAAAACAGGCTGCATTTTTTATTGATAGTACCTGTCGTGATACCATTTGTCCGAAGATCAATCACCCATATTTCCGTCAGTTCCCATACATCACAGAATCGTTTGATTCTCCACTAAAATCTTCCCCCCCACCATTACCAGACTTACATCTGATGATTTCGCAGAATACACAATGCTTGAAAACGGATCAAACAGGGGAACAAGATGCGGTTTGCTTATATCTACCAAAATGATATCTGCCTGTTTTCCCTTTTCTATTGATCCGATCTTCGTATCAAGACCAATGGCTTTTGCCCCTTGAATGGTTGCCATTTTCAGCGTGGTTCTGGCATCCATGACGCAGGGGTCATGCATAACCACTTTGTGGAGTTTGGCAGCCATATCCATCTCTGAGAACAGATCATGATCATTATTAGACGCACATCCATCTGTTCCCAGCCCTACCGGGATATTGTTTTCAATGAGTTTGGGAATGGGGGCCACCCCGGAGGCAAGCTTCATGTTTGATTCCGGGCAATGAACCACGTTTGCACCACTTTGCTGAATGATGGAAATATCATCCTCACTGATCCAAACAGAATGGACGATTAAGGTCTTTTCATCCAAGATCCCCAACGATTCAAGATACGCAATGACAGACAGTCCACCGGCGTCTTTGACCATATTGATTTCATTTTGTGTTTCTGCGGCATGAATCTGAAACAGGACATCCAGATCATTGGCCGCCTGTTTCGCAGCTTTCAAGGTTTGATTTGAGCAGGTGTAAGGTGAATGGCAGAATATGGAGGGTGACAGCAGAGGTGATACGTCTTGATACTGTTTTACAAACTCAATGGCTGTGTGAATATTCTGTTTCGGATCCGGTACACCAGGGGCAGGAAAATCAATCACCCCCTGGCCCGCCACCGCTCTAATACCTGATGTTGTAACCGCCCTTGCCACATTCTGTTCATAAAAATATCCATCACAACAGGTGGTTGTGCCGGACAGCAATAATTCCCGGCAGGAGTGCAGGCTCCAGTTTTCAACTGAATCAGGGTTAACATATTTGGCTTCAGCAGGGAATATATGTTCATTGAGCCAGACATCCAGCGGGAGATCATCTGCAAGCCCCCTGAACATGGACATGGGAAGATGGGTATGGCAATTGATAAGCCCCGGCATTATAATTTTATTATCTGCCTTGATATAAATCTTTGCATTCACATCTGAAAAACTGTTTGTTTGTCCACACGCTTCAATTACACCATTTTTTATCAAAACAGCGCCGTTTTCTATGACAGGCAGTCCATGTTCCATGGTCATCAGCAAGCCATTATCAATCAGACAATCATATTCCATGTTCATTCCTTTTCTTAAGTGATTAGACATTACAATCCCCCACCTGTTTTAGATTACTTCTTTAAATTGGACAATACTAAAATTGCGAATTATACTATAGATCAAGATCGTTTAATAAATTTTAGCCATGGAGACACGTTAAATGCCTGCAAAACTTGATATGATTATCGTTGGATCCGGCCCTGGAGGACTCAGTGCTGCCCTGCTGGCCGAAAAAGCATCAAAATCCTATGTTATCCTGGAAAAAGGGAGCAAGGTGATGCAGGGTATCATCGACACCTATCCCAGGGGGAAAAAAGTGTATCCCACGATACCCAGAAGATATAAAGATCCGTTCCCGGTTCTTGAGATCAAACCGCCAGATGAGAAAATCCCTGTTGAGTCCTATATTGAACAGGCAGAGCATGTGGTATCTGTAAACGATCTTCAAATCCACTATAATGAAGAATTTAAAGAAATTGAGGGTGTTTTCCCTGAATATATCGTAAAAACCAATAGAGGCTCTTACCTCACTCAAAATATTATTTTAGGATTTGGCAGCAATATTCCCAATGATCTCGGGATTTATGGTGAAGCAAAAACCGTTGCCAGAAATATTGAAAATGGTGAAGACTATATAGGGAAGAATGTACTGGTAATCGGCGGTGGAAATGCTGCTGCAGATGTTGCTTCATCTCTTTCAAAAATCAAGCGTGAGGCAAAAGATGATGCAACATCGGTGTACTGGGCCCATACAAAAGAGAAATTCAAAATCAACAAAGATACAGCCAGAGATCTTGGTGAAGAGATCCTTTTGGGCGGGCATATAAAAATTCTTCAGAAAGCCATCCCCAAAATTGGTGAGGTTGACGCAGACGGGATTGACCGGCTGTATATCCATCGAACCATATCCTCGAGTTCTGACAATGATTTATACATGTACCAGGGAATGAGTTTTCCCATGAAAAATGTCATTGCCTGCATTGGCACCCATGGCCCATCCGCCATATTTGATGCTTTAAACCTTCAACAAATCACCTGTACCGGTACCATTTGCAAGATTGCCAAGGAAGGCGAACGGCTTCTCATGCTTTCTGATCATCTTGAAACCAGTATGAATGGCATCTATGCCATTGGCGGTGCGATCAGCCCATCTTACATGGAAATAGGTTCTGATGGCATCATCAAGGAAAAAAAGCATTCAAATCTGATTTACACTGCTGTTGTTGATGCAAAAATAGTGATGGATAAAATCCTGTCAGATTAACTTTTCGCATGAATCTTTAAAAAATTCTTTTTTTGTTGACAGACCACACTTATTAAACTAACATATGAATAAATGTTCAAATGAAGAGGTGATAAATGCTTGATATCTGCAAGGAAAAATGTGTAAATGAAAAAAAGGTGGAACAAACTGTAAAAACCCTCCCCCAGCAGGAAAATATTGCTCAGATGGCAGACATATTTAAAGCCCTGAGCGATCCTTCGCGGCTTAAAATTGTGCTTGCACTTTTAAACCAGGAACACTGCGTTTGTGATATTGCCGTGATCTGCAACCAGACTGATTCTGCTATTTCCCACCAGCTTCGAATTTTACGGACATTAAAAATAGTAAAAAACCGACGAGACGGTAAAATGCTCTATTATTCGATTGATGATGATCATGTCGTGGCTCTAATCAATATGAGTCTTGACCATGTACAGCACTGAACTTAAGGGTTACCCGCTATGACCATACTATATGATATTTTAAAAGAATCCTGGCACATCTATCTGGATGTTGCCGTTTACATGCTGTTTGGCTTTTTTGTTGCCGGCATTCTCTATGTTTTTTTCAAGGCAGATAAAATTAAAAAATATCTGGGCACCGGGAAAATAAAACCAGTTATTCTGTCTGCTCTATTCGGCATCCCCATTCCTTTATGTTCCTGCGGTGTTGTCCCTGTTGCTGCCAGTCTTAAAAAACAAGGGGCAAATAACGGGGCTGCTCTGTCCTTTATGATTGCGACACCGGAATCTGGTGTGGATTCTATTGCAGTGTCCTGGGCCATGCTGGATCCAATCATGACGGTGATCCGGCCTGTAGCAGGCTTTGTGACGGCTGTCTCAACCGGTATTGTCCAAAATTTTTTCGGGACAGAGAAGACACCGGATCAAACATCCTCCCCAAAAAAAACGGGCGGCTGAGGGTGCGCAAAAGAGTGTGGTGTAGTTACACCCAAAAATAAAGCCACCCTGTATGAAAAACTGACAGATGGATTCAAATATGCATATGGCGAATTATTGACTGATATTGCAAAACCCTTTGCCATTGGCATATTGATTGCCGGTATGATTACCTATTTTTTCCCGGATGATCTTACTGTCTGGGCCAATGAGCATCAGTTTTTATCCATGCTGGTGATGTTAGCTGCAGGGATTCCCATGTATGTGTGCGCCACGTCCTCAACCCCGATCGCCGCAGCATTGATTCTCAAGGGCCTTAATCCTGGTGCTGCTCTCGTCTTTTTGCTTGCCGGCCCTGCAACCAATGCAGCAACCATGAATATCGTTAAAAATATTTTTAACACAAGAGCCCTGATCATCTACCTTTCCATGATTGCTGTATGTTCTCTTGCCATGGGCTTTTTAGCGGACTTTATCTATACACTTTTTAATGTGCAGGCCAGTGCGGTGGTTGGACAGGCAGGCGAACTCATCCCGTATTCTGTTCAGATGATATCTGCCCTGGTATTAGCTGCTTTGATTGTCTATAACAGGATTTCCATATGGAGCATGAAGAAAAACATGCGCACTCCCATTGATAGTTTTTGATAACAAACGCCATTTCACCATTTGTTTTTCAGATGGCTTTTCCTTCAGGATTCCTCTAATTTGTGGCTGTCCTCACTGGTCAGGTCCAGCTCATAGATGCGCTTTAATTCTTTAATTTTCTGTAGATTTTTTTTACTAAAAGGAGCTTTACCATCAAATGAATGCAGCACAATACCTTCTATTAAATCACCGAGCGATATTTCAAGGTATTCTGCAAACCCTTTTAATACTTTCAGCAGCCTTTTTTCAATACGAACTCCTGTCTGTACTCTTTGAATTTTACGAGACACTTTTTGAGATGGCTTCGGTTGTCTGGTCATAATTTTTCTCCTTATACAGCATAAATGAAAGCAGGCTCAATGGCATCAGTATCAAACCGGACACCAATAGCAACCCCTGGAAATTATATGTTTCCAATAATATACCATACAGTATCATGGCACCCGGTATAGACGCATTTCCCACTGATCCTGCCACAGAAAAAACTCTTCCTGCAAACTGGTTATCGATACTTTTCTGCAACAGGGTTTTAAATGAAACGCTGGCTGTAATGATACAGCATCCAAAGAAAAACACCATGCCTGAAAAGAGCATTACCCGTACTGGTTCGCTGCCGTTAAAAAATGAGCCTGCAGCAAACAATAGTCCGATCAGAAAAACACTGCCGAATAAAACTGGCTTTTCTTTTCCCGATATTTCCTTAATGCTGAAGACAACTGCCATCAATATACTTCCCATTCCAAAAAATGCGTGGAAAAAACCAAGCGTTTTTGCACCATTTTCAGAAACGCTTTCTGCGATAACCGGCATGAACACCTCAATGGAGCCTACGAAAAAATGGATCAGCAGCACCATGAATATTAAAATCATCAGCACCCTTTTCGAAAATATATAGTCATACCCTTTTTTCAGGTCGGAAAAAATACCGGACTTACCTTTTTTCGACGGTTCCCGGATGTTCTTAATCTGGATAAAACATTCAAATACAGCAGATATAATAAATGACCCTGCATTAACTATCAACACCCATAATACGCCAAACATTGACATGAAAATCCCGCCTAAAAATGCACCTGCAATTGTTGAAACCCCATTGACCAGTTGATGTTTAGAGTTCGCAGATGTCAGGTCATTTTCATCTACTATCTGCGGTACGACAGATGGTATGGCAGGATCAAAGAAAGCAGCATTCATTGACAAAAGAACCTGCATCACCAGAACAAGGTAAAAATTCATCATTTTAAAGTAAAAAAGAACAGCGAACAAAGCAATAATTACGCCTCGAAAAAGATCTGTTCCAACAATAATGTACTTTCGATTGTACCGGTCAATGAAGGCACCTGAAAAGAGACCTAAAACAAGAGAAGGGATTAAGGATGCTGCTAAGACAGCGCCCATTTTTGCTGATGACCCCGTGGTTTTTAATACCCAGAATGCCAGAGCAATCATATGGAATTTATCACCGATCTGTGACACAAACTGGCCGGCAAGCAATAGAGATAAATTTTTGTTTACCATTTTTGTTCAACCTCCTGATACATAAAAAATATTTATGTTATATTGTTACCAATGTACCAAGATATTGTCAAGGCAATTTCACCTCCAACAAACTCATATCCATACACAATCAAAAATACAGCCCAATATGATCGTTTATCAATTTTACCTGGAACAGGATCAGACAAAAATTATTTCATTAAGATAGATCGATTTTTTTAATACAGCCGGTGATTGACAGGAGATTACGTGTCATTAAATTTTAACAGGCAGTGGCCCTTTGCCCACTGCCTGTTAAAAATAACCATTTTTCAGCGTTGTGATTCAGCACCTCTATGGCTGCCGCTGTTTAAAACGAATATGAAACACCCACACTGAAATATGTATTGGTGTCTAACAGACCGCCTTGTGATTTTTCTTTTAAATTGTCATCATCTACAGCATCAACATATGTCACACCGGCTGAAATGCTCCAGGCGTCTGTGACAGCATATCCCAGAGACAGCGAGATGGTATAGTCATACAGGCCGCCGTCATCGCCGCCGGCATTTTTGGCAAACTTATCTCCGGCATAGCCTATGGATGCCCCCAGCTCAAGACCGAGCTGTTCCGTAATGTCAAAACCATATGTCAGACCCAGGGTCGCATAGGCAAACTCCTCAACAGCATCAAAATCATAATAGCCGGTAATCCCGGCTGACAACCCGTCTATAATCTCTATCCCCAGGCTTAAGTAAACCTCAGCAGTTTCAGCAGCCCCTGCAGGGAAAAGATAGGAAATAACACCGACGCCTACATCTACCTTGCTTAAAGAAAAATTATAATATGCTGTTAAATCAACTTCAGAAAATTCATGACTGTCTAATGAATTGTCATAATCGCCATAATCATAGTTTGCCCACACATTAAACCCGAAGCCCTTTTCCGAAGCCACATCAATACTGGGCTGGAAAACAAGGCCGTCGTTAAATGTCTGTCCGCGCCACACATAGGCAGAGGCGACATCCACAGAAAATGATGCATCTGCTGCCATGGCTGATGGTGCGATCATCCAGCCTGAAAGGAGGAATGATACGGTTAACATGATAATAGATTTTCCAATTAATTTTTTTGTAAAAATAATGTTTTTCATCCTTTTTTAAGTCCTTTTCTTTAAAATTTCCAATTTTAGACGTTTTGTCTTGCACACATGCAAGGAAAGAAAAGCAAGGACCATTCCATTGATGAAAAAAAAGAACAGAATTACATTTAACTATTTGTAATAAATAGATTTTTTCGAAAAAAAGAATTTAAATTTTATGCGAAAAATATTATATTAAATTTTTATATTACAAAATTGTTATATATAATATTCCATTTTTGTAATATAAAGGCCGTGCTTTTTCACTTCTGCGGCCGGACAAAAAGCCAGAGGCCAAGGAGGATAGCACCTGCAATACCGGACATACCCAGGATAGAAACACCAAAAAGATCTGGCGGCACTTTAAAACTTAACAGAAGCGCTGATGCTATAATTAAAGCAGCAATAATAATAGAGACCGACAGTTTGTGGTTGGTGTTATATTGAGACGAAATGATTTTTTCAAGTTTCTGAATCTCAAACCCTAAAACAAATTTACCTTTCCTTACCTGCCGAATGATAGACAGGGATTCTCTGGGCACTTCCTGAAGAAACTGCAGGGACTCTATGGAGACCCTGGACAAATCTTCGGAAATCCGTTTGGCAGAAAATCGTTCAAATTTCTTCTTTTTGATAAAAGGCGCTGCATGGCCCACCATATCAAAATCAGGATCCAGCCGGTGTGCCACGCCTTCTACGGCTGCAAAAGATTTCATCATTAAAAATGTATCCGGGTACAGCCTGAGCTTATGCTTTACTGTAATCTTCAAAAGGTCTTGTAACAACCGACCCATATTAATGTATTTCAACGATTTGGTCAGGTACTGCCCGATAAAACTGGAAAGATCCCGCTCCAGGATCCGCATGTCAGGCTCTTCATCCGCTTCTGTAATTTCAAGCAGATAGCGGCAGGCGGCTGACGGATTCTCTGTAACAACACTGGCAATGAGGTCAATAAACACCTCTCTTGCCTGACGGTCCATAAACCCCATCATACCGAAATCAACAATACCCAGTACATTGCCCGGAAGCACAAATAAATTGCCTGGATGAAGGTCCGCGTGGAAAAAACCATGCTCAAACACCTGCTTTAAGATAAGATCCGCACCCTGCCGGGTTAATATCCTCCGATTTATGCCTTCCTGGTCCAGGAGATCCACCTCTTTAATTTTAATTCCCTGGATGTATTCCATGGTGAGGACGGTTTCTGTCGTCCGGTCCAGGTAAACTTTTGGGATATAGACGGTTGAATCAAAAGCAAACTGGTGTGCCACCCGTTGAATATTGGATGCTTCAAGGGTGTAATCCAGCTCCCTTTCAAGTGTGGATGCAAATTCCTCCACTATCTTAATGGGTCTGAAAAAAGAAAGGTCTTCAATATGGCGTTCCATTAACGTGGCCAGGTGGTTCATAATTTCGAGATCCACTGTGACCTGTTGGTGAATACCAGGCCTCTGAATCTTGACAGCAACCTTCTCTC
Organism: uncultured Desulfobacula sp.; assembly: GCA_964343845.1. Lineage (GTDB taxonomy): Bacteria > Desulfobacterota > Desulfobacteria > Desulfobacterales > Desulfobacteraceae > Desulfobacula. The sequence goes on along the minus strand of CAYFKW010000001.1, from coordinate 201,943 downwards.
CATTGGCCAGTGTTGCCAGATGAACTTGCCCGATGGAGGCTGAAGCAAAAGGTTTTTCTTCCATCGCGGAAAAGGGTTTTTCTTCTGATCCAAACTCTTTGGCAAGTATGTTTTCGACATCTTCAAAAGAAAACTCCGGCACATTATCCTGAAGTTTTTCAAGCTCAAAAATATAATTTAAAGGGATAAGGTCCGGACGGGTAGATAAAATCTGTCCAAACTTAATAAAGGTAGGCCCCAGCTCCTCAAACAGCAGTCTGACACGTTGAGGCGGCGTAAGTCTTTCTACTTTTTCAGGCTTGGCCCTTGAAATCATTTTCAGACCGATCTCAAGGTATTGATCTATTTTTAAAACATCAATAATATTACCAAACCCGTACTTAAACAGAATGGTTAATATCTGGCGGTACCGATTAATGTTTCTGTATGTCCGGCCGACAACACCAAAATCTTTCAGGCTTAGCATATTCCCTTAAGCTTTCCGATCAGACAAATACGTCTGTCTATTCTGCGATTAAATTAGACACACACTCAGCTGCACCGGGATTCATTTTCACCTGATCCTCATAAGACCAGTCAGACCAAACCTTTTGAACAATCTTTTCCAACAGCGGATGGACCAGTTCCTGCGCCTTTTTCCCATACAGCAGATCAAGATGGTTGGCCCCTTCAATTACAAAATCGATGAGCTGGCTCTGTTCCGATAAAATCTCTACATCTCTCAAATCCTCTGCTTTTTCAAGCCTGTACACCTTTTTGACCTTGTGAGGATAGAACTGACTATAGCGTATATTTTCCAGGGGTGCAAGACAGTCCTTGGCGCCCCAGAAATGGAAAACAGGGATGTTTTTCGGGAAAAAAGAAAAATGATGCGTGTAATTTAAGGCAGACAGATCCATCCGCTTAAACCCATTACCGTCATATACGGCTTTCAGGAATTGAAAGCCAAGCCCCAGCGGGATAGATTCAGTGGCAACATCGAGATACCGCTCAATAAAATATTTATCGGTTTTATGATTCTCCGGAGAAATTAAAAAATTCAGGTCCCCGATATTTTTATTATAGATAAACCGGTTAATCGACTTCAGCAGAGGCAGTTGCGTTACGACCCGGGACATCTCCTGGATCGGAACCCTTGAAAACCTGAATATTCTGGACAAATGGTTCAGCCACAAAGCTGAAGGAAAAAACACGTGAGACTTTTTATCAAAACATCGGGGAGACCCCATGGACACGATACCTTTAACCGTTTTCAAATTGTCTGCTGCTGCCTCTCTGGGTGCTAAAATTTTATCTAGCGCCTTTTTATTCTTTCCCGGTAATTTTACCTTTTCAAAATCCAGGCGTAACGCCCAGTTTAAAACCATATTTTCTGAGATAAGCCCGCCCATGCTGTGCCCTATAAGGATAGAGG
>CAYFKW010000001.1:182489-200519 GCA_964343845.1 uncultured Desulfobacula sp. | reverse complement strand
TGATAAAATTTAATACCGTCGGCAAATCATGGTCGATCAGCGTATCAACCGTATAATTTGGATCAAACCGACCCGCATTTACTCCCACACCCCGGGGGTCAAAAAGATAAATCCAGTTGCCTTTATCTGCAAGGTTCTTGGCAATGGAATAGCGGTTATTTAAGTTGAAGCAGTTTGAATTGTTTGCAAACCCGGGCACAAGGATCACAGAGGGCTTGTTATCGCCCGCAGTTACATCCTCCATACTTAAAAGACGGCGGAATTTTATCTCTTTGCCTTCATCTGTAAAATCCTGGTAGTAAACGATTTCATAATCCCCCCTGCCATTGCTCTCCTTTTCATCAACTTCACTTTCAAAGTATGCCGGCTGACAGGAATTTTTTAAGGCTTCTTTTAAAATATTACGCCGATAGGCTTCGGCAAAAATTTTTTCGAAAAATTGAGGATCGATGTCCAGCCGCTTTACAGCAATATGCTCCAGCTCATTTCTTGTCAGAAGAATCACCTCTTCTGTTAACCGGATATGGTCTTTTTCCAGCTCATCCGACAAAATTGATTTGATTTCATCCCGCGGGATAAGCTGTTTTGTAATCCTGTAAAAGGTATGGTACAGCGTCAGAGCAAGTTTCCCTAAGGCATTGGACCTGATTTCTTTTTGACTGACAATCAGATCCGGTGCAACAGGCAGGCCTAAACTTTGCTGGCCCTTCACTATTCTGCTGTAGGTATCATAACCCGCATTGATAACATGGGTTGGGATTTCATTTACAACGAATCGAACGGCAGATCTTCTGAACTCACGTGTTTTAGCGGCAATATTCATATTCTGTTACTGGGTTTCCCTTTTTTTTAATGCATGCGATTTTACCCTGGCAATGTCCTCTTCACTCAGAACGCCATCAACCCCTGAAATCGAAGACAATTTCATGCCGTGTTTTAATCCTAATTTATATATCTCTTTTACCTTTTCCCATTCAGGCTTGCTGCCTTTTGTGAAGTCTTCAAACCGCCCTTCCAACGCCAGGATAATCGTCTCGGCCAATCCGGCATAAGCCACCCCTTCAGGCAACGCAATATCTTTCATTTCAATGGCTTCCCCCGGCAGTTCGATCTCACCGCCCGTAATCACCAGTACATCCTGCCGTTTAGCCACCTGCTTCTGTGAAAAAATCATGGGCCGGGTTATATCGGTCACAACACATCCGGGCTTGAACCGCATAATATCAATACTTTTCTGAGCGCCTGAACTTGCCATGACAACCACATCCATATCATCCAGATACCGGTCTGCACGGGTGGACACAAATAGTTTCAGATCTGGTTTTTCCCCTATCAGCTCTTCCTGAAGGGTTAACAGTTTCGCCATATTCCTGCTGACCAGGTAGACCTCTTCAAACGCGGTTGCCAGCAACCGGGAACAAATCGACCCCACATCACCTGTGGCACCGATGACCATGGCTCTGGCCCTTAAAATTTTCCCATTTTTCAGTTTACTCAGTCCCATTTGGCGGACAGCATCGGCCGCAGCCCACAAGGCGGTGGATGCCGTGTAGGAGTTACCCGTTGTCAGGGGGAGTGCCGCATGTTTTCCAACCTCAAGCGCTGTATGATGCATCCCTTTGGGCAGCATGGCTATCCCCATGACCTGGGCACCTAATTTTTTTGCTTTTTCAGCGGCTTTCATGATCTTCCTGGTTGTAAACTCTGGCGGGTGAGCCTGCATTTGTTCTGTTGTTTCTCCAATAGACATAATCCAGCCCTCAGCTTCGACACCTGTGGGGGATTTAATTCCTTTTACTTCTGAATAAACAAACGGAGGGGAATATGCCATGAGCTTTTCTACAGCCCCCATACTTTTGGGTGAAATATCAGAAATAACCTCAAAGGCTTTCAGCTTTTTAAAGTGGTCTTGTGACAACGGATGAATCAGGTAGGCAAACCGGTTGATCCGCTTATTTTGTTCAAATGGATAGATAATTCTTGGATCCAGACGCTGTTCACTGATAATTTCCAGCAGATCATCCTTCATCTGGTCGCTTTTCGGGATATTCATTGCTGCGATCATCAAAGCTTCAATCACGACATCTTCAACCACAGGTTCTATCAACTGAGGTGTCGTATCGATGATAACGTCCACACCCAGCTGGGTCAGCAAATCGATTCGATCGTCATAGGCCGTGGTGGTGGTGACTATTTTACCTTTCAGGTCATCTCCGGAAAAATCTTGTATATAGTCATAAAACCCCTCATGAGGAATCACGAGGATACTGGCCTTTTTTACTGCCTTTTTAAGCTGGCGTTCATTTAATGCCTTTACCTGCTTTTTCTGTGATGCAATCTTTCCCACAGGTATCTTTTTCAATACTTCATGAGCTTTACCGGCATATAGCTCAAGCTCCTTTATAGAGTGAAGGATTCTGGGAATTTTACTTTCAATAATCGCATCTGCAAACATTAAATTATCTGTAAATTCCGACATAACCTTTGCAAGGGTTGCATTGGCCATGCCTGAAAAGAACAACACCCTGGCATTGGTAAAATAGTTGTTGCCCTGCTGGAACTGGATGTTTCGGATACTCCATTCCTGGCTGACTTTATAAAGTGTTTCACCAGTTGCAACCAGGGTCTGCAATCGATCACAAAGCGTCAGCAATTCCCTTGTTTTCTTATCTGTTACACCCTTGGTGCCCATTTTTGACGGATATTTTATACCGCTCACACACAGCACATCTGCTTTTTTATTCCATTTTAACAGCAGGTCCTCTGCCATCATAAGATCATTATTTGTGCCAAAGCGTTGAATAAAAAACGTTTGATCAGAAAATTGTGTTTCAAGTTCATAGTCTTCGCTTTCAGGTCCAAGACTGATGTTAATGATCTGTTTCACGCTTCTCCTCCTGAGGATGTTCCTGTTTCAGGCAGCTTTTTTTCCTGTCTTGCTTTAAGTGCCAGGTTTTTTACTTTTAAGATATCATCATCCGTAAACACACCGTTGACACCTGATACGGCAGCCAGTTTCATGCCATGTTTCAGGCCCAGCTTATAAATTTCTCTGACTTTTTCCCATTCGATTTCCCTGCCCACTGTAAAAATCTCATACCGTCCTTCCAATGCAAGTACAATGGTTTCTGCCAGGCAGGCATACACCACTTTCTGGGGCAATCCGATATTTTTCATCTCAGGATTACCCGGCAGTTCAATCTCACCGGATTCAATAACCAGTACATCCGGGCGTTTGGCAACATCTTCCGGTGAAAGGTCCAGGGGCCTTGCAACATCTGTAATAACGCACCCGGGTTTCACTTTTGTAATATCAAGAATTTTTTTGCCTGCCCCAGAGGTAGCAGTAACAATCACATCCATATCTGCCAAAAATCGATCCGGTTTTGTGGTAATTTTTATTTTTACACCTGGGGTTTCATCTTGAATGGATTGCTGTAAAGCCAAAAGTTTTGCCGTATTCCGCCCCGCCATAATGACTTCATCAAATGCTTTTGCCAACAGTCTGCAGCACACAGATCCAATGGCACCCGTCGCCCCAAGCACCATGGTCTTGGCAGCTATTTTTTTACCGGATTCTATTTGAATCAGTCCCATCCTGCGAACCGCATCCGCCGCAGCCCAGAGGGCACCGGATGCACTATAACTGTTTCCTGTGGTAATAGGGATGTCTGCTTTTTTTGCAACGGTTACCCCTGCGTCTCCCACCACCTTTGTGAAGGCCCCAAGGCCCATGATCTGAGCCCCCATCCGTTTGGCCATCCTGGCTGCCTGCAGCAGCCGGGTATAGGTAAACTCAGGACTGTGGGCGAGCATTTGTTTGGGGGTCCCGCCCACGGTAATCAACCAGCCTTCAGCCTCTGCCCCTGTCGGAGATTTAACGCCGGTAACCTTTGAATAGACCCATGGCGGTGCATAGGCAATCACCTTTTCTACAGCATCTAAAAATACTGGCGGTGTAAAACCGGAAATAAAATCCACGGCTTTATCTTTTTTTAAAAACTGTTTTGACAACGGGTGGATGACAAACGCAAATCGATTGACTCTTTTTTCCTGACCAGACGGATAAACCACTCTTGGATCCATCTTCTGCATGCTGATGATTTCCAGGAGGTCATCTGAATTTACCATATCTGATTTCTTTTCCAATGCAGCAAGAATCAAGGCTTCAATTACATTGGGTGCGACCACACGTTCTAAAATTTTAGGGGTTGTATCTATGATCACATCAACACCCCTTTCTTTTAAAAACTCTACCCTGTCGTCATATGCAGTAGAGGTGATTATGGTTTTGCCGCCAAGCTCTTCCAGTGTGGTATCTTTTAAAAATTCATAAAAATTATAATAAGGAACAACGATAATTGTTGCTTTCTGCATGGCCTTTCGAAGAATATAGCTGTTCCATTTCTGTAACGGTACAACCGATGAAGTCAATCGTTTGCCGGGCAGCCAGTCTAAAATCTCATGTGTCCCTTTTGCATAACGTTCCAACCCTTTAATTGAATGAATTAATTTTGAAATTCCATTTTCTATCACAGGGTCAGCAAACGTCAGGTTATCTGTATATTCTGCCATCACTCTGGCGATTTTATAATTGGCCATACCAGAAAGGAACAATACTTTGGCATTATCAAAATAGTGACCAAATTTATGATCCACATACCGCAGGGACCATTCAAAAGAAACATCTCTAAGCGATCCGCCTGTGGTGACAGGCGTTTGAATCCGCCGTCCAAGTGTTTTAATTTTGTCATCATGCTTTTTTGTTAAATACCTTGATGCAATTGCGTGGGGAAACTTTATATTTCCAACCCCTATGGCATCGGCTTTTTTATCCCATTCCAAAAGCATTTGTGCCGCTTTTTCCATATCACCATCAGCCCCCAGGCGTTTAACGGTAAACGCCTGGCCTAAAAATTCTGTTTCAAATTCATAATCATCTTTACTGGCGCCTAAACTTATACTGATAACCTGTTTCACTCTTTCCTCCAATTCAAATTGACACCCTGTTTTTTTCCTGTGGAGTTATCCATTATCTTGAATTGCATTTGCCGGGCACAATCCAATGAGTTCTGCAACCATTCTTTTTTCATCTTTATTTGCCGGCTGTCTGTGTATATATTCATATCCTTCATCATGGTTTGTCGCAAAAATTTCAGGGGCGATTTCAGTGCAGATGGAACAATTGATGCAATTGATATCCACATAATACTGACCGCTTATATTGTCCTTTATTTTCTCTGCCATCCTATATCTCTTTTATGATCGTTTATTCAGACAGGTCCCTCATTATCTGTGCCACATCACTTAACAGGCTGTCTTCTTCTCCGCTTTTCCTGTGCCTGTAGCAGAACAAGGATCCTTTCATGGCTTTGTTCCGGCATTTTTTCCCTGATTTTGTATATGCCTCGCAAAAACCGGGTGCTGTTTTGCCTGCAGGTTTGGTTTCGAAAGCTTGTTTTTCCTGCTTTTTTTTTTCAGCAAACCGGTCATGAAGGACCAAAGGACCTTCATTTATCTTTCCTGACTGTACAATATCAATCAGGTAATTGAATTCGTCCTCAAATCCTTCCAGCAAGGTTTCAGGATCAGGCATAAGACCTTTATCCGAGGCAATACCAATCGTAACATTTCCATTGTAACTGATGATACTCAGTCCAATGGCGCCTGATCTGGGAACCCAGAACATGATGTTGGAAATCTCTTTACCTGCAAAATACAAGGGTTGTTTTGGACCAGGAACATTGGTTAACACACCTGATGCCTTATTCCCAAAGAGCTGGGCTGCTTTCTGGGCCAGTGTTGTGGGCAGATAGCCGATGGCAGACAGCAATCCAAAATTAACATAAGGGTCAGCGGAAATTTTCAGTTTGTCCATTCTGCGCTTGACTTCTTTGAGCCTTAAAATTGGATCCTTTAGGAATACAGGCAATTTCAAAAATACAAGTGAAAATTTATTGCCAAGTTCAACCTCTGTGCCTGGTTTTCTAATATTAACCGGAACTGTCACCCGAAGATCCAGTTCATTTATGGGTGTATGTCTGGTTTTTAAATATCGCCGCAAAGATCCGGTCACTGTGGCAATCAGTACATCGTTCAATGTTGCTGAACTGATTTCTTTTCCCAGCGTCTTTATCCGGTCAAGCGGAATGGGGTTTGTCCAGGTGACTTGCTTGGCAACTCCGAGCCGGCCTTTAAACGCTGTATTGGGGTCAGATGCCATTACCAGGTGTTTTGATAATACACCAACAACATCAGATGGCAGATTGGCAGCCATTTTCATCATACATTTTAATGAGGCTGGATTTGCTGATGCCTTTTTAATCTCTTTTGCAATTGTTTTGCTGATATCCTGTCCTTTTTTAATCACGTCTTTCGCAGAAGATATCATTGTGTTGGCTGATATTAAAGGCGACACTCTGGCTTTTCCTTTTTTATGCTTCTCTTCTGGTGTGGGCCATGGCGCATCCGGGTCTGTGTCTGCTGATGCATGCAGGACATGCATCAAAGCAATTCCATCAGCAATACAATGGTGGAGTCTGAAAAAAAGGGCACATCCCGATCCAAAATTTTCAATCAAATGAATATCCCAGAGCGGCTTGTTAAGATCAAGAGATGTTGTCATGAGTCCGGAAACCAATTCCTGTAACTCATGTTTGTCCCCTGGGTCCGGCAGTGCAATCCGATGTAAATGGGACCGAAGGTCATAATGTTTATCCTCTACCCACTTTGGCATGCCCAATCCTGTTCTGGGTTTGACAACCTTCTGCCGGAACCTGGGAAACGACGCAAGGCGCGCATCAACAGTAGCGTATAACCGGTTATAATCCAGAGGTTCTCTAAATTCCCAAAATCCTGTGATTACCATTAAATTCACAGGGTCATCCATACATAACCAGAAATTATCTGCCTGTGTCATTGTTTGGGACATAATTTCTATCTCCTGATTACTTTATCGTTTTAAAAAATTGTATGGTCAACCGGTTGCCGCACCGGCGGTAAAAGCATAAAAATATCGAACAAAATCTACATATCCTTCATATCATTAAAAAGCAAGCGATTACAATCGAAGAATAATAGATAAACGTTTTAATTGGTTTTTCAAGGCTGAAAATATTTTGAAACCACACTTATTTTAAGTAGTTAACATAAAATTCGTTTCAGCAAATCTCATAAAAATTAAAAAAAAATAAAAAACTTTCTTGACAATTATAACGCAATGCATCATATTGTGATCGTGACACAACGCGTTATAAAAAGCAAGAATTTTATTCATAAAATTTTTTATAGGAGACAAGAAAATGGCAGCAAAAAAATCACAGAAAGAATCTAAATTCTACATTGTAAACACGGTTAAGGAAACAAAAGAAAAAATCGAGACCAAAATTAAAGCCTACAACAAAAAATACGTAAAAAGACAACTTGAAAGTGGCAAAGAGTTTATATCGGAGATTAAATCAGACCCCATTAAAAGAATTGATGATCTGATTGATGATAGTAAAGACGCTTTAAAAAAAGCAAAAGATGACCGTTATAAAGCATGGCAGAAAGCGGTTAAAACAGCAAAAGCAGATACCAGAAAAAAATTTGAAAAGCTAAATACCGAAGGCAGAAAAGTTTATAGAGGTATTGAAAATGACGCAAAAATTATTGTTGAAGATATCATAGAAATGGGCAAAAAGAATCTGGATAAAATCCCAATGAAAAAAGCCATTGAAAAAAAGATTAACGATACGATTGAATCTATTCCAGCAAAATTGAATCTGCCTTCTAAAGATGAAATCGATAATTTGGTAAATGGTATTGACGGAGTTAACAAAAAAGTAGATGCATTAAACAAAGAATATGCAAATGCCTGATTTACAAAAAATTGAATTTTTATTTTTAAAACTTAATTACAGCAGGAGACTAATAAAATGCTAAACATTAAAAAATATGCAAATGGAAGGTTTTTCGATACAGTCAACAAAAAATATATCAAACCGGACCAGCTTGCTGAACTGATTAAAAAAGGGGAAAAAATAAAAGTTACCCTTACCAAAACCGGGAAAGATATCACATCAACCGTTATTGAACAGCTGTCAAAAAAAGAAGCAGCCAAAAAAGAAAAAAAGAAAAAAGATATCCCATTCATTAAAACTGACAAACTGGTAAAATGGGTTAGTGAAATCATTGATACAAAAATCAACAGGGTCCTCGAAGTTGTAAAGCTGCCGTCAAGAGAACAGGTTGCAAAGCTTGACGAGAACATTAAAGCATTAAACAAAAAAATCGATGCATTGAAACTGGCTCAGGAAAAAGGGTCCCCAAAAAAAGCAGCCGCAGCCAAAAAAGCGGCTCCTGAAGTTAAAAAACCAGCAGCATCAAAAGTAAATAACACAAAAGAGACAAAAGCAAAGGCATAACACGTATACGATCAATAATGCATATTGACAAAACCTGCCGGCAAGTAGACATTATAGACTGGCAGGTTTTATGAACAAAAGGCTTTTGAGAAGTTTTCAAAAGCCGTTATAGGCTCATTTGGAGGGCACAATGCACCGTATAAAAAAATATGCAAATCGAAAACTATACGACACAACCGATAAAAAATATATCTCTATGGTCCGTCTCTCCGAACTGATTAAATTAGGAGAAGATATTGTCATTATTGATAATGAAACTGGAGAAGACCTTACAGCATCTATTGTATCAAGCCTTATTGCCAGGACCAGCGGGAAAACAGAAAAAAAGGTGTCTTCAGGTGTTCTGATCCAATTGTTTAGAAAAGGCGGGAATGCAATCACAGACTATGCCAAGCGATATGTATCTGTATGGCAAAGGTCCATTACCATGGCAGAGGATGAAATTGACTCCATGGTAAAAAGCCTGATTAAAAATAAGGAAATTTCAAAATCAGAAGGAAGCCGACTTAAAAATGAAATCATCGGATATACCGCGTCCTTGAAAAACTGGATTTCAGAGACAATAGACAATCGGTTGAAAGAAGTGCTTGATGCAATGAATCTTGCCACAAAAGATCAAGTTTCAAGTTTAAGTTCCCGGATCAATGTATTGGAAAAAAAATTGAAGAAATTTGAAGACCTTCACAAATCATCAATTAAAAAAAAGCCATAGCGTGATATGAGCGAAGTTTATTTCAATACAAGTGCCAATCAATCTCAACTATCAGGAGCTTTTGAAAAGTCTATGACCAGCGATATTGCTTCGAGTGATAATTTTCTCCGCTTAAAAAGAGTGTTGCAGGCCTTCCAGTCAAACAGGCTGAACCAAACCTATGAAGATATTAAAAAGGATCCCCAATATACAAAAATTGGGGATTTCTTTTTTAACAAGCTATATGCACCGGAAGATTTTTCATTCCGTGATACCAGCATGAGAAAACTTCACAAGGCATTGGAAGGTAAAATATATGAAAGCATGCTTTCTGCTGTTACTAAAGTCATTGAACTGCACGAACTGACAGATGATCAAGACAATTTAATGGTTGAGCAAATGATTTTAAAAGGACTGGATGAGACCATGACCATGGATCAATACCAGGAAGTATACAGAAGTCTTGATAATTATGATCAGCGTATCTATCAAATCAATTTAAGCGCTGAAGTTACCCGTATTTTTCACGGGCTTAGCAAAAAATGGATTGTAGGCGCGTCTTTAAAAACAGTAAAAGCTGCGGCAGTTTTATTTGGCATAAAAGAAATCATTGATTTTATATATGATGGTTACGTTTCTTTTAAAACCATCGATAATATAGATTTTTTTATTAATACCCTGCTGGAACGGGAGATGGCATGGCACGATGAAATCTGGGAAGGGACACCTGAGTGAGTGCAGCATGAATATTCATTTTAATCATATGGTGATATTATGAAAAGAGCATTAGTCCTTGCTGGCGGCGGTTCCAGGGGTTCTTTTCAAATCGGCGTCTGGAAGTACCTTACACAAAGAAACTGGAAGCCTGATATCATTTGCGGTACATCGGTCGGTGCCATCAATGCTGTTGGAATCACTTCCGGATTAGACACCTCAACACTGATAAAACTGTGGACGACCCACAGACGCAGGAAAATGTATCACCTGAATCTAATTCCCTTTCTGGCATATCTTTTTTCCGGTAAAGCAGTTAAACCGCTGTTAGATACCCGGCCCCTTCAGGCCATGATAAAAAAATATGTAGATTTCCAAGCCATTCATCACTCCCGGACAAAACTTGTAATTTCGACGGTTAACGTTCTTACAGCCACCCCGCATTTTTTTAAGAATAAAGACATTACTCTTGAACATGTGCTGGCATCAAGCGCCATGCCCGTTCTTTTTCCCTGGCATGCCATTGACGGCGTCCCTCATTGGGATGGGGGTATTATGGCAAACGTTCCCCTGCTGCCTGCCTTAGATTTTGGCGCAGATGAAATCATTGTTGTACACCTGTCTCCAATTGGTCATACACCGCAACCTTTTCCCAAAACCATTTTGCAGGCAGGTGAACATATTTTTGAACAATTTTTAACAGGCGCTTATCACCATACCCTTTTAGGAAAAAATTACCAGGATATGCCGCTTCCGCCGGCGCAGAAAATATATAAACAAAAATATAAAAATACGGATAATCATATTAAAACTCCTAATATTATAACACTTGCACCAGTAAAAATGCTCGGATTCAGATCTTTGTTGAATTTTTCACTGAAACAAGCCACTGACCTGATAAACGAAGGCTATAAAACGGCATGTACACAACTAAAACCATTTATTTAAACCTACCCTTATAAAGGAAAAAAAATGCTACCAGACTATTTTGAATTTTCTCTGCCGACGAAACTGGTTTATGGTATCGGCATCCTTGACTCGATTGAAGACGCGGTTGCCCGATTTGGAAAGAGAAAGGCACTGCTTGTTACAGACGAAATCCTTTTAAAAGCAGGTCCTGTTGATAAGGTAAAAAATGGATTTAAGAAAACAGACATAAAAATTGCAGCAACCTTTGATAAAGTCCCGCCAAATTCTACCATTAAAACCGTGGCGCAATGTGCTGCTGCAGGGAAAAAGAAAAAATGCGATATGATCATCGCTGTTGGCGGCGGCAGCGTGATTGACACAGCAAAGGTCGCCAATTTGCTGATGACCAAAGGTGGGAAGGTCCAGGATCATATGGGTGCCTATCTCCTTGAAAGCACAGATACACTTTTACCTGCAATTGTGATTCCAACAACAGCCGGCACTGGATCAGAGGTCACTAAAGTCGCTGTCATAGCTGATCCTGATAATGATGTCAAATTACCTTTTGCTGAAGAGCAGTTTTTACCACAACTGGCCATCCTCGATCCTGAAATGACCGTTTCAATGCCGCCGAGATTAACGGCTTTTACCGGGATGGATGCCCTTGTCCATGCCATTGAAGCCTATGTGGATAAAGAATGGTCACCTGCGTCAGATGCGCTGGCGCTGCATGCCGTTAAAATGATCACGGACAATATTCTGCAGGCCTGCGACAAACCGGATGATCTCCAGGCAAGGGGTGCCATGCAGGTAGGAAGTTTTATCGCAGGGGTTGCATTCTCACACTCTATGGTTGGCATGGTCCATGGTATTTCTCATGCACTGGGTGGTGTCTACCATATCCCTCATGGCCTGGCAAACGCATTGATTTTACCTGAAGTGATGGCATATAATCTTGAAGCTAAAATCGACCGATACGCAGATGTGGCCATGGCAATGGGCGTTTCATTTCCACAGATTGTCAGTGACAGCCAAAGCGTAATTAAAACAGGGGCGCTTGATCTAATATCAAAAACAGTCAAAAAAACACAGATTTCGTTTTTAAATGACCTTGTGGATGAAAAAGCACACAAGATAAGAGATTATGCCAACAAAAAATTAGAAAATTTAGGGTTTGTGGATGGATGGATCAGGCGACAGGCAGCCATTGCAGGCATTGAAAAAGTACGCCAGATCAACCGTCAGATCGCCTTTCTGACCCAGATGCCGCTGAATTTAAAAGATGCAGGCATCAGAGATGACCTGGCCAGACTCGAACAGGTTGCAGACACGGCGATGGAAGACGGATCCATGCTGTACAACCCTGTTGAACCTGAACGTGACGCTGTGATCGAAATTGTAGAAAAAGTGTACTATTCAAAAGAGAAACCTTTACCTGTCTCTGAAGAGGATTTAAGGCCAAAAGCACAAAAGAAAGCAGGGTCCAAAAAGATGTCCAATGTATTCAAAGATGCGGACATGCTTTATGACATTCTTATGGCGTTTTATGCGGTTTTAAAAGAGGATCCTGACATCGGCCCGTCATTATTGAAAACCAATTTGTGCATTCAATTTCAATATAAAAATCCAGATGCTGTTATCACCATTGATGCCAGGGGGGATGAAGCATTACTCTTTAAGGGCGACTTTGAAGATGAGCCTGAAGTCACCATGTCTATGAATGCTGATTTTGCCCATAAATTCTGGCATGGCAGAGCAAACCTTGTGACCGCCTTAACCAGAAGGCAAGTGGTTGCAAAGGGGAATGTTCCCAAAACACTAAAACTGCTGCCAATTTTAAAACCTGCCTTTGATTTATACCCCACTTTTTTAAGGGATAAAGGATGGGACGACCTGGTTATGGATTAGCGTGCAATTGGGAACTAAGATTTGCAAAAATTGTAAGGACAAACCTGATGCTTTTTTATAAAGCGGTTTAAATCAGTTTCAATTATCGTCAACATAATCTCAAAAAGAGTGAAATTATGTAATAATTTTCATAAAATTATGCAATCAATGTAACACCTCTATGGTCATTTTATTCACTTAAAACAGGATCAATCTGCCTGTATCAAACGATTTTAAGGCTTTTTCAGTTCATTTAGCACTTCCGGCATTACTTTTGCTTAAGTTTATTTATAATTCTCCTGGCACATAGATAAAAGGAGCAAAAGAATATGGGCAATACTAAAAGAAATAATGGAATAAAACTTATCGTCAACCGGCTTACAAACCAATTCGAAATAGAAGAGAATATCAATTACTATTCATTCCAGGATTATCTGAAAGCAAAAAGAAAATACCTGAAATTTATGCTTGAAGGCACGTCTGCGACCGAACCAGCTTATAGGGATGGGTTGTAACCCATTCAATTTTATTTAATATTTTCAACAAATTATCCTGGATGTTTTAATACAGACAGGGTAGTACCACCTGGATTTAAAAGATAAAACCTTCCCCATATCACAGGGCTACCACCTTTTCAAAAAGAATCTTCCACTTGGGCCGGGCCTTTGAGTAATCTTCAAAACAATCATCATGGCAGTGCTTCCAAACAGTGAAATCTTTTTTATTTAATCCAGAATCTACATGAACGGGGTCTGGTGTTTTGAAATCCCCTCCCCAGCGAATGGATTCATTCTCCCTGATTTCCTGAATAAACAGTCTTACAGGACCTGGCAAATTGTTTAAATTTTCTGCCATCATATCCACAGATTCAAACAGCTTTCCATTGAATTTAACATTCAGGTCTACTGCATTTCCTGCCAGATGATTGGATGTCGTGGCAGGTCTGACAATCTGTTTGGACAGTTTCTGATTGGGGCTGCGGTAAGAACTGGTAATAATTAGTTTCAAGCCAAGTTTTCCGGCACGTTTATTTAAATCGTCAAGCACAGGGAGAAAAGACTTGTGAATCAGAACCTGTCTTCCAAGATGGGCTCTTGTATTGCTTCCTTTAAACGCCACAAGCACTCTGAAAGAGGAGGGGGCCTTGTGAGTCCAGAACTGAAAGAAAAAATAGCAGTAAATACCCCATGCAGACAAGGCGATGAAAGAACTTACGACTGCCAATAACATTTTTTGATGATTTTTCATTCAGCTTATTCATAACTTAAGCTGCACTGAAATCCAATAGGAAATGATTTTTTCAATTTCAAGGTAATTTTGATTTAGCATTTTACTCTACCCAGAAAAGTTGCTAAGGTAACGTCACCAAATCATCCGACAACTGGGAATAACTTTATGAACAATATTGCTTGTTCCAGAGATGTGAGCAGCACTATCCAGGTATTGTTTGAGATATCTAACGCTGTAACCAGAACAGACAACCTGGATGAATTATACACCTCTATCCATTCTTCATTGAATAAGATACTGAATCTGGAAAATTTTGCTATTGCCCTGTACCATAAAGAAAAAGATTCCATGACGTTTCCATATTTTGTGGATGAACTGGATTCGGAATTGGGAGAAATTTTTGAAATCAGCAAAAAGCAGTCACTGTCCGCCCGGGTGCTCAATGCCGGGAAACCGTTAATGTTCTATGAAAAAGATATTGAGGAAATGTCCAACCTGGGCGGAAGAATCGCTCACCACCGGGCGTGCAAAGTCTGGGCCGGCGCCCCCCTCAAAATCAGGGACCGGTCCTTTGGCGCTCTTCTGGTACAGAGCTATCGATCAAAGGATGCCATTAAAAAAAGCGACCTGGACCTGTTAAATTCAGTTGCTGACTTCATTGCTGTTTCAATTGAACGCAAACAGAATCAAATTGCCAGAATCCAAACTGAACAGATCAACGAAGTGCTTCGTGAAGTGGCAAGCGCTGTCCACCATGCTGAAAATCTTGACGAATTGTACAGACGTATTCATTATTCTCTGAGCCTTCTGATGGATACAACCAATTTCTTTATCGCTTTATATGACCATCCTAAAAAAACCATAAGCTTTGAATATTTTGTTGATCAGTTTGATAAAGCCCTTCCAAGAATCGAAGATTTATTTGAACCCAACAGTCTTACCGGAGAAGTAATTATTAAGAATCGCCCGCTGCTTCTAGACGAGAGCATGCTCCTTGAGCGCTCAAAAAACAAAAAAATTGTAGGGACAACACCGAAGATCTGGTTGGGCGTTCCTCTTGTAATAAAGGATGAAGTAATCGGTGCTGTCGCCGTGCAAAGCTATGAAGATCCCAACCTCTATGACATGAAGGACCTGAATATCCTTACCACTGTTTCCGACCAGATTGCCATCGCCATTCACCGCCGGCGTGCCGAAGACGCTCTCCGGGAAAGCGAAGCCCGTTACCGCCTTTTAACCGATAGTCTTTCAGATGTGGTCTGGACCCGTGATTTGTCTTTCAACCTGACCTATATCAGTCCTTCTGTTGAAGCACAGAGCGGGTTCACAGTGGAAGAAAAAATGGCCCAGCCGCTGGAACAGGGTATGCCGCGCGAGTCTTATGCCAAAATTGTTCAGGTGATGGATGAAGAATTTCAACTGGAAAGAAAAGGGGCAGCAGACCCAAATCGATTCAGGGTCATCCAGGTTGATAACTATCGAAAAGACGGGACCCTTTATCCGGTGGAGAGCGTTGTCTCATTCATACGCGATACGACCGGCAAAGCAATCGCCATCGCAGGCATCAATCGTGATGTGACTGAGCGGCGAAAAATTGAAAATGAACTTAAAGTCCGTGATAAAAAATTGTCAGATTTGTCAAATCAGACCGAACAGTTGAGCCTGGCAGCAGCTTCCATGATTTCAATTAAAGATGAGCAGGAAGTATTTAACCGGATCAGTAAAGCCATTGTCGACTTTTCAGATTTTAAACGGGTGATTATTTCTCTTTTCAAAGACACATCGCCTTTCAGAGACATTATTGCTTTCGGCGGCGTTGATGCAGCCCTGATCGATCGGTTAAGAAAAGTAGAAATGCCAAAACAATGGTATGATAAAGTGTTCATTGAAAAAAATAATGTCGGCCAGTACAGCTATTATATTCCTCATACAAGCAAAAATATCCTTAACAAGGAGGCGACTGTTTTCGGCAGCGGTCCTGCGCCTGAAGCAAATGACCGCTGGCATCCGGAAGACAATCTTTTTGTAAGATTGAATGACAAAGATGGAACGGTTATTGGTGTCATTTCGGTTGACGAATCAAAGTCTGGACTCAAACCAAGTGCCGAAACAGTGAGACCTTTGGAAATTTTTTCAAGTCTCATCTCACAGATCGTTATGCTAAATAAAGCTCAGGAAGAGAGAAAAAGAATAGAGCACCAGTTGCTGCAGGCCCAAAAAATGGAAGCCATCGGAACACTGGCAGGCGGTGTGGCACATGATTTTAATAATATCCTTTCAGGAATACTCGGATACGCCGAACTGATTCAGGAAGACCTGGAAACCTGCCAGCCTGTAACCAGGAAACGAATGGAAAGGGTTATTAAAGCATCTTTAAGGGGACGGGACCTTGTCAATCAGATCCTTGCTTTCAGCCAGTCAGATAACAGGGATCCCATTCTCATCCGTGCGGATCTGATTATAAAAGAAGGGTTGGAACTTATCCGGGCATCCCTGCCCGCTACCATAAGGATTGAGCAGAACATTGAATCTGGCAGTTTTATCATGGCAGACCCGATCAGTATTCATCAGATCATAATGAATCTGTGTACAAATGCCAAGGATGCAATGGATAAAGATAGTGGTGTTATTTCTATTTCCCTTGAAGATACACTTCTCTGCTCAGATGATGTTTCCAGGTATGAAGGTATTTTACCTGGCCGGTTCCTTGTTCTTTGTATAAAAGATACAGGACACGGCATGGAAGAAAAGGTAATACATAGAATTACAGAGCCTTTTTTCACTACAAAGGAACCTGGGAAAGGAACGGGTATGGGGCTGTCAGTGGTTCATGGTATCGTAACGTCATTAAAAGGGTTCATGAAAATATCTTCTGCCCCGGGACAGGGAAGCTCGTTTGAGATATTTCTGCCTGTTCATGCTGACCCGGTAAATTCTGATCATGTCCCACCGGATTCGATAGAAACCCCTGAAGGAAACGAAAAAATTCTGCTTGTTGACGATGAAATGATGCTGACTGAAATGACCCGGGATACCCTTGAAAAAATTGGATACGATGTGACAATTTTCTCAAACAGCCTGGAGGCATTCGAACATTTTAAAGAGAACCCGGACAGGTATGATCTGATTATCTCAGATACAACAATGCCGGATATGACCGGTGATGTACTGGCCCAGCAAATCCGGCAGCTCCGTCCTGAGATACCGGTGATTCTCTGTACCGGGTACAGTGACCGTATTGACAAAGAGGAAGCCGGCCGGATCAAGGTAAATGCGTTGCTTTACAAACCAATACCGGCTGAAAAAATGATTTCTACGATCCGAAAAGTTTTGAATGGAGGAGAGTATGGCAAATATTCTGATCATTGATGATGAGGAATATATAAGGGATATCCTTTGCGCTAGGGCTGAAGGACTGAATCATACAGCTGCCGCTGCAGGAACCATTCGTCAAGGAACGGAGTTGATTAAAAATGGAAACTTTGATCTTGTTTTCCTTGATATCAAACTGCCGGATGGCAGTGGCCTTGACCTCCTGCCGACCATCCGTCAGCTGCCTGTCAGGCCTGAAGTTATTGTAATTACAGCCGTTGGGAGTTTAAAAGGTGCTGAAATCGCCATCAAAAACGGAGCTTGGGATTATCTGAACAAACCTTTAAAAAAAGAGGATATCATCCTTCGAATTGAACGGGCGCTTGCATACCGGAATATCAAAAAAAAGAAAAAAGCGGTTGTTCTGGATACCGGATCGATCATTGGTAAAAGTCCTGCCATTAAAAAATGTATAGAAAAAGTTGCGCAATGTGTTTCAGGCCGTTCAAATGTCCTGCTCTCCGGCGAAACAGGCACTGGGAAAGAAGTATTTGCAAGGGCCATCCATGACAATTGTACCCTGACCAACGATAATTTTATCATTGTGGACTGTGCTTCTATGCCGAAAACACTGGCAGAAAGTGTTCTTTTCGGACATGTTAAAGGCGCGTTTACCGGTGCTGACAAGGCTTCAGATGGACTGGTGGCGGCAGCAGACAAGGGAACTCTCTTCCTTGATGAAATAGGAGAGCTGCCGTTCTCGCTGCAGGCCACGTTTTTAAGGGTGCTTCAGGAAAAAAGTTACAGACCTGTTGGCAGTCCAAATGAAAAACAGTCAGACTTCAGACTGATCAGTGCTACCAACAGGGACCTTGATCAGAT
>CAYFKW010000001.1:168081-182433 GCA_964343845.1 uncultured Desulfobacula sp. | reverse complement strand
AGGAACTTTCAGAAGGGACCTGCTCCACCGGATTCGAACATCTCACATTGAACTGCCGCCCTTAAGAGAGAGAAAAACCGACATTCAGGATCTGGCAGGTTTTTACATTAATAAATTCTGCGTGCAGCATAATTTAAATACCAAAGCCCTTCTCCCTGAAACACTGGATTTCTTCAAATCTTATGACTGGCCAGGGAATGTAAGAGAGCTCATTCACACCATCGAACAAGCGATTCTCAATGAACCAGACTCTCCGTTTCTTTATCCATATTCTCTGCCGGATCATATTCGGCTTAATTTTGTAAAACAGGGACTGTCAGATCGTGACCTTCCTGAAAATCCTGGAACCGACACTTCACTTGAAGCCTTTCTATTCTCTTCAATCGATAAAAGCAAGCTGCCGAACCTCAAAGAGCTGAGGAACCTTTTTTTAGATAAAATTGAAAAAGTCTACCTGAAACGAATTCTGACAGATACGGGTTGGGATGTAGAAAAAACAGCAGCAATCCTGGGTGTCGGAAGGAACAGGGTTTATGTCCTGATTAGAAAATATAACCTGAAAGAATAATTTGTATTGTAAAAAGATAATTTATTATCAAAAGATACAAAATCACATTTTTTCAGCCAATGTAACAATAGTTGCCAAAACTCATATCTTATTGAAATAATTATAAATTATAATTTTTATTCCCTATGGCACGCTTCTTGATATGTTAGTTGTCGTTCGACGAACAAATGAGGCAGCTTAAATAATTACCATATAAAAAAAACTAACATAAGGGGGAGTCATGAAAACATTAACAACTATCACTTTAACCATCGTCACAGGATTTATTTTTTCAACAACCGCATTTGCTTCAAACATGTACAATGATATGTACGGCGCCAAAATTGACCAGCTGGTTTCCTTTTACCAGGGAAGACTGTACCTTATAGATTCAGAATACAAAGTATTATCTGACATCGGTCAAAATGCACTTAATATGGTCAACTTCCTACAAGGTGAAAGAGAACAACTGATAGAAGAAATGAAAGCCAAGCAATTTTATCGTGCAGCAAAGATTAAGAGCTATATTGTAAATAAAGCAAGGACTCAACTATCTGATGGAGAGAATGGTAACGATCTATACGGTGCAAAAATCGACCAGATGATTTCTTTTTACCAGGGGAGATTGTACCTTCTGGACTCAGAATACAACGTATTATCTGACATTGGTGAGGATGCACTCAACATGATTGAATTCCTGCAGGACAACCGGCAGCAACTGATAGAAGAATTAAAAACAAAGCGCTTTTATCAAGCAGCAAAAACCAGGAGTTATATTGTGAATAAAGCAAGAACACATGTTGCCAGCCAGGAAAAGGAGATTGACGAACTGTATTCAAAACTTTAGTCGGTTGTACGACTGGATTCAAACCGGTTGACATACTAAAAAAAAGACTCCTCTTTTAATCAGGGGGAGTCTTTCCCATTGTTTTTTTGACATTCGATTTTTTGTACGGATTCCCTTGGCTGGCATTCGTGCAAATTTTGTGTTTTTATTGTTTTAACTGCATCGGCCTGATATAGAACCAATGAATTTTGAGGAGAACATTCATGAAGAACCTACTGATTGTAGACGGACACTCTGATTACCCTGTTTATGTATTTCAAGAAAGAGAAAAAGGAAATCAAAAGGTAATTGAAACAAGGCATCTGCCAGCGTGTGTAAAAGGTGGGGTTGTTATGGAGGTGGCCACAGTCGGCGGTGATTTTCAAAATAAAGCCTGGGATGGGAAACATCCTGATACGGTTTTAAAAACACTGGATTATATTCACGAAGAAATAAACATGTCTCCTGATCTGAGCCTGGTGCAAAAGAAAAATGACCTTACTAAAATTGGGATACCGGGAACACTTTCCATTATGTTGAATCTTGAAGGCGCCGCATGTGTGACAGACGATTTTTCACTGCTCCATACCTATTACAAAATGGGGGTTAGAGCGATGAGCCTGACGCATAATCAAATTAACATATTTGCGCAGGGATGTGCCGTACCATCCGGAAGAGGGTTGACTGATCTTGGCAAACGGTTGATAAGAGAAATTGATACGTATCATATGATCCTGGATCTGGCCCATATAAATGAACGATGCTTTTTTCAGGTATTGGAAATGACCTCTCGACCTGTAATCGTATCCCACTCCAATACAAGGAAATTATGCAATTCCCTGCGAAACCTCACAGATACCCAACTCGTCTCCCTTGCCGAAAAAGGCGGTGTGGTTGGACTCAACTGTCTTGGATTCCTGATAGATGACGTGTTTGAAAACCAGACCATCGAAAGACTTCTTGATCATCTTGATTATATGGTTGATTTAATCGGGATTGATCATGTTGGTTTTGGACCGGATTATAACGACTATATGATTAACGAAACAAGAAAAAACCTTGAGAGTTCACCATTGTTTAAAGGAAAACTTCAGTATGCCATTGGTGCCGACAGGGTATCCGCAACGCAGGCCGTCATGAAAAAGCTTTTAAACAGGGGCTATCTTGAAAGAGATATCAGGAAAATTATGGGAGAAAATTTCTTAAGGCTTTATATGGAGGGCCTGCCAGAATAAAGGTCCCTGTTATAAATGTTTCGTTTTATGGCAATGATGTATCACAGATGATAGGAAAGCCGCTTCTCTTAAAAACTGTCAAATCAGATAGTTCACATAAGACGTCCCTGGAATTCCTGGAATTGCAGAATTACCAAAGGATTATTTGTTCCCGAATTATAGCTGTTAGATACAATATTTCTTAATTAATCAATATCTTTTGGGTCTGGCATATGCTTTACCTGAACCGGGGATTCATGTATAGTATAAGAACCAAGCACATACCGTCTGTGGACGAACCTCATTTTTAACCCCATTCATTCATAAGGAGGGCATCATGGTAACTGCAGCGGATATCATGGAAAAAAAAGTAATAAGCGTCACGCCGGAAACTGAGATTGCCAAGGCTGTTAAAATCCTTCTGGACAATCATATTAACGGCGTACCTGTGGTAAACAATAATGAAGAACTTGTTGGCATTTTATGTCAGAGCGATCTGATCTTTCAACAAAAAGAGATCCCCATACCTCCTATCTTTACCATACTTGACAGCATTATCCCTTTATCATCCTCCCAGAAACTTGAAGACAGCTTTAAAAAAATTTCAGCCGCCACGGTTGACCAGGCCATGGTCAAAGACCCTGTAACAGTTGAAACACAAACACCGGTTTCTGAGATTGCAGGCCTTATGGTAGAAAAGCACTTTCACACCATACCTGTAGTTGAAGGTAAAAAAGTTGTGGGAATTATAGGAAAAGAAGACATTTTAAAAACACTTATGCCAAAAGATCAGTAAAACAGTGACATCACCATTCTCTATCCCGAATGTCCGGTTGTTTATTGCGTTTAAAGTTTTTTTTAATTCAAGATTTTACTACCCGGTCTTTACTATTTTATTTCTGGATTTTGGTCTGACGATTGCCCAGTTTTCTATCTTGAATGCTGTCTGGGCAGCAACAATTATATTGTTTGAGGTTCCCTCAGGTGCCTTTGCGGATATCATCGGCCGGAAAAGGTTACTGGTCTTTGCAACCTTTGTCATGATTGTTGAAATCAGCATCATCAGTTTTGTTCCTAGAACAAACCCATCGATTATTTTTGTTGTCTTTCTCATCAATCGATTTTTAAGCGGACTGGCAGAAGCCGCAGCCAGTGGGGCGGACGAAGCCATTGCCTATGATTCATTAGCCTCAGAAGGAAATGAAGATCAGTGGGGACGGGTTCTTGAAATTTTAATACGGTTTCAGTCCATTGGATTTATTATTGCCATGAGTATTGGTGCTGCCATATATGACCCCGATTTACTTGAAAAAATATGTAACTTTTTCGGGGGCACAGTTTCTTTTTCTCAAGATATTACGATGAGATTTCCTTTATACCTGACCTTAATTCTGGCAATTCTCGCTTTTCTAACAACGTTAAAAATGAAAGAGTCCGGAAGGACAGCGATGGCAGCAGAAACTCAAAGGCCTCGAATATGGGAGGCATTTGGATTGACATTCAAAGCCGGGTTATGGATATTAAAAACCCCTTTTGCCTTGTCGGTCATTCTTTTCGGCATGTTGTTTGATGGTATCATCAGAATGGTTATCACGCTTTCCAGCCAATATTACAGGATGATTGAACTGCCGGAATCAATTTTTGGGATTATCGGTTCACTTGTGGCGATGTTTGGACTAGTGATTCCCAGACTGGCAAGAAAAATTGCTCAGAACCATCAGCCGTCAACTGCTCTTTTTATCACTGCCGTCCTGGCCTTTACAGGGCTTGTCACAATGAACTTTTTCTGGTCTTATACAGGCCTTATCCCTGCCCTTATCACTTTCAGCGCCATGTATTTTACTGGGTTTTTTGTCAGTTTCTATCTCAACAAATTGACTGCATCGGATCAACGGGCAACTGTTTTAAGTTTTAAAGGTTTATCCTACAATATTTCATATGGTGTTTTGGGAATTTTTTATGCACTTGTTTTAAAATTCAACAAACAGGGTCTGCCTTCTGAAGATATAGAGAACAGCGTATTTATGAATACTTTTCTGTGCTTTCCTGCTGCCTTTTTTCTGGGATTTATTTTATTGGTTCTCTTTTACTTTTTTTGGTTAAAATCTTCGACAAAATAAGAATCGTGTTTACAATTGTTCCTATAGTTATGGAATTTTGACTGGCTATTGCGTTTTTATTTTCATCTTTTACGAAAGGACGACATCTATGGAATTTAATGAATTGTTTAAAAAAAGACGAAGCTGCCGTGCATTTAAAGACACCCCTGTTAATGAAGAACAATTGCAGGCCATTGTGGAATCAGGTCAATGGGCCCCTAGTCCATTAAACGAACAGCCCTTTCAATTTATCGCTGTAACCGACCCCACTGTCAAAGCACAGATCCAAAAAGTCGGTATGGATGCGAAACAAACTGTGGTCAACAATAGCGGGCCTGGCTGGGCAGCTAAATATCCAATGAATTTTGTTGGTGACTGCCCTTTGATTATTGTTGTTGTATATGATTCAACAAAAGGCGGTCTGGGTAATTATTTCAACCAGCCCCATGGTGCATTGCAATCTGCATCTGCATGCATCCAGAACATGATGCTTCAGGCGACAGATCTTGGTCTTGATTCCTTATGGTTTACCTTTTTTGACCCATTGGCTTTAAAACCAATTCTGGATATACCGGAAGAATTGGATATAGCCGGTGCCATTCTTATTGGAACACCTGCTATGGAGGGCAAAGCACCACCACGGAAAAGCCCGAAGGTTCATCAAAATAAATTCAGTGCTTAAGCACCATCCAATTTTAAGCAGGATTGATGGTTATTAACCCTATATTTAAACCGGATATTTCATCCCCAAAAAATATTGGCTTTGAAACATCCGGTTTAAATACGGTCATAAAAACAGGACGATCAATCAAACCATCGCGCTATACCGGCCATTATTTATGAATCATAAATTGTGGGAACGGAATCTTTCATTTATTGATGGTCTGGCATCCACACACCATCCTTGTATGGCTCTTGAAAGCCGCTGATACAATGGTGCCATATCTCCTTTAAAATCAACGATCATAACAATATCAAGTGAAGAACAATACAAACAAAAGGCTTAAACGGTATTTTTCAACACAATTTCTTCATGTAAAGGAATAATCTGGTAAAATCACTAACAATAAACTATAGTTAAACAAAGTTTAATTTCAGGTATACTTCAAACGATGAATGAATGGATTTGAGTAATTTATTGTTGACGACAGATTAAAAAATGGGGAAGGGTCGTGCAGGAAAAAACAAAACAAAATATTTATAAAGCGTTTATTGGTGAAGCTAAAGCCTATTTCCGGCTGCTGGCGTATGCCGAAAAGGCAGATGAAGAAAAGGAACCTCAGATGGCCTTATTGTTTCGTGCCATTGCTGAGGCAGAAAAAGTTCACGCAATGAGACAGTTGGACTTGGTTAAAGACCTGCTGGTAAATGATACAGATACAAACCTTGAGAATTCATTTCAGCGGGAGAAAAGTGTCAGCGAAAATACGTATCCTGAGTTCATCAAAGATGCTGAAGACGAGGGAGAATCCCTGGCAGCAATGGCATTCAGCCATGCCCGGGACGCAGAGTCTTACCATGCCAAACTCTATGAGCGGGCAATCTATCACGTGATCAAAAACATTGTTAAAGCCTACTATGTATGCCAGGTATGCGGATATGTAACTGATAAAAAAATCCCTAAAAAATGCCCGGTATGCGGGGCACCACCGGAGAAGTTCAAAACCGTGGGAGAATAAAAAGGCTCTCAGTGTTTGCTGGAAGTTTTTGTGTCAAACCAACTATATTTCAGGCGATAGATTATCTCTTCTGAAGATATGGTGATCCACCTTTTCAGGAACAGGTCAGGCCGGGCCAAGTACGGGTATAAGGTTGCTTTTATGGCATAACCGACATTCAACCAATGGAGCGGGAGATGCTGAAAAAAAGTCTTGGACACATACAATTGTATAGGTTGAAGTAGTTCTCCAATTCAACATTAGCTTTTAAGAAACCAAAGGAATAGAGAATGCTCAGGATTTTTCAAGATGAATTACAAGACCCTGATAGATTCATTGTTTCTCTTGAACTGGTACCGGGACGCCAGGCGACAGGCGCTAAAATTGATACGCTGACGGGTATAGCAAAAGATGCGTTCAGTGATGGAAGGGTTTCTGCTGTCTCCATTACAGATAATCCAGGGGGGAATCCGTCTTTGAGCCCCGATGTTATCGGTAATGAAATTTTTAAATATGGTTTAGATGTGATCGTCCACTTCGCATGCCGTGATATGAACAGAGTCGGTATGGAAAGCAGAGCATTGCAGCTTGCCAGGATGGGAATGAAAAACATCCTTGCCCTGACCGGGGATTATTCTGGTAAAGGATATGGCGGCCAAGGCGCACCGGTTTTTGATATGGATTCAGTTTTGCTAATAGCCTTGCTGCATGATCTCAGTCTGCGGTTACATCATTCCGGCGATCCAGATGGATTTTTTACAGGCTGCGCTGTGTCACCCTTTAAAAGGTCAGAAGCTGAAACAATGGCACAGTACCGGAAATTGAATAGAAAACTCAAGGCAGGAGCGTCTTTTATCATCACCCAGCTCGGGTATGATGCTGGCAAGTTCCAGGAACTCATCTCATATGCAAATAACCATAGCTTTAAAGCACATTTTTTGGGGTCTGTCTACCTTTTAAGCCCAAGATCAGCCAAAGCTATGAACAGCGTCAAAGTACCTGGAGCTTATGTTTCCGATGCTTTATATACATCCATACTAAAAGAATGGCAAGTTCCCCGTGAGGGACTTGATATGGCCGTTGACAGGGCAGCAAAACTCGGAGTGATATTAAAGGGGTTGGGGTATAAAGGAATACATATTGGCGGCATTCATAGAAGCTTTGATACAGTGGGTGCCATACTTGATAAAATGGCAAGATTTGAAAACCAATGGCAAGATTTTCTGTATGAGTTCAGAGAAGAACAATTAACCTATTTCTATTTGTACAGCAATTCAACATTTCAAGGGGGAAAAATGAGCCGGTTTGAGAAATTGGCTGCAATCGTTTTCGATCATTTACCCTATAATGTATTGAATATGATACATAATTTTTTTTTCAGGAAACACATGTTCTTTTCACCCGTGTACAGACATATCGCAGAAATCATTGAAAAGCTGCATTTAGATCGACTGTTTAAATGGATTTTTGAGGATCCCCCAAAGAAAATAATATTGTCCTGTCAGAGTTGTGGCGACTGTGCTATCCAGAATCTCGCTTTTCAATGTCCAGAATCTGGATGTCCAAAACACATTCGGAACGGACCTTGCGGGGGCAGTCGGAATGAGTATTGCGAAGTTAACACAGACAGGGTGTGCGTCTGGGTGAGGGCATATAAACGATTTGATCGTGCGGGTCATCAAAAAAAGTTCTGCTCGAAAAAAGTTCCGCCAAGACTGTGGAACCTCAACAACACATCTTCATGGTTAAATTTTCATCTCAACCGTGATCATCAGAAAGATATTAACAAAGGCTGACCTGCAATCAATCTGTGGTGTTCAGGCTGGCAGATATATTATCTTGGCGACTGCTGATAAAAATGGTTGGCCCCATATAGCCGCTGCAGGCCAAATCGATATTGAATCTAACAAACACGATACCTGTCTCTGGATGGTTTTGACCGGGTTCTTTATACAATTTAGATGAAAATGATTAAATTGCCGCAGTGATCTGGAACGCGGCAAAAGATACGGAATATCGAGTTATTGGTGAATCGTAAGTTGTGGGAAAGGAATCTCCCATTTATTGATGGTACAGGCATCCACACACCATCGTTGTATGGCTCTTGAAAGCCGTTGATACAATGGTGCCATATCTCCTTTAAAATCGACGATCACAACAATATCAAGAGAAGAACTACCTGCATTTTGAAACTCTACCCTGAGATTGAGCAGGCTTTTTTTGTATCCTTCTTCTTCTATTCTCTCATCAATATAGGATTTCATTATATCCAACACGTTTCCAGTGGAATCTTTTTGGATGTTGTAGCTGATGCCAAACGGTATTTTCAGCCTGAAATTAACAAAGGTGACAATGCAAGAAAATCAGGCGTTTGATACGTCTTTTTGGCACCGCCGCGTTGAATCAGTTCAACCATTTCATGGGACAAACTGATCACACGGCCTCTAGTGCCGTCAGAAAGTATAACCCAATCATTCCGTCTGCAGGGGAACCAGGGCTCACTTTTGTGAAAAGAACGGGATGTTTTTCCAAAGAGTTCTTCAATGGGCAATCGAAGGGTGACATCCAAAGATGGATTTTCTATTTCAGTAAAAACATTGATTCTTCTTACAAGCCAGGGAACGTTTTTATATACCATTCGCTCTCCTTCTCTTACCGCGCCAATGTTTAACATGAGGCGGCTCTGCTGCCAGAATTTCGGTAATGTATTTTTTGCAGCCCACCCAAGCCCCATAAAAAAAATAATGGTCAAACTGAGCAATACCCAGTCCTCAAAAATAAAAAAAACAAAAACAAGCACAAACAAGGTCACAAATAAAACAAAAATCCGGGATATGAGATCAAAAAGCCTGATATGAAACGGCCTGTATTTTGAAGTATATCCCGGCAGTTTTTTAATTAAAAAACGAGATGAAAACCGTAGCAGAACAATCACGAAAACACAGACAATCAGGGCGATAATCAAAAACAAACCCCTTGAACGGAAGAAATTTTTTATGGAAATTTGAGAACTTTTAATGAATGACCTTTTTTCATTCTCCATTTCAGCAAGCTGCATACTGGCAATTTCCATCTTATTTCGGATCTGCTGTGCCACGCTTTCCCATTCAGGCAGCAGGTTTTCCAGATTTTTTTTCAGTTCTTTATCTGTTGTCTCTGCGATTAACTGCCTGAGATTTTCAGCTGCAGCATGAGAAATAGGAACAAGGCTTTCATAATACACCAGTTCTTCTTTCAGTTTGGTTTTATACCTTGCCTTTAATGTGAGCCTTTTAATTTCTTTAATACCGGGTTCCAAAAGGGCAACCAGTTCTTCCTGCCAGTGAAAATAATCCTCTTTTTTATCGGCGAACAGACCAACGTCTATACCGGTTGCAATCAGCTCAAAATCTGCCATGGCCTCATTAAGCTGTTTGTCAAGTTTAATAAGTTCTGATTTTAAGGCCTCTTTTTCTGTTTCAGATGTGCTTTGTTCTATATGGGCTTTTCGTTCTGTAATTCTCTGTTTCAGATTCTTTTCCAGCTCCAGTATGGAACCCAGCATTTTCAATGATGTTTCATTCTGACCTGAAGTTGCTACTGACGTAAGTTCGTCATTTGCAATAGTTTTTTCATCAGCCGTCAGATTGCCTGGAAGACCAAAAAACAGCAGAAGGATAAGTATGCTTATATAGCGTATCATATATTTAGTCCTGATGGTTGAACGTGAACTGCCTCAGGGTTTTTTATATCAAAAATCGGGGCTGATGAATATACTTCTTTTTAACGGCTGAGACGCAACTGACATTTGAAAAAATAAAGACCCATGGCAGGGACTGACTTGTCCCTGCCATGGGGTGATACGGAGTGATTTTACCAATTATTCACATTTATTTCCTGTCACAATTAAAAAAGCAGATACTTTTTTTGAGGAAAAGGCAAACAACAATTCTGGCCTGAGGAATACATGTCGTATAACTGCGCATGCACTCCTCTTCGAACGGATGGCCACAACCCGGGTCCAGCGCTTTAACAAGTTAATTTAGCTGGTTTTCAGATTCTACTTATTTTTCCAGACCGGTCTTCGCTTTTCCTCAAAACTGGCAATACCTTCAAGTGTATCTTCTGTTTTCATCATGGTGTTGAGGAAATAGTTGCTGACAAGATCGACACCTTGAAAAAAGCTGGTACCAATATGGCGCTTCACTGCCCGTTTATTCAAACGGATAATCAGTGGACTTGCGTGACAGATCTGTTTTACCTGCCCATTTACGGTATCTTCGAAATTATCAACCGATGCGACTTTTGATACAAATCCTAAATCTTTGGCGTCCTGGGCAGAATAATTCTGTCCAGTGGTCAGAATTTCTATCGCTTTTGCCGGTCCTACAAGTTCAGGCAGCCTCAATGCAGCATAGGGTGGAAAAAATCCAAGTTTAATCTCTGGCTGTCCAAGAATGGCTTTGTCTGATGCAATCACGATATCACATGCAATGGCAACTTCCATACCACCCCCCAGGCATGCACCATTCACCGCCGCGATGACAGGGATGTCAATCATATTTATAATTTCAAAAATCCGGTTGAATGTTGCCACCATGGCATCGACATTATCTGGGGCATGATCCGCGACTTCAACGCCTGCACAAAAGCTTTTTCCTTCCCCTGTGATCACAAGGCACTTAAGATCATTATCAGCTGCAATTTTTTCAAGCTCCCCATTAAGCTCTTCCATCATCGGAATATTCAGGACATTGTGTTTGGGTCGATCTAACGTAATCCTTGCGACTTGACCGTCATTTTCAACTTTAATGAATTTAAGGTCTGACATTTTGGCCTCCCAATTATACGATTGAGGTTAATTTTTTTATCCTTTTATTATCCGTGGTGTAATCATATGATGCTGCGGGCAGATCGATTTAGGATTTTGATAAGCAGCGCCGGCAAACGCTTTTAAATAATCACGCAGCGCGTTCATTTTCACCACTTCATCCACCATACCATGTTTTGCACAAAAACCAGGTTGTGAATTATCATGGTATTCCTGTGCCAGTTTATTCATTTTATCGATAATAGGTTCCAGTGGACGCCCTGCATCTTTTTCTTTTACCAGCCGTCTTGAAAAGCTTGCAGCAGCGGCTGTTTCACCGTGCATTACTGCAATCTCGGTTGTACCGATACCCAGTGTGAACGCGTTGTGACGGTTGGCAGTAGGCCCGCCCATAACATAATGGGCTGCTGCTGTTCCTTTTCTCAGCGTTACCAATGTCATCGGCACATCTGTCTGCTGGATAGAATAAATCAATGATTGACCAAGCCCAAGTAGTTCAGCTTTTTCAGCGATATCACCTACATCAATACCTGAGGTATCCTGGAACCAGATCATGGGGATTCTGTCACGGCCGCAAAGGGTGACAAATTCATTCATTTTGATCAATCCCTGGCGATAAAGTTTGCCCCCGATTCCGCCGTAATCTGCATACTCAGGATAGTCTTCACCTAACCAGCCCTGATTGTTGCCAATGACCCCCACTAGATATCCATCCATTTTTACAAGACCAGTATACACTTCTGGCCCATAATCCGGCCTGAACTCCATGTGTTCACTGCCATCGACAAGGCGTGCAACGATTTCCTTAAAATTATAAATCTGTTTCTGGTTATGAGGTATGAGACGATAAAGATCATCAATGGGGAATCTGGGATCTTTTGGCGCTGCAACCCTGAAAAATTTAGGATTATATGCCGGCATATCTTTCATATAATCTTTCAACCCGTCCAGGACACCTTTTTCTTCATCATATACATATCTGAAAAACCCTGTCTCATCATGGTGGATTTCTACGGATCCGGGCGGTTTTGCTTTATATTCTTTTGCGGCTGCAATGAGTTGTTCAGCCCCTTCTACATCAAAATAGCCTTTTGGAGACATTCCGCTTAAAATTCCACCACCGCCAACAGCAATATTACAATCTTTATGGGCAAACAGAATGGTTGGGCTGATGCCCTGATATCCGCCACCTGCCGGGTTTGTACCATAGATACCGGCTAAAACGGGGATTCCCATCTGTTCCAGCTCTGCATGGCGGTAAAACGTGGTTCCACTGCCTCTTCTGTTGGCATAAAATTTTTCCTGTTCTGTCAGTTTGACACCACTGCAATTGACCAGCCACACCAAAGGAATATTCAGCCTTTTTGAAAGGTTTGTTGCCCTGAAAATATTTTCAGGTTGACCCGGCAGCCAGGCACCTGCCATCACTTTGTTGTCAAATCCGGCAACCACACACCATTTGCCTGAAATTTTTGCCAGACCATCAATGACGTTCGTCGTACCTTCAACATTGTCTTCAGGATTAAAAAGCGTATGGAGCGGATGCCATGTTCCTGGGTCAACAAGATATTCCAACCGCTGCCAAACCGTCATAACCCCGCGCGAATTTATTTTCTCTGTGGGCAAACCTGCATTTTTCACTTTGTCGACTTCTATGTCAATTCCAGCTTCAACCTCTTTGATATTGGCCACATTCTGTTCTGTACTTAATATTTGCCCTTTGTTAAGTTCTACACCAAATTCTGTCATTTTTTCAAAATATTGTCTCATACTCTACTCCTGATAAACCTGTTATCATTTTTAAGATCAAACCTTTTTAAAAAGTTAAATTGATCGGTTTATATAAACGTTAATTCTTTGTTTAACCCTGCTTTTAACGCATTTTTTCCTTGCATTCAGATTAAAACAGCCTTGTCTGCGGCAGTATCTTTTCAGGTAAGAAAATGAACAATTTCATATCATGCAGAGAGACTACATCTGAACCCCTCTGCAGATAC
Source organism: uncultured Desulfobacula sp. (assembly GCA_964343845.1). Classification (GTDB taxonomy): domain Bacteria; phylum Desulfobacterota; class Desulfobacteria; order Desulfobacterales; family Desulfobacteraceae; genus Desulfobacula. The sequence continues at coordinate 169,282 of CAYFKW010000001.1, read as the reverse complement.
AAAATTTGTCAGGCAAAGTGATACACTGCTATTCAATAACAAGAAGCAGTTGTTGTGAAGCGACTTTGTCATCCACTTTTACTTGAACATCTTTTACTTTGCCTGCTGCTGTTGAAACAATCGGGTTTTCCATTTTCATGGCTTCGAGAACCAAAAGTTCCTGTCCTTCAATAACATCATCACCTTCTTTAACATGAACTTGAAAAATTGTTCCAGGCATGGGCGCTAAAATCTCAGTGCTCATTTTCATCTCCTTTGTACAAAGATATTTGGTATTTTTGTCCAGCCGCTTCATCCCCTTGGTTTCTCAGGCTGAACTGTTGTAACTGGTCTGTCTGTCAATCCTGCTGTTTCACATAACGATACAGCGTTTTAATACCTTCTAAAAATGAAATAAATCACAGCTTTTGTCAAGCTATTTTTTAGCTATTTTTTAACTTTTTTCTTGACAAGTCAATTCATTTTCTGTTTATTTAAAAATCATTATACGGAACAATGTTTTAATATGTAGAACATTTATATAGGCCATGAACAGCACAAACACGACAAAACTAATGCCTTTAAACAAAGCGGTTCAGCGCTATGTTTCAACTGGCAGCCATATCTCTATCGGTGGATTTACCCTGAACCGGAATCCCATGGCTGCCGTGCATGAAATTATTCGACAGAATAAAAAGAACCTCCACCTTTACGCCCATTCAAACGGGCAGGGGCTGGATGAGCTCATTGGTGCCGGCTGTATTTCAAAATTGGAAATCGCTTATTCCGGAAATGGCCGGTTTGCACCGACCTGCCTGTGTTTTAAGCGACATGTAATTGACAACAAAATTTTAGTAGAAGATTATACAAATTTTCAAATGGCCTTAAGGTTTCTGGCTGGTGCAATGGGTGTGCCGTTTCTTCCGACGACGTCCAGCCTTGGAACTGATATTATCCATAAATGGGGATTTGATGCTGATGTGCGAAATACAGATGAAAAAATCAGCTCCCAAAAACTGGTTGTAATGGAAAACCCATTCTCAAAGACTGATCAAAAGGAAAAAATTGTTCTGGTTCCTGCCATTCAGCCTGAAGTTACCATTATCCATGCCCAGAAAGCGGATAAGACAGGGGTAACAAGGATCAAAGGATTGACGTTTTCCGACATAGAGCAGGCCAAGGCATCTGAAACAGTCATTGTCACATGTGATGAAATAATTGA
>CAYFKW010000001.1:167649-168071 GCA_964343845.1 uncultured Desulfobacula sp. | reverse complement strand
CGGGCCTGTTAAACGATGATCCCCAAAAAAACCAGCTCCCGTCATTCTGCGTTGATGCAGTGGTGCATGTACCTTATGGTGCTTACCCGACCGCCTGTTTCGGACGGTATGATTATGATGCAAAGTTTTTAGATGATTATCGAACTTTTGCCGCTGATGACACCCAGTTCAAACAATATGTCGACACTTTTATTTTAGAAACAGACACCCATGAACAGTATTTAAAAAAAGCATGCGGCAACCGGATTCACCAAATCATCGCCAACCCTGAAACCGGATATTCTGACAAGATAAAAAGAAAATAGACAAAAAAAATCATGACATATACATCAAAAGAAATCATGGTCTTATCCGCAGCAAGACAAATAAAGAACAATGATATTGTCTTTTGCGGGACAGGGATATCCATGCTGGCTGCCGTG
>CAYFKW010000001.1:162210-167639 GCA_964343845.1 uncultured Desulfobacula sp. | reverse complement strand
TGCAAAGCATATCTATGCACCCGACTGCCTCATTTTTTTTGAAACAGGTGCCATTGATTCAAAACTGGTCAAACTGCCTCTGGCCGTTTCTGATTCGCGTGTCATGTATAAAGCCCAGGCATTCTGTTCTCTGGTGGAATCTTTTTCTTTTATGCAGAACAAGAAAACAGGCTCAAATATTGTGGGCATCATTGGTGCGGCGCAGATTGATCCATATGGAAATTTAAATTCAACCATGATCGGTGACTACCAGAATACAACAGCCAGATTTCCTGGAAGCGGCGGTGCATGTGATGTCGCCTCCTTTGTGAATACGAACATCATCTTCATGACGCTTGAAAAGCGAAAATTTGTTTCAACCCTTCCCTATGTCACAAGTCCCGGGTGGTTAACCGGATATGACAGTCGTGAAAGAGAAGGCCTGGCACAGGATGGACCGCATATGGTTATTACCGACATGGGTATTATGGGGTTTGAATCTGAATCAAAACGTATGTTTTTAAAGGAGTATTATCCTGGTATTCTTCCTGAAACCATCCAGGAACATGTCGGTTTTGATATAGATATATCGATGGCAACTGAATCTTTTTTTCCCAAAGAAGAAGAGCTTCAGATTTTAAGAAAAAAAACTGATCCTGAAAAACTGATACTCAATTAAGGTGGACACCAATGGTAAATAGCAAGAAAAAACTAAATTCTATTGAAAAAGCCCTTGAGATAATGCTTAAATTTCAAGACATCAAGCCATCATGGGGGATCAGGGAACTCAGCGCGGAACTTGGATTCAGCCCGGCAACTGTTCAGCGAATCCTTCAGGTTCTCAAGTCATATGAATTTGTCAGGCAGGATGCCGGCACCCGCCAGTATTTTATCGGCAATATTTTTTACAGGTTCCTTGAAAATCTAAACAACTCTAACAACCTTGCCCGTATTGGGCACAAGTTTATGGAAGAAGTAGCGTCAACGACACTGGAGACAGTCCATTTAAATATTATTGAAGGCAATCTTAGAATCTGTATTGACACGATTGAATCACCAAAAGTTTTAAAGGCCGGCATGCCTGTAGGCAACCAATCTCCACTGTATGCCGGTGCTTCTGCAAAATGCCTCCTGGCCTTTTCAACAGAAGAATTTCAGGACAATTATTTTAAAACAACCAGGATTGAGGCTGTCACAGAAAACACCATTGTGCAGCCTGACAAACTGTTTGAAGAACTCTATAGGATAAAGGAACAGGGATATGCCATCAGCCTCGGAGAAAGAACCCCGGGCTTAGGTTCTTTAAGTGCCCCTGTTTTCGATTATAAAGGACAGATCCTTGCCAGTTTAAGCCTTGCGATACCAGAAATCAGGCTCAAGCAGAAGGATCATCTGAAAAATTGTATCGACATACTAACCCGTGCTGCCGATTCTTTTTCAACCGCAATGGGATTGGACACTGGAAAAATTTAACCGTTTAGGAGGAACAATGGATTTTAAATTATCAAAAGAGCTTCAGATGCTCCAGAAAGAAATTAGAAATTTTGCAAAAAAACAGATCGCTCCCTATGTGGATGAATGGGACGAGCAGCATTACCTTCCAGTTGATGAGGTAATGAGACCTTTAGGTGAACTGGGATTTTTCGGCACTGTTATCCCGGAAGAATATGGTGGAGAAGATATGGGATTTCTGGCCGCCATGATCGTTACAGAAGAAATTGCAAAAGTCTCTTCTTCTCTGAGGGTTCAAGTCAACATGCAGGTGTTGGGCTGTGCCTATACCATTTTTCGATATGGTACAGAAGAGGCAAAACAGAAATATGTAGAAAAACTTTGTACAGCTGAATATATTGGCGGATTTGGTATTACTGAACCTGATGCCGGTTCTGATGTAATGGCCATGAGTTCCGTGGCTGAAGATAAAGGTGATCATTACTTGATAAACGGGTCTAAGACCTGGATTTCAAATGCCAACGTGGCTGATGTACTGATTTGCTATGCCTATACAGATAAAGCAGCAGGATCAAAAGGACTTTCCGCGTTTGTTATTGAACCTAAAAACTTTGATGGCATTAAAACATCCGGGCTTGATAAACTGGGGTCGCACTCTTCTCCTACAGGAGAGGTATTTCTTGATAATGTAAAGGTACCAAAAGAAAACCTGCTTGGCAAACCAGGTGATGGGGCAAAAATTGTGTTCTCATCTCTGAACCAGACCAGGTTATCTGCTGCAGCCGGCGGTGTTGGACTTGCCCAGGCCTGTCTTGATGAAGCCACCAAGTATTGCAACACCAGAAAACAGTTTGGCAAAAAGATTGGTGAATTTCAGATGAACCAGGATATGATCGCCCAAATGGCTGCAGAAATAGAAGCCGCCCGCCTGATCACTTATAAAGCTGCCTGCGCAAAAGACGACGGCAAACTAAACAATGGCCTTGATGTAGCCATGGCAAAATACCTTGCTGGTGAAGCTGCAACCAAATGTTCCAACTTTGCCATGAGGATCCTGGGTGCATACGGATATTCTACTGAATATCCTGTTGCCAGATACTATAGAGATGCACCGACCTACTCCATGGTTGAAGGGTCTGCCAATATCTGCAAATGGATTATCGCACTGGATCAGCTGGGCTTTAGAAAAGCCAACAGATAAAACACACACCATCATGAACAGCAGTAAATTCAGGTTTAATTACTGCTGTTCATACCGTTTTATTAAGGAGGACAAAGTGGACCCAAAAGAAATTGCAAAAAAAACAGGGAAAACCGCCAACCTGTACTTTTCCACTGTAAAAGATGAGGACAAACCGTATAATTTATGGAGACATTTTGACAAAGATCTTGCCAAAGATATGTCGCTTTATATTACCGGGCAAATGTATTCAAGGGAAAAAATCCCTCATCAGACTCGGCAGCTGATTACAGTGGCCGCATTAACAGTTCTGTCCAAACCAGATGAATTAAAGCTGCATACCCATGCAGCGTTAAATGTCGGCTGCACAAAAGAAGAAATTGCTGAAGTGATTTTCCAAACCAGTATTTACGGCGGTGTTCCTGCTGCAAATACAGCCTTGACTGTTCTGAAAGAAGTACTGGAAGAACGCGCGGAAGAATAAAAACAGGGTTAATTCTTTCTAAAAAGCAGAGAAAGAGGTATAATATCTATGCTCTGCTTTTTTAATTTTTTAGTACATGGAAAGAACAATGTCAGAACAAACATATATCGATTTAGCCAATACCATTATTAAAGGCAATTCACCAGATTCAAATCTACTTTCAAAAATTGCCGATTTGACAGATGATAAGGTGTTTGAGCTCTTACCCGGAGCCAACCTCATTCGAACCGCATATTTCAAAAATAACATTCATCTGTGTACCATTTGTAATGGCAAATCAGGTAAATGTTCTGAAGATTGTAAATTCTGCGCCCAGTCCAGATATCATAAAACCGATGTTGAGACATATCCGCTTCTTTCAAAAAATAAAATGAAACAAGGGGCATTTGATCTTAAAGACACCCCTGTGAATCGATATTCAATTGTAACCAGCGGAAAGGGGCTGCCCAGAAATGAGGTTAAAACGGTTTCCACTGCTCTGGCAGAAGCAAAAGATACTCATCTTCATTTCTGCGCTTCCCTCGGCATTATTGATGATGAAGATTTCAAGGTGTTAAAACAGTCTGGTGTGTCAAGATATCATCACAACCTTGAAGCTGCCAGGAGTCATTTTGATTCCATCTGCACAACCCATACTTTCGATCAACGGGTTGACACCATCAAATCCGCCCAGAAAGCGGGGTTGTCTGTTTGTGCCGGCGGCATTTTCGGCATGGGTGAAACCAATGACCAGATCCTTGAAATGGCACTTGAACTCAAACAGCTGGATGTGGATGCTGTGCCGTTAAATTTTTTAACCCCCATTCCAGGGACACCTCTCGAAAATAAACAGGCGCTGACTCCTTTGAAATGCCTTAAAATAATAGCTCTTTTCAGATATACTCTGCCAGAAAAAGAGATCATTATCTGCGGCGGCAGGGAACAAAACCTCGGCCTTCTTCATCCCCTTATCTTTTATGCTGGTGCCAGTGGTATTATGACTGGCAACTATTTGACAACAGACGGCCGTCAGTTGGAGAATGATCTTGAGATGCTGAAACAGCTGCAGCTCACTCCCAGGATTAATTCGCAGTAAAAAAAATCTGAAAATGGTGATGTCGGCTTTTAACGAACACAACGTTCATTAAAATTTAATGGCACATATACCCCTCCTGTGTCGAAAAACCTTTCTGAAAAATGTTACAACCGCACAATCAAGGGTTGTTATGCTTCATCTGGAATTTCCACCCCTTTTTCTTTTAAAAATTTCCCAAACGCAACATCAATCTGGCTGATATGCTCAAAAAGCCATTGAACCAGCAAGGTATCGATTGAATCGGCAAGCATTTTTGTAGCACCTTCTTCCACAAGCTCTTCTTCCAGATTGGATAACGTCGCTCTGAAACCCTCATGCTGCTTCTTGTGATTTTCCAATTCCGGGTAAGCATTCGCTGCCATATGTTTTTCTTCTGCAGAAAAATGGAAGTTGGTATAGTCAATTAGAAAATTCAGCGTCGATGCAATTTTTACGGGTCCTTTACCTGATTGTAAAGCATCATTCAGGTCACTGAGATGCTTAATCAGCATCTTGTGCTGTTCATCTATCAGTTCAATCCCAACCGATAAGTCTCTCGTCCATGCGATTTCCTTCATGTTTCATTCTCCTCCTGTTACGTTATATCTCGCCCGACACAATTTAATTATCTGCTCGTTAAATACTTGTTGATATTGTTACAGCATAAACCATACCAGAAACGTTTAAGTCTGTTTTCTTTTACTTTTTAAAAGACCTTATTTTAGCCAGAATCCTTATCCATGAATCATTTCAGCAATCGAGCCTTAAAAAAGGGTCAAATAAATATCTTCGCTGGACAGTTTAACCGCATGTTCATATGTCTCATCATGAGACGATCCTGAGACTATAGTGTCTTTGCACTCATTTTCCAATACTGCCATCCATGAAAAAAACCAATACATTCAGACCGTTTAAATGGGTTTATTTAACAATCCGGATCCAACCTGCCTGCCAGTCTGAAGGCACCATCACTGGCATTCAGCCCACGCAAACTATATATGCACCCGGGAGGTCATAGAGGAAATTACTTTGCATCTTAATTTTAATCTATGCTATAGGCTTTAGATGGATCTTATCACCAAACCATCGCATTATCCTGGGTATTATCCGGTTAACTCCGGTTGTAAGACAGCAGGACAGCATTGCATGGATCTGGGGATATATTGACAACCAAAGACACACTAAGGAGGTAAAGGATGCGAATCGTACTCATCGGCCAGGCCCCTTTTGGTGCAAAGGTTCTGGAAACCTTATTGGAAAAAGGAGAAACTATTGCAGCC
>CAYFKW010000001.1:152050-162200 GCA_964343845.1 uncultured Desulfobacula sp. | reverse complement strand
GATCCTCTTAAAGAGGCTGCTCTTTCCAATAATATTCAGGTTTTACAACCTGCAACTTACAGGGATGACAAGGTTTTTGAAACGTATAAAACCTTTAAACCCGACCTCACTGTCATGGCCTTTGTGACTGATATTATTCCTGCCCATTATTTTGAATTTCCTACCCAGGGAACTATCAATTATCATCCCTCCATTCTGCCCAGGCATCGGGGTGGAAGTGCCATAAACTGGGCTGTTATCATGGGAGATAAAAAAACAGGACTCTCAATTTTCTGGCCGGACGGCGGCATTGACACCGGCCCCATCCTCCTTCAAAAAGAGGTGGACATCGGCCCTGATGACACCACAGGTTCTATTTACTTCAACCACCTCTTTCCCATGGGCGTGGATGCTATTATGGAATCCATTCATATGATCAAACAGGGCAAGGCCCCGAAACTCATCCAGGAAGAAAAAGCTGCCACCAGCGAACCTCTCTGTAATGACGCTGTTGCTGGTGTTGACTGGAACCGCTCCGCCAGGGAAATTCATAACCTGATACGGGGCTGCGACCCCCAACCCGGAGCCTTTGTCACTCAAAACGGTGAAAAGCTTCGATTCTATGGATCCAGGCTGGTGGAAGAGCCTTCTGATAAAATACCGGGCACCCTGCTTAAAGCAAATGAAAAAGGACTTCACATTGCAGTGACCGGCGGCAGGCTGATCATTGGAAAAGTCAAGTCCGGGAAAAACAAAAAAATGCCTGGTGCTGATTATGCGGCTGAGCAGGGACTGGCACCAGGAAATGTATTGGGCAGCTGATCCCTTTTCAGATCCATTGTACCTGGCCGAAGCAGCAGTGATTTTCAGCCAGGTACTGATGGGTAAGCTGTATTTTATAACTTATGGCATCGTGTCACATCTTACCTGAAGACCTGCCAGGGGTAAAGGCTGCCTCTTTTTAAACATATCGATGGTAAGACTGTTGTTTTTCGTAAAATGATTCCAGCCCTATTTTTTTAATTTTTTTATTCAACGCCACCCACCTGTCATACAGATGCTCATCAAAATTTGTTTTTTTGCATGGGAATTCATCACAGTCAAAACAATAATCAATTTGTTTTTCCTGGTGGCATCCTCTGACACCACAGTCTTTGAATAACCTGCACTGCTCGTTCCGGCAGCCTCTGCAGTTTTCAGATGCAAAATAATTCAGCATTTCCTCAAATTCAGGATACTTTTTAAATATGGGATCATCCAGCAAGGTTTCAAATCGTTTGGCATAGACGGTGAAATTCCCTAATTTTTCTTTTAGTTTCAGACTGTATTTTCTAATATCCCCATTCACATGGGCAAAACATTTTTCACAGCTTAAACCGCAGGGTGCCAGGCTTTCCATTATTTTTTCATTGCACATAAATTTTCTCCTTTCGTTTAAATGATTAAAGATTATATGCCTTGCAATTTTTAAAATAAAGTGGCATAAACGACAATATAAGAGGCGATATCGACAATTATTTCCATTTTTTAAGAGATATTATGAAAAAAGTTACCATATTAGGGCTCTACAATTCCATGGCAACAACAATTTTCGGTCCCATGGATATCTTAAACCAGGCCGGCCGGCTTTGGCCAAGAGTTCACAAAGAGATACAGACACCTTTTTTCGACGTCTCAATTGCTTCAGCTGACGGCCATCCCATAAAAGCCACGAATAATATTCTAATCCAGCCCCATCACAGTATTGATCAGATCGATCAAACCGATTTAATTGTGATTGCATCTGCTACGTTCACAAAAAAAATCTTAAAAAAAAATCCTGAACTTATACCGTGGCTCCTGAAACACTATGCCCAGGGCACCCATATTGCCAGTATTTGTACAGGGGTTTTCCTACTGGCAGAGACAGGGTTGCTGGACGGCAAGTCAGCAACCCTGCACTGGGGGTTTACAGACATGTTTACCTCCTATTATCCAAATGTAAATCTTGAGCAGGACAAGATGTTTATTGACCATGGCCGTCTGTATTGCTCTGCAGGGGTAAGTGCTGGCATGGATCTGTCGCTGTACCTTGTGGAAAAATTCTGCGGGAAAAGGGCTGCTGTGGAATCTGCAAAAACAATGATCCTGGATCTGGGAAGAAAAAGACAAACACCCTATGATACATTTCGATTCCTGAAGGATCACGGGGATACACTGATCATCAAGGCTCAAAACTGGATAGAAAAACGATATACCCAATCCATTGACTATGATAACCTTGCCGAGCAGTTTCATATGAGCCGCCGGTCATTGGAACGAAGGTTTAAAAAAGCCACTTTAGTCACTCCTTTAGGTTATCTTCAACTGCTGAGGGTCGAAACAGCCAAACGCCTTTTAGAGGAGGGGGTAAAAACATTTAATGAAATCACCTATCATGTCGGATATGAAGATATTTCCTTTTTCAGAAAAATTTTCATCCGTATCACAGGCCTGAGGCCAAAAGAGTACCAGCAGAAATTTACAGGTTATTCTCAAGCCATTCCTTAAAAGAACTTTTTCTGCTTTTTCATTCTTTTCTTAAACCTAACCCTGGTTCATTGCTTTTTTTCTGACGCCTGTTCTGATCTGCACCCACAGATGCACCCCTTTTTCAAGACAAGCTTAATCCCCAAGAAAGGAATTAAGAAAAAAGTAAACATCAGTAATTTGAAGGTTACCATGCCATAATAATTCATCAAATCAAACTGGCTTTTCGAAAATTCAATCCAGCTGGAATGGAACTGATAGCCGAAATCTTTAAACAAAATGAACCAGGCAAACCATATAATAAGAAAGACGGCTGAAATAAAAAAACATCTGATCAGAACAGCTGCCAGTGTTTCAATGTTTGACATAAACCTGTTATTCTCTGTTTGATTCATTGGAAACCTCCTCCTAGGCTTTTTTATTGCACATCCTGTTTTGCTGTTGTGCCGGCATTTCGACTTTTACGTTGACACCTGAACGCTCATGATGCAACCTATATGTCGTGACTGGACTTTAAATTGTCGTATCTGGATTTGAGTGATGCATTATGTTAAGAAAAATGGTTATACCAATTATTTTAAGACAATCATAGAAACATATCCGCATTCCTCTGCATATCGAAATCCAATATATATTGTTGAAGGAATTCTTATCTGTATCCTTGCGTATCTGTGGCTTGAATATACGCAGATGGACGGAACCTTTAAATCTGTTTATCCAATGATTATAGCCGTTATTATTGTTTTGTCCCAATTTTTGATTGTCGAAAAAGGCGGCCGGCTGGTTTATAAGCATTGGAAACCATTTATTGTCAATGTCAGGGGGTTCTGGCTGATTTCTTTTTCTGGCGTTTTTTTTGGCTTTCTCATGGTCTATTTTAATGCACAGTGTCCTGGGGTTGAGGCCTTTTATCCGGATATATTCTATTTTTACCATGACTATCCTGAACCCACTCCCAGCCGGATAAGCGTGTTCTATAAAATCATCCTGATTCCCTGGGCTGTTTCCTGTTTTTTAATGGTACAAGGCGAGATTAAAAAGCAGCTGACAAGAGAGCTTGAAAACATCAGGCAGATCAATGAAGGGCTTGAAAAAAAAGGGAAATATCGTATACCGGACAGTGGAAAAAAGGAAGATAAAGGAAAAAACCTGCACAACTTTTCTGTTCCTGTAAAAGATGGATATATAAAAATTGAGTATGAAGATATCTATTTTATCAGCGTACAGGACCATTATTGCAACCTTGTTTACAGAAAGGAAAACAAACGGCAGTCAGCGCTGATCCGATTATCCCTGAAACAAGCTGTTGAAAAATTATCCAGTGACTCTTTTGAACAGGTTCATCGTTCCCATGTAGTGAACCTTTTGCATGTACAGAAAATAGAAAAAAAAGGACAGACCTATCAGATGTTGATGAGGGGAATCGATGACATCATTCCCGCCAGCAGACACAGGGCGCAATCTTTTTTACCCAGGTTGAAAAAGTTCTCTTCTTAAGCCAATGGCGGCGGTAGCGGCGGCAGTTCCCCCTCTTCGTATGCCTTTCTTGCTTTTCTTACCGGTATACCGGATTCACAGGGAACCCCAACTTGACAAAGCCCGCACCCATACCCTTCAAAATTATAGGTTTTCTTTACATATTTTCTGGACCTCACCAGATGCTCCCGGCATTTTTCTTTATCATGCCCCTGGGTAGTGATGGCTCTGGCAGGGCATCGATCGATACATTTCCCACATGTTCCCTCAGCATAAAACAGGCAGTATGCCTGATGATCTGAGTAGAGCCGGGGTGTTGGTTCCAGTGAGACCTTTGCCACCACAGATCCTGCCCGCATGGCCTTGCCTTTGGGTGTAATAAGCCCGTCGCACAGCCCAAAGGTTCCAAGGCCTGCGGCATGGGCAGCATGACGTTCTGACCATGAAGATGCATACGAAAACCGTTTTGATTTTACAATGGTCCAATTGGGTGTCACCATGGGGGCGACCGCTTCATGACCTGATGTTTTTAAACTATCCACGACATGGCGTCTTAAGGCCATATTAAATTCTTCACCATATACCCGTATCCTGGCCCATTTTTCCGAAGGATATGTTTTTTCTTTCCGATTTGCTTTTCGAACCAGTTTTCTTTGAGGCAGAATCCAGGAAACAACTGTCAACTGGTCTGCGCTGACGTTTTTATCCGGACAGTGCTGGTTAAATACCTCCCAAGGCGTCCAATGGAAAGCGCCGATATACTCTTTATACTGTTGCCAAATCTGGTCTGTACCAGATGCAAATCCTACTTGAGCGTTATCCCAGGCAGGTTCATCTGTTCCATCCTGCAGACTGTTTAAAGGAGATTGAGCGATAAAATCCTGAATGATCGTCCGAATCCAATCCCTGGTAATGTTAATATTTTCCTCCATCAAGTGCTCCTTTTTTGATTAAAATTCATGAATAAGTTACTTAAATTTCTTTGCCAGTCCTCTGAAATAGCAAATGGAATTTTGAGGTATTGTTTTTATCTTCAATTGGTCCAACACCATTTTTTTCACTGCTTCGATAGAAGGCAACCCCCTGCCTTGTCTATATGATTTAAAAAACATTTCACCCCATGTATTCATATAAATAATTGTAAAATCAGTTATCTGACGCTGCTGACTTGGTGCATAGAAATTAATTGATACAAACAGACCTGCGATATCATCTTTTTTCAACAGTTGATCAAACCCCACAGGCTTTTTAACCATTGGGCCAAAATAATCATATAAGGTTTTAAACAATTTCCGGATTTCATCAATGGTAACTTTGGTTGGATTTGGAAGCAGATTAATCACAAAAGACTTATTATAAATTTTATTAATAATCAACCAGGCACCAATTTCTTCGATTGCAGGTGACTTGATCAATAATTCTGTCCGTTCCTCTCCTCTTCTAATTTTTTTAATCAGTTCCCAACTCCCTATTTGACCAGCCTTTTCACCATACATTAAATGCAGATGATCAAAATGGCTATCACTGTTGGAAACCAGCAGTATTTTAGAAATTTTACCAGGTTTACGGGATAATTCTGAATAGACTTTCCGTCCCAGAACAGTCCTGTCCTCTGGAGAAATTCTGGCCGAACCACTGTATAATTTTTCAAATGCTGTATTTAAAAATTTATACTTTTTTATCACATAGGCTTCCAGAGTGTTTGAAAGTCCAACAATGTTTTTATATGGCCATGATTTATAAACACCAATCTTAAACAATTTATCCCTGGTCCAACCCCATTTTTCCATACAGTTCTCTAAAATAATTTTACGCAAACCAAAAACAGTTTTGTCTACTTCAGCTGTTTTTGCGATCCCAAGTTTAAGAAAAAAACACGTCAATAACAAAGAAATGGAATCCTTATCTTTTGACTCTGCATAATATTTTAATAAATATTTTAACAGGATATAATATGCATCGTTTTGTAACAGTTTAAGATTAACGCCTGAGTTCATCCATTCATCTTTGTAAATATTGCATAACAAAGGCGTTTTCCCATGTTCATAAACATATTTTTCAATCAAGGCCATTTTAATGACGGATTTAAAAGGACTTTTCAAACTTTTAAACATCTGCCAGATAGAAGCGCCAAAAAACTCTTGTGTTGAAATGTCATGGATATCACCCAGGTCTATATATCTGGCCAGGTTTGGAAGTGTTGAAACCATTTTTAGAATATCAGTATAGTAATTCCGGCTGATTGAGGTTGGCAGAACAGTCCACAGAGGGAGTTTCCCAGCTACATGGATCATGGTTCGGTAGAATTCTTCCTTCAGCAGCATGGCCTGGGCAGAACCAGAGCTTTCAAAACTTGTATCACCAAAATTATTATCCCTTGTCTTGACAATATCTACCAAAAAGAAAGTAATCTGGACATGAAATTGATTCCACGCATATGCTTCAACAGCTTCAAGCTTTTTTTGAAGCAATTGAATAGCAGATGGGTTAAACCGGTCTTCATAAATGCAGACCCAATAGTCGATATCCGAATCACTTGATTGCGCGACAGAGCCGATACTGCCTATCGTGAAAAGTGCCTCAATTGCCGGGGTCTGATATGAATTTACCTTAATTTTTTCTCCCCTGGCATACCGTGAAATGGTTTTTATAATTTCAGGACCAGGATGATAATCAAAAATACCATGCGGTGTCTTTTTCGAAAATATGTCCCTGATCCCAGGCAAGGTCACATTTTCATGTAAAAGATACGGGATGATTTGAAAAAGATCTGCCTGACGCGGTTTAAAAATATCATAGGCAGTCATAAGGCTGTATTTATTCTGACGGGAAAATTTTTTCTCACCATATTGGATAAATTCACTGAAAATCAACTGGTTGATATGTAAGATCAAAGCCTTATCAAGTGATGGAAGATCTGATTTTTTTAATTGGAACTTTCTGGCATTTAAGTCAATATCATCGTTAAAGAAAGAAGTCCTTGATTGTGCTGGGAATCTTGAAAACCTTGCCTTAACACCTGAGAAATCAGCCTGTTCCAAATTTGAATTCACAAATGTAACTGCCTGGATATTTGAATATGAAAATAATGAAAAAGACAGATCTGTATCCTGGAACGAGCTTTTGGAAAGTGTTGCACAGACAAAAGATGCCCCTCTCATTTTGGCCCTGTCAAATGTGCAGTTAAACATATGAACATTTTGGAAACTGCAATTTTTAAAAACTGCATCATTGGCATTTACATTGATCAGTATTGCATTATCAAAGAAAACCGAATCAAATTTACTTTTCTGAAAATCGACATTAAAGAAAATGGATTTTTTAAAAAATGTATTAAAAAAGGAGGCGTTGGAGAAATCAGTGTTTTTAATAACAGATGTGCTGAAATATATAGCAGACGGCAGATACGTTCTAGAGGATAAATCCAAATCTATAATGGGCTCACCACCAAAATCTATCACAGATCCTCTTTTGTTCTTTTCCAGGGCATCAATACCCTTCTTCAGTGGTGAAGATGAAAACAAGGTCTTTATAATCCCTTCTGGTTCTTCTGATTGTATTTTCTTCACCTTACTGATAACAGGATGGTATGCCTTTTCAATAAACTGGTTTTCCCTGGCCAGCAATTGTTTTGTTTTTCTTATAAATAATGCAGTCTCTTTCTGGATACGCTGATCAGACTTCTTCTGATGCAGTTGAAGGATATTTACTATCCTTTCCGGCCTTTTTTTAATCATTCCAAAAATGGCAGCCTGATTAATTTCATTACCTGGTCCTTCATACGCTTTTTTATTCAGGGCCATGTCCTGGATAAAGAAAAATGAAATTTTTGAAAGTTTTGAAATTTCATCAAACAAAGGATCCATCAAAGAAGGATGATTGTCTCTTATCATAATTACAACGTTGATCAGCGGCTCTTTACCTGAAACGATCAATGCTTTTACTGCATAGAATTTTTCTTCATCCTCACCGTCTTCCATTTGTTTGAGTATTGAATCAAAGATTTCCGGGTAAGTTCCAAGCGTTGAATTTTCTATTATTTTATAAATTGTTTTTCTAACATGCGCATTCTTTTCTTTTGCAAGAATTCCCAATAGAATTTCAGGATTGATTTTTGGTACAATCATGGCCAGGGCTTTTAGGCCTTTTGACCTGATTTCCGGAGATGGGGACTGGACAAATTCTGAAACAATTTGGTCAGGCTGTCTTAATCTCAAGGGAAGATTATACAAAAACGGATCCACATCCTGCTCAGTATCAAAAAGCCTGGCAAAATAATTTACAACTGCCTTTGTATTTTTTATTGAACGTACGATCCGTTTAAAAAATTCACCAAACTTTAACCTCAAATCCGGATCTGCTTTAAGATATTCACTGATAAAATCCAATCGCTGTAAATCTGACATGGTCAGCATCATTTTCCCTGCATCATTTAAGCTGATCCGCTGCATACACACGGTTTTAAATGCAAAGCCGGCTCCTTTCCCATCAATCTCAAGCAGCAGTTTAAAAAAACTTCGCTGCTCTTCAACAGACGTACCAGATTTTATTCTGGAAAAAATTTTGCTGCAGACTTGTGAGGCACCTTTCATGCCTGAATTCCACTGCAACTGATTGAATCGATCTTTTAACTGTGATTTGATCTTTTTTTTAATGGCATCCAATGTCTTGCGGGCCTGGGCTCTGACAGAAAAATGTGGAGAGTCTATCCCTTTCAGAACGAGCTGAATAGCAATATCAGCTTTTGAGTCATCTACTGAAGCAATGAGATCTACTTTTTCGTTTTTCGAAATATTATCCCAATACGCTTCAAACCTATGAACATCAATATCGTCTACAATGGAACCCATTATCAATAATCATATTCGATTTCTATTGGTTGAACAAAGATTTTTTCCGCTTTTAACAGATTCTAATCGTATCAAAAAAAATTCGATTTAGCTATATCGGCCTGCCAAAATTTTATAGGCGCAAACTTTGGCAGGGACATTTTATTTTCCAGTATTAAAAACACCGACCGTATTTCTTGTGTATATGTGTTTATACTTCTACCGGCATTGTTGTTCAGATTATTTTAAAACAATGTCATATCACCCGTTTGTTTAAAAAATTTAGACTTGAAAATGATGACCTATACAGATAATTTTAGTGTCTGAAACATAAACAGGAGGCAAAATGAAACCCAATAGAACCAACCTTTCCGTTCCAGGACACAGGGTGAAAATGCACCCCAGAGCACTGAGCAGCAATGCGGATGTTATTATGTTTGATATTGAAGACAGTGTACCGCCGGATCAAAAGGATCTGGCGCGAAAAACAATTGTCAATACCTTATCTGAAATCAAAGATACAAGAAAGACCTTAACTGTCCGGGTCAACGCCGCAGATACCCCCTTTGCCTATAAAGATATCATTAACGTCGTTGGGGCCGCCGGAAACATCATTGATGCCATTGTTCTCCCAAAGGTCAATCACCCTGGTGATATTCATTTTGTATGCCGTCTCCTGGACGGGATTGAAAAAGATCATGACATCAAACACAATATCCAGATTGAAGCCTGTATAGAAACCGCAGCAGGACTGGAACAGGTTTCAAAAATTGCAAGTGCAAGCCATCGTATCAAATCACTTGCCTTTGGAATTGCTGATTACAGTGCTTCAATAGGCGCAAAACTGGTTTCTACCTCCGGCCATGGCGAAAAAGAAGATGATATTTATCCAGGCCATCGATGGCACTACCCCCTGAGCCGGATGGTCATGGCAGCAAAAGCCAATGATCTTCTTGCCATAGATGCACCATATGGAGATTTTAAAAACATAAAAGGACTTGAACACTCCGCTGCGATGGCCGCGGCAATTGGCTGTAACGGGAAATGGGTAATCCACCCGGATCAAATTGAACCGGTTAACCATGTATTTACACCGACAAAAAAAGATATTGACCGGGCCAGGAGGATTCTTGACCTGTTTCAAACAGATGGCCCGGCTGCGACTAAGGCCATTGCCATAGACGGTAAAATGGTGGATCAGGCCACCTTAAAACTTGCAAAACAATTATGGGAGCAGGCAATTTATCTAGACCTCATATAACCGGTCTGCCTTTTTTTAAAAATGCGGCCAGGATTTTTTGCTGCCACTTTTCCGCATATCCATCAGCGTCCGGGACAGTACTATTTTCACCGGTATG
>CAYFKW010000001.1:128372-152040 GCA_964343845.1 uncultured Desulfobacula sp. | reverse complement strand
GGGCGAAATGAATACGGACAAAATCACGGAAACGCTTGGCTATAATGCCTTTTACAGGCCTTGCCACAAGCTCGTATATCTGATCATCTACCTCGTTATAATCAAAAAAAACAGCCAAATGATTTACCAGGCTTTGATCAATGGACAAGGCCGGCTCCATTTTCCGGGTATTGAATAAAAGCATGTTTACAATATCCACAATTCCCAGACGAATCTTATGTTTAATAGTATTAAGCTGTGTTTCTGTCCAAAAAATTCTATTCCGGTCCATACTCAGCTCGCACCTGTCTTCGCCAGTCAGATTTATCCTGCCAACGATATTCTGCCTTGCACCTTCAGGCAGCAGTGCATCGGTCTGGGTCACAAAAATACCGTCTTGAAAGATAGAGACGCCTCCGCGGGCATACTCTAACCCATAAAGCGTATTCTGGTTCCGTTTTGCCTTTAAGAACAGATACCCTTTTGAATCCTTAAAATCCAGGGATGCCACAAAGTCTCGACCGCTTTTTTCATCTGCATCATATTTCAATTTTTCACGGCCGAGAACTGCATGTTTCCCCTCTTGATCCAGGAGATTTACAGGGATGGTCATAAACCGGATATTGGTTTTCAAATATGTAATATATTCAATACTGCGGCAATAATTATTTTTTGCTTCAGATAGATAAAGGGTTACCTCTGTTCCAGTGACACAATTGTCTGGTGCAAATCTTACATCAAAATAATCCTGCAAATTTGTGATCGTTATGATAAGGCCTGGAGAGCTGTTTTTTCTGGTCCGGATGACAATTTTATCAGACACCATAAAACTGGATAAAAACCCGATACCGAACTTGCTGATAAAATTAAAATCAACATGCCCCTGGTTGATATTTTTTAAATCGCCTGATTGATAGAAAGAAATCCCAATCTTTAAAAAGTATTTTTGTATCCATTGACGATCCATACCAATTCCATTATCCCGGAATTTAATAATTTTAATCTGGTCATCAAAATCAATAGAAATTTGGGGGGTGTAACCTGGATCAAAAATTTTTTTCAAGTTACAGGCATCCACTGCATTCTGCACCAGTTCACGAAGGAAGACCCGTTTGTCTGAATACAGTCTATTCCCTGTAAACAACTGCAGGGCTGCCATAGAATCGACAGAAAATTTCATATCCAGAGGTATGTATCCTGCAGGTTCAATCTCAAAGATCACTTCTGAAAAAAGAAATCTTGGACTTACCAAACCATTAATTTTGTGCAATAGCCTCTGGACCTTATTTTCATGATGTTTCAATGCGCGATGGACCTCGGGATGGTTGCAGGAAATCCTTAATTGTATGGTTCCGGGCAGGAATGCATGAGGACCCGAAAATTTAATGGTATAACTTTTACAGAATTCATTAAAAGAGATCCTGCCGTTGTGAATCAACTTTGAAGCAATAAGAGACACTGTTTCCGGGTGAACGATATCCAGTTCTCTGGCAAGATAAATCGCGCTCTGTAAAAGGTTGATATTAATTGGCGTATCATTGTAATTTATACGTTGGTTCCCTTGTTCTATTTCCTCAATACCGTTATTGATACCTGATAAAATCAGCCTGATAATCTTTGACTGATCATCATCAAAGCCCCGTTTTTCCAAGTCCTGAAAAAAATCCGCCCTGCTGTTTTCAAAAACATGTACTGCAGCATAAAGAAAGAAGATGTTCCATGTGTTCAAACTTAACACCTGCTGCTGCTCATCATCCAGCAGCCACGATTCAAGGCACTGGATAATTTTTCCCTGCTGCAGGTCTGATGTTGTTTTCGTACATCCTGACGTCAACGTCTCAATAACTCCAAGCTGTTCATCTGACAGGGCTTTCAAAAAAATACTCAATGACAATATACCTCCAAAAGAATTTTTTACTGCAACGGTTTAGCTTTATCGATTTTCTTTCGCAGATTGGCATCAAATTTTTCTTTCACAATAACAAACCGTTCATGCCTTCCTTTTGAAATCAGATCTACACCATCATGCGCTTCAATTTCAAATACAAGCTTCCGGCCGTCAACTTCGACCAGTTTTACCTTTGTGCTTACTTCCAGGCCTGCTGGTGTCGCTGCTGTATGATTCACATCGATATGAATACCAACACTCTGTTCATCCGGCCAGTCCAGATGCGGTTTGATTGCCTTGATACATGTCCACTCAATCAATCCAACCAGAAATCCTGTTGCAAATACTTCCGGCATAACAATAAATTCATCTGCTTCAGGATACAACGCTGGCACCAATTTTGATGCGGGTATCGTAAATTTATGTGTATATTCGATACCGGCTTTCAATGTCTCTTTCATGTAAACCTCCCTGGCTTTTTCAATCGCTGTTTATTCATTCAGCCTCTGTGTATTGCATTGGCATTGTTAGCCCATATCCAGCTTTATTTCAAGCAGGACAGGGTTGAAATTTTTTTTTAACTGATCGTTACATAAAGGATTTAAACCCCTGATACCATCCTCCTGCTTAAGCTCTTTTTCCAGATCCATCAAAACAATGCACTTGGGAGAGCTTAATAGTACTTTACATCATTTGACCAACTTAGTATGGGTATTTAAAAATTTTATACCGGCATGAAAGGGGGAAGTAATTGAACACATATCAGGCTGCCATGCTTCAGAACTTTAAGCTTGCAGAAGAAGCATTCAACCACCTGTCTTCTGTTAAAAAAACAACGGCACAAAAGATGATCCACGAGATTGTCTCCATAAAATTCAAGTTGAACCGTATCGCAGAACAGAAAGGATATTCTAAAGTATGCAAACAATCGATCCCTGTTTGCAAAGGGGAATGCTGCAAATGGCAATATCCTAAAAATTTAACGTGTATCGATTTTTTTATCTCACTTTTCAATCTGTCAGAAAAACAAAAAACGGATTTGTCAAACCGGCTAGAGAAACCTGAAACAGACTATTGTCCCATGCTGCTTAAAAATGGATGTTATTTTTCCTTTGAGCACAGGCCCATCTCCTGCACAAATGCCTACCCCTGTTTTAATGATCGTTCCTACTGGAATGAAAAAGAAAAACATATGATTTCATTTAGCAGAATATTTAAATCGATTGAAGATCTTTTATCGGCCAGTGGATGATAAAAATTATTCTATTATTTTTTGGCACACCTATTGCAGTATCCTTGGTTAATGACCGATAAAAATAATAAATCCTTTTTATCCTGGTTCAATGATGTAAACGGATTTAGTGATATGGAGCAAAAATGGAACTAAAAAACAAATCTTTTGAAATCAAAAAAACGTTTGGAATGGGCGTTCTGATGAAATTAACAAAAAAGAATGTCAGTGGAATTGAAATATCTACGATTGGCGACCGCTTCATTTCAAATGTAAGCCGTAATGAAATGGCTGATGCTGTTGACTTTACAATAAAATCACACAATATCAAATTAAAAGTATAGAATCATTTTCTAAGGTATGCTACCGCATCTTTAACTGTTGTTTCTAAACCTTAATTCAAAGTAATATGCGTCGGTCAATTGTTGTTTTAACCCGAAAGTTGTCAATCTTACAAGTTTGTTGATTTAATACTCCCGGATTACAATTTTGTAGTTTTTGATAAAATTAAAATAGATTTAGCATTCTGATGGTAAGGACATATGGAAAAAAAATCCACTAATCATTTGAATTTTCTTTTTGACATCAGTGAATTGACTGATATTGTTACAAGCAGCCCTGATACAGAAAGCTTTCTTACACATGCCGTCAAGTTAATCGCCAGGCATCTCAATGCCCATGTTTGTTCAATTTACCTGTTTGACACTCGTAATGACAGGTTGGTTTTAAAAGCGACAAAAGGGCTGAACCCGGATGCTGTTAACACCATCAGCATGGTGCCGGGCCAGGGCCTTGTTGGTCATTGCTTTGACCAAATGTGTGTGATCCGGGAAGGAAACGCCAGCAAAAATCCAAAGTTTAAATATTTTTCAGAAGCAGGTGAAGATCCATTCAACTCATTTTTGTGTGTTCCCATTAAGTGGGGATATGAAAAAATAGGCGTCATCGTTGTCCAGCACAAAAACATGGACTATTTCACCCAGCCAGATGAAACCGCCCTTAAAACTGCTGTTGCCCAGCTAGCCAATGCCATTGAAAATGCAAGACTTCTAATGGCCCTGTCTCAGGACACCACCAGTATCCCGCATTTAGATACCCCTCAACTGTTAAAGGGAGATACAGCATCACCAGGGACAGCCATGGGATGCGCACGGCCGATAGAAAACACAAAAAATGAGCTTAAACAATTACAGCATCACTTTGCTGAAATTTTACCGGAAAGTGCGTCTTTAATATTCACAGCTCATTTTATGATTCTCAAAGATAAGAATTTTATCGGAAAAATGATGACCATGATAGATGAAGGGACACCGCCATTTGAAGCCGTACGACAGGTGGCAATATCGTATATTGATATTTTTAAGTCCAGTTCAAATGATTATATAAAAGAAAAAGCGCTTGATGTGGAAGATCTGTCTATTCGGCTGCTGCTGAACTTCAGCCCTATAAAGAACGCGTCAGACCCTGGAGAAGGCATGATCATTATTGCCAAGGAACTCTACCCTTCAGACGTCCTGAAACTGGTCTCTAATGGGGCAAGTGGTATTATACTGATAAGCAGCGGGGTCACCTCCCATGTGGCCATTCTATCCCGATCCCTTAAAATTCCCATGATCATTGCTTCAGACAACCGGCTGCTGATGCTCCCAGAAGACACACAGATTCTTCTGGATGGGTATCAGGGCAATATCTATATTAATCCTGCGGATGAAACGATTGATCTCTTTAAAACCCAATCCTACCTTAAAAACCAGGCAGATGATCTGGATATTCAAGACAAAACCCTGACAAAAGACGGCCAGCGCATAAAACTTCTGGCGAATATAAATCTTTTGAATGAAGTTGAAACTGCAAACAAATTAAAAGCAGAAGGTATTGGCCTGTACCGGACAGAATTCCCGTTTCTCATTCGAAATACATTCCCATCTGAAACAGAACAGCATATCATTTATAAAAAACTATTTAATGATTTTGGAAATACCAAGCCCATTACAATCCGGACACTGGATGTCGGTGGAGAAAAGGCACTGTCTTATGCTGGTCAAATAAATGAGGCCAATCCAGAGCTGGGGCTGCGGTCAATCCGGTTTTCTTTAAAACACAGAGATGTGTTCGAATCCCAGATCAATGCTATTTTAAGAGCAGCCTCAGGCAAAGACAACATCAAAATAATGTTCCCGTTAATCTCCTCTTTAGATGAATTCTTTGATGCAAAAGAAATGATTTTTCAATGCATGACATCATTAAAAACGGAAGGCATTGAATATAACCGCAGTCCTGAAATCGGAATGATGATCGAACTGCCAAGTGTACTGGGAACTATTGATGAATTTGCCAAAGCTGCTGATTTCTTTTCTATTGGTACCAATGATTTCATCCAGTACATGCTGGCAGCAGACCGGAGCAATCGCCTGGTATCTGATTACTATGTCCCCCTTCACCCTGCAGTGATTCGAGGTCTAGATAAAATTGTCAAAGCTGCGCATGCTCATCATATTGACGTGACTGTCTGCGGCGAAATGGCGCACGAACCTGAATACATCCCTTTTTTAATCGGGATCGGGCTGCGCTCATTTAGTGTAGATCCCCGCTATATAGCAAGCATACAGCATACGATTGCATCACTGGACCTAATGGATACCCGACAATTTGCTGCTGAGCTGCTGACGCAAACAACCATCAGCGGTATTCAAGAAGTGGTGTTAAATTTTAACGACCATCGTGGTTGTTGAAAAAAGAGAATGACACTTATTGCCTTCTCTTGAGGCTGATTACTTTATTTTTGATGGTAGTAATCTTTTCACGGCGGTCAGCTCTTTTTTGAGCCGGGTCAAATCCTGCTGATAAAAATGCATCCAGTTATAATTTTTTTTCGTGTATCTATCGTTTATTTCCAATCGTATATATGTCCCTTTGAATGTACCATCTGCTATCAGGAACATATTTGCCTCAACCTGGTTGTCTGTTACACAATCCCCTATGTATTTTTTGGTAAACTTAAGTTTATTGTTCGTTGCAATCCAGGACCAGTCGATTGCTTTTTTAATGAGTTCCTGAAAATCAACAAATCGTTCCGATGTTGAACGGAAAACCAGCATATCCATATTAAGGACGCTTGGACTATCACATTTACTGCTGCTTGAATTGTGTATGGCAGTATAGAGAAAG
The DNA here is from genome assembly GCA_964343845.1 of uncultured Desulfobacula sp. Classification (GTDB taxonomy): domain Bacteria; phylum Desulfobacterota; class Desulfobacteria; order Desulfobacterales; family Desulfobacteraceae; genus Desulfobacula. Next base: position 145,774 of record CAYFKW010000001.1, on the reverse strand, counting down.
GTCTGACGAGGCTCTAATGCTCTGGTTTTATACTTCCAATCATATTTAAAACCGGTCTTTATACACCCTATCCCTGCTTGCGGGGACCAGCCGGAATTCAAATGAGTATAGCAATCACCGTCAAAACATTCATCATAGGCATACGTGTTCTGACAGGAGAAGAGGCTGATGAAGAATAGTATAAAAACAGTATGTTTCATTACCTATAAAATATGAAAATATGGAAATATTGTCAAATTAAAACAACTTGGGCACAGGCTTGAATTTTAATTCTATTGCATTTTTGGAATTATCTGTTCATTATTCATTAGGCTGTGGTTGAGAATGTCTGATAAAACGGTTTAAAAACCTTGATAAATAATAAATAAAGGGAGCAAAGAAATGAACGTAATAAAAAAGTGTATACCCTTAATCGTATTCACTCTTTTTATATCATTGGTCTTTCCTGCCAAAAATTTTGCAGGTCTAGAAGCTGGATCAGGTGATGATGGATATGAACAGGAAGCTGACAGGGCAGCTAACTCCCGGCCCAATCCGATGAGAACCACGCCTGGACAAATGTCAGCTGATCCGTATAACAAGCATATGCCTCTTTTTGACACAAAAGGGCAGCAGGTTAATCTTCAGAATAAAAAAGCGCTTGAAGGTAAACCCCTTTTTGATAAAATGGGAAATGCCTATCAGTTTAAAAACGGTCAATTGATAAAGACCGGGCTTCAAAAAAAGATGACGAAATAAACAGCCATCAACTGCTGAAGAATCATTTTGGATAAAAACTGCAAAAAGATCGCCCAAACCATAGAGCAGAGATGGAATAAAGGGATTGATCTTTCCAGAGATGCTTTATTCTTCCTTGAATCCACCTATGGCGTTTCTACGTTAAAAGAGATAGGGGGTCTCCTTGACCAGGAAGATTTCTCTGACAGGCAGACAATTCTTGAAATGATTCTGTTTCCTGGGCAAACCACCCGGCTTTCCATAGAGCCTTTGCTGAATCCCTGCGGCCTTACATCCCGGGACGAATTAGACATCTTTTTCTTTCTTGCTAACAACCACCCGAAATTAAATCTATTGCACCCAAAAGAGGAAAACACGATTGTGATAAACTTGCCTTTGGATCAGGTTAAGGTTTTCATCTCCAGGCTGTTTGTTTCAAGATCAATTGATCCGGTTATTTGTGACGCCCTTAAAAAGAACCATCCTGCCAGTGTTGTTATCCCTGGCCGGGTACTTTTTCGCTGCAAAAACATAACCTTTAATAAAAAACAGACTCAATTCATAACCCGCTTTATCCGGAAAGCACGCAACAGGAAACATCAGTTTCTTGCGCTGTTTGAAATGGTTTTATCCATAATTTGTGACGCCCCGGAATCAGGCGATCTTGACACTTATCTTTTAAAACGGCAGGTGCAGGAAAAAACATTGCTTAAACAGATACAAAAATTCGAAGAGAAACGAGATCAATACAGTATGGAATACCTTATGATGTCAAAATACCAGGTACCACCTGAATCACTAGAACTTGTTGAAGAACGGCTGAATAAACTTGACCTTATTATGAATGATATCCTCTGCATCCCGCCTATTCAGCGTATCGATCCCCCAGTTCAAGACCTGGGAAGGTTTAATTCTGACCAGGACATGAAAAAGCTGTTGAACATTCTGTCTTAAACCGTTACCGGCCATCTTGTTTTTTGGTATTCTCACCTGTTGTTTTTGCAGCACAGCGGCCATTGAGTTTTCGTTTTACCATGTAAAGGGATAGTCTTTAATATGGAGGCGCCAATCGCTGATGAAATTATCTGCCTCTTTTTATAGACATCCTAATTTTCCGCTTTTTCTTTTAACAAATCAGTCATTTGTTCTCCACCATGGATTCCATGGAGTCAATCAGAAAAATCAGGTGTGGTCCTGATTCACATTCGACGACGGAAAAAAAGTTTTTTAAGCTTTATATGCTCTCTCTTTCTTCCTTGGTGTCACACCTATTTTCGGGCACTTTTTACGCAGCACGCATTGATCACAATGTGGCCCCACTGGCCTGCAGGTTTTCTGGCCAAACGCCACCAGGATGCCATTCACTTCTTTCCAGTGCTTTCTTGGTAATTTTTTTCTTAAAACCTTTTCCGTCTCCAGGGGTGTCTTGGTCTGGACATATCCCCATATATTCATCATTCTGTGCACATGCGTATCTACACAAACAGCATCTTTGTCAAAAGCGACAGCTCTTACCAGATTGGCGGTCTTTCTACCCACTCCCGGCAGGGTCACCAGATCGTCAATAGTATGAGGGATTTCTCCCTTATAGGCGTCCAAAGCTTTTGGAAGATTGAATAAATATCCGGCTTTTGATTTGTAAAATCCCACTGGGAAAATCAAATCCTGGATCTGCTCTCTAGATAATCTGCGCAGTCCTTCAACATCTGCTGCCAGCCTGAACAACCTTTCTGAAGCCCTGGCCGTGACGTCATCTTTGGTCCTGGCGGACAAAATGGTTGCGACTAATATTTTAAAAGGAGACCGGGTTTGAACGGCGACCAGATCTACAACTGGTACCTGATAGTGTGCCACTTCCTGCTTTAATATCTTTATGAAATGCGAAATATTGATTGCCATTGACTTTCCTTGTGATGATGCCTGATGATCATATTATAATGATCATAACACTGTTCAGATTTTATTTTTTTGCACTCTGCAAAATGAGCTGCTCAAGTGTTCTGTATGCCTTGGAGGATTTACCTGATTTTTCAGCTTTTTTAATATTTCTAAGAAGCTGTCTCAGCCTCTGACGTTCAAGCCCGGGGCAGACGCTAATAAACGCTTCTATACTGTCCGGGTCATTTGTTAACAACCGATCCATCCACAACCGGACCTGTAAATTTTTCTCTGATGCTATGGATGAATTTGATTCAGCCTGAACCAATGCACGACGAATTAATTCAGGATCCACCTCCCGCATCAGGGCTCCGATATACTGCCGCTGCCTTCTAGCGGCAATGTTCGATGTAATGGATTTTGCTTCGATCACAGCAGATCTCAGGTCATCAGGGATATCAAGATGCGCCAATTGCTGCCGGGTCAGTTTGGTGAGTTCCAGCCCTAAAAGTTGACGTTCCTCAGCCTCCTTTTTCATCTGTGTTTTGCTTATATCCTGACTTGTTCTTTCCATATTTAATCTTTGCCTCAGCTGTCGGGCAGCTGCTTTTTCCATTGCAGCTTGCTTCTTTTGGCCTGAATAAAGCCTGAACCCGGATACGGGCATCGTTTCCGGACTTCCCGAATCTCTATATCCGTTTTCATTTCCTTTTTGCCCGTCCCTTCTCTAATCCTTACCCATTATTGCCATTTATAACCACAGGAAAAGCACTTGGGTTTATGAACACAAATCAAGTCTCCACATTCTGGGCAGGCACGTCTCTGCTTCTCCTTTTTAATAAAATATCTTATCCCGGCTTCTCTTATGATCTCAAGATTTTCGATCATGCTCATGCCATACTTTTTTCTATATCTTTTATCCAGATTTTTCAGCCGTTTGCAGGGAAAACTTTTACAATTAAAACAAAAACTGTTCCCCCTTTTTGTTAATTTATCACAATTTTTTATTTTGCACTCTATGCAATATGTTGATTTCAGGCGGTTGTCTCCGCTGCAGCCCGGACACACATTTTTATCGCGGATATATGCATGACAAAGACGACAGTTCATTCCGCACGGAGCAATCAGTCTTGTTGGAATTGTTTGTGCTTTTGCTGATCGGATTTTTTTCATGTATATCCTTTTTCATCCAATCAGGCTGTATAGAAGCCTGATTTCTTTTTCCCATATTGATTGATCTGGTGTTTCAAGCACCATGGGTATATGATCAAATCTTGGGTCATTCATAATAAATTTAAACGGTGAGAGCCCCAGAGATCCTTTTCCAATACTTTCATGTCTGTCCACCCTGCTGCCAAACGCTTTTTTTGAATCATTCAGGTGCAGGGCTTTTAAATAATGAATTCCCACGAGATCATCAAATGCCTGCATCGTCTCTTCAAAACCATTTCTGGTCTTGATATCATATCCTGCTGAATAGGTATGACAGGTATCCAGGCAGACACCGACACGTGTTTTATCCCGAACACTTCCAATAATTTTGGCCAGATGTTCGAACTGATACCCCATGTTGGTGCCTTGACCTGCTGTGTTTTCGATCACAGCCGTGACATCGGCTGTCTGTCGCAAGGTCAGGTTGATAGATTCAGCAATCCTTTCCAGGCAAAAGTCAGGATCTATTTTATTCAAATGGCTCCCCGGATGAAAATTCAAAAATTGAAGCCCCAGTTGTTCACAGCGCTGCATTTCGACAAGAAACGCTGTTCTTGACTTTTTAAGTCCCTCCTTATCAGGATGTCCAAGATTGATCAGGTAACTGTCATGAGGAAGAATATAATTGGAATCGTAACCAGCACTGTTACACTTCTCTTTGAATTGCACAATATTCTCCTCTGTCAATGGTTTTGAATTCCATTGTCTTTGATTCCTGGTAAACATTGCAAAAGATTTTGCACCGATGCTCTCTGCATTTTTCGGAGCATTTTCAACCCCGCCGCTGATACTGACATGCGCTCCAATGAACTTCATATATTACTCTTTCATACCTGAACCAATCTTTACTGCTGCATTTTACTATGTTCCGAAAAATACCCAAGATCTTTATATTCATGATTTTTTGTTTTAAAAATATTATCGTTGAATTTTTCAATATTTTATATCATGGTTTTAATCTTTTTGGTATTTATTCTGAATTTAAATGGCTGGATCTTATTACCTTATAACCTGTTTTTGAAAAAGGAGAATCAAATGACTTTGTTCAGCGTAGATGAAAAAAAATGTAAAAAAGACGGAATATGTGCGGCAGAATGCCCTTTTGCTATTATTGATTTCCAGGGTAAAGAAAAAGTCCCTCAACCCTTTGATCATTCAGAAGCATTTTGTATCAATTGCGGCCATTGCGTTTCAGTCTGCCCCCATGGGGCGCTGACGCATAAGAACCTTGCACCTGAGGAGTGTTACCCAATTGATAAGGAACGGGTTTTAACTATTGATCAAACTGAACATTTCTTGAGGTACAGGCGGTCCATAAGAAATTATAAAGACAAAGCTGTTGAACCGGAAAAAATTGAAAAACTGATCCATATTGCGTCCCATGCACCCTCAGGACATAACACACAGCCTGTATTGTGGCAGGTAATTGACGGCAAAAAAAAGGTCCATGAATTGAGTTCGCATGTTATAGACTGGATGAAAAACATCCTTAAGACACAACCGGATATAGGGAAAATGATGCACCTGGATATGATTACGGCTGCCTGGGACGCTGGTTTGGATGTTGTTTCAAGAAAGGCCCCTGCCCTGGTTCTTGTCAATGGTGGAAGCAAAGACCCTTATGCAGATACGGCCTGTAAAATTGCAATGACTTTTTTTGATCTAGCAGCGCCGTCAATAGGACTTGGTTCCTGCTGGAATGGTTATTTTAACAGGGCTGCCATGTCCTGGGAACCGCTCCAAAAAGCCTTGGGATTTAAACAGGGGATTACAAATTACGGAACCATGATGCTGGGCTATCCAAAGTATCAATATTACAGAATGCCGAACAGGAACACCCCGGAAGTGACCTGGACCCGTTAGGCATGGCATACAGTCTACATGGAGTTATGGATTTTTATGATCACTCACAATACCACTTTTACAGAAAGGCCGGTTACCTTCTATCTGACAGCCCGTAAACATTATGACTCAGACATGGAAAAGATAATAAAATCATGGTATATAACAGATGCATTTCATTTTTATAACCCCTATGTTGAATAAATATAAAAAAACCCGAACACATTTTAATGAATAAAATAAAAAATTTCTGGAAAAAAATGACAACCCCTGCCTCGGCATCCATGGCTGATGGAATTACATTCTGGCAGGAAAAAGTATTGTTGAACCTGCTTTTTGCCTCTGTTCTGTTTGGTGCGATTACATTGGTTCCAAGTGTCGCCCTCGCCATAAAAGAACAACTCTGGATTATTGCTGTTTTAGATATCTTAATTTATCTTTTTGTTGTTGTCATATATATCAAAAAGGAGCTTTCTTATAAATTTCGCGCCACCTTTATCCCCATTATCAGCTACATTCTGGGAATGGTTTTGATTACCACACTCGGCCCTTTTGGTGCAGGACCAGTCTGGCTGTTTTTTTTCCCTGTCATTACCGGGGTCCTCCTTGGATATAAAATGGCGGGGGTTGCATTGATCATCAATACGCTGACCATTATCGGCCTTGGTTTCTTAATCCATCACAGCCTGACAGATCTTTTGGTATCTTTAAATTTTCACGCCTGGCATCTGGCATCACAAAACCCTTTACAGAAATGGATAGTGATCAGCCTCAACTTCATGCTTTTAAATTTTATCAGCACACTTTCTTTGACCACTATTTTAAATGGGCTGCAACGATCCTTGATTGACCTTTCCCGATCAGACAAGAAACACCGCCAAATATATGAAAATATACTGGATGTCTATTTTGAAACCAGTCTGGATGGAATTGTTCTGGAGGTCAGCCCTTCTGTTGAAATTATCTCGCAGTACACTCAGGATGAACTTAAAGGACAAAGTTTATTTAATATCTATAAGGATTATAAACAACGGGATAAAAGCATTAAAGTCCTGATGAAAAATGGTTTTGTAAAAGATCATGAAATCCAGCTGAAAAATAAAAATGGCAAAACCCTTTACTGTTCAATCAATGCCAGGCTGTTAAAAGATACGAATGGCAAAACAGACAGGATCATTGGCATTTTAAGAGACATTTCTGAACAAAAGGCAATGGCCAAAAATAAAATAGAACTCGAAGAGCGGCTTAACCGCTCAAGGAAAATGGAAGCATTAGGTCTGCTTGCCGGGGGCGTAGCGCATGATCTGAACAATATATTATCGGGAATTGTTACCTATCCGGAAGTACTTGCCATGGATATGAAAAATGACAATCCTTTGAAAAAGCCTTTACAGGTTATTCAATCCTCAGGTCACAGGGCAACTGAAATTGTCCAGGATCTTTTAACCCTTTCAAGAAGAGGTGTTATTACAAAAGAGCTGTTGAACCTGCATACACTTATTTCTGATTATCTGCTGACACCAGAACACAATAAAATTCTTTCTTTCCACCCAAATGTCAGTGTAAAAAAACAGCTTTTGGCAGATATCCCTTTTTTAAAAGGATCGTCCACCCATCTTCAAAAAACCATTATGAATCTTGTCTCTAATGCAGCAGAAGCTCAAGCTGACGGGGGCATCATTGGCATCAGCACCCGAAACAAGCATTTAAGAGCACCCCTGGAAGGGTATGACCAGGTGGAAATCGGGCAGTACATTGTATTAAGTGTTGAAGATAACGGAACAGGAATTGACCCTGATGATTTAAAAAGGATATTTGAACCCTTTTTTACTAAAAAAGTGATGGGCAGAAGTGGAACAGGACTGGGTATGGCAGTGGTCTGGGGTACAGTACAGGACCATGACGGGTATATTGATATTAAATCAAGCGCTGAAAATGGTACCCGGTTTGATTTATATTTTCCCATCAGTCAGGAAACCGCAGATGAAACATCGCCCCCTGCTTCTTTTGAAGAATATACTGGGAACGGTGAAAAAATTCTGATTATCGATGATATTATTGAACAGCGGAAAATTGGCGGAATTATCCTTGAAACACTTGGTTATAAATCTTTTAGCGTAGAAAGCGGTGAAAGTGCAATTGCCTTTTTAAAGAAAAACGATATTGACCTAATAATATTGGATATGATCATGGAACCCGGAATGAACGGGTATGAAACCTATAAGGAAATTCTTAAATTCAACCCCGGCCAGAAGGCCATCATTGCCAGCGGGTATTCAAAAACAATTGAGGTAAAACAAACCCTTGAACTCGGTGCTGGAAGTTATATTAAAAAACCATACACAATTGAAAAAATAGGGTTGGCAGTTAAAGCGGAGTTATCAAAATAACGCTTTAACTCACAGGCAGTGATTTATAAAAAGGATGACAATCTCTTCTTTAGCAACTCGGAGATTTCAGCTTCAATTTTCTCTGAACATGGCACCTTCTGAACCGAAAAGATCTTTTTCTTCAACTCTGCTTCCCTTGATACAGCTTCGTTTAAATATTTTCTGTTAAACTCATCAATTAAAGGGCCTTCAGCCCCTTTTTGACTGGCCTGCAACATTGCCAGGAGAGCCTCGTCCCGGGTCCATGAATGGTATTGATCATCTGGATGGATGTCTGTTTTAAACAAGCTTGAGTATTGCTTTTTATCATGCGTCAACATCGATGTTTCAAATCCTTGATCATAAGGGTCTGTTCCATTGGCAAGAAAAAACATATACGCCTGGATGCACCTGTCACAATCGTGGCACCACTGCGCATGATTCACCAGCTCAAGATGACAGGATATCCTGTATTTACCATATGAACTGAACTGCTCATGCAGTATACTGTGAATCGCGAAATTGCCCAAACCCTTGATCAGGTTAACGGCTTTGATCTGACTGTTTGAAAGTGTCTTTACGATGCATGCGATGGTTTGATCTGCCTGTATTGTCTGCATGACTTTATGTGCACACCTTAAATCATCCTTAAACACCTGGTCCAGTGAATTGTGATATTCATTGTTCATAACGATGAAAGGGGCATGATAATAATAGCAGAACGGCAGCATAGACAATAGGTAAAGAAATGTTACCGGTGCCTGATACAGCCTTGTTTCAGGCTTTTCCAGAACTTGATAATCTGTGAAAAGCATGAGCTCATTTTTCACAATATCGACTGAAATATTAAACTCTTCCTGAAAAGACCGGCACAACCGTTTCTTTATTTCTATTGCCCGTGGCAATATTCTGTCGTCTATTAAAACAGGAAACACTTCAAATCCGGCTTCTTTCAGTAAAACAAGGCTCAGCATACTGTCCTTTCCAAAGGTAAACGGCAGTACAGCTCTTTTTTTATTCCATTTGTTTTTATTTACATTTACTGTCTTTTGGGCCGGGGCAGTGAAACGGCGCTCAATTTGATTGAAGCGGTTTAGCACCTCATAAGCATTTTCGTTCTGTATCGATTCCACCATGATTGGAATGTCTTTTACATAATATCCATTATATATATCGAAAAATAAGGGTGCCGGCGTATTATAATTCACATGCTGATGCTGTAAAATCATTGGCATGGCCATTGTACAGACATATGCCAGTTCATTTATCAGTGCCCGCTTTAGGGGAAATGCCTGCCAGACATTTTCCGGGAAACGCAGCCTGCACGCATCACTGCTATATTTTCCTGAGATAGAAAGCTTGAAGCCTTCAGGCGTCTGTTGGGAAAAAAAATGCAAAACACAGAAAACTTATAAAAGAGGTGCCGGGTTAATCCGTTTATCCAGCTTTTTTTCTGAAGATAGTCGAATTATTTTATTATGTTGAATAGAAAATGCATTTCCATCCTTGTCATATAGAGTTTTTCCCTTAAAGGCATTTATATTCTTCATGTTTACCTGCTGACCCTGTTTATTGTAAAGCGCTGTTGGTTTACCTGCAGGATCCCATTTTTTTGATGTGCCTTTTTCTGCTTTCCCTGCAACTGCAGAAGATGACATCATCGCAAAAATAAAAGAAACAATGGTTATAATGACTTTTTTCATCTTTCTCCTCCTTAAAAACAGAATGTTTATTTCTTTGTTATCTTACGCCACAAACAAGCCTGATTTATGACAGGTCCTAACCCCTCTGATGTTGCCGCGCTTTTCATAACATATCCTTTAGTGATAGCAATTATACTTAACAGGTTAGTTGCAGGTTCAATTCAAATAGTTCAAACATATTAAAAAATATAAGTTAAAAAAACTGGCACGAGCGTATCGATTGTCAATGTATTCTCTGCTTGTAAAACAAGCTGTGATAATAGTCAACTTCTAACATTTGTAATGATATTTTGTTTGTCATATGCTGAATTGATTGCATTTGGTGCTTTGTGTGCATGGGATGAGGTTATTCTTAAATTAACTGCTTTGAGATCTAAATGGGAGTTTAATGATGAATTTTGTACCTTTTCCAGGCGTTGATTCGACTTCCATTTTTCCATTATGATCATCAACAATAATAAAATAGGAGACAGACAGGCCCAGCCCGGTTCCTTTATTAACACTTTTGGTTGTAAAAAAAGGCTCAAATATACGTTTTCTGGTTTTATCATCTATGCCGGGGCCATTATCTTCTATTTCTATGCAAGCCATTGAAGGTTCTTTAAAGACACGGACAAACAGTTTTGGACGTTCACCTTTACGGTCGGCAAAATGGATAGCCTCTGAAGCATTCTTCACAATATTAAATATCACCTGCTGAATTTTGTTTTCCTCACAATAGATTAAAGGAAGTTCATCACTGTATTCCCTTACAATTTCAATTTTCTTGAAATCATATTTTTTCTTCAGATTGTAATCATTTTCAGCAAGTTCAAAAGTCGTATCGATTAAAGCACCCATATCAACTTCTTTACGATTGGAATCACTTTTCCTTGAAAAACTGAGCATATTATTGATGATCTTTGCCGCACGAAGACCTGCCTGATTGATATTATTGAGCTGATTCAAAATCCCTCTGTTTTCCATAAATGCTTTAATTGTAGCCATTGAAGTGCCTAACGCCTCAGCCGTTTTGATATTTGCCGGGAGTTCTTTGGTCAACCGATTCTGGATAACCTGTGCATTCTGTATCATACCGGCCAGAGGGTTGTTTATTTCATGGGCCATGCCGGCAGCCAGACCGCCGACTGACATCATTTTTTCAGATTGTATTAATAATTCTTCAGACTTTTTTTTGTCTGTAATATCATTTACCAGAGACGCGACACCGACAACCTTGCCATCAATGTCTTTTAAAACTGTATTATACCAGTCACAAATAATCCTGCTCCCACCTTTGGTTATGTTTTCATTGATACTTCTCTGTCCGCCTTTACCAGAGACCAGATCCTTGAAGATGCCAGATGCCTTATCTTTGAAATCGTCTGGAAGGATTAGTTGCGACACGTGCTTTCCTAAGGCTTCCTGTTTCGTAAACCCAAATATTTTTTCTGCCGCAGGGTTCCACTCAATTACTTTAAAATCCAAATCCCATGAAACCGCGCCGATGGGTGTATTTAAAATATGTTCGGATAACTGCTGTTCGCTTTTTTTCAGTGCTTTCTGGGATTTTCTATGCGCTTCAATCTCCTGATTTAATCTTTTGTTTGACTGTCTGAGATCTTCTGTCCTTCGGTTAAACCAGAACGCCAGATCCCCCAGTTCATTTTTTTGAATTTTAGGCAACGTCATTAACTGGGATTCTTTTCCCTCGACAACCCGGATCAATTGGTTGGTCATATTCTTTAACGGCAGGATTAGAGACGTTCGAAGATAGAGATATGCAATGAGTACACACACAAGCATACCAATTGACAAATATATAAAAATTTGGCGCGAAATAGAATCGGCGACTTTCGTCACCTGGTCGTGAGGTGATACTATAACTATTTTCCAAAAAGTTTTCGGCATTAAAAAAATAGAGGCCAACGCTTTCCCACCTAAAAAAAAGTCATTTTTTACATCAACAGCAAGGACATCTATTGAAGCCTGTAACCCCTCATGACTAATAAAAGTGGCGACAATCAGTCTGGCTTCTTCCACAGAAATTTGATAGCTTTCAGAAGCTATTTTTTCTGCTGCTTCACTATGAGAATTGTTTTTAAACATATTGTTTTCAAACAGCGTTATATTCATCTTTTCCAATGCCTCGGCAATTTTTATAAACCCGGGCTCTTTATGGGTCAGCTGCTTAACAGTAATGAAATCTTTTACTGGAAAATCTTTTTTTACCTCATCATAAGCTGTTACAAGAGATAAATCTGGAAACGATAAGAACTTGTTATTTCTGTCAACCGCAAATATATAACCCTTTATTGATTCAGCCTCTTTGTTCAGGAATGTATTCAGATCGTTCAATTTTAAATCGACTGTGCTTACACCTGTGAATTTATTATTTTGGATAATGGGAGCTGTACACGTTACCATGGGTTCCATTGAGTATGGATCAACATAGGATTTTGACCAGTATGTATCTGTTTTTTTAAGATATTTTACAGGAACATACCACTCCTCAGAATGATATCCGGGTCCTTTTGGATTATTGTAATCATTGTAATAGGTAGGTTCATTTTCAAGATTGTATCCCCAAAAAAAACTTCGGCGCGCTGTATTTTTTTCAAACAGGTACGGTTCCGGCCAGATGCCGCCGCCAGCCACACTGGGATGTGATCCGGCAAACAACATACCCGGTATTGTTTTTTTAAACAGAGTTTCATCTTTCGGCAGTGTCTGAACCATATTTGCCAGGGATTTTGACAAAGCTTCAGCATAACTTACCCGTTGTCCCAATTGCGTTACTATTGTCCGGCCTTTTTGTTCGATAAACCTGTAGTTCTCTTTTGCAATTAACGACTTTCCCAATGTCTGGATAACAATGATGATTGTCAGACCTATTCCCAGCATTAACAAAAAAAACAACAGATTTATGCGAAATTGAAGTGTTTTATGGACAAATGGCCGATGTTGTTGAGGTTCCATAGCAATTTGTGACTATCTCAGGTTATGGTGTCTATTTTATCTGTAGCACCTGGTATTCAGGTTGATAATTTTATCTGATGAAAAGAAAACAAAAAAAATTGGGCTACAGTTTAACTCATACATGAATAAAAAAACATATTATACTATATTGATATAATACGCAAAAAAACAATTCAAAATGATGGTACCATTGTGTATTTCATTTTAACCGGTTAAAAATATAACGGTTGCCAGAAATATTTTCCAGTACGGCCGTCAATTTTGAATTTACTGCCTAAAATCTGAAGGATTTTTGTCGTACCATCGCTTAAAGGCCCTGTTAAAAGAGCTGATCTGAGAGAATCCCAGGAAAAAGGCAATTTCTGAAACTGAATGATCTCTTCGCGCCAGATACTCTTTTGCTTTTACCTTTCGGGTGTCATCTAAAAGCTGTTTAAAACTGGTGCCTTCTTTTTTAAGCTTTCGATAAAGGGTCTGTCTGCTCATGTACATTTTTTTTGCTACAGTTTCGATGTCGATATCTCCATCAGATAGAAATTTTAAGATCCACTGGCGTGCCTTTCTGGTTACTGGCCTTCTTCGCAGCAATCTTTCCATAAGGACTTCTGCATAATTAACCAGCCCGGAATACAGATGTGCACTGCGTCTCCCGATTTTTAAATCCAGCGCTGTTTTATTGAATACCAGGCGGTTTTTTTCCTGTTCGAACCGAACGGCGGCTTGAAAAACGCGTTTGTATTCATCAATATATGATGGAGATGGATGCTGAAAATCCACTAGGACAGGAGAAATATTTGTATTGGTATAGCGCCTCAATCTACTGACTGCAAGACTGAAATTGCGTTCCATGGCCAGGGGGGATGAAAAGGCAGGGTTCTCAGTTGTATATACAACAGCAACTGTTTCATCTTCCTCTTCAAGATCCACCCGGTCTCCTTCATTTGCCAGTTTAATAAAACGGATATACTGCCGTATTCCTTCTCCAGCTGTCCGGCTGTTGAAGACCACATGACCCACGACACTCATTAGGGAATGACTGGTATTCTCGCCCAGGTGAAGAGCAAACGCTGGGTTATGAGACCATTTTTGGCCGAATTCAAGAAATTGGTTCCACAAGGTTACCGGGACCCGGACGTCCGGCGCTTCAAGATCCTGCCTTTTCAGACCGATCTCCTTTTCCATTATCGTTTCGTCAATTCCCATTTCTGCCAACGCTTTAAAAACAGACAGAAAGGTTGAACCAGCTATGGTTGGTTCTGTTATCATTTCATTATTACTCCGCAGAATTTTTTTGATACCAGGAGACAAATAATTGATACCTTAAGGAAACAACTATTTCAACATTCCATGGTAGTGTCTTAGTTTACATACTTAACTTTATGGTGTAACGCAAGATATTGTCAGGGAAGCATTATGAAACAGACAAAAAATGGTTCAGACAAACCAGATCAAGGCATTGTATTTCCTGAAAATGAATTTGGGAAAAGAAGTTCTTCTGTTGTTGTAAAAAAGATCTTAGCCGGAAGCATAGCCGGGATTGATACAGATCTTGCAGCTGATATATTATCAGAAAAAAAATGGCGTCAACAGTACCCCAAATATATTAACAAAATAAATATCGCTGCGATTAAATCTGCTCAGCATGCTGTAAATATAGCTGAAAATGGTCTTGATAAGGCATATCAGTCCATGCACTTTATTCGAAATAGTGCCGAAATGACCATTGACGAAGCAATGGAGGCATTTACAACGCCCTTGTTTTACACAGGGATGGTAAACGGCAGCTTTTCTTCAGAAAAAAGCCAGTCGTTTTCTTTACCATACAACAACAGATTGCTTTATGGGAAAAGACTTTTAGATCAAGTGGACACATGGGAACACAATGGCCTTTTCGAAGCATCTTTTGGTAAGGCGATTCGCAATGTCGCCACGCAAGACCAATGGGCAGACCTGACCAGCCAAATGTTTGTGCTTATGGGAGCCGGATCTGAAATAGCACCTTTTAAAACGCTTCTGGATCTGGGAGCCACCGTTATTGCAATTGATCTTGACTGCCCGGATATCTGGAAACGGTTGATCCGAACTGCTAGAAAATCTCGCGGAAAGCTGATTTTTCCAATAAGGGAACCTTTTACAGCTGATTTAAGTGATGAAAAACTGTCTCAAATCGCTGGTGCAGACCTATCCTGTTATGCCCCTGAAATAAGGACCTGGCTTGGTGAATTCGATGAATCGATGACAATTGGTGCATACGCTTATGCAGACGGTGCTCAGCATATAAAAATTGCAATGGCCATGGACGCCATTATCAAAGATCTGACAACTTACCGGAAAGACTATACCATTGCTTTTTTACTCACCCCCAGCGATTCATTCGCTGTTCCGATGCAGGTAGCAGAAGCGTCTAAATTAAAAATCAAAAAGGGTTCGACCGGTTTGTCCCTGCCGCTTACTGCTCGTTTTTTAAGCATGGAAAAAATGTTTATTCCCCATAACCAGACGATTGTTGAAAGTGATAATGGAAAGTCCTATGGATTATCCGACAATATCATTGTCCAACAGGGACCAGGTTATATTTTGGCAAAAAATATCCAGAAGTGGCGATCCCTGGTTGCCAGGAATAAAGGGATCCGTGTGTCGGGGAATGTAGCGCCTGCTACCACAACCCGCTCTGTATTCAAGAACAGGATTCTGGCTGCAGGGTATACTGGCCTGGCCTATTTCAAGGCTGAGGCATTTAAAAGCGAAACGACCAGCGCCATGATGACAGCAGCGCTGCTGAATGACCTTCATGACAACACTTCTGGTGCCAACCCGGAAACCCGTCTTGATCACCCGCTTGAACTGTTTATAAATACGGCCAATCACGGCGGGTTGTGGCGAATTGCCTATACCCCCAGAAGTGTACTGGTCTTTTCCGTTTTTCTGGGTACCCTCCAAGCCTTTAAAAGGAAATTTAG
This sequence comes from uncultured Desulfobacula sp., assembly GCA_964343845.1. Classification (GTDB taxonomy): domain Bacteria; phylum Desulfobacterota; class Desulfobacteria; order Desulfobacterales; family Desulfobacteraceae; genus Desulfobacula. The sequence continues at coordinate 130,135 of CAYFKW010000001.1, read as the reverse complement.
ATTTCAAAAAAAAGTTGTTCATACTAAAGAAGCAAACAACATTTAACCAGATAAAAATGATACCTAATTACAGCTAAAATTGCCAAAAAGATATACTGCTGGACATTTGTTATCCATCCTTTTAAACCCGATTTCTCATTGATCTTTTTTTGAACCTTTTTTGCTTTTCAAACAACTGAATATAGTAAAGCAATAAATTGAAAACACAGGTGATAGGTGGGAAAATGAAATCCTGGAAAAATATCTATAATTCGATTGACAAAAAACAAATGCCTGTTTTAAGGTTTTATCTTAAAAACATATGCTTTCTTTCTTTTGAAAAAGCAGGAACACTGTTTACGTTCATACCAGCTGACAATCCGAATATAAAGGAGCTCAAAATGAGACTATTGACAATGACTGCAATACTGGCTTTGTTGTTATTTTCTACTGATGCTGTTGCCGGAAATCTCAGCAGGACAGGATCAAGCCGGAGCGCACCTGCTGCCCCTTCTGTGGAATCGCACCAGGATCAGGACAGGGATCCCGCCCCTGCAGCGGCCAGACCATCTGCACCTTCAAAAAGCTCAGGGACTGAAGCAGCAGCACCTGCAAGAAACCGATTTAGCATTTCAGACGAAAAAAATAAAACAGGCAATACAGACCGTCTCAATAAAAAGTACACCGGGAAAAAAACAGACAGCAAATCAAAAACCTACGAAAAAAAGCGACCTTGGAGCAGAACAAAAAGCCTCAAAAACCAGTTTGGCCATAAAAGAACAAAAGATACAGGCAAACCTACACATAAATCCTTTAGCGATACCAAATCCTTCAAGAATAAAACCATTGACACTAAAATGAAAGGCGGCAAATTAGATGCTGCAGGCAAACTGTCACCTGATCGCAAGATAAAAAACGATTTTAAGGAAATGAGTCCAGACAGGAAAAATGCCATGCACGGTGATAAGATGGGAATGGATCCTTTAAAAGGAAAGAGCGATCTTGGTCCATTGGGCAAGGACAGTATGCCAGGCGGTGCCTTAGGAGACAAGATGACAGGAGCTGATAAATACGGCCACGGCATGGGCACGGACGGCAACAAAAAATTCGATCCTAAAGACGGCGTTGACATGGGGAACCCATCCGGGAATGGGAAAAAGGATGATAAAGGTATCGGACTTGGCAGCAAGGGTACCGGTGGTGCAAAGGATAACCTGTTCGGGGGAAAAAAACAAAACAGTTCCGGTCAGGGTAATAAAAATGATAGTGATACCAGTGGTGTCAGCGGCGGCGGGAAAAAAGAAAATGACACTGGGAAAAAAGAGGATAATGGTTCTGAAAAAAAAGATACAGAAGACACCGGGAAAAATGATTCTGATGACAGTGGGAAAGACGACAGCGGGAAAGACACAGGAAATGACGGCGGCGATAAAGATGAGAAAAAAAGTCAGCCCGGGGGCGGGGATCCAGATCCGTGGACACAGGGAAGTGGCAACTCTGATCCTTTAGGTCTGGGTAATCCTGATCGAAATAACGGAAATGGTAGCAGGATTGATCCGAGTGCAGTCGGCATTGATCATCATACAGAAGGGCGCAGCAGCGGTAACAGCCAAGGCGGCTCCCAGGGAAATGATCCTGTAATCAATCCAGGAATGACAGATGATCACTATGAGACAGGTCAGGAAGGCCCGACCCTGCTCTGGCAGCGTCAGAATTATGGTATTGATCCTGCTGAAGGATCTCAACACAGCACTGAAATCAGGAATAATATGCAGCAGAATGTA
>CAYFKW010000001.1:127654-128342 GCA_964343845.1 uncultured Desulfobacula sp. | reverse complement strand
CCGATCAGGCGCGCGATGTCATGAGGCAGGAGCATGCACCTGTAGAATCACCTCCCGGGCAGTGATGATTCATCCATACTGAAAAACTGATTACCTGTTCTCAGAACTGTACAGTTCCAGTTGTGAATAACAATGAAGCAGTGATCCAATATTTACGTTAAAAATCATCTGTGACTTTTTTTTTAATATTCTGTATAGTGTCTTTCAAAATTTCCAGCACATCCCTGCCACTTTTTTTTGCTATCAAATGGGCATCTTCAACTACTTTTTGGGCCTGGGCTGATAGAATCGAATCATCCGGCAAAGCCATTCCCGAATTTTCATATTTCCAGACAAGAAGTTTCCTTGCAAATACAGTCTCTTGTTTCCTGATAAATCCATTTTTCCCAAAAACAGCCATATTGCTTCCCATTTTATGATTTTTTATTTCAGGTATCACCTGAATTTAAAAAGTTGACAGCACTGAATCCTTTAATTTCAGTCACCCCCTACTTGTTAAAATTTATCCTATCAAGAGTCAAGCATTCTTATATATGACATTTTTTCAACTACTCACCACCTGGTCGATAACGGCCCAGGACCTGAAGTATTCTTATCATCGCAAATTAATTGCCGCGGCGGGACAACGCAAGTCCTAACCCTGCGATGATCATCATACCGCCTGCTGTTTTCAGGACGGATTGAAACG
>CAYFKW010000001.1:118198-127644 GCA_964343845.1 uncultured Desulfobacula sp. | reverse complement strand
TACGCCCGAAGACGGTGTGCGGGAATCGTTTGCCGGATTGAAACGCCTGCTGGCGCTGCAGAATCTCTCTTGCCTTTCCTGCAGCCAATGCCCACGCCGATGTTACTGTAAAAGTGATCACCAAAAATGTCGGGACAATAAAAGCAAACTGTATCCCAAGAGGACGGGCTGCATCGATAAATTGAGGCAGAAATGCTGCAATGAAGATCAGGCTCTTGGGGTTCGGAATCGTAATCACCATCCCCTGGAGCATCAGGTTTGATTTGGAGGCTGATGACGCAAGATCCAAAGGTTCACCTGCGCTTCGCCATTGCCTGATGCCAAGATAAACAAGATACGCCGCGCCTGCCCAGCGGAGCCATTCAAATGCGTCTGCTACAACATGCAGCAGGGAGGTTAGTCCGATGGCAGCTATGATAAGCTGGACTGCAATGCCGATTGTCGCTCCGGCAACAGTCGCTATCGCATGCTGCCAGCCAAATGAAATACTATGGGCCACTGTCAGAAGCACACTTGGTCCGGGTAATGCAATCATGATGGCAGCAGCAATTACAAATGCGACATAAACCTGTAATTCCATGTTAATCTACTCCTTTGATTTGTTGATGGTTGACAATATTATTGGGAGAAGCGTAGCTGATTAATCCGTTTGGTTATTGCATAAAATTGACACGGTACGCATGAGGTGTGATTGTTGTCATTGCCTTGAAGTGACGATGGAAATGACTTTGATCAAAAAAACCACACTCAAGGGCTGTGTCTGTGATATCCCAGCCTTGTCTCAGGAGCTCCCGGGCTCTTTCTATCCTGCAGTTCATTCGATACGCATGGGGTGTGATGCCCGTAACTGCCTTAAAGCTTCGTATCAAAGTGTAGGGGTTGACTTCCATCTGATTTGCCAGGGAATTGAGCGGTAAATCCTTCTGCAGGTCATCTGACAGCAGTTTTTTCAGTGTCTCAATATTGTCTGATCGGTCTTTTTTTATTGCCTGTGGTTTGCAGGCAATAGAAAAGATTTCAACAGCCAAATCAAATAACATCTGTTCTTTTTCCTGCAGAAGGATCTTCTCATCCATCAGATATGCCATTGTTCTGCAGTATTGCTCATACAATTGATTATCATCAACCCGAATGCTTTCAACCGCTACAAATTGATTCACTTCCCACATGGACTGTTGAACCTGGCAGCACCAATCTGTATCAAGATGAAGCATGTAATAGCTTCTTCCTGTTTTGGTTGCGGGGTTACATACGTGAAGCGTTTCCGGATTTATGACCAAAAGCGCGCCAGGCGCCAGAACTGCTGTTTTTCCATTAACATCATACAGCACTTCTCCTTTTTCTATCGCACCAATACTTAATGCCTTGTGCATATGCAGTTTAAAGGAGACATTGCTGCCCAGAGAATACCGCAATTCAACAAAAGGAAGAAGACGGTTTTTAAAAAATCGTTCGTTCCTCATGGTCTACAGTAAGCCCTGCAAAACCACACGTCCAGAAAACAAACACATTTTATGGTGATGGCAGCGCATTACATTATTTGATTTTTCATTCATCTTTCTGAGATCCATTCACATCGTGTCATTGATAATTAACCTCTCTACACGGGTTTACTGACGATTTAACGTGTCAACAACAAATGGGATACACTGCAGGGCTATACTCTTTTTTTTGACCCAGAGCCGGACAATAGAAACAGTCTCGCCTTTAAGGTTGCAGATGGTTGGGAGTTCCTCAGCAAATGCAACGTCCTCAATATTAAATTCATAAAAAAACGTGTTGCTGCTAAACGGGTCAGCCACAAGAATTACCCTTGTTTCCTCATATGGATGCTTTCTGGGTGAACCTGAAAAGGGAATATATGTTTGTTTATCTATCTGCCTTGGTTTTACATATTTTTGAATTTCAAGCCTTTCTTTTAATTCAAGAAAATTAATTATAGACATGAAAAATCTCCTTCAAAAAATGGAATCAATATAAGATTAATATATCAAATATCAACAAAAAATGAGAATTAATTTTTAAGATTAACAGATCTCGGCTCCTGGATGGCAGCAGAAATTGTGATGTATGAAGGTGAATGCTGAAGGGCACGTTTTACCTTTCCAGCATGAGATTAAAACAATTTGATTTATGCCACATCGTGGTGTAAAATATATCCAAACCTGACCAGAATGTAAGACAAATTCTGGTTTTTTAATGCAAAATGACAACGATTCTAAATATTATTTAAGGATTTACAGGGAGTATGGACTATATTTTTTTTATTGCCAGCCTATTTATCAGTGCTGGTGCCTTGATTATGGCGTTCAACGTTAAAAAATTCCAGGAGACGATAATCGTTTTAAAAAACATTTCACAACAGGAATATGAACGTTCAAAACATGTCTTACTGATTCATAAATTTCTAATCATTTCCTTCCTGTTTGGTTATGTTATCGTATTATATGCAGTTAACTCCACGAGCTTTAACCTGGGTAATTTGTTTGTCAGTTTTATCTTTCTTTCAGGCGCTGTCTTTGTTTTGTTGGGAATCATTCTTCAGAAAAGAATGATAAAATCGATTGGCTCTCTTTATACAAAGAGCCTTTTGAGCAATGAAAAGCTTATAAAAAATAAAAATCATGTTTCTAATATATTGAATTCGCTGCCGTCTATTATCGTAGGCCTGGATTCACAGGGATATTGTACTATGTGGAACCATATGGCTGAAAAATTCACTTCCATCTCCAACAGTGATGCCAGGAACAAATATTTTGCAGCACTGATACCGGCATTATCTTCATTTGAAAATCAAATTTTTAATGTCATAAATGGACACAACAAAAATTTTGATGCCAAACTCACACTTCACATGGGGGAGAACCCCAGAGTTTTTATTCTATCAATTACGCCTTTAATACATGAGAAAACCTATGGTGTTGTTATCAGGCTTGATGAGATTACTGAAAAAATTCTTTTAGAAAAGAAAATTACCGAATCAGAAAAAATGATATCTTTAGGCGGACTTGCAGCCGGCATGGCACATGAAATAAACAATCCATTGGCGGGGATGATACAAAATGCACAGGTCATTTACAGCCGTCTTACCCAAGATCTGCCGGCAAACCATAACGTCGCGGATGCGTTGGGCTTATCAATCCCAAAGCTGAATACATATATGGAGAAAAGAGGCATATTAAAGCAGCTTGATAATATTAACAGTGCTGGGAAAAGGGCCGCGAAGATTATCCATAATATGTTGGATTTTGCCAAGAATGAACCTTCAAATTCAAAGAGGCATGAACACAAGGCAAGGGATTTAATTGAATCCACACTTGAATTGGCCCAGAATGATTTTGATTTAAAGAAAAAATATGATTTCAAGCAGATCAACATCATCCGGGAGTATTGTTCAGGTGATGATACAATCCTGTGTGACGGCACAAAAATTCAGCAGGTCCTTTTTAATGTAATAAAAAATGCGTCACAATCCATGCAGGACAAAAGAGTAGATCATGAAAAACCTCACCTCGTTCTTCGCATAAAAAAAATACCAGGAAAGATTCAAATTGAAATAGAGGATAATGGCCCCGGCATAGACCAGAGCACGCAAAAAAGAATCTTCGAACCCTTTTTTACTACAAAAGGCAGTAATAGTGGTACCGGTCTTGGTCTTTCGGTATCATATTTCATTATTGTTGACGATCATGGCGGTGAAATGAGTGTTGAATCTGAAACAGGATCTGGTGCAAACTTTATCATCACACTGCCTGCGACTTGACTTAAAAAAAGGCCCTGTAGAAAAACACCGATACCTTCAGGGTAAAGAATGGAAGATGCTGGGTCCCATATCCCTGCCCCAGGCGGCGTTACGATAAAGATTTTTAAACACATTGTTTAAATTTTTTTCAGGGTGGAGCGCTGGTATCAGATTTATGGTCACCCCTCCAGGAGGGTTTCAATTTTTTTGCAGGCAGCCATGTCATCCAGCCACTGCTGCGGTATCGTTTCAAGTCCTTGATAGCAGCCTAAAACTAATCCTGCAAGCATGCCCCTTGCAGAGGAATCACCGCCTGCCATGATATTTTCTATCAGCGCTTCTTTCATATTGTCTTCATACTTTGCAATCAAATGAATTGTTGCCGGTAACGCCCCTTCAAATGAACACATCTGGCCGAATTTTTTGATCACTCCCAGTGTATCCTGTGAACTGCTTTCTAAACCGGCTTTGATTAACGCTTTAATCTTTGATGATTCCGGTATCGACTTCAGGCTTTCCTGCATTGCCTCGACAGGTGCTTCCCCGTTCAGAACCAGGACAGATGTCCTTGCAAAATAATCAGCACTCTGAATCACATCAGGCTGGCGATGCGTCATCATCGTCTGCTGTCCTGCCGTATCAACAAAAGCACCTACATCTTCTCCGTAATAGAGGACCAGCGGGGCAATTCTTGAAGCACCAGAAAGATCCATGGAAACTGATCCTGATTTTTCAGGGCCTGTACCAGACTTAAAATTCTCCAGGGTTTCTTTTGTGGCATGATCCATGTAACCATTGTATGTTTCAAACAGGTGCTGCCATGCTGAACAAAAGTGATTTAAATCAAACCCAGAAGATTGAATAATTGATTCAAGAAGCACCAGCATTTGATCTCCGTAATGGGTAAAGTCCCCTTTTTGCTTTGATTGATGATAGGGTGCCAGCTCCGGCTTGATCATTGATTCCAGCCTGCCATATTTTTGAACGATGTCTTCGGTATTATATACCCAATGAACACCCAGGGCCAATGCATCTGCTGCAAATGATGCAATAACAGCTTCTTTTGTGTTTGTTTTCAATTTGAACCTCCTTTATCATTGTCATTTAACAACCTGATCTTTCCGGGAGTCATATAACCTGCATACCCCAATATAAGCATTTTTCAATTGATATCATAAAAAAAATTAAATGGCTGAAACCATATGTCATCAAAATGTAAGAAAACGACTGGCGCTTGCGGTTCTGGTTTTTAAATCACAAAAAGCAGAACCGCAATTAAAAGATTCTGCCTGAGTTGAATTTCATGCTTTTAATTACTCAACCCTACTTGAAATGCCTCGTATTCGGTTTTCCCGTCAAGAATTTCTGAAAATTTTCGTTCATTATCTCTACGGACAGAGCTTGCAGCATAGGCATCCCAGTCTTCTTTATTCTGCCACATAGAAATGACCATCGCCGTCTTGGGATCGTCACAGCTGCTCAATGTTTCTGACGAAATATATCCCTTATGCGCCATTGCATTGGTCCTGGCCTGAATAAGCATTTCTGAAGCATCTTTTAGCGTCCCTTCTAAAAATTTCCTTCGAATTAAAATTTTTACAGTCATCATCGCCTCCTTTATAAAAAATTTTAGGTTGAAGAATGATGCTGGTGCATCATCTTTTTTTTTATCCCGACAAAAGGTGTTCAAACTGCTGCAGGAAATGAAAAACAGGCTGTCAACACTATTAAAAACTGGAGACTGCTTGTGAAAATATAGATTTCAGGTGCAGATAGACAAGATCTTTGAAGAAATAAAACCAACGTGAATCAGAATGAATTTGTGTTAGTTGGCAGTAAATTATATGATAAAAAAGACCTGATTGTCAAAACAAAAAATTAACTGTCAAATTCTACCTTTTTATGTGATATATAATTAGAAATATAGATAGTTATTAACAAAAAAGGACACCAGATGACTGAATCTAAAATAACGTATGGATGGGACGCATCAATGGGAATTCGGCTTTATGACAAGATCCGGCAGGACATGAAAACAGCCATGCGCAAAAAAGATCATGCTGTTCGGGATACCATGCGCCTGATCATGGGAGAATTTCCAAGTATTACCGTTGCTATTACTTTAGAAAGCGGTAAAAAAACCACGCGGGTAAAAACACCTGAAGAAATTATAGATGACGATGTCGAAAATATCATTCGAAAACTGGTTAAATCTGAAAAAACGGTGCTGGAACTCAAAAAGGAAACGACCTCAGACTATCTGGAACTCTTAAACTGTTATCTGCCTGCAATGGCCACATCCCAGGAAATTGAACAATGGATAAAAGAAAATGTAGACCTTTCTCAATTTAAAAGCCCTTTACAGGCAATGGGATTGGCAATGAAGCATTTTGGAAAGCTTGCCGACGGCAATCAGGTCAAAGACGTGCTTAAGAATATGACTTAATATTACATTATCATCCCAGGGATCTTCAACATGAAATCACCTGTTTTATCCTTTTCTTTGCTGATTTTCAGGAGTATTGTTTTTTTCTCTGTCTGTTTGGCTGCAAGTTCGCCAGCCCAGACCACTTTAGATCAAAACCAGGAAGACTCTCTTCATACAGATATCCTTTTTCCGGACCCGCCAGAATCGAATCGCCCTTTTAAAACAATATTCAGGCATGGAAAAGGGTTTATGGGGATTGACAAAAATGGAAAAATTCTTTTTCAAATTTTCACATTTGACAATGGTCCTGATTATGTATCTGAAAAAAAATTCCGTATTGTTGAAAATCAAAAAATCGGATTTGCCAACACCCGGGGAGATATCATCATACACCCCCAATTTGACGCTGCCTTTCCTTTCAGTGAGGGATTTGCTGCTGTTTGTTCAGGGTGCATAAAAATAAAATCAGGTGAACATACCGAGGTTCAAAATGGCAAATGGGGCTTTATAAATGCGTCAGGTGATATTGTTATCAATCTCCAATTTGATCATATCATTTCAAGTTTTGAAAACGGCAAAGCCATTGCCATTAAAGATAATAAAAAAGTTGTTCTGTCAAAACCACTTTTACCGGATCTATTCTGATTTGCCAGAATAAAAAGTAAATTTGCTTTATGCGGGCTTTTATTATTATCACTGTCAACTATTTGTTTACCAGCACTGCCCTGTAATTTTTATTTTTTATCATCTTTAAAAATAATAAAACGACAAAAACAGCTTTTTTTGAACCTTTGCCCAAATCAGACCTACTAAAAAATTAAAGTGAATAAAATTGTCACCCTTAATAAAGGAGGAGAAAAATGAAACTTTCAAGATTCATCATATTCACCCTGTTTATTGCGTTGTCATTTTTATTTTTAGCACCTTATACATTTGCAGGGAAGCAATTCATGCAGTCAAATGCTGCTGATACTGTAAAAAAATTAGACGGCAGAGAACTGGTAAAATGCTCCCAGGCACCGATTGTGCAGGTTGTGAATAATTCTGGCACAAGCATCTTCCAGGTAAAAATTGGAAAAATTGTTTTCCACCGAAATCTTTCCACCTGTTTCACGGGGTGTTCATCCGGCTTTAAGGCTGTTAAAGAAGGGATGCTCAAGATTTTGGTAAAACCGAACCGGTTATCTTCCTGGCAGTCCATCGGGTCCATTGGAAAATTTGAACCTTGTAAAAAATATGCACTAAATATCAAAAAATCTGGAAATAAGCTTTGTGCAGCACTTTTTGAAAGAGTTCAAACCGATTCAGCATTCAACAATGACAGAACCAAAAGAAAAATTGATCAAACGTGTGAATCGTTTTCTACCACTTCTTTATCCAAAAAAAACGGTCATAATCAAACAAGGAAACTTTCTTCAGGCGCTGCAAAAACAATTCACTCCACAAGGACTGTGACGAATAGGTCTAAAGGAAAAATACACTATGCACCAAATACACCTGTCATAGAAAATGTATATTTTAATAAAGCAGGGGATCATACACGCATAGCGCCTGTAACAAGCCCTTTTGGCAGTTCAGACGATTCAGAAGACCGCGTTCCCCTTATCCGGACCCAGTTTGGTACACGGTTAACCTTCAGCATCCAATTTACAACAGATAATGTACAAACATTAAGGGTACGGCTGTTATATGAAAGCGGGGCACATTCCAATCTCAGACCTGGAGAGCCGCAGTTACTGAGCGATGGTAAGAAACGCTATCGTTTCCAAACCAGCTATCTGGCTGATAAAAGTGAAGAGATTACCCTTGAAGTTAACGGTATCAATCCTGGCCCTGGCGGGTTAACATCTGTTCAAAAAAAGATCGAGATTGAGGTTGAAAGCCCTGAATTTCAAGTCAGGCCACCTGTTGTAAATGATGATACGCTTGAGGTAACCTTCAGGGTCAAGAATGCGGGAGATATGGATTTTTCTTCCGGTACGCTGAACCTGCGGTATGGTATTAAGGGGATGCCAGGCAATGTAACCATAATTGACAGTGTATACCGTGCAGATGATATCGTCCTTAACCGTAACAGCACACGAGATATTTTTACCGTCATCCTGCCGGAATCTGCCCTTCAATATGACACTATTCAAATGGCAGTGTCCGGTAATGCCTCTGTTAATGATTCCAGCATGCCCGTAGAAGAATCCACTCATTCTCATACGTGGGAAACCCGTACGTTCACGATTAATGAAACCTTGGTTGATATTTTCAGCAGTCTCTTCAGCGGCAGCGTCAGGGTAAATAACTTTGAGACAGGGCATGGGGACAGGTCTGATGACCGGCCTGCAGTTACAGGAGATTCCAGTATAAGCTTATCCATTGAAGGAAGCAGCGGTGCCAGCACAGTTTACCGTCAGGACATCCTTATTCCATCCTTCAAATACGGATCAACTCCATTTGAAGCTCTGGTAATGATAAAAGACTTGAATGCTGTGATTGACAGCCGTGATCTGTTTTTCATTCGAGATGGAAAATTGGGTTTACGGATCACTTTTGATGCCAGTGCCAGAAATGAAATCGAAGTGTGGGCAAGAGATGCCATTGCCCATTGCTGGAGAGACAGCTGGCTGCCAGATATGGATTTAAGAGGATTTTTCATTGAAATTATGTTAACCCCTGTTTTAAATGGGCAGGTATTAAGCTATTCTGCGCTTACAATGGATGCCAATGTCAATTTAGACATACCTGGTCATAGAATTGAACGTTATTTAGAAAGAACCGCCGCCCGTGAAATCGAGAACAGTTTTGCACCTGTCTTTGATAATGCCTCTGTCAAGGAAACGATCGAGAATGCTTTTCAGGACCTGATCAACAACCCAATGCTCAATATCAGACATCTAATTGATGTGAGAGGATCAGGCGACACGATTGTTCTCACATATCGATAAAAGTGATGAATAGTTCAGGTTCAACCCCTCACTGCCTACCGATCTGGACCTGAACTGTTCAAACGGCATCTGCCTTTGTCGATGCCAAAACCCATAATGAAAAGCAACTTGAAAAAATTCTCAAGGACAGGGTCGATAAAGACAGGGAAAAGTTGATGTATTTCAGGTACTGAAAAAACGGGTAAAAACATAACCGGATATGCCTTACCATTTGTGATGGTATTATGAAGACGACATATCCGGTTTAAATATTATGAAGAGCAGGTGCAGCTGCACTGTGCTCTTTTCATTGAACAGACTGACTCGTGTTCACCATTATCAATACATTCAAAATAGTCCT
>CAYFKW010000001.1:82395-118188 GCA_964343845.1 uncultured Desulfobacula sp. | reverse complement strand
TAAAAGAACAGGCCATATCTCTTTCTTCTGTGGTCTCGTTCATGGCATCCTCCTGCGACTATATATCATTTTTTATATTTACTGACCGTTTTACAAGAACGGTGCTTTAAAAAATAAAATAATCATTATCTTTTAATATGCAATTCCATGGATGTTATAGTGATTGCCGGCAAACTTTTCGTTTTGTAAAGATGATTTATCTTAGATGATTGGCAGGGGTATAGCTGTCAATCATCGGCTGTATGGCAAAATTTTTCCGGCAGATGCTATATTTGGCAGTTTATGCTGAAATTTTACCAAGAATTGTATTCCAGATGCCGTCCGGACATCTGCGTTCAATGATATGAACTTTTTTATGGGACAGGGATGCAAGTATTTTTTTTGTTTCTGATTTCAATAATCCTGAAAGGATAAAATAGTGTTTTTCTAAAAAGAAAGGGCTCTCAATAAGATGCTGCATCACATCATAATGAATATTGGCCACCATAAGATCACTTTTTATCGACAGGATCTCTTCGCCTTTGGCCTGAAAGGCTATGATCTGATCCTGAAACTGGCTCTGTCTACTGTCGTTATTCGTTGTTTTTACTGCAAGATGATTAAAATCGCAGGCCAGCACTTTTTTAACCCCCAGGGCAGCTGCGCCAAGGGCTAAAAGGCCAGTTCCAGTTCCGATATCCAAAACGGTTTGAATATCATATTTTGTGCACAATCGATGAATCAAATAGAGACAGTCTTCGGTTGTTTGATGTCTGCCGGTTCCAAACACCACCCCTGGATCCAGGATGATTCCTTTTATTGGCTTGTTGACTTCTTCCGGCTGATGCCAGGGAGGGTATATGCACAGGTCATTGACATAATAAGGCTCTATCTTGTCTCCGTGCCATTGTTCACCTGTCATCTCATATGTTTCAATCAGACTGATGTCCGGGCTGTCTTTAAGCATCTTTTTGACAAAATCATTCCGTTTTTGAGAAAAGAAAACAAACGAGACATCATCATCCACCCATGTACCAAGAAAGGAGGGGTGCGATTGAATTTCGACCTCTATTTCAAGGACGCCGTCAAAGTAATAGATATACAGATATGAATAAGGGTTAACCATTCTTTTCGGTCTCTTGTTTCATCGCTGGAAGAAAGACATTGAACACCGCTCCTTTACCGACCGAGCTTTCAACCGTTGTGAATCCATCATGATTATCTACAATACCATAGACAGATGCAAGGCCAAGCCCTGTACCTGCACTCATGGGCTTTGTTGTAAAAAATGGGTCAAAAACACGTTGGATGTGTTCTTTTTCAATCCCCTTTCCATCATCTTTAACTGAAAAATGAACAAACCTTCCCGATACAATTTTATTCATTCGAACCCTTTTTTTTTCAAGCATGATATTATTTGTTTCAATTTTTATTCTTCCATTTTCCGGTGTTGATTCAGATGCATTCAATAATAAATTCATCAATACATGTTCCATTTGAGAGCGATCTGCATATACATTCCATATGTTTGGAATAAAATTGGTTATCACCTCCAAATCTTTTCGACTCCGCTGAAACATATCAACATTCACCCGCAATACTTCATTCAGGTTCAGTGGTCCCGGCATATATTTGCCGCTTCTTGCAAATCCAAGCAGTTGTTTTATGGATTGGGATCCATTATCCACCAGGGCTCTTATTTTTTCTGCCTTTACCGCATTTGGATGGCCCGGTTCTGATTGTTTTTCAATCAGCGCAGCATACCCTGTAATCGCCATAAAAAGGTTATTGAATTCATGTGCGATACCGCCGGCAAGCGTACTGATAGCCTCTAACTTCTGCACATTCAACAACCTGTTCTCTATCTCTTTTCTCTCTTCCATTTGACGGGCCAGTTTTCGATTTACTTTATTGAGCTGGCTGTTCTTATCATCTACTATTTTTTCAAGATACGCTTTATGATTTTCTAATTGATCCCAATTGAGGATGAGTTGATCTTTTATTTTCAGGATAGTGCGCTTCAACTCCTGAATTTTATCAATGTCAGATCTGTTTTCAATAAAAGAGATTTCACCAAGCTTCTGTCGCAACCGGTCCTCTTCATCGGCTCTATCCAACCGTGTCAATTCCTTCAGAATGGTATCCAGCGGTGCGAGGTTCTTCTTTACCATCCAGAGGACAAGACCGAGTGACAGCATTAAAACTAAAAAACCAATGCCAAGAATCCCACCAGTCAGGTACCCAAGATGCTTGTTCAAACTTTCTTGAGAAAATCCCATCCTGAATGTTCCCATTGATTTATTGTTATAGGTAAGATCCCAGAACGCATCAAAAATGATTTCATTTTTACTGGCAATCAGTGTAGATTCTTCAAAAAGATCTTTATTTAATCTGGATTTATAAATTCTGAAACAACAAGGAGTTGTAACCTTAGAATCAACATTTGATACGTTAAAAACGGGACGGGACATATCCTTTATTTTTGATACCTCAAATTGCTTTTTTCCTATCAATGCTTCATCACTGGATAAAAAAACAGATCCTGTAGTATCAGAAATTACAAAATAGAGAATCGTATTATTGAACAAATTAAATTTTTCGAGTGCTGCCATCATGCCCAGCCGGTTTGATTCGGACATAAGGTGCCCAAGTTTTTTTTTAATCACATATGTTTCGTCATATATTCTTTTAAATTCAATCTTTTGAAACTTTGTTTTTGCAAAAAAAGTCACGCCTATGGCAGTAGTAACAATACAGACTGTCATTATGACAAAAACTGAACCAGCTATTTTTTTCTGCAGGCTAATATGTGATAGCATGTTTATCTGTTCTGTTTCTAATGCGTAAAATTCCTATAAAAAGGATACAAAAGATGGAGTCAATCCCTTGTAATTTCTACATTTTTTTCCATTAATTCACTATCTTACAAAATTTATGTTTGACAATTTTCAAATAATAAAAAATAATCTTTTTTTAATAAAAACACAAGAAAGAGTTAAGCCTTATGCAGTTCAAGAAAATAATTGTCCAATTCAATGCTGAAAATATTTCACTGGCAGAAGAGCTGATCTGTAATATTTTCTTTTCTTATAATGTAAAAGGAGTGGTATGTGATGTTCCGTTGGAAGAACCAGATGAAGGATTTGGAACCGATACGCTGCCCAAGCCTGGAATTTATGCTGTGACAGGATACCTTCCCTTGGTAGACACTTCAGATATCATTTTTCAAGGGATTAAAAAACAAGCCTTAAGCCTGAAAGACGATACGATTAACATTAACATTAAAACACAAATTGTGGATGAAAAAGACTGGGCTGACGCCTGGAAAGACTATTTTGACGTCACCCCTGTAACAGACAGAATCACCATCAAACCTGATTGGAAACGTTATACACCCAAAAAAAATGAAATTGTTATTCATCTCGATCCGGGAATGGCATTTGGAACAGGGACACACCCCACCACTGCCATGTGCATTAAATTGATTGAAAAATACCTTGTACCGGATTCAACTTTTCTCGATATAGGAACAGGCTCGGGCATTTTAATGATCACTGCAGCAAAGATGGGTGCCGGACATCTTCTGGGGATTGATACCGATGAGGTTGCCATACGAGTGAGCCGGGAGAACCTGTCAAAGAATAAAATAGATGTAAACCAGTATGATCTCAAATGTGCAACACTTGACTGTACTGTTCAAACCCATTACGATTTTATCGCTGCCAATATTATTGCCCAGGTCATTATTGATCTATTACCTCAGATTGTGGAGAGAATAACAAAAGATACCATTATTGTTCTCTCAGGCATTATTACAGACCGGTTGGATGGCGTTCTTGAAAACCTCGATAAAAACGGCCTTTTCGTCATAGACAGACAAAGCGAAGATGAATGGGTTGCACTGGCAGTTAAAAAAAAGCGGTAATGAGGCTGAATTTTGTACCCGCCTTTGCCTTTTATTTTCAAGCATACCCCCTTTTCAGCTATCGACTTTATCGGAAATTCTTTCTGGGAGCCGTTATAAACGCAGCCGGTGATACCATGACAGAAGGTCAGGACGACCTTTTATCTTATGAATTGTTGAATAAAATTAATCAACCGTGATATACACCCTTTTAGCAAGGATTAAATACTTGGTTAACCCTCTTAGGAAGAAAATTGTGAAACA
The DNA here is from genome assembly GCA_964343845.1 of uncultured Desulfobacula sp. Lineage (GTDB taxonomy): Bacteria > Desulfobacterota > Desulfobacteria > Desulfobacterales > Desulfobacteraceae > Desulfobacula. Next base: position 114,041 of record CAYFKW010000001.1, on the reverse strand, counting down.
CTATACCCCGTCAAACAGATACTTAAAAATAAAAACCATTGATTCACACACTGAAGGTGAGCCTTTCAGAATAATTACATCAGGTGTCCCGAAAATTCTGGGTGATACCATCCTGGAAAAACGACGATATGCAAAAAAGCATTTGGATCACATTCGAAAAATTTTAATGTTTGAGCCGAGAGGCCATGCAGATATGTATGGCTGCTTTATCACAGAACCGGTTTCAGACACAGCCGATTTTGGTATACTTTTTATGCATAACGAAGGCTTTTCCACTATGTGCGGGCACGGTATCATTGCCGTCACCACCGTTGCTGTTGAAACTGGATTTGTGGCCATTACGTCCCCGGGCCAGAAGATCAGGATTGATTCTCCTGCCGGACTTATCACTGCTGTCCCCCATATAAAAGGCAGGACTGTCGAATCTGTTACTTTTGAAAATGTTCCCTCTTTTGCTCCAGAATTGGACGCGGTTGTTGATGTACCGGACATTGGAAGCGTCAGATATGATCTAGGATTTGGCGGTGCATTTTATGCTTTTGTCCGTGCACAGGATCTTGGACTTGAATGCACACCAGACTATTTTACTGAACTTGTTGAAAAAGGCAGAATGATAAAGAACGCCATTATGGCATCCAGAGAAATTGTTCATCCTTTTGAAGAAGATTTAAGCTTTTTATATGGAACAATTTTTGTGGATTTTCCAGAGCTTGAAAATGTTCACTCACGCCACTGCTGTATTTTTGCTGAAGGCGAGGTTGACAGAAGCCCCACAGGGACCGGCGTCAGTGCCCGGCTTGCCATCCTGGACAAAAGAAATGAAATTGAGCCTGGAGAAGATATTGTCATTAACAGCATTTTAAATACAAGCTTTACCTGCCGGATAACGAAGCACACCAGGGTTAAAAATGTAAAAGCGATCATCCCTAAAGTAACAGGCAGGGCTTATATTACCGGTGTTCATGAATTTTTAATCGATTCAAATGACCCTTTAAATCAAGGATTTATTTTAAGGTAATACCCTTTTTATGATTGATTTACCAAAATTTGAGATCATACAAAACAACCTGGGAATCCAATTTGTTTTAACCGGCAGATTTGATTCTCATGGTACAGCAGATCTTTTTTTACAGATCAAAAACCATACGTTTTTGAGTGATGTCTCAAATTTTTTGATTGACCTTGGAGGGGTCACATACCTGGATACGGCAGGCGCAGCTTTCATCTGTCATGTTCAGGCTGCTGCGAAAGAACAAGGGTTTCAAAAAATTAATATCATCAATATCAAACCGCAATATGCAGCACTGATTCATCTGATGCAGACCGCCTCAGAAAAAAAGGAAGCAAGCGTTACACCTGCACCCCTGTCCTTTGTCGAGAGGAGAGGAAAACATCTTTCAGATATTGCTGCTGAGACCAAAGAGTTTATCACTTTTATAGGGGAAATAACCTGGGCTTTGTTTCAAAGTTTAAGACACCCCTTGAAAATCAGATGGTCAGACACATTCCTTGCTGCAGAAAGAGCAGGTGTTGATGCACTTCCTATTGTAGCACTGATCAGTTTTATTGTCGGCCTTGTCATGGCTTTTCAGGCAGCAATACCCATGCGGATGTTTGGAGCTGAACTGTATGTTTCCAACCTTATCGGTATTGCCATGGTAAGGGAACTGGGCCCGCTGATGACCGCAATCGTCCTGGCAGGCAGGTCTTCCTCAGCATTTGCAGCTGAAATCGGCACCATGCGAATCAATGAAGAGGTTGACGCCCTGACTGTGATGGGACTTGATCCGGTCCGCTTTTTAATTGTACCAAGGATTATCGCTTCAACCATTATCACCCCTTTGTTAACGATATTTTCCAACCTTGTCGGGATGCTGGGAGGTGCCCTTGTCATCACATCTATGGGCTATCCGATCATTTCATATTTCAACCAGATTGCATCATTCGTCAAATGGAGTGATTTTGCTGGGGGCCTGTTAAAATGCTTTGTTTTTGGCATCCTCATTGCCGCAACCGGGTGTATTCGGGGATACCAGACAACAAGTGGTCCTTCTGCCGTTGGAATTTCCACTACCCGGGCCGTTGTAACCGGTATTATATTGATTGCTGTATTTGATGGCGCGTTTTCAATCATTTACTATTATCTCGGGATATGAAGAAAATGGAAACTGCCATAAAAATAGAAAACCTGTATGCAGGATATAACCATACTGCAATTATTGAAAACATCAGTTTTGAGGTATTCAAAGGTGAAGTATTTGTCATTCTTGGTGGATCTGGATGCGGTAAAAGTACATTGCTAAAACATATGATCGGTCTTTTACCTCCCATTTCAGGCAATGTCATTATCCTGGATAAAAACCTGTCTGATGCTGTCGGAGAAGAAAAAAACCAAATCTTGAAAAAAATTGGGGTTGCCTTTCAAAGCAGTGCCTTGTTCGGTTCAATGTCTGTAATGGAAAATGTCAAGCTTCCCTTAAAAGAATATACCTGCCTGCCAGAATCTTCTATTGAAGATATTGCCTGGTTAAAGCTTAATATGGTTGGTTTGGAGAACAGTGCTTTTCTCATGCCGGCTGAGTTGTCCGGCGGGATGAAGAAAAGAGCTGCACTGGCAAGGGCCATGGCACTTGATCCGTCTATTATTTTTTTAGATGAGCCTTCTGCCGGACTGGACCCGATCACATCTGCCGAACTTGATGAGCTGATAAAAAATCTCAGTCTGACACTTGGCATAACCTTTGTCATCGTCACCCATGAACTGGAAAGCATTCATGCCATATCAGACAGAGTCATTATGCTTGAAAAAAATGCTAAAGGTATCATTGCAACCGGGACGCCTGATGAACTGAAAAATGATCAGAGCAATTTTTATGTGTACAATTTTTTTAATCGAATCATCCACAGATAATCAATAAAGGTGAAAAATGACCCAAAAAGCTAATTATTTTAAACTCGGCCTGTTTGTTATCATTTCGTTCTGTCTTGGGGCAGCATTTTTAATCATTTTTGGTGCCGGCGAATTCCTTAAAAAGCAATTGCTCGCTGAAACCTGTTTTAATGAGTCTGTTCAAGGTTTAAGCATAGGGTCTGAGGTAAAATATAAGGGCATTAAGATAGGGACGGTGGAATCCATTACCAGTGCTTCTCGAATTTATAAGACAAAATCTGATTATGTATTGGTCACTATATCGCTTGAAGACAATATTTCCATGGGGCAGACAGGAGAATCTGCAAGGATCAGAATCCAACATGCCGTCAATGACGGTTTATCAATTAGATTGGCATTTAAAGGGCTGACAGGTGTGGCCTACCTAGAAACAGACTATTCTGTGGAGGATCCTGATGATACAATTAAAATTTCCTGGACACCGAAAAACATATATATTCCATCACAAAAGAGTAATATGAAACAATTTGGAGATGCCTTAAATCAAATACTGGAGAATCTGGCTGCCATTAATTTGAAAGGGATAACCAAAGATATAGAAGTCCTTTTAAAAACACTGGATCAAAAAGCAAATGACTTTGATATTGCGAGAATCTCTACTTTAACGGCGACATTAATAAGCGAGCTTAAAGATACCAATCAGAAATTAAATACAGCTATTGGATCTGAAAAAATCAAACGTCTTCTTACAGATGCACAAGTTTCTTTTTCAGAGCTGCGGTCCATTGTTGAGGATTCGAAAACACCTTTGAATAAAGCATTAAATGACTTTCAAGCTGCCGCCGGCAGCACAAAAGACCTAACAAGCAACCTTGAATCCAGACTATCACCCAGAATTGACAGTTTGTCCTCTAATCTTGATTCGTTGATGAAAAGCCTTGCAGCCACATCAGAACTGTTAGAAAATATGGTTTGGCTGAATTCCGATAAAATTAAGATCATTGTTGATAATCTTGAAACCACATCTGAAAATTTAAAGCAGATGAGCAAAGATCTCAAACGATATCCTGGAAGGTTGTTATTTGAGAAACCCCCTAAAAAAATTGATACGGAGAAAGTAGACTGATGAAATATTTGAAGTTTGTGACCATCATTGGCTGTATTGTTCTGCTGGATATCATTTCAGGCTGTTCTGTATTTCAAAAAGAGTATATTGGAAAAAAATATTTCGATCTAAACGTTGATTTGCCTCCTGTAAAAGACACCTCTGGAAATCAATATCCGATTATTGTTAAGGAATTTTCCATCAATCCTGCATATGATTCTCATTCCTTTATTCTTCGGATCAATAAAAATGAGTACACCAGTGATTATTATAATGAATTTGTCAGCTATCCTGCCAGCCTGATAACAGAAAAAATTACTGAAAACCTTGGTGCAACTCCTTATTTTTCTCCCGCACCTGCGGCCGACCAGAAGGAAATCATGTATCGATTATCTGGAAAAATCAAACAATTGTATGGGGATTACCAAAAATCAATTGATCCAAAAGCTGTTATGGAAATCAGAATGATACTAGAGAAAAAAACAACCAGTGGATTTGAAATGATCTTGAATAAAAGCTATCTGATTCAAGAAGCCATTCCATCCCGGAATCCGGCACAACTTGTTTCAGGCTGGAACCGGGGGCTTGGAAAAATCATTGTACAGTTTCTTGAAAATTATAAAGCTGTCGGTTTTTAAATGCCGGTGATACAGGAACGTTTTAAAAAATATTTTCCAATAAAACTGATGAGTTAACTACATTCAACATCCATCTTACTGCTTGTATGGTGCATAGTCTGTATACCCTTCCGGCCCTGATGTATACCACAGCGACATATCCTCATATGGGGTCAACGGCCAATCATTTTTAAACCGTTCCACCAGATCGGGATTTGTGATATAAGGCCGCCCAAACGCTGCAAGATCTGCATCGCCACTTGAAATCCTGTTTTCAGCATCCTGCTTTGTGTATCCGCAGTTGCCCATAATAACGCCGTCATAAACACTTCGAAACTCATTCAGCGTCATGGGGTCTCCTTTTTCATGGAACCCAAATGCAAGTCCGTCCATAATATGAAGATATCCCAAATTGAGTGTATTCAATTCTTTGGCAACATAAAGAAAGGTTTCCCTGAAATCAGTGCTTCCCATATCATTAAAAACACCATTGGGAGATAAGCGCACTCCCACCTGATCTGATGCCCAGACTTTGAGAATCTCCTCAAGCACCTCTTTTAAAAATCGGTATTTATTTTCAAGGTTCCCGCCATATGGATCCTGCCTGAGATTGGTTTTTGAGTCCAACAACTGATTTATTAGATATCCGTTGGCAGCATGTACTTCTACACCTGAGAAACCTGCTTCCTTTGCATTGACGGCTGCCATTCTGTAATCTTTAATAATTGTATTGATCTCATCCATGGTCAGTTCCCGAGGTGTCTCGTAAGACCTTTTCCCTTTCGGTGTATGAATTTGGTCCCCGTTCAGCTTTACTGCAGATGCAGAGACAGGAAGCTGCCCTTTATGAAAATCACTGTGAGAGGCTCTGCCGCAATGCCATAGCTGTAAAAAAATCGGCGTATTGGTCTGGTTTATTTTTTTCGTTACTTTTTGCCATCCCTTTACCATGCCGTCCGTATAAATGCCTGGCGAATCAATCCAGCCAATCCCTTGTTCTGAAATAACGGTTGCTTCTGTAATCAGCAGCCCGGCCGTGGCCCGTTGATAATAGTACCTGGCCATCACATCATTGGGGATGCGTTCACTGCCGGCACGGCTTCTGGTCATGGGTGCCAGTACCACTCTATTTTTTAATTCATATTTTCCTATTTTTATGGAATCAAATAAGCTTTTTGTTGCCATACTGCCCCCTTTGTTTTATACTTGTCAAATCATACTTTCTTATTCATCTAATATGGTCACTGCGGCCGATATTACAAGATAAGAAGCATTGTTTGACTACATGTTACATTTTGTTGCAGTTAATAACAAAATTATTACAGACCTGCCCTGCAATCTCAACTATATAAAACATGTATACGTATTTTTATCCGAGACTTTTTTAGGAATACAGATGAAAAGATTAATCATATTCACATTGCCGGCCCTTTTTATCATCGGCATATCAGCCACGGCAATATTATTTTTCTGGGGGGACGCGTATCAGGATGCCGGCACACCAACGCTGTTTAATTTTCGCTATATTACGATATCCTTTCCACAGGCACCAACTTCAATTAAAATACTATTGTTGAGCACCGGTATTACAGCCCTAATAATTATTTTACGGAAACTTTGGAATTTAACGTTAGACGTTGCAGATTCTTTCTTTCTTTAGTCAATGCTCAACTGTTCATCCGCGCTTATATTTCAATCTCCTGCCGGTCCCTTTTAATATCCAGCTTTCTCATCCTGGATGCAAATGTAGACCGGTTGATCCCTGATGCTTTTGCAGCCCAGGTGATATTCCAGTTATTTTTTTTCAACAGTGCGATCGCATACTCTTTTTCAAGCTGGGGCCATGTCATACTGCACAGGTTGATCATAAAATCGCTCACACCGTTTTTTGAAGATCTGCCAGAATCTCCGTAAGGGTCCAATCCTGAATTCTGATTGCGGACATGAAGCGGGACATTTAAAAGTTCAATATACTCATCTTCTGCTGTTACCATCAGATATCGAATAAGGTTTTCCAGCTCCCTGATATTTCCAGGCCAGGCATATCCTACCAGGGACTGCATTGCCTCAGTTGAAACTTTTTTTTCAAGAATCCCGGCTTTTAAAGATTCTTTTTCAAGAAAATACTTAACCAGTAATGGAATGTCTTCTCTGCGTTCTTTCAACGGTGGTAAATGAACAGGCAATACAGACAACCGGTAAAACAAATCCTGGCGGAAACTGTTTTCTGCTATCATCTGCTTGATGTCCTTGTTGGTGGCTGCAACAATCCTTACATCAATATTTCTAACACTTGTCTCACCTAAAGGTTTAATTTCATTTTTCTGAAGAACCCTTAACAGGCTTGCCTGTATACTCATGGGCATGTCCCCGATTTCATCTAAAAAAACAGTCCCGCCATCAGCAGCCTCAAACAGTCCCATTTTATCCCGGTTCGCACCTGTAAACGCCCCTTTTTTATAACCAAACAATTCACTTTCCAGGAGGGTTTCAGGGATAGCACTGCAGTTTTGAACCAGAAACGGTTTGCCCTTTCTGATACTCAATTTATGAATTTTTTCTGCAATTAATTCTTTACCCGTACCACTCTCCCCTGTAACTAAGACATGAAACTCTGTGTCAGCATAACTTTTTACAAGGTCCATACATTTTTGGAAACTGGGACTTTGACCAATGATTGTTGTCTCACTTTTTGAATCCCGCAAAGCAGATCTAAGGTTCAGTGTCTTTTGTTTTTCCCTTGCATATAAAATCGCGTTGCTCATTGCAATGGAGCAGATATCAACTAAATTCTGAAGCTGCTCTAAGTATTCTTTGTCCAAATTCAGGCTTGTTTTTCCCGGGGTGGTGTCAATGATCTGAAGTGCGCCATATACCTTTTTATCTCTGAAAAAGAGAGGAAAACATAAAATCAGGCTGCTTTTGACTGCAAATGTGTCTTCCACTTCTTTATAATGCCGCCGGTCGCTTTTGGTTTCTGCGATGGTCATTTTTTTATTTTCAATTACCCATCCCACGATACTGGGGTGTTTTACATCCAAGGTAACACCCTTAATATGATCACTTTCTTCGCCGGCTGCTTCGATACACAGATATTTGTTATCTTCCTTTATCCAAATAGACCCCCGCTGCACATTCTGCATTTTAAGTAAAGAGTTCAAAAATTTTTTTTGCAGTGTATCGGGATTAAGCTCTTTGAATAGTTCAAGATTTGATCGGTTCATATCGCACCTTTTATGAGTGATTAAATATAACAAGTTTAGTTAAATAAAGATACCGCATGTTAAATAAAAATACAAGTCTTATTATATTTAGCTGAAAAGGCAGGCTGGTATTCAATATATACAATAAATTCAAATAGATCAAGATTTTTTTTAACATATTGGCATAAAAAATGAATTAATGAATATTCAAGGGCACCTGTGAAATCAATGATTTAAACAAAAACAGGAGACAAAAAATGGAACAGAGAGTGTTAATTGACAGCCTTGATACTGCCCGATTTGCCTGTCCCGACTGCAACCGTGAAAAAACCATGCAGCTTTCAGCGTACAAACTGAGACGACGGCTTACCAGGGTAAAGTGTAAGTGTCGGTGCGGGCATGCGTATATAGTGACCCTTGAAAAGCTGATCGAATCCATTCAAAAAACGCAGTTATTAGGTACATTTATCTCAAACGGACACCTGAAATGCAGCGGTAAAATGATTATAAAAAAATTGAACAGCAAAGGCATTATGCTGAAAACAAATATTGAGCAGAATATTCTACCTGGATTAAACCTTCTTCTTGAATTTGTTTTAGATGATGCCAAACAATCTATTGTAAAAAAAGAAGTTGTTGTAAAAGCCAAAAAAGGGAAATACCTGAGTGCAGAATTCACTTCAGATGAACATTATGACAATTTAGGGCCGTATCTGTTTTTTAACAAGCTCTATGTTTAGGTTGGGTGGGTGTCTGTTTACCTTTGCAGGGGCGGGGAAAGATGTTCTTTTCCGGCCCCTGCTACATTAAAGAATAGGGATCCACATCCACAATCAGACGGAGACCGGATTTTATATCCAATGCCGGATCTTCCATCATCGACTTCACCAGCTTATTTATCAATGCAGACGACGGACTTTTTATCAGAATCTGCCATCTGAATTTTGAAGAAATTTTCTGAATTGGCGATTCAATGGGACCTAAAATCTCAACCATATACTTTTGGTTTTCCACTCTTTCTAATTTCATCTTGAGAATCTTCATAATATTTGAAGAAAGCATTTTGACCTTTTTTAGATCGTTTCCTGAAATTTTTAATTGAATCATTCGCGTGAAAGGCGGATACATCAGCGCCTTTCTAAAGGGTGCTTCATTTCTAAAAAATTTAATAAAATCCTGATGTCGGGATGCTTCAATGATAAAGTGCTCAGGGTTGTAGGTCTGCATAATAACCTTACCGGGCGTTTCACCTCTTCCGGCCCGGCCAGCCACCTGGGCAAGCAGTTGAAACGTTCTCTCCCCTGCCCTGAAATCCGGCAGGCTTAATGATAAATCCGCGCAAATAATACCCACCAGTGTAATTGAGGGAAAATCATGCCCCTTGGCCAGCATCTGAGTCCCCACAATAATATCAACATTTTTATTTCTGATACTCTTTAAAATCTTTATGGTCGCCCCTTTTCTGGATGTTGAATCCTGGTCCAGCCTGCTGAGCCTTGCATCTGGAAACATCATTTTTAACATGGACTCCACTTTCTCTGTTCCAAACCCCAGGGGCTTTATATTTGAAGACTTACAGGATGGGCATTTCGTGTTCAGTGGTCTTGTTGATCCGCAAAGATGACATTGGTAAACATTAAGACCTTTATGGAGCGTCATGGTGATATCACAGTATTTACACGACAACGATTCTCCACAATTCTTACAAACCGGAAACGTTGCAAACCCCCTCCGATTCAAAAAAATTAATGCCTGGTTCCCTTTTTCAAGACAGGTTCTTATTTCCTTTGACAGCTCTGGTGTGATAATTCTGTCATAGCCTCTCACATCCTTATATTTTTTTAGATCCACAAGGGTAATTTTCGGGAGCGGGTGCTGGTTGATACGCGTCTTTAGTTTTAGTTCTTCAAATCGCTTTAAAACGACATTTTGATAAGATTGTACAGAGGGGGTTGCAGATCCTAAAATTACCGGGCAGTCATTGAATTTGGCACGGACAACTGCAAGGTCCCTTGCATTATACCTAAGCCCTGATTCCTGCTTATAAGAAGTATCATGCTCCTCATCTACAACAATGAGTCCTACATCCTCAAAAGGAGCAAATATGGCTGACCGCGCACCGATAACAATCCGCACTTTTTTCAATGCGATTTTCCGCCACTGATCTAAAAGCTCTCCCCTGGTTAAAGCAGAATGAATCACTGCAATTTTATCCCCGAACCTGGCACGGAACCTTCTTTCTGTTTGAGAAATAAGTGAGATTTCAGGAACAAGGACAATGACGTTTTTTCCTTTTTCCATTACATCCCATACAAGTTGCATATAGACTTCAGTTTTGCCGGATCCTGTAATACCGGATAAAAGATACGGGCAAAATCCTTTTTTACTTTTTTTTTGAACCTGTCTGACGACTGTTTGCTGCTCATCGGTTAATGGTGGCGGAGTATCCGGATCTACCGGGTCACCCAGTGGGTCCCTGAATACCTGCCGTTGAACAATTTTTATGTACCCTGCCGCGGCCAAGGGGTTTATTAATGCTGGTGCTGTCGGGATATGCTTTCTAAGCCCGGTAAGAGAAATTTCTTTTTTCTGTTTTACAACAGACAGGATCATCTTCCTTTTTTCTGACATACGAATTGTTTTCAGCGGGTGTTTCGCTGGCAGGATAAATTTTTCCTTTTTTATATTGACACCCTCTTTTTTTAATACTGCTGAAATGGCAATTAAATCTTTTCGTTCCATCTGCCGGATCAGCGCATCAATCGATGTATTCGGCTGAGCCTTTTTCAATTGTTTAAGCGTGCATGACTCTTTTTGCAGAACCCATTCTATTATCTGATGTTCTTTTTGGGTTAATTTGCCGCTGTTCTTTTCTTTCTGGCCTTTCTTTGTCACAAAAACACATGACACATCATGCCGGTCAAGTCCGGATGGGAGGGCCGCCTTAATCACTTCTCCCAGCGGGTAGAGGTAATAGTCTGAAATCCATTTAAAAAAAGCCATTTCACTCTGTGGAAACAAGGGGTCCTCGTCCAGTACTTCCAGCACCTTCTTCAGCTTAAATCCATTATCGGATTTCTGGCCCGAAATAATATATCCTGTCACCCGTCTTGTACCAAAAGGGACCAGCACCCGCATTCCAATCTGACACACACTCTTTAACGGCTTCGGAATCTCATAAGTATATGATTTCATTACAGGAAGTATGACGGCCACATTAATGTAAGGTGTTTGAATCATCCCACCTATTGTGCACAAAATAAAAAATATTTCAACAACCAACTTTTCCTGGACTTATTTGCTTGACTCGTCCTATTGATTTTAATAGTTTCTAAATAAGTTTTTATCCACAAAGTATATAGGGTGAAGGAGACGTTATGACCGTATTTGTAGAGGATCATCCTCTCATAAAACATAAGCTGGGACTGATGCGCCAAAAGGACGTCAGTACAAAAGATTTTAGAGATCTTGCTTCTGAAGTTGCCAGGCTTTTAACCTATGAAGCCACAAAAGACCTTGTCACAGAAAAAAGAGTCATCGAAGGGTGGGCCGGCAAAGTTGAAATCGAAAAAATAAAAGGGAAAAAAATCACTGTTGTTCCTATTTTAAGAGCCGGGCTTGGAATGATGGATGGTGTGTTTGATCTTATCCCTTCGGCAAAAGTCAGTGTTGTCGGATTTTACAGGAATGAAGAAACCTTAAAACCCGTACAATATTATGTTAAAACTGCCAGCGCCATGAACAAAAGAATTGCATTGATTCTAGATCCCATGCTGGCAACCGGCGGAACACTTATCGCCACGATCGATCTTTTAAAGGAGGCAGGCTGCAAATCTATTAAAGGTCTTTTTTTAGTTGCTGCACCAGAAGGCATTGCAAAAGTAGAAGAAAAGCACCCTGATGTTGATATTTATGTGGCCAGCATTGATGAATGCCTGAATGAGGTGGGTTACATCCTGCCCGGTCTGGGTGATGCCGGTGATAAAATTTTTGGTACAAAATAAAATAATTTTTTAAACAGAGGTAAAAATAAAATGTCCGATTCCAATCAAGCTCCAACTGCTTACAATTTTCAAGTTAAAGACTGTTTCTTAGGTGCCCAGATGCTGTTTGTTGCATTTGGTGCTTTAGTTCTTGTTCCCCTCCTGACCGGCCTTGATCCGAATGTTGCGCTTTTCACTGCTGGCCTTGGAACGCTGATCTTTCAATTGATTACAAAGGGGAAAGTCCCTGTATTCTTAGCATCTTCTTTTGCATTTATCGCTCCGATCATTTACGGTGTGAAAACCTGGGGAATCCCTGGAACCATGTGTGGACTCGCTGCTGCCGGTGTTGTGTATATTGTCTTGAGTTTTCTGGTCCGGATCGGTGGAACAAGTGTTATCCAACGGGTGCTGCCGCCTGTTGTAACAGGTCCTGTCATTATGGTTATCGGGCTTATCCTCGCCCCTGTCGCTGTTCATATGACCATGGGAAAAACAGGAGATGGTGCCATTGTTCTTTTCCCACAGGCCAAAGCGATGACAGTCGGCTTACTTGCACTTGCAACCACCATCCTTGTCTCTATTCTTGGAAAAGGTTTATTAAAGCTTATTCCTATCCTCTGCGGGATTGCAGTAGGATATATTGTATCTTTATTTTTCGGATTTGTTGATTTTTCAGGTATTTCTAAAGCAGCCTGGTTTGCGGCCCCTAATTTTGTAATGCCTGAATGGAACTTTCAGGCTGTTTTATATATTGTTCCCATTGCAATTGCACCTGCAATAGAACATTTTGGTGATGTTGTTGCCATCAGCGGGGTCACCGGAAAAGATTACCTTAAAGAGCCTGGCATTCAAAATACCATGTTAGGTGACGGTATTGCCACATCCCTTGCATCCTTCTTAGGGGGGCCGCCCAATACGACATATTCAGAAGTAACAGGCGCTGTAGCACTGACCAAAGTGTTTAATCCCGCGATCATGACCTGGGCGTCTATTGTGGCAATTTTACTGGCTTTTATTGGAAAATTAGGTGCCATTCTTCAAACGATTCCTGTTCCTGTTATGGGCGGTATTATGCTGCTTCTTTTTGGCGCAATTATGGTTGTTGGACTCAATACACTTGTTAGGTCAGGAGATGATCTCTTAGAAGCAAGAAATCTTTCCATTGTCGCGTTGATTCTCATCTTCGGTATTGGCGGCATGAGTTTTTCTGCAGGAGATTTCCAGCTTCAGGGAATCGGTCTTGCCGGTATTTTAGGCGTTGTATTAAATCTTGTTCTCCCTCACGGGAAAAAAGAATAACATAACCATCATATTCCCCTTTTTGAATAATGATCCCTTCTTTATTCAAAAAGGGGGCATTTTTTTTATATTAATCCGACAGCCGCGGCCAAAAAAACATATCTTAAAAACTTTCCCAGTCCCACAAGAATAAAAAATATATAAAAATTGGTTTTTAACACCCCTGCTGCCACTGTTAACGGATCGCCTATAACAGGAACCCAGGCAAACAAAAGGCTTAAAACCCCATATTTTTTAAACCGGATTTCAGCACTGAGCATGTCATGATTTGAAATCCTTAACACCTTCTGCAACAGAATTTGACTGCCAAAGATACCGATACCATAGTTCACAACTGCACCCATGACATTACCAGAAGTTGCGGTGCACACGGTCAAATATATATTAAAATCATGGGTAAGCAGATACCCAAGCACCACTTCTGAACTTAACGGCAGAATGGTAGCAGCAAGAAATGAAGCAAGAAATAACCCCAGATAACCGTATTCCGTTATAATCTCCACCCGTTTCTATTCAAACAGCTTGAACAATGCCTGTGTCCCTTTATCCCCGTATCCCTGTGCTGCCATTTTCTCATACAGGGATAATGTCAAATCCAGTCCAGGCGTTTTAAGTCCCAGGCGGTGAGAAGATTCAGTGGCAATTTTCATGTCTTTGATAAAATGTTTAATATAGAATCCTGGTTCAATATTACCGGCGATAATCCGTGGGCCTAAGTTGTTCAGTGTCCATGAAGATGCTGCGCCAGGGCCAATGCTCTTCAGGACAGTTTCAGGATCAAGCCCTGCCTTTTTCGCATAGCCAAGGGACTCGCACACAGCAACAACACCTGCAGCAATTGCAATTTGGTTTGCCATTTTTGTATGCTGTCCTGAGCCTGGTTTTCCCTGACGTACAATATTTTTCCCCATGACTTCAAAAAGAGGAAAAGCTTTTTCAAATGTCTCATTGTCTCCCCCTACCATAATGGACAGGGTGGCATTTTGTGCACCCAGGTCTCCGCCTGATACAGGCGCATCAAGGGATTCTATTCCCTTTTCTTTTGCTTTCTGATGTATCCTTGTGGCAAGATCAGGGCTGGAAGTAGTCATATCGATCACGACAGATCCTGGTTTTGCATGATTCAGGATACCATTCTTGTTCAGGTAAACCTCTTCGACATCTGCGGGGAATCCGACAATGGTAATAATCACATCACATTTCTGGCTCAGTTTTTCTACTGACGCCTCCCAAACAGCGCCGTTTGACACTATCGCTTCAGCAGAGCGCTTCGTTCGGGTATATACATGTAATTCATAGCCGGCATTCAAAATATGGCCGGCCATACTTTTCCCCATTACACCCAGTCCAATAAATCCAACCGTGGTTTTCCCTGGTTCAATCGCCATTGATACTATCTCCCGATGTTTGTTATTTTTCATCTGTAAATGACAGTTTTTTACCGTTTAATCACCTTTGAGTCAAGAAAAGACAAGGCCTTTACGCAGACATCATTTTTCAGAAAAAATCTCTATTCACACTCAAAAATCCATGAAAGCAGGTAACTTGTGATGGCAGGATTAACTTATTCAATAAACTGGTGAGCGACGCTTAAAAGCTCCTGTATAGAAAAAGGTTTTTCCAAAACAGCATCAAAATCTTTCTCATCGAGCAGCCATGGCGTCCCGGACATCCCTACAATAGGTGTTCTGTTTTCTTGAAATTTCCTTAAATGCTGAAGTACCGCCTCTCCTGAAAGTCCCGGCATCTTTAAATCAGTAAAAATTAAACTATAATGATTATTATCGATTTTTTCGATCCCCTTCTCTCCGCTTTCAGCAGCATCCACTGTATACCCATTTCTGGCAAGGCTTCTTGAAAGCAAATTCAATATAGGCTGCTCATCATCAATAACAAGAATGGGGTTCATCTTAGGCATAAATTCAGTATTATCCAATGAGTTGATAATTTCACAATATAATTTTCAGCATTAAGAATTTTGTGTATTTTATTCAGCGCATCAAGTCAACGTCGATAATTCCATAATGTGTATATGGATAAAATTTATGATTTTCCCACTATAACATTTTGATATGACTGAATTTTTTCTGTGAAACAAAAATATTTGTATAAATTTCAATACGTTTTCTTAAACAGCTATTATCATAAGAAATTTTTAAAATTTTTATTGATTCTTATCGGAGAATAAAAATATTTTTCCTCCTGTTTTCTCTGTTTTATTCCTGTTTACTTTAATTTATAAAAAACATAACCCAGTTTAACCAAACCCGCTTTTTTCAATGGTTTCACAAAACGATTCATTCATGATAAACACTTGAGAATCATAAATGGCACCAACTTTACTGCGGATAACAAAACAAATGAAAAAAATAGATTTAAGAAGCGACACGGTTACCAGGCCTTCAGACGATATGCGGAGGCAGATGGCAAAGGCCAAAGTCGGGGATGATGTATATGGAGAAGACCCTACGGTTAATAAACTTGAAGCCCTTGCAGCAGACTTGATTGGGACACAGGATTCCATTTTCTGTACCAGTGGCACGCAAAGCAACTTGTTGGCCCTTTTGGTTCATTGTGAGAGAGGGGATGAATATATCGTCGGACAGCATGCCCATACTTATAGGTATGAAGGCGGGGGTGCTGCGTCGCTTGGCAGCATTCAGCCGCAGCCACTGGATTTTGAAGCGGATGGGACATTAGCACTAAAAAAAGTAGCCCGGTTTATCAAACCGGATAATTTCCATTTTGCTAAAACCAGACTTTTGTGCCTTGAAAATACACAGGCAGGAAAAGTTTTACCCCTATCCTATTTAAAGGCTGCCAGAAAATTTTCAAACGCAAATAAACTGATGCTGCATCTTGACGGTGCACGCATTTTTAATGCCGCTGTAAAACTTAATATTAATGTTAAAGAGATTGCCCAGTACTTTGACACCATTTCATGTTGCCTCTCAAAAGGACTCGGTGCCCCCGTCGGGTCTGTTTTATGCGGGTCAAAAACACATATAAAAAAGGCCCGGCGGTGGAGAAAAGTTCTGGGTGGCGGAATGAGGCAGGCAGGCATTTTAGCTGCAGCAGGCATTTTTGCATTAACCAACAATATACATCGACTTGCAAAAGATCATGAAAATGCTGTGAAACTGGCCAAAGGGTTAAACAGCCTTGACAAAATCGGCATCCATATGGACACGGTTCAAACCAATATTATTTTTGCCAGTATCAAGTCTGATATCAATGATCTGCATCGTTTTTTGAAAATAAAAGGAATCATTATAGATAAAAGCAATGATGTAAGGCTGGTGACCCATTTAGACATCTCAAAAGAGGATATTGACTATACCATAAAGACATTCAATGAATATTTCAGCCAGGACAGGTCATAGTATCATTTACATCCTTGTGACAGATCCAGGTCAGGATTGGTTGGAAAATCGCTGTGGAAAATCTGAAAATATTCCATCAACACCGAGACGTTCAAACTGTGAAAATATTTCCGGATCATTGACTGTAAATAAATTCACCTTTTTCCCCCTGGATTTGAGCAGCTTTATCTGAACCGGCGTTATGGTGTTTACATTTATGTTATAAACCGGGAACCTGAAATCTTCAAAATCCAGTGGATCGTCATCTTTTTCTCCCATCAGCGCTTGTATTTCAATTCTGGGTTCTTTTTTATTTATTCGTTCAAGCCAGTCATGATTGAAAGATGAAATAATGACGTGTGACAGCCCAATATGGGTTTGATAAATCACATCAAGGGTCTGATCTGGAATAGTTGTATCGTCAGGCGCTGCTGAAAAGCTTTTTAATTCAAGGTTGACCGTCCATTTGTTTTTCTTTGTAAATAAAAGCCCTTGCGCCAGCGATGGAATGTCTGCTTTTTTAAAGGACGATAATTGATTGCTGTCAACGTTACCGGCTGATATTTGATGAAACGGATCTTGCGCAATAAAATAAGAACCTGCATCCAATGATTTTATCTCATCAAAATCAAATTCCCGCACGAGATAGGATGATCTTGAAGGGAATTTTGATTTTGCATCTGTACACCTTAAAAGTGTTTCATCGTGAAAAAGGATTAATTGATTGTCTTTGGTAATATTTACATCTGTTTCCCAAAGATCTGCCCCTGCATGACAGGCAATTTGTGCTGCCGCTAATGTGTTTTCAGGTGCAATGCTTCTTGCACCCCTGTGGGCAATCACCTGTGCCATTTTTTTTATACTTATCCTCTTTTTTCAATTGGGATATAATCCCTTTCCAGATCCCCTGAATAGATCTGGCGGGGCCTGGAAATTTTCATTTCAGGATCAGCCACATCCTCTTTCCATTGAGAAATCCAACCGGGCAGCCGTCCAATGGCAAACATGACTGTAAACATATTCGTGGGTATTCCCATAGCCCTTAATACAATGCCGGAATAAAAATCGACATTCGGGTACAGATTCTTGTCTTTAAAATATGAATCGTTTAAGGCGATATCTTCCAGCTTCCGTGCTATATCCAGTAAAGGATCCTTTCTCTTCATCTTTGAAAGAACCTTATCACACATTTTCTTCATGATCTTGGCTCTTGGATCATAGGTCTTGTAGACCCTGTGTCCGAACCCCATAAGACGGAAAGGGTCGTCAGGATCTTTTGCCTTTGCAATACATTCTTCTACAGTCAGCCCATCTTTGTGAATTTTTTCAAGCATATTTACCACTGCCTGATTGGCACCACCGTGCAGCGGTCCCCATAAGGCTGAAATTCCAGCTGAAATGGTCGCATAGATATTAACTTTACCACTTCCCACAACCCTTACTGCCGTGGTGGAACAATTCTGCTCGTGATCTGCGTGAAGAATCCAGAAAACATTTAATGCTCTTACAACATCTTCATCTATACGGTAAGGCACCACAACACTATCAAACATCATGTTTAAAAAATTGGCACAATAACACAGGTCTGGCCGTGGATAGACTACTTTTTCTCCCATTGAAATTCTATACGCCATTGCAGCCATTGTCCGGATTTTAGAAATAATACGAAGATAAGTCTTGTTCATCTCCTCCTGTATATCAATGAGCTCTGGATAAAAACTTCTCATCGCATTAACCATGGCTGAAAGGATGCCCATTGGGTGTGCCTTGGGCGGGTAGTTTTGATAAAACGCTTTCATATTTTCATGTAACGGTGAAAAATCATTCAAATAAACACTGGTACGCGTCAGTTCATCCCGAGTTGGAAGCTGACCGGTTATCAGTAAAAAAGCGGTTTCAACAAATGTTGAATGCTCAGCCATCTGTTCAATAGGAATTCCCCGGTATCTGAGTATGCCTTTTTCTCCATCCATATAGGTAATTGAACTTCTGCACGTTCCGGTATTCCCAAATCCCGGATCAAATGTTATATACCCCGTATCCTTGCGTAACCTTCTGATATCAATTGCTTTTTCCCCTTCAGAGCCTACAATCACAGGAAATGTCAACTCTTTTCCATCAATCACAAGTTTTGCAGTTTCGTTCATCAAGACCTCCTTTGCCACGCACGGCCACTTGCATCTATGTCTTACAGAAAGCAAAAAGGGAAATGACCCCTTTTTTGAAAATTGAACGTTGATCTAAAACCGTATTCGGTTATTGTGTTTCACCTGGAACGGTATACGTTTTACAGGACCCGCCAGAGCATTCTCTTTCTTGTGTTTGAACACCTTTGGGCTGGCCGGCGGATGCCCCCATGGTAAAATTGGTTTTAGAAACCACTCTTTCAAATTCTTTTGATTTGCACTTTGGGCAGCCGACAGAATCATCATCATCTGAACCCATTACAATGACTTCGAAAAACGTCTCACATTTGGAACATTTAAATTCATATATTGGCATTACAACTCCTTTACTTCATTTTACTATAGTTCCTTAACATAAGTATATATAGTAATTTGTCAAGGCGGACTGCTGCCGGACTGAAGGAGACAGGTACAGGATTTCCGGCTGCAGCATCTGCCGGAAAAATTCTTTGATACAGCCCAAAATTGACAGGGGGGGGGCATGTCAATCATTTAAGATATATCATCTTTACAAACCAGGATACATACCGGCAGCCATTATACGCGAGCAGACAAAAATCAGGCTGTGGAAGCAGCCTGTTCAAGAAGTTCTCTGGCATGGATCCGTGTCGCATCTGTGATTTGCGTTCCCCCTATCATTCTGGCCAGTTCATCAATACGGTCATCGTGTTGAGCCAATGGGACAATTGTCGTACACGTTCTTCTGTTAACAACATCTTTGGAAATCCTGAATTGACTGACAGCATATTTTGCAATTTGCGCTAAATGGGTTATGCAGATGACCTGATGTTTTTCAGACAATTGTTTCAGTTTGAGACCCACCTTTTCTGAAGTTGCGCCGCCGATGCCTGCATCGACCTCATCAAAAATCAATGTCTCCAGGGATTGTGTGCTTGATAAAACTGCTTTTAAAGCCAAAACAATTCTGGACAATTCTCCGCCTGAGGCTATTTTAGCCAGGGGTTTCAAAACTTCACCCTGATTCGGGCTTAACAGAAAGCTGACCTTATCGATACCGGCAGGGCCTATCTTCTCACCCTTTGCTGTGATGATATCTTCTGGGTCTTTGGTGGTGTGTCTATCGAAAGCAACCTCAAATTTTGCTTTTCCCATTTCAAGGGCATTCAGTTCTTTCCTGGCCAGACGGGATAATTCGTCACTTGCCAGTTTCCTTTTTTTCGATAGGTTTTCAGCTTTTTGTCCGATTTTTTTTAAAAATTCATTTTGCTCTTTTTCATACTTTTTAATCTGCAGCTCAATCTCAGCAGTTTCTGAGAGATTTTGCTGCATCGACTCATATTCTTCAAATACCTGCTCGAGCGTAGGACCGTATTTGCGTTTCAATTTTGATATCAGGTCCAGGCGTTGATCCGTTATTTCAAGTGACGCCGGATCAAGATCAATGGTGGATGAATACTGCCTTAATCCACCGACAATATCCTGCAGGTCAAAAATGGTGCCTGACAGCTGTTGAATAATTCTTTCAAGGTGATCATCTTCTATACTTATTTTTTCTATATCGTTCTTTAAAAAAGAAAGCCTTTCAATAAAAGACCCTTCACTGTCATAAATTTCATGGATACAGCGGTTTACAGCTTCAAATATTTTTGATGCATTTACAAGCGATTTTCTTTTCTTTTCAAGCGCCTCATCCTCGTTTGCTGAAATGTCAGCATCCGTAATCTCGTTTATCTGAAATTCAAGAAAGTCCCTCTCCTTTTCTTTTTCCTTTAACCTTTGAGTGAGTGCCTTGATTTTTTTCCTCAGCGGAAGAAGTCTTCGATACAATTGTGAGACGTCATTCCTTAACTTCATTGTATTGGCAAACGTATCCAGGATGTCAAGGTGATTTTCTTCTTTTGTAAGGCCCTGGTGAGCATGCTGGCTTGAAATTCCTGCAAGGTTCTCCGTTACCTGTTTCAACAGATCTAAAGTTGACTGCCTTGAATTAATAAATACCCGGCTCTTGCCGCTGGCTGAGATAATCCTTCTGATAATAAGGCCCTCAGAGCCATCCAGCCCTTGATCTCTTAAAAGCCTGAATGTACTCGAATTCTCATTTATCTCAAAAAAGGCTTCCAATTCAGCAGCGTCGCATCCTGCCCTGACAAGATCAGCTGATGCTCTTGAGCCAAGCAGAAGATTCACTGCCTGTATGATAATGGATTTACCCGTACCTGTTTCACCGGTTAAAACAGTAAATCCATCCTTAAATGAGATTCGGATATCATCAATGATTGCAAAACTTTTTATGGCAAGCTCGCTTAGCATAAAGCCTCCTTGCAAAAATAAAAACCGAATACAGCCATGCTGCAATAATCGCTGCCGCAAGTCTTGGAACCCATAACCAGAATACAGGCAGTCCCAATGGTAGAAACAGTGCCGGATCTTCAATCATCGCATGGTTGATCCCAATGGAAAGATGTAATTTGATTAAATCTTCTTTGGGATACTCTTTTGACTGTGTTTCTTCTACAATGACTGCCGATCCATATGCCAGTCCAAATATTGATGCGGTTAACCACAGCATCCCTGTAGACCGGTTTAACCCCATAATTGATAAAACCGGGGATACGATTTTAGTAATGAATCCGATGATGTTGAATACTTTGGCCAGTTCAAGAACCACCATCAACGGCATAATGATGCAGAAAATAGTCAGGCTTAATTTAAACGTGTCCCATCCCCATGATTTAAGCATGGTTCCTATGGGTGTTGATTTTTCTGAGAATGCCTGGACTGCTTTCTCACCCACCATTTCAGGGGTTACTCCCAATATTTTTGCACAGGCAAAGGTAACGATAAAAGCAGAAAACAACCTAAACAATGCCGCGAAGACAGGATTGATCCCTGACTTTCCCTGTACCACACTTTCCTGAATCAAGTTGTGGGATATGAGCGTAAATATGGCCATAAGGATCATGTGATCCATGGAAAACGGCATGACTGATAACGCTGCGACTGTGCCGTATATCCCTGTGAAAAGCCCGATTATCAGAACAATGGCTGCTGAAGCAGGCAGGCATATCCATGTCATTAATGGTGTCAATAAAAAATCAAGCTTATAAATGAATTCAAAGTGGACCATCACTGCTGTTAAAAAAGAAATAGGTACAATGATTTTCAACAGCCAGACAAGGCCGTTCCATCCTTTTTTAAGGCCTTGCTTTATTCCTGCCTCAAATTTCTGGAAGGTATCTTCAGTCTTGGCTGTCATTGGGGAGCACAGTTTTGTTCACATTTTTTTTGACAGTATCATTGATGGTGGCATAGGTATCTTTAAAGGATTCATGCATATTGGAAGGCGATAATCTTCCCATTTCAATGAATTTGACAATAATCTCTTTGGTCGCTCTTAATATTTGTTCGTCAATAGATTTCATAAAAACCTGAATACCAAAACTAAATATCCTGGTCAAGAATTTGGATTATTTTGTATTGCCATGAAAAATAAAATGGTTATAATACGATTCACTTTAAATGGATTTGAAAGGGTTTAAAAGGTTAATGGAAAATTCCCAAAATAAAACAGACAGCCCGGGGCAGCCTGGCAATATAAAAAAAGATGATATGATCAATGAATTAACTTGCAATGGGAAACAAATCATTCTCATCGGTACTGCCCACGTATCAAAGCAGAGTGCAAAACTTGTGGAAGATACCATTCATGAACAAACACCTGATACGGTCTGTGTTGAGCTTTGTCAGACAAGATTTGCCTCACTGAAAGATACTGACAGATGGCGTAATATGGATATCGTAAAGGTAATCAAAGAAAAAAAAGCGTTATTGCTGTTTGTCAACCTCCTTTTGGCCTCTTTCCAGAAAAAAATGGCTGACAAATTCGGCATCAAGCCAGGTCAGGAAATGATCAATGCGATTCATGCAGCAGAGAAAATCAATGCCACGATTGTCCCATCTGATCGTGAGATCCAGACAACCCTCTCAAGGGTCTGGCGGGGAATGGGACTATGGGAAAAACTAAAACTGATGGTTTCACTTGTTTTTTCTTTTGGCGCCTCTGATGAAATCAAAGAGGAAGATATTGAAAAAATGAAGCAGGAAGATATCCTGCAGACACTCTTATCTGATGTAAAGAAAACACATCCCATCATTGAAAAATCTCTCATAAACGAAAGAGATCAGTTTTTAGCTGAGAAAATCAGAACAGCCCCTGGTGACAGAATCGTAGCAGTTGTCGGCGCTGCCCATGCACCCGGCATCAAAAAATATCTATCCGGCAATCAAAGGATAAACCTTGATGAACTCAATGTTGTTCCCCCTGCTGGAAAAGTCGGTAAATTTTTAAAATGGGGGATTCCTCTGGCCATATTCTTTTTATTTGTGGCAGGTTTTTTAATGGAAGGGAAAAATGCCGGGACAGATATGATATGGATATGGATTGCCGCAAACGGTATCTTTGCCGGTATCGGTGCCGTTCTCGCCCTGGCCCACCCTTTTACGATTCTATCCTCCATTCTCGCTGCGCCTTTGACATCTCTGAATCCAATGATTGCTGCAGGATGGGTATCCGGCCTGGTAGAGGCGTTTTCAAGAAAACCCAAAGTAAAAGACCTTGAATCCATACCCAATGATATCGGCTCCATAAAGGGATTCTGGCGGAACAATGTCACACGGATCCTCCTGGTTGTTGTCTTCACCAATCTTGGTTCCACCATAGGCACCATGACGGCAGTCCCGTTAATGATTAAATTAATCAACTAAACTAATTTTTCATTTTCCATTTTTGTCTTTGCATTTTTACTGCAATTGCGATAAAATCATTTCCGTTATCCAGATCGATATAGTTTACCGTTAATATTTGATTCTAACAGTATATATTTTACTTCATTAGTTTTGCCTGATGATAAGACCAGATTAAAAACGCTTTGTTTTTAATTTCTTCTATTTCATGTTGATTAAGGCTGATGAACAATAAACAAAAAAAATACTTTCAAAAACAATCCAGCGAATGCCAAGTGCCGACAACATACTAGCCCAGCTTGAAGCGATGAAAACATTACCGAATATTGCCATTCGGTTAACCCAGATGATTTCTGACGATACCAACAGCCTTCTGGATTTTGAAGAGGTAATCCGGCTAGATCCTACCCTTGCATTACGGCTTTTGGAAAATGTAAACAGCCCCTATTATTCGCTTGTCAGAAAAGTTGAAACCATTGCTGAAGCTGTTGCATTTATCGGAATGGATAATCTGAGGAATATGATTGTGATGGATATTCTTAAGAACATCCTCAAAAATTCCAGGGACAGCGCCAATTTTTCAGTGAATGATCTCTGGCTTCATTCAGCTGCTGTGGGGATCTGCTGCCAGATGGTGAGCGAAAGAGTCTTTGAAAAAAAAGGGGAAAACGCTTTTTTATGCGGTCTGATCCATGATGTCGGGATGATTATTGAGAATCAGATTGTCCCGGATCTGTTTATAGAATCCTGCGATCTTTTTGCGCTTGGCAAAAAACAGATTGACGCCTGTGAAAGAGATATCATTGGTACGGATCATACAAAAATCGGGTGCCAGCTATCCAGGAACTGGACACTCCCCCTGGAAGTGCAGGAAGCCATCAGCTTTCATCATAAAAAATTAGATATTCCCCCTGATACACTGGCAGGGACAATTAAAATAGCAGAATATCTTGTTTACCGTCTGGGATATATGCCGCTGCCTAAAATGGTCAGCCAGCTTTCCGAGTCGCTGTTAAACCACATGCACGATTCAATCAAGGAATACAAAGCAATTCTATTGGATTTACCCGAAGAATTAGAAAAGGCCAATGAAATTTTTTCTCTGGACCAGGAATAGATTATGAATTTAATAGAAAATGTTTTTGACGATTTTGATGCAAAAAAAGACGATTTAATACACTTTTCTCGATTTATTGAAAAAAAATTTCCAGGGTATCGGTTTTGCCTCATTCATGATCAAGATAATTTGATCACGTTAAAACAATCCTTAAAACTTGATAAAGCACTTCAGGAAAAATTGAAAAAGGACATTAAAACTGCGGATGATCCTTTTGTTTTCAAGTTAAGTGGAAATTCAGGAACCTCACTTGCCTATAAAATTGAACAATTGGACTCAACGCTTTTAATTGATTTGCCCAGGTTGAATGAATCTGGAATTAATTTTGCAAAACAGGTGATTTCAACTGTTATTGACGCATTTTTCATTGAGAAAAAAATGCGCATCGAAAAAGAACTGTCCCGAACCAGAAAAGAGCAGATGGACAGAAAACTAAGGCTCCTGGAAAAAAAGAATATGGATGTCTTATCTGAAAATTACGCACAGCATAAAAATTATGCACAATTGCTGGAATCTGAAATTAAAAAACAAACCAGGGACCTGGTTAAGGCAAAAAAAGTTGCAGAAGCTGCCAGCAAAACCAAATCTGAGTTTCTGGCCAATATGTCCCATGAGATCAGGACACCGATGAACGGGGTTATCGGAATGCTGCAGCTTCTTTCTGAAACCCGTCTGACAAAAGAGCAGAAAGCATTTGTTTCATCCACTACACAAAGCGCGAACGCCTTGTTAACACTGATCAATGATATCCTTGATTTTTCAAAAATTGAGGCTGGCAAACTGGCAATTGAAATTGTGAATTTTGACCTGAAAGAAGTGATGGACGGCGTTATTGATACACTTGCCCATAAAGCATTTGAAAAAGGGCTTGACCTTTTTTATCTTGTTGAAAAAGATGTCCCTAACGACCTGACCGGAGATCCGACACGAATCCGCCAGATTTTAATAAACCTAATAGGGAATGCCATAAAATTTACAGATAAAGGAAAGATATTTATTAAGGTTCAAATGAACAGGCACACGAAATATGAATGTACGCTTTTGTTTGAAGTCGAGGATACAGGCATTGGTATTCCTGAAGAAAAAACAGACAAATTATTTCAATCCTTCTCCCAGGTAGACACATCAACCACAAGGGAGTTCGGGGGAACAGGCCTGGGCCTGATTATCTCAAAGCAATTGGCAGAATTAATGGGGGGAACAATTGGGTTCACCAGTCTTGAAAACAAAGGATCTGTTTTCTGGTTTACGGTTGCGCTCAGGCATCAGGAAGCCAAACATGCCGGTAAAAAAGCAAAATCCACTCAATCAGCACCTGCAGCCGCTTCTTCCATGTCGTCAAATATAAAATTTTTAATCGCAGAAGATAACCTGGTCAACCAAAACGTTGTAAAACTGATGCTCAAAAAGCTGGGCCATTCGGTCACAATTGCAAAAGACGGATTAGAAGCCATTCAACTCTTTGAAAAAGAGATATTTGACGTCATCCTGATGGACATTCAAATGCCGGTAATGGATGGCGAAGAGGCCACAAAGAAAATCAGGTCTATGGAGAAAAAAACAAACAATCACATTCCAATCATTGCATTAACAGCCAATGCAATGAAAGGGGACAAAGAACGATTCCTGAAATCAGGAATGGACAGTTATGTTGCCAAACCCATCCGGAAAGAAGAACTCTTAAGCGTCATTGAATCTGTACTGCCTGCAAAGAGTCCCGCTTGACTTTCTCAGTTTGCACCTCCTTTTTTACTGGTGCTGTCATATTTTGGGCACCATTGATCATTCAAGGTAAAGGCTTTCCCGCAATAAGAAGGATTGAAACCTTTTCAAAATACCCTTATTTATGAAAAAGAGGCTAATGGATGGCGCAGTTTATATCTGACAGTTTTAAAGTCGAACCTGGTCAATGCAGAGATCAACCCAATTTTCCTTGGATTCTTTTTGCAAATTCTTTGGTGGAAAGCGCAATCACAGGTGCATACAAATCTGACAACTTTCTGGTCATCAAAATTTTTAACGTCTGTTTTAGTGACTGTGTGGGCTGTCCCGCAATAAGGGCACTGGGTTGTCAAATAGTCAGAATTTTTTGGAAAATAAAGGTTTTTCATGCGTGTTCCTTTTTATTTGGGCTAATGTTAAGTTGGACAAATTTTGCAACCAAACTGACAATTTCCGT
This sequence comes from uncultured Desulfobacula sp., assembly GCA_964343845.1. Classification (GTDB taxonomy): domain Bacteria; phylum Desulfobacterota; class Desulfobacteria; order Desulfobacterales; family Desulfobacteraceae; genus Desulfobacula. The sequence continues at coordinate 87,393 of CAYFKW010000001.1, read as the reverse complement.
CTATTAACAAAACTGTAATACACGAATTGTGCCAACCTGCTTAAAGGACCGTCCTTCTGGCAGAAACCCGTTTTTTTGGTTAAAATCACTCTCTGCAGACATGATTATATTTCACTATTTTTGTGGTGATGGATTAAATATAATCACTTTGTACTATTTTATCGGCACACCTTTTTGTTGACACCATACTGGCGGGGTCGGGCCATCATAATTTCATCATTAATTTATCTATGAACTGCCGGATCCGGGTTCGAACAACGCTGCCAGCAGAACACCGCCAATGATCCCTGCTGTATGGACTCCCGGCATATTCACCACACCGGGCCCCATGTCGCCGACAAACATACTTTGGCCGGATTTGATTTGAAGCCCCAATTTAATTGCGAACAACACGATCATCAAAGCGGCACCACTTTTCCAAAACCAGTGGCGCAGTTTCCAGAGCTGGATGGCGAATATGCCGTATAATCCCCAATCCAATCCTGAAAGACCCCGGTAGTATACAATCCCGGGATACATGAAATGTACGACGGCCCCAATCCCTAAAGACAATACCAGCATATAGATTCCATAATGACGAATTCCTGAAGATGCCCCCTGATGAAATATAAAATAAAAAAGACTTAACAACCCGAAAAAGAAGGTATCATACCCCATGTGGCGCAGGGTCCAATGGCAGAAATGACTGCTCACCAGTCGATGCAGCTGAAATTGATGAATGCTGCCCCGATCATATTGCAACACCCCGGAAAGACCATCGAAATAGTGAATTAATATTGAAACGGCACATAACAGCAGTGGTATCCATAAAGCTGCCAGGTTATGAGAAAACACGTTTGATTCCCGGATCATATTAGAAAAATTTCTGAAGGACAGGACCCTGCCTTTTATTGGTGAACCCATAAAAAAAACCTCTCCGTATAAAATATTCCCAACCCGATCCCGGGTACTGCATACAGCATTTTGTACCTATATCAGGTCTATTCAATTTAAGACAAGAAAAGATTAAATCTGAATTCCTTAATTCGATAAAATGAATAGGGTCGAGCTAACTAGAATGGTTGCCAGTAAGCTTTTCATCTGCTGACTTTCTGTTACTGCGTTTTAACGCATCCCTGCCCCTTCTTCCTGTGGATATATGCATCAGCAACGAATATCAAGGATATCAATTGCTGAATCATGAGCAGATAATATCCCTCTATCCCCATAAGACAGGAACAGGTAACATTCCCTGTCATAAGCCAGAAATACCCCTGAATGACATCCTTGGCCATAAGATATGTTCCCATTAAAAACCCAGCTGCAATCCCCAGTTCAAGAAACTGGATCACTGTTTTGATTCCTCCAAATTCATAGGTACTTAGTGTTAATCCAAAAACCACAGCGATCCGGGAAACATAATCTAACCATTTCGGTTCTGAACCTTTACCTCTCAATGCTATTAAAAGGCCGACCAGCATAGCAGGGGCACCTCCTGATTCAACTGCAGCCGCAATCCAATTGGATTCGGAAATAAAAACGACCAGCCAGGCGGGCAATCCTGCAAGATAAACAATCCAGGACCTTATACGCCAGGTTTGTCTGTTATCAATAGTGGCACTTCTCTCGGCTCTTGAGAAGCATACTTTGTTTAAGAGATAAAACAATCCGCCCCATATTTGAAGTAGCAGATTTACCATTTCACATCACGCCTTACCCTAAATCCAGTTTTTTCTTATGCCGCACAAACGGGCTATGAGCGCTTGCTGATTTAACAATTCGCCCGTCCTCTCCCCATTCACTCATGGTGTTAAACGGGATGTCAGGCAGATCATGAATGGATTTCAAACGGGACAATAGATCCGCTTCTATCTGACCCAGTCTTTCAGCATTGGCTTCAGCCCCTGAATATTGAATGCCCGACTCCACACCATAAGCAACAAATGGAGAAAGAACTGTATACCCTACAAAAGCAAGATTGAAATTAACAGGCCACAACATGAGATCGATATCCCCGCTTCGCCCGTTGAATGCATATGTTTCCCGGCTGGTTCCGACTGTGACGGAAAGCATGGCTTTTTTCCCGGAAAACCTTCCAGCTTCAAACCGTTTCTTGCTGGTGTAGACATCTCCATAAACAAACACACGATCAAACCAACCTTTTAAAATTGCAGGCGGCAAATGCCACCACATTGGATATTGCAGGATGAGCAAATCAGATGAATCTAAAGCCTTAATTTCTTCTTTAATCTCAGGAGGCAGCGTTTTTGTATCACTGGCATGGCGTTGCTCGTTCTGAACGTAGAACCGTGTTTCATCATGTGGACTGCTGTAATGGCTCAATCGTTCACAAGGGTCAAACCGGTTCTCATAAAGATCAGATATAGAGACTGCCCAGCCTTCATTTTCGAGACATTTTTTTGTTACACCGGCAAGGTGGCCATTGTAAGACCTGGACTCAGGATGGGCTATGACAACATGGGCATGCATATCTATTCTCCCTTTTTTACTCAATGATTAATTGACACCACGAGCACCTTCAACATTAGAATCAAATGGCTTTAACAGTGGGTTGTTCTGATTGCTCTCTGATGTGAATTTTTCTTTTTTAAATAATTTCAAGACAACAATTGTTCCGCTTGTAGTCAACTGAAAAAAAGCAAAAACCATAATTGAATAATCATGTTCAACCAGAGCATATACCCCCCAAATCAACCCGTCCAGCATGGACAGTGCCCAGGTCCCGGAAGAGAGGTCAGCCAAATCGTTTTCTTTTACCGCTACAAATATCTGCGGGATGTTGGACACAAGTATGCTTATAGGCAATATAATGCCAAGTCCGGCTTCTCTTTTAAAAAGAAAAGCAGACAGTAACGCACAAAACCAGACCGGTGTTACCCGAATCTCATTGATCCTGTGTCCAGACCTTAAAGCGGCTGTAGTGATCATCAAAAAGACTAAACCTGATGAACCTGTGGCAAGGGCAACATAGAGTTGATGTGTCATAAGGCCATACACAGCCCAGCCGAAACTCACAATAGCGCTTGTCAATGTGGTATCAACTGATACCCCCAATGCTTTTTTTGAACGCAAAAGCCGGATCAACTGCGGCAGGGCCCGGGTAAGCCCTACCATTGTACCAATTAAGCCGAGAATAGCTGAAAAATTCATTTCACACCCATTATCAATCGTATTATCGAATTGTTCCTGTTATTTTTATGGTAATTTTTTGTTGATATTAATTCTTTTTTTACTGTACGTCCAATGATAAAAGATGATAAGCATAATCGGAAAAGGCGATAGAACTTTGGAGCTGTATATGGATTTATATAAGCTTAAAACCTTTAAAGCAGTGGCGGCATTGTTAAATTTTAACCAGGCCGCCAAGTTCTTGAACTGTGCCCAGTCAACGGTGTCCGGCCAGATTAAATCATTAGAGGAAGAAGTAGGCGAACTTCTTTTTAGGAGGGTTGGGAAAAGAATTCAGTTAACCTCTGCCGGAGAAAAAATGGTGGGGTACGCGAATACGCTGCTGGCAATAGAAAAAGAAGCGATGGCCGACATAACCGGAAAAAAAAGACCTTTGAGAAGACTTTCACTAAGGGCACCGGAGGCACTTATAGATTGCTATTTCCCAAATCTGATACATGAAATTCTCATACAGCATCCAAAGATTGACTTTGATATCAGCAATTGTTTGGAAAACAATATCGAAAACGAACTCCAAATTGAGAATGCAGATTTAACATTCCTTTTCAGCGATTACATCAGTTCGGCAAATCTGATAACAGAAAAAATAGATACTGAGAAACTTATATTGACAGCGCGTCCAGATCACCCGTTATCTGATAAAAAAAGGGTCGATGCAAGCGACCTTCATGGGGAAACACTCTTCTTCCCCAAGACTGGATGTGGATATGGGCTACCATTCAGGCAGCTGCTAAATACTCATATTGTCAGGCCGGCTTCCATTATAGAAATGACAAGCATTGAAGCAATAAAAAAATGTGTTAAAAGTGGTATGGGATTGACAATTCTACCCGAGAGTTCGATTCACAAAGAGATTAAAGACAGGGAACTTGCAGCATTGAACTGGATTTCTAATATGGAAACACCTGTTCTTATGGTCTGGCATAAGGATAAAAAAATATCAGAACCGCTTAAAAATTTTATGCAATTAGCTCGAAAAATAATTTCTGGATCTGGGATAGTTTCATGAAGGCCGGAGCGTGCAAGGCGTCTTTATTTTTTTATACGCCATCAATTTGTCTATGTATCATCAGAATCCCCATGGTATTACTTTTTATTGTAACTGTTATACTGACCTTTTCATCTCCAGCACCGGCCGAAGAACGTATCCTGATGCACAATGGACTCAGACGCACCTATTTGATAGACAAGCCGACGTCGGGAAGCACTACTGTTAAACTGCCTGTTATCATTATGCTGCATGGCGGCGGCGGTAACAAAGAGAATGCAAAACATATGTCAGGCTTTACAAGAAAGGCTGTGCCCCGCGGCATCATGGCTGTTTATCCTTCCGGCAGCAGCAGATTCCCGAGGATGAAAAAGATAAAAACATGGAACGCTGAACATTGCTGCGGTTATGCGATGAAACAGGACATTGACGATATCAGTTTCATAAGTGCCTTAATAGACGAGCTTGTGAAGCATGATAATGCTGATCCCGGACGTATTTATGTAACTGGCATGTCCAACGGAGCGATGATGACGCATCTGTTGGGAACCAGACTTTCAAATAAAATAGCGGCCATCGCGCCGGTGGCAGGCGGAATGTTTGGGGACGAACCTTTGCCGGTCTACCCGGTTTCCGCGCTCATCATCAACGGGAAATTAGATAAATCAGTGCCTTCGGGAGGTGGTCCGGGAGGCGGACGTTTCGCAGACCAGTGGGATGGGACACCGGTTAAACCGGCTGAATATCAGGGAGATTTCTGGGCTGATGCCAATGGCTGCCGGCAGAAGCCGGAATCTACCCAGGCTTTAAACAGGGAGGTG
>CAYFKW010000001.1:26188-82385 GCA_964343845.1 uncultured Desulfobacula sp. | reverse complement strand
ACAATACCGCTGCCCCGACGGATATGATGTTGTGCGCTATATTGTGAACGATTGCGGTCATGCCTGGCCTGGCGGCAAGAAAGGCTCAAGGCTTGGTGACGAGCCTTCCCGATCCCTGGATGCTTCAGATGTGATCATAAATTTTTTCATGCGTCACAGCAAATGAGCCGGTATTGAAAAGGTAAGCCGATAAAACATCCAGGGGATGTCAAAAACAGATTTTGTTTAAATCTTTTTCAATTCTTTGAGAAAACCGCACACTTCTTTATAGGCCGTTTTCAAAAAATCAACGGCATCTGTTATGGCATTCATATCTTGATTTTTTCCAGCGATCTCGAGATGTAACGCTGCCGTTGACAGTTCCATGGCGGTTAAATTGGCAGCTCCGCCTTTGATTGCGTGACTTTGACCTTCTATGGTTTCAAAATCTTTGTCTGCTGCTGCTGTTTCTATCAAGTCTATCTGTTTTTCCACCTCACCGATAAAATCAGCAATCACATTATTTAAGAATTCTTCATCATTATCAAATTCTTTTACAGCTTTATCCATATCCATTGGCAGACCTGAAACCGGGATGTTTGTGCTCTTTTCCCCGTGTTTCTCTTTTCTGGTGTCCGCCTGAACGCTTGAATCCAACAGGGATGAACCTGTCTGTATCCACTTTTCAACCATTGAAATCAACTCTTTCTTTTTCAAGGGTTTTGTCAAATAGTCATCCATATCTGACCGGATGCATTTTTCTCTATATCCGCTCATGGCATGAGCGGTTAATGCAATGACAGGTGTGCGAAGGTTCGCCTTGAGGTCTTCAGACACTTGTTTTTCTATCTGCCGAATTTGCTGTGTGGCTTCATATCCATCCATTTCCGGCATTTGGATATCCATCAGGATGAGATCAACCTGTTTTGTTTTAAATAAAGAGACAGCCTGGGCGCCATTTTCAGCTAAAACTACCTTAAACCCGGCATTGCTGAGATGTTTCACGGCAATCTGCTGATTCGTTGGGTAATCTTCAGCCACCAGAATCTGAAAATCTTTTTTCTGGGATTCCTTCAGGGTATGCTTGGTAATCAATGCGTTTTCAGTTTTTGGATGTTCCCTGATCACCCCCAGAACCGATGCTATGGTCATCCCGAGATCCTCTTTTCTTACAGGCCTCGGCAAATAGCCTTGAATACCGATATCCCTGCATCTTCTACCATCTCCAACAGCACCCACCGATGTCAGAAGGACAATGGGGATGTCATCATACGCTTTTGACTTTCTTATATTCTGTGCAACCTCGAAACCATTTGTTTCAGAAAAATAAAAATCTGTCAGAATGAGATGTATTTCCTGGTTTGCATCCTGGCCATCAAGAATTTTCATCACATCTTCACTTCTACGGGCTGTAACGGTATCGCATCCATATGTTTTCAGATACTTTGACAAAATGAACTGATGCATTTCATTCTCATCCACAATAAGCACTGTCAATCCGTTTAAATCTATATCGTGCTCCCTTTCTGATAGATTCCTTGCTTCCTGCTTTTTTACATCAATGGTGAACCAAAATGTCGATCCTTCATTTTCTTCACTTTTAAGTCCTATTTCTCCGTTCATCAGCTCGACCAGTTGTTTTGATATGGTGGTACCAAGTCCTGTGCCTCCGTACTTTCTAGTCGTAGACCCATCAGCCTGTGAGAAACTTTCAAAAATCTGATCCTGTTTTTCTTTAGGGATTCCAATGCCTGTATCTTTAACCTCAAACCTGATTCTGACCCTTTTGAATGATTCTTCTATCTTTGTTCCACTAACAGATATCTCACCTTTGTTCGTGAATTTGAGGGCATTCCCAACAAGGTTCATAAAAATTTGACGGAGTCTGCCTGGATCTCCTTTCAGGTCTGTGGGAATGTCTGTATTTAAAAAAGATAAAAAATTTAATCCTTTTTTTTCTGCTCTGATGCTCAACACTTCTGAAAGATCTTCAAATAATTTCCTTAAATCAAATTCTATTTCTTCTAATTCCAGTTTTCCTGCTTCAATTTTTGAAAAATCCAGAACTGTATTAATGATTCCCAGCAGCGAGTCTACTTCTGAACTAATCGTCTGTACAAATGTCTTTTGATTCTCATTTAACGGGCTGTCCATCAGAATTTCAGCCATACCCACAACCCCGTTTATCGGGGTTCTTATTTCGTGGCTCATGTTTGCAAGGAATTCTGACTTGGCTCTGCTTGCAGCTTCAGCAGCCATGGCCATTTCATTTGCTCTCTTGGTTTCATAGATCAGGTCGTTTTCAGCCTTTTTCTGTTCTGTAATATCGACAAAACTTTCCAACAGGTATTTTTGCCCATTCATGACAACTGTGTTCACAGTTTTAAGTATCGGTATTTTTTCCTTATGGATATTCAGCATATATTTTTCAGGGTGATCCGCCTGTATCTTTAAATCAGTCACAGGACAGTGTCCTTCATGCTTCGGGCATAAAAAATTATAACAGATGTTCCCGACTATCTTTTCAGGAGAACTGCCAAACATTTCTGCAGCAGCCTTGTTGACCAGTTCAATGACATGGGTATCCCAATTGATCAATACGACCCCGGCCTGGAGATTTTCCATTATGGTTTTCGTCGTTTCAGAGGCTTCTTCTGCCGCTTCTTTGGCCTCGCTCAGTTCCTGCTGGGTTTCAATCCGTTCTGTGATATCGGTTATAAATGCAAATGATCCCCTAAATTTTCCCTGATCATCAAACAGAGATCTTGCATCTACTTTGGCATATAACAACTGGCTGTCTTTTTTTATAAATGTAACTTCATAGCTTCTGTTTTTTGTCTCAACACTTCTTTTAATTATTTTCTGGTAATCTTTTTTTGATTTATTCTCGAAAAAATCAAACGGCGGCCTGCCGATAATCTCTTTTTCTTCATAACCAATCATATCGCACAGGGCCTGATTAATCTCGACAGTAAAATCATTTTCATCAACCTGCCAATACCCGGCAGATGTTGTTTTAATCAATTTCCTGTATTTTTCCTCCCTTTCATGGAGTTCGTCCAATGCCTGCTGCCTCTCAATGGCAAGCGCTACCTGGTTTGACACAGAAACCAGCACTTCCATATCCTGATCAGAAAAATAGTCCGATTCTTCGTAGCTCTGCGTTGCAATAATCCCTATGGTCCTGCCCTGGCTGATCAGCGGGACACCCAGCCAGTTTTTCGGCAAATGTCCCAGGACACTGTTTCGGTTAAATCTTTCCACCAGCTCTTTTTCTCTTAACAGCAGGGCCTGCCTGTTTAAAATAACCTCGCTGGTTAAAGATTTAATTTTTGAAATCTCTTTAATTTTTTCAAATTGTCCATCCTGAAAATTTGTATTATAGGGAACGACAACCATATCTTTATCAGGATCATACAGACCAATATAAAAATTGGGCATCTCGACAATATCGCTTAAATACTTATGAATCAAAGGATAGAGTTCATCCAGGCTCTGGCTTGCTGTGACAGCTGCTGAAATATTGAAAATGGAGGTGTTTACTTTTTTTGCATACTCTTTCTGGATGGTTTCTTCCTCTAACTCTTTTGTCCGAAGCCTGATCATTTTTTCCAGACTATCACGATGTTTGATCAGCTCATCTTCCAAAGCCTTTTTCTCAGTTCGGTCTCTTACCACTCCCCTGAACCCGGTAATGTTGGCTTCCATGTCATATTTTAATGATATGGATGTCTCACCATACAGCCTTCCACCACTTTTGCTGATAAGTTCATATCCTAAATCTGTAATGGGCTGCCCGGTTTCATAAACTTTCTTAAAAGCTGAGAAAACAATTTTGGCAGTCTTCTCATCCATGATCTGTCTGTAATTCATTGTATGAAACTCTTCTTTTGAGTATCCCAGAAGATTGGTCAGGGTTTCATTAAAAAACAGAAGATTTCCTTCCAGGTCCACCTCATAATATCCATCATCAATATTCTCTAAAATATTGCGGTATTTTTCTTCGTTCTGCCTTAATTTGTTCTCTGCATAGTTTCGCTCTTCAAATACTGAATCCAGATCAGCTTTTATAACCGATACTGCATCAAAGATTTCCTTCAAAGGGTGCGAGCTGTCTATTTCCTGCTCCGCCATACCTTTCTGATCCCAATCCAGGGACCCCATGTATTTTAAAATCTGCTGTTTGTAAGTATCGATCTTAATATGAAATTGCTGGTCCTGTTCCTGGTCTTTCCTCTCTGTTTTATTTTTGATAAAGGCCTGCTCTCTTTCAATTAATTCCAAAGCATGATGGATGTCTCTGGCAACCAGAGTCTCAAAAGGAAAGAACGCTTTACTCATGTTTATCATCAAGGACATAAATTTGTTCATTCCATAAACAACAGAAAGTGAACTGGGATACAATTTGTTAATTTCTTTAATATGCTTTATATACTTTCTCCTGGCCCGCCAGCTTGTCCGTTCAAAATTTTCCCAGTTCAGTATTCTGTAATAATGCCTGCCTTTATCAAAACCACCTTCTGTAATGACCTGCCGGTACAAAGTAAATAAAGCATCCACATCATCATCTTTTAAAACACCCTGCGGTTCACTGTAAATAATATCATCCCCGATAACTTCAAATTTTACAGAATACCCATTTCCTTTGTATATCCAGTCCTTTTTAGAAAACCTTTGATTAGCGAAATCTAGAACATCTATGTTAATGGAATGCTGTTTTAAAACAGATATTGCTTCTGTAATTGAATCCTTGTAAGTATTAACAACTTTAACCGGAATCCGTGTATCTTTAAATTTCAAGCCCACACTGAACATGTTCGACAGCAGCTTGGGAACATTATAAAACCAAATACCGATCAGACCGTTTTCTTTACGGCTTTCATCTGATATAAACTGGCTGAAATAGGATCTGGATTTTTTAGGTGGAATCCCTTTGATACCGCTGCATTCCCTTATTTCTACGTACTGTTTTTCTAACAGATTCATCTCAGTTAAAAATGCTTGATGGATCTTTACTAATTTCTGCGTTCCGCCTGCTGTAAAATTACCAAAAAGACTGATGTTGACAATTCGGTCGCCAATCAGTCTGATGGAACATGAATACCCTGTATCTAATTCAATATTTTCCCATTCAGGCTTTTGAGTTGTTGTAAGGCCGGTAATTTTGCAGACACCCTGATCTGAATTGGTATCTTCTGACAAAGTTGAAAAAAAGATTTCCTGGTTTAGAAAATCTTCCTTGGCTTCTGATTCTTCCCATTTTTCTAACAATAGTTGTGCCGCTTTTACGGCCTGCGGGTAATCATCGGCTATCTGCAGACGAAATGGTACCATATTCAGGCGTCTGCCCAGTTTAATACTCATTTTAAACATAAAAGATGTATTACAGAAGAAAACGCCTAATATTTTTTCATTATTCTCTTTTAAATAATCAATGTACTGCTGCCGGGCATCATTATCAGCGCCGGTAAACTCTTTCCAGTCCTGAATTTGAACAAACGATTCATTTTCCCCGATAACAGTTCTGGCAACCGTATCCTGCAGGCAGATACTGTGTTTTTGATCCTCTCTGGAGACATGCCCTTTGGCAACGGTATGCAGGATTCTGTCTCCAATAACCGATGCCCTGACGCTGAAACCGCCTTTTTTACCTTCATAAACCCATTCGGGTTTTGACCTGACTGGAAGGCCTGTTACTGGGCAGACGTTTGTAGATCCTGCTGGATCATCCATTGACTTTGGTCCTCTGGTTAAAGGGCATCAGCAAATTTTTGAATGCAGTAGGGATAAAGCTCCCACTCTTTTTTAAGACCTTTTGTTTTAACATCGTCAAGGGTATCATTGTCTTCTATCTCAAATGCTTTTTGCCCAATGATCGGCCCTGTGTCTTCTCCATAATCAATAAAATGAACCGTACACCCCCCTATTTTGCAGCCATAGCGGAATGTATCTCCATACCCGTCTGTTCCTGGAAATGAAGGCAGGAGTGCCGGATGGATATTCATTATTTTATATTTTCCCGGTTCAGTATTGATCCGATCAATAAAATATGGGGTTAACACACGCATAAATCCTGCCAACACAAGAAGATCCATATCATATACAGACAGCTGGTCTAACAATTGTTTTTCTGCTATGGCACGGGTTTTCAGGAAAAATTCAATCTTTTCTTGAGAGATATCAGCGGCGACTAACCGCTGTTTTTTCTGAATCTCTTTTAGATCAAAATCTTCTGGCAGGTCTTCATCTTTTATACCGTTTTTACAAGATGAAATTATATTGGAATAGTCCACAACAAAGGTTTCAATATTTGCCTTCCGGGCACGTTCAAGTCCTTTAACACCTGGATTGTCAGATCCTGTAAAAATGATGTTCGCATCAATCTTATTTTCAAGGCTTGCATCGATAATTGCCTGAAGATTTGTCCCTCCACCTGAAATCAAAGTCCCGACATTGATTTTTGCTGCCATGTTTTCTCCTTTTCACAGATTTTGATGATACGGATTTTTTCGATTATTCTATTTTAAAACAACACAGGAATGCAAGCTTTTAAACGTAATCTTTTTTGGGATTTGTGTATTTTCAATCACTGATTTGATTTAATGGGTTATTGATTGCCATATCCATTTTGACCGCCGCAATCAGGGCACTCCCATGTGATGCCATTGCAAGTCATCCCCCATTGGTTTTCATACATGCAGTTCTGGCACATGGAAAACCCACACCGGCAGCTCCAGCAGAACCTGAAGTTCTGGCCGCAGCAATGACATTGTTTCATTCTTTTTTTTCGTCTTTTTTCTCTCCTTGTCCTGGCTTTTTGACTCATCCTATGAATATACTTCTCCTTTAACAAAAAAGATAGTATATATCCCTTTAATTGAATAAAATTCAATATAAAAAAGGAAGATAATATGGCACTTCCCAAAAAAATATTTCTCATTGACGGCAGTGCGTTTCTGTATCGCGCCTTTCATGCTATCAGGAGCCTTTCCACTGCTAAAGGCCATCCGACCAATGCAACATTTGGTTTTACACGGATCCTTCTAAAGCTGCTAAAGGATAACACGCCTGAATATGCGGTCGTACTATTTGATGTCAAAGGCCCGACGTTCAGGCATAAGATGTATGACCAATACAAAGCCAATCGGCCGCCAATGCCGGAAGAACTTGCGATTCAAATACCTGATATCAAACGAATGATACGCGCCTTTAATATTCCTATTGTCGAAAAAATTGGATTTGAAGCAGATGATCTTGTGGGGACCTATTCAAAACTGGCTCAGGAAAAAGGGTTTCATGTGGTCATGGTAACAGGTGATAAAGATTTTAAGCAGCTCATAACAGATTCGTGTATTCTTTGGGACCCAATGAAAGACACGGTTACAAATAAAAACACCTTAAAAGAAGAAATGGGGATAGCACCCAAACAATTTATTGATGTTCTCGGGCTTGCCGGCGACAGCTCGGATAATATTCCAGGTGTTCCGGGTGTGGGACCGAAAACAGCTGTAAAGCTGATAAATGAGTTTGGCTCTATCGAGAGTATATATGAAAACCTGGAAAGCCTTAAAAAGAAAAAAAAGCTGCATGAAAATCTTTTGGCTAATAAAGACATTGTATTTTTAAGTCGAGACCTTGCCCAAATTGATACAAATGTGAAAGTGATTGAGCAAATTGAAACATTTAAATTAAAGGCGTTTGACACAAAAAAAGCGTTTGACCTTTTCCAAGAACTGGAATTTAAAAACCTTGCCGCAGAATTTGCCCAGAAAGCGGATAAAACAGAAAAAATTTACAAATTGGTTACCACACCAAAGGAGCTTGAAAAGCTGGCGCATGTTCTTGAAAACAAAAAAATATTTGCCATTGATACTGAAACAACGTCAAAAAATCCCACAGAAGCCTCTCTTGTGGGAATCTCTTTTTCGTACGCTAAAAACCAAGGATTTTACATTCCCATCGGGCATACATTTCCAGAAGATTATGAGCAACCCTCCAGAGAAGAAATTCTTGAAGTTTTCAAACCATTGCTTGAAAACCCGGACATAAAAAAAGTCGGACAAAATATTAAGTATGACTATATTGTCCTGTCACGGTTCGGCATCACCCTTAATGGCATTGTATTTGATACCATGATCGCCTCTTATTTATTAAATCCGGCGAGAAGAGGACACAGCCTTGATAGAATTGCCATGAATTTATTTGGATACAAAATGATTTCCTATGAAGAGGTGGCAGGCAAAGGTAAAAATCAAATTGGATTTGAACAGGTACCGATTTCAGACGCTGTCAAGTATGCATCTGAAGATGCAGATATTACCTTTATGGCCTACCAGCACCTAAAAAAAGAGATTGAAGAAGAGGGCTTTTCAACTTTATTGGAGGAATTCGAAATACCCCTTATCACTGTATTGGGCGATATGGAAATTGAAGGGATAAAAGTAGATAAAAATGCTTTAAAACACCTGTCCAATATTTTTGAACTGGAGTTGAATAATCTTAAAAAGGAAATCTATTCTCTTGCCGGCGAAGAATTTAATATCAACTCTTCTCAACAATTAGGGGTGATACTTTTTGAAAAATTAAAATTAAAGGCTGTCAAAAAAACAAAGAAAAAAACCGGCTATTCAACTGACGTTGAAGTCCTTACCAAACTTGCTCAAACCCATGAGCTGCCAGAAAAGCTTTTAAGATACAGGACGCTTGGCAAGCTCAAATCAACTTATGTCGATGCATTGCAGAAGCTTACCAATAAAGAAACAGGCAGAATCCACACGTCATTTAATCAGACCATCACGGTGACAGGACGCCTGAGCAGTTCCAATCCAAATTTACAGAATATCCCAATTCGAAAAAAAGAAGGCAAAAAAATCAGAAAAGCCTTTATCCCAAAAGACGGACACACCCTGATTTCAGCAGATTATTCTCAGATTGAACTTCGTATCCTTGCCCATTGTGCTCAGGATAAAATACTGATAGAAGCATTTAACAATGATGAGGATATCCACACAAGGACAGCTTTGGAGATTTTCCAGGTATTGCCTGAATTTGTTACAAGCGACCTGAGAAATCAAGCCAAAACGATTAATTTCGGGATTATCTACGGTATGAGCGGTTTTCGACTTGCAAATGATTTAAACATCAGCAGAAAAATGGCCAATGCCTATATTGACAGCTATTTTAAACGGTATTCAGGGGTAAAAAAATTTATTGATACCACCATTGAAGAAACGAAAAAAACCTGTAAGGTCTCTACCATATTTGGCAGAAGAAGACGGCTTGATGATATCAATTCCTCCAATGTCAATATTCGAAATTTTGCCCAGCGTGCCGCCATTAACACTCCTATTCAGGGCAGTGCGGCTGATCTCATCAAGCTTGCTATGATAAAAATGGATGCCGCAATTAAAAAGCATAACCTGTCCTCAAAAATGCTTTTATCTGTTCATGATGAAATAATCTTTGAAAGCCCGTTTGAGGAAAAAGACCGGCTTATCAACCTTGCAAAAGATGTTATGGAAAATGTTCATCCACTGAAAGTACCCTTAAAAGTAAACTTTGGGTCCGGAGAGAACTGGGCACAGGCCCATTAATTTTTTTCTTTGAATATAGCCAGTATGATAACAATAAGTATTTCAAATCCCGGGATGGAGGCGGCAAACAAATCATGAACACAAAACAGATCGGACTTGTTGTTAAAAATGATGAAAAAGCGGAAGAAAAGGCACGCGAAATAAAAAAACGATTGGGAGGCCAATGTGTCATTATTGATGTCCAGAACACCTTGAGCAAAGACATCCCGCCTGATCTCCTGTGCCTGATCGTCCTTGGTGGTGACGGGACATTTCTTAGTGCCGCCAGGTTCATAGAAAACAAAGACATCCCATTGATGGGTGTCAAATTTGGTGAAGTCGGTTTTCTCGCTGAAACAACTGAAGACCATATTTGTGAGGTTGTCACGTCTGTGCTTGAAGGAAGATATCTCATTCAAAAACGATCCCGCCTTGATATTAAAGTGATGCGCGGGAAAAAACAGATCATTGATGTGGATGTTCTCAACGATGCTGTGATTAATAAGTCTGCACTTTCAAGGCTGGCAAAGTGTGCTGTTTATATCGATTCTACCTATTTAACAACTTACAGGGCTGATGGATTGATCATCGGAACCCCAACCGGGTCAACAGCATATTCACTGGCGGCCGGCGGGCCTGTGATTCATCCTGCAGTCCCTTCGATTATTCTCACTCCCATCTGCCCGTTTACATTAACGAACAGGCCCTTGATCATTCCAGACTCGGCAAAAATTGAGATTTGCCTGGAAGGCAGCCCGGAAGATATGGTTCTTACGCTGGACGGACAGGAAGGATTTGAGATGGACCCTGGTGATCGAATTTTCATTAAAAAAAGCAGAAATGATATTAAAATGATCTATTTTGAAAACCAGTCCTATTTTAAAGTGTTAAAAACACGGTTGAAGTGGAGCGGCGGCAGAAGCTAACGCATTATCCTGTCTTTGGAACCCTTTTTCATTAAGTTTAATAATTTTTATCTGCATACTCTACCCACCCGCCTGTCTCAACAAGGGTTCTGTCAAATTTTGAAATTTCAAACGAATAGCGTTGGATTTGGCTGGCTGACAGTACACTTATCTCAGACGCATCCATATTGATTTGTATTTCTGTTTCTTTATTTTGGAATTGATTAAAAATGTCATTGATATCTTTTTTGGGCAGTTCAATGGCCAGCATACCGCAATTAAACATATTCTGCCTGAAAATTCTTGCGAAGCTCGGCGCAATCACTGCATGAATACCATTCACTTCCAAGGCCCAGGGCGCATGCTCTCTTGAAGAACCGCACCCAAAATTATCTTGTGAAATAATGACAGACGTTCCTTTTATGTCTGTTTTTGGATCAAACCCTTCAAGTTTTAAATCCTCCAACAAATGAGGTTTCATTGCCGTTTTCTCAATCTCTGTAAGATATTTTGCTGGAATGATTTCGTCTGTATTTATATCAGACCGATCAAGAAACAATACTTTTCCATTAAATTCTTTCATTTACTGACTCCCTTACTGACGAAAAAGATTTGAATTTGAAATCTCACCTGCTACGGCACTTGCAGCCGCTGTTGCAGGGCTCATTAAATGGACCATACCGCCTTTGCCCATACGGCCGTTGAAATTTCTATTGGTTGTTGCAGCAGCGACCTCGCCGTTTGCCAGTACCCCATTGCTCATACCAAGACAGGCACCACAGGTCGGGTTTGTCACACAAAATCCCGCATCCATAAAGGTCTGTATAATACCTTCTTCCAGGGCCTGTGAATATATTTTGGGTGTTGCCGGAGAGACAATTGCACGAACGTTTTCATGAATCGTCCGGCCTTCCAGGGCTTGTGCCGCTATTCTCAAATCCTCAAGCCGGCCATTTGTACAAGACCCGATATACACCTGATCGATCCTTGTTCCCTTCATCTCAGATACAGGTTTTACATTATCCGGTTTGTATCCAAACGTTGTTAAAGGAACCAGATGGCTTACATCAATAACTTTCTGTTCTGCATAGTCAGCATCCTCATCTGATTTGAATTCTGAAAATGCTTCCAACGCCTCCTGCCTGCTTGAATAGTCTGGTTTGATAAAATCCCAGAGATAGTCCACCGTTGTCATATCCGGAAGGCATATCCCACTTGTCGCACCTGCCTCCACAGCCATATTTGACAGCGTCATTCTCTGGTCCATATTCATCTCGTCCACTATATTCCCCGTGAATTCAATGACCATGTTTGTGGCCCCGTTTACAGTCAGTTCCTTGATCACATAAAGAATGATGTCTTTTGCATAAACGCCTTTTGGCAGAGTTCCTACAATGTCTATTTTATAGGTCTGGGGAGTCTTAAAAGCACACACCCCTTTTAAAATGCCAACTTCTAAATCGGTCGTTCCGACGCCAGCGGCAAAAGCGCCAAACGCGCCATGAGTGCAGGTATGCGAGTCTCCCATAATAATGGTGAACCCCGGCAGCACAAATCCTTTTTCCGGGAATATCGCATGACAGACGCCATTCCGGCCGATATCAAAAAAATCTTTAATCTGATGCCGTCTGGCCCAGTCCCGGAGTATTTTCCCCTGCTGGGCGGTTTTTGAATCTTTTGCCGGTGTCACATGGTCAATCACAGCTTTTATTTTTTCTGGGTCGAACACACGGTCCTTCCCCCGGTTCACAAGGTCCTGGATAGCTGTCGGTGTTGTGATCTCATGGCAAAAAACCCTGTCAAGTCTTAAAACATTCACATCCCCGAAGGGCTGATCTACCAGATGTGCCTCAAAGATTTTTTCTGCAATGGTCTGTCCCATTATTTGCTCCAAATATTATGATGTTTTATCCCCGAAATAATCTTCCCCATCAGCCGGTGTCACCACCCAATAGGCCAAAAACGTTTGATCGGACGAATTTTGTATGACATGGGGAATTTGTGAAAAAAAAGATACAGAATCGCCTTTACAAATTTTATAGGTTTCCTCGCCATAAACAAGTGTAGCAGATCCTTCAACAACAATTCCCAATTCGCGCCCCAGGTGACCATCGTCTGCATCTCCTCTTTTCTGCCCGGGGGCAAGTTCCAGATAGAATGCATTAAAGGAGTGGTTGCCTTTGGATTGACTGTCACCACATAATTTTTCATATTTAAACCCTTTTCGCTGATATATCTTTCGATCATCCCTTCTGATGATCTCAACTTTTGAGCTGGTCTCATAATCTTTAAAAAACTTATTGGGCGGAACACCATATACTTCCAGAATTTGAAGCAGGGTATCCAGAGACGGAGAAATCCGGTTTCGTTCAATTTGAGATAACAAGCTTGTACTGACGCCTGCTTTTGAGGCAACTTCTTTTATCGTAAGGTGTCTTGAATTTCTAATGGCTCTTAAAAGAGCGCCAAGTTTTGTTTTCATACCCCACCATATTTAAGTATAATTAATTATAATTTAATAATACTTAAATTATTTTTATTGTCAACCCCTTTTTTAATTTAAGATAACTCCCTTTTAATTATCAGTTTTTTCTTGACAGGGTTATCCACTGGATAATAAAAATACGAATGGGAGAAAATCCAAATATGACGTCTGAAAATAAAGCCGCTGCGTCCCCAGAAAACAAAAACATGAACAAACGAAACGCACTGATCATTAAAATTGCGTTATTTCTTAATTACCTCACCAAAGAAAATCATCAAAAGCTTATTCAATTTTTAAACGTACATGAAAATGCTGATGAAATTGACATTTTAAAGGCCATGCTGGCAAAAAAGTTTATTACCCCTTTAGAAGCAAACAGCCTTAAAAAAACCTGTATTAATTTTGCAAAGGCACCAGGAGACGCAAGATTTGGATCCCTGTGCATTAAGTTTGGTTTTTTAACGCAGAGCAATATGGATCTGGCTTTGGAAGAGCAGGAAAGATTGGCTGGTGTCGGCCAGAAAATCCTCCTCGGTGACCTTCTGATTGATGCGGGCATGTTGTCTGAACGGCAGCGGAACCTTATACTTCAAAAACAAAAATTTGAAGGTGTTCATAACAAACGTCTTTCAGGCCAAACCGCGGGTAAAGATAAAAACAATGCGCAGTCAAATCAAAACGGATCCGTTGTGTCAGCAGAAGACAAAGACGGGAAACCTCCTTTTGACCTGGGCAGTGCGCATGCAATTGAGGAAGTTGAAATTAAAATCTATATTCAGCAGGATGCATTAAAAGCATTTGTCCAGAAAACAGATGATTTTGACTCCTCCATGCTGATTGCTGATCTCAGATTTTTATTGGAAAAAAACAGTATTATCTATGGTGTTGCGGATGATGACGCCATTGAAAAGTTTATCAAAGACAATAAAAACCCGGAATTATTTTTTGAAATCGCCAATGGCCTTGAACCAGTAGATGGAACAGATGCCCAACTCGTTTACATGTTTGAACGGGATTATCTAAAAGCAGGTCATCTTGAAGAAGACGGTACCATTGATTTTAAGGACAGGGGAACCATTCCGTTTGTGGATGAAAAAGATATTCTGGCAGAAAAAATCCCTCCTAAACCGGGTAAGGCGGGCGTCAGCGTTTATGGAGAAGCCATCCCCTGTTTAGAAGCTGAAGATATCCCATTTAATCTTGGAAAAAACGTCAGCCTTTCAGAAGATGAATTAAAAGTGGTTGCCGATGTCGCCGGTAACCCCAAAGTCTCTCAGACAGGGGAAATTTCTGTCAATGATGCCTATTTTATTGAAGGTGATGTTGACTACAAAACCGGACATGTCAAGTTTGATAAAAATGTGTTTATTGCAGGCTCCATTAAAAGCGGATTCAGAGTTGAAGCCATTGACGTCGTTGCCAATACCATTGATGGTGGTATTGTAAAAGCACAGGGGGACGTGTTTATTCAAAACGGAGCGACAGAGTCTGAAATTGAAGCACATGGCACGATCAAAGCTGGATTTATGCACAGATCAAAAGCTTGCTGCACAGGCAATATTGAAATCACAAAAGAGATCATTGATACCAAGATTGTTCTATATTGAAAATTTATAATGGACAGAGGACGGGTGTTTTCTTCTTCCGTGACTGCCAAGGGTGGTGCCAGCATTTATAATATCGGATCTGAAAAAGCAAAGCCGTCTACCATTACGGTTGGAACGTCAGAATATTTTGAAAATCAGATTAAAGCGATTGATGTCTCTATTGAAAGACGCCAGAATGCTCTTGAAATCAAAACAGCTGAAAAAAGTAATGCAGAAGCCAGATTAAGCGCTATTATAGAAAAACTGAATCATTTCGATCTCTCAAAAAAAAGGACATTGGCAATGATGGAGGAAATGAAGAAAACCTCTGATGAATCATCTGATGAAAAGATTGCTCTATTCCAGAAAAGTCTTGATGAAGCTGAAAAGAAAATTCACGATTTAAAAGATGAAAAAGCAGTACAGGAGACTGCCATCAATAAGATAAAAGCAGATATAAAACTCTATACCAACAATGTAAAAGAAAGTGTGGAAGAAAAATTCACCCTTAAACGGCTCAATCAGAGTACGCCGCCCAAACCGATCGTGGATATCTCTGGAAAAGCATTTTCCGGCACCCGAATCAATGGCCGGTTTGCAAACATCATCCTGAGCCAGACCTTGAGCCGGTCCAGGATAATAGAAGTCAACAGCAGTGGAGATGAAAAAGCGAAAAGGGGCTGGGAGATGATCATCACAGGATTTTAATCCCTGCCTTTTTCCCCTGTATCATACTTAATTTTTCCCTGTAACTGAAATTGCGATAAAAGCGTGGCAACTGCATCTTCATTTGAACATTCAATTTCAAGTGTGTGAATAATTTTATCTGAATATACTGTATCCTTTATTCTGTATAAATAAGACTTAATCTGGCTGAGCAGTATGTCGTTGAACTCATAGGAAACCTCAACGGACAGGCAGGCTGTCTGAACCAGTTTTCTAAGCTTTTTTTGTTCAATCGTCTTTCTAACGGATTCAGCATAGGCATCCATTAACCCTCTGACACCTAATTTAACGCCACCGAAATGCCTGGTAACCACCACGGCAACATTGGTCATATTATAGTGCTGCATGGCTTGAAGCATTGGTTTCCCGGCTGTACCAGAGGGTTCTCCAGCATCTGAGCAATGAAATGTGTTGCCAGATTCCCCTACAATATATGCCCAGCAATTATGCGTGGCTGTTTGATTTTCCTTTGAAACAGCGGAAATAAAACTCTTTGCTGCTTTAATAGAGTCGCAATATACCATTGTACAGTGGAATATGGATCGCTTGATCTTAAGCGTTTTTGTCCGCTGACGCCCTATTGAATAAAAATAACGTGGTGCATTCATTTTGATGGATATATGGTGCAGTTAAAATTATTTAATATCGTTACCATTTTCATATAGTACATATCCCAACAATTTTAAAGCGTTGCTTGACATTGATGAGTTTTGAATTTATCATAAATACAGCTCACGTTTATTTAACCCCTGACTTTACTGTACAAGTACTTTTATAAAGGATAACATGGAAACAAAGCTGGACCCAAACCAGATTTTTACTGAATTAAGAAACAGAATTATTCATTTAGAACTGCCACCGGAAAGTGTGCTCAATTTAAGCGAACTTGCCAAAGAATTCAATGTAAGCAGGACCCCCATAAAAGAAGTCTTGATTTCATTACAGGCAGAAGAATGGATCATGCGGCACGGATCACATTTTATTGTAACACCGCTCAGCCTGGAAAGGATCAGGGAGATAACCGAAATCCGCATGGTTATGGAAGTCCAGGCAAATATCTGGGCCATGGAAAGGATGACGCCTTCAGAATTTGAGATGCTCCACAAGCTTAAAGGGCATATATCCACCTTTACGGCTGAAAGCACCAACAAAAGCATTGTTGATTTTGATTTTACCATCCACCAGACCATCTTCAGCATTGCCAAAAACATTCAATTAAAAACACTGCTAGAACGCCTTTTAAACCATTATTTAAGATTCTGGCTGTCCATCCCGAGACAAATCGACCATATGCTGTTTTTTAAGGAAGCCCTTGAACTTATTGACGCCATTTCTAGAAAAGATAAGGCAGGGATAAGTGCGTGTACCACAACACACATTCGAAATTCTGTGGCGCAGATTATGGGAACGCAATGACGGTTATACTCTTTTGATACAATTGCAACCTCTGCCGGAAAGAGTGTTCGATACAACCGGTGATTGACAGGAGTGTCCCTGTCTCATATAGGATATAAAACCTTCACAAAACAAAAAACCTGATCACAATCACTATAAAAAATCATTTTTTTCACCCTTTTACATCAAACTATTGCCTGATGAAAAAGTTTTATATTGTATTTATAATAAATTTATTGTAAATACAATATAAATTCAATTTGGATTATTTTTAAGTTTTCTGAAAAGGAGGACCGCATGGAGAATTTAATTTACCTTGATAATGGTGCAACGTCCTTTCCAAAACCTGAAGCTGTATACAGGTTTATGGATAAATTTTATAGAAATAACGGTGTCAGCCCCGGCCGGTCAGGATATGATCTTTCCATTGAAACAGGCAATATTGTAGAAAACACAAGAAAAGCACTGACGCAGCTTTTTAATGGAACAGATCACAACAGACTCATTTTCTCACTCAATTCAACAGACGCAATCAACCTTGCCATATCAGGGCTGTTGAACCGCGGGGATCACGTCATCACAACTACAATAGAACACAATGCTGTATTACGGCCTTTACACCATCAATCCATTTATAACGATGTAGAAGTCGATTATATCCCTTTTGATGGGAACGGATTTGTAGACCCTGATGATTTTATCTCCAAATTCAAACCCAACACCCGGCTTGTTATTGTAAATCATGGGTCCAATGTTATCGGGACGATTCAACCGATCAAAGATATTGGCGAACTCTGCAGACAAAGAGAAATACCATTTCTTGTGGATGCATCCCAGACTGCCGGGAAAATACCCATTGATATCGCCGATCAAAATGTGGATATCATCGCTTTCACCGGCCACAAATCTCTTTTAGGACCGACAGGCATAGGCGGTCTGTATGTGAAAGATCATATCCATATTAAACATACCCGTGCAGGGGGCACTGGCGTAAAATCCGCCCAGCGCCATCACCTGGAAGAATATCCTTACCGCCTTGAATACGGCACCCTGAATATTGTTGGGATTGCCGGGCTGTATGCCGGCCTGAATTGGATCAAAGAAAAAGGAATGGAACAGATCCATACACATGAAATGGAACTCACACGCCTGCTGCGGGATGGATTAAATCAGATTAGCAGTGTTGTTGCTTACTGTGCCAGGGACTTAACCCATCACATTGGTGTGATAAGCTTTAATATTAAAGGATTTGAAGCAGTCAACACCGGTACAATTCTTGACGGTGATTATAACATTGCCTGCAGGACAGGATTGCAATGTGCCCCGCTGGTTCATAAACAATTGGGCACCGATATCCTTCACGGTACTGTCAGAATGGGATTTGGTCCTTTCAACACTGCAGCACAAGTGGACAAAGCCATTACTGCCGTGCAGGAAATCGCTTCCTCTTATGCCAGATAGTAACATTTGCTTTTTACACAATTTATTGGTTATAACGATTACCAGCACGTTTTTTATTTTGTGAAGAGGAGAAATAATGAAAACGCAAAGAGACCTCGTCCTTGAAGCTGTTAATTTTCTAAAACCTAAATTAGACGGCCTGCCTTCAATCGGTTTTTTAACAGGAACAGGTCTTTCCAATACCCTTAACGCCCTTGATGTATACTGCGAGTTTAACTATTCACAGCTTCCCAATTTTCCACAATCAACAGTTCAAAGCCATGTGGGAAAGCTAATTTATGGAAAACTGAACAGCAAAAACGTATTGATGATGCAGGGAAGATTTCATCTTTATGAAGGATATTCACCCTATCAGGTCACTTTCCCCGTTCGGGTGATGCAGGAATTAGGTGTTAAAAATTTAATTTTAAGCAATGCAGCAGGAGGGATCAACCTCAATTTTTCCCAAGGGGATATTATGGTATTAAAAGATCATATCAATCTGACCGGACAGAACCCGTTATCCGGGAATAATGAAGATGCCTGGGGAATCAGGTTTCCGGATATGACTCAGGTTTATGATCCTGATCTTATTCAACTGGCAGGCAGCATTGCCCAAAAAAATCAAACCGCTGTTCAGACAGGTGTTTACGCCGGTCTTTGCGGACCAAGCCTTGAAACACCTGCTGAAACCAGATTTTTAAAGACCATTGGCTGTGATGCTGTTGGGTTTTCTACTGTAATGGAGGCCATTGCGGGGATCCATGCCAATATGAAAATTCTTGGGTTGTCCCTTATAACCAATATAAATAATCCGGACAATCCTTCTGCCACAACGATTGAAACTGTTTTACAGACTGCTCATCAGGCCCTAAAACCGTTCAATAAACTGGTGAACGATATCATTTCTCAAATCCCGGACCTTTAGCCCTCTAAAACATGCCTCAACATATGAGATAATTCTTTGACAGCCACAGGTTTCTTTAAAAAACCTTTAATTAAAAAGGAGTCAAGGCGCTTCTTCTCAATTGTATCACCAAGTCCGGTGCATAGAATGACTGGAATATCAGGATTGATATCATGAATCCTGCCTGCGAGTTCGATCCCTGATAAATCCGGCATGGTCAAGTCTGTCACAACGGCATCAAACAAGTCCGGATTGTTCTCAAATATGTTCACCGCATTCAAGCTGTGAGTGAAACATGTGACCGTATATCCCAGTTTTTCAAGCATGTGTGTCTGCATTACAGCCACTTTTTTGTCATCATCAACCAGAAGGATTCTTTCTGTTCCTTTTCTGACAGGGGTGTCTTCAGGTGTTTCAAGTTCAACATCTGTATATCTCTGGCACTTTGGAAAATATATATCAAATCTGGTGCCTTTTCCTGGATGACTTTCGACTTTTATATGCCCATCGTGGCTTTCCACGATGCCATGCACGACAGAAAGACCGATACCAGAGCCTTTCCCCTCTTTTTTTGTTGAAAAATAAGGATCAAATATTTTATCCATAATTTTAGAATCAATACCAGACCCTGTATCTTTAATACTCAGACAAACATATTTCCCCTTCTTTAACGGCGAGCCTTTAAAAAGGCCTCTCACGAGATCCGTTTTTTTCAATGAAATGTCTAGTGTACCGCCTTTTTTCTCCATTGAGTGATAGGCATTCGTAACCAGATTCATAATCACCTGATGAATCTGTACAGGGTCTGCAAGAATATATCCGCAGTCTTCATCTATTTTTGCATTTATCTTAATGCTGGCAGGCAGAAAGGATCGAACGAGCAACATGGATTCCTTTATGGATTCCCCTGCATTTAAAATCTTATATTCATGCTCTTTTTGTTTACTGAACGTCAGAATCTGGCCCACTAATTTCTTTGCATGCTTCACACAATCTAAAATAACATCCAACTGCTTTTTTTCAGGTGTTTCAGCCGCTGCATCCATCAACAGCATTTCTGTATACCCGGATATCGGTGAAAGAATATTATTAAAGTCGTGGGCGATCCCCCCGGCAAGCGTTCCGATTGCTTCCATTTTCTGTGCCTGGAACAATTGCTTTTCAAGCCCTTTTCGTTCTGAAATATCCATAATCATTGCCCGAAGTTCAATAATTTTATCCAGATGATCTGTTACCGCATCGATGGAGAGACTGACCCAGACAAGTCCGCCATTTCTGGGTTTAACCTGTAATTCATGGTCTTTTATTTCCTCACCATTTGCGAGCGCCGACCAGATATCTGAACTGCTTACCGCACTGGTTGCCTTTTCAATGAAAAGGCTGGCAGCATTCTGTCCCACCAGCTCGTTCTTATCATATCCGGAAAGCTGTGATGCTTTTTCATTACATTTTAAAATGACCCCTTCTGGATTCATCGAGATATAAGCAATGGGTGCTTTTTCATAAAGATCGCGATATTTTTTTTCATTAACGATTAATTCCTGTGAGGTCTTACGAAGATGTCTTTCCTTGCGCCATAAAAGCTGTGCTCCCTTTTTCCCTCTCAGCTGGCCAAGATATGCCAGAGAAGAGGTCTCAACAAATTTTATGAGCATATCCAGCCGCTGCATCAATTCTTCCTGTTTAACGAATTTTGAATCCTTTATCTCCAAAAGATCTACATTGGCTGTATTGATTACTAAAATGCCATAATCAGGCAAATAAATATAAATTGAATTGCTTGATTTGAAATGTTTGACGATTCTTGCATCGACCTTAATCGCATCCTGAGGCTTTTCTATCCGGGTCCCATCATAGCTGTAAAAGGGAATATGCAGATAGCTTTCTTCACTTTCCCGGATATATTTATCTGTGTCCGGGCATATGATAACACTGATCCCTTTTTTGTAATAATCTGCGCAATTACGGAGAACATAAGAAATGATTCCGTCATTATCCTTGAGGTCACCGTTTTCACCGGTCTTAAAAAAATGTACAGGGCTCAGCTTTCTAGCTGTAACGATTTTTGTCCCAAACAGTTTTAATATCAACCCCTTTATTCCTCGGCCGTCAAATTTATCCATGATACCGCGATCCCACATACTGGTAGGTAAAAACTTAATTTTCGTATGGTTGGTACCATACAGTATTCCCGTATGCCTGGCTTCAAAGAGATCAAGCGATATTTTTAAAAGCCTTTTGGCTGGATCGCCGCCTTTAAAAAAACTTTTTTCAATGGTATCCACATCAAATTGTTTCATAAGTCACCTTTTCAGACCGGTTAGAATCAGAACTTTTTTTGGAATGTATAAAAACATAAAGGATTTAAGCGGGTCAAGAGCAAAAATATACTTCTGGCAAAGTTAAAAAGCTGAATTTATTATAGAATAGAATTTGATTTTACAGGATCAGGCATCCAGGATATCTCTTACCAAACCGGAGACTTCTTTCACGGCAACCGGTTTATTTAAAAATCCTTTTATCCCTTTTAAATTGAATTTTTTCTTTTGGATATGTTCTCCATAACCTGTACATAGAATAATGGGAACATCCGGGCGGATTTGAGATATTTTTTCAGAAAGTTGATACCCTGTCAATTCCGGCATGGTTAAATCAGTAATAATAAGGTCAAAGTCATCCGGTGCTTTTGAAAATGTATCCAGCGCAATGGGGCTTTCAAGGCAGCACGTTACATTGTAACCCAGCTTTTCAAGCATATGCTGCTCCATGACAGCCACTTTCTTATCGTCATCTACCAGAAGGATTCTTTCATCCCCATTTTGAATAGGCCTGTCTTCTTTAACTTTATCTTCTACCTGGATATCCCCAATATAGACTGGCAGATAAATTTCAAAGCAGGTCCCTTCTCCCTGTTTTGATTTAACATTAATATACCCGTTATGGGATTGAATAATACCATGGACAACAGATAAACCTATGCCAGATCCTTTACCTTCTTTTTTGGTTGTAAAAAAAGGATCAAAAATTCTTTCCATCATCTCTGCAGGTATTCCCGGGCCTGTATCTGATATTTTTAAATAAATGTACGATCCCGGATTTAAAGGAAAAAGCATATCATCTTTTTTTATGACCACTTCATCTAAAAGAACCTCAAGGGTTCCTCCTTTTTCTTCCATTGCATGGTAGGCATTTGATATCAAGTTCATGACCACTTGATGTGCCTGTATGGGATCCACCATTAAAAGACCACAATTCTGGTTGATTTCCTCTTTGATTTTTATGGTTGCCGGCAAAAATGATCGTGTAAGGGAAAGCGCTTCCCCCACAAAAACATGGGGTTGCAGTAATTTGTATTCATTATCTTTTTGCTTTGAAAATGTAAGCATCTGATTGACAAGGCCCTTGGCATAAAATGCGCAGTCATAAATAATCTGAAGATGCTCTTTTCTTTTAACATCTTTATCATCTGTTTCCATTAACAGCATTTCAGCATAGCCTGAAATTGGAGAGAGAATATTATTAAAATCATGGGCAATCCCGCCTGCGAGGGTGCCGATTGCCTCCATTTTCTGGGCCTGGAGCAATTGTTTTTCCAATGTCTTGCGCTGGGTTATATCAATCGCCATTGCACGAATTTCTTCTATATTACCTTTTTTGTTTTTAATTGCATCTAAAGAAAGGCTGACCCATATGTCTTTTTGATTTTTATGTCTGAACACCATTTCAACATCTCGAACTGACCTTCCCTTTTCAAGGGCAGATTGCACCTGGTCCGGTGTTGTTGTTTTTTCTCCATCACTCACGTAGAGTTCCATGATGTTCATACCGATTAAATCCTGTTTCGCATATCCTGAGAGTATGGGTGTGTTGTGGTTGCACTTACTGATAATGCCCTGCCTGTCCATTGAAAAATACGCAATAGGTGCATTCTCATAAAGATCACGGTATTTTTTTTCGTTCTCAATCAGCTCTTGAGATGTCTGTCTTAACAATTGTTCTTTTTTCCACAGCAGATGTGCGCCCCGCTTACCTTTCAGCTGACCCAATGAAGCAAGAGATACAATTTCAACCAGTTGTATCAGCGTGTCAAATTTTTCTTTAAGTTCTTTTTCTTTAACAAATGTTGATTCAGCTTGTTCCATAAGGACAGGATCTGCAGTATTGACCACTAAAATACCGTAATCCGGGATATAAATTGAAACATAATTCCTGGCCTTAAAATGTTTGATGATATTGAGATCGACCTTAATTTGAATATCTGGCTCACTGATGGCTGAGCCATCATAGGAATAAAAAGGGATGAGTGCGTATTGATCGCTTACTTTATAAATATTTGTTGTAATATCAGGGCTGAAAAGAATACTAACCCCCTCTTTATAATAGCTGGCACATGTTCTGAGCATATAGGCAATGATCCCGTCTTGATCTTCTAACTGGCCTGCTTTGTTCTCTTTATAAAAATAAACAGGGCTCAGTTTTTTGACTGTAACGATCTGTGTACCAAAATATTTTAATATTTTCCCTTTAAGACCTTTGCCGTCAAACATATCCATGACACCCCGATCCCATTCACTTGTGGGCAGGAACCTTATCTTTGAGGCATTCGTTCCATACATCACCCCCACCTGTTCGGCGTTTAAAAGGTCCAATGTAATCTGCAGCAACTTTTTCAGGGGATTCCCTTTATCAAAAAAAATCTTTTCAGTTTGATGAATATCTATTTTTGTCACAATCTCAATCTCTTAGAATATTGGAAACGGTCGAAGTCTATGGATTATAAAACCACACAAACGCCTTTTGGGTCAAGCTAAAATGCCCTAAACTACTGGATCTGTGTAAAAAATGGTACGCCGGCAATGCTGGAGTTATAACAACACTCTTGAAAAGTGTCTTTTTATACATTATCAATACAGGATGATGTAATCCGGAAAAAAATATTTTACGATTTATGATTTTTTAATTTAAAAAGAAATACGATATGAGAATAGTTACAAGACCTGATTTTGATGGCATTGTATGTGCGGTGCTGCTGTATCAAGTTGAAAAAATTGATTCAGATATTTATTGGGTTGAACCCAATGAAATTCAGGCTGGCATAGCAACGATTTTAAACGGTGATATACTGGCAAACCTCCCCTATTCACCAAATTGTTCACTATGGTTTGACCACCATGTTTCTAATTCCAGTACAAAAGATATTAAAGGTGCTTTTGATATTGCTCCCTCTGCCGCCGGTGTTATATACACCTACTATTTAAACAAAGGGAAAATGGATACTCGTTATGAAGATCTTGTTTATCATACCGATATGATTGACTCGGCTGATTTAAATCATGATCAGGTAAAACACCCTGAAAATTATCCCTACATCCTTTTATCCATGACCATTAAAAATGAAAACTATAAAGACATTGCCTATTGGAATAAACTTGTCAGCCTCTTAAAAAAAGAAAGTATCAGCGCCATTCTTCAAGACAGGGAAGTCAAAAATCGATGTGAAGACGTTGTTAAAGAAAATGCTGCATTTGAAAGCCACCTGAGAAACCATACAACAGTTAAAAACAATATATCGATCACTGATTTCAGATCTTTTGACACTGTCCCCAGCGGCAATCGTTTCTTAACATATTCCATTTTTCCACAAAGTATTGCCAGTGTAAAAATAAGATATGATACGCCTGATCACAAAAACGTTCTTTTGAGCATCGGGCGAAGCATCTTTAATAAAAAGTGCCATGTGAACATTGGCAGACTTCTGGCTCGATTCGGCGGCGGCGGTCATGCAGGTGCCGGCGGTTGCACACTGAAAACAAAGATTGCGGATGATACTATTGAAAAAATTTTGGATGTGATGTATAAAAACCATCCGGAAAAATAGGCAGCTGGTTTTTCTATAATTTCTGTTTAACGCTTTCCACCTTATCGCTCATGGTCTGGTCTCTATCCGTTCTTGTGCCTGCCTTAATAGTGGTCGTTATTCTCGGTGCCCCCATGTCATGAATTTTTTCATGGCATTTTTTTACCACATCAAACACGTCATCCCAGTCGCCTTCTATATTTGTTCCATATGCATGAAGCTCGGATTTAAGTCCTGCTTCGTTGATAATTCCATGACAGGCTGCCACATATTCTGATACGGAAAGACCGACACCAATCGGCACAACGCAAAGATCTATAATCACGTGCATTTCAAACACTCCTTTTTTGAATTTTTGATGATACAACCATAATATCGATTCCTTTTTTAATATGCAAGCCAGTGATTCTATAGAATTTGCCAGAAATATTTTCGAATTCATTCGACCGTTGAAAGGGGGTGTACTTGTCATTAATTTTTAACGAACGTCGTGTTCGTTAAAAAGCGGAAAACAGCATTTTCAGGCTTCCTGCAAAAATGCTGTTTTAACGCCACTCCAACCACACCCCCTTTCAACTGTCTGTGATCTATGCACGCTTCACAAAACGAAAAACTTTATGGCAATCGTTATAAATATCATTGATGATGCTTAATTCACCTAATTTCTTGACATAAACCGACAATTTCGTTAACTAATCCAGAATTTATTGGTTAACGAAATAATATGGCGACTATGATAAACAGACAAAAAAAGCTGCTGGTATTTGACAGGGAACATATCTGGCATCCCTACACATCGATGACCCGGCCGCTGAAAACATATGCTGTTGAATCGGCCCGGGGTGTGTACATTAATCTTATGGACGGAACAAGGCTCATTGATGGAATGTCCTCCTGGTGGGCTGCGATTCACGGCTATAATCACCCTGTGTTAAATGCCGCAGCCAGTGAACAACTTGAGAAAATGTCTCATATCATGTTTGGTGGATTTACCCATGAACCAGCTGTTGAATTGTCAAAATTACTGATTTATATGACACCGGAATCTTTAGACCGCGTCTTTTTATGTGATTCTGGTTCAGTTTCGGTCGAAGTGGCCATTAAAATGGCATTCCAATACTGGCATTCCAAAAATCATCCTGAAAAGAACAGGCTGATCACGATCCGGTCCGGATACCATGGTGATACATTTTATGCCATGTCTGTTTGCGACCCTGTGACCGGAATGCATCATACCTTTAGTGATATTCTCCCAAAACACTATTTTGCTGAAAAACCTGACTGCAAATTTCATGAAACCTTTGATGAGTCCTCTATTCATTCAATGGAAACGCTGATCAAACAGCATCATAAAACCTGTGCAGCTGTTATTCTTGAACCGATTGTTCAGGGCGCGGGAGGAATGTGGTTTTATTCGCCCGGGTATTTAAAAAAATTAAAATCGCTTTGTCAATCATATGAGCTCCTGCTGATATGTGATGAAATAGCGACTGGATTTGGAAGGACTGGTGAATTGTTTGCATGCAATCATGCTGAAATTTCTCCAGATATTATGTGTATAGGCAAGGCATTAACAGGTGGATATCTAACCCTTGCCGCCACCCTGACGACGCAGGAAATCGGTGAAGTTATTTCACAAGGGGAGTGCGGTGTGTTCATGCATGGCCCGACCTATATGGGTAACCCTCTGGCCTGCAGTATTGCCATCAGTAATATCAACCTTCTTTTGTCCTATGACTGGAAAGCAAAGATAAAAGCCATTGAATCAAAACTTTGGTCCGGGCTGCAGGAATGTCAACACTTTCGTCAAGTTGAAGATGTACGCGTGCTCGGGGGTATTGGGGTGGTTGAGATGAAAACGCCTGTGGATATAGAAAAAATCCAGAACCAATTTGTTTCTGAAGGCATCTGGATCAGACCGTTTGGGAAATTAATTTACACCATGCCGCCCTATATCATGGATGAACATGTGCTTGATGACTTAACACAGAAAATGACTCAGGTTATTTCTAAAACAGGAATTGAATAATGAAAGACCCCTATAAAAAATATGGAGAAAGACTGAGCAGCATCAGAGAATCAGATCTTTTACGATCCTTAAAAGAAATTGACGTTCGCAAAGGCAGAACCATTGTGTACAAAAATAAACATTGCCTCAATCTATCCTCAAATGATTATCTGGGGCTTGCCACTGATGAAGGGCTGTGCAAACAGTTTTATGAGGGAATAACTCCTGGCAGCCTGATTAATGCGTATGGCCTGAGTTCATCATCCTCCAGGCTCTTAACAGGTAATTCCTCACTCTACGAAGCATTGGAAAACAAGTTATGTGACATCTATGCTTCAGATGCCGCCCTTGTGTTTAACAGCGGTTATCATGCCAATGTTGGTATGATTCCCGCGTTAACTGGAGAAAAAGATCTGATTATATCCGACAGCCTTAACCACGCCAGCATTGTTGATGGCATACGGCTCTCCAGAGCAGCCTGTATCATTTTTGCGCACAATGATATGGCGCAGTTAAAAGATATTCTTGAAACACAGCGATCCAGATATGAAAATGTGCTGATCATTACAGAATCTATTTTCAGTATGGATGGTGATTGTGCCAATATCAAGGCATTGGTTGAGCTGAAAGAAACGTATCATGCCCTTTTGTATATTGACGAGGCCCATTCAGTAGGGATATACGGACACAATGGTCAGGGATTGTGTTATGAACTGGATCTTCATAAGCAGGTGGATATTCTTCTGGGCACCATGGGAAAAGCCTTGGCATCACACGGTGCCTATGCCATAACCAACAGCACGTTAAAAACTTATCTTGTCAACCATATGAGATCCCTTTTGTATACGACCGCACTGCCGCCTGTCGCTGTGAACTGGAACCTGTTTATTTTCAGCCAGATGCCCTTGATTGATGATCGGAGGAAAAAGCTTGAAACCGTATCCAGAAAATTCAGAGCTGCTTTAGCCGAGGAGGGTCTGACATTTACAGGCAGTACCCATATCATTCCTGTCATCACCTGCAGCAATAAAAAGGCGGTTGAATTGTCAGACATTCTCATTGAAAAGGGATTTTTAGCCTTTCCCATACGGCCGCCAACTGTACCTGAAAACAATTCAAGGATACGATTTTCGCTTACATCTGATATTGATTTTCAAGATATTCAGCAGGTTCCGGGTATCATACACCAGTACCTGAACAGATAGGAAGGATCGATAATGGAAGTATTTGTCAGCGGCATTGATACAGATATAGGTAAAACAATTGCCACAGGCCTTATGGCCAGGTATCTGCATAAAAAAAACCACCACATGATTACCCAGAAAATTGTTCAGACAGGCTGCCAGAATATTTCTGAAGATATTCTGATTCACAGGCAGCTTATGGGATGTGAACTGTTTGAAGAAGATCTTTCCGGGCTTACATGCCCATTCCTGTTTAAACATCCAGCCTCCCCACATCTGGCTGCCCGCATGGAAGACAGAACCATTGATACCCGGATCATATCCGATGCAGCAGTTGCATTAAAAAAAAAGTATAACACTCTGCTGATTGAAGGGGCTGGAGGGCTCCAGGTTCCATTGAATAATGAGGTAACAGTGCTGGATTACATCCAGAAACAGCACTACCCTGTCATCCTGGTAAGCTCCTCTAAACTTGGCAGCATTAATCATACAGTCTTATCGATTGAAGCGTTGGAAAACAGAAATATTGACCTCATTGGAATTGTTTACAACCGATACCCTGAAGCTGACCCCTACATTGCCAATGATTCCATTATGGAAATCAAAAAATTCATGAAAAAGTCTGGATATAGGGATAATATTGTCGAAATAAGCAAAATAGACTCGTCCATGCCGGATGAGCTGGATTTTGCAGTGTTTTTTAATGGAGGTTAACTCTGTAAAGCCTGTATGTTGGCCCACGGGCCTGACCTGTTGGCCATTGCATTTTACAGAGTGCCGGTGTATATCAATACTCACAAAAAATTAATTTATGAAAGTTATTAAGCCTCATGGGTCCCCACAAAGTAAGAATGATGATGAAGGCCGAAAGGGATTTGGCCAGAAGAAGATTTAGGCGGCAGCGAAATAAAAATTATCTTGCCAAACCGGGTATCCATGACTGTGTGATTGTTTTAGACCACCTGAAACCTACCTATAATATCGGAAAAATATTCAGAAGCGCTGATGCGTTTGGTGCACGTGAACTTCATCTTGTTGGGATTGACTATTTTGATCCGGCACCCGGCATGGGAGCATTTAAATGGGTGCCTGCGGTATTCCATCATGATTTTTTTACCTGTTACACCCATCTGATCAATAATGGATATTCCCCGTTTATTTTAGAACCAGGAAAAGGTCATTTGATCACAAAGACATCCCTGCCTAAAAAAAGTGCATTTATTTTCGGACATGAGGAATATGGTATCAGCTTTGAACCGGATTTATTTCCAGAAATCAACCGTTTGACCATCCCGCAGTTCGGGAAATCCCAAAGTTTGAATGTCAGTGTTGCAGCGTCCATTATTCTTTACGAATATACAAGGCAGCACGCAGCAATTGACAAATCTGACCAGGATTTTTAAACTTATCATTATGTTAAAAAAGGCGATCAGGAAATCTATTTATGAAAGTAAACAAAACAATTGATTATATCGTTCAATGGCTGGATTCATATGTGACCGCATCAGGATTAAAAGGATTTACCATCGGTGTTTCCGGGGGGATTGATTCTGCTGTTACCTCTTGTCTTTGCGCCAGAACCGGCAACCCGGTTATCGTTTTGAATATGCCGATTTATCAGGCAGAAGACCAGCTGTCAAGGTCTTCAAGCCATATTGCATGGCTTCAAAATAACTTTGATAACGTCACAGGGATTGACATCGAACTCACCCCTGTTTTCGATCAGATAAAACACTGCTTTCCAGATGATATTCAAGATGCACTGACCATGGCCAACACCCGGTCAAGACTCCGTATGCTGACCTTGTATGCCGTTGCGTCTCATCACAAAATGCTTGTCGCTGGAACCGGTAACAAAGTAGAGGACTTTGGGGTTGGATTTTATACAAAATACGGGGATGGCGGTGTGGACCTGTCACCCATCGCAGATTTGACAAAAACACAGGTTTACAGCGTTGGAAAAAAATTGGGAATTATTGAGGATATTATTACAGCCCCCCCCACCGACGGCCTGTGGGAGGACAATCGGACCGATGAAAGCCAGATTGGCGCCTCTTATGAAGAACTTGAATGGGCCATGGAGTATCTTGAAGGGTCCCGGAAAAAAACCTTGAATGACCGGCAGAAAAAGGTAATTTCAATCTATCAGGGGTTTCATCAATCAAATCAACACAAAATGGAACCGATTCCTGTCTGCATGATTCCGGATGATTTGAAACAATAAAACGTGCCATGGGCACCCCGGCGACGACGATTAAATGTTTCCTACGGCATAGCGTTGTCTTCAGCAATGGTTTTACTGCCTGCAATTATTGTTCACATATGGTTGAAATAACGGCTAAAATAATCAGTCCTGCACCCACATACCCCAGAAATGAAAAATATTCTCCCAGAAAAATATAGGCGGTAATTGCAGCGACAACAGGTTCAAGCGTGGCAACGATTGAGGCCCTGCCTGCTTCAAGGTATTTCAGCCCCTGATAGTAGCAGAAATTTGCGAAAAATGTTGAAACAACTGAAACCGAAATTAAAGCGCCCCACGCAAGGGGTGTTTTATCTGCAAATTGTACAAATGGCAGAATTCCCAGCGCACCCATAGGAAGAATCCATAAAAACAGCGTTGCACTGGCATACTTTGTAGAAAAGTATTTGCCGATGGTATAATACAGAGAATAGCAGAACCCGGACAAAAGGCCGGCCGCAACTGCCATAAAACCGATATGTTTTCCAGCGTTTACACTGCCCCCGGTTTTCGATATTAAAAAAACCCCGATAATCACAAGTCCGACAGCACCCATTTTCAGGATGGTCAGTTTTTCTTTGTAAACAAAATAGGAACAGATCACTACCCAGGCCGGGGCTGTGTATAACAGCACAGATGCAAATGCAGCACCTGCCTGTTTTACTGCAAGCTGATAGGAAATATAAAACAGAGAAATACCAAAAAAGGCAAAAACAGCAAGCAATGGAAAATCTTTTTTATCAATCCGGGCTTCTTTAATAATGATTGCCTGGATTCCAAAACAGAACCAGGTAATCACCGCCCGCCAGAACGCCACCTCCATCGGGCTTACGCCTTGCGAGAAGGCAAGGCTTGAAAAAATGCCTATCAGCCCCCAGCTCGTTGCAGCTGATATGATAAAAATGTATCCAATGAACATCTGGAAAGCTTTACCAGTAAAAAAGGAATTTGAAAAGTGAAATCAAATGATATACAGACATATGATATTCCATTCAATGCTGAAATAGAAAGCCGGTTTCACATTACAGTAAAACCGGCTTCGCCTTAAAATAAACTGTGGTAATAAAACCGCTTACTCTCCAAGATAGGCTTCCCTGATCTTTGGATTGGTCAAAAGAGAATCTGCATCATCTTCAAGTGTAATTTCCCCTGTTTCAACCACATAGCCCCGGCTTGCCGCCTGGAGCGCCAGGTTGGCATTCTGCTCTACCAATAAAATGGTGGTGCCTTCTTCCTTATTAATCTTGGCAATAATATCAAAAATCTGCTGTACAATAATGGGCGCCAGCCCTAAAGAGGGTTCATCCAGCAGGAGAACTTTCGGTTTTGTCATCAATGCCCTGGCAATGGCCAGCATCTGCTGTTCGCCGCCTGACAGGGTTCCCCCTTCCTGATTTCTTCTTTCACCAAGAATGGGAAACATTTCATAGGCATGATCAATATCCTTCATGATCTGATCAACATCATTTCTGTAAAAAGCACCCAGCCTTAAATTCTCCATCACTGAGAGACGGGGAAAAATCCGCCTGCCTTCAGGTACCTGACAGAGTCCTTTTGTGGGCAGTTTTTCAGGCAGCACTTTGTTGATCAGGTTTCCTTCATAATATATTTCACCGCTTGTTGCCTTTACAATCCCGCAGATGGTCATCAGTGTTGTTGATTTACCCGCACCATTGGCGCCAATAATCGCCACAACTTCACCCGGATATACTTTTAGGGATATACCTTTCAACGCTTTAATGCTGCCATATCCAGAATGCACGTCTTTTAATTCAAGAATTGGTTCAGCCATCTATCCCTCCTTTTCCTCAGATCGGGTTCCCATACGCTTTGCAGGGATAAGTCCAGCAGGTCTGAACAGCATCATTACAACCATTACTGCTCCAAATGCCAGCATCCTGTACAGTTCAAACTCTCTGAAAACTTCCGGAAAGATAATCAGTGCTGCTGCACCTAAAATAATACCGGGAATGGATCCCATCCCGCCTAAAACAACCATGCACAGCACCATGGCTGATTCAAGAAAAATAAAACTCTCAGGGCTGACAAATTTCATCCTGGATGCAAAGAACGCCCCGGCCAGCCCTGCGAACAATCCACCCATTGCATAGGCCAGCAGTTTATAAATAAACGTATTAACCCCCATGAGTTCTGCTGCTGTTTCATCTTCTCTGATGGCTTCCCAGGCCCGGCCCACTCTGGACATGTTCAACCGGTGGACACAAATAATCGTTATGATGGCAAGGCCTAAGGCAACATAATATAGCAGCCATAGTTTTTTAAGCCACATATGCTCCCATGTAAACCCGTCTGCAAAAGAGGGGAAAAATATACCTGGCCGATTAATCCCCATGATCCCATTCGGACCGTTTGTCAGCGACATCCAGTTGTTGAGGATAATCCTTATGATTTCGCCGAACCCTAATGTTACAATGGCAAGATAGTCCCCCCGCATTCTTAACGTCGGAAACCCGACAATACTTGCCGCAATCAAGGCAAATCCAGCAGATATCGGCAGGCAGATCCAGAACGGTATGCCGTAGTGAATATTAAAAAGCGCGTATGTATAGGCGCCAATTCCGTAAAATGCAATATACCCGAGATCCAGCATCCCTGCCAGCCCGACAACAATATTAAGCCCCAGACCAAGACAGACATATATCAATACATTAATGGCAACATCCTGCTGATATCGCCCGGTAAATTGCGGGAAAAGCATGGCCAGTATGAGCGCTGCCAGAATCCATGTCCAGACTGGCACCTTCTGTGTTAAATCAGCACCGCCCGACCACATATTTGATATGGGATTTTTAATGACGGCGAGACTGCCGCTTTTATTCATCACCCAGATGATCAGGCAGATAAAGGATCCAGCCAGGATATAGAGCCAAACCGTCAGGGTTTTCTCAAACGACAGGGTTCCGTCAGGATGAATACCCAAAAGGGGCCATAACAGTCCCAACAACCATATCATTCCGATTGCATAGGTTTTATATACCTTTTTAAACTCTTGTATCATCGACATTCACACCCATAATTCCTGTTGGTTTAAAATACAGCACTGCGATTAATATGATAAACGCAAACACATCCTTATACTGACCTGAAATATATCCGGCACCAAAAATTTCCACCATTCCGATAATCAGTCCGCCCAGCATGGCACCGGTAATATTGCCAATACCGCCGAGGACAGCTGCTGAAAACGCTTTAATACCGGGAATAAATCCCATATCATACCGGACCGATCCGTAATAGAGTCCCACCATGATACCGGCAGCGGCGGCCAGGCCCGCACCAATGGCAAAAGTCAAAGAGATAATATTGTTGCTGCCGATCGCAACCAGGGCAGACATGGTTTTATCCTGGGCAGTGGCCCGCATTGCCATCCCCATTTTTGTCTTAAACACAAGGATATTCAATGCAACCAGCAGTACAGCCGTCATAATGACAATCATGGCCTGAAGATAGGAAATTGTGATCAATCCAAACTCCCAGCCACCATTGAATAATTCGCCGGGATACGGTTTGTCAAAAACACCTTGAGTTAACATAAGTGCATTGGACAGAAAAATTGACATGCCAAGCGCAGATAAAAGTGCTGCCAGCCTGGATTGCTTTCTCAGGGGCAGATACGCTACTTTTTCAACCCCCATGGCCAGAAATGCACAATATCCCATTGTCAATAAAAATGACATGCCAAGGCATAGCCAGGGGTGGGTTTCCATCAGGCCCAGTCCAGCTAAATAGCCCATAAGAATTACCCCGACATACCCGCCTGCTGCAAAGAATTCACCATGGGCAAAGTTGATCAACTGAATGACCCCGTATACCATGGTATATCCCAGCGCAATCAAGGCATAAATACCGCCAAGCGTAATACCGTTAATCAACTGCTGAATAAAATAATCCATTCTTTATATTTCTTTATACCTTAAAAATTAGCATGCAAAAGCCGTATGACCCTTTTAAAGTCATACGGCTTGACAGGTTTCATTTCTTATTTAAGAACGCCAGCAGCTGGAGTCCAGTATGGAACATATTCACCGTTTTTAACTTTAAATGCGATGTAAGATGATCCTGAGTCACCGTTTTTCTGAAATTTTACATGCTTGGATGCACCTGCATAATCAAGGCTGAGCAACTGTGCTTTCACTTTTTTAGAGGAGGTGCTGCCAGCGGCTTTAATGGATCTAAGAAGGGCGAGTGCTGCATCATACGCATACGTACCATATGCACCAATTTCACCATATTTGGCTGTAAATCTTTTTTCATAGGCTTTATACGCTGCAGTGGTTCTGTCGGTATATCCATAGGTTACATAGATACCTTCAGCTGCATCCTTGGCAACTTTCATGAAGTTGGGATGATACATGGCATCCTGGGATACGATCTGGGATTTGAGGCCCATTCTTTTCGCCTGAATGGCCATAATGCTGCCAGAAGAATGATTTTGCAGGCTCATGTAGAAAATATCTGCATTTTTAGATTTTGCCATTGTTAAAATCGCAGAAAAATCTTTGTCGCCCTGGTTGACATGGTCACTTCCAACGACGTTGATTCCCATATCTTTACACGCTTTTGCAACACCTTCTGCCAGACCTTGGGAATAGGTTGTTTTATCGTCTACAATAAAAATAGTTTTCGCACCAAGGGCCTCTTTCATAAACTTCACAGCAGCAGGTGCCTGCGCATCAT
Source organism: uncultured Desulfobacula sp. (assembly GCA_964343845.1). Classification (GTDB taxonomy): domain Bacteria; phylum Desulfobacterota; class Desulfobacteria; order Desulfobacterales; family Desulfobacteraceae; genus Desulfobacula. Next base: position 47,401 of record CAYFKW010000001.1, on the reverse strand, counting down.
CTCTTCCGCACATTCTGAACACATATGGAAGTCCTCTGTCAGTTACATCCTGATGCGTGGAAGCAGGAGTAATGATAATGATATCTTCCTCATCCAATGTAGCAGAGGCAGGGATAGTTGAAGATGAACAGTATGCGCCAATAACGCCGGCAACTTCAAGGTTGATCAGCTTATTGGCAGCTGCAACAGCCTGTTTTGGGTCACATGCTGTATCCTGTGCATGCAGCTCAATTTTGTCATATCCTGGAATGCCGCCTTCATCTTCAATCACAGAAATGGCTGTCAGGACACCATTTTTAATATCGTTTCCATCTGCTGCATAGGGTCCTGTTAATGGACTTAATGACCCAATTTTCAATGTTTTTGCAGAGACTGCACCAAACATGAACGGCACCATCATGAGGCCCACCGCTATAATTGCTAAAACTCGTTTTTTCATCTTACCCTCCTAAAAATTATTGGTTAGCAGGCTGACCAAGGTATGCTTCAATTACCTTTGGATTATTCTGAATTTCAGTTGAATCACCTTCGGCAATTTTCACACCATGATCAACACATACAATATGATCACACACACCCATCACAACTTTCATATCGTGCTCCACAAGAAGCACATCAATACCAAGTTCTGATATGCGTGAAATATCTGTCATCAACTCTGAGGATTCGCTTGGATTCATCCCTGCTGCAGGTTCATCCAGCAGCATCACCTGTGGGTCAGATGCAATGGCCCTGGCTATTTCAAGCCTCCGCTGCAGTCCATAGGGCAGGTTTGATGCAACCGTATCTGCATATTTGTCAACCCCCATAAACGTTAACGCATCCAGCGCCTTTTCCCGAATTTCTGCTTCCTCTTTTTTCTGGCTACCTGTTCGTAAAATAGCGCCCACGATACCCACACTGGATCGACAGTGTCTTGCCACCATGGCATTCTCTATTGCTGTCATGGCAGAAAACAGACGGATATTTTGAAACGTTCTGGAGATCCCTTTTTCAAAAATTACATAAGGCCGCTGGCCCAAAATACTTTCACCATTAAAAAGGACATCGCCTTCAGATGCCTGATACACACCGGTGAGCACATTAAATACTGTGGTTTTACCTGCACCATTGGGACCAATCAATCCCACAATTTTTCCATTGCCAATCGTAAAACTTAAGCTGGATAATGCCAACAGTCCGCCAAATCGTACACTTACATTTTTTAATTCTAATTGTGCCATTAAGATCTTCCAACCCGTTTATTTTTTAACACCCATAAAGAGCTTAAAAAGCGCTTCTATAGCCCGATTTTAAGATGCTGTAGCCCATATGCTGTGTGTTGTCAAGCCCTAAAAATCTACATTTAAAGCAAGGATCGTAGCAAACCCAATACTGGCAAAGCGATAAAAATTTTGTAATGGTCTAACCATACTAAAGCTTATTTTTTATTTGTCTATAATTTATATTTACAAATCATTTACATTTATATTGACATTAATCCTGAAGGCCGCTACACTATAAAAAAAATTAACAAAAGGGTCAACATGAGACTTAAACTCACACAGCATCAACAAAAGGTACTGGATTACCTGGCGCAGAAAATAAAAAATGACGGGACTGTTCCCAGTCTCCGCACGGCCGCGGCTGAACTTGCCATCAGCCATGCAGCTGTGGCCCAGACATTAAAAGCCCTTGAGGACAAAGAATATATTCGGCGGGAAGGCCGTTACAGCCGAACCGTGCATATCCTGGACGATGCAGGTGATCTGGATATCACACAACGTCAGAAACAGGTGCCGGTTATTGGCCGCATCACCGCAGGACTGCCCATGTATGCCCAGCAGGAATATGAAGGCAGCCTCCTGGTGGATGGAAAAATTTACCCGGGCCAAAACCTTTTTGCTTTAAAAATCCAGGGAAATTCCATGAAAAATGCCGGTATTCTCGACCAGGACCTGGCCATTTGCGAGCCCCGTCAATATGCCCACAACAAAGAGATTGTCGTGGCCTTGATTCATCATGAAGAAGCTACGGTTAAAAGATTTTTCCTTCATCCCGATTTTATTGAACTGCGGCCGGAAAACCCAGATTTCCATTCCCAGAAATATGAATTTGAAGACGTGCTGATCCAGGGCAAGGTTATCGGCATTGTTCGCGGACCCTACGGTATAGACCACTAACAAACGGGAAGGCCAAATGACAAAAGACCACTCCAATGCGTGCAAGCTTTTCATCGGTACCAGTGGATACTCTTACGGTGAATGGGTTGACTCCGGATTTTACCCGGAAGGCACCCATTCGTCAAATATGCTTGACCATTACACACGAATATTTCAAACCACAGAGCTCAACTATACCTGGTACCAAATGCCGAAAGCACCTGCAATTGAGCGCATGTGTGAAAAAGTACCGCCGCACTTCAAATTTGCGGCAAAACTGACACGGACCATGACCCATGAAATCAAAAAAAACACGTGGCAGAAAGAGGTCATGCTGTACCGCCAGGGGATTACGCCGCTCATTCAATCCAACAGGTTGTTGTGTATTTTAATCCAATTACCGCCCTATTTTAAACGATCACCTGATTACCGAAACTATCTGGCAGCGCTGATGGATGAATTGGCAGGTCTGCCCCTTGCGGTTGAGTTTCGCCATGATTCCTGGGCAAATGACAAGGTCTTTTCAGAGCTTGAAAGGCGAAAAGTTACGCTGGTATCTGTGGATGAACCAGACCTGCCCGGGCTTTTCCCTCCATTGGATGTGGTCACCAACCCAGGCCTTTTTTACATCCGATTCCACGGCCGGAATGCCAGAGGATGGCGATCGGGCAACATGCAAAAACAATTTGACTATGACTATCAGGACTGGGAGCTGAAAGAATGGACCGACACCATTCAACATTCCATGATGGCGGATGCTGAAGCAGGCGGTATTTTCTTTAACAACCATGTCCGGGGCCAGGCGCCTAAGAATGCGCTGCGATTAATTGCTCTTTTATTGCAGCAGAAGAATAAAAAAGATTAATTTTTTTAACAAAAGAATCAGATTTGGGCGGGAAAATGATAATTCAAAGGCCGCTGCAGGGACCAATGGAACGATCAATTGTACATCTGAATATCGCAGATTTTGCAGCGGCGGTAGAGACCAATATACAACCGTCTTTAAAAGAATATCCCGTAATCATCGCGCCCCTGGGCGCCCCCCGGGCAGTGGTATACGATATGAACGAAGAGGCCTATAAAGAAGGCATTCGAAAAGGCATGCCCCTTGCCCGTGCCAAGCGCCTCAACCAGAAAATTAAAATCCTTCCCCCAAAATTCAACTATTATGAACTGGCCATGAAAGACCTGTTAAAAGAGACATTGGCCTTTACCCCCCTGATTGAATCCGGCACATCAGACGGCCATATATTTATGGACCTTACAGCCTCCAACAGGCTTTTCGGCCCATCTGTCGATGTGGCATTTAAATTAAAAAAAACATTTAAAAAAAGGTTCTGCCTTGACCCGATCTGGTCGGTGGCCACCAACAAGCTGGTGGCCAAAGTGGCCACCAGAATTGTCAAACCCATTGGTGAATATATTGTTGCACCCGGGGATGAGGAAGCATTCCTTTTGCCGCTGCCCATCCACCTGGTTCCCGGGCTTCAAAGAACAGATTTAAAAAAGCTGCATGAATTTAACCTCTCATATGTTTCCCAGGCAAGGACCCTTACCCTGGATCAGCTCCGGATACCCTTTCCTGACAGGGCAGGGGTCATCTATGACAGGATCAGGGGGGTTGACCCGGACCCTGTGACTGCTTTTTATGAAAACCATGACATCATCCGGGCAGACCACCAGTTCAGCGATGACACCAACAATGCAGCATCACTTAAAAAAGCCCTTTACCTGATGATTGAAACCATCTGCAACGCCTTGAGGCGTCGGAAAATGCATGGGGCTGCTGCAAAAATTATTCTCTCTTATTCAGACGGGCTGCAAAGCACCTCAACGCTGAAACTCACCCCGGCCACGTCCAATGACATGGCCATGTTTAAAAAATGTGTACATCTTTTACAAAAGGCATGGACCAGGCGGGTTCGTATCCGTCATATGCGCCTGATCTGTGAGAAACTTTCACCAAAAGCCGTACAGACAGAACTTTTTACGCCCCAAGAAAAAGAGATGAAGCAGGCCCGCCTGATAAAAGCCATGGACGCCATCCGCAGGAAATTTGGTGCCCGCTCCATTAAACCAGGCCTGACGCTGATGGGTTAATAAAGCGCATGATCCCTTTAAACACACGATCCCACTACTCTTTTATGTGGGGGACTCCATCTGTAAAACAGCTGTGCAAAAAAGCAAAAACACTTGGTTACAAAAAAATTGCCCTGACCGACACAGACAATCTATGCGGCCTGTGGCCGTTCATCAATGCCTGTCAATATAATGGATTAACACCTGTTATCGGGGCAGAACTCACTGATCCTGTTACAGCCCACAGAGCCGTTTGCCTGGTAAAAAATGCCACAGGCTACAGCCACCTGACCCAACTGATCTCCCACCGTCGAACAGACAGGCATTTTTGCCTTAAAACCGCACTTCCGCTGCTTTCAAAAGGACTTGTGGTACTCACCCGGAATCATGATCTTTTACCCTCCTGGCATGACAGCGGGGTTGATTTGGGTATTAACCTTGCCAGGAATCCGTTATCCCGGCAGCACCCATTGTGCGACAAGGCCAGAAAACTGAATATTCCTTTTGTGGCGACGCCAGGCAGCTTTTTCCTAAACAGACAGGATGCGGCCATCCACCAGATGCTTCGTGCCATTGATAAAAATACCTGCCTGACCCGGCTGGCGAAAACAGATCTGGCACCAGACACCTCGTTTCTGGCTGCCCCGGAAGAATACCGGAAAAAATTCCATATCAATCCCCTGGCCATCAGAAACACACTTGTCCTGGCTGAAAAGCTGGCGTTCAAAGCCCCTGATTTCGGAATAGTGATGCCGCCATGGAAACAGGATTCAACACTCACAGCAGATCAGCTTTTGTATGAAAAAACCCTGCAGGGGGCCAGACAACGGTATGGTGCAAGCCTGTCCGGCAAAGTTCTGAACCGAATTGATCATGAGCTTTCTATCATCCGGCAAATGAATTTCTGCGAATATTTTCTAGTGGTTCAAAACATCGTAAAAAGAGCATCACGTATTTGCGGCAGAGGATCAGGAGCTGCATCCATTGTCGCCTATTGTCTTGGGATTACCAATGTCTGCCCCATAAAGTACAACTTGTATTTTGAGCGGTTCTTAAATCCAGATAGAACAGATCCCCCAGATATTGATATTGATTTTGCCTGGGATGAGAGAGATGACATCTTAGGCTGGGTGTTGCGCAGGTTTAAAGACCATGCCGCCATGGTGTCCAGCCATGTGCTGTTCCAGCCCAGGATGGCTGTTCGGGAAGTGGCCAAAGTTTTTGGACTGCCGGATGCGGAAATTGGTAAAGTTTCCAAGCGCCTTCCCTGGTTCTGGAAACTTGATGAAACAGAAAGCGATCTGCTGAACAGGATCCGCCAGCGGCCAGAATTCCGGTTCATGGATTTTCCAGAGCCCTGGCCGGACATCATGCGGTATGCCCAGGCCATCACAGGAACCCCTCGATATCTTTCTGTTCACCCGGGCGGCATTGTTATCACCCCAGATCCCATTAATACCTATGTCCCTGTTGAAAAAGCCCCAAAAGGCGTACCTTTAATGCAGTGGGAAAAGGATGCAGCAGAGCAGGCAGGTCTTGTTAAAATTGACTTGCTGGGCAATCGAAGCCTTGGGGTCATCCGGGACAGTATTGAAAGCGTAAAAAAATCAACCGGTGCATTTGACGATTTCAATCTGCTTGATCCTGAAGATGATTATGAAACTCAGCAAAATGTGGCCCAGTGCAACACCATGGGGTGCTTTTACATTGAAAGCCCTGCCACCCGGCTGCTGCAGAAAAAATCCAACGTAGGCGACTTTGAACACATTGTGATTCATTCTTCTATTATTCGGCCTGCTGCCAATGAATTTATCCAGGAATACCTCAAAAGGCTTCACACCGGACTCTGGGACCCTATTCATCCGCTAATAGAAAATGTGCTGGATGAAACTTACGGCATCATGGTTTACCAGGAAGATGTGTCTAAAGTGGCAGTTAAAATGGCAGGATTCTCTCATGCCCAGGCAGACGGGCTTAGGAAAATCATGTCTAAAAAAGACAAAGAAAGGGAACTGGCAGATTTTCATGACCGGTTTAAAACAGGTGCCCTCAAAAAAGGCGTCTCCTCCAAAGACATTCAAAAAGTCTGGAATATGATCACCAGTTTTTCTGGATATTCATTCTGCAAACCCCATAGCGCATCCTATGCAAGGGTCTCTTTTCAGGCAGCCTATTTAAAAACCCATTACCCGGCAGAATTCATGGCAGCCGTCATCAGCAACCAAGGCGGTTTCTATTCTGCGTTTGCCTATGTTTCAGAGGCCAGAAGGCTGAATGTGACTGTTCTACAGCCAGATGTGAATCACAGTGACATCCAATGGAAAGGCTATCATCATACCCTCCGGGTTGGATTGTTGTCCATAAAAGATCTTTCCATTAACACCATGAACGCCATTATATCAGAACGCAGAAAATCACTGTTCTCAAATCCTGAAGACTTTTTTAAAAGAGTGGCACCCAGGGAAGATGAAATCCGGGCCCTGATTCACAGCGGCAGCCTTGACTCAATCAACACCCAAAAAAACAGAGCCGCGCTTTTATGGGCCTTTTCAGCATGGCAATGGCAAAAGAAAAAGAAAAAACCAGACACCCGCCCCAGTCTATTCAGTTCAGATCAGCTTAATCTTACGCCAGGCACCCCCCTGCCGGATCTGCCGCCGGAAAACAAACATGAAAGGCTTCGAAGGGAATTCAGTGTACTGGGTTTCCTGTGCAGCATGCACCCCATTGTTCTGTTTGAAAACACGCTTTCGCAATACAACACCATTAAAGCCAAAAATCTCGCAAAATTTGTCAATAAAAAGGTCTCTTTTGCCGGATGGCTGATCACAGGAAAAGTGGTAAAGACCAGACACGGTGACCCCATGAAATTTTTAACGTTTGAAGACGAAACCGGTGTTGTTGAAACAATTTTTTTCCCAAAACCATATGCCCTTTTCTGCCATATGCTGGACTATGGGAAACCGTATCTGCTGTATGGCAAACTTGAATCAAACTGGGGTACCATCACCCTTACCGTCGAAAAAACCCAGGCAATTGCGTACCAGCCGCATCATAAAAACATACAAAAATGTTAGTTTATTCATTATACTATTAAGGATAACGAATGCAGATTTTTGCATACGAACAAAAATTAAGGTACAAAAAAATAATATTACATTTTTGTTTATAATGCCATTTCAAAAAATAACAAAACTGAAATAAATTGGCTGGGACCTAATTTTTCCTTTTATTGAAATATCCGTATTATAAAAATTTTTTTCTATATTTTCAGATCGTTATAATTAAATTGGTTTCAGAAAGCATCTACTTGGCACACGGATTGCTCTTAACAGACGGAAAGACATAAAAAAATAACGACAAAAAACAAAGGATGTTACCATGTTATTAAAAAGATTCATTTTGCCAATTAGTATACTGTTTTTCGGTTCAACCTGCGGGTTTGCTGAAGAAGGAACCATCAATTCAGGTGACACTGCCTGGGTCACCATCTCAACCGCACTTGTCATGATGATGACCCCAGCAGGTCTGGCGCTGTTCTACAGCGGCATGTCCCGGTATAAAAACATCTTAAACACATTTGCAATGACACTTGTTGCCTATTGTCTTGCCAGTATTGTCTGGGTGGGATGGGGGTATTCCTTTGCCTTTGGAGAAAGCTCAAATCTCTTTATCGGCAGTTTCAGTCATATTTTCCTGAATGGCATCGGGATCGATTCAGTTTCCGGAACCATACCAACCCTTATCTTTGTATTGTTCCAGATGACATTTGCATGTATCAGCGTTGCCATAATTTTAGGGTCTGTTGTGGACAGAATGAAATTCTCTTCCTGGATCGTATTCACTGTCTTATGGGTCACCATTGTATATGCACCTGTCTGCAATTGGGCCTGGGGTGGCGGCTGGATGCATAAAATAGGCGCTCTTGATTTTGCCGGCGGCAATGTTGTCCACATCAATGCAGGTGTTTCCGGGCTTGTTTTAGCCCTTATGCTCGGCAAAAGACATGGATATGGGAAAGAAGCCATGATTCCTTCTTCTGTCGCATTTACCGCTCTTGGTGCAGGCCTGTTGTGGTTTGGCTGGTTTGGATTTAATGCCGGCAGTGAACTGGCAGCAGATGGGGTTGCTGCATCGGCATTTCTTGTGACCAATACAGCCGCAGCCATTGGCGGGCTGGCCTGGTTATTCATAGAATGGATGCACAGTAAAAAACCAACGCTGTTAGGGTTGGCTTCCGGTGTCATTGCCGGTCTTGTCGGCATCACACCAGCAGCTGGATTTGTCACATTATCAGGTGCCCTGGCAATTGGAGCTGTGGCAGGCATACTGGGATATTTCGGCGTTGCAATCCTGAAACATAAGCTCGGTTATGATGATTCCCTTGATGCCTTTGGTATACATGGCCTGTGCGGTATGTGGGGTGCAATTGCAACCGGGCTTTTTGCCTCTCCGTCAATTACAGAAGGTGCTGCCGGGTTGTTTTACGGCAATCCATCACAAGTATGGACACAATTCCTGTCCATTGTCGGCACCATCATTTTCAGTGCAACTGCCACATTTGTCGTTGTCCTGATAACCAAAGCCCTGACCAACGGCCTTCGTGTTGAAAGAGAACATGAATTATCAGGACTTGATAATGCACTTCATGGTGAACGCGCTTTTGAAATAGAATAATCCTCTGATGAGAGATGATGACCGCCTCATCATCTCTCCCTTCACCCCGGTCTTTAAAAACTGACTTTATACCAATTGCAAAACCCTTTCAGATTTCATATAAAAGAACAACCAGCTTAATTTACCTCTGTCTGGAAGTAAAAAAGCGGAGCTGCGCCCTCTCGACCAGAACGATCTTTATTCTGTTTACTACCGGGCAGATTCTTTTAAATTCCTGGCGTGTGAAATGAAGAATAAGAACAGCAGACCATGGTTTCCGGCTAAAAAATATGGTTTTGGCTGGGGGTTGCCAAATACCTGGCAGGGGTGGATCGTTTTTTTACTATATTTCGTTCTGTGTTTTGCCGGCATAAAATTCTTGACAACCCCTCCCGGTCGAATGCCTTTTTTTATTCTGTATATTTGCACAATCACGGGGTTATTAATACACATCTGCTGGAAAAAAGGCGAAAAAAACAAACATTGAAAAAATTTCATATGGAAGCGGATACAAAAAAAGACCTTGAACAGCTTTTCAAGACATATCACTCTGCCCACAAAGCAGGCAGGCTGTCCGAAGCAGAAAAAGGCTATCAGGAACTTCTGAAAAAAAGACCTGAGTGGCGGCAGGTGCTGAATGCACTTGGGTCTCTTTTCCTGGATCAAAACCAGCCGGACAGCGCCATGACAATATTTGAAAAAGCTGTCAGTCTCGACCCCTCAGATCTATCAGCCTGCTACAACTTAGGAAGGCTCAAACAGCTAAAAAATGATCATAACAGTGCCATAACCATTTACAAAAGCATGCTGGAACAGCAGCCCGATGCCGGTATTGTATGGAATAACCTGGGTGTGGCATTTCGGGAAACCGGCAGGCAGGATGATGCGATATCCTGTTTTCGGACGGCAGTAAAATTCGCACCTCAAATGGCAGAAGCCTGGAATAATCTTGGCGTGGCACAGGATGAGCAGAATCTGACCCAGAACGCTTCAGCCTCATACAGGAAAGCCATTGAAATACAGCCGGATTATCCATCCCCCCATTTAAATCTTGGGATCTCCCTCCAGAAGTCCGGTCACTTCAAACAAGCTGAAGAGCATTATAACAAAGTGCTGAAAATACAGCCGGACAATGCGCAGGCAAAATTCATGCGCCAAAGCCTGCTCGGAACTGAGACACCTGATGCCGCCCCTGTGGAACATGTCCGCAGTATTTTTGACCAGTGTGCTGAAAATTTTGAAACAATCCTGGTTAAGGAACTGGAATATAAAACCCCTGAACACCTGTTTAATCTTGTCCGTCCTTATTTGACGGAAAACATGACGATACTGGACCTTGGCTGCGGCACAGGTCTGGGTGCCCAGTTTTACCGCCCTTTTGCCGACAGCTTTACAGGTGTTGATGTGTCGCCGAAAATGCTCAAAAAGGCGCATGAAAAAAAAATCTACGATCGACTTGAGGTTTTAGACATACTCAAGGACTGGGGGTTCCCCAAAAAATTTGACCTGATCTACAGCTCTGACGTCTTTGTATATTTTGGAAATCTGGATACAATCATCCGGTCCGCCTCTTCATATTTGGTGAACGGGGGAAAAATCGCATTTTCAGTAGAAAAGCTGGAAGACAATCAATCAGATTACAAGCTGTTCCCCAGCGGCCGCTATGCCCATTCACAGGCATATATTACAAAATGCCTGGACCGGCATGAATTACAACTGGTCGAATTAATCAAAGCCGATGTCAGAAACCAGTCAGGAAAACCAGTCAAAGGATTATTGATTGTGGCAGCAAAATAAAATGGGGCGCTCCTCTCCATTAAAGAGGTAACATTCTAAAGGCAGGCTGGTGACGCGTAAACAGACAGAAAAAAGATCGGTTGAATGTAACATCAACCCTTGGCCCGGAACAGATCCAGCCATCCCTGACCTGCGACAACAGCCTAAGGATATAACATCATGAAAAAATATGTTATTTTAATTTTAATCCTGTTTTCAGCACCTGTTTCAGCAAACGACCATATTGGTAAAGTATATTTTGGAAAAAACCTGGCAAAGGTTCAAAGCGAACATACAGATCGGCTGTATTTAAAAATTGACAATTCGGAAAAATTATACTTTAACCACCCGCACCCAGGCCCGGTTCTGGACAGTCTGGATATAAAAACCGATCATGCGGTAAAAGTTTATTTTGACGATCAGATTGGCGAATCCTGGAAACTAAACTTCTTAGAATTAAATACCTCCAGCGTCATCATCTGGCGCGCTGCCGGGTCATGGCGAATGGAACCTGCCGGTGAATCAGTATGCGAATGAAATACCCCCCTGCTGCAATACCGGCACACAGATCCCGCGTTTCTCAAGTTCAACCCCGGCGGTTCATAAAGTCAATGGCAGCAGCACATGGACAATGCAGTATGTCCCTTAAGATGCTTCGGATAATTTTTTTTGCAGCAGGTCAAACAATCGATCCAAATCCCGCGTTCCTTCAGGTCGAATCGCCTCAGTACCTCCAAAAAGAGTTAATGAGTAACTTTGCCGCATAACACCGCTTCCTTTCATGATAACATTAATTGTACCAGGGACATCCCAGGCTTTTTCAATCTTTTCTATGTCAGTAAACAGCAGTTCTTTTTCGCCTGAAGGCGTACCCAATGAAACATTAATTTCTATGCGGTCTTCATACACTGTAAAATAATGTATCCCCCCCTGGCTTTCATAATGTGCGAGTGCACCATCAGGGTGTTCCGGTGTATTTCCCAGAAACCCAGTTCCTGGTTTATCCAATCCGAGACGTTCTGCCCGTTCCTGATTGCATTTTTCAAGCAGTTCAAAAACTTCAGGCGATACATCGGGGTTCTCTGCCGCTAATTTTTCAAGCTCAAGGCATTTATCGATTTCACCTTTATCAACTGCGAGTTTTCTGGTTTTTGTCGCACTAAACACAATAATCAGAATAGCGACTGTACAAAGTACAATGAATGTCTGTTTAAGCAATTTGCCTCCAAAGTGACCTGTTGGAATTGATGAATAATTCAATTTACCATAAAAAACTCAATTTTTAACGTTTTTTTGTATTCTTTTTCGCCCGCTTTTTCAAAAATCAGGGTTTACACTTATTGCATATGTCAACCATATTTTATATAGATATGAAATCATGTAAGTGACAGTGCGGAGCTGTGGAAAGATATTTTTATAACATCACCAAAAATATTAACGTAGACATGGTATTCAACAGCTGGTATTAAGAATTAACGTATTCTAGGTATAGTCTGATGAAATTATCAAAAAAATTACATTTTATATTTGTACCGACTTTAATGCTTATTGCCGGATCAAGTCTGTATTATCCAGAACCCTTTTCAAATACCTATGCAGTGATGGGAATAGGTTCATTTTTTTTATGTTCTCTGGTCGGAGTATCTGCGATCATTAGAAAGGGAAACATTCAAATTTTTTCACCAAACCCTGTCACACAGGTAAAAGCAGCCAGATCGACATCATTAAACAGAATCGAAGGTATGGTTTTGATTTATGCAATATTTGTTTTGGCTGGCTGTTTTTTTGGCGGAATACTGTATCCAGTTATTCATACACTCAAAGACAGCTGACTACCACCTTCATTACAACGGCCAGCTTGACACTCAGCCGCTTTGAAATCTCCCAGTTTAACGGTCTTTGGCAGCCCCTGAACTCAATCCATTTACCTTCAGATATAAATATTACGATTAGATAAAGGAAACATTATAATGGCAAATACATTATTTCTTTACCTTGCTGCCAGTCTACCCTTGATCTGGGGAGCAGCACATCTATTGCCAACCGCCTCCATAGTCAAGGGGTTTGGTAGCATCTCAGATGACAACAAACGAATTATAGCCATGGAGTGGATCGTAGAAGGGACAGCCTTAATCTTCACTGGCTGCCTGCTGTTCTCTGTAACGATCATTGATCCCACAAACATTGTTTCTAAAAGTGTCTATTTGTTATCATTTGTATTCTTAAATGTGCTTTCCATTGTCTCTTTTAAAACAGGATTTAAAATCAGTTTTCTTCCGTTCAAACTGTGCCCGGTGATATTTACAACCGCATCCATACTTATTCTAATAGGGCTTTATATTTGAAACATGAAAGCGAACCTTTGTGCAGGGAAACTGTACGTCCACCAAAATCAGCGATGTGATAAGGGCTTTGGTGCCCTTTGACCCCGTCGTTAAAAATACAGTTTTTTGCCAGAATATGGACTTTAATTATTTATAGACCTTTTCCATGATAAAGGAGCAGAACAATGACCAAACCCATTGATTTGAACCACCTCCGAAAAAAACGTCTTTTTATTATCCTTTTTGTTACTCTCCCCATTATATGTGTGCTGGGTATCCCTGGTATCGGCTTTTCCAAGACCTTAACACGCAGTTGCAAAGGTGCGGAAATAATCCAGTACGAAATAAACGGGAAAAAGTATACCCATACAGAACCTTTTCGGTATAATGCCACTGGAACAAGCAAGGGAACGGTGCCCAGTCCCGTCAAAGCAAGAGAAAGGGCCTGCAAAGCTGCAGCACAGCAGGCGGCCCGCAACGCTGACCGGGATAAGCTGTTGGATAAAGTCTGTGCCAAACACCCGAACAGCAGCGGCCGCATTCTCTTTCTCGGGGGTATCGGCCGCAGTAAAGACGAACGAAAAACCCATGGCAAATCAGCTTACCCTTTAGATTTTCGATGCCAGAACAATCGGCTCTACCGACATCCACAATGCGGAAACGGCAAAGTCGAAGGGGTGGAAGAGTGTGACGACGGTCAGAACAACTCTGACAACAATCCAGATGCCTGTCGTTCGAACTGCACACGGGCACGCTGCGGAGATTATACGATTGACAGTGGTGAACAATGTGACAAAGGCGCTAAAAACAGTGATAAGATCCCAGGGGAATGCAGGACCAATTGCAGGCGTGCCTATTGTGGTGACGGCGTTCTGGATGTGTCTGAGGGTGAACGATGTGATGACGGTAATAACAACCCATACGATGGATGCCACGAGTGCATGGAATGCGTCAAACCAAAAGACAATTTAATCATAACCCGGGACACCAGGTTGTGCCCGGGGCGATACACCTTGCGGGATCAGGGCAGAGACGGCCTTATTCGTGTCACCAGCGACAATGTCACACTCGACTGCCGGGATTCTGAACTGGTCGGGACCGGCCGCGGGGGAATCGGCATTCTGGTAACCGGTTCGAACGTTGTTTTAAGAGGATGCTCAGTTACTGGATTTGGAACAGGGATAGAAGTAAAAGGGCAGAATGCCGTCATTTTTGACAACCGGGCCTGTGGGACCAGTGCTGATGTAAAAAAGAGCACCCCTGTATTCTATCCGGTCAGGAACAAGTGCAATAAAGCTGTCAACGGATGGAGCGAAGCCGGCAAAGCAGGCTGTACTACAAATTGTCCATAAAAAGGAAGGGCCATTTTGTCAACTGCCATAGATTCTCAACCACACTGGTTAATCCAATGGATGGAGAAAAAAAAGATTTTGTTGTGGGGTGCAGCCGATCTCCAGGCTTTTCCAACACCCCTGGATAATGGTAAAAAAAAATTCCCCTATGCTGTTTCATTTGTCATCCCGATGAACCCTCTGATTATGAAAAGCATTCAAACCGGACCGAACCAGAAATATGCAGATGCGTATGCGCAGGTGAATACAGTTATAAATGACACCTCACTGGCCCTGGCTGCCAAATTTGTGGAAAATGGTTTTCAGGCAATGCCTTTGGCTGCATCTCATCGTTCTGACAAGACTAACATCAAGGGTGATTTTCCCCAGAAAACAATCGCAACCAGAGCTGGATTAGGCTGGGTTGGCCGGCATTGCCAGCTGATTACACGCCCATATGGATCATGGGTGCGATTAGGGGCTGTTTTCACTGATATGGAACTTTCATGCGGCCCTGCAATGGAAAAACAGTTTTGCGGAGATTGTATGAAATGTGTAGACGCATGCCCGGCAGGCGCTTTAAAAGGACATCACTGGCATCCTGGATTGCCCCGCAGGGAACTTATAGATGTTAACATCTGTGATAAATGGAAAAAAGACAATTACTACCGCTATCATAAAGGGCATAACTGCGGCATTTGTTCATCTGTATGCCCGTACGGGTTGAAAACGTTAAAGAACCTGGTGTAAAAAAAACATATTTCTGAAGGTGTTTTTATAAGGCAGCATATGGAAATTTTAAAAGCAAATCGAAAAGATCTTTCACAGATTTTAGCACTCCAGTATAAAGCTTATGAAAGTGAAGCGGTCCGGTATAATGATTTTACAATACCGCCCATGACGCAAACACTGGCCCAGCTTAAGGAAGAAGCGTTGTCCAGTGTCATTTTAAAAGCAGCCGTTAACAATGTCATCGTCGGATCGGTCCGTGGCAGAGCGAGCAGCAAATCCTGTGAAATCGGCCGATTGATTGTTGATCCGAATTTTCAACGCCAGGGGATTGGTACTGCATTGCTGTTAACCATTGAAACATATTTTCCCGATATCAACCATTTCACCTTGTTTACCGGCATTGAAAGCGAAGATAATATCCGCCTATATAAAAAAAATGGCTATCAGGCATACAAAACAAAAATCTTAAACGACCGTATCACTTTAATGTATCTTGAAAAAAACAGGGATCAGTGAACCCTCAACGGTATGAACAAAAAGGAATTCGTATGAAATTGTTTAAAAATTTCAAATTAATCAGCAGGTCGAAGAGCTTTTCTTTAAATTTATTTTCCCTTTTTGTTTTGTTTCTCACAGATATCCTTTTAGCCACAATCATTTTTCATGGCTTAAGTGAGCAGATAGATCAACTAACAAATGAATATGAGTACTTCCCGCACAAGTACAGGCAGGCGTTAATTCGATCGAACTGGGTGGAGAACAATATCATCAGCAAAATATCTGACTGCGTCTTGAGGGCGCCTATTTATCGTGAAGAAAAGACCCATAAAAAAAGGCATCCTGTCTGTGATGAATTTGACGCCCAGATAAATGCCCTGAAAAATGACCCTGATATCGTAACCTTGTTCAAAAAACTCAGGCGCCTGCAGAAGACATATCAAAACTATGACAATTACCAAAAAAACAAACTCAACCTGGCTGATTCAACGTATAAAGAGATCCAGAGCATAGCAGAGCAATTAAGAGAAACCCCTCTTGTTAACGGAACAGTGCAATTTGTTTTTGCAAAACAAAAAGAAAACTATATTGATGACATCAAGGCTTACAAACGGTCTTTTGCCTTTAAAAGAACCGGTTATGGATTGCTTTTTCTTGTGCCTATTATTGCGCTGCTATGCTTGTGGAACCGCCAGGCAAACAAAAAAGAGAAAAATTTATCCATCATCATAAGCTCTCATTTCATTATTGTTGCACTCCTTCCAATCCTATTTGAAATAACAAGGCTTTTACTGGAATTTCTGCCCCATGTCTTGTTTAAAAGCATTTATGAATTTCTGATAAGTTCGAAGCTGATCTCTCTGTGGTATTATGGTGTGATTTTTGTGATTGTTGCGGCGATCAGCATACTGATCTGGTTTTTACAAACTAAAGTCTTTACTCAAAAAAGATATCTGCGAAACAGGATACAAAAATCCACATGTACCCAGTGCGGGCTGAAAGCCAGCTATGATAACCCTTATTGTCCGCACTGCGGGAACAAGTTGTTACGGGTCTGCCGTTCCTGCAGTCAATTGACAATTAAAGAATATGACTATTGCCAGCATTGCGGCAGATAGGAACCAGACTCTTTTTTTAGGCCTAAAAACAGCATAAAACTGGAATCCGCACATGATGAAATCCGGAATTCAGCTTTTCAAAAGCTTTCATAGACGCTGCCATCAAACAGGCAGAGGTTTGAATATCCACACGGTATTGGGGAGGGGGTGCCCCCCCGGGTTAACAGACAATATGATAAAACCGTGGTCTGAAGGCTTCAGTCCGGCGGTAACCTGCCATTATACGGAGTGACAAACATGAACAGGCACCTGTTGAACAAAACAAACAAATTCTGGGCAGTTTCCATGCTGTTATTTGTTTTAATTCCCTACCACAGCAGTGCCTGCACTACTTTTTTCCTGCATTATGAAAACAAGAAAATTCTAGGAACCAATTATGACTGGCATATCGGATTTGGTATGATCGTCATCAATCAGCGTGGTGTGTTAAAAAAAGCAATGGCTGTTGCCAGAGAGGATAAGGTCTCACCCCCTGAGTGGGTATCCAGATACGGCAGTTTAACCTTTAATCAATATGGCAGGGAAACGCCCATGGGCGGCATCAATGAAACAGGCCTTGTGGTCCATCAGATGATGCTCAGGCAATCCCGGTTTCCAGAACCAGATGCACGAAGGCCCATTAAAAACCTGCAGTGGATCCAATACCAGTTAGACAACTTTAATTCGGTAAAACAGGTTGTAGAATCAAATAGCACCATACGAATACAGCAAAAAGAGATCCCGGGACTTCATTACCTTGCGGCAGACAAATCAGGAAATTGCGCGGTTCTAGAGTGGATAGATGGTAAATTCATCTGCCATACAGGTGATGCGATGCCGTTTAAAGTCCTTTCCAATAACACGTATGAAGATTCTTTAAGATATATAAAGCGCCATCAGAATTTTGGCGGAACCCTTGCACTCGATGCATCCAGCAGCATGTCTCTGGATCGATTTGTCAGGGCAGCCAAAATGGTTAAAGAATACCCTGGAGCACCGGGAGTTCCGATGGTGGACTATGCTTTTGATATCCTGAAGAAAGTTGGAAACGAAACAACCATGTGGAGCATTGTCTATGACATCAACCTTCTTCAAGTTTATTTTAAAACACGCTCCCACAAAAAGGTCAGGGTTGTGGACCTGAAAATGTTTGATCTATCCTGCAACAAACCTGTAAAAATGATGGACCTTGATGCAAAACTTTCAGGCGATATTTCAGATAATTTTTTTGACTACACCCAGGAATTGAATCAGAACCTGATTAAAAATGCTTTCAAAAGAACCCCTTTTTCGCGCCACATCTCTGAGGAGGCTATCTACAGGCGCAGTCTTTATCCAGAAAGCACAACCTGTTTTAAATAATCGATGATGTTAGAATCCATAAAGGCACCGCCATGCTGAATTATGTTTCTCAACCATCATTTTAAAAGTCGTTTTTCATAAGATTGCTTGAGGTTCATTAACAATCAGTGTAAGCGTTATATTAACATCAAAATGTAAAAAAATATTTTCTGGGAAGAGGAATGATGATTAAATTCAGGCTGATAAAAAAAATGGGGACCTTTATCACCACTGTTTTCTGCCTGTCAGTTCTATTGCTGTGTACTGGATGCTATTCCCAGATGGATAAAGCAAAAGGTGAGACAGACCCATCCAAATATTCTCCATTGGATATATGGCATATGACATTTATTACAACGCTCCAGGAGAACTGGCTTTACCATCCTGATTTATACCGGCTCGATCCAGAGTTGACGGTTCGGTATACCCTTAAAATTTCAAAAAACGGCTATACACAATATATCCATTGCAACGCAAAGTCTGGGAGTGCACTGCTGGATGAAATATCAATGAATGCTATTTTAAAATCAATGCCGTTTCAAACGCTGCCGGAGGATAGAAAATTCCATGTTGTTGAGATTTCTTTTTCGCCAAGGGGATTAAAATAGGCCGCCTTGATGTATGAAAAACCCTTCAGTCTGTTCAAATCTTTATCTGCAGGTTTTTTCTTTTAATATCAAACTGTTATTCTAAACAGGCACCCCAAACGCATGAAGTAAATTTCATACACTTTTAACATTCTATTCCCTGGTTTATCTTCTTAACCATATGGATTTTTAATTGTTTTCATCTAAAAATAAAACGGGCATCAATTTCTTCTAAAATTTTGAATATCCGCCTGCAGCCGCACTTTAAGAGATCATATTACATGATTTAACCCTGCCGCTTTAAAACATTGCTCAGAGAATTCACCTGAAACATGATGGTACGGCACACATGTTGCTCATATCTTCTACCAGTGAAAATTAATTTAAATTTATCTGGAGGAAGCAAAATGAAAAAATTCATTGTGTTGGCAGCGATACTGACGTTCATACCCTTTTTAGCATCTGCTCTGGAAAAACCCAGCTCAAAAGAAGCAAAAAAAGTAATGGATTATTATAACCATGGCAAAGCAAAGGGTGCCATTCTTGTAGATTATAACCTGTGCACAGAAATGGGAAAAGAAGAAGAAACAAAAAATGAGTGCATTCAGCCTTTTTCAAATAATGAAATAAAAGTGAATGAAGAAGTTTATCTATGGATGAACTTTATGATTCCGATGGATGATACGGCTGAGATAATTTTAACGTATACGCGGAACAATAGAATAAGGAAAACTCAGAAAGTCACTTTGAACAGTGCCTTTAGATACAGGACATGGAAAAAAATCACCACTGAAAAACCAGGTCGGTGGACTGTCAAAATATTTCAGGAACTGGATGATAAAGATATAGATTTAGGGACACTGAGCTATACGGTTGCTGAATAATCAACAAAGACCCGTACCATCTTTAAACACTATATCTGAACGACTCAGTTCTTCTAGTATTTTGACTCTCAATACGGTTTGGCAGACCACCATCATGGATAATTCCGTGATGGTGGTCTGCCGCTCAAAGGAATCAAATCCGTGAAAACCATCATCCTATTCTCTTTTCACAAATAGTTCTTTATATTTGAAATCAAAACACAACAGATTTTTGAGAATCTGTAGAATCAATTGCAGATCTCAATTCCAGGCAGAATAATGGGACAAGATATAAAAAAAATAGAAACCACATATAACTTTGTTTCAAAAGAATATGCCGTGGCGTTTTCCAATGAACACGAAAAAAAACCTGAAGATCAAAAAATCCTCCGCAGGTTCTCAGATAAATTAAAGGGTCAATCTCCTGTATGGGACTTTGGATGTGGGCCGGGACAAACCACAAAATTTCTTAAAGACCTTGGTGTAGATATTTCAGGGATGGACCTTTCTGAAAAAATACTTGAACTGGCAAGAAAAAAATATCCAGATATCCATTTTCAAAGAGGGAATTTCCTAAACCTTGAATTTAAGGATGATTCACTGGCTGGTGTTGTTGCATTTTATGCCATTGTTCATCTGGACCGAGAGCAGGTGGAAGCTTTATTTAAGGAAATATGGCGCATATTGAGGCCAGGCGGACGTTTCCTTTTAGCGTTTCACAGGGGGGAAGGGACGATTCATATAAATGAATTTCTTGGTAAGAAAGTTGATATTGACCTCACGCTTTTCTCTACCGGTTTTATCGCCCGCTGCTTGAAAAATGCCGGGTTCGAAAAGATAGAAACAACCAGGAGGAATCCCTATATCGGCGTAGAGTTTGAGACCCAAAGAGCATACGTATCTGCTGTAAAATCCGATTCCAATTAGGATTGCAGCAGCCGTCTGCCCGGCCAGTTACAATAAGTGCCTTAAGGGTTGTTGTTGGTCTCATTTTTGATTCAGAACCTGTTCCATACATTCAAAGTAATATGATTACGATTCAGTTTTTTGTCTTGTGAAGCGACTGTATCTTAGACAATTTAAAAGGAGGAAATGATGTTAGCCAGTGTTCATTTTATTTTGACCTATCAATGCAATTTTGAGTGTGACCACTGTTTTTTATATTGCCATCCATATTCAAAAGGCAGTTTTTCAATCCACCAGATGAAAAATGCCCTTGACCAATGTAAAGATACAGGCACCATTACATCTGTCGGCCTTGAAGGGGGCGAGGCCTTTTTATTTTATCCAATTTTGCTTGAAAGTATTCGATTGGCTGCTGAAAAAGGGTTTGACACGGCTGTCCAGACCAATTGTTACTGGGCAACAACCGAAGAAGATGCCGTATTATGGCTCAAACCGCTTCAAGATTCCGGGCTTTGCTCTTTGGAGGTGAGTGACGATACATTTCATCATGGAGAAAAGGATGCAGCCCCGGCCAAACATGCAGCTGCCGCTGCTCAAACATTGGGAATCAATTTAAATTCCATCTGTATTGAACCGCCCAGAGTAAAAGAGAACAACGAGCAGGAAAAGGGGGCTCCCATTTATCTTGGCGGACCGAAATTGAGGGGGAGAGCAATAGACAAACTCACAAAAGATTTACCCAGACGGCCTTTTAATGAATTTATTGAGTGTCCGTTTGAAGATTTAAGGAATCCCAAAAGGGTACACATCGACCCGTTCGGCCATGTGCATTTATGTCAGGGCATCAGTATGGGGAACATTTGGGGCACACCGTTAAAAGAG
>CAYFKW010000001.1:0-26178 GCA_964343845.1 uncultured Desulfobacula sp. | reverse complement strand
ATGCCCCGGATACACATCCCATCTGCGGCCCTATATTAAAAGGGGGGCCGGCAGAACTGGCAAAAGCGCATCGCTTTGACCATGAAGAGACCTATGTGGATGCGTGTCACATGTGCTCAAAAACGTGTTTGAATCTTATTGACAGATTTCCAGAATTTTTAACGCCAAAGCAAGTCTATGGTTTAAATTGATTTAGAACAGCACTGATAAACGAATCATTCTATTTTTTGTTTTTTTTATCTTTCAGTTCCAGGTACCAGTCATCTTTTCCATATATCTCGTCCATGCATCCCGGGCAAAGGCTGTGGCTGAAGAGTGCTGTGGAATGCTGTTCAAAATAACTCTCCAGCTGATTCCAATACCCCTTATCATCCCTGATTTTTTTACAGCTTGAACAGATGGGAATCAGTCCGCCTAGAATTTTTACATTTTTAAGGGCTTCATTGAGTTTTTTAATCAGTTTCTCTCGCTCAAATTCAGCCTCTTTTCGTTCTGTAATATCTGTATTTGTACCGGTCCGCCTCACCTGGTTTCCATTTTCATCCCATTCAGACACCTTTCCACGACCCCGAATCCATTTATAACCGCCGCTTTTTGTCCGCAAACGGAACTCCTGCGACCAGCTTTTTTTCTGACGGATCCTTTCATCCACATATGCAATTGTTTTTTCTCTGTCTTCAGGATGCAGCAGGTTTATCCAGGTTTCTCTGCTGGCAGGCATTTCATAGGGTTCATAGCCGAGCATGGTATAATAACGGGGACTGAAGTAAACCTCGTTTCTTTTATAGTCAAAATCAAACACACCGTCATCTACCGCATCAATCGCCAGGCGAAGCCTTTCTTCAGATGCCTTTAATCTTGAGAGTTCATTTTTCAGCTCTTGTATATGAAATTCAAGCTCTTCATATGTTGGTTTATCATCCATATGTGTTCCCAGATAGTGATTACTGATTATTCAAACCCGTAAAGGATGCTTTTTGAAACATTCCTTACATTTGGTACTCCGGTTAAAACCATCGCCTGTTCAAGTTCTGTTCTAATCTTATCAATATAGAGTTCAACACCTTTCTGAAGACCGCCAACTGCAGCAATTGAAAACGGACGTCCTATCATAACAGCATCAGCGCCAAGTGCAAGCAATTTTAACACATCTGCACCTGTTCTTACACCCCCATCCGCTAAAATTGTCATTTTTCCTTTTACAGCGTCACAAATATCCGGCAGAACCGCTGCTGAACCCGGTGTAAAATCTAACACCCTCCCCCCGTGGTTTGACACCACAATAGCATCAGCACCTGCCTCATATGCTGCTGCAGCATCCGCTTTTGTCATAATGCCTTTCAAGATGAACTTTGCAGATACGCTTTTTATAATTTGACCTAATTTTTCAACTGTTTTGGGTGTTACCGGGCGGCCCATCTTCTTCAGTGTGATTAACCCGGCTGCATCAATATCAATACCCATGATATCTGTCGTACTCTGTTTTACCTTGTCCAGTTTTTCATAGAGTTCTTTATCTTCCCAAGGTTTGATAAACCGAATACCGTGACCACCTGCCTCCTTTATAACAGTCAATGCTGTTTCATGAATAATATCCGGTACACCATCACCTGTACACCCGATAGTTCCTTTTTCACGACACCCGTAAATTATGGACGTTATGTAGTCTTTTTCAGAAACTTCCCCACCCATATTAAAAGATATCCCGCCGATTGGTGCTGCAAGAACCGGGATTGACAGCTTTTTGCCAAGAATGGAAACACGTAAATCCGGTTCAACAACATCATGAACCAGACGCATATTAAAATTGATCTGTTTTAAGGCGCTGATATTTGACTTAAATGACGATGCTGTGCCAATTCCGCCCATACCCGGGACCTCACCAACACAGGCATTTCCATTGCATTCCTGACAGACCCTGCAATAGCCTTTCATTCGTTTTCGTGCAGTATCGTATATTTCTTCCATGTTGTTTCCCTCTAACTTGATCGTGCGATTTCTTCTGCTTCACTGATACAATACATTAAGTGCCGGGGTGATTTTGCATCTCCAATCAGATGAAATTTGACATTACTTTTCTTTTCCAGTTTTTTTGCCTCTCTAATAGAACTGTGTTTTTCTGATATGACCACGGACTGAAACCCTTTTAATGTGTAGTTTTCTCCATTTGATTTAAATATAACGCCATCATCTGTAAATTGCTTTATGGCGACATTCTTATAAAGGTCAACCCGGCCCAATTTAAGCCGTTCCCTTAAATAATAGCGGTCGTTGCTCGACATCTCTTCTGCAAAACTTTTCTTGCGGTTCAGCACAACGACGTCTTTACCTTTATCTGCCAGAAAGTCTGCCGTGATCAGGCCTGTCATTCCGCCGCCAAGCACGATCACTTTATCTTTAACCTGCTCCTGGCCGCTGATGACATCCACATTTGTCACCAGATCCATCTGTGTTTGAAACAACCCTTTTATCACCGGCATATCCGGCATGGACCCTGTCGCAAGAATCACCTTGTCTGGATTAACCTGATGGATTAAGTCAACGGAAAGCTCTGTTTCATAAAGGATGTCCACACCCAGCGATTTAATTTCCTGTTTAAAGAATTTCAGGATATCATCAAGTTCTTTGCGGCCGGGTGCTTTTGCAGCCAGGGATAACAGTCCGCCCGTCGAGCTTCCTTTTTCACAGATAATGGTTTTATGTCCTTGAAGGGCAAACTGCCTTGCCGCAGCCATCCCGGCAGGCCCACTGCCGGCAATCAGTATGGTTAAGGATTTGGACGGCTTTTTTTCGTCCCTCAATTTATATTCCCGCCCCACATCAGGGTTAACCACACAGGAGCCTGGTTCTTTTGCAAGTACCGCATGAATACAACCAAGACAGCATCCAATACAGGGACGGATTTTTTCTACCTCTCCGTTTTTTGCCTTTTCCGGGTAAAAGGGGTCTGCCAAAACTGATCTGCCGAGTGCAACCATATCTGCCTTGCCTTCCTGGATCACTTGATCTGCATGATCTGGATATTTAATCCGGCCCACTGTAATAACTGGAATATTTACATGTTTCTTTACCTCTTCTGCCAGATGAACAAAACAGCCGTGCCCTGTATACATGGAAGGAATCGTTAATTCGGTTGAGCCATAGACACCGCCGGAAACATGAAGATAGGCAGCACCCGCTTTTTCAAGCAGGGGTGCCAGTTTTACAGTATCTTTCAGTTCCCATCCATTTTCTATGTAATCATTCCCATTGATCCGGATGCCGATTGGAAAATCTTTTCCATTTTTTTTCTGTATATCACTGATAATTTCAAATAAAAATCGACTTCTGTTCTCAAATGATCCGCCGTATTCATCTGTCCGGATATTTGAATTCGGTGCTAAAAACTGATTGATAAGGTATCCATGTGCGCCATGAAGTTCCACCAGATCAAACCCGGATTCCCTGCACCGCCTGGCTGAATCGCCAAAGCAGGATACCAGCTCCCTGATTTCATCTGTTTCAAGCGCTCTGACCTCTCCTTTCACAACCGCAGGTGCCGGGATTGCCGAGGGTGCAACTTTTTCAGGAAGATAGGACTGACGACCGCCATGCATGAGCTGCACACCGAACAGGACATCGTACTGCTTCACTTTTTGAACCATTCTTTTGAGTGCTGGAATGCAGTCATCATTATACATCTGAGGCAGATCCGGCAACTCCTGTCCGCCGGGATGTACACTTCCCCCTCCCACCAGCATCATCCCAATGCCGCCTTTCGCTCTCTCCACGAAATACTCGATGAGCTGATCCGTTACGCAGCAATTGTCATCTACACCAAAATTGATACTCATGGCAGACATCAGCAATCTGTTTTTCGATGTCAGACTGCCAATTTGAATTGGACTGAAAAGGTTTGAAAACATTAGATAAAATTCCTTTTGAATTGTTACATACTATCCTTGTTTCTGTTTTAGACACAAAAAATATACTATATGCGATTTTTTATCCGGTACACAAGTTTTTTTAACAAATTACAACGTTAACAGGTCTTCTGCCAGAATAATCGGGCCCTGAAAAGCCTTTTGGCCCTGCTGTTTCATATCGGCCTGGTCACACTCAGGGTAAAAATGGGTCAGCACAAGCTTTTTAACCTTTGCCTCTGTTGCAATTTTCCCTGCTAACGCCGGTGTAAGATGGCCAGGTACTTTTTGCCCGTCTGGAAGGGCAGATTCACAAATGAGAATATCTGTGGATGCGGATAGGTCAATGAGTGCATCAGAATAGTCTGTGTCACCGGAATATACCATTGAAAACCCTGCCTGATCCGTTAATCGATATGCAAGACTCTCTGGTTTATGGTCAACATGCGTGTAGGTCAGCTGTATTTTTTCAGGCTGAAAATCCATTGTCCCAGTTTTATCAAGCTCAATGAGTTCAAACATCTGCTGCGGCATATCAAGGTTGTTATTATAGGCAGCATTTAATTGACTGAACAGTGTCTTTAATCCAGGACCGCCGATAAGGCGCAGCTTTTTCTGCCGCGTAAACCCTGGATATTTTGTGGCAAATATAAACGGTGCTATTTCCGCACTATGGTCCAGATGGAAATGGCTTAATAAAATCATATCAACATCATTGATCTGAACACCGGCACTTAACAGCTGTCCCATGGTCCCGGGCCCTGCATCTATCAGGATATTGCAGGCGCCCGATTTTACCAGGACAGAACATGGATGCCTTTCAAGAGAAGGGACGCAGGTTCCTGAACCTAAAATCGTGATCTTCATTTCCTGTTTCTCTCCAGCGGTCATTTTTGCGATATGTCATTTAAAACAGTTCCGATAAAATCTTGAAACTCTGACATGGCTTTTTTATCTTTTACGAATGAACGACCGGTCATTGATTTAAAAAATTTTGCGCATATGGTTCTCTGAGTTGAGGAAAATTCTGTGGAAAACCCTCTCTTTTTCCCATTGGAAGTGTCTGCCTTACCTGCCATGTCCCTTCGCCCGTGCGGGCGATTGATGATATGGGAATAATAAATCAGAACCCTGTCAATTAAAATATATAAAAATTGAAGATTTTTGTTGGGTCCCAGTTGAAGTTTATCACCGCCAAACCGGATACCGGCTGCTTTCTTTTGGGTCATTTTTTTCCCGCCCAGTAAAGCTGAACCTGCGCCGACAATACCCCCTATGGCTGTAAAGACGCCAAATGTGATCCCGGCTGCAGCCGTATCCAGTACAGCGCCCATTGTTCCACCGATTATCGCTCCGGCAGTCGCCAGTTGTTCTCTGGTCAGGCCCAGCAGTTCCCAGGTTTGTTTTGAAAAAAGATCATGGCGGAGGAGTGAATATTCCGGTAGATGATAATCAAACAGGTGATGTTTAAATAATGCCCTGATTTTTTGAAACATCTCTTTTTCCAGTGTTTTGATGTGAGCCTGATATGTTTGATTCAATTTTTCCTTCAGGGCATTCTGGTCAGTTGATGGTGTCACAGGCTCAGATATGGAAAATGAAAGGCTTTTTTCAAGCGTTTCAATGATGGTATTGCACACAATCTGATTCCTTTTCTGCCAGTCTTTTTTAAATGCCGCACTCACCTGGGTGAGCAGGGGTTCCCATTCCTGATCTATGGCTTTAAGGCTTTCAAGCATTTTAATGCGTTCTGTAAAATTGGCAGTGTTTGAATTAAAAATCCTGATGGAATTAAAATGCTTTCTAAATTCCATTTTCCAATCCTGTGTATGGTCTTTTTCATCTGTCTTGGTATTAATGATGGCCATTCTCGGGCGGCCGGTCAGCCTCAATATTTCCATTTCAGCCAGATCATCATCACGAATGGGTCGGGAACCGTCAACAACATAAATAATACCAGCGCCATTCGCTACCGGACCTAAAAGTTCACACTCATCTGCAAAAAAGGAATCATCTTTATGGGTTTCAATAAATTGATCAATAATGCTGTCTGGATCATTATCGTATGCTTTAAACCAGTCAAGGGTCTGCCTGGGCACTTGAAATCCAGGCGTATCAACAAACCGGATAATTTCCTGTCCATCGATTTTCACTGTATACTGCTTAGATGTCGTTGTCTCGCCAGGGATCTGACTCACCCGTATCTGGTCATCTTCAGTCAGCGTGGAAACCACAGAAGATTTTCCTTCATTGGGATGGCCCAGTACTGCAAATTCAGGTATCATGACCACTGGTACCGCTGTACAACAATATTCGGGTTCATTAATTTTATCACAGCTTTTTCCCAAATTTTAAAATTAATATCTGTGTTACCCACATTAAGATCTTTGGCCCCTGCCTCCTGTGTGAGCAGAATCCATAGCGACACGTTATCTGGTATGGCATCCTTGAGTTGTTCAATATAATAGAGCAATCCTCTAATGGGCGGCTGCCAGACTTCATGAATCAATACCACCTGATCTACATCACATGACAGTATTTTCTGGATAACACCGGCCCTGACATCTGCTTGATAATCAAATTGAATATGGAGCCTTTCCCTGACATTTAAAAACATGTGAGTTTCAATTTTCTCAATCACCTGTTTAAGGGTTTCGTCTGAATAAACTGAACCAGCCGAAAGGACGACCGTATCTGCAATTTCCTGATTTGATGCTGAAGGCCCGGCCTGAAGATCAATCCTCTTTTTATCGACAGGATGCACAGACAGCGCATCAGACAAATGACCTTTACGGGCCTGGCTCACCGGAGTTTCACTGGATTCAATATCAAGTACAGGCGACTGCATCCTCAGTATCAGCTGCCTGAATTTTGGCAGGCTGAAATCAAACTGCATCAAAACATTTTTCTGGGCCTGGAACCCAATGATGATCAGAATTCCCCTGGGTATGACAGCATAGCACAAAATACCCATACAGATAAACGGCCACCAGGAGACCAGGTCCTGTGTGGTCAAAACAGAAATACCTTCCTTCAAAATAATCCGGGACCCCTCTATCTGCTCAAGCGTTGGATGTGAAATGGTTTCCGGTAACAGCCATGACCAGGGCAGCGCTACAGCCGTTACAATATCGTGAACAGTTGTGCTGGACGCCATGAGTGTGGTTTGCCATCCAAATGCCATATCACTGACAATAACCCTGAAAAATGTTCCCCCCAGCGCGCCGCCTGAAAAGCTGAATGCAAACACCGAGGTCACCATGAAAAACGGCCAGAAAAAAAGATCTGCATACTCCTGATTTTTCATTTGAATGAGCGTTGACGTGTAGGATAGTTTTTCAACACTTTTTTTAATCATCGAATTTCCTGATTGTTTCAGAATTTTTGATACCTTGTCAAAAAACAAGACAGAAAACAGGGTATGGATAATGGAATTCTGCAGCCCGAAATGATGGTGTTTCCCCTGAAGTGTTTTTCTTAACAGTAAAATAAGGGTTAGCAAAATGAACAGCACCTGAAGGACGACAAATATGACCATGAACACCGCCACATTTATTGGCCGGGTTCCATGGTAGGCAAGGAATGAATAGGCCAGTGAAACACCTGATACGCCACCGGTAAAAACAGCAGCATACATCACCCAGGTATATAGAGAAGAAAAAACATCCCCCGGCAGCTGCGGTAATTTCTGTTTACCTGAATCCTGGAAAAACTCTTTTTTCCTAAAGGCGAGCCATGATAGCAGCAGTTCTTTGTTTGAAAGGGACCTTCCCTTGCATTTACTGAATATTTTACGATCATTTGCTGCCCTGGACTCTATTTTTTCAGGAGAATCCAGCGCATTGTCAAGGCTGATGAGATAATCCAGGTTAATGATATCTTTCAATCGCATTTTCATGACTTTTTATTAGCAGATCACAGCATTTTTCACAATTGATCTTGAAAACTGGTCCAGGAGCGATGAGTTCAAATTCCACCGATGCCAATATAAGTTCACCTTAATATGACAGGACGGAACCAAATCAACCAGATGGCCTGACTTTATATGGTCAAGCCCCTGTAAATCCGGAATCATTCCGTATGCAAACCCGTCTAATATCATCTGTACAAATTTTTCTGATGAAGGGACATAATGAACCGGAATATGTTTAATTATGGTTTTAAAATAACTTTTAAAAAATGTATCATGGAGATCATCCTTACGATTAAAAATTACTGCAGGCGCATTTTTTACATTTTTTTCATGTATGCCGTTTTTAAAATAGTGTTCAGCAAAATCCGTTGATGCTGCGAGCCGGTATGTCATCGTTCCGATACGGGTTGCACGGCATCCTTGAACCGGTGACTTTTCTGAACTGATACATCCTGAGACGTCCCCATTTCTCAGCATTTTATGGGTTTCATCCTGATCATCCACCTTTAAATCCAGTACGATATTGTTCTTTTTCAAAACAGGTTGAATGGCAGGCAGAAACCAGGTGGCAAGGCTGTCTGCATTAATCCCTACCGGAAAAACCTGGAAATCTTTATCTGCGTTTGAGGCCATTGACGTTTTCAATTCCGCTTCAAGGCTTTTAACCTGCAGATAATGTTTTAACAGCCGTTTCCCGTCTTGTGTTGCCCTGGGCGGTATTGTTCTTGTGACCAGAACCTGACCTGCCTGATCTTCCAGCAGTTTTATCCTCTGAGAGACCGCAGACTGCGTGATATGAAGCTTTTGAGACGCTTTATCAAACCCCTTTTCATGAATAACACCAGCCAGAGCTTCTAATAATTTATAATCAAACATAGTGTATTATTAGCACAACTGATATGATAATAAAATTATTAACTTTCGCGAACGTCGTGTTCGTTAAAAAGCTGACATCACTATTTTTACGGCGTCCTGCCAAGATGCTGGGTTAATGCTATGCCACCCCCCCCTGCCACCCCTCCATACTAGCCGAAAAGGTTACTGAAAATCTCTATAAGTGACCATTATTCAGGAACTATAATGTGCGAAACGCTTTAAAACATGACGACAATGATGTTACGCTGTCCAGTCCATTTCCTGTATTGAGCTGACAGATCCGTCTTCATTTAATGCAATGGAGGATTTCTTTATCCTGGCCTGCAGCTGATTATCTTCATCCCTTAAATCAAATTGGGTGGGGGTATTCATCAAATAAATCGCTCCTATTCCAGCTTCTTTGATTTTTGTTAACTGCATGTCGCCCTGCCCGTCATTTTCCCAGATGGTGAGGTCATCAAAAATGTCATCATTTTCATCAATCCAGAGATTGTTGTCCTGGTCATACTGACTGAGTTCACCAAACCCGTCACCGGTGGATGGACCGAACAATTCACTGCCGTCATTTATAACGCCATCCCTGTTTCTGTCCAAAGATAAAAATCCGCTGCCAGGGTTCAACAGCGGCAGCGTCTCTTCTTTTCCATCCATATCCAGATCTAAAGACACACTTGTTTCAGAAAATAAAGGGGTGGTTGTATCCAGATTTATGATCAAAGGATCAATAAGGACATACCCTTTTTCACTATGCATAAACAGGCTTTCGTCAAAGAATTCCCTTCCAAGATTCATTTGAAATGAAAAATCTATGGACCTGCCGTCTTCAGTGGTAACAACACCATCGGCAAAAAAATCTGTTTTCTCTTCTTCGTAATGGGTATACATTCTTTTTTCCCGGTAATGGTATTCAACCATTGTTCCAGCCTGCTGGAAAAAGGGGTTGATGTGTACCCTGTCCAGTGCACTCAATTGAAGGCAGCAGCCCTTCATGCAGGCTGAATTCAATCTTTCAATAATATTATCAAGAATCTGACGCATTTTTTCCAATTCGTTTATAAACTGCTGGGACAGTTCAACAGCTGTCTGCCGGTTAAAGGCTCTAATCGTAAACCACCTGCTGCTGAATCCTGCATCCAGTTTCTGGCCGGACGATGCTGCATCAAACCTGCGGACCCCTTGATCAAACAGGTCCAAAAATTTCATTTCTTTTTCGATCGTTACTTGGTTTTTTTCAGAAAATGCTCGGTTTGAAGATAAATTAATGGATGACGTATCAATCTTCAAGATCGGCCCCCTTTCTTGACTGTTCGGCTTCCTCATCGTCCTGAGTTGGGGCCGATATAAATACTGCTGCTGGTATAATCCTTATATACCGTAAACCCAATGAATTTACATATTTATTATGCTGTATCATTAAAAACAAGCAAGTTATATGCCTTGTTTGTAATTACCTGATTTAAAAAAAAATATGATTTTGTCTTTCAGAAAAAGGAGTGATTTCAGGAAAAAAATACCGTGTTTAACCCGGTTTTTTCCTATCAGGATGACTGATTTATAAAGGGTATGATAAAAATCGCTGCTGGGTTGTCATTTATTTTCTGCCAATAACTCTTTTATCGTTTTCACAACATAGTCAGTTGCAAACGGCTTTGTGATATAATCATCAGCTGCCAGTCCCATGCCTTTTGCGATATCAATGGAACGTGCCATGGCAGACAGAAATATGATCCGGGTATTATTGTACTCTTTTTCCTGACGAATTTTCTGGCACACTTCATACCCATCCATGCCAGGCAGCATAATATCGAGCAAAATGAGATCCGGTTTCCATGTTGCAATTAAATCCAAGGCTTTTTCTCCTGTTTCAGCCGATTGGACATCATAATTATTTTGCTTCATCAAAAATTCTAAAGGCACAACAATATTTGGTTCGTCATCAACGATTAATATTTTCTTTTTCATTTGGTCCCCTTTATCTTGTTTTCAAGATAAGTTGTGATGAGCAAATTATTATCCTTTTTCTTTCACTTTATCAAAGGCAGCGTAAAAAAGAAAGTCGCCCCTTCTTCCAATTTACTCTCCACCCATATCTTGCCCTTATGAGCATCAATGATATGTTTGGTTATCGTCAACCCAACACCTGTACCACCAGGTCTTCCTTTCTTTCTGGATATCACCTGGCGAAATTCCTGAAATATGATTTTCTGATCCTCTTCACTAATCCCTATCCCGTTATCTTTAACAAACACTTTTACAAAGCTGTTTTTAATTTTCATTCCGACGGAAATTTTTCCATTTTCCGGATTACAGAATTTAACTGAATTGGATATCAGATTTACCATCACCTGTATTAAACGGTCTTTATCGCCGGATACCATACAAGATTTTTTTGAAATTTCCTGAACAAATTCAATATTCTTCTCTTTTACCAATTGACCGGTTGAAGAAAACGAATCCTCAAGGACTTCCTTAAAATCAAGCTCTTCCATCTGCCATTGAATTTTGCCTGACTCAATCTTCTGGAAATCCAGGACATCATTAATCAATCTTGACAGCCGTTCACTCTCCTTGATAATGATGCCGACAAACTCATTATGCTGATCTGGATCGATATCTGGTGTGTTCTGAATAATCTCTGCCAGGGCCCTCACGGACGTTAAAGGGGTTCTGAGTTCATGCGTCACGGTTGAAATGAATTCATTTTTTAATCGATCGAGTTCTTTCAGCCGCTCATTTGCAGCTTCAAGATCCTTGGTTGCCTTTTCAAGCTCCCGGCTGTAAATAATAATCTGCTGGGTTTCATCCAGAATGTTCATGATCTCATCCATACCCAATGGTTCTTCTTCAACAACAGACCTGACCATGACAAGGGCAGAGGCCGAACCAATGGCACCGGCCAGCAGCTTTTCTGCATAACTGACCAATCCAGCGTCTGCAATGGGATTTTTAGTCCAATCCAAATTGTGCTCTCTTGCATACCATTCAAACGCATATTCTGTTCTGGCTTTGCCTAAAAACCGTTCAAGCAGCAGTCTTAAATCAACAACTGCAGCAGTCGCACGCCAGAATGAAGATTTCTCCGATTCAACAGAATGTTTATATACATCAACAAACAGCATGGCCTGCTTTCTTTCCATTGCATTCTGCTTTGAAAAAAAAGACACGCCAATAAACAAAGTAATATTTGCAGCCATACTCCAGAACACGGCATGTGTATACTGATTAAATCCGAGCTGTTCGACATTCAGTCCAAACAGATGGCTTGGATTTAACAGCTGAATACCAAAAGGGCCTTGTTCCAGCAATCCGCTGGGAAGGAATCCTGCCTGGGCAAGTGAAGGCAGCACCAGGGTATACAACCAGACAAAAAATCCTGCTGACAACCCCCAGAGCGTCCCCAGCCGGGTCGCTCCTTTCCAGAATATTCCTCCAACAAGCGCTGGAAAAAACTGCGCGACAGCAGCAAACGATATCATTCCAATGGATACCAGTGAATAATATTTGACAACGTAATGGAAATATAAGTATCCCAGAAGGATAATAAGCAGTATGCTGATTCTGCGAATCATCAGCAGCAGCCGGCTTAAATCGCTCTGCTGGTCCAGTTTAAAAACAGACATCCGAAGCAAAAATGGCATTACAAGATCATTACACACCATGGTTGACAGCGCAATGGTCTCAACAATAACCATTCCTGTTGCTGCAGACATGCCGCCGATAAATGTAAAAAGAGCAAGGCCCTGCTGTTCTTTTGCCATTAATAAGGTCAGTGCAAAATAGTCTGCATCCACGATTCCCTCTTTAAACTTTAGCATGCCTCCAAATGTTTCAGGGAGAAAATTATTGCAGACCGGATCTAAAAAGCATTGATTGATAAAATGGTCCATACCGCCAAAGGCGATGGGGATTACAAATATATTGATCAGCAGCAGGTAGATGGGGAACAGCCATACAGCTTTTTTTAAATGGTTTTCATCCACATTCTCGACCACAATCACCTGGAATTGCCGGGGCAAAAGGAATATCGCCATCATTGCCAGAAACAACGCATTATACCAGGCTGTAAATGTGGAAGCATCGATGTTCATAACAAACAGATTTTTTATTTGGGGCACAAAACTTGTCCGATCAAACAAATCCCCAAACCCTGAATAAAGGCCGTAGGTGACAAACAATCCCACCGATAGGATGGCAATCAGTTTTACAATGGATTCAAATGCAATGGCTGCAACCAGACCTTCATGACGTTCAGTTGCTTCCAGATGCCTTGTACCGAAAAAAACGGCAAACAATGCCAGTATAATTGATACGAAAAATGCTGTATCTTTAAGGGGTGAAATGCTGGTAATTTTTTCAGCCATATACACATCTGGATATTGGCTGATTAATTGAAAAGAAGTTGAAATCGCTTTAATCTGGACAGACATATACGGAACGATGCCCAGGACAGCAATGATTGTAACCACACCGGCTATGGTTGCACTTTTCCCATACCGGGAAGCAATAAAATCAGCAATAGATGTAATCCGGTTGATTTTACTGATCCGGATAATTTTTCTTAAAACCGGCCACCCGAGAATCATCATGAGGGTAGGCCCCATATAAATATTCAAAAATCCTGGTGCACCGGACCGGCTTGCAGCGCCGACACTGCCATAAAATGTCCAGGCCGTACAGTAGACTGCCAGGGACAGTGCGTAAATATAGGGGTTGCTGATGATGCTTTTACCGTCTTCTGCCCGCTTGTCGCCCCAGAAGGCAATGGCGAATAAAAGTCCCATATAGCCGAAAGCAACAAAAACGATAAAATTTTGTTCTAACATAATGACTCTGGTGTTGTTTTATCAGGCACCATACTTGACGACAGCCTGATCAGTTTATATCATCCCGATCTGTATCCGCTTCCAGCAAATGGAATGTATCTGGAATATTTCCGCAGAAAAAGATTAAAATATTTAATACGAGCCATGCGAAAAAAAAGTATAAAAAAAATAACGGGATTCCAAACAACGTCTTGTCCAGATTGAAAATAGTCAGGACAGGATAAGAAAAAAGGAAACACCCAAAGAGAAAAAGCGCTAGGTACCTTGCGGTTATGGATCTGCTTTTAAGCATTTCTCATCCTGTTTTTAAACTGCTATTTTCGATTGATGAAAATATACGTATGGTTCTCTTATTGAATACAATAAAAAAAGCCAATAAATCAAGGAGTATATTTCAAATCAGGTGTAATTAATTATTTAACAGATATCCCAGGCAGCCAAAGGGATTCACAGCGGCAAACCAAGGGTCAGCGCTTCTGTGACACCTGTGCCTGCATGCCTGAAAGCCGATGCCTGCCATGATTTTTTGTGCGGTCACCTCAGGTATTTTTCAATTAAATTTTTTAACGTTGGATACGGCTGGGCCCCCACCAGTTTATCCAGGCCCAGTCTGAAGGTTGGCACTGCAGTTATCCCTGCTTTTCTGGAAAGGTCCCAATCCGCATCCACGGCATCAGAAAACAATCTTTGCTCAATAACGGTTTCACCTTCCCTTTTATCAAGGCCTGTTTTTTCTACCAGGTTTAATATATTTTCTTTAAGCGCGATATTTTCACCCTCTACAAAATAAGCTTCAAAGGCTGCCATATGAAATGAATGTCCCTTGCCTTTTGTTTCCGCCCACAGGCCTGTTTCCTGCGCCAACCGGCTGTTATAGGTCATTTTTCTGTCCCCCAGGGCCAGACCGAATTTCGCAGCCGCCGCTTTTAAATGAGCCATCATTTTATCGACATCAACAGGGATACCTTTTTTTGCAAACAGCGCCTCTAAACTAAGGCCCTGCACTGGTGTATCAGGGTGAAGGGGAAATGCCCGCCATTTAACCGTCAGATCGTATTCTTTTTCCAGCCGTTCAATACTCCCGGTAATGAAGTAGCACCACGGTCAGACATAGTCGGAAAATATCTCAAGCACAAGAGGTGTGGTCATTATTTCGCTCCTTTATCTTTTATATTTCAATGAACATAATCACGATTGAACCGATTGCTATAGACCTTGACATTTTAACGATATTTCCAATAAGCAAAAAAACCTGCCGTCACCCTTTCCCATAATGGAGTCGACACCAGGTTTTATACCTATCAACTGCCCCATTCACCCTGGTTGAATTTACTGCTTTTTTGGCATATCGATCTTTGTGAAACAGATAAGAAACAAACAATATTATAAATTTTTTTTATGATTGATAAAATTAATTAATTTTACTTAAATTAAAAATCAGCATATGTTCCTTGCATTGATACTTTTAATCCGAGGGCACATTATGCTGTTAACTTTTTTAAAAGGGTTTGGAACCGGCGGCGGTCTGATTATTGCCATTGGTGCCCAGAATGCGTTTGTTCTAAGCCAGGGTGTTAAAAAACACCACTATATTGTTATTCCCCTGATCTGTGCCATTTGCGATGCCATCCTCATCGCTCTGGGCGTTTCCGGCATAGGAACTCTCATTGCCTCGAACACAACACTTTCATTCACTGCCGGAATTGGCGGTGCTGCCTTTCTTTTTTTATACGGACTTGGCTCTTTTCGATCTGCCATTTGTGGCAGCAGCCTTTCTGCAGACAGGAAGGCTGTATCTTCTTTAAAGACAGCTGTACTGACAACACTTGCCGTCACATTGCTCAACCCGCATGTCTATATTGACACCATCCTGTTACTGGGCAGCATCTCAAGCCAGTTTACACAGCCGGGTCACCTGATTTTTGGTGCCGGGGCAATGGCTGCATCCTTTCTCTGGTTTTTTTCATTAAGCCTTGGCGGCAGACTTCTGGCCCCTTTATTCACAAAACAGCTTTCATGGCGTATTCTGGACACCCTTGTCGGTATCACCATGTGGGCAATTGCCCTGTCTGTTTTAAAAGGAGTTTTTACCCTTTAAACACTCCCATGAGAAGTCTGTTTTTGGGTGTAATTTCACTGGGAATGGTTTGTGTGACGATTCTATACCCTTTTGACTGAAGCCTCCGGGCCCTTACCGTATCCACGGCAAGTGTCCTGTCCATCCACCCTTCAAGGTGGCCTGTTGAACTGTTCTTAAGGTCATGGCAGCAGGGCAGTACAGCTATTCTGGCCTGCTGTTCTACTGCCTTTTTTATAATTGTATCTGTCAGTTCACCACATGCATGCGCCGATACAACAATATCGTCACGCAGGACAGATACAGCCTGAATTGATTTTTCCTGATAAACAATTCTATTTTTCAGCCGCGGCCAGGATTCAATTATTGCATTGGACACCTTTTCTGCATTTAACGGAATCTTTTTATCCACAGCAATGGCCATGCTTGAACTGTCATCCAGAATCAGCATAATATGGGCCAGCAGTCCCTGGCCGCAGGCCAGATCCAATACCCGTCCCCCCCTGAACAGCCGCCGTACCCTTCTTGCTGTTTCCCATGCCTCATAAAGCTCCTTCCGCGGCAATGTACCAGCCTTGCAAACAGCCCTTGCAATCTTATCAAACAGGGTATTACCTCTAAAAAGGCCTGCCTGCCTTGGGGTTAATCTGTTCTTTGAGGCTTTTTTCATGAGACAGGATATACTGGATACCCTATGTTTTCACAAGCCATGTAAAAAAAATATTTGAAATAATTGATCATTTTTTCAATCCGTGTAATGTTGAACCATCATTAATCCAAATGAGGTGACACATGAGTTTTAAATCAGACAAACAAACTCTTTCATTTTCAGATTTGGAATTGTCCCAAAAGAAGGCAAAGAACAATACACTTAAGCAGCTACAAAATATCAAACGCCATATTCAATGGGAACCCATTGAATCCACTCTAGTTAAAAGCTACCCTGTTGGCAAACAGAAAAAAGGCCCCCAGGCCTATTCACCTTTAATGCTGTTTAAGTGCCTGTTGTTGAGAAACTGGTTCCAGATTAAATCAGATGTTGACTTGGAATGCCTTATCAATGACCGGTTTTCATTTAAAAAATTTGTCGGTCTGCCTGTAGACGCCTCTGCACCTGACAGTTCAACTTTTTCAAGGTTCCGGAAACGGCTGACTCCTAAAAAATATCGCATGATATTGTCAGATGTCTCTGATCAGCTGTCCAGCAGAAACCTTATTCTGAATATGGGGACAGCAGCAGACCTTCGGGTCATGAAATCAAAAAAAAGAACAAGTTAACCTAGTCAGCATTATAAAGCCGCAAACTGTTTGTCACAACAGATATGCTGCTGGCAGCCATGGCCAGGGCTGCTAAAATGGGATGAAGCTGCCGCAGAAAATCAGGAAAAGTGTCAAACGGGGCCAGGATGCCGGCTGCCACCGGTATCAAAATAATATTATATACAAATGCCAGAAATAAATTCTGTTTGATTGTTGCAATGGTGCTTCGACTGATTTTTATTGCTTTTGGAATTCCTGTCAGCTTCCCGCTGGAAAGAATGACATCCCCAGTTTCAATTGCGATGTCCGTACCAGTGCCAATTGCAAAGCCAATATCAGCCTGAGCCAGGGCAGGGGCATCATTAATGCCGTCTCCTACCATTCCAACCAGGGTATGGTGCTGCTGAAATGCCTTGACTTTGCCCGATTTTTCTTCAGGACGGACTTCAGCATTGACTTCATCCACATCCACTTCGTCTGCAATGGCTTTTGCCGTCTGCAGGTTATCACCTGTCAGCATCACGACTTTCAGGTTTTCCCGATGAAGTTCTTCAATGGCTTTCTTTGACTCTGGTTTTAGGATATCCGAAACCGAAAGAATTCCCATGACCTGTTTATTATCCGCCAATACCATGACCGTTCTTCCCTTGTTCTGCAGTCCAAGGATGATGCGGCTGTCTTCATCTTTCAGGAATGACTCCTTTTCAAACCAGCCTGGTTTGCCCAGCCGATACACCTTGTCCTCTATCCGTCCTTCTACGCCAAACCCGCTGTGAGCTTTAAAATCCGACAGGTCTTTCAACGTTAACCCCTTTTCTTTTGCAAAAGAGACAACGGCTTTGCCAATAGGGTGTTCTGACCCTTTCTCAAGGGATGCGGCTATGGTCAGCATCTGGTCCGGAGACACAGGGGACGCCCCGGCAGGGATATAATCCACCACAGTGGGTTTGCCTTTGGTAATGGTGCCTGTTTTGTCCAGGATAATGATTTTCAGCTTTGCTGCGTTTTCAAGCGCCTCACTTCTTTTAAATAAAATGCCGTTTTCAGCACCCTTTCCTGTTCCTGCCATAATCGCTGTTGGCGTTGCAAGTCCCAATGCACACGGGCACGCGATGACAAGGACGGCTACCATTCTAATCATGGAAGGGACAAATTCCCCTGTTATTCCCCACCAGATACATAAGGTAATTAAAGCGATGATAATGACAGCAGGAACAAACACGGCTGCCACTTTATCTGCAAGGGCCTGGATAGGTGCTTTACTCCCCTGCGCTTCCTGGACAAGCCTTATGATCTGGGAAAGCGCTGTATCTTTTCCCACGCGGGTTGCTTTAAATTTTATGAGTCCTTCGCCATTGACGGTACCGCCTGTGACCCTGCTGCCAGTGGATTTATCTACCGGGATAGGCTCTCCGCTCAGCATAGATTCATCAACGGCTGAAGTCCCTTCAATAATAATACCGTCAACCGGAAACCGCTCCCCGGGTCTGATCACAATCACATCATTCACCTGGACCATCGATATAGGAATTTTTGTTTCAGAATTTCCGTCAATAATTGTTGCAGTTTTGGGTTGGAGCCCGATCAATTTTTTTATTGCCCCACCTGTTTTACCTTTGGTTCGGGCCTCCAAAAGCTTACCAAACTTAATCAATGTGATAATAACAGCAGAGGTTTCAAAATATACATGGCCCCCAAGCCATGGCAGCAGAAGGATACAAAGTGAATAAAAATACGCGACTGAAGATCCAAGGGCAATCAGTACGTCCATATTGGCACTTTTGTTCTTTAAATTTTTATATGCGCCAACATAGTAATCAGACCCGGTATAAAACTGAACCGGTGTTGCAAGGAATAAAAAGAACCAGTTCACCCATGGCGCATGGCTCCATGAACCGACAAGGCCGAAGTCTCTTGACATGCTGAAGACAAATAACGGCAGGGCAAAAACAACACCGGCAATAAATTTTTGCGTCTGATCCCTGATTTCAGCATTTCGAACAATTTCTTCTATGTTCTCTTCATCCTGGTCATCATCAGCAAGGATGACATCGAATCCGATTTTTTTGACCTCAGAAATGATGGTATCAATAGAAACCTGTGAAGGGATATAATCCACAAGCAGCCTTTCAGTGGCAAAATTAACAGAAGCATTCATCACCCCCTGCACGTTTTTATTTAACGTCCGTTCGATATTGGCCGCGCAATTGGCGCAGCTCATCCCGGTAACCGGGAGCTCTTTTCTTGCCTGGGCCACGTTGAATCCCAAATCCTGAATTTTTCCGATTATATCTTTTGAACGAATTTTGCCAGGGTTGTATGACACCAGTGTCTGTTCAGCGGCAAAATTTGTGTTGGCATCGATAACACCGTCAAGCTTGCTGACATGCCGCGTAATATTGGCTGCACAATTAGCGCAGCTCATCCCTGTTATCGGAAGGGTCAGTTTCTGTTCCATTGATGATCATCTCCTAAAAAAGTAACAACTGCCTGCGCTGTTCATTTATTTCGGTTTCTCTTACTGGTCTAGTATAATCATAAATTATTGATTTGCAAAAGTTTGTAAATTCCCTTATTTTAAAGCACATGATCGTCCTGAATGCCATATTTCCTATATTCGTATTATTAACCCTTGGCAGCATTCTAAGACATTTCAGCATTACCAATGACGCCTTTTTAAAAACCGCTGATAAACTCATATATTTTATCTTTTTTCCTGTGATGCTGTTCTGGAAAATCGGAAGTTCAACATCGCAGATGGATGGAAGTGTTGATCTCTGCATTACTGCCATTGCTGCTGTACTGTGTGTCTGGATATTGAGCCTTATCGCCATCCGATTCTGTGATATCAATCGGTTTCAGGCTGGTGCATTTTCCCAGGCCTGCTACCGGTTTAACACCTATATCGGGATGGCCATTGTTATGAATACGTTTGGTGAAAACGGCATCCGGTATTTTGGTATCCTGATCGGGGTTGCCATACCGATTATTAACGTTCTGGCCGTATCAACATTGATTTGGCATTCCGATAAAAAAAGAAATGCTGAACAAAACTTAATCCATCTTGTCAAAGCGCTTGTTTCCAACCCTTTAATTATCGGCTGCATACTGGGAATCCTGTTTTCGAAATCCCAGGCAGTATTCCCTGTTTTCATTGACAATACATTTCATTTGATGACCGCGGTGACAATGCCGTTAGCCCTTATCTCCATTGGCGGATCACTCACACTCTCAGGATTGACCCATCATATGAAAGGTTCTTTTATTGCTTCCATGCTAAAGATTATCGTTCTGCCTGTTTTGGGTTTTTTTCTTTTAACCCTGTTTTCTGTTACAGGTATTGCCTTTAAGACCGGAATGATTTTTTTTGCATTGCCAACGTCACCATCTATTTATGTCCTCTCTGCCCAGCTTAACAGTGACACACAGCTTGCTTCTGCAGCGATCATGCTTTCCACTGCCCTTTCTTTTATCTCTCTATCAGTAGTGCTTATACTTGTCTAGGCGAAAAAAAGGACCGGACCCAGCCCAAAAACGTATTCCCCTGCAAAGATTTTCTTTCTGCCGCTTCAAGTGCCCGTGTCATCTGAAAAGAATCTGAAAATCTGTCTTTGCGGGTTGTAATGGGTTGATCCGGATCCAGATGTTTCATAACTTTGGCTGGATTTCCTGCTGCAATCACATTGGAAGGGATATCTGACGTCACCACCGACCCTGCACCAATAATGCTGTTTCTACCAATGGTAACACCTTTACATACAATGGCACTGTCACCGATCCAGACATTCTCCTCCAGCACCACACAGGATGGTTCATCAGACGTCATCGACCGGTCATAGATACCGTGCCAGTCTGAATCCGTAATGTATGAATGGCTTGCCAGCATGCAGGAATCAGAAATTTTTATGCTGTTGGCTGCACTGATTCTGACCCCCGGGGAGATGAGGACATGATGGCCTATCTTAATACCATCAATACCTTTCTTATCAGACCAGACCGTCAACCGGGTTTTTTTATCGGAACATCCTAAAAGGGTAATATTATCGCCGATATGAATCGGACCGCCAAATATTTCAATATGCCAGGGTTTTACAATAAAAGGATGTTTTCCAAGAGAGTTTAACTGGGGCGAAAGTTTATGGCGGATATAGAGGTGTTGAAGTCTATACCAGGCTTGTTTTATATAATAGGGTCTATAGTCTTTTATCAATTTACAAGGTCCGTATATATAAATCCATCCCATGACTTATGACAAAACAGATTCGCTGCCGGTGTTAAAGAAAACAGCGCATCTATCGCCATCAGTACAACAGCGTTGGTCCAGGAAATTTTTTCTTCCGGCCAAATGACCATATCAGGATACGTATATCCGCACCAAAACGTTTTATCATCATATATTCTGTCCTGGATCCAGGAAAAGATAATCTTTGCTTTTTCCGTATGGTCCATACCGTGCAGCGCCAATACAAGCTCAGATGTTTCTGCAATGGTCACCCAGGGCTGATCAGATACACATCTGACACCCTGCCCTTCTATGACATATTTGTCCCAGTACTTCTCAATTCTCTGGGCTGCTTTTTCCCCGGTTACCGCACCACTTAGAATGGGATAAAACCAATACATTGAAAACCTGGATTTGGTCACATTATACTTGTGGCGTTTTTCCCGAATCGATTTCCCCAGCTTATTGAAAGACAATTCCCATGCTGCTCTTTTCTTCCCAAGGATATGGGCCACGGCTATGGCACATTTCAAACTGAGAAAAATGGAGCTTGACCCGGTCAGGAGCGACATCGGGTCAACTTTCCCTTCCGGGCTTTTCGCCCAGTAAATTTCTCCTTCTTCTGTCTGCAGGCTGATGGCATACTCAATCCCTTTTTCCATTGTGGGCCACATATATTCAAGAAACAAGGTGTCTTTATTGATCAACCATGTATGGAAAAGACCAACAGAAATATAGGCAGCCATATGGGCTTCACATGTCCGGTCTTCAGGCACACCATTCATATAAGAAGAATACCAGGACCCATCAGGGTTCTGGCGATCTTTCAGCCATTTAAAAGCTTTACAGGAAGCGCCAAACTGTTTTCCGATATTCAACCCCATAGCGGTCTCTACCAGGTCCCAGGGATCTGTTTTCCCATCTCTATGCCAGGGAATATCACCGGATTCTTTTTGCAGAGTTAAAATCCATTCTGCAACTGAGGCGATGTTCAGGGCATCAGAAGTCTTAGTTTTGGGGTCTTTCAGCGCCATCAAATATCTCCGATCGACAAATATCCTTAAAAATTACTGTGTCACAGTATCAGACCTGCATTTTTTTTACAAGAACCCTGAAATTTAATTCATGAATGGCTATTCACAATATATATTTTTTAAAAACCTTTTTGCAGAACCAACAAATCGTTAATAGCTGAAAATCCTAACAGATTGAAATTGAACAAAAACTTTTCTCAATTTTTGATATTCTTTTTCAAATAATTTTCCTTGACAATCCCTAGGTTTATCTGTTAATCAAAAATGAATACTCATTCATAATTATTGATAATAACTCTTGAGGTAGGAGGTAATCATGATAAGAAAAGTTAGAAAAGCCGCAGTAATCGGTTCCGGGATTATGGGAGGCGGCATTGCTGCTCTTCTTGCCGGTGCCGGTGTAAATGTGCAGCTTTTGGATATTGTTCCATTTGATTTAAAAGATGAAGAAAAAAATGATCCGGCAGCCCGCAATCGAATCGTGAAAGCCGGACTTGATGCTGCCCTGGCTTCCGCTCCTTCTTTATTCTTCAACAAAAAAGATGCCGCTTTAATTTCGATTGGAAATCTTGAGGATGATATCGAGACATTGTCTGACTGTGACTGGATAGTTGAAGTTGTTGTTGAGAACCTGAAAATCAAAAGGGAATTGTTTAAAAAA
Organism: uncultured Desulfobacula sp.; assembly: GCA_964343845.1. Taxonomy (GTDB): domain Bacteria; phylum Desulfobacterota; class Desulfobacteria; order Desulfobacterales; family Desulfobacteraceae; genus Desulfobacula. The sequence goes on along the minus strand of CAYFKW010000001.1, from coordinate 3,410 downwards.
ATAGAAAAGATCAGAAAACCAGGGTCCATTGTTACATCAAACACATCCGGCATTCCTCTAAAGGACATCAGCCAAGGATTTTCAAAAGAGTTTAAAGAACACTTTATGGGAACGCACTTTTTCAATCCTGTTCGCTACATGCATCTTCTTGAGTTGATCCCGGGTGCAGATACACTTCCTGAAATTCTTGACTTCATTGCCGGGTTTGGTGAAAAAAACCTTGGTAAAGGGATTGTCTGGGCAAAAGACACACCCAACTTCGTTGGCAATAGAATCGGAATCCAGGGCATCGGGGCCATTATGAAAGCCATGGTTGAAGATGACATGACCATCCCTGAAGTTGATGCCATCTTTGGTCCCGCCCTTGGCCGGCCCAAAACCGCTATTTTTAAAACCGTAGACCTTGTCGGTCTGGACACGGTCATACATGTGTGTAAAAACTCATATGAACTTTGCACGGAAGATGAGCAAAGGGATGCGCTTGTACTGCCTGAATTTGTCGGGAAAATGGCAGACAACAACCTATTGGGAAATAAAACCCAGGCAGGGTTTTATAAAACAGAATTAACACCGGAGTGGAAAAAAATCCGAAAAGTATTAGACCCATCTACCATGGAATATGTGGACCTGGTCAGACCTTCTTTCCCCTGCATTGATGAAGCAAAGAAAAAAGAGACATTAAAAGAAAAAGTGGACTGCGTTCTAAAGGCAGATGACAAGGGGGGAAAATTTGCATGGAAAATGGCTGCGAACAGCTTCCAGTATGCTGCCAACAGGGTTCCTGAAATTGCCGATACCATTCTGGAAATCGATAACTCCATGAAGTGGGGATATAATTTTGAAATGGGGCCGTTTGAGTTGTGGGATGCATACGGTGTTAAAGACGCAGTTAACCGAATGGAAAAAGAGGGACTTGATGTTCCCGCCAATGTCAAAGATATGCTGGGGAAAGGCATCACCAGCTTTTATAAACTTGAAAGCGGTGTAAAATATTATTATGACTTTGAATCTGCATCTTATAAAGTCGTTCCGGTCAGCAAAAACATGGTGTCTATTGCAGCAGCAAAAGGCAATAGTAAAACAGTTCTTGAAAACAAATCTGCCAGTCTTGTTGACATTGGGGATGATGTTTTCTGCGTGGAATTCCATACTAAAATGAATGCGATTAATGGTGAAATCGTAGATACGATAGATGAAGCGCTTGATTATGTTGACAAAAACGGTGCAGGCCTTGTCATTGGAAACGAAGCAGGCGGTATGCCGGGTGCATTTTCAGCCGGGGCTGACCTTGGTTTTGTTTCAAAACTCTGCCATGACAAAAAATACGCTGAAATCGATGCGTTTCTGCAAAAAGCCCAGGCAGGTATTCAAAGAACAAAATATGCCAGTTTCCCCGTTGTTGCGGCCCCTTACGGAATGGTTCTGGGTGGCGGATGCGAAACCTGCCTTGGCGCGGACCGCATGGTTGCCCATTCAGAGCTTTACATGGGCCTTGTGGAAATCGGTGTTGGCCTGCTTCCTGCAGGCGGCGGCACCATGAACCTGTGGAAAAAATATATCAATGCCCTTCCTGGAAAAACAGCAAAGGATATTGATCTTGCCAAACTTTTTGTGCCGGCTTTCATGAAAATTGCCATGGCTGCCGTCTCAATGTCAGCGGCTCAGGCTCAAGGGAACGGCTTCCTCGGGCAGTCGGACAGAATCGTATTCAACCGGGACAACCTTGTTGGTGAAGCAAAAAAAGAAGTGCTTAAAATGGTGGATGACGGGTATGCGCCGCCGCGCAAACAGGGCCTTATCGTCATGGGGAATGCAGGGCAGGGCATGGTAAATGCTGAAATTTATAATATGCTGAACGGTAAATTCCTGAGTGATTATGATGCATTCCTTGCCAAACGAATTGCATTTGTCATGAGTGGTGGTGATGTAAAGGTCGGGAGCATGGTTGATGAAGAGACCATTTTAACACTTGAAAGAGAAGCCTTTGTCGACTTCTGTAAAGAAGAAAAGACTGTTGCCCGAATTGATCATATGCTTAAAACCGGCAAGCCGCTCAGAAATTAAAGGAGGACTTAAGTCATGAGAGACGCATATATTGTACAATCGGTCAGAACCCCTGGCTGCAAACAAAAAAGAGGGTTATTCAACCAGACACGGCCTGAGGAACTGATTTCCTTTATCATGAAAGCTGCTGTTGAAAGAACAAAAAATCTTGAACCGGAACATCTGGATGATGTGATGCTGGGCTGTGCTTTCCCTGAAGCAGAACAAGGACTCAACCTTGGCAGGGTTGCTGCAAAAATGGCAGGATTTCCAGACAAGGTGTCTGGTGCAACGGTGAACCGGTTCTGTGCCTCAGGACTTGAAGCCATTGCTCTGGCATCTGTCCGGGTCCAGATGGGCTGGTCCGAAGTAACCATGGGAGCAGGTGTTGAATCCATGACCTTTGTCCCAATGGGCGGCAACAACCCGCGGCCCCATCCTGAATATTCAGTATCTGATCCTGACATGTACATTTCCATGGGTGTGACCGCAGAAAATGTGGCAAACCGTTACAATGTCTCCAGGGAAGACCAGGATAAATTTGCGGCAAATTCTCAGGCCAAGGCCATTGCCGCCAGAGATAACGGTCTGTTTACTGAAATCGTCCCAACGCCGGCTTATAAATATGTACACCAGGCAGACGGTACCTATAAAAAAGAACAATTTATGGTCGAACACGATGACGGCATCAGGGAATCCACGGTTGAAGGGCTTGCAAAACTTCGAACGGTCTTCTCTGCTGTTGGCAGCGTTACAGCTGGAAACTCTTCCCAGACAACAGATGGGGCTGCTGCAACCATTATTGCCTCAAAAGAAAAATGCGACGAATTAGGACTTGAGCCCATTGCCAGACTTGTCACCTATTCTACAGTGGGATGCAAATCAGATGAAATGGGGGTAGGCCCCAGGTACGCAATCCCCCAGGCCCTTAAGCAAGCCGGCCTGTCCATTGATGATATTGATATTTATGAAATCAATGAAGCCTTTGCTTCCCAGGCTCTTTATTCGATTCGTGAACTGGGCCTTGATAATTACATGAACAGGATCAACATACATGGCGGTGCCATTGCATTGGGTCATCCATTAGGGTGTACCGGAGCAAAACTCACGGCAACCTGCCTTGCCAATTTAAAAGAAGTCAATGGAAAATACGGTATTGTTTCCATGTGCATCGGCGGCGGCATGGGTGCTGCAGCCATATTTGAAAGAGTATAAATTACGACCCCTCCTTGTTCGTAAAAAAGGGCTGCCTTTTGTCTATTTTTAAGGCAGCCCTTTATAACATCTGCCGGAAAGATTTTTTTGATGCAGCCGATGATTGGCAGGGGGTTACTTGTCATTAAATTTTAACGAACATCGTGTTCGTT